>CAWFMU010000001.1:0-48588 GCA_963816865.1 Terriglobia bacterium
GGCTCGCGCACGCGAGCCAATTTTCATTGACGTCACTGCCCAGGCTTTCGGCCAGACGGCATCGTACAAAGATCAGATGCTTCGCGGAGTGGATCACTGGCGCACGGTCCTGGACGGAGCGTCCGGGATTGACGTTTACGGCAACAGCGGCCTGGCCGTAGGAGATTTCGACGGCGACGGATTTGATGATCTGTACGTATGCCAGCCCGCGGGGCTCCCCTAACCGGCTCTATCGCAATCGCGGCGATGGAACATTCGAAGATGTGACCGAACAATCGGGAGTCGCAGTGCTCGACGATACGGCGTGCGCCTTGTTCGCCGATTTCGAAAACAAGGGAGTACAGGACCTCCTCGTGGTATGCGGCGGCGGTCCTCTGCTGTTTCTGAACCAGGGAAATGGAAAATTCTCGTTGAAGCCGGATGCCTTCAAGTTCGCGCGGCCTCCGCAGGGAACTTTCACCCACGCGGCTATCGCCGATTACGATCGCGACGGGCGTCTCGACATTTATTTCTGCCTCTACAGCTATTACGTGGGCCTGGACCAATATCACTATCCCGTTCCTTACTTCGACGCGCGCAATGGGCCCGCGAACTTTCTGTTGCACAACGAGGGCAACGCCACCTTCACCGATCGAACCGACGCTGCAGGATTAAATGTAGAAAATGACCGCTACAGTTTCGCCTGCGCCTGGGGCGATCTCAACGGTGACAGGTCACCCGACCTTTACGTAGCCAACGATTTTGGGCGCAGCAACCTGTATCGCAACAACGGCGACGGAACCTTCACCGCAATCTCTTCGGAAGCGGGCGTCGACGAGGCCGGCGCCGGCATGAGCGCGGCCTGGTGCGATTTGGACAATGACGGAAACCAGGACATCTACGTGGCGAATATGTGGTCCGCCGCCGGTCAGCGAGTGTCGGAGCAAGAGATTTTCCATGAAGAAGACCCGGAGAATATCCGCGCGCTTTACCGCAGACACGCCCGCGGCAATTCCCTGTATCAAAATCACGGCAACGGTAAGTTTCAAAACGTCAGCGACCAGGCGGGAGTCGAGATGGGCCGCTGGGCGTGGTCTTCCGACGCCTGGGATTTCGACCACGATGGCTATCCGGACCTGTACATCGCCAATGGCTACATTTCCGGGCCTGACCCGCGTGATGTCGCGAGCTTCTTCTGGCGCCAGGTGGTGGGAAAGTCGCCGCAGAATTCCAATCCGTCGTCGCACTACGAACAGGGATGGAACGCCATCAACGAACTGGTCCGCTCGGACGCATCATGGGCCGGTCCGGAGAGGAACGTTTTCTACGCCAATAACCGGGATGGAACGTTTTCTGAAGTCTCCGGCGCAATTGGTTTGGACTTTCCCGACGACAGCCGTTCGTTTGTTCTCGCCGACCTGGACCACGACGGCAAACTCGAAATCGTCCTGAAAAACCGGAATGCACCGCAACTGCGTGTGTTGCACAATGCGATGAAAGACATTGGCCACTCCATCGCATTTCGCCTGCGCGGACAAAAAAGCAATCGTGATGCGATCGGCACGGCGGTAACAGTCGAAGCTGGAGGCCATCGTCAGACCAAATATCTTCAGGCCGGTTCCGGATTCTTGTCGCAGCACACCAAAGAGCTTTTCTTTGGAGTCGGGGAGGTTGAGAACGTGGTCCGCGCCACGGTTCACTGGCCCAGCGGCCTCAATCAAACCTTCGAGAACCTGCCGGTGGACCGGCGCGTCGAGATTCAGGAAGGCTCCTATAAATTTCTGGCAAAACCCTTCCCGGCTCCGCCTCCTTCTTATGCGCGCGCCGGCGACCGTCAGAAACTGGAGCCTTTGCCAGCATCGGTCGAGACCTGGCTCATCGAGCCCTTAAGCGCTCCTGACTTTTCGTTGCCTGACCCGGCAGGCAAGACGTGGAACCTGGCATCACTGCGCGGCAGCTTCGTGTTCTTGAACTTCTGGTCCACTGCTTCTCCGTCTTGCGGCGAACAGATGCGGCTGCTACGGCAGTCCCGGTCATCTCTCGCCTCCACCGGTCTTCGCATCGTCGGCATCAACGTGGATGATCCACGCGACATGCCAACGGTTCAAACATTCGTGGCCAGAGAGGGATTCTCTTTCTCGTCACTGCTCGCGACGCCGGATGTGGCCGGCGTCTACAACATTGTCTATCGCTATCTCTTTGACCGGCGCCGTGATCTGCCTCTCCCTACATCGTTCCTGCTCAATAAGGACGGCATGATCGTCAAGGTGTATCAGGGGCCGGTGAATCCCGAACGCCTGGTGGAAGACGTGAAATCCGTCCCGATCAGTCCGGCCGATCGGGTACGAGCCGCGTTGCCGTTCGCCGGAACCCTCTTCCAGAGTACGTTCCAACGCAACGACTTTACCTATGGAGTGTCCTTCTTTCAGCACGGCTATCTGGAACAGGCAGAGTCGTCCTTCCAACAGGTCATTGCCGCCAAGCCTGACAATCCCGAAGCTCATTACAACCTGGGAACGCTCTTTCTCCGGAGAAACGACTTTGTGAATGCACGGCAATATCTCGAGCGAACGGTGAAGCTGCGTCCCGACTATCCGGAGGCCTGGAATAATCTGGGCATGGTCGCCGCCCACGATAATCAAGCGGACGAAGCCATTCGCAATTTTCAGCAGTCATTGCAACAGCGGCCGACCTACACCATCGCACTCCTGAATCTTGGAAACCTCTATCGGCGTCAGGGAAACTTTACGGAAGCGGAAAAACTCCTGAACCGCGCTCACGAAATCGAACCTGACGATGCGGAAGTCAACTACAACCTCGGAATGCTCTACGCTCGGCAAGGCCAGTCCGAGAGCGCTCTGCAGTATCTCGAAAGGGCTGTGAGCCTGCGTCCGGACTATCCCGACGCGCTCAACAACCTGGGCGTACTCTTTGTTCAAGCGGAGCGCTATCCGGAAGCGGAGCAGAGATTCGCGACTTGCATCCAGGTCGCGCCGAATTTCGACCAGGCCTATCTCAATCTGGCCCGCCTGTACGTCATCATGAAGGACAAAGACAAGGCGAGAGAGGTATTGCTCGCGCTGTTGCGGCAACAGCCGCAGCACAAGATGGCCCAGCAGGGGCTGGAAATGCTACATTGACCCTTTGATGCCCGCAATCAAAGTGCCCGCGGAGATATACCTGGAAATGGTCATCGGCAATCCACTTCAGCATCCCCTCGGGAACGCGGCCCGCAGGCGAGGACTGTCCCGAATCCTTGGACTGGCCCTTATTTTCATCCTGGCGGGAGGATCGGCCGCGCAGCAGTCAAGCCCTGCCCGGAGTAATCCGCGGCCAGTTTCGAAAGTCCCGTCGCCCTTCATGGAAGCGGAAACTCTGCTGCGCCAGGGGTCGATTGAGGAAGCCAAACAGAAGATAGAGGAGCAACTCAAACTGGATCCCTCCAGTGTGGAGGGTTACAACTTGCTGGGGATCGTTTACAGCAGCGAAAAAGATTACGACAACGCCGAGAAGACACTGCAGCATGCGCTGACGCTCGATCCCAATTCCACTCGGACTCACAACAATCTCGGGAACGTATTCGTCGCGCAGGAAAAATTCGATCTCGCGGAGAAAGAGTTTGGCCAGGTACTGCGCCTTGATCCCACCAACCGTGAGGCCAACTACAATCTCGGACTGGTCCTGATGGCCAGGCGCTCGCCGGCTGAGGCTATTGTCCATCTGCAGCGAGTTCGTCCCGCGGATATCGGGACTCGCTTCAACCTGATCCGAGCCTACCTCCAGGCCGGTCGGACCGCGGAAGGTTTGAAGCTGGCCCGTGAGCTTTCAGCCCAGAATAAAGACAACGTTCAACTGCACTTCACTCTGGGCGTGTTGCTGGTCACGGAAAGACAGTATCCGGCAGGCCAGCTTGAGTTGGAGAAGGCCAGCGCGCTACAGCCGGAAACGTTCGAGATTCTTTATAACCTGGGTGAGGTCTATCTTCAGAGTGGCGAGTACAAGAAAGCCGAAGTGGTTTTGAACCGGGCGCTGAAACTGAAACCCGATTCACCCGAAACCCTCTATCTGATGGCGCGAGTGTTTTCCGAACAGACCAAAGTTGTGGACGCTCTCAATCTTCTCGTGCGGGCGCACAAACTGGCCCCGGAAAATACTGACGTCATCTTTCTGCTGGCTCGAGTCAGCATGTCGCAGAACTATTTCGAAGACGCGATCCCGCTGCTTGAATCGGGTTTGAAACTCGCGCCGAAACGAGCCGATCTCCACGCCGCTCTGGGCGAAAGCTATTTCATGTCCGGAAAGGCGGAAAAAGCGATCGAGGAATTCAAAGCTCTGATCGAGTTGGACCCTTCGGCGCGCTCATACGTCTTCATGGGGCTCTCCTACCGCCATCTGGGACGGTTCGATGAGGCCAGGAAATATTTTCAGCAAGGTCTGAAGCTAGATCCTCAAAACGCTTCCTGCCTCTTCAATATGGGCTATATCGAGGGACGGCAGGGGAATCAGGCAGCCGCGGAAAAACTTTTCCAGGCAGCGCTGCGCTCGAATCCCGATTTCTCCGAGGCGTTGCTGGAGTTGGCAAATCTGCGAATCGCAGACAAGAAATTTGCAGAAGCGGCGACGCTACTCCGAAGATATGTCAAGGTAAGCCGTGACCCTTCTTCCGGATACTACAAACTCGCCATGGTCGAGAGGAGCCTCCACCAGATGGAGGCCGCACAACGAGACTTGAACGTATTTCAAACTCTTTCAAAGGACTCGTCATCCGGGCCGTACCCGTATCAGCATCTCTTTGACTACCTGGATAACCGCTCCAACCTTGCTCCTCAGGAGCGGACTCAACTCGATCTAACCGAACTGACGGAACAGATCCAGAAACATCCAGACCGCCCTCAAGACTTGTATTTGCTGGCCGAAGCGTATCTGAAACTTGGAAAGCTGGTGGAGGCTCGACAGACCATCGCGCAGCTTGACCAGATAAGCGCGGGCGACTTTCGCACCCAGACCGGAGTGGGCGTGCTGCTCGCCCGTTTTCGTTTGTACGACGATGCCATCCCGCATTTCCAGGCGGCGCTGCATGCCAATCCTGACTCCGATGATGTGAAGTTCGACCTGGCTGACGCGTACTTTCGCAAAGGCCTCTACGCCCAGGCGCTCGAAGCCGCCCAGCAAGTCTCGGCGACAGGTCAGCAGGACGCCGCCTTTCTGGCTCTGCTTGGGGACATCCACGCCCATCTTGGCGAGGCTTCGCGGGCTGCGGAAATCTTCCGGGATGCGATCGCCAGGAATCCTGATAACGACCAGTATTACCTCTCCCTTACTCTGGTGCAGCTCCGCGAAAAGAATATCGCCGGCGCGAAAGAGACATTGCAGAGAGGCCTGGCCCGAATTCCGGGTTCCGGCAAAATACTCTGGGGTATGGGCATCGTGTCGGTGCTCGAAGGCAACACGGCGCAAGCCGCCGAACGCCTGGAGCGTGCCGTGGAACTGTTGCCCGAATGGCCCGGAAGTTACTCCACGCTCGGCGTTTTTTATTTTCAAACCGGACAAATCGCCAAAGCCCGCGAAGTTCTGGATCGTTTCAAAGGCAGCAGCGCCGGCGGGCTGGACGTGAATCGGATTGAAGAAGTCCTGTCTCGCACCCCGGCAAAACCTTCTTCCGCGCAGGAACCCATGTCGATGGCGGCCCGGCAGCAGTTGCTTCAACTGGCGCTATCGCTGGCTGACAGGACCCTCTGAAACCTACGGGAAATATAACGAGAATGCGGAAGAAATCGAAAACGAGTAAGGGTCTCGGCGTAATTCTCGCGCTGAGCGCGGTGATCGGAATGGCCGTCACCATGATGGCCTTCGCACCGGCTCCGAAGACACCTGATGCCCGCATTCCCGTCCGCTACACTGACGTTCGGCAAGCCGCCGGAATCACTTTTCTTCAAGACGCTACCGCCAGCGATGAAAAGTATTATCTTGAAACCATGGGCACCGGGGTCGCCTGGATTGACTATGACCAGGACGGGCTGATGGACCTGTATTTCGTCCAATCGGCCGCTACCGATATTTACAAACCACCGCAACCCTTGCGCAGCGCGCTTTATCACAACAACGGCGACGGAACGTTTACCGACGTCACGGAAAAAGCCGGCGTCGGAGGCAAGGGACACTACGGCCAGGGCGTGGCGGTCGGAGATTTCGACAACGATGGGTATCCCGATCTTTACGTGACCGGCTATGGCAGCGCCATCCTTTATCACAACAACGGCGACGGAACGTTTACCGACGTTACCGCCAAAGCCGGCGTTGCGGACGGCGGCGGATGGTCCACCAGCGCGGGATGGTTTGACTACGACAAAGACGGATGGCTCGACCTGCTGGTCACCAACTACATCGAGTGGTCACCCAGGAACAACATGTGGTGCGGCGAGCGCGGGCCCGGTTACCGCTCCTACTGCCATCCCGGCAACTACAAAGGACAGAAGACCAAGCTCTACCACAACAATCATGACGGCACGTTTACTGACGTGAGCGACGCGTCTGGCGTGGGCAAGCCCGAGTCCAAGGGCATGGGCGTAGTACTGGCCGACTTCAACAACGACGGCTGGACCGACATTGCCATCGCCAACGACACCTGGCCTAATTTTTTGTTTATCAACAAGCACAACGGAACTTTTGAGGACGTATCACTTGTCTCTGGCATGGCGGCGAGCGAAGACGGCCGCTATGAAGCAGGGATGGGCATCGACGCCGCGGATGTTGACGGTGACGGCTGGCAGGACGTCTATGTAACTCATCTGGATTTCGAATTGAACCGCCTCTACCACAACAACCGCGATGGTACGTTCCTTGACGACACCTTTCACTCCGGCATCGGAAACAAGGCCGTGCTGCTCAGCGGCGTGGCCATGAAATTTCTGGATTACGATAACGACGGCTGGACCGATATCCTGCAACTGAACGGCGCCATGCTGGACAACATCCAGCTCTATCACAGTGAAGTGAGTTACAAGGAACCTCTGCTCATGTTCCGCAACCTGGGAAAGGGTCAGTTCGAAAAAGCGTCGGAGTCACTGGGCCCTGACTTCATGCATCCCATCGCCGGGCGGGGCCTGGCCACCGCCGACTTCGACAACGATGGCGACATCGACATCGCCATCAACAACCGCGGCGACTATCCGTCACTTCTACGCAACGACGGTGGAAATGCCAACCACTGGCTGGAAGTCCTGTTGATCGGAACCCGCTCCAATCGAGACGGAATCGGCGCTTCGTTAAAGCTGACGTCGGAAGGCTTCGTGCATGTCGAACAGGCGAAGGGTGGCATGAGTTACATGTCGGCGAGCGACCCTCGCATCCAGTTCGGATTGGGCAAGCGCACCAAAATCGATTCTCTCGACATTACCTGGCCCAGCGGACAAGTTGACCATCTGACGAATGTCCCTATTGATCAGATCATCGCTATCAAAGAAGGCACGGGAATCGTACCGCACAAATTCCCCAAGGTGCCGAGCAAATGAGAAGTTGTCGATCGTCAGTCGTCATCGAAACCGCTTTTTCTGACAACTGACGACCGAAAACTGACGACTGCTTTTTTATGAATTTTCCGCGACGCCATTTTTTGGGCTCCTCCCTGGTCGTCCTCGGCAGCACGCTGATGGACGCGTTCACCACTCCACTGTGGAGGTGGAGGAACTCGACAGTCCTCCAGGCAGCCGTCGCCAATCCCACGCCAACTTCGCCAGTCACTTTCGTAGATGTAGCCCGCGAAGCCGGCCTGAACTCTCCCAACGTGTGGGGCGCGGTCGATCACAAGCGTTACATCATCGAAGCCAAAGGCAGCGGGCTGGCCTTTTTCGATTACGACAACGACGGATGGCTGGACATTTATTTAACCAACGGCACACGCCTCGATGCCAACTGGCCGCCCGGCAAGGCTCCGACCTCGCATCTCTACAAAAACAACCGCGACGGAACCTTCACCGACGTCACTGATAAATCCGGCCTCGCTCGCACCGGATGGCAAACCGGCGTCTGTGTCGGCGACTACGACAACGACGGATGGGACGACTTGTTTTGCTGCTTCTGGGGACACAACACCCTGTTCCACAACAACGGCGACGGAACTTTCACCGATGTCACCCGTAAGGCCAAGGTTTACGACGAGCAATTCCGCTGGGGAGCCGGATGCACCTGGCTCGACTACGACCGCGACGGGAACCTCGATTTATTCGTCTGCAACTACATTCGTCTCGATCCGGCGAAAGCGCCTTCGGCCGACGATCCGCTTTGTCAGTGGAAGGGCATCCCCGTCATGTGCGGACCGCGGGGTCTCCCTGGTGATACCAACGTTCTTTATCACAACAACGGTGACGGAACTTTTACCGACGTTTCCGAAAAGTCGGGCATCCTGAAGCCCGGCCCGCGCTATTCCATTACCGCGGTCTCGTACGATTTCGACAACGACGGCTGGCCGGACATTTATGTGGCGGTGGATTCAGAACCCAGCATCCTGTTCCACAACAACCACGATGGAACTTTCACCGACATCGCGGTCATCGCCGGATGCGCCTACAGCGAGAATGGCCACGAGCAGGCCGGCATGGGCGTGGCAGTCGGTGATTATGATTGCGACGGCTGGCTGGACATTTTCAAAACCAACTTCGCCGACGACACCTGCAATCTCTATCACAACAACGGCGATGGAACGTTCACCGACGTCACGTTTGCATCCGGCATCGGCATCAATAACCAATACGTCGCCTGGGGCTGCGGCTTCCTCGACTACGACAACGACGGCTGGACCGACCTCATGCAGGTCAACGGCCATGTGTATCCGGAGATTGAAAGCCGCGACATTGGTCAGACCTTCAAGAACCCGCGGCTGCTTTACAAGAACCTGGGCAACGGGAAATTCAAGGATGTCTCATCCCAGGCGGGGCCCGGCATCAGTGAGCGCTTCTCCAGTCGTGGCGCAGCTTTCGGAGACTACGACAACGATGGCGATGTCGACGCGCTGATTTTGAACATGAATGACCTGCCTTCGCTGCTGCGCAACGACGGCGGTAATCTGCAAAACTGGATCAAGATCAAACTGATCGGCACCAGGTGCAACCGCACCGCCATCGGCGCCCGTGTGCGTGTGGTCACCGGCAACCATTCGCAGATGGATGAAGTCCACAGCGGCACGAGTGTTATGTCGCAATCCGAGCTGCGCCTGCACTTCGGCCTCGGGAAAGCCCAGACCGTGGATCTCATCGAGGTCAAGTGGCCGACCACGCAGAAGATCGAACGCTTCACTCAGGTGAGAGCCAACCAGATACTGACAATTCGCGAAGGCAGCGGGATCGTCCAGCCAGCCAAACCCAAATAGTCCGCTCAAAGAGCCTCAACCAAGAAGGAGCCGCGAAAGCGGCGCGCAGAATATAGCCCACGGCGTAAGCCGTGGGTTAGCTACAAGGAAATATCCCAGCCCCCGGAGAGGCGGAAGAAGCGGGCGACGTATGCGCCACGGGCGAGAGAGAGATAGCTCTTTCGCCCCGTTGGGGCTCACTTGTATCCCGGCTTCGACCCACGGCTTACGCCGTGGGCTACATTCTTCAACGCCGCTTCGCGGCTCCCCAGATTCCCTGGCGCAGGCGTCAACCATCCCCGGTGTACAATTTCCACCGCGGATTACACAAGCGCTACCAGCACGACGCTTTCGATGAGGTCCCAATGCGAACTGCCTGCGTTTCCCTCTTTTTTGTTTTTATCTCTATACAGATTTTTGCCCAGTCGACCGGCCCGGATACGCGCCAAATCACCGACGCCAAAACAATCACCTCGGCGACCAATCCAAATGCCCGTCCCATTCCGATTGACGATCTCTATTTCACCCGCTCCGTTTCCAGCGCATCGTGGTCTCCGGACGGCAACGACATCGTGTTCACCACCGACATTTCGGGGCGATCGAATCTGTGGAAGGTAAGCAGCAACGGCGGATGGCCGATTCAGTTGGCACAGTCCGACGAGAGGCAGTACAGCGAGACCTGGTCTCCTGACGGCAAGTGGATCCTCTTCCAGCAGGACACGGCCGGCAACGAACTGTGGGACATCTTCGCTATTCCGAGTGAAGGCGGTGAAGTGATCAATCTGACCAACACTCCCGAGATTCGCGAGGAAGGCCCGCGCTGGTCGCCTGATGGCAAGACTGTCGCCCTGAACCACAAGCCCAAGGACGCAACTGTGTACAACGTTGCCCTGATGGACTGGGCCACGCGCAAGGTCACGTTGCTCACTCACGAAAGCACCGCGAACCACCTGTGGCAATCAGCGGCCTGGAGCCCCGACGGAAAAATTCTCTATGCCAACCGCCTGGAGGTCAGCTTTACCGACGCCGACATTTACGCAATTGATATTGCAAGTGGAAGCGCGACTAATTTGACTCCGCATCAGGGAAAGGCGCTCAACACGGTTTCTTCCATATCTCAAGATGGAAAGACGCTTTTAATCACATCCGATGCAAAGAGTGGCTACCGGAACGTCGCTCTCCTGGATGTCGCGACCAAGAAGATCACCTGGGTCACCGACACAAAGTGGGAAGCCAGTGCGGGAGACTTCTCGCCCGACGGCAAGCAGTTCACATACGCAATCAACGCGGACGGTCGCTCCGACATATATCTCGGCGACACGGCCACCACAAAGTCCGATAAAATTCCGATCGGAGGCGGCGTAAACGGCTTTGCCGCATACCCGAGCTCGTTTTCACCTTCTGGAAATCGCCTGCTGCTGTCGCACGAGAGTTCGGTCGAGCCGGCTGACTTCTGGGTTTACGACTTGGCCTCGCGGAAACCGAAACAGCTTACCTACTCCGTCATTGCCAGTTTGAATTCCGCCCCACGGCCGCCCTCGCAAATCGTAAGCTACAAGTCATTCGACGGAAAAACCATCAGCGCGTTGCTGTGGGTGCCTTTCAACCTTAAACGCGACGGCTCGAATCCCGCGCTGGTCTTGCCTCATGGCGGCCCGACCGGTCAATCCCAGGACTACTGGAGCCCGCGCATCGCGGCCTTCGTCTCGCGCGGATATGTGTGCATCGCCCCCAACGTTCGAGGCTCGACCGGCTACGGCATCGAGTTTCAGAAGGCCAACTACAAAGACCTGGGCGGTGGAGATCTCCAGGATGAGGTATACGCCGCGAAGTTTCTCGAAGCCACGGGCTATGTAAATCCGAAAAAGATCGGGATCACCGGCGGCTCCTACGGCGGATTCATGACCCTGATGGCCATCGGCCGGTCTCCAGATGTGTGGGCGGCAGGCGTCGAACTCTTCGGCATCATCAACTGGATGACCATGCTGCAACATGAGGACGCGATGCTGCAGGAGTATGAGAAAAGCCTGCTGGGCGATCCCGTGAAAGATCGCGCCACCTACGATGCGGCTTCTCCCATCACCTATATTCACAATGTGAAGGCCCCGCTGCTGGTCTTGCAAGGGGACAACGATCCTCGCGTTCCCAAAGAGGAAGCACAACAGGTCGTCGAACTGCTTAAGAAAGACGGGAAAGTTGTGGATGCGCACTACTACGCCAACGAGGGCCACGGCTTCGAAAAGCGCGAAAATCAGATTGACTCGATCCGGCGCTCGGTCGAGTGGTTTGATAAATATCTGAAAGGGAGCAATTGATTCTTAGAGCGGAGCGTAGTTCTTAAGCACCGGGTTTACCAGCCCCGCAAACGAGAGCAGCCGGCGTTCAGCATCTTCCGGCTTTTCTCCAGGCAGCAATTCGGTATTCATTCGAATCATCGCATTGTCACTGCGGCTCAATCGGAGCGAATCGAATGCGAGATAAGCATTCATCCAGTCCTGGGTGGCGACCCGACGCCCGCGGACCGAGTACCAGAACACGACGAGTTGACGGTCGTCTCCTTTGGCAATCAGGTACCGATTCGCGGCGAAGGGGGCATCCCCGGGAAACGCAATCGTGGTTGTCCCCGACTTCACCGGCGACCAGCCCGAACCCTCCAGACAGACTTGCGGCAGGTGGCGGAACAAGGCTTGCTGGTCCGGAATGTATGCGACGTACAGATCAACGTAAGCTCCGCCGTTGACCGGGTCCTTGTACGTCCGCTGCAGGAACTCCCCCGTCCCGAGACTCTTCCGGGTTTCGGCTGGAATTGGAATGTCCGTCCCCGCCCAACTCTGCAATGCGAGCGGAAACGAGGCCAGCGCGGTTCGGGGCGAAACAGACTGCTTGCGATCGAGAGCTCGCAGGAACATAGCCGTTCCCGCCAGCAACAGCACAATGATCGTGACCCGCGCATTTCTCGAGATCACGCGTATTCCTCCCGCACTGCGGCTTCGCTCCGGCCCAGCCACAGAATCTGCACCAGCCGGTGAAGCACGAAAATCAGTGCCAGGGAAGCCACGAAAACCAGCCACCCTGAAAGCGCGTGGATCGTCCCCTCCGCCCGTTCCACACCCCAGCCTTCCACCACCAGGCCAGTGAAAGCGATGCGCAGAGCGTTAGCGAAGACGGCAATTGGCACCGCCAAGATCGCCAGCAGCACCCGCGCTCCCATTTTCGCTTCCGCCAGATATGCATAAACGATGGTCAGTGTGAGCAGCGAAAAGAGAGATCGGATTCCGCTGCAAGCTTCCGCCACCTCCAGCCGCGCGCTGGGCAAAAGAATGATGTTGCCTTCCCGGATTGCGGGTACTCCCGCCAGCATGAGCAGGAAACTTGCGATCTTGGAGGCGACAATCTGTAGCGGAAAAGTGATCTGCTCGACCAGGGTCGAAGAAGGAACCATCAAAATCAGAAATGCCAGAGGAAACGAAATCGCCGCCAGGTGTTTCCATCCCGCCAGAAAGACGACGACGCCGACAATAAAAAGCAGGACTGACAGCCGGTAGAGGAAGAATCCCGATTTGATCGTGCTCTGTACCAGCGTCAGCAGGGCAAACAAAAGAATGACCAGGCCCGACCAGGCTGGCTTAATTGGAAGTGCCGCCAGTTTCGCGCGTCGCTCCCAAATCAAGAACAGCGAAAACACCGGCACAAAAAAACCATGGGTGTAATTCGGGTCCCGCCACCACAGGCTTGCCATACGAAGAGCAAGTGGGGCGTACAGCCACGCGGCCAGCAGAAAAAGAATTCCAGCTTGAACGAAAAGCAGGGTCCCGCGTTTGGAAAAACTGGGCCTGGACCAGCCGAGACTTTGCATCTAGCGTTTCCGCCCCGACTTGCCCAACTTCCAGAGGACGCCCGCCAAGCCACTGGAAAACAGCATTAGAGTTCCAGGTTCAGGAGTAACCGCCAATGGCGTGTGGGAGGAACCACCGCCACCCGTGCCGGGCAAACCAAAAAACGGCAGAATGAAAAATGGAATCTTCCGTTTGGCCGGTTGTAGAGCATTCGCTCCGATTGGCGTCGCCATCGGAATGACCGCTGCGTAGGCCTCGGGTTGCGGGTCGGCCGCGGGCGTCACCATGTCATTGGCAAAAAGGGGCTGATTGAGATCTGCGTCCGCGGGCTCGGTCAGCGCCGGCGGACCTAGCGGGGTCATGGCGATCCGATTTCCGCAGCGGGTACGCGCCACAATTTTTCCATCGCTGATAAGAGTTTCCCCCGGATGCAGCGCAATCTTCTTTCGCGTCCAGTAAACTTTCTGCCCCATGCGATAGGCCACATGCATCGACTGCTTCTCGGAAACCTGCACCAGGTGGGCACGTTGAAAATCAAAACCCGCGAACTGTTGTGCCACTACCGGATCGTGCTCCATCGCCTGCCGCAATTCTTCGGCACTCGCGACTCCTCCAGGAATCACCGAGTGCAGATACACCGGGCGGCCGGGACGAGAGTCTAAGAGCGACGAGTATGAACGATCTGCCGACAGCGCCGGGTCGGCATCGTTCAACTTGATCCCTTTAAAATCCGGACGCACGTACGACAGGTTCGAAGCTGGTTGCTGCCGGGCAAACTGCCAGGTTATAGCTGCCGTCGCCGCAAATAACAGCGCCACCAGTAACTTGGTCGCGGCGCTCTTTCGGCTGGGTCGGCGATGACGATGGCGAACCACACTGACGTTGGTATCTTTCAAGTGCTCCTCAATAAAAATCTGTGATTCAAAGCTCGGGGGGAGTAACTACTACTAGAGAGCGTTGGAGATCTTCTATAGTGCACGCCGCCTGCCAAACCGGGAGCATCGTGGAATCATTGAAGCGGCCCGCCCTAAGGGGAAAAGTGTGAAGAGATTTGCACAAAAAGGGATCTGTTAGTGCACGGCCGTACCGTCTGGGGAAGGCAAATACCCAGAATCGGCCGGATAAGCTCCGCTATTGTTCAAAAGCCTGCAACTCGAGGGTCGTAAGCGTCCGGAAAAGAGTAATTTGCAGGCTACCGGTAGGAAACAAATGCACTCTCTTTGGGTCGGAGGACGGGTGTCATCGCCCCGTCGAGCACTGCCTATTGCTTGATCCGCGGGTGCGCCGGCCATTAGTACTGCGCCGTCACTGCCGGGTAATTTACGGAGTTGTGTACTGAATCGTGAGATTGCCCTGAACGGCGCCATCGTTTTCGCCGTACCAGCAGCCGTAGTTCGGTGGATTGACCGTGTCCAGGGGATTTCCGTAGCCGTAATACACTTCTGTCGTGCTGTTCAGATGTACGGCAATGGGTCCGCTATCGTTGAACGCAGGGTTCGCATCCCCAGGATAGTTCGCGCTTCCGCCCGACTTCAAATTCAGGCTGTATGCCGGACTGCCGGGCGCTCCAATGCTGATGGAAGGCGGAGTCGTACACGACAACGCCACCTGCGGCCGCGGCCCGGGAGGAAAGTTTTCCGCATTCAACATTGGATCACCGACCGTGTAAAGGAATGTGATCCGCGTAATCGTGATGCCGCCGCTTTTACCTGGAATGAGCGCCAGTTTGTCGAACTCTTCGCCAGGGCAGAAATCAGTGCTGGAGCCGGTCGTACAGGAATATCCGCCGTGAGCCGAGAAGGTGACGGTCATGGGGTCCGAGCCGGTTGAAGCGATCGAAGATGTGCGCGCCGGAGCAGGCGACATGCTGCCTCCGCCGCAAGCGCTGCACCCCAGCACTCCGATCAACACCAGAATGACACCCCGAACCGAAATCTTCACAGGAACGGCCTCCGCAACCTATGACTGCAAGGGGGATGCCATCGCTAAGCTCCTGTACAGCAATCAATTAGCGGCAAAAAATGGGACGCGATTCGCTACAGTGGAAAATGTTTACCACTTTTTCTTCGAGGGCTTGGGCAACAGAAAATTGCAGGAGTAGTTTGGTAGCGCTAACGGGAATCGAACCCGTGTTTGAAGATTGAGAATCTTCCGTCCTAACCCCTAGACGATAGCGCCCCTGGAGAGCAGTCATTATAACAAAGTGATCATGCGAAGATTCCAGCTGTGGGGTGGAATGCTCAGGTTCTTCGCTCGCTTTCTTCTCGCTTCTTCTTTATCACTTCGCGGGACGAAAGACTGCGCTAAGGATGACACCTGGTGGCAGCCAGAGATGATGAGTTGGCGCTTGTTCAAACTGCACCATTACGCAATACCTTCCCTCTTGACAATCTTTCCCTCCGGGAGCTAAATATCCAATAGCGAATAAAAAGCGAATATGCAATTCGCAGCCTCGGCCAGCCGCCTCGGCGTTCCCTGAAAATATTGAGGTCTCTGAATGTCTTCCCTGGCTTTTTCCGCTCCCTTGGGCGGTGCTGTTGTCTTTGTTGCGAAGAAGGAGCCGGCGCTGGTTTTACAACGTCTGGCGGCATTGCCCAAGCTGGCGGGCGTGACTGCGGCATCGCGGCTTGAGGTGCGGCCCACGCCGGAAATGGTCTCCAGCGGAATTCGCGAGATTGATGAACTGGCCGGCGGGTTGCCGCGAGGATGTCTGAGCGAAATTTGTGGACCAGCCTCTTCCGGACGCACCAGCGTGTTGCTGTCCGCGCTGGCCGCAGCTACCCGCCGTCAGGAAGTATGCGCCCTGGTGGACGCCACGGATTCGCTCGATGCTGCCTCGGCAGCAGCGACCGGAGTTGAACTGGAAAGATTGCTGTGGATCCGGTGTGCCCGGACTTCGGACTTCAGACCTCCGACTTCGGACCTCAGACCTCCGACTTCAAAGTCTGATGTCCGAGGTCCGATGTCCGATGCCCGGCTCGAGCAGGCTCTGCGCGTCACTGATCTGCTCCTGCAAAGCGGAGGCTTTGGCCTGGTGGCGATTGATCTGGGCGATGTCCCGGACTCGGCGGCACGTCGTATTCCGCTGGCTTCCTGGTTCCGCTTTCAGCGCGCCGTCGAACCCACCGCCACCGTGTTGTTGGTCGTGGCCCAGGCGCCCTGCGCGCAGACTTGCGCTTCTCTGCTGATCCGACTGAAGCCGTCAGCTCCCAGCTATCAGCTTTCAGCTCAAGAAAAAATTGGGCCGGCGCACGCGCAGCTTTTGGATGGATTGCAGGTTGAAGGAGAGCTGCTGCGTTCGCGCATGCAGCGAAAACCGGTGCAATCCATTACTGCGGCGTTCGTCACGAAAGCAGTGCGAATTGCCTAAGGTTTTCACACTTTGCGAGGGCGAGACGCCCTCGCGACAGCCGGCGGGATGTCGGCGCTACACATTGAGAGCTGACAGCTTTTCTCTGACGACTGAAGACCGACGACTGACGACTGGCTCATGACTGCCTTCGCCTGCATCTTCGTTCCTGACTTTCCAGTGGAGGCCCTGCTGCGGGCTGAACCCGACTTGCGCGCACAGGCCCTGGCCGTGCTCGAAGGCAAAGCTCCGCTGCAGACGGTTTTTGCTTTGAACGAAAAGGCCCGTCGCGCTGGAGTTTCGACAGGAATGACGAAGCTTCAGGTGGAAGCCTGCCCGGATCTGGTGTTGCGTCCGCGCTCTTTATTACAGGAGTCCGCCGCCCACGCCGCGCTGCTCGATTGCGCCCAGTCATTTTCGCCGCGAGTGGAAGATGTGGGTTGTGACACTGTCCTGCTGGACCTGGCCGGCATGGAGCCGCTTTTCGGTCCGCTGCCAAAGATTGCGCGGGACGTGGCGCGCCGCGCTTCCGCCCTTGGCCTCGAAACCAACGTTGCCGTCGCTTCCAAGCCGGATACGGCCTTGCTCGCTGCTCACGGATTTTCCGGAGTAGTCGTGATTCCTCCGGGAAGGGAAGCCGAGCAGTTGAGCAATCTTCCCCTGGAGGTGCTGTTTACAGGAGGTCGCGATCTCGAGTCGCTTGAAATACTGGAGCGCTGGGGCATTCGAAATTTTCGCGCCCTGGCTGCGCTGCCGGAAATCGCCCTGAGCGAGCGCCTGGGACAAGAGGGCATTCGCCTGCAACAGTTGGCGCGCGGCTGCAGTTCAAGATCGCTGGTTCCGATCGAGCCGCCGCTGGTTTTCGCAGAGGCAATCGAGTTGGAATATCCCCTGGTGCTGCTGGAGCCGCTGGCATTTCTGCTGGCCCGGCTGCTGGACCAGATATGCGCCCGCCTGGGCGCGCGCGCCTTAGCCACACAGGAGTTGAACCTGGACTTGACCCTGGAATGCAGCGCCTCAGCCCATATAGGGACGGGCGCCCCCAGTCGAGCGCAAGCTCGACAAAATTTCCACCGCACTCTTCGTTTACCCGTCCCCCTGCTGGATCCGAAAGTCTTCCTCAAGCTCCTGCAACTTGATTTGAACTCGCACCCACCCGGCGCTCCCATCGTAAAGGTCCAATTGTCGGCGGAACCTGTGCGCCCGCGTGCAGCGCAGAACGGATTGTTCCTGCCTCCTTCCCCGGAGCCGGAAAAACTCGAACTTACATTGGCAAGAATCGCAGGAATTGTTGGCGAAAATAAAGTGGGATCGCTGCAACTGCTGGACAGTCATCGTCCGGAAGCATTCCGAATGCGTCGCTTTGATCCTCACCTGGAAGAACAGGCTCGCAAAACAAAGGCATCGCGGAACACCCAACCCGTGGAATCTCAAAAACAGAACGAAGTGCCGGTCACCGCCATGCGTATCTTCCGTCCACCCTTGCGGGCCACGGTGACCTTGCAGGAAGGCAGACCGTCGCGAATCGAATGTCCCCGGCGCAAGGAAATTTGTGGAGAAATCCTATGGGCTGCCGGCCCCTGGCGCACCTCTGGAGACTGGTGGGAGCAGGAAGGATGGGCCCGCGACGAGTGGGATGTCGCTTTGCAGGAAGCGACCGGCATCACACTCTATCGCCTGGTCCGGGATTTGCTCACCGGGCAGTGGCAAGTGGAGGGAAACTATGACTGAGTGCCAGCGTCGGACGCGGGGGGAGAACATGCGTCGTCCTCCCTAAACCTACAGGGTCCATACGGTCTTTACCGTATATTTGAGCCCGCCGGTTGTGCATAACCTGTTCAAACTGTGCTATCCCGCTTATTTTGTGATGACGCCGCAGGCGATACGGTCCCCAGCGTTTCCGGCCGGATCGGTCTTCATATCATCCGCTTTGGCGTGAATCATGAGTGCCGTGCCGCCGTTGCTGAACAGGGAATGGCTGTCGTCGCCCAGGGTTACGTCCTTGTTGACGACCTTCACCTTGGCTCGGCCTTTGGTGCTTACGCTGAAGTTGTTCATGTCGCCGGCATGGTGGCCTTCAGGATTCTCCAGGCCATGCTTCTTTCCATCCGGATTGAAATGCGGGCCAGCCGACTTAAAATCCGGCGCATCGCACTGCGCCTTCGCATGGAAGTGGAAGGCGTGCATTCCGGGCGGCAGGTCGTGCAGGGTCGCCCTGATGACCACTCCCGAAGACGCGCCCTTGCCGGACTTACTCATTAACACCGCCGTTCCTACGCTCTTGCCTTGAGCGTCTTTCAGTTCGACTGTGGTTTTGGCTCCACTCATGATCGACAGAGCGAGGACCGGCAAACACAATGCAATGGCAGAAGCGGGCAATCTTGTGGTTTTCATAGCGCCCCATTATAACGCGATCATCTTGCGCAATTCCGTCGGCACCCTTTACCGGGTAGAGGGTCAGTTGAAAGAAGCATTCAGCCGGGTGCCTCCTTGCGTACTTTGCAAGGGTGGGATGCCTCGGACGCACGCTGGGGCATTCTCTGATTTCGTTCAGGATGGTCGGGTGAGATCGGAAGACCCACCCTACTGGGTTCGGGACCTCCACAGTGACAACTACGTTAGTGCACCGAGACATAAAAAGCATTGTTCCCCGACCGCAGGTCCTTGCCGTAGGAAAATGCGAAGCCAACCCCAAAGACGCGGACCTTCGCTTGCGCGCCTAAATCCCATAGCCATTTCTGCGAGCCCAGCGCAGTCGAGGCGTCCGTAATTTTGCCAGTATCGAGAAACGGACCAAGCTTCACGGTGAAGATTCCGTTGCGATACACGTTCTTGTCGGCTTCCCAATTGGACAAAAAATAATTTCGACCGAGGGGAGCGCTGCCCTTCCTGCCGTCCCGGGTCCCGATATGCCCGCGCATCTCGAGATCGTTGTCACGTTCGAGCCCAAGGACAAACAGCTCGTCGAACGGAACTTCTCCCCACGTCTTGCCTGCCCTGACCTGATGTTGTATTTCGTAGTCGTCGCCCTGGGATTGCGGGAGCCAGTGCAAACGCAACGAACCTTGGAGTTTCTCAAAGGAATGTGAAGGTAGTGACCAGATGCGCCCCGCCTGCGATGAAGCTCCACCTTCGAGAGTCAATCTTCGCTCCGGCAAACGCCAGAGTGCGGCTTGCACCTGCGTGAGTTGCTTGAGCTGGTAGCCCTTGGCTAGAAGATTCGGAGTCAACGTCGTTCCCGGAATCACGCTGCGGAAGTCGCGGTGAGAGACTTCGGCGCCGGCCGACCACCGCCAGCGCCCGCTCTCCATGGCAGCGAAATCGGCGGCCACCGCCTCTCGCCGCAGGTTGAAGCTCCCCAGCACCGGGGCTGGACCCTGAAATGATTTTCTGATGTCCCAGTTCTCGCCGCGCAAGTCGGCCATGAGCCTGTAGCGGAATTTTGGATTAGCTCTGAACGGGCCTGAGAGTTCCGCCAGAACCCGCCTCTTCTGGGCATCCCAGCGATACATAGAGGTGAAGTTGATCGCTTCGTCGTGCAGGTTGTAATACTCAGGAGTAATGCTCTGAAAAGGCAAGCCTCGCAGCAGAAGAAATAGTTTCTCCAGCTTGCCCTGGCCCCAGCCGTTCCGCTCGCGGTTGCGGAAAAGAATGTCAAACTTGCCATCATTGCGGGCCTGCAGATCAAATTGGTAGCGAGGGAAAATTTCCAGACCCCGCACTCGAACTTCGGTGGTCAGTAGATCAGGCGTGAGAAGAATGGTGGCCGGCGCGAAAGCCAGGGCACGATCGAGCAATGCCGCATTCACTTGCGGCGTGGGCTGGCTTCGTACCTCCACAATTTGTGGCTTGCCCACACGGTTCCAATACTTGAGCGCGGCTTCGGTGTTCCCCTGGAGAAAATAGACGGTGCCGAGGAAATCATTGCCGTAGGAATCGGCGGGATCGAGACGCAGGGCTCGCCGCAGATGGCGCACCGCGACCGGATACCGCTTTTTCTTGAATGCCACTCCAGCCAGTTCCAGGGGAAACCGCTTGTCGCCAGGCTGGAGCCGGGCTCCGGCGGCAAATGCTTTTTGCGCCTCGTCCCAACGACCCAACTGGGCCAATGCGGTGCCGTAATAGAAATCGAGTTCAGCCGAAGGGTGCGGCACAGATTCGACGAGGCCGACGACTTCGTGCCAGCGCTGTTCCGCAGAAAGCTGCGTGGCCCGGGCGGCCAAGGAGCTATCCGATGTTTGGTCGTTCGGGGCAGACGCGGAGGCAAAAAGAGAGACCAGGACGACGATCGAGATCAGCGTGGTTGAGATTGAGGCAGCGCGAGCAGAGTCCATTTTCCGGCCGCGCTCCATTCCCGTTCGAAGCTGGGCCGGTCCTGTTGCAGCAGCTTGCGCTGGGCCGGATCGTTGATCATCACCATCTCCGGTCCAAGGCCAGTCACGACGATGTAATGCAAAGCGCCGCCGGACGAGGGCTTCATGGCAACAATTAAAGGACGGCCCTTGCGCAGATGTTGTTCCAGGTCTTCCCACTCTCCGCGAATTGTAAACGTGCGGAAGCCGTTCTCCTGAAAGTACCGTTCCATGTCGGATGCGTAGATGCCATGGACTTTGGACGAGTACAGCGTGCGCTGGATCCGGGATGCGTCAGAAGTTTCGTTCGCCAACTGGCCCTGCTGCGCCTGCCAGTATTGCATCACCATGGCAATGCTGGCGGCGCCGCAGCCGTCTTTTTCCTGCTTCACGAAAGGAACATCGAGCCAGACGCCGGGAAGGTCGGCGCCGAGCAATGATCCGCAGACGACAAGCCACACGACCGCGATCCTGACGACGCGACCAAACACTTTCCCGGGCATCTGCAGCCTACCGGACGGCAACAATAATCAGGATCAGCACGGCCACGACGACCAGAATTACGATCAGGTCGCGATCACTGAGTGAGCCGGCTGCAAAATCAGTCTGCGCCTTGTTCACCCGCGAGGCCAACTGCGCCAGTTCAGCGTCGTCCAGGGTGGAGACTGCGTTCTTCACCTGCTCCGGATTCATATGTGCCGACCGCAAAGCTTTGTCGGCCTTCTCTGAGGAGAAAAATTCGCGGACTTTTTCGACATTTTGCTGCCGCACCGCGGAGGCCTGCACCGCCGCCTGTTGCAAGTCGGAGGGACTCACTACGTGGGCGGCGCCTTCTGCCAAGAGATTCTGGGGAAGCGCGAAAACCGTGGCCAGAACTAATGCCGTAGCGACTCGGGATAATTGTTTCATATCGAAATGCATGTGCTGGGAACCTCCTAAGATTTCGTGGTTGCGGATCGCTTGTGCGGGGACGGGTCGATGATCCGTCCAAGCCGGGCGCGCAGCTCGGCGCCTTAAAAAATAGTACACGCTCAACCTTGGATGCGGAGGCTGTTCCGAGGGTTTGTCCCACCGAAGTAACAAGATCAATAAACAAGGCCTACAGCATTAGTATCTACAAATCTTCCACCGTCCTGTGCAGCTCGGCGGCAATTTGCTCCGGTGCGGTGTCACGCGGGAACTGGACCGGAGCCCCGATCTTCACTTTGATTTTCCCTGGCGGCGCGAACTTTTTCTTTGCCTTCTTCAGTTCAAAGAGCCCGTCAATCCGCATGGGAACGATCGGGATCGCAAGGTTAATCGCCAGCAATCCGACGCCGGCGCGAAACGGCGCTATCTTGCCATCCGTGGTGTGGCGGCCCTCGGGAAAAACCAGAATGCTGTAGCCGCGGTCCACGGATTCTCCGGCAAAGGCAAAGCTCTCCCGGAAACCAGCCTCACGCGGCAAGGGAAACAGGTTGAGCAGCGACACTCCCAAAAACCATTGCACGCGGTCATAGCCTCGGCGGAACAGATCTTTGGCGGACGACGGACTGCGCAGCGCCTCCAGCGCTTCTCCTCCCGTGGCAGTTGCCAGTCGATGCCGAAAGCGGGCCGGAAGCGCGGTCTGCACAAAACCGACATCCACGTCGTCAATGTGATTGCACACCACCAGCACGGGTCCGCGAAGCCCGCGCAGATTGTCCCGCCCGGTGATGCGTGGCCATCCCAGCAGAAATACCGCTGGACGCAAAAGCAGATAGTGAATGAGCAGACGCACCCAGGTTGTCGGCCAACGCTGCACCCATGCCGGATAGTGATAAGGCACCCGCGGCGGAAGCTTGCCGTGCAGCATGCGTTCCAGATCGCCGACCGTCTTTACGGCCGCGAACCGGGTCTCGCTCAAATCCACCTGATAGCGGTCTTCGATCGCGCCCAACAATTCCACGCGATCAAGCGAACTCAAATTCAAATCGGCTTCAAGATCAGACTTCGGACCCAACTCTTCGACAGATTTCCCTTTGACACGCGCAATCAGCTCGGCCAGTGAACTCGATCGGGTGAGCGCGACCGGCGCTGCTCCCAATTGCGCCTGAACGACTTGCAGGATCGCATTGGTTCGCGGCTTTTGCGTGGAGGTGCGCGGGAAGTCGTCTTCGGGCCAGACAAACCAGGTCCGCATGCGCTGATACTCAGCCAGAGTTTCGTTCGCGCGTTTCACGACCGGTTCCGGATCAACGCCGGCATCGCGCAGGATCATCACCGCGCAGGGTTCAGCATTCCCATCTCGCGGCAGCGCGATCACCACGCAGTCCTTGACTTCAGGTTGGCGGCGCAGCGCGGCCTCGAGATCCTCGGGATAAACATTCATGCCAGCCGGGGTGACGATCACATCCTTCTTCCGGCCTTTGAAGTACAGATTGCCTTCGGCGTCGAGCGCGCCGATGTCTCCGGTTCCGTACCAGCCCTGGTCCGCGGTCATCGGCTGGAGTTCGTGTCCCGTCCAATAGCCGGCGGCTACTCCGCTGCCACGAACCAGGATTTCGCCGTCGGGGGCCAATTTGACCTCGCGCCCGGCCAGAACTTTTCCGATCGATCCTTTGCCCAGGCGAAAAGGATGGTTCACGCTGACGATGGAAGTCGTTTCCGTCAGCCCATAGCCCTGGATGGCGGCGTATCCCATTCGTCCCCAGAAGTCTTCGGTCACACGGTCGAGCGCGGCACCCCCGGAGATAAACGCCCAGAACTTCCATCCGAACTGGCGATGCACACGCCGGAAGATCCACCAGCGGTGGAGGAAATGCTTCCCCTCCGCCGCTTGAAACCGTCGCCGGAAATCTTCGAGCCTGCCCTCATCTTCCAGATCGCGCTCGATCTTCTCCTTCAGCGATTGCAGCATGCGCGGCACCGCCACCAGCACCGACACTCGCTCGCGCCGGATGGTGCGAATGACTTCGCCCGGATTGAGTGCATCCTGGAAGATCACCGTGCCGCCCATCAGTTGAGGCAGAAATATTCCCAGGAATTGCCCAAACACGTGGCTCAAGGGCAGCAGGTTCAGGAAGCGAACGGGATGGACCAGGCGTTCATACTTCAGATATTTCTGGATTTCCGCTTCCAGCGGCGCGATATTGCCGAGCACGTTGCCGTGCGTGATCACGACGCCTTTGGGTTCGGCGGTGGTACCGGAAGTAAAAACAATTTCCAGGATATCCGCAGGGCCGATCGCCGCCGCATCGTAAGGGCCAGATGCGTGGATCGATAATATTTCCTGTAAATCTTCCAGCGCCACGACAGGTATTGCGGGCGGGACATGTTCACGCGAGCACACCAGCAGCTTTCCATCTACCTGCTGATAAATCCGCTGGGTGAAATCGGCCGCGCCGGCGTCATCAAGAGGGACGACGATCACGCCGCGCAGCGCACAACCGAAAAATACCGCCACCCACTCGGCCGAGTTCGGCCCCCATAGCAGGACGCGCTCGCCTTTGCCGATTCCACGCTTTTCCAGTTCGCGAGCAAATCGAAACGCCGTCTCGGCCACTTGCCGGTAGCTCCAGCGTTCGGCGCGGTATCCGCGGCGCTGAACATAGGCGCACTCCCGCCCGCGTCGCAGAAAGCTCTCAAGGTATTCGACAACGGAGCGGCGCTCCATGCTTAGGATGGTATCGCTTCAGACGCGTCTCCTGCATTCGGTGAAGCTACCCGCGGCCACGTGGGGACAGTCACCCTCGGCTGTCCGGGCGGAGCAACGCTCCGCAGTTTTTTGGTTTCGGCAAAAACCCTGTCGAGCTATGCTCGACTGGGACAGCCGAGGGCGGCTGTCCCCACGTGGCCGCTGATAGTGGCCCGCAAGAGCGAGGTCGCGAAGCGAACTTTCTACTCCGCTCAGGATGACAGGATCTTACGCCGACATGCGGCGCGCGTTCTTCGGAACGAAGTTGGACAACAGATTCAGAAACTCCGCCAGGAACGGCGGCGTGGGCTGATTGCGCAGCGTGACCGCGTACCATTGCCGTTGAAAACCGCGACCGCCCAGGGGCCGAATGGCGACTTTGCCCGCTTCGACGGCCGGCGCCACCGCCCAGCGCGCCAGAAATCCAATGCCGGTGCCAGCTCCCGCCAACTCCACAATCGCTTCCGTGAGTGGAACTTCGATGACCCGCTGCGCCTCCACTCCTGCCGGCTTCAGCAGTTGGTTAATCAGCGTGCTCTCTTCGCGCGGAGGATAGATCAGAATAGTCTCGGTCTCCAGGTCCTTGGGCCGCACCTGACTCGCCGCCGCCAGCCGGTGCTTCGGCGACATCACCAGGACCAGTTCGTCTTCGAACATGGGCGTCACTTGCAGGCTCTTGTTGCTTCGGGGGAGAACTGACGATCGCAACATCCAGCTTGCCTTCGAGCAAAGCTGCCGCCGGATTCGAAGTCGCGCTGGCGACGATGTTCACTTCCACTTTCGAAAACTTCCCGTGAAACTTGTTCAGCACCGGCGGCAGCCAGTGATAGCAGGTGTAGCATTCCGTGCTCAGCCGGATCTCACCGCGCGCTCCGCCGTTGAGTCCCTCGATCTGCACTTCGGTAGTGCTGAGTTCGTCGAGCACCCGGCGCGCACACGCGATCAGGCGCTCTCCGGCGGGCGTCAGCACCATCTTTCTTCCCAGCCGCAAAAACAGCGCCGTCCCCAGCTTTTCTTCCGCATCGCGCAACTGGTGGCTCAGCGCGGATTGCGTGAGGTGCAGGCGTTTTCCGGCTTCGGTCACGCTGCCTTCTTCGGCCACGGTCACCAGCAACTTGAGGTGTCGGACTTCCAGTTTCGGACTCATATTCACATGAGTGTAGTTCATTGATTGAATGAAAACAAACAATCAATCTCATAGATAGAAAATCTCGTCCAACCCCGGTAGTACGCAGGAAATCGGATTTGACGGCAAGAAGCGGATAGCGAGCAGCGAACAGTCGCTGCACACTCCGTTCGGATGTCCGGCAAATCCGCAGGACTCGCAATCGAACGAACTCGCTAGACAACACAAGGGGAGGTTGTTATGAAGAACCGGGTTGGACGCGTATTTGCTTCACTTCTTCTGAGTGTCCTGATGCTGGGCTCTGCGCTCCACGCGCAGCAGCGCCGAGCGGGTCATCAAGGCAAACATTCCATTCGATTTCGTCGTGGGAAGCGAGATCTTTCCCGCCGGGCAGTATTCGGTGGTGCTCGTCGGGCCGGTGCTGTTGGAGCTGCGCGACTCCCAAGGCCGCGCCTTGATCAATGTATTGACCCAATCGGTGCAGGCGCCGGCCGCGCCGGGCACGGCCCAAACTGCGGTTCGACAACGAGGGTGGCCAGAACGTGCTGACCCAGGTCTGGCAGGAAGGGAACGAGATTGGCCAGCAGGTCTTGCGCTCAAAGTCGGCCATTGTTGCTGTCCGAAGAGGCGCTCGGGACACGTCCAAACTGCCGAGGCGACCAATCCGCGCTAACACTTAACCATCACGATCACAAAGTGAGGGTTTCATGAATACCGGAATGAACGGAAGCAACGGACAATCGCAAGCGGCTGACCTGCACGTTCAGGAGGTCATCCGCTCGGCGGAACGGGAGCTGCACGAACTGCTCGCGCAGCGGGCAGAACTCATGAAGCGAATTGGCACGATCAAACAGACCCTGGCCGGATTGGCGAATATTTTCGGCGACTGCGTGCTCAGCGATCAACTGCTCACCTTCCTCGATCGCAAATCCGCCAGCCGGCAGCCGGGCTTCACGCGAGCTTGTCGGGTGGTCCTGATGGACGCCAGAAAACCACTCGGCGCCCGGCTGGTCTGCCAGGCGTTGCAGCAGAGATTTCCCGAAGTGCTGGAGCGCCACAAGGATCCCATGGCCTCGGTGACCACGGTGCTGAACCGGCTGGCCGACTACACCGAGGCCCGATGCTCGCTCGATTCAAATGGCCGCCGGGTCTGGGAGTGGATCGTCGAGCGCGAGAACTCTGCTGATCTGCTGCTGGCGGCGGAAGCAACCGGGTTCCCAGCCGCAGCCGAAAGCAATGTCATCCTGAGCGCAACCAGCCCATTCGCTTGCGAATGGGCTGGTGGAGTCGAAGGACCCCTAGCATCTTGGCGGAAAGTCTGGAGGTAGTGGGTATGTTCCACCGCGACAGCGTGCAGCTTATAGGGGTCCTTCGACTGCGTGGCCGCTTCGCTACGCGAAGTGGCCACTCCGCTCAGGATGACAAGTGCTGCTGGAGATACGCTACTCTCGTCCCACGCCCAGCGCGTCGGCTACGCGGTTGATGTAGTTGAACCAGGCGGCGATCAGCGTGATCTGCAGGATCGCTTTGTCGTCGAAACCGGCCGCGCGCAGGCGTTCGTGATCGTCTTTCCAGACTTTCGTCGCATCCTTGGTGATTTTCACCACGTAGTCGAGCATCACCCGCTCCTGCGCGGTGACGGGAGCGGTGGTGTAGTCCTTCTCCAGCGCATCAACCAGTTCCTTATCCAACGTCACCCGACGCAGAAACTCTGCGTGTGAGTCGATTCAATAAACGCACCGGTTGGTGACCGAAACCACGGTGGTGATCATCTCGTGCTGCCGCCGCGAAAGCGGCAGGTCGGGAGACATCAGCACGCCGAAGGTGGCGAAGGCGTGATAAAGGGCGTCGGGAATCAGGCTGTGGGATTCGGTGATCTGCGCCCCGCCGCCCTCGGTGGGATGGACCGGGGTCGCGTACTCGATCGGGATAGAGAGACTTCTGGCCCTCCATGGCCTGGCGCAACTTTTCGTCGCCTTCAGAGACTGGAATGGTGCGGATCCACGTCATAAAGATTCACTTGCCTTGCAAGGAGTTTGTCGCCGCAAAATACCGGCGACCAGTTTAAGGCTATACCGAGAAACTCAGGACGAGCCAATAGTCGAAATCTGTTATCCGAGTCGGCGGGCCGGAGCGCCAGCGTCAGATCAGCCCGTCTTTGACGCGGCGAAGAAAGTCTTCCGCGTCGATTTGCGCTTTCTTGGCGGCGCTGGGATCGTTGCGGTTTTCGAAGGTGATTTCCTGCAAGGTAATCTGAGCGGCGTCTTTCGGCTTGAAACCCCGGGTGACCAGCTTTCTGGCCCGTGCCGCGAAACTCTCGGAGTCGGCCAGCACTGCCGGTTCGCCGTGTACCGCGCAATCGTGCTCCTGAAACTTGCTCGAAGCCAGCCGGTCGTAGGCGCTCTTGGCGTCCTTATCGGTCAGCATCGCCGGTACGGGAAAAGTCCAGCCGCACTGGGAACACGCCCAGCCAGTCAGGCGCGTGTGCGATACCCATGTCAGCCATCTGCCCATAGTTCTCCCTCATTGCCGCAGGGGGTAAAGAATATTTGGGCCCGATCACGTTCTTTACTTCCTGGCAGGAAGGCGGCGAATGTTAGCGAAGTGAGGTTTTCTCCAACCCAGCGTGCCCCCCCGGGACGCTGAATGTGCTGGCCGCAATCTTACAAGAACCGAGCCGTCCAGCAGTAGTGACGCCTGAGGAAACCGGGCAGTCCGAAATGGATGACGGCGTCCGTCCATCGCATTTGTGCGAATCGCTGCATGATTTCCGGTTATCCAGCGTGGTTCCGGACGTAACTCGGTCGTACACTCCCTTTCGGTAACCCTTAGTAACCATACGATTCTTGGTAACACGTCTTACAATGACCCTTGTCCGAAAGACCATCCCTCGTATGATCGGCAGACATGGCCGGTCGGATGGCCAACCCGTCGGTGAACCTTCTCACGGAGATGTTTTCTGGCGGGAAATAAACCGGGAGCTGGAGTCAGCAATCTTATGGCGTTCGGTTTTGGCTTCAACAAACAGAAGGCTCTCAGTGCTGCGGAGAAATTCGTCCAGCAGGGCAAGCTCCCCAATGCCATTGCTGAGTACGAAAAAGTTCTCAAAGCCGACCCCAAGGAACTCACCGTCTCCAACACCATTGGAGACCTCTACGCCCGTCTCGGACAGGCCGACAAGGCCGTCGAATCTTTCAAGAGCGTTGGCGACGCCTATGCTGCGCAGGGCTTCACCGTCAAAGCCATCGCCATGTACAAGAAGCTCACCAAGCTGAAACCCACCTTGGAGAGCGTGCTTCGACTGGCCGAGCTCTACACCCAACAGGGACTCTTTAATGATGCCCGGGCGCAATATCTGCAAGTCGCGGAAGAATTTCTGCGCTCCGGCGAACTGGAACAGGCAGTACGGATTTTCCAGAAGACGCTGGAGATGGATCCGGAAAACGTCGCCATGCGCACTCGCCTGGCCGAGGTTTATGTCCGGCTCAACAAGAAGACGGAGGCCTGGCAGCTTTTCGCCGCCGCCGCCGACAGCCTGCGGGCGCGCGGCCAACTGGGACCCGCCGAAGAAATCCTGAACCGCATGCTCACGCTGGATCCGAGCAACAGTCATGCTCTGCTGCTGCGCGGCCGCAACGCGTTCGATTCCGGCGACATGGCCGGTGCGATCCAGAACCTGGAGAAAGTGGCCGATCTCGACAGCCATCCCGACGGACTGCGCGCGCTCATGCAGGCCTACCTGCAAAGCGGACGCTTGCCGGAAGCGGGAACCCTGGCGGCGAAATTGTGCACCGTCCACAACGACACCGGCGCGATCACCGGCTACGCCGACGCGCTCATGGCCGCAGGACAGCCCGGCGAGGTCTTGAAGGTTTACCAGCAATATTGCGATCGCCTGGTGGCCACCGATTCAGGCAAGGTTCTCGAAAGCCTGCATGCGCTGATCGGCCATATGCGCGAGGATGCGCCCGCGCTGGAGATCCTGCTCGATCTTTCGCAAAAGGCCGGCGACACGACTCACATTACCGAACTCTACGAATTGCTGGCGCATGCCAGCGTGCAGTCGGGAAATCTTGAGAAAGCTCGCGACTACTATCTGAAGCTTACTCAGATGGAACCGCAGAACCAGTTGCACACTCGCAATTATGAGCAGGTTCTGGCCAAGCTGGGCGGCGCTGCCTCGGGCTCGCGACTCATCACTCCCGAAGAAGGCGCAGTCCTGGTGGAGGAACTCGAAGCCACCGCACCGTTTATCGACCAGCGCTATGCTGACGATGTTGCCCTGGCCGTGCGCGCCGCATTGACCGACGCCGAATTGTTCGTTTCCTACAACATGCCGGCCAAGGCGCTGGGACCTTTGATGTCCGCTTTACCCAAGGCGCCCCGCGACCTGCGAATCAACCAGCGTCTGGCCGCGTTGCACACCCGGGCCGGCCGCTTCAGCGAAGCCGCCGTTTGCTGCCGCAATCTGGAACAGCTTTATCACGATGCCGGACATCCCGACGAAGCCAGCCGCTATAGCGACCTGGCCGGCAAGTACGAAGAACGAACTTCCGCCAAGCCAGTTACCGCGAGCGCTGCCACAGCCGCGCCGGCGATGCCGTTTGCGCCGGCGACGATTACCCCGCCCGCCTTCGATCATTTCGCCGGCGCTGAGGTAGCGGACGCTCCCGCTTCAATCCCCGAACCTTCAACCTCGGGACTTTTCTTTCACACCGCGGCATCCTCGACTGTGCCCGGAGTCCAGCGAATTTGAGGTTCGTTCTGAACCGGCGGCACCGGAGAGTGAAATTGATATCTCCGCCGAATGGGAAGACGCAGGTCTCGGATGAACCGAAAGCAGCTTCGTTCGCCGAGGAAGCTGCCGCTCCAGACGCGGAATCCGATCCAGCCCGAGCCGAGACTATCACCGAAACCATCGAAGAGCTTCGCTTCTACCTCGCGCACTCGATGGCCGAACAGGCTCGCGTGGTCTTCAACAAGCTGGAAAAGCTGAAGCCCGGAGCGGCCCAGCTGGCGGCGGTGTGGCAGGAAATTGAGGCCGCCGAAGCTCAGTCCGGTTCGAAGCAGCCCGAAGCCGTAGAAGAAGTTTCGGTCGAGGAAACGGACGAGGTCCCATCCGCACCGGAGGCCGAGAGCGCGTATGCCGGCAAGGTCGAAGTCCGCATTCGACGGAATTTGTTGCCGATCCAAGCCCGGCTCCAGCGGAAGAATTCAAGCTGCCGCTCCGTCCGATTGTGCCCGCACCCGAGCCCGCAGTGGCGGAATACGCCCAGGCCAGCCCGGAGGCAGCGCCCGCCGGCGTATTGGGCGAGTTTGTCTCCGATCTGGAAGCTTCTTTGGGCGACGGCTTCTTGCCGCCCGCGCCCGTGCCGCCCGCGCCGCCAGTGCAAGCTCGAGCTGCTCGCGAGTCGATCGCGGCGAGTTCCGCACATGCCGCCGCGGCTGCAGCACCAGCCCCGATTCCGGCTTCGCCGCTCCAGCTCCGGCCATGGAAGCTGCGTCGCCGACTTTCACCTATCAGCCGACCAAGAAGCGGACGCTCGCTCCCGAAGTCGCGCCGGCAACCCCGCAAGCGAACGCCGCCAGCGTGGATCTGGCCGACATGTTCGGCGAGCTGAAGCACGAACTCGAAGAGGACTCCGCCAACACCCAGGAAGATCCCGAGACCCATTACAACCTCGGCGTGGCCTTCCGCGAAATGGGATTGCTGGATGAAGCCATCGGCGAACTGCAGAAAGTCTGCCAGGCCGTGGATCGCGGTCACAACTTCCCGCAACTCATGCAGACTTACACCTGGCTGGCCCAGTGCTTCCTCGATAAAGGCGTAGCCGAAGCGGCCATCCGCTGGTATGAACGCGCCCTCAAGCTGCCCAACATTGACGAAGAGACCCGCACTGCCCTGAACTACGAGCTGGCCTCCTCCTACGAAGCGGCCGGCAACAAGGCCAAGGCCCTGAGCTATTTCATGGAGGTGTACGGCAGCAACATTGACTACCGCGATGTCTCCGAGCGCATCAAAGCCCTGAAGTCGTAGAATGGCACGATGGGGTTCTTTCTATGCTTGGGAGCAGGCTCCGGGGAGCACCAACCGGTCGCGTGCACGACCCTTGGGAGCGCGATGTGACCGCCAGCCCTGATTCTTCCATCGACAAAATGTCCGAGTCCCTGCCTCAGACCAGCTTTCAGCTCTGGCTGCACCGCGTTCTGATACTTGCTGTTCGTTTTTTTCTGCGCCACGGTGGGAGTTCTTCTGGTCATCCTGCCCTGGAGGCCGGAGTGGACAGACAATTATTTCCTGCTCGGCTCTCCCGGACTGCGGGCTTTCGTTTCCAACGGCTTTGTGCGCGGCCTGTGCAGCGGCCTGGGACTGCTCGATATCTGGATCGGATTTTGGGAAGCAGTTCACTTCCACGACGAAAAACGGCACTGACAGAAAGACAACCTCATCATGAGTGACGACAAGCTCAAGTCTGCGCCCCTGGCGTACGAAAATCCGACCTTCCTGAACAGTCCGGACGGGCGCGTATTGCGCATCCTCTCTGAATACACGGAACCGCTGTCACGTTTCCGGCGCGAGCAGATCCAGGACACGGTGGTGTTCTTCGGCTCGGCGCGTTTTCAGGGCAAGGCCGGCGCGAATCGGAATCTCGCTGAACTGGAAAAAAGACCTGGAGTGGCGTCCGAGGCCGAGCGAAAAAAAGCGCTGGCCTTGGTAGATACGGCGCGCTACTACGAGGACGCACGCCGCCTGGCGTTCCTGCTCACCGAATGGTCAATCCAGATTCCGGCCCGCCGGCGTCGCTTCGTCGTGACCACCGGAGGCGGCCCCGGCATCATGGAAGCCGCCAACCTGGGGGCCCAGGAGGCGGGCGGCAAGACCATTGGCCTCAACATCAATCTGCCCTTCGAACAGAATCCGAACCCCTACATCACCCCGTCGCTGAATTTCGAGTTCCACTACTTCTTCATGCGGAAGTTCTGGTTCGCCTATCTGGCCAAGGCCCTGGTGATCTTTCCCGGCGGCTTCGGAACCCTGGACGAGCTTTTTGAAATCCTGACCCTGGCCCAGACCCAAAAGCTGGCCAAGAAGATCCTGGTGGTGATTTACGGCAGCGAGTACTGGAAGCGCCTGATCAACTTTGACGCCATGATCGATGCCGGCACCATCACTGCCGCTGATCTGGATTTGTTCCACATGGCAGATTCGCCGGAAGAAGGCTTCGAGTTTCTGCGCGACGGTTTGACCAAGTATCACCTCGGGCCCAGCAGCCGAAGGCGCCCGAAGCCGTGCCGGAGATTGCCAAAACCAATCCGTAACCAGTCGTCGGTCTTCAGTCGTCAGGATCGGCGATGATGGACCACCGCCGACTGACTTGCTTCTTTACTACATCACCGATCGCTCTCAGTTCGCCGGTGACGAAACTGCTCGTCGCTCTCGATTGCTCGCAACCATTGTCGAAGCCGCTCGCTGCGGCGTTGACTACATCCAACTGCGCGAGAAAGACCTTTCCATCCCGCGATCTCGAAATCCTCGCCCGCGCGGCAGTCCAGCATCTGAGAACCGAGAACCAGAAACTGAAAACTGTTTTTCTAATAAACTCCCGCACCGACATCGCCCTGTCCTGCGGCGCCCAGGGCGTTCATCTACGCTCGAATGACATTTCCCCGTCCGAAGTAAGAAAGATTTGGAGTCAAGGTGGAGGCAGTCCGGCCCGGTGACCATCGGCGTCTCCTGCCATACTCAGGCCGAGGTCGCCCGCGCCGCGCAAGAAGGCGCAGACTTCGCCGTCTTCGGACCAGTCTTCGAAAAGGAAAAATCGCCTACGCGCCCAGCAGGTCTTGAAGCGCTGCGAGAAGCTTGCCAGGAAAAGATTCCCGGTCCTCGCGCTGGGCGGCATCACGCTAGAAAACGCGGAGGCCTGCATGCAGGCAGGCGCAGCCGGAATCGCGGCGATCCGCTTGTTCCAGCAGAATGAAATGGACAGAGTTGTTGCAGCCTTGCGTGCGACTGGAAGCGGACGTCAGACCTCAGACGTCAGACCCTGGCCAAGCCCAAGGCTGACGTCCGCAGTCCGAGGTCCGCGGTCTGGTTCTAGCTCTTAATCGTCTTCGATTCCTCGTCCCAGGTCACTGCGCTCTTGCGGAAGTACGACTGGTTCGCCATGTGGCAAGCCAGCGCCGCGTGATGACCGAACACCGCGTCTTCCACCACCGGCTTGCGCGTCTTTACCGCCTGGAAGTAATTCCACAGATGCGGTTTTTCCTCGTCCCAGGAAACGCTGCGGTAGGTGGTGCCTTCGAACGCCGGTTCCTTGCCCGGCGATGGCATCGTGCTCCTGATGCCATTTCTTGAAATATTCTTCCCGCATGGCGCGGGGAAAGCCCGACGCGTAATAGCTCGGACCGGTGTCCACGCCCGCCTGCGGAGTGTAGGTCAGGCTGAACTCGGTCAGTTCCAGAATGCCTTTCGAGCCCTGAAAGCGATACATCTCAGGAGTCTCCGTTCCCAGGCTGAGCCGCATGTAGACCGGAACTTCGCCGTACTTGAAAAGCGTGCAGTGCACGTCCGGCATGTTGCGGCCATCCTTCCAGCGCAGGATCCCGCCCATGGCCATGGCCTGCTTGGGCGCCTCGTTGATGCCCAGCACGTATTGCATTCCGCTCACCAGGTGGACCAGCAGATCGCCCGCCACGCCGGTGCCATATTCCTTCCAGCAACGCCAGCGCGCAAAGATCAGGGGATCGAAATCCCGCTTGGGCACGGTTCCCTGCCAGGTATCCCAGTCGAGCGTCTGCGGAGAAAGATCGGTCGGCGGCGGATACTCCCAGGCTCCGGTCGGATCGTTGCGGCCGAGCGAACCTTCCACCAGCATCAGATCGCCGAGCACTCCCTGCGCCACCAGTTCTTTCGCCTTGGCGCAAATCACCGAACTGACCCGCTGCGAGCCCACCTGCACGATGCGTCCGTTCTTTTTCGCGGCCGCCACCATCTCCACACCTTCGGCGCCGGTGTGCGACATGGGTTTTTCAATGTAGATGTCCTTGCCCGCGCTGACCGCATCGACCACGACCTGCTTGTGCCAGTGGTCGGGAACCGCGGCCACGATGCAATCGATCTCCTTGTTCTCCAGCAATTCGTGATAGCGCCGCGTGGTGGGCAGATTCGGACCGACAATCTCTTTGGCCAGAGTGTGACGGCCGTCATAGAGATCGCAGGCCGCCACGCATTCCACTCCCGGCAGTTCAATCGAGTTGGCCAGCAATCCCGACCCCTGCATGCCGATGCCGATCATGCCAAAGCGCACCCGATCGCTGGCCGCCACGGTTTGCGGCAAGGCCCAGAGCGGGTCCGGATCCAGCAGAATTGTCTTCAGCCCCAGCGACGCGCCCGCCGCGGCCGCGCCGAGTCCAATGAATTCACGACGCGAGAAACGGTTCCTCATTCATCAAGCCTCCGCCACTTCAGCTTTTACCGTCTTCAGCTCCTAGCCAAAAGCTAACGGCTCAAAGCTAACGAGCTATTTCTTCAGCATCTTGATCGCAACTTCCTTGAAGAATACGACGTCGTTGTCGCTGTGATTCTGCAGGCCGATGTAGCCTTCCTGCGGACGCGGCCCGCGCTCCGGTTCGAAGGGAAATTTCTTCGCCGGCACCGGATCGCCCTCGGTGAACTCCGTCACCTTCACTCCGTTTACCACCACCGTGGTGTGCGGCCCATCCAGGGTGATTTCCATGGTGTTCCACTCCGGCCCGGGCTTGCCGGGACGGGCCAGCGGCTTGGTCAGCGAATACAGCGTGCCGGTGACGTGATAGTCGTCTTCCTTGGATTTTTCCGGCTCGTTGTCGATCTGCACTTCATATCCGTAGTGCACCGGCATCCACGCTTCGCGGGGCTCGATCGGAATGCGGATGTAGACTCCGGAGTTGTCGTTCTGATCGCGCATCTTGAATACGACGCGGATCACGCAATCGCCCAGCGTCCCGCCCGTCCAGTAGAGCAGTCCCATCCCGCCGTGGGTGCGGATCAACCCATCCTCGACCGTCATTTCGCCGGGGCCGACGTGCTTCCATCCCACCAGGTCCTTGCCATCAAACAACTGCTTCCATTCTCCCGACTGCGCCGGCGCGAGAGGAACCAGCCGCTAGCCACGAGCAAAACTGTAACCAGAATGATCAATGCCGGACGAAACCGCATAGCTCCCCCTTTCGAGGCGGGAGAAATATAACACCAAACCGCTGTGCTAAAAGCAGTAGGTAAGTCCTTTTGTCTGAGTGCCTGCCCGGAAACTCGGTGTGGGAAAGACCTACGCCCAACCTGGCAGTTACCGATGGTCATTTTTGCTCGAAGCAAAGAACAGGAAACCGGCATCAAAGCAGATATAATATTTGCGTGTACGCGTCAGGCAATAATTTCTCTTCCAAAGAAGAATAAATCCGATGTCCATGAAGACAAAGATCGCAATTGTAGTTTCCTCCGCCGCCGTTCTGCTGTTTATGTACGTGGGCGGATTGGACGGCGTTCGCGCCTCCAACAACGATGGCTCTTACCGGCAGTTACAGGTTTATAGCGAAGTGCTTTCGCGGGTGCGCAGCGAGTATGTGGAAGAACCCAACATTCCGCTGGTGACCGACGGCGCGCTGCACGGCCTGCTCGAGTCGCTGGACTCGAACTCCAGCTATCTGACCGCTGCCGAGTTCAAGGAGTACAAGGCCAATCAGACCGAGGCCAAAGGCGAGATCGGGGCAGCCGTCTCGAAGCGCTTTGGCTACGCCGCGGTCATCTCGGTGATCCCTGGCGGTCCAGCTGACAAGGCCGGCATCCAGGCCAGCGATATCTTCGAAGCCATCGAGGGCAAGAGCACGCGCGAGATGTCACTCGCCGAAATCCATAATCTGCTGCTGGGCCAACCCGGTTCGAACCTGAACGTGTCCGTGGTCCGGGCCCGCCGCGCCGAGCCGCAGAAGATGGTGATCACCCGCGATATCGTCACCGTCCCGCCGGTCACGGACAAGATGGTGGACGACGGTATCGGCTACATCCAGGTGGATGCCTTCAACAAGGGCAAGGCGCAGGAAGTTGCCGCCAAAGTCCGGGCGCTGCAAAAGTCCGGAGCCAAGAAGCTGATTCTCGATCTGCGCAATTGCGCTGAGGGAGACGAATCGGAAGGCATCGCGGTTGCCAACTTGTTCCTCAACCACGGCACCATCACTTACTTGCAGGGCCAGAAGTATCCGCGCGAAGCATTCAATGCCGATGCCTCGAAGGCCATCACCAACCTGCCCCTGGTCGTGCTGGTGAACAAGGGCACCGCCGGACCGGCTGAAGTCGTGGCCGCCGCAGTGCTCGAAAATGCGCGTGGAGATGTTGTGGGCGACAAGACCTTCGGCGATGGCTCGATCCAGAAAACGATCCAGCTTCCCGATGGCTCGGCACTGATTCTGTCGGTTGCCAAGTACTATTCACCCAGCGGCAAAGCCATCCAGGACAGCGCGGTAACCCCGAACATCGTAATCGCAGACAGCGACGATGACGCAGCGCTGCCCGACGATGACGACAACGCGACTCCTGCAGATGAAGACAAGAAACAGCCTCCGCAGCAGGACGAACAGCTGCACAAGGCGATTCAGGTGCTGAAGAGCAAGACAAGTTAGTCGCTGATTGATTGGCTTTAGCCGTTGGTCTTGATCGCGCGTCCTTGGACGCGCGATTTTCTTGGCGTGGATCGCCCGTCCTTAGACTCTGTTTGATTCCGACAACCCCACTTCAGTCAGACCCTACCCGTTGAATTGCTTTTCGTGGGCTCCTCCTGTCCCAACAAACCAAAAGCACTTCTATATCGCACTTAACTTCTTGGATTTGTCCGCCAGCTACTGTACTTCGATCGTTGAGACACTCAACGCCGGGAGTGTGATGGTCAGCGACGAGCCGCTCACCGGCATTTGTTGTACCAGCACCGGATGAATCGGGTTCTGCCCTTGCGCCGATGACGCCGTCATTTGATATACCGATGCGGTTCCCGAGAGATTTACTCCATTGATCGCTGTCTGCTGCGATGCGGTGAAGCGATTGATGGCTACGAAGACAATCCGGCCCGGGTTGGTGGTATCCGAACTGGCGTAGACGGTTACGTTCTGCACCTTGCTTGAGGTGGCCTGCAGCGAGGTGTCGCCGAAGCTGGCGGTCGCTCCATCGAAGCCGCGGAACGCGCGGAAACCCGCCAGAATATAAGGACAGGTACCCAGGGGCCACATCGTCGCCGCGAACACTCCCTGACTGCCGAAGACGCCGAGATTGTCCGCCTGGGCAATGGTTCCGGCAATGTGGTTGTCTCCACCATTTTCATACTCGGTAATGGAGATCCTGGTGCCGGGAAATTCGGCGTTGATCTTGGCCTGCAGGCGCGGGAGCAGTTTGATCGGTTCTCCCAGCACATCATTCGTGATCCAGGAATTCTCGGTGAAGGTCGGGTCCCACAAGCTGCGCGGGCTTTGCACAATGGCCTGCACCTGCGCGGCGGTCAGGGTCGAACCGGTCAGATTCGTGACCCGCGTCGAGCCGTCGGTTGCCTCCGAGTACCAATGAAAGTCGTAGACATCAACCAGCGGTTTTCCGTAGGCGTCGGACGCGGCTTTGATTGCGGGCAAATATTTATCGGGAAACCAGTTTGCCCCATCGGGAGAAGCTGAGAGCTCGCCTTGCCAGTTGTAGATGCCCTGAAATCCGTAGTGCACCGGCCCGAAAATCATCACGTTGGGAAACTGATCTTTCAGCGCCTTGGTGAGCGTGATGGTCTTCGCGATGTAGTTGTTCGACGAGACCGGGCTGCTGCCCTTGCACTTCGAGGTGCGTCGAATTCCACAGCTCCGGCTCGTTGTCCAGACTCACGAAAGTGGGGAGCGGCGCATTGGCGCCGAAGATGCCGGGGATCTTCTGGTCCATCGTCCACAGGAACTCGTCCATGTATACGTTCGCGTCGCTGGTGCTGGGTGTCTCGGTGAACGCTGCGGGCGTGATCGTGCTTTTCTTGTCGACCACCTGCTTGAAGCGAGTGAGGTCGGGCGGGTTGGAGGTGCTGACCGGCCCACTCTCATCGGCCGATACCAGGCCTTGCAGTTGGACGGTCATTACGCTCGCCATCTCCAGGCTATGATCGGCGGCAACGAAAGTGCGCACGGCCTCGGCCGGAGTTGTGCTCGAAGTCAGGAAGCTGTCGTTTTCGTAGAGAAAGTCGCTGCCCGCGTTTGAAGCATTCGTCTCCCAGTTGTATGCAGTCCAGCGATTGCCGCCGGCACGGTCAAGCGTGAGGTGCGGTGGAGCTCCTGAGACGCCCGTATAGAAGTTGAGGCCGTAGATCCATGGTGAAATCGGCTTGGTCTTGGTCGGATCGACCGTGACAGTCACATCGGCCACTGCCGCAGCGGCAGGGGTAGCGCTGGCCTGGCTTGAGTTTGCACTCTCTCCGTTCGCATTCAGCGCCGATACAACGTAGAAGTAGGTGGTGCCATTGGTCAGGCCGGTGTTGGGGTAGCTGCTGCTGGTTGGCGTACTTACTTGAGTGTACGGTCCGCCACTCGTGGTGGCGCGTTTCACGTGATAGCTGGTCGCACCACTGCTGGCGTTCCAGGCCAGAGCAATCTGCTGATTCCCGGGCGTCGCTGCGAGGGCCGTGGGTGCGGCGGGAACGGGTGGTGGCGGAGGAGCGGTCAAGACCGGGGTCGCAGAAGCCTGGTTCGAATTCGCGCTCTCGCCCGACGCATTCAGCGCGGAGACCACATAGAAATAGTTCGTACCGTTGGTGAGTCCTGCATCGGTGTAACTCGCCGCGGCCGGCGAAGCTATTTGGGTATAAGGTCCGCCGCTCGTGGTCGCCCGCTTGACGTGATAGCTGGTCGCGCCACTGCTGCCAGTCCAAGTCAAGCCTACCTGCTGATTTCCTGCCGTAGGAGCCAGGGCTGTAGGCGCGGCCGGAGGGGTGGCGGCAGGCGGAGTCGTACCCGCTCCGCTGCTGGAGAGGGTTCCGCCGCCGCAGCCGAAGGTCAGCCCTGCCAGGAGCAGGACAGCCAGAACCCTTGTGGTTCGTAGAAACATATTGATTTGGCCCCTTATTGAACCAAGCGGCCCCGGCGAAAATCGTAGCCCATGAGAAGCTACCCCGGTACAGCTTCGAGAAACACCAAAGTGCGAGGCACCTGTTGCAGACGGGCCTGGACTTTAGTGTCCAGATTTCTGCGGATGGAATGAACAGTTCAGAGTGATGCAGGTTGATGAACCATGCCGTCTATCGAGAGGCGCCAGTCCACGAACCCGCCCGCCTGGAAGCGCTTAAAGTCTTCCGAGAAAGGGGCAAGTGAGGAACCAGTCCATATTGGAGTCAGTTCGTCGGCCAACTATTTACGCGGAAGCAGTTCGTTGCTTCCGAGGACATAAGTCGTCATCTTGTCGAGTTTGATGTTTGAACGCGAAGAAACAAGAGCGACCGAACCATCTGCGCCGCTCGCTGATTTCAGATTCTTCATTTGAACTCGTCCCTTAGAGATGACCGATGTCGGTGCATCCACGTTCACACCATTGTCCCCCTGAGTCGACAACCGCTGTGACGGATTCGGTGGATCGGTGGTATCGACGGTGGGATTGACTCCGCCCCAATTCCTTCTGTCGCCCGGCGGTCCATAGGAGATGTCCGGAGACACCATCGGCGGCGCCGGCGGATAATACCACGCCGTCAAATACACCTTGAATTTCGCCTCGCCATTTTTCCATTGCGCCGAATCCATGCGAATCGCAAGCCGCGACGGCGAATTGTTTGATTTCGCCACCGACTCGGTTACCTCGCCCGAAATCACCGCGCCCCGCGGAAGCACCGCGCCGTTAATCATCGTGGCCAGCACTAGCCGCGCTTCTACCTTCGTTCCCACGCCGGTTTTTCCCGCTTCTACAGTCTGTCGCAGGACGATCGGCAGTTCGCATTCAGCACAACCATCGGCAGCGCTCGTCCCCGTATCTGCCGGTGAAGGAGCTGCAGCATCCGGTACCTTTTGAGCGTTGGGAACTTGCCCTAGAAGAAGAACTGAGCCAAGAACAATGGCGCACGCCACAGGACCTGCTGCGTTGATTTTGCGAAACATCACTCCTCCGGGAGCCAACTCGAAGGCGAGAGAACTTGCGCCTGGGATTATACCGCGCCTGTGAAATCCAGTTGTCGCCTGCGACTGTCAAAGACCTCACAATTAAGGGGTGGTACTTTGATTATCGCGTCTCGACCATACTCTTCCACTTCGGCAAGGGAGTCGAAAAATTCCGGTTGCGACTGTTTCACGGTCATCACCCTACGCTGAAATTCACCCAGTCCTGGTGGGGGTAGGAATTTTCCCGGCTCCTATAGCTATCCCCCGCATCCGTTTGACCGGCTCCGCACCCTCCAATAAACTGAAAACATTCCACTTCGAACCTAACCTATGGCAGACAGCATTCACGTCAAGCTTCCCGACGGGTCCGTGAAGGATGTCCCCAAAGGGACAACCGCGCTCGATATCGCGAAATCAATCGGCCAGCGTTTGGCCGACGCTACTCTGGTCGCCAAGACCAACGGCGATCTCATTGATGTCACCAAGCCGCTGGAAAAAGACACCGACCTTCGGCTGCTGACCGACCGCGATCCCGAGGCGCTTGAAGTCTATCGGCATTCGTCCGCTCACCTGCTGGCGGCCGCAGTGCTGGAATTGTTTCCGGAGACCAAGCTGGGCCACGGGCCGCCGACCGACACTGGATTCTTTTACGATTTCTATCGTCCGACTCCGTTCACTCCGGAAGACCTGCAGAAGATCGAGAAGAAGATGCAGGAACTGGTGCAGCAGGACATTCCTTACGCGCGCGAATTTCTGCCGCGCAATGAGGGCCTCGCGAAGTTCAAGGACGAAGGCGATTTCATGAAGACCCACTTCATCGAGCAATTCACCAAGCCCGATGAAAAGATCTCAATCTACAAGACCGGCAAGTTTCTGGACTTCTGCCGCGGACCGCATATTCCTTCGACCGGGAAGATCAAGGCGTTCAAGCTGCTCAACATTGCCGGTGCCTACTGGCTGGGCGATGAGAAGAACCCGCAACTGCAGCGTATTTATGGGACTTCGTTTTTCTCGAAGAAGGACCTTGACGATTTTGTCAACAAGCAGGAAGAGGCCAAGAAGCGCGACCATCGCGTGCTGGGGCAGCAGCTTGATCTGTTTTCCATCCAGGAACTGGCGGGGCCGGGACTGATTTTCTGGCATCCCAAGGGCGGGATCATCCGCAAGGAGATGGAAGACTGGATGCGCTCGGAGTACCTGAAGCGCGGCTACTCGCTGGTGTACACGCCCCATGTGGCGCGGCGGCAGTTGTGGCAGACTTCGGGGCACGAAGGCTACTACGCGTCCAATATGTTCGACGTCATGGAGCTCGACGACGCCGAATATCGCATGAAGCCGATGAACTGCCCGTTTCACATTCTCATATATAAAGACTCGCTGAAATCGTACCGCGACCTGCCGGTGCGCCTGGGCGAACTGGGCACGGTGTATCGCTACGAGCGGTCGGGCGTGATGCACGGCCTGTTGCGCGTCCGCGGCTTCACCCAGGATGACGCACACATTTTCTGTACGCCGGAACAGATTGAAAAAGAAATTGCGGATTGCGTCGAATTCGCCCGCGATGTGCTCAAAGATTTTGGCTTTGACAAATTCCAGACTGAGCTTTCCACCTGGAATCCGAACGACCGTAGAAATTTCGTGGGCAGCGATGAGCAGTGGAATGGAGCTACGCATTCGCTCGAAAAAGTTCTCAAGGAACTGAACATTGAATACACCACCATCCCGGGCGAAGCCGCGTTCTACGGGCCGAAAATTGACATCAAGCTGGTCGACGCTATCGGACGACTGTGGCAGCTCTCCACGGTGCAGTTTGATTTCAATCTGCCGCAGCGCTTTGGCCTCGAGTACGTCGCCGAAGATGGATCGCGCAAGCAACCGGTCATGGTGCACCGGGCTTTATACGGATCGGTTGAACGCTTCTTCGGCGTATTGATCGAGCACTACGCGGGGGCGTTTCCCGTCTGGCTCTCGCCGGTGCAGGCAGTGATGATCCCGATTTCCGAACGTCACGCGGAATACGCCAACAAAGTCGCTTCACAATTGAAAGAGGTTGGCGTGCGAGTGCATGTGGACGCCCGCAACGAAAAGATGAACGCCAAGATCCGCGAACATGCGATGCAGAAAGTGCCATTCCTGCTGGTGGTGGGCGACAAAGAAGCGGAGGCCGGCAAAGTAAACGTCCGCACCCGCGGAAAAGAGAAGACTGAAGACATGCCGGCAACGGAGTTCGTGGACAAGATCCGAAAGCTGATCGCGGAGAAAAGCGCGGTCCTGTAAACCGTTCCGAATCGGCACAGGCGGTGGTGAACATCGGCATCATCTCGGATACTCATGGCGTGCTTCGTCCTGAAGCTCTTGCCGCTCTGGTCGGCTCTGACTACATAATTCATGCCGGGGACATTGGCGATCTGGCTATCCTGGAGAAACTGGCTGAGATTGCGCCCGTTACAGCGATTCGCGGCAATGTGGATCGGGAAACATGGGCCAGGAAGATTCCTGCGACCAATGTGCTTGAAGTCGGCGGGACTTCTATCTATGTGCTCCACAACCTGAATGAATTGGATTTGAAGCCTGACGCCGCGGGGTTTGCAGTCGTGGTGTCCGGGCACAGCCATGTGGCAAAGGTGGACACGAAGAATGGAGTGCTCTATTTCAATCCTGGAAGTGCCGGACCGAGGCGATTTCGGCTGCCGGTAACGATTGGCAGACTAACCCTGAAGGGCGGCAACGTTTCCGCGGAGATCCTTGAGATTTTGCCTCGCTAGAATAGCCGAGCTTTGCTCGGCTGGGCGGACGAGGCGTCCGCCCCTATGCGGGCGCTGGTGCGGGCGGCGCTGGAGGTGCGGGAGCCTGTCCCCCGCCGGTGTTGACCAAATCTTTTAACTCTTTGCTGGGTTTGAAGAACGGAATCTTCTTGGCGGGGACTTCGACTCGCTCGCCAGTCTTGGGGTTGCGTCCGACACGGGGTTTGCGCTGGCGGGTGCGAAAGCTGCCGAAGCCGCGAATCTCGATCTTGTCGCCCACGCGAAGCGAGCGCACGATGCTGTCAAAGATGGTCTCGACGATGACTTCACTGTCTTTGCGCGTTAATTCCGCCAGCTTGGAGACTTCGTCGATCAGATCGGCTTTTGTCATACGCTCCTCAGTCCGTCTGGATTATATGTGATAGCGACATTATTGGGAGCCACAATCCTGTATAAACTTCTCAAATTTCAGGGGTTTTATGCAAGCGGCTTTTCCGGGGGCCGGTTCCCGGCTGGCGTTTCTTACGCTCCTTCGGAGCTCCGCCACGTCTCTGATCCCTACCCAGGGCTTGCGCCCTGGGCTTTATTCTTGCGCCGCTGCGCGGCTTCACTCAGGGCAGGCTTTCGCGGCTTCGTCCCTGGTTGGCCGTCGCGATCCAGCGCCTACTTCCACAAGTAATAGAACCCGGTGTGCTGATCCAGGAGCTTTTCGCGGGTGGGCAGCCACTGGGAGATGTCCCCGAACAGCAGATCGAGCACCGTCTTGCGGTCCTTATCGGGATGCACCAGGACCGGCTTGCCGGTAATATTCACCGCCTTGGCGGTGTCGTCCACGGCGGCCTCGAAGTCGGCAATCTGATCGATCATGTGCATGGAAAGGGCCTGCTCTCCTGTCCAAACCCGGCCGTCGGCCACAGCTTTTATGTCGTCCACTTTGGCGTGTCGGCCTTCGGCCACGGCGTTCACAAACTGGCCGTACATGTTGTCAATCAGCGCTTGCAGGTAGGCGCGTTCCTTCGGGGTCATGTCGCGTGAAGGATCGCCGGTGCTCTTGTATTCGCCGACGGTCAAAACCTCGGGCTTCAAATGCGCCCAGCGCATGAGCTCGCCATAGTTGACCCACTCGGAGATGACGCCGATCGATCCCACTACGCTGCCGTTGTCAGCATAGATTTTGTTGGTGGCCGAAGAAACGTAGTAAGCGCCACTGGCCCCAACAGTCTCAATCGAAGCCACAATGTGTTTCTTCTTCTCATCCCGGACGCGTTTGACCTCGCGGTAAATCTCTTCCGAAGCGGCCACGCCACCGCCCGGAGAATTAACATGAATAATGATCGCCTTGATGGAATCGTCGTCGCCAAATTTCTTGACTTGCTGCACCACCGTGCTGGGATCAAGGATGACGCCTTCCAGTTCAACCACGCCAATCTTGTCCCCAAAACTGGCGCGCAACGAGGTGTTGTCTCCGCCCGCGTGCAACGAGAGGTAAACCAGGGTGAACACAGCCAGCACAAAGAGGAAGAAGGCTCCTCCTCCGATGAGTATCCAGAGAAAAGTTCGCGAACGTCCGTTTTCAGCCATACAGATGGCATAGTTTAGCACTAGGAACAGTTTCCGGTTTCTGGTTTCTAGTTTCTGGTTCTTGAAGCGGTCTCAGCCGGTTGAAGGGACTTTATGAGTCCGTGTAAAAGGCGGCTTACCTCTCCCGAGAGGTCCATCAAGCTCGCGACCGACTTGGATGTCAGAAAGCCCAAATTCCCCGATATTACAAGTTGGGTCTCCATCTCGATCAACGAGCCCCTCGCTTGTCCGAGAAACTGCCGGAACTCTCCCTTCGACATTCTGCCCTGCCCCTCGGCAATATTGCTGGCGACAGACACTGCTGATCGTCTTAGTTGGCTAGTCAGGCCAAACATTTCCTCTCGCGGAAAGCCTTGCGTGGCACGATAAACCTCAGTGACCATAGCTGTTGCCTTTTGCCATGCGACCAGATCCCGGTATGAATATCCCATTGCTCGCCTCCACAATTAACTGTAGCGCTCGACTGGTAAGTAGGCGAGCTACAACAAACTAAACACCAAAATCCCGAGGGTTGTCTGTGACGCCTGAACCCTCGCACCGGAAACTAGAAACCAGAAACCGGAATCTGCTTTTATCAGCCCGTGGTAACATGGCGCCCTCTAGGGGAGGCACATAAATGGCTACATTCTGTGTAAGTTGTGGAAACCCGCTTGCCGACGGAGCCAGGTTCTGTAACAAGTGTGGCGCCACCCAACCCGGCGCGCAGGCCGGAGTCGTAGTTCCTCCCGCGTCCGCTGCTACTCCCTCCAAGGGCAGCAATGCGGCGGTAAAGATCATCATCGGTATCCTGGCCTTTTTCGTCTTCCTGATGCTGGTGGTGGCGGGTGGATGCGCTTATTTCGCCTACCGGGTCAGGCAGAAGACCCACGAGTTCACACAATCCATGCATACGGACGCAAAGCCCTACACTGGCCGACGCCAGCCCTGCGCCATGTTGTCCACCAGCGAAGCTTCAGCCGCCCTGGGCCAAACCGTAGCGTCTGTGGAGCAGCGCGGCACCTCGGTTTGCGAGTACACCTACGGCTCCAATGGGCAGCATTTTGATGTGGAGTACACCTGGCAGGGCGGGGGCATCACCATGGGCATAGCCCACGGCGCCATGAAAAGTATTTCCGGCATGGAGACGTTCACCGAGGTGGAAGGCATCGGCGACGAGGCCTACCTGGCCGCGGGAAACTCAGCCCTCATGATGCGTAAGGGTGATGTGATGGTGAACATTGACCTGCGCGAATCCGGCGTCAGCGCGGACGCGGCCAAAAAGATGGCGAGCAAGATCGCGGACCATCTGCAGTGATCCGCTGATCTACTAAGAATCCCGAGAGCCGCATTCATGCCTTTTTGAGCGCAGTATGGCGCGGTTAAATTTCTACTCCCAAACCGATGACAGGCTGGACCGGCCCGCGCCTGCGACCCGGCGCGTTGCACTCCTAAGGAAGTAACCCCATTCCCGGCTGGATCCCTGGCCAGATACTAAAAGTACATGTCCCGATTTGTCCCAGGGCATGGCCGGAGTCACGTGGTTTGCTCCTTGTTTCCTTGTGACAATAGAAGCATGAAGCTTTCCAGGAGGAACCTACTGGCCGCCACGGGCGCGCTGATATTGGCGCTCGCGTGCGTGAATTGCGGAGGAGGCACAACCGGTTCACCGGCCGCCGGCGGCGGAAGTGGCTCTGGCAGCGGCGGAAACGGCTCGGGCGGCAGTGGCGGTTCAGGTGGTTCCGGGTCGGGCGGCTCCGGCTCGGGCGGGAACAGTCAAAGCGCCTGCGGCGCAATGAGCACGGGACAGGGCGCCAGCCTCAACGGCTTCCTTCCGTTTGGCAGTGACAATCTCTGGAACAAAGACATCTCCACCTCGCCGGTGGACCCGAACTCAAGTGCCATCATCAATTTCATCGGGCCGACGGTCGGGATGCACGCCGATTTTGGATCGGGACTATACCAGGGCTCGATTATCGGAATCCCGTACTCCGTGGTGGGCGGAACGCAAGCGCCGGTTAACATCAACTTCACTGCCTACGGCGATGAAAGCGATCCGGGACCAATGCCGTTGCCGGCCAACGCTCAAATCGAAGGCGGTCCGAATCCAACTGGCGGCGATCGCCACGTGCTCGTGCTCGACAATGACAATTGCTTCCTCTACGAATTGTTCACCGCGGTGCCCAATGGCAACGGAAGCTGGAATGCCGATTCGGCGGCAGTTTGGGACCTGCTCAGTGACGCCAACGCGTCGCGCCCCTGGACATGGACCTCAGCCGACGCCGCGGGCTTGCCAATTTTTCCCGGTCTGGTGCGGTACGACGAAGTCGCTGCGGGACAGATTCCGCACGCGATTCGCTTCACCCTTCCGCAGAGCCGGGCCGCGGTTGTGCTGCCCGCCACGCATTGGGCGTCCAACTCCACTAACGCGAACGCTCCGCCCATGGGCATGCGGCTGCGCCTGAAGGCGAGCTACGACATCTCAGGATTTTCGACCAACATGCAGGTGATCCTGTCGGCGATGAAGAAGTACGGTCTGATCATGGCCGACAACGGGAGCGCCCTCAGCGCGGTGGGGTTCGCGAGATGCTTGCCGGCGATGTCCGGCGCGCTGCCGTGGACCGCTTCGAAGACGCGGATGTCGGTGCGTGATTCGCGCGCCGCCGACGACGCCAAGGCCGCCCACCAGCCCTGCGCAAAGATCGGAGACGATGTCGCCGTAGAGATTCGGGCAGCACCAGCACGTCGAAGCGTGCTCGGGGTGCATCACCAGGTGCATGCAGGCCGCGTCGACGATCACTTTCGTACGCGATGCTCGGGGAACTGCGACGCGCGTCGCGACGGCACTGTCGAGGAACAGGCCGTCGCTCAACTTCATGATGTTGGCCTTGTGGATGGCGGTGACCTTCTTCCGGCTCTCGCATGCTGCGAATGTCGAAGCGGCGCGGCAATTCGGGTCGAAGGCATTCTCGGTGATGATTTTGAGGCTCTCCACCACGCCGGGCACGACCTCGTGCTCGAGTGCCGGCGTAGAGGTCCTCCTGGAGGTTCTCGCGGAAGATGGCGGTATCGAGCGCCAGGTCGTGGTAGCGCGTCTTGAGGCCGGGCAGCAGGCGCACGGGCCGGAAATTCGTGTACAGGCCGAGCTTCTTGCGGAGCGCCACGTTGATGCTCTGGTGCCCGCCGCCGATCGGCGTGGCGGTGGGACCTTTGAGTCCGACGCGGGTGCACTCGAGCGAGGTGAAGACCTCGTCGGGGATCAGTTGGCCCTGTTCGGCGAGAGCGCGGGCGCCGGCATCGACGCGCTCCCATTCGATTTGGCGCCGGTGGCGTCTACTGCGCGGACGGTTGCGTCGGCGACTTCGGGTCCGATTCCGTCGCCTGGGATGAGTGTGATTTGGTGGGCCATCATAGCTATTATAAAGTTGGGGGTGGAGTTGGTACCGGATTGGGCAGAAGAACGCCGCCGGATGGTGGAAACGCAACTTCGCCGTCGCGGCATTCGCCACTGCGCGAGC
>CAWFMU010000002.1:0-202317 GCA_963816865.1 Terriglobia bacterium
GCCGGGATTGCCACGTTTGAACAGCAGAAGATAGCTGGTCGAAATAACTCCCAGGCCGGCGAAAGCCAGAATTGAGACGATCAGTATCGTCACCGCTCCCAACCAGTTGGCTTCGTGAATCGGGAAGTGAAAAAACAAGACTCCCCAGGCCAGGTAGATTACCGTCCGCATGGCGAGCAGGACGAATGGGTATGCGGTCGAGGCAATCAGGATCATGGTCAGAGGCGTTTCCGTCACCAGCATGGCTTCGAGTGTGCCGTTGCGCTGCGCTTCGGTGATGCTGGTGTCGAAGGCGCTCAGCGAGACTGTCAGATAGTCGAAGAAGGCGAAGCCGACCAGGGCGAAGGCGAAATAATCGCCGCCCGCGGGAAGCGTTCGCGCGAGTTCGTCGTTCGAAACGAAGCGCGAGAGGTAGTAGAAGTCGCGACTCCGAAAAAGGCTTCCAGAATTTCCAGGCCGAAGGCCATGCGGTAGCTGCGGGCAATGGCGACGTCGCGCCGGAAAAAGGCGAGCACCTTCCGCCACATGCGCTGGGAGTTCACGAGGACACCTCGGCCAGCGAACCGGGAGGAGTCAGCCGCTCCAGCGCTTCCTCGAGCGTAGGCGCGCCGGTGGCGGCACGCAGGCCGCGTGGGGAATCGCATGCCAGCATGCGTCCCTTGTCGAGGAGCACGACGCGGTCCGCCAGTTGTTCGACTTCCGCCAGCGTGTGCGATGCGAACAGGATGGTGGTGCCGTGGCGTTCGACCAGGCTGAGTTTTCAGAAATCTGCGGAAGTCGGCGGCGGCTATGGGATCGAGACTGCGCGTGGGCTCATCGAGCAGCAGCACGCTGGGACGATGGATCATGGCCCGCGCCAGGCCCAGTCGATGCACCTGGCCGGTGGAAAGGGTCCGCACCTGGCTGTCGATGAATGTGCCCATCCCCATCAGATCGGTCAGTTCTTCGAGACGCGCGGCAGCTTTGGCGTCGAACAGATTGTTCATGGCGGCGAAGAATTGAAGGTTCTCACGCGCGGTGAGGCGATCGAAGAAGCCGCCGTCGGTGGCGGAGTGAAAGCCAAGCTGGGCGCGGACCAGCGGACCCTGGCGTTCGATGTCGTATCCGGAGACGCGGGCGCTGCCGCGCGTCGGCACCAGCAGAGTGGCCAGAATGCGCAACAGTGTCGACTTGCCTGAACCGTTGGCTCCGATCAGGGCAGCGATTTCGCCGGGTTCGACCTGGAACGTAACGCCCAGCAGTGCGGGATGGGTCAGCGGCGAAAAAGGATTGAGAAACGCCCGCACTCCGGTTTGCGGCACCGGGAAAGACTTCACGACATCTTCAATCGCAAGGGCGCTGGCAGCCATGTTTTATCGTATACCCTGAGTGTACGATGGCCGGCAGATGGCCGACAAAGACCGGCACACCGCCCTTTCGGGAAATTATGCGTGAGATCGCGACCCCGCCATGACTCCCGTTTTGACCCGCGAGGACGAACTTTGCCTGCTGCTTGCCCGCGGAAAACTTAATTCCGAAGAGCGGGCTCGCGTTCTGCAATTCCTCGCGACGCCGGTGCAGTGGCTCTTGGTTTTGGAACGCGCCTGATACAGTCACCAGGTTTATCCCCTTGTTTATCGCAACCTGGTGGAGTTTGGTTTCTCCGGCGTGCCGGAGCCAGTGCAAGCCGAGCTTAAAGGTCAATACCTGGCGAATGCGCTGCGTAACCAGTTGCTGGCCGAGGAGTTGGCCCGATTGCTTAGCCTGCTCGGTGAGGCTGGGATTCGCGCCGTGCCCTTGAAGGGCGTCGCGCTGGCGCAGTCGCTGTACGGCGAGGTGGCGGCCCGGGTCTGTGTCGATATCGATATTCTGGTTCCGCCCGCGAATGTTGATCAGACGATCGCGCTGCTTCTGGCTTCCGGCTATCGTGCCGAGCCCAATGATCCCTATCTTTCGAAGCTTGCCCTGCGCCATGGCCGGCATTTCAGTCTGGTTCGCGAAGGCCGGGGCATTTCATTCCTGCTGGAGTTGCATTGGATATTGGTGCAGCATTCCTCGAAGAACGACGAGGCTGTTCGGGACCTTTGGGCCGAGGCCCGTCCGCAAAGTTGTTTCGATGCCCCTGCATTTTCATTGAGCCCTGAATGGGAGTTTCTTTACTTGTCGATACACGCGGTCGACCACGAATGGCGGAGTCTGAAGTGGCTGATTGATATTCATGAAATTGTTTCGGCCTGGCCGATCGATTGGCCAAGGGTGGTGAAGAAAGCTGAACGGTTTGAACTCAGCCTGCCGGTCCGGCAAACCCTGGCTATGTCGTCGGTGCTCCTGGGGACGCCGGTGCCTTCTTGCTATTCTCCGGCTGCGCTGCCGGCGGGAGTGAAGCTCTTCCCGGATAATCCTCCTTCTGAAGAAGCGGAGAATGCGCTGGCCTTTCGTCATTTACGGCTGTTGCATGGGCCCTGGGACAAGTTGCGGTATTTTTCGAGCATCCTGTTTGCGCCCAAGTCGACGGACCTGAAGTTTCTGCGCCTGCCATCGGCGCTTGGATTTCTTTACTACCTGATACGTCCGGTGCGGCTGGCGGGCGTGGGGCGTGGATTCTGCGGCGGCTTTCGGAAGGCTGTCATCCTGAGTGCAGCATGCGTTTCGCGTCTGCAAAGGCTTTTGAAGTTCCGGGAAGGGCACGGCTTCAGCCGTGCCACAAACGATACCCGGCTCTGGCTTCAGCCCCTTGCTGTTCCAGAGAGAAGCAAACCTCAGGCGCTAAAGCGCAACCGAAGGTTAGGCTGATCGGCCGAGTGAACTCGTGCCCTTCCCTTTCGTCGCGGGCCGCGAGAGCGAAGCTTGCATCAAGCGTCCTAGCGAATTCCCCCAACGCCAATTCAGTTTCGCTTGTAGGGGTCCCCTCGGCTCCGCTCGGGGCAGGCTCTTCGACTGCGTGGCTGCTTCGCGAAGCGAAGCAGCCTCTCCGCTCAGGATGACAGATGCAAAGTTTGGGGTTAGCTGGCGAAGTTGCGGGAGATGGCTGAGACCAGGTTGAAGGCGTCCTGGCGGCGCTGGAATTTGGTGGGGAAGTCTTTTACCAACTCCTGCGCGATGGCCTCCAGCGACATTTGTCCTTCCATCAGCGACAGGATGCGGCGATGGATCCTGGCCATCTTCGTTGAGTTTTGGTTGAAACTGAGAGGCTGACGCGCGCAGCTCGGGCATCGACAAGTCTGCGCCGAAGAAAGTTGATTGGCGGAATGGCGGGTTTGCCCCGTTGGGCGAATTTTTGCACAGCAATTGAGTGTCCCAGCGCCAGACATACTCGTCGCCGACCAATTTGGCGGAAATCGCAACCGTTACGGTGTCGCCGGAGTTGACCTGGAGCGGCTCGGGCCAGGGAAGCAATGCCTGGCGGTAAATAAGACGAGGAGCGCCGGGTTGGTTGGTCCACGAGATCCCATCGGCCAAAATCGAGTCGAACCAGAGAACGAGTCCGTGGCCCTGGGCGGCATGGTCGACGGTCCACGAGACCGTCGTATCCAGACCGGTTTCTTTGACCGTTTGGTAGTCGAGGGTGGCCAGGCAGCGCGCTTCGAGGAACACTTGCTCCGCGGTCGCGGCGCACTGGTCGATCGAATTGATTCGCCTCATGCCTGCGGCTGACATATCGAACTCGTAGGGCCGCTTGTTCCAGGGGCCAATTTGTTTCTCGTGAATCTCCGGAGCAGCGATTCCCGCGATCCAGAGCGTGTCACTACGAGGGACTATGTGCCCGTCGGAGGCCAAAAATCGATCCCGCGCGTCGATGATGGAAACCAGACTCTTGCCGAAAAAAGGCAGAATCCCATGGATGTCAGAGACAATGACATTCGCCGGTTCCGGCAAGGAGCTTTCCGTTGACATCTTCGGGATGAATTCGATGCGGTCGGCGAAGCCGTTGGCGGCGGCAATTTCCCGGGCGAGTTCGATAATTGGGGAGGGCTCGAAGGCAAAGACGCGGCGGGCGCCGAAGCGGCACGCCAGAAGCGCAAGTATTCCCGGCCCAGTGCCAATATCAACTACGACGTCGCCGGGTTTTATGAGTTGTTGGAGGGCCTGGGCATAGGCATCGGTGCGGATTTTGTCGGCGACCATCTGTCCATAGGCGGCTAACGAGTACACGCAGGCGATCCTTAGCTGGTTTTGTCGATCTTCATCTTTGGGCCGTCCAGGTTCTTAACCGTGGTTCCGGTGGTTTGCGTAATGTCTCTCAAGTTGCCGTAAACCTGGAGTTGCGGCTGACGGTAGGCCTTCTTGGATCGTTTTGTATTAGGCAGCTGTTCCTTATCCTTCATGCTTCGCCTCCCGCCTGACCTCGGCAGTGGATAAAATCACAGGGCTCACGCCGAAATCGCGACGGGCCGATTCTGTACCCGTACCTTCGCAGGCGGAGCGCGGTGGATCTTGCTTTGCAAGTTCCGCAACCAGTAGTTAAGGGCCCTAGGACGTAACCCGACCCAGAAATTCATCATATCCTGATTGGCCAGACCAGGGGTCTGAATTACATATTTTTCCAGCTCACCCACGGGGCGCATTGGCGACGGCCCCGAGCGCAAAGTGCCCTCCCATTGCGGGGTTCCGACCAGGGGCGACTTGGGACGGCGCAGACACGGGGGGCGGCAGCACGCCACGCATGGCGCGGCGAAGAAGATATTTTTGATCGCACCATGGGACGGCCGGAACCGCCAGCATGTAACGGAGAACGCGCAAGTCCACAAAGGGGTGACGGATCTCGGCCGCCGCGCCGGTTACCTCCGCGTCCGATTGAGCAAACAGGCGGTCCCTCAGCAAGCCTTGGAAGGACCGATACGCTAGGGGGCGCAAGCGATGCGACTTGGCTCCGTCCACGAACGCTCGATGTATTCCCGGCGCTCGCGCAACCTCAGGCGGGACACTAACTCCTGATTGAGCCACTCTGGAAATTGCGCCTTCTCGGGTTGCGCCTGCCACTGCATGGCCAATGACTGACGTATGCGGCCAAGAAATGGAATGCGCCGCGACCGGATCACCAGGTCACAAGCACTCTTTGCCAGCCGGACAAAGTGTCTTTGCCGTACCAGGTCGGAGAGATAAGTCTGCCACTCATGCCGGAGGGCGTTGTCAGGTCCTTCTCCGTAGAACGAAACTCGGCTGTAGGCGGCCATCTCCCGGTATTCCTTCTGCTCCAGGATGAGGTTCGTGGGATCCTGCACAGGTTCCGGGGTCCGGACTCCGGCCTCCTCCCAGTGAGGGTCGATCAAATTTTTGCTGCGATCGAAGTAGTGGATCGGGATTCCCAGATGCTCCGCCACCAGGCCGGCGTAATAGCGTTCGTTGCTGTCGATTACGCCATCGAGCACGCTGGTGAAGGCGCGCACTTCGCCATCCGCCGACCGGGCGCGAAGAAGCCTGGTTGCCGTCGCGGCCAGGGTCGGCGAATCGAGGCCGCCGCTCATCATGACCCCAATCTTGCGGGTGCGCAGCCGGTCGCTTACTGCCTGGTCGACCAATTCGCGGAAGCGGTCTACATAGTCTTCGGATTTGCGGAAGTACAGCGGCTCGTCGATGGGGAGCGTCCAGTAGCGGCGCAGTTGAGTCCCGGCGGTTGACCACTTTGCCGAGTGCGCCGGGGGAAGGCGTTGGATATCGGCGAAGCTGGTGGTGGCCAGATCCTGGTTGAGATCGAACAGCAGAAAGTCGGCGATGGCCAGATCGTTCAGCCGGTCGGAAACGGCGGGATGCTGGCGAATGCAATCGAGCGAGTTGCTGAAGATGAGTTTCTGCCCGAGGTGGGCGTAAAAGAAAGGTTTGACGCCGAGGTGATCGCGCGCGCAAAAGAGACGCTGCCGCGGCCCGTCCCAGACCGCGAAGGCGAAGTCGCCCAGCAGGTGTTCGACGCAATTCTCTCCCCAGGTCTGCCAGGCGCGCAGGATCAACTCGACATCGGTGGCGTCCGGGGAGAGATCTTCGTGGCCATGGGCTTTAAGTTGAGGGACCAGGTCGCGGCGCGCGTCCACGCGGGCGTCGGCGACGATCCAGGTGCGACTGTCGAGGGTGAAGGGCTGACGCTCGTGTCCGGATTCATCCGTCGTCTTCAGAAGCGCGTGGCCGAAGCCGACATGCCCGTCAGTCCAGATTTCCTGGGCGTCGGGACCGCGGAAGGCCATGAACGCAGTCATCTGTCCCAGCAGATGGCGGTCCACCCGCTCTCCATCGAAATGTACGATGCCGACGATGCCGCTCATGCAGATTTCCGGTTAGATAAGTTTTCAGCTGGCGACGGCTTCGCCGGGATGCAGCTCGATGAGACCCTGTTCGAGCATCTGGTCGAGAAGACGGTCCATGTCCTGGCGGAGGCGCTCTGGTTCGACCTCGAACTCATCGAGGAGCGATGCATGCGCTGCCTGAATGGAAGGAGATTCTTGCAGGACCGTCCACATGCGAGTACCGACCGGGTCGAGGCCGAGATAGGTTTCGCTCTTGAGATTCAGAATTACCGCTTCGTCGCCGATAATGCGGAGCATCACATCCGGGGCGCTGGTGACACGTGATGAAAAATGGCGTGACATCTGGACTCCTATGAATCCAGAACTCAGTCCAGCATCAGTCCAGAACTTAGTCCAGAACTATGATGGAATTGTAGTGATTTGGCTGCTGCCCGCCTAGCACCACTTGGCCGTGGCAAACCACCCAGGCATGGGCTTGAAGGCGGCGCAGGTCGTCCTTGGCAACGCCAATTTCCACTTGCGATGGGAACCCGGACTCGGTCAGCAGGGCCTGCGCGGCCACGGCCTGGGCCAGGCAGGTAGCTCCGGGCAGGTAGCGGCTCGCGACTCTTACCGCCCACACCATTTGCTCGAGTGATCCGGAGGCGCCGGCGGCGGCTTGGGCTGTCACTTTTCGGGCAGTGTCCGTGGAAAGAAATGATGAGCGTTACCCGGGCTACCCCGACCACGAACAGGACGCGAATCAAGATACGCCTTTCGGTGGCGGTAAGTTGGGCGAAACGCTTCAGTCGCCGCATGTTGCCTGCCGGTCGTCGGCGGAATTCATGTCCGCCAGAAGGGCGTCCCGCACGTCGGGAAGCCGGGCCAGAATCCGCGGGTACGCTACCTTCTTCACGGGCATGACGCTGACCACCCGGGTAGCGGCTTCGAACTGGCGTTGCAAGCGGGCCGGGGTCACGATCCGATAGTTGAAGGTGTTCTTTACCAAGGCGATGAAAGCTTCGCGCGGGGGCAGGACCGAAATGCGGATGGCGTGCTTGCGAGCTTTCGAACGGGGCGGGAGCAGAGCGTAAATGCCCTTGAGCGGAACCGGGTCCAGCGTGCTCTGGGTGTGGCCGAGCGGAAGGATAAGCTTTTTGCTCTGCAGGTTCATGGCGACACCCCGGGCTGCCTCGTGACGGAACCGGCGGGCCAGCTTGGGAAATAGTTTGATGCGCGGAGGCCCCGGGTAGGCCATGACGCCCCGGCGGGTAGGCCGGAGAATCAGCAGATCGTCGGTCAGGAGGCGATGGCCAGCGTCCAGGAAGCAGGCCGCCAGGCTGGACTTCCCGAAGCCGCTGCTGCCCAGGAGGACGGCGGCTTCTCCGTTGACTACGATGGCGGTGGCGTGGAGAGGCTCAAACCCTTGTTTGACCAGTGCGTAAGAAAGCGCCTGGCCCAGCAGGTATACTTGGAAGGATTCCTCGTGGGCCTCATCACACTGGCGGCCGGTGATTCGGCGGCCGTCGGGAGAAATCAGAAATTCTCCCACTCCCTCCCAGCGGACATAGGTTGAGCCGTCCGGGCAGGAACCTTGCCTGGTAGAACGATTCTGAGTCCGGGTGCAGGGGAAGGCTGCGCGCCGCTTCAGAAAAATGGGAGGCGGGGGCGATGCGAAGGTCGATTTGGCCCAGGCCACCGTGTCCCTGCTCGGGCAAAGCCAACGGGATCTCGCTGTGAAGTGTTATGCCGTACACAAAATAGCGGTAGGCGGAGAGTGGTCCGGGATCCGACGAAGACTCCAATACGCTACTGCGACCCTGCAGCATTCATTTCAACCTGGCGGGAAAGAAAACCCTGGAATCGTTAATATACCGCAATCTTTGAGGCGGGCGTTGCACCGATGGATGTAGGCGCGAGCGTCCCGCTCGTGATTCGGTGCCATGGCCAGTGCCCATCTCTTCAAAGATCCTAAGCGCCAAAGATCGCAGAGGAATCCGCAAGGGACGGGCTATGGCCTAAATGGACTGCCATGCCTGCGAGCGCGGATATAATGCCCTGCAATGTTCTTCCGTCTTGGGGAAACTCTGCGTGTGCTGTGCCTGGTTGCCCTGTTCGCGGCGGCCACGATTGCCAATGGGCTTTCCCTGGCATCGTGGCGGGGCGTGGTGCGCGACGATGCCGGGAAGCCAGTCGGTACGGCAACCGTCAGACTGCATTCGATCGCGGGAGAGCGCTACTACGCAGCCGGCACCTCGGCCGACGGCGCGTTCGCTTTCCCCGAGATCGTAGCGGGGCAATACGAGCTGGCGGTGGAAAGCGGCGGCAAGAGCTGGGGATCGGTGAAGCCCGTCGTTGTCGTGGTCAAGGACGGCGCGGTGCTCACCAGCGGGCTGCAACTTTCGTCCCAGGCGCCGGAGGTAAGGTTGCTGACGTCCGCCGAAGCGATTTCGGTGCAGGGTAGCGGAGGGGAGCATCTTTCGAGCGGCGAGGTTTCGAGCCTGCCGCTGAACGCGCGCGACTTCAGCAAGCTGCTGCTGCTGGCGGCCGGCACCATGACCGACACCAATGGCGCCGCCAACTTTACCGCGCAATTCGCGGTGAATGGACAGCGCGGTACCGCCACCGTCTTCGCCCTGGACGGGTTCGACACCACCGATCCGGAGCTTGGGGGCGCCACCTTTTCCAATTTCAATGTGGACGCCATTCAGGAAGTGCAGGCCAGTTCCGGAGTGATGGAGGCGGAGATCGGACACGGCGCCGCCAGCTTTACTAACGTCGTCACCAAGTCCGGCACCAACCAGGTGCACGGCAGTTTCTTCGAATTTGCCCGCAATGCCGCCTTCGATGCGCGCAATTATTTCGATCACAAGAGCGTGGCCGACGAACGCCGCATTCCGCCGTTTGTGCGCAACGAATTTGGATTTACCAACGGCGGACCGGTGGTGCTTCCAAAGATCTACAACGGCAGCGGCCGCACCTTCTATTTTGGACAGTACCAGGGCTTTCGCCAGGTGCTGGGGACGACGCAGGTTTTTCCCGTCCCCACCGCCGCCGAGCGCCAGGGGATCGACACCGAGACTTTTCCTGGGGATACGCTGACCGTGCCGGTGAATCCCGGCCATTGTCCCGGTGCTTGAACGCTATCCTTTGCCCAACGATCCAACGGGAGCATACGGCGATCGCACTTACGCTGCTTCTTCGAAAATCTACACGCGCACCGACCAGTTTTCGGTGCGGATTGACCACAAGATCTCCGACAAGGCCTCGCTGATGACCCGGTTCAGCCTCAACCAGGTGACCGGGCCGCTGACCAATCCCGACCAGACTGCGATTGATCCCAGTTTCGCGGTGAAGTTCTTCGACCATCAGCGCAACGCCGGAGTGAGATATACGCGGACAATTTCTCCCCGCTTTGTTTCGGATACCTCGTTCAGCTACATCCGCAGCACGCCATTTTTCCCCACCATCAATCACACCCAGCCGGCTTTGCAATTCGGCGACGGACTTTTTCAGGGCTTCAACTCGGCGGGCGGCTCGATCTTCGGATCGTTCGGCAACCTTTACCAGCTGAAGGAAGACATGAGTTACGTCCACTCGAATCATGCCTTCAAGTGGGGCGTGGAAATACGGGCCAACCGCGATGCCACGATTTTCGGGAGCAACGTGAACGGGAGTTACACGTTCGGCGGAGGCACAGCCTTTTCTCCGGTGCTGATCACTTCGGCCAGCGGGACTCACGACATCAAGCCGGGAGATCCGCTGCCGGATTCGCTGACCGGCCTGCTGACGGCAACACCATATTCATTCAGCATCATCGTCCCGGCGGACGTTACCCCCGCCGGCGACAGGTTCGACGAAGCCGCAGTCCGCCGCGAAGCCTACAACTTCTACTTCCAGGACACATGGAAGGCCCGGCCGAACCTGACCGTCAATTACGGATTGCGCTACGAAGTGAACAGCCGCATCCATGAAGCCGGAAACCGGACTTCGCTTCCGAAGTTCATTGACGCAAATGGGAAGGATGTTCCGTACTCGGATCACACGGCGAAGCAGATTTTCCTCTACAACCCGCAACCTCCGTACGACCAGGATTGGAACGGCTGGGGACCGCGGCTGTCGGTGGATTACAACGTAAAGAGCCACACCGTGCTGCACGCCGGAGGCGCGATCACAACGATTCTTCCCAACCTGTGGCAGGACAATTTCGTTACCGGCAGCCTCCCGCTTGCGACCAGCCTTTACGCCAACGCGCTGCCCAACGTTCCCTTGCCCTTCCAGAACAAGTTCGTGCCGATCACTCTGCCGCAGCCGTATACCACCGCGGGCCAGCTTCTGTTTCCTAATGGAGACTCCAAACACGTGGCCCCGAACACGGTAGTGGATTTGCAGCGTTATCAGGACGATCTGCGGGCGCTCACGCCGGGCAACCAGGTGCAACTGCTGACCATGATTGGCTTCGCAAAGAATTTCCGCAGCGGATACATCGAGACCTTCACCGCCGGCGTTGACCACGACTTCGGCGACGTGAAGTTCACCGCCGCGTACGTGGGCACGGCCGGCGTCAAGCTGGCCAGCGTCTATTCGCCGAACAGCTATGGCGGCGCCGAACCTGCTTTCGCGCCGTTTACCCAGTTCGACTCCGCGGGCAATGCCATCGGAGGTTTCGGGCCGGAGCTGGTGATGACCAGCCGATCGCACTCCACCTATCATTCCCTGCAAAGCAGCCTGAGCAAGAATTCCGCGCGCGCCGGCCTGGGACTGCAGGCCAGTTATACCTATTCCAAATCTCTGGATGACACCAGCTCGGTGCTGGGCGGAGTACTGGGCGGCGCAGGCGTGGTGCTGCAAACTCTGCCGCAGAATCCGTGGAACCCGGGCGCGGAAAAGGGACCGTCAACTTTCGACGCGACTCATTCTTTTACTCTCAGCCTGATCCAGGTGCTGCCGCTCGATCGGATAAGTTTCCTGCGGCCGCTGGGACGAACGCTCACCCGGGGCTGGCAGGTGCTGAATATCACCACGCTGACCAGTGGATCGCCGTTTTCCGTGTATTCCGGCGTTCAGCAAACCGGCGTAGGAGCGGGCGGAACGGATCGTCCCGATCTGGTGGAGCAGCCGAAGTTTTCGACCAGCGGTGCGGTGCGAGAGGACTATTTCGGGCGCGGCGCGGACAATGCGTCATTTTTCTCGATTCCGATCAACGTTCCCGGCGGCACCGGCCCCAACCATGGCCGCTTTGGCACGCTGGGACGCAACACTTTCCGCGGACCGGGCTTCAAGGATTTCGACTTCGCCCTGATCAAGGACACTCCCTTTGGACGCCGCGGGGGCGCGGAGCTGGGCACGGTGGAATTTCGGGCTGAATTCTTCAATGTATTCAACCTGGTGAATTTCGGGTTGCCATCGAACATTCTGCGCGGGAGCGGCTTTGGCGTCATCAGCAAGACCGCGGGATCTTCGCGGCAGATCCAGTTTTCGTTGAAGCTGATTTATTGAGTTCCGTTTCTGGTTGGTCGAGTTGATGTATTCCGGTGCGCAATGGAATCCAGCCGCGAAGCGGCGCAAGGATGTAGCCCAGGGCGTAAGCCCTGGGTGAACATCGGGAATCGGCGGGGCCCTGAAAGGGCAAAGGACGGCTCTTCCGTCCCTTCGGGGCTTGCTCGGGTTTCGCGTCCAACCCATGGCTTACGCCGTGGGCTACATACGGTCGCCGCTTCGCGGCTCGACGCTCGCGTTGACTCCGGTCGGGATGACAGGACTGGGAGATTCTGAACGTCCCCACTCAAGCCAAAATCGGGCTTGAGTGGGCCACCCGTCGAAACCAAACAAGAATTGGGTTGTGATATTCTGTGCTCGATTTGGGTGAAAAGATGGAAATCGTAATTAAAAAAGGATCAACCATGAGGCGCAAAGGCAAGCTCACGATTGCGATAGCCACGGCATTGCTCGCCGTTCTCGTCGCCACAGCCGTTTACGCTCAGGACAAGTACTCGCTGAAATCGCCCAGCGGCATCGCGTTCTTCGACTTTAAGGGATACGAGGACTGGGCGGTGGTTTCTTCCGCCCGTACCGAAGAAGTGCTCAAGGTGATCGTCGCCGATCCGACCATGATCGAGGCCTACAAGGCTGGCGTTCCGGGCAACGGCAAGCCTTTCCCCGGACGGCTCCAGGATCGTGAAGCTCCAGTGGAAGCCGAAGAAAAGCACGGAAGCCCAATTCGCTGTAGATGTGCCAGACGTCTTTAGCCAGGCCTTCGTCATGGAAAAGGACAGCAAGAGATTTGCGAAAAGCGGTGGCTGGGGATACGCGGTGTTCAACTATGACGCCCAATCCGACAAGTTCACGCCCGATCCCAAAAGCCTCTCGGACTGCGGAGTCGCGTGCCATACGGTCGTGAAGGGAAAAGACTACATTTTCCACCCGTACCAGAAACGTTGAACCGCGTCCCACTCAAGCCTGCTTTTGCTTGAGTGACCGATATAAAGCCGAACAACAGAGTCTTCCAGCCCTCATTCACGCGGTCGGCTACGCCTTTCAGGACGGCACCGTAGTGAACCTGGCTGGCTGGGATCCCAGTCGCGCGAAGAACCCAAGACTGCGGGACGTTCGCGGCAGATCCAGCTTTCGCTAAAGCTGATTTGTTGACGAAGGCAAATTAGATCTTCCTGCGACAGCTATCTGCAGCAGATACCGAAGACCAAAAGCATCGAGCTGGAAAATGTACCCCGACTATTTCTCGCCGAAGCGGAAGATCACACCCGCGCTGATACGCAAGTTGTTCTGCCGGTCGTTCAAACCGTTGGCGAACTGGGTGCGGTAATAATCCGCTTCCAGCGCGCGAATGGCGAAGTGCCGGCTGATTCCGATGTCCAGGCCGCCACCGGCGATCAGGGCAAAGGCGTTGGAGGAACCGGCAAATCCCGAACTGTCCGAGGCAAAGCTTCCGCCGGCATGCGCCCCGCCCAGTAGGACCTGGCCGAAGGGCGCAAAATGTCCGGACCGGTGCCAACTGAAGCGCGGCCCGAATAAGTAAGAGGTGAGGGTGAGGTCTTCGCCGGAGCCGCTGATGTCGGACGCACGCTGGCTGCTGACTTCCGCCACCACGGCGAAAGAGTGGGTGAAGCGGTAGGCGAACCATGCGTTGGCGCCATGCATGGAAAAGCATCCGCATCCGTCCGGAGGAGCGTTGGCGCGAACGTAGTTGTAGTCCGCTCCCAGCTCCGCGACCGGCGCACGCTGGGCGGATGCCAGCGCCACGGTGAGAGAGCAATATCCCAAGGCCAATACGAGCCCGGTCATCCATCGAATTGAATAGCGAGTCAAATTAAGCATCTTGATTTGTCCTTGTCCGGCATGTGCTGCGTCTTAATGTGCGCTTGAAAGCATTAAGGATGACTCTCCCCTTCACTTCACAATCAGGGTGAACGTGGTGGAAACATGCTGAACCCCGCTGCTGCCGGTGACCGTAATCGGAAAGCTCTGGGATGATGTTCCCGCGAATCCACCATGGCAACCGGTCAGCATCAACGACGCCCCCGCCAATGTCGCGATCATCAGCAGTATCGGAATGGATTTGGCCAGGCGTTTCCGCCGGCTGGCCATCACGCACAAGCCCGCCGCCAGGCTGATCGCTTCGAACGGAAAGCGCCGCGGGTGCGCGGGAATGCCGGCAGCCTGGGCCGCCGTCTGGATGGTCAGCTTCGTAGGAGCGCCGGAAGCGCCCGGCGTCACCGTGGGCGGAGTGAAAGTGGCAGTGGCGCCCGCCGGCAAGCCCGAAGCCGACATGGTGACCACACTGTCAAAGGAACCGCCGATGGGCGGCACCGTAATGTTGATGTCCACTGAACCGCCCGCCTGGACAGTGAAAGGGCTGCCTGGAGCGGTGACCGCGAATGTCGTTGCCACCTCCAGGCCCATTTCGGCCGAGGTCGAAGTCGCCGAACCAGAGTTGCCGGAGTAGACCGCCGTGATCGAGAGTGACCCGGCCGAAAGAGTGGTGGTGGTAAACGTCGCTACCCCGGAGGAGTTCACGTCCGCGGTCCCAAGCAGGGTACTGCCGCTAAAGAAGCTGACCGTTCCTGCCGGGGTGAGCGTGGGCGCGGGCGTGACCGTCGCGGTGAGAGTGACGCTTTGCCCGGTGATGACTGGATTAGGCGCGGCGGTGAGAACCGTGGCCGTCGCCACCGTCCTTGTTACGCCCAATGCGGAAGAAGTTGAAGCTCGCAAAGGCTGTGTTGCCGGAATACTCCGCCGTGACCATGTTTGTGCCCGGCGCAAGACCGGACGTGGTAAAGGTCGCAATTCCCGACGAATTCACATTCGCGGTACCGAGCAATGTGCTGCCGCTAAAAAAGTCGACCGTTCCCGCCAGAGTGCCCGTGGGTGTGGGAGTGACCGTGGCAGTCAGCGTGACCGGTTGTCCCGCGATGGAAGGATTGGGCGCGGCTTGCAGCACGGTTGCAGTGACGGTCTGGGGGTTGACGGTCGCGCTCTGGGTTGACGAAGTCGAACCCGCAGACCCGGTGTTGCCCGAATAAACGGCAGTGAGACTCAACGTTCCCGTGGGAAGCGTGCTGATAGTAAAGGTGGCGACTCCGGAAGAGTTGACGCTCGCAGTTCCCAGCAACGTGGCCCCGTTGAAAAAGCTCACCGTACCGGGAGGCGTCTGGGTAGGAGCGGGCGCTACGGTTGCCGTAAGCGTGATTGGCTGTCCGGCGAAGGCCGGATTGGGCGCCGCTATCATTGTGGTCGCCGTAACCACCTGGGGAATTGTCGCTAAAACCACCGAGTCAGACTCGCTCTCGTCCCGGTCGGTATCGCCGGGGTAGCTCGCGATCACATCGTGGCTGCCGGTTCCAAATACCGCCTGGCCGGTTGCAGTAGCAGTCTCGGTCTGAGCCGACAGCAGAATGGAAGTTGTGGCGACGTTGGAATTTGCCACCACGACGTCGGGAAGTCCGTCCCCGTTCAGATCGCCCACGCCCATTCCGAAGGGTCTGGCCCCGGTGGGAAAAGCGAGTTGGGGTTTGAACGTGCCATCTCCCTTGCCCAGCAATACGCTTACCGTGCTGCCGCCGTTGTTCGACACCACCAGGTCCATGTTTCCGTCTCCGTTGAAGTCCCCGACCGAAACTCCCTCTGGTGCTTTACCGGTGGCATAGGTCGCCTGGGTTTGAAACGTCCCATCCCCCACACCCAGGAGCACGCTGACCAGATTGCTCTCCGCGTTCGCTACCGCGAGATCGGGGATTCCATCTCCATTGAAGTCGGCGATTGCGAGCCCGATCGGGTTGAAGCGCACCGCGTAGATCACCTGACCCTGGAATGTTCCATTGCCCACTCCCAGCAGAACGTCCACTTGGCTGGCCTGCGCATCGGTCACGGCCAGGTCGGCGGCGCCATCACCGTTGAAGTCTGCGGTCACAATGACCTGGCCGGCTTCACCGATCGGGAAAGTGAGCGGAGCACAGGGCGGAAGTCCACATAGCTGCCGCTCCACCTGGAAGCTGCCATCCGTCTGGCTCAGCAGAATGGTTATGTTGCGGTCGTTTCTGTCCACCACGGCCAGATCCAGCCAGCCATCGCCATCGAAGTCGGCCACGGCGATCGACTGGGGCCCGTTTCCCACGGCATAAATTTGCTGCGGCAGAAACGTTCCGTCGCCATTCCCCAGATAAACGCTGATCGTAGCTGCAGCGGCGTTGCCCACCACCAGGTCAAGATTGCCGTCCCGGTTGAAGTCTCCGCTGGCAATCGCGATGGGGGACGCCCCGGTGGCGTAGGCCGTCTGCGGTAGAAACGTACCGTCGCCGTTTCCCAATAAAACACTGATCGTATTGGCGCTAACGTTGGTTTCCGCCAGGTCCAGCTTTCCGTCGTTATTGAAATCACCGAGAACCGTATTTTGAGGGCGCGTGCCCACGGTCGCGGGTGAGCCGACGGCGGGCAGCAGGGTGAACCCGAGTGTTGTGGAATCGAGCACCGCGGTTCCCACCACCACATCCTTGCTGTCAATGTCGATAAATGAAACCGTTCCGGTCGGCACATTTCTCCCGAAGGCAGCCACCGTGCCGGTCAGCGTGTAATTGCCCGCGACTCCGCTCGAAGCGATATTCGAGAAGGAGAGATAACTGGCGTCTGCATCCACCGTCAACGCCTGCGGCGCCGAAGCGCTGGCGGCGGCAAAGCTCAAGGGTTGAAATGCCGCCACGATGCTGTAAGTGCCCACTCCCAGCGTGAGCCTGATGGTGGCCGTTCCCGCGGCGCTCAACTGTGCCTGTCCAAAGATCGCGGAATCTCGGCAACGCAGGGCGTTGGCATCGCAAAATACCACCCGCCCCCTCGCGAACGACGACCCCGCGGCAGTTACAGTCGCGGTCAGTGTTACGGCCGTGCCGGCCGAAATCTCAGCCGAGGAAACGCTCAAAGTTGTAATGGTCGCCTGACTCCCTCCACCTGCCCGCGCGCTGAAGGGGCACATGCCGGCGATGAATATCAGAATGACGAGGAGTTTGAATGAGGCGGCGGGATTGAACTGGGGTGACGCGGCATGGCTGGGCTGCATAAACATGTGTCCTCTTGCGAAAGCTGAGTCGAGTGAAGACCGTACGAACTCTCGCGACATAACGAGTTCCACGATGCTCCCGACTGTTTCATTTTTGTTGGGGGTCGTAAATGATCGAAGGGTCGTAGTGAATGCGCGAGCAGCGCAATGGACAACGCGCTTCACACATGGAGTTGTGGCACTGTGCGGGCTGTCGCTCTCAGTCGAGGGTCACAGCATCGTGCGGGAGAGGCGCACGTCGAAACGGTAGATCCTGTGGGCGTGGAGACCGCCGTCCGGCCGCCACTTCGCGGTACTGTGAGCAATCGCCGGTTATCCCAGTCGCGACGGAAGAGAGATAGAGGTAGCCGGCGCTATGACAGGAGAGACTAACAAACTCGGCGCAGTTTCCCGGAGGTCATCAACACCGCCAGTGAGAAGTTTGCCCAGCAACGCATCTCGCGTCGCCATTGCGCCAGTCATCCGGTTGCTGGCACTTCTCCTCGACTAGTAAATGTAGATACGCGCGTCCCAGGCTCCGAGGTGCAGCGTCGAGGTAGTCGCTTCCGTTGTTCCAGGAACGTTAGCCAGCAGGAGTTTTCCCGCCTTCACACCCTCAGGCAGTTTGTACTCGACAGACTTTTCGCCAAAGTTCAACACGACCAGGAAGCGCTGAGCAGGCTTCCCCGGTACGGAGAGAGCGCGGGTATAGGCGAACACCTGGGGATTAGAGGGGTCGAGGTCGTGGTAGTCGCCATACACAAACGCCAGGTGCGTGTGGTGCAGGGCAATCGCACGCTGGGTGTAGTGGTAGATGGAGTCCGGATTGGCCTCCTCATCGGCGGCGTTGATACTCGAATAATTCGGGTTGACGGCGAGCCACGGCTTCGCCGCAGGGGTGGTGAAGCCGGCGTTAGGCGCGGCGCTCCACTGCATGGGCGTGCGGGAGTTGTCACGGCCGAAACGGTGCGACTCTGCGACGAACTGCGCTTCCGGCATCTTTCCCGCTTGCACCTTCGCCTGATATGCGTTCTTGACCTCGATATCGTTGAACTGATCGAGTCGCGTGAAGGGATAGTTGGTCATACCAAGCTCGTCGCCCTGGTAGAGAAACGGGGTGCCTCGCAACGTCAGCAGCATGGTTTCAAGCAGCTCGGCTGAGCGCACGCGGAACTCCGGCGTGGAATCATCGCCAAAGTTTGAGACTAGTCGCGGTTGTCGTGGTTGGAAAGAAAAACTGTGTCCCAGTCGGTCTTCTGCAGCACGCGGGCGTGGTTGTCGTAGATGGCTTTCAAATCCGGCAGCGTCCAGGGCCGCTCGGTGTAGCCGTCGCCGCGATTCAAGCGCACGGCATCGAAGTTGAAGACCAGGTTCAGCTCATGGCGCTGGCTGTTGATGATGTTTGTTTCCTCGGGCAGCGTGATGCCGATGGCTTCGCCGACGGTCATGACGTCATACTTCGACAGCACTTCGCGGTTCATCTGCTGCAGGTACTCATCGCGATGCGGCCCGTTGGCCCACAAACGTGACGGATCCTTGAGTTGCTCGGCCGTCAGGTCGGGAAGGCCGGGTGGCTTGGAGATCAGCGGGATCACGTCCATGCGAAATCCGTCCACACCTTTATCAAGCCAGAAGCGCATGATTGAAAAGACGTCCTCACGGACCTTTGGGATTGTCCCAGTTCAGGTCAGGCTGCTTGACCGCAAAGAGGTGAAGGTAAAACTGCTGCGTCGTTGGATCGAATTGCCACGCGGGGCCGGAGAAGTAGCTGGGATAGTTGTTGGGCGGAAGCGGGGCAGACGGATCAGCCGGGTTAGGGCGGCCGTCACGCCAGATGTAGTAATCGCGGTACGGACTGTCCTTGGAAGAGCGCGACTCCACAAACCAGTAATGCTCGTCGGAGGTGTGATTGACGACGAGGTCAATGATAAGCCGCATATGCCGCACCTTGATGGCCGCAAGCATGCGGTCAAAGTCGGCCATGGTGCCGAACTCCTGCATCACCTTGCGGTAGTCGCGGATGTCATAGCCGTTGTCGGCGTTCGGTGAGTCATAATGCGGCGAAAGCCAGATCACGTTGATACCTAGCTTCTGCAGGTAATCCAGGCTGCTGGGTGATGCCGTTCAGGTCGCCGATGCCGTCGCCATTCGAGTCCTGAAAGCTGCGCGGATAAATCTGGTAGACGACCGCTTCTTTCCACCATACCGGTTGATAGCCGTTGACGTGTTCTGCCGGCTGAAGAGTGGCTGCGGGCGCAGCTTGCTGAGCATGGGCCGGATTGATGGCGGCGGATAAGACAAGGGCCGCAGCGAAGGCCAGTAGATTTTTCACGCGATGATGATAGCGCACAGAACATACTTCACCATGCCATTCATTAATAACGCAAAGCCATCTTGAATTCGCGGCCGGTCGGCGATAGATGCTAGTATTTTTTTATTATTGCCGCTGTCGTGACTGACTCGTAAAGTTTTCGTTGCCAATGCGCTGGGACAACTTAAAGACTCGCCTTACTCCGAGCCCGACCACCCGCAAGCGGCTGGGGATCGCCGCCATCGTGCTGGCCGTCGCCTACGTGGCTTTTGGAAGCTTCATCTGGTGGGCCATGAACCAGCCTCCCGAAACCTTCGGGCGCGTCATGGCGAAAATGCCGGGGCCGGTTCCCTTTCTTTTATTTCCGTTCGAGACGTTTTGGCTGCGCGCCCGCGCGGGAAACCTGCAGGTGGGAGATGCGGCGCCGGATTTTTCCCTGCTCAAGCTGGACAAGACTGAGCGCGTGCAGCTTTCTGCTTTGAACAAACAGCAACCCGTGGTGCTGGTTTTCGGAAGCTATACCTGACCGCCATTCCGGCGGGAGGTTCCTGCCCTCAACAAACTCTACGAGCAGTATCACGATCGTGTGGGATTTCTTGTGGTGTACATCACGGAAGCGCATCCCAGTGACGTCTGGCAGATGCAGAGTAACGTCAAAGACCAGGTCGTCTTCGCCAGCCCTAAAAATGAAGATGAACGCGCGTTTATTGCGGGGGCTTGTGTACGCAAGCTGGGCATAAAATTTCCCAGCGTGCTCGATGAGTTTGGCAACTCAACCGAGCGGGCCTATACGGGATGGCCCGATCGTATTTATCTGATTGACGCTCAAGGCCGGATCGCTTACAAGAGCGCGCCCGGCCCATTCGGATTCCTGCCCGATCAGCTCAGCGCGGCGCTGATTCACGCTTTGCCAGCGCCGCCGCCGAGCCACTAGTCTTCAACGCAGTCCTTTCGCCTACTCGTTGGCTGCCCGATCGCGCCGTTCCGCTTCGTCCTTGTCGGCTTGATCCTGCTCGGCCTGATTGGTGCTGGGCTTCTTCACTGCGTCTTTAGCTTTGCCCCAGGCGTTCTGCACTTTTCCTTCGACCTGCTTGGCAGCGCCCTTTACCTGGGCTTCCTTGTCGTCGGTCCACTCGCCGACCTGGCGCTCGACGCGGCCCGCGATGTCCTTTACTTTGCCTTCCACTCTGTCCTTATCCATGATGATTCCTCCCAGTACATGATTAGACGTCTAGTTCAAAGTAGCTCTGCGGGCCTGAGGGATATATCGGGGAGAAGCTGTAGTGGAATCGGGAAGGTACTGTAGCGAAAATCAGTTGTCAGATTTCAGTTCTCGGATCTCAGTCAAGGCGCGACTCTGACCATCACGGCGGAATGGGGCGCGACTGTAGTTGAGAATTTTTCTTTGAATTGGCCAAGGTCTTTGGCCTGCCAGAGGTCGCGAACTTTGGCGTTGAGGTGGCTGGGGTAACCAAGATTTTCCCAGGAGAAACTAATTTCCTTTTCGATGACAGCGCGATTGAGCAGGACGACGGCGCGGCTTCCATCCTGCATCTGCCTGGCCCAGACCTCCAGGTCACCGTCTTTGACGACGCGGCGACCCTCGCTTCCGAGGGGATCCTGGTTCACCGCGATCACTTCCTTGTTGGTGAGGATGTCGTGGATCTCGGGCTTCATGTCGCGTAGATCGTTGCCCGCAATCAGAGGAGCAGCGAGGATGGACCACAAGGCAAAGTGGGCCCGATATTCTTCCGTGGTCATGCCTCCGTTGCCTACCTCGAGCATGTCGGGATCGTTCCAGTGTCCCGGCCCGGCGTAACTCTCGATTCCATTTTGCAGGTCGAGAATATTCAACATGCCGAGTGAGTCTTTCTCTTTGGTCTCCCACTTGTCGGAAATATCACCCGTGGTGCGCCAAAGATTTCCTCCGACGGCCTTGCCCCAGAGCCAGGGCTTGGCCGTGCCCCACTCGCAAATGCTCAATACGATGGGACGGCCCGTGGCGTTCAGCGCATTGCGGATGAGGGCATATGCGGCCCGGGCGTCCTGGGTCGAGGTATGGCACCAGTCGTACTTGAGGTAGTCGACATCCCATGAGGCGTATTTCAGGGCGTCCTGATATTCATGGCCCAGGCTGCCGGGGCGCTTGGCGCAGGTCATTGTGCCGGCATCGGAATAAATTCCAAACTTGAGGCCACGGGAGTGAACGTAGTCCGCCAGCGCCTTGATTCCTGAGGGAAAGTTTTTAGCATCGGGCACGATGTTGCCGCTCGAATCGCGTTCTACTTGCCAGCAGTCGTCAATCACGATGTATTGATACCCGGCGTCTTTCATGCCGGACTTGACCATGGCGTCGGCCATTTGCCGGATCAGGTCTTCGCTCACATGGCATCCGAACTTGTTCCAGCTGTTCCAGCCCATGGGCGGAGTGGGAGCCAGCGGCTTTTCCTGGGCGGCCAGCAGCGATGGAGCGAGCAGAAAGCTCAGCATCGCGATCAGGATTCTGACTCTTGCCGGCATGGGTTTTATGTCCTCTTTAACTTTCTTCGCCCATTCGAAGCAGCAGGATCCACCCCGGGGCCTGAATTAGAACGCCTGGTCGATTGCCGCATCACCAGTTTGGGGACAATCAGCACTTTGCGGGGTCGCAGAGCGCGCTTGGAGGCGATACTCTCGAGTAAGAGGTTGGCGGCACGTTTGCCCATCTCGGAAGTTCCCTGGTCGACAGTTGTCAGGGGAACGGCCAGAAAATCCGAATAGTGGACGTTGCCCGCTCCCACGACCGCAATATCCTCGGGCACTCTGAGCCCGGCCTCGGAAATGGCGCGCATGGCACCGATCGCTACTGGATCGTTGTAGCAAAAGACGCCATCGGGTGCGGGTTCTTTGCGCAGCAGCTTCCGCATGGCTTCGTGGCCAGTCTCGTCCTGATAGCCGGCGTCCACCACGTATCCGGGAAAGAACCGCAGCCGACCCTTGGCCAACGCGCTGCGGTAGCCCTGCATGCGCCGGGTCGCGATACTGATTCCCGGCCCCCGCAAATGCGCAATGCGACGGCAGCCCCGCTCGATGAGGTGGGCCGTGGCCAACTGGCCGATGGCCTGGTTGTCGGCGCCCACGAAGCTGGCCTGCACTCCTGCGATCGGGCGGTCAATAAGGACGAACGGCACTTTTTTTCTTTGCAGGCAGACGAAGGTCTTGGCTCCGGGCTGGACCGATGCCACTATGAGGCCGTCAACTTGCCGGGCCAGAAGGGATTCGGCTTCGTTTATCTCTAATTCGGGATCTTCGTCGAAATATGAAATCACGACATGATAGCCATGCGGCCGCACTGTCTCAGCAACGGCTTTGGCAATCTCCGCAAAAAAGGGGTGGGTAAAATCTGGCAACAGCAGTCCGATGGTGAAGGTGCGCCGTGTGACCAGGCTGCGGGCAACCCAGTTGGTCTGGTAGTTCAACGCTTTCGCCCGCCGCAATACTCGCTTGCGGGTCGCGACACTGATCTCGCCTGTGTTGCGCAGTACCTTGGAGACGGTAACAACCGAAACGCCCACGTCGCGGGCGATGTCCTGCATGGTCACAGCCATGGTCGTGAAGGATATCATTTACAGACGATGGCTGTCGGCCCGAAAGACCGGCATCTTCAACCGTACGCAAATCGTCAGACAGGCGTAGCCAGAACAATTTTCGCGGTGGTGATGGCCTGGCCCACATGCCGCTGAGTATGATCGGCGACGTGTACGACCAATCCTGCCACCGTCGTGGGCAACTGCGTTCGTCCCACACTCCTGATCTGTTCGAATGCGCTTATCTCGAATGACCGAACACGATTCATACTGTTCGCCAAGGCGGAATTCAGCTCCGAGAAGAGAGCGTCCCGTGTCGCTCCCGGATTCATTTCGGATTTCAGCGCAGCGAGTTGTGGTTCACTCAGTTCCCGACCCTCGGCGTAAGTGAGGAGGCGGTCGAGACTTCTCGCTATGTGACGCAAATGAAAGGCAACTGGAGGCAGTCCGCCCGGGCGTGCATTGACTTGTTGGTCGCTTAAACTGCCGCACCAGCGTCGTAAGTCTTCTCCGGCAAGTTCAAGTGCGTGCACGACGGCGCGCGGCAGTGGGGGAACTTCTCGCAGGGTGCCTCGCAGCCATGGCTCTGGTAGTCGAGTTTCGGACATCGTGTCACCTCGATGAACGATCAGTTTATCTTCACCGCAATGTGGGCGCGAGCGTCCCGCTCGTGCTGGGGTTATCACGAACCGTGGAGATCCGCCCCCGCAGGATCGGTTAAGCTGCCCGCACGAGCGGGGCGCTCGCGCCTACATTACAATGTTGGCGGTAGCAGTCTGGCGAAAAGGACCCGTAGCTCAACTGGATAGAGCACTGCGCTTCGAACGCAGGGGTTGGGAGTTCAAGTCTCTCCGGGTCCACCACTCTGGCGCGATCAGAACGTCCCGGCCGTGCGAGGGCGAGACGCCCTAAGCGATACCCGGCAAGATGCCGGCGCTACTTTGCCAAAGTCGCCTCGTGCTCGCGCAAGAACCTCTCGCGATAATCCTTGTCGCGAAAAGCTTCCGTTCCTCCCGGCCGCGTCACGGAAAGCGCTCCTGCACGGTTGCCGCTGGCCAGGCAAGTTTGCAGATCAGAACCGCGTAGATATTCATTCAGGAAACCGGCGTCGAAACTGTCCCCGGCGCCAACCGCATCAACCGCCTCGACATGCAGTGAAGGGCTTATAAAGCGCTCTTTCCCACGCTGCGCCAGGGCGCCCTCGTGGCCGAGTTTCACCACCACCAACGGAACCATCTCCGCGAGCTGCCGGATCGCAAGTTCCGGATCATCCGTCCCCGTGATCCTCGTGGCCTCACGCGCGTTGGGAAGCAGCACATCAACATACTTCAACAAATCTTTCAATCCTCCGCCCCAAAGATCCTGCGGATCATCATTGGTATCGAGCGAAATAGTCAACCCGGCCGCCTTGAGCCGGCGAAACAATTCGCCCACATCGGGCCGCAAGCCCTGCTGCAGATAGAGGGACGACAGATGAAAATGACGGGAGTCTGCGAGGTAGTCGAAGTCGAGATCTTTCAACGAAAGTTCGGCAATGGTCCCGGCGTAAGTCAGCATGTTACGCCAACCGGTGCGCTGCAAAATGACGGTCAGCCCGGTCGTAGTCGGCTCCTGCGCCTGCCGCACGCGTGAGATGTCCACGCCGCCTTCGGCCAGGCGGTCGAGTGCAATCTGTCCCAGCGAGTCCTCGCCAATCAGCGACTGAAAGCCGACGCGGCTCCCCAGCGCCGCGAGATTGTGGGCCACGATGGCGGAAGAACTGCCGAGCGTGAGCATCATGCGGTCAGCGAGCAGTTCCCGCTCGGGCGGAAGTTCGTCAGGCAGACCATAGAGGATGAGGTCGAGATTCAGTTCTCCGGCGATGGTCACGTCAAAGCGTGGCATATATGGCTTTACTCGATCCGATTATTTTGCGAAGACAAGCGCCCGCGGGCACGGCGGCGCTACAAAACGCTACTTCCCCACTTCCAGCAGCAGATGATCTTTGAATTCTGTTTTGAGCTTGGGGGCTGCGTCTGCCGTGACGTCTACCGTCCCCAGGTCTTTGCCTTCGGCATAGTCGCGTACGTGATAGCTGCCGGGCGCGAGGCCGCGCAGTTCGATCTCGCCTTTCCACGATGCCGTTGAGGGAGCGAAGAAGGCGTAGTACATCTTGCCGTCTTTTTCGATGGCATAGGCTTCCGGCGCGTCGTATCCGTAGACATAGAGATTGCGGAAGCTGCCCTTCGACAACATCTTCTGGTTGTAGATATCAATCCACTTCTTCCAGTGCTCTTCTTTTTCCTGGGTCAGGGCCACGGCCTTGAACTTTGGGCCGGGATCGGGCCAGACGAATTTCGTGCCCACGACGCCACCTGCGCCGATGGTGGAAGCGAAATCTTCGCCGTGCTCGCGCCAGTTGTTGCCGATGCGATCCATGGTGGAGAGTTCGACGTGATCGCCGTAGACAGCGGACTCCGGCCCCAGCAGCGCTTTGTACATCTTGATGCGGCGCCGCACCTGCACCGCGCCCACCGGGTCGGCGGTCACGGCCTGGTCGATGAACGGCAGCCAGGCCAGCGAGGGCGGCGTGCCGCAGGGGCAGCTCTGGGTCACGCTCTCGGGCTTGAGGGCGCGGCTGGTTTGGAAAATTGTCTTGTAGACATCGGCCATGGCGTTGACCGAATCCTGCGGCGACTTGTGATGGTGCGCCGGGTTGTAGCACATGGGCACGCTGTAAATATTGTCGAGCTTCGAACCGTCAAAGCCCCACTCGCCGATAAATTTCTCCGTCAACTTCTTGAAGTACGCCTGCACCTCGGGCACGGCTGGACACAGCGTCGCCAGGTCGCGGGTGATGCGGCCGGTTTCCGTCTTTGTTGAGAAGCAGCCACTCCGGATGCTCCTGCACGACCTTGGACACGATGTACTTGTGCGACTCGTATCCACTTGGCCGTCTTCCACGCCCAGGGGCAGCCACCAGAGCTGCACCAGAATTCCCTGTTTGTGGAAGTCATCCGTCATCTTCTTTGATGGAGTCGCCGGGGAAGGTATCGGCGCGCGGCTCCCAGTCGCCGTAGGTGTTGAACCAGCGATCGTCGAGCGTCGCCCACTTGATGCCGAATTCTTTCAGCTTCGGGACCGTGCCCAGCATCTGCGCCGGAGTCACGTTGAATTCATAACCCCATCCGCACCAGCTCACGTTGTAGGCTTCGCCGGAGGGCTTGGGAATTTCCCATCCTTCTTTCTGCAGCACGCTCGACCACAGGTGCAGCGGCTCGTAGAAATCGCCGGCGTAGACGGAAACAAAGCTGCGTGGAGTGGAATAAGTTTCTCCGGGCTTGAGCGTGGCGTCGGCGGCAATGTCCACGCCGGCTTTGACGCCATCCGCGTCCACTTTGACCGGCAGGGACAGCGTCAGCGGTAGGGTTTCCACGTGGCCGACGGCTTCGCCGACCGTGCCGGTCCAGAACGCCACCACCGGGATGCCGCCGCCGTAGCCGCCTTTGACAGTCGCACCCATCACGTTAGGCTGTGCAAAGTTGCGGCCCAGCTTGATGACGTCGTCTTTACCCCAGTCGTAGCTGGCGCCGTGGAAACTCCACATGTCATAAGGCTGTGCTTTCTTTTCCGCCAGGCTGGCACTGAATTTGTGTTGCTGCTCGAGGACGCGATCGATATGAATATCCTGGGTTCCGAAGTTTTTGTATTCCGCGCTCGAGAGCAGCAGATTGGGGAAATCGTCGTAGACCTCGACCAGAACCGTGCGCTGGATGTTCGAAGCCGGATCGGAAGGCGTGCCGGAATTTCCACTCGTCTTGCCCCGGCCCAGCTTGCCCGTGCTGTCCTGAACCTTGGCCGCGCCCAGGTCCAGCGTGAACTGAACCGGTTTGCCGTTCTGCAGCAGAAGATCGCTGCCGCTGTCGCCCGGTTCGTCCAGGGTGAGCCGCTGATCGCCCTTGAGCAAGCGCGGCCTGTATGTATCCCGAAGGCAGTATCTGGAACTCGGCTGAACTCGTGGTCAGGACGATGGGCCCGCCCGGCTTCACTTCTACTTTGATGTGCGACGGTTCGGGCGCCGGAGTTTCGGTTTTCGCGGGGGGACGGCTGCAGCTCGCGCTCAGGAGGAACAGACTGCCGAGTCCCAGGACGCTGCCATCTTCTTCGAAATCGCGAGAACGAATTTCTGATGCGCTCGGCTTTCATTGTGCTTCCTCCCTTGGGCACGCCCTTGAACTGGCTGAACATCTTCTCTGCGTTCAGGTGATAGATCTTTTCCAGGACCGGATCGGGCAGATCGAGACCGTAAATCTCCCAGCGTCCTTGCGCCGGATATCCCCAGTAATCGAAGGACTCGTCCGCGGTTTCGAGCCAGCGGAAGTGATTGCGGTACATCGCCTCATCCATCCAGTTGTCGGTGCCGAACATGATGCGGTCCTGATACTTCAAGAAGAATTCGCGAGTCTGGCGCGGTTGCCGGCCCAGTTCAGCCTCCCGCGCTCCGAACTCCACCATCACGTTGGGATGCTCGTCGAGCATGCGCGAAACCCAGCCCAGATTTTCCGGCCAGCCCATGTGAAGCGAAACGAAACGCGTCTCGGGGTGGCGGGCAAAGACACGATTGCGCGCTTCCAGCAACTCTTCCAGCTGGGGATATTGCGGACCGTAAAAACTCCAGTCGGGATGCTCGGTCAACTCTTCATAGCGTTCGTTGGTGGCATCGGTGGGATGAAAGAAAGCTTCCGGATCGCCGGTGTGGATCGAAACTGGAATACCGAGGCGGCCGCATTCGTGCCACACCGGGTCCATCCGCGGATCGTCAACTGCAACCAGCTTGCCGGTCTTGTCGCGACACGCCGAGACCCCAATCTTTCAGCAGCTTCAGTCCGCGGGCCCCGCGGGCGACGGCGTCGTCGAGTTGGCGCACCATCTCCTGGCCGAAATCAGGATCGTCGATCTTGCTCCAGTCCATCATGGTGAAGACGATGAAGCGGCCGGGATAAGGCTTCACCATCTCGTCCATCACGTGCTGCAGCTTTCTCGCCCCACATCCCCGTGAGTATCACGACGGTCTTCACGTTGGTCTGGTCCATGATCTCGATCACGCGCTGGGGTGGCATGTGGTCGTCAATGCCGAGAGCATCGTTGGTGTGATTGTGGACGTCAATGACGTAAAACTTGGCCCTGGGGCACCGGGTGCGCGGGGACGTGAAGCATCGAGACGGGATGGAAGTCGCGCAGCAGAAGCGTCTTCTTCTGCTCGGCATCCGACGCCGACTTGTAGCCGATCTGGGATGACGCGGCGTTCGCCGCAGGGCCGGCAGTCTGGGCACTGATCCCACCAGCGCAGAGAAGAAATGTCAGCAACCACCTCGGTCTTGTTCGATACCATCTCGCCCATCCCGTCTTGCTTTGAGTTTCTGACTTCTCCGTTCACCATCCCGAACGAAAGCAAAAGTAAGTAATCGGAACTATACAACAGTCCGCCTTCCCCATTCCCAAAAAAGTGCCAGGGCTCCCGGCCGGCGGGACCCTGTGCAAAAAAAGGCTGCCAACCGGGACCTCAACTCTGGCATCTTGATAGCAGCAACTTTATTTCTATGAAGAGGGAAAGCAATGGGAACGCGCAAGGATAAGGTTCTTCTGAATATTTTGCTGGGGACGGGTGTCTACCTGTTGGATTCCTGGCGCAATCGTATGGGCGGAACGGTGGACGATCTACGCTCGAAGAGCGCAGGACACCTATGAGACGGCGGCCGACCGGGTCAGCCGAGCCAGCGATGTGATCCGTGGCGAAGACAGCCATCTGCTGGGCACGGCCGCGGCGGCTCTGCTGGGACTGGGTATCGGCATCGGCGTCGGCCTGCTGCTGGCTCCGGCCAGCGGAGAAGAGACGCGCAGCAACATCGCCAGCAAGGCCCGCGACATTCGCGATCGCGTTTCGTCACGCGAAGGCGCGGCGGCCGCAGCCAGCTACGGAACTTAGAGCGGACCTCGGACTTCAGACCTCGGCTTGGGTCCTTTGGATCTGAAAGCTGAGGTCTGACGTCCGAAGCCCGAGGTCTGACGTCCGACGTCCGGTTCACCGCCTTTTGTAGTGAATCGGCCAGACGACTGTCCAGGTCTTGCCACCGTCTTTCGATCCTTCCCAGCTCCAGTCGAACTGGTCGTGGGTGATGTTCTTGAATACCATCCGTTGCAGGCTTCTGGTGCCGTCGGGACGGGTGGCCTCGCGGGCCAGAATCATCTGTCCGTCTTTGAATTCTCCAACAAAATCCAGATAGCCGCCTTCGTTGTCCACCCAGGTCTGTTTCCATTTGCCGGCACGCACGTCGAAGATCGAGACGCTCTGGCCGCGCAGGTGCATGGCATCGGCGCCGGAGAAATTTTCCTGGACGATGCAGCCGTCGAGAATTCGTTGGACGCTGTTCGTGCCATGATCGGTCTGACCCTGAGTATTTCCCGGCCACGTGAGGTCCCATTCGCCCACCCAGAAATCGAGCTGTTTCTGCTCGGGTTCCGAGCAGGGCTTGGGTTGTGCTGCAGGCGGTGTTCTGCCGGGCGTTGGCCAGGCAGGTCAGGATCAGGACGACGAGGGCCAGCCGATAGATCTGCATTGACGTTACTCCGCGGATCGCCTTGCATCAGACGAGAGTCACAGCGAAAACGGTAGCAAGAGGAAGGGATTGTGTGGTCGCGGGGACTGGCCCGCGAGGCTCGGTTTAAGTCAAAAGCCGCGGGCGAGTCGCCCGCGACCACACCAACCGGACGTGGTTCGTGGTAAATCACTCCTTGTGATACACCTTTAGCCTTGACGCTCGAACACGCCATCTTCCTGTTTCTGGCCAGCATTGTCGGCGGAGCTTTGAACGCAGTCGCGGGTGGAGGCAGCTTTGTCGCTTTTCCCGCCCTGCTGTTTACCGGCGTGCCGCCGATTCCCGCGAATGCCACCAACACGCTGGCTCTGTGGACGGGCGCGGCCGCGAGCGGCGGCGCGTATCGCAACCGCTTGGATGTGCCCACGCGGGTCCTGCTGCCGTTGCTGCTCGCCGGCTTGGCCGGAGGAATCGCCGGCGCAGTTCTTCTGCTGCGGACCCCGGCCCACACTTTCCTGCGAGTGCTGCCCTGGCTGATGCTGGCAGCGACGCTGCTCTTCGTCTTCGGCCAGAAGCTAGCGGGCCGCCGCGCTTCCAGTGTCGGACATGAGGCGACCACTGCGGCCATCGTGGGCGCGTCTATTTTTGAACTCGTAGTCTCTGTGTATGGCGGTTATTTCGGCGGCGGCCTCGGCATCGTCAACCTGGCCATGTTTGCCGCCGTCGGCATGACGGACATTCATGCCATGAACGCGTTGAAGAGCATTCTGGGAGTCGCCATCAATGGCGTTGCTGCGCTGGTATTCGTGGTGAAGGGGGCGATTTACTGGCCGCAGGCCATCGTCATGATCGTGGGTGCGCTGGTGGGCGGATACTTCGGGGCGCACTATGCGCAGAAGCTGCCGCAGGCTTGGATACGAACTTTTGTGATTCTCGTGGGAACGGGTATGACGGTGTATTTCTTCGTTAAAGCTTACTGACGTAAGCTTACGTCGCTCGCGTGCGAGTGCCAAGCTAGGGGAACTGCACGTCGAGGGCGTAAATCTCGTGAGTGCTGATGTCACGATCGAGGATTGGGGACCCATCTGGAGCGATGCCACTCCACAAGCCAAACGGCCCAAAGAAGCGATTGATGCCCTTCAAGTCAACGATGGGCTCAAACTGAGCCTGGCCAACCTTGAGTCGGCCGAAAACAGGCTTGTCGGTAAACAGGGTATCGAAATAAAGGTATTTCCCATCCTGCGACCAGGAAAGGAAACCGGTCACCGCCGGAGTTTTTGTCCACTCCGACCAGTGCTGGGTCTGAAAATCGAAGATCATGAGTTTCGTCTGGTCGGCGCCGACAACTGCGGCGAGAAAGCGGCCATCCGGCGACCAACGCGGGCTGAACAGGCCTTCGGAGCCGGGTACGGTTGAAACCTGGCGGGTATTCATGTCAACCATGAAGATGGCCTGAGGCTCGGAACCTGAAGGCGCGCTTAGGCGCCCGAAAATCAGACGATTGCCGTCGGGAGACCATGAGGGGTCGAGTTCGTTGAACTTCTCTTGCAGGAGTTCCTGAGCAGGGCCCCCCTGAGCGGAGACAACAAGAATCTTCCAGGGCGTGCCGGGCTGACTGACCATGTAAGCAATCTGCTTCCCGTCCGGCGACCAGCGGGGAAGCGCAGCGAATTGCGGCGGATACGACAGTTGCTGGCGCTCGCTGCCGTCCGCTCGGCTGCGCCAAAGGACACCGTCTGGATAAGTAATATATGCGACCCATTGACCGTCGCGGCTGAATTCCAGATCACCGGCGGAGATCCCGCCAAGAAACGGCGCAAATAGTTTGGACCGAGCGTCGTAACGAACCAGTTCGGCGCGGGGCTGTGTACCGACGACGAACAACTTGCGGCCATCGTTACTAACCTCAGCGCTGCCGTAGTTGATAGGACCGGTAGTAAGTTGAACTGGCGGACGAGTATTCCGGCCGAAAAGACGAGTCCGATCAGGTATGGCCCAAATGTTGGTTCCGGCGGTGTTGTTGCTCTGAAAAATGTAGTAGGCCCCGTCGTGTGTCCACTTGCCACAACACTCCTGGGGAGGATTGTTCCAGCCCGGAAGCAGGGGTCGCAATCCTGTACCGTCGGTGCCTACCTCCCACAAAGAAGAAGTGGAGTTGATCGCGTCTGCGAGTGTGAATCGGATGCGGGTTCCGTCAGGCGAAAACCTTGCGTTGGCCACGGTACCCTGGAGGGACAGCAAGCTTGTGGAAGTTCGTACCGTCGGATTTGGCCAGATACAGGTCAGAACCCTTGCCGACGACCGAGCTGTTTGACCGTCGGGCGACCACGTCGCATCTTGAGCCGTGAAGGGCAGCTGTCGGGGAGATCCTGCCGGCAGAGGCAAGATCGAAAATCCATTGACACCCTCCGATAGGGAGTTGGCAATCAGCAGTGCGGAATGATCGGGAGAAATGTCCGACGGGTAAACACTCGTGAATGGGGTTGCGATCGGAGCTACGTCCCCCCCGTTAACGGAGACCTGGAAGATCTGTAAATGGGCGTCGGCGGCTCCCCCGAAGTAGATCCGGACGCCATCAGTCAGCGGGCCAAACTTGTCGATTCCATCGTGCGTGATTTGAGTGATGCCGGTAACCTTGGGCGGTTGGGTTGGCGAGAGAAGCCACCAGAGCGCGGCCGCTAGGATGATTGCCAGCAGGGCCGCCACCCACGGCCAACGAGACTTCCCTGTACTCGCGACTGCCGATGCAGGAGCGGCTTCTATCTTCCCGGAAGTGGTGTCCCGCTTGAGCCGTTTGAGGTCGGCGCGAAGTTCGGCCGCGCTCTGGTAGCGAACGTCGCGATCCTTTTCCAGAGCCTTTACGGGTGATGCGCTCCAGTTCCGCTGGCAGATCGGGATTCACGCGAAGCGCCGGCGCCGGTTCTTTGTTCAGGATCGAATTAAAGAGGGCAGCCGAGGTGTCGCCTCGAAAGGGAAGCGTTCCGGTCGCCATCTCGTAAAGCACGGCGCCGAAGGAGAACAGATCGGTGCGGGCGTCGAGGTCCTTCCCCAAAGCCTGTTCGGGCGACATGTAAGCCACCGTGCCCAGCGCGCTGCCGGGACTGGTTAGATGCTCTTCGGTCATCGTCTGGGCTTCGCCGGACTTCGAGCCGGCGGGCGCGCTGATCTTGGCTAGACCGAAGTCGAGAATTTTCGCGTGGCCGCGATCGGTCACGAACAAGTTCGCAGGCTTGATGTCACGATGAACGATGCCCTTGGCGTGAGCGGCATCGAGCGCGTCGGCGATCTCGATGCCCAGGTCAACCAGACGGTCAGTTTCGAGCGGGCGGCCCAGTATCGCTTCCCGCAGAGTCTTGCCTTCCAGATACTCCATCACGATGAAGCGCAGGCCGTCGTGTTCCCCAATTTCGTAAATGGTGCAGATGTTGGGATGGTTCAAAGCGGAAGCGGCGCGGGCTTCACGGCGAAAACGCTCGAGAGATTGCGGGTCGTGCGCGATGTCGTCGGGCAGGAACTTCAGCGCGACGAAGCGGCCGAGGGAGGTGTCTTCGGCTTGGTAGACAACACCCATCCCGCCGCCGCCCAGCTTGTCGAGAATTCGATAGTGGGAGACTGTTTGCCCAAGAATCGAGCGGACATCGGGCATGGGAGCACATCTTAACACCGAGATGAAACAGGGCCGGGAACGCCAACTTTCTGGACCTTGGCATTTTGTATGCTCCAGAGCGCAATACCATCTTCGCTTGCTTTCACCGCGATTCGCAGGACAAAAGACTGCGCTCAGGATGACAGGCGCTAGGGGAAGCTGTACGTCGAGGGCGTAGATTTCCTGGGTGCTGATGTCGCGCACAAAGATCGGCGTGCCATCCGGAGTGAGGCCGCTCCAGAGTCCGACCGAGCCAAAGTAGCGGCGGAGGTCTTTCAAGCTAACTACGGATTCGGGCTTGGTCCCTCCGAGCTTGATCCGAACGTAGGCCTGGTTATTCGAATAAGTGCTGTCAAAGTAAAGATATTTGCCGTCCCGCGACCAGCAGGGAAATCCAAGAGCCGTGGTCTGGGTCACCCAGTCGGTCCACTTTTGCGTCTGGAAATCGAAAAGCGACAGCTTTCGCGAGTCGCTGGCGACCGCCACCAGAAAACGACCATCGGGTGACCAGCGCGGACTGAAGACGTTCTGGGACCCGGGCAAGACGGAAACCTGGTGCGTCTGCAAATCCAGAACTTCGATATCTTTGTTGTCCGCGTAGGCCAGACGTCCAAAAGCGATACGCTTGCCGTCGGGCGACCAGGTAGCGTCCATCTCGCTCAGGTTTTCCGAAAGTCAATTCCTGGGCCGCTCCACCTTGTGCCGACACCAGAAAAATCTTCCAGGGCTTTCCATATTGCCCAGCGGAGAAAAGAATCTGTTTCCCATCCGGAGACCAGCGTGGAAGGATGGCGAGCAGAGGGGCATTGCTAAGCTGAAGACGCTCGCTGCCATCAACGCGACTGCGCCAGAGCATTCCCTCGGGGACAGTCACGTAAGTGACCCATTGGCCATCCGGGGAGAAGTCGACATGGTCTACGGAAATTCCGGAAAGGAACGGCAAAAACTGCTGGGTGCGGGGGTCGTAACGTACCAGTTCACCACGCGCCTGAAGACCGGTGACAAATATCTTGCGCCCGTCCTGACTGGGTAAAGCGTGATCATAGGCGAGAGGGCCGGTAGTGAGCTGCACCGGGATCGACGAACTCTTATGCAAGAAGCTGTGCCGTTCAGGCAAGGCCCAGATATTCGTGGCGGTGCCTTCCGCGTGGGTGAAGAGGTAGTAAGCGCCATCGGGAGTCCACTGTCCGTTAGACTCCGCGCCCTGATTAGGCCAGCCGGGAAGCAACGCGTGAAGTCCGGTGCCATCGGCCTTGGCCTCCCAGAGAGTGCTCGTATTCTGCTGCAGGTCGAGTTCGGAAAATCGAATGCGTGCGCCGTCCGGCGAAAATCGGGGATAAAACAGGAAACTTGCCCTAGTCAGCAGCTTGCGAGGTTCACTGCCATCTGATTTGGCGAGAAAGAGAGAGGCTCCGTTGGCAAAGAGCACATGCCGTCCGTCAGGTGAAAACGTGCCGTCGTGGGCGGTTATGTCAGCCAGACGACGGGGGGACCCAGCCGGTAGGGGAACCATCCAGAACGGAGCTTCCGGCTCGGTCCCGACAAAAGATCCGACCAGCAGCTGCGAGTGGTCGGGGGAGATATCTATCGGATTGACGTTGAGCAGAGGAGTGGAGACGGCTGCCACTTCGCCGCCAGTAGTTGAGACCTGAGAAAGAACAAAGCGCTCAGCCGAGATTTCGCCAAAATAAATTCGCGCGCCATCGGTCAGAATGGTTGCGTTCTTAGCCAGGCCGTCACTTGTAATCTGGGAAACTCCGATGAGTCTCGGAGGCGGCAGCGGCGAGCGTAAGCCACCAGGCCAAAGCCGCAATCGCGAGCAAGGCCGCCAGACCTCCCACTGCCCAGGGCCAACGACGCTTCGTTGTGGGTTCAACCACGGACGCCCTGGCGGCGCTTACTTTGCCGGAAGTGGTGTCGCGCTTGAGGCGGGTCAGGTCCGCGCGCAGGTCGGCCGCACTCTGGTAGCGGACGTCGCGGTCCTTGTCGAGGGCTTTGCTGATAATGCGCTCCACTTCCGCGGGCAGCTCGGGATTCGAGCGAAGCGGCGAAGACGGCTCTTTGTTCAGAATCGAATTAAACAGCGCCGCCGAGGTGTCGCCTTTGAAGGGAAGCGTCCCGGTGGCCATCTCGTAAAGGACCGCGCCGAAGGAGAACAGATCGGTGCGGGCGTCGAGGTCTTTGCCCAAGGCCTGTTCGGGCGACATGTAAGCGACCGTGCCCAAGCGCGCTGCCGGGGCTGGTGAGATGCTCTTCCGTCATGGTCGGAGTTTCGCTGGACTTCGATCCGACAGGCGCGTTGATCTTGGCCAGTCCGAAATCGAGAATCTTGGCGTGACCGCGATCGGTCACGAAAAGATTCGCCGGCTTGATGTCGCGATGCACGATGCCTTTGGCATGAGCGGCATCGAGCGCGTCGGCGATCTCGATACCCAGGTCAACCAGACGGTCGGTTTCGAGCGGGCGGCCGAGTATCGCTTCCCGCAGAGTCTTGCCTTCGAGAAACTCCATCACGATGAAGCGCAGGCCGCCGTGCTCCCCAATTTCGTAAATGGTGCAGATGTTGGGATGGTTCAAAGCGGAAGCGGCGCGGGCTTCGCGGCGAAAACGTTCGAGGGATTGCGGGTCGTGCGCGATATCGTCGGGCAGGAACTTCAGCGCGACGAAGCGGCCGAGCGAGGTGTCTTCGGCGCGGTAGACGACACCCATCCCGCCGCCGCCCAGCTTGTCGAGGATTCGATAGTGGGAGACTGTCTGCCCAAGAATCGATGGAGCATCGGGCATGGGAGCAACATGTTAGCAGAGGTCTGAAACCTGGAGGGAGAATCGAGAGCAGATAGCCGTGCAGTTTGCGCAACCAACTCAAACCTTGTCATTCCGAAGCTTTATCGGAAGGATCTGCGCTGCCGCACAAGCGCGCGACAAGGCCGCGCTTCGGAATGACAACTCTCTAGGGATTTTGAAATCACACCACCGGCCGAACCCGGACGGCGGCGTAGCCCCGTCCGGAAGCGTCAGCTCTACTGCAACGGCTCTGAAGTGTGCTCGTGCACGATCATCCACTTGCCGGCCTGCTTTTCGAAAATTATCGTCCAGCGCAGGGTAGCCAGTTCGTGCTTGCCGGCGGTGGTGAGCCCGTCTTCTTTCACGGTCGCCGTGGCCCAGGTCAGATTGCCGTCGGTGTGAATCTGGGGATCGTCGTTCACGGTCAGCTTCAGTTTCTTGTAGCCCTTCAGCAGTTCGGTTGCACCCGCCTGGTACTCCGCCCAGCTGGCGTACTTCAGGGGCGCGATATCGAAGAAGGTGTACACGCCCTGATCGTAGTACTGGGCCAACTTGGAAGGATCGAGCGAGCTCCAGCCGTCCATCAACTTCTGCAGGTAGGCTTTGTCAGGAGCGCCCGGCGCGACCACTTTCTTCTTGGGCTTTTTGGCGAAGCCGGAGACGCTGAAGGCAAAAACGCAAAGCAAAACGATCAAAACGCGCTTGTACATTGCTGTTCCTCCGATAAGGCGAAGAATTGTCGCACAGGAGGGCGGAAAGCTCAAAGGGCTGGATCTCGGGGTAGTGGATCAGTTTGAATCTCGCTTCTCATCATGGGGTCATCCTGAGCTTGCGAAGGATCTAGCGCGCAGCGGATCTAGATCTGCTTGTGGAGGGGCGCCAGTCCGTCAGCACAGAATTCCTGCGGGCGAGGACGCCCGCTATTCAAGCGACTGTGGCGGTGCGCGAGAACTATTCTCCCGCCCCTTCGGGGCTTGATCGTTTCCCACTTCTTACCTACGGCTTACGCCGTGGGCTTTAATCTTGCGCCGCTTCGCGGCTTTGGCTCCGGCAAGAGGCTGTCGAGCTTCGCTCGACCGGACAGCCGAGGGCGGCTGTCCCCACGTGGTCTGTGGCGGGCAACCAAAACATCTCAGTCTAGCAACTAAATAATTAGTTGACCTTGGCGTCCCTTGTTGCGTCTAATAAAGACATGAGGAGAATGGTCTGTGCCGCCCAGAAAGTCTGAGACTTTGACCGAGGCCGAACTGCGCCTGATGGACGTGCTGTGGCAGAAGGGATCCGCCACGGTCCAGCAGGTTCTGGACGCGCTTCCGGAAAAGCCGGCGCTGGCCTATAACTCCGTTCTGACCACCATTCGCGTTCTCGAAAACAAGGGCTACCTGGAGCATGTCAAAGACGGCCGGGCACACATTTATAAGCCCATCATGGAGCGCGAAGAAGCTACGCGCTCGGAAATCCGCCACCTGGTCAGCCGGTTCTTCAAAAATTCTCACGAACTGCTGGTCCTGAATGTTCTCGAAGATCTGAGTTCCGGTAAACCAGGTTCCGGAAACCGGGTTCCGAAAGTATGGGTCTCGAAGCCAAGGAACTGAAGCGTTTGCGGCAGCTTCTGCAATCGAGCGCCGCCACGAGGGATGAGAGATGACCGCCGCTCTCAATGTGCAATCCCTGGCCCAGCTTTCCGCCGAGCGAATCATCAACTGCACGGCCGAGGGCATGGTCATCGCTCTGCTGGCATGGTTGCTGCTGCGCGCCATCGGCCCGCGAAATTCGGGTACGCGGTTCGCTGTCTGGTTCGCTGCGTTGTTAGGGATCGCGGCGCTGCCTCTGTTCGGCCAGTGGGCTGCAACCGGCGCTGAGTTGACGAAGAGGTCTGAGATCAGCCTGCCTGCTTCGTGGGCGCTCTATGTATTTGCCGCGTGGGCGCTGGTGGCCTTCGTGGGATTGCTCAGAGTCGGCGTCGGCTTCTGGCATTTGAGCCGGGTCCGCAAGAACTGCGTACCAGTGGAGGTCGCGGCTATTGATCCTCTTTTGCAAAAGACACTGGCGGAATTCGACTCGCCACGGAACGTAACGCTTTGCGTGTCGGATAAGCTGCGCGTGCCGACGGCCATCGGCTTCACAAAACCGCTGGTCGTCATTCCTTCATGGACCATGCAGGAACTCTCCACCCTCGAATTGAATGCCATCCTGCTGCACGAATTGGCGCATCTGCGGCGGCGGGACGACTGGACCAATCTGATCCAGAAGATTGTTGGCGCGTTGCTGTTCTTCCATCCCGCGGTCTGGTGGATTGAGAAGAAACTTGCGCTCGAACGCGAGATGGCGTGCGACGACCTGGTGCTGGCCAGAAACCGCCAGTCCGCGAGCCTACGCGGAGTGCCTGGTTTCACTGGCGGAGAAGAGTTTTCTGCGGCGGGGAATTGCGCTGGCACAGGCGGCAGTTGACCGGCTGCGAAACGTATCGCTGCGCGTAACCCAGATTCTGGATGTGAATCGCCCGCGCGCCACGCGAGTGTGGAGCCCGGCGCCGGCGTTGGTGGCCGGCGTTTCCCTGGTCTGCCTGATGGCTTTGTCGCATGCGCCTACCAGACTGGTGTCGTTCGAAAGCGGCGCAGCTTCCCCGTGGGCGACGAATGCGATCGCGTCCGCTGATTTCGAAGCGAGTCCGATGTCGCAGATGGGCGCGCGCGTCGTTCCGGCAAAACTTCAGGTTCGACCGGCAGAGGTCTCTACGGACGCAGGAATTCGAATTCGATTCCTGTAGTTGCGAAGGCTGCAGTCAAGAGCTCGTTCAAGGCGAAAAACAAAACTGAGGTCATCCCGGCGCGCGCGGTGCAGCGTCGAGCCACCGCTCCGATGCTGGTCCGCGCCGGGATGACGAACGATGGCGTTGATGCTCAAGCTTTGTTTCTCGTGCGGACCGAAGTTGTACAGACCCGGCAGTATGACACCACGGGCGCCGTGGTTTGGGATCTCTGCGTTTGGCGCGTGACCCTGGTCGGGCCGGTGCAGAACAAGATGGAGGCGGGAATCGCCGCCAAGTCTATTTGAGTTTTTTTCTGATCAACAACTAAATAATTAGTTGTACCAACAGGAGAGAGTAAATGAAAAGCTGGATGCAAAACTGGAAAACGGAGTAGGTCGAAACTTAATCATCCCGATTCTGACGATTGCGATGGTGGGTTCGGTCGTGACCTACGATTTCATGAAGGCAGTGCCGGCGAAGGCCGCAGCCATGGCTGCGTCTACAACCACGCCGCTCGATGACAACAATGTGGGTGCGCTGCTTTCGCTCGACCAGGCCATGGAAACGCTGGCCGCGCGCGTCACTCCTGCCATCGTGAACGTCACGGTGACGTCACGGGCAAAAGCCAATATGGCCGAAGGCGATCTGCCGGAGGGCTTGCAGGACAGTCCGTTCGGGCAATTTTTTGGTCAGCAGTTCGGCCAGCAATTCGGACGTCAGGGCCGGCCGCAACAGCCGCGCGTTGAGCATGGGCTGGGCAGCGGCGTGATCATCTCGCCCGACGGCTACATCGTTACCAACAACCACGTGGTGGAAGGAGCGACCGACGTTCGTGTCACCATGAGCGATCGCCGGATTCTTCCCGCTAAGGTTGTCGGCACCGATCCTCTGACCGACCTCGCAGTCATTAAAGTGGACGGGAAAAATCTGCCCAACGCGCCCTGGGGCGACTCGACGAAACTGCACCCGGGACAGACTGTTCTCGCGTTCGGAAACCCGTTCGGATTCCGCTTCACGGTTACACGCGGCATCGTCAGCGCGTTGAACCGTCCCAATCTGTCCTCGGACGACGCCCGCAAGCCGGGGCAGTTCATTCAGACGGATGCAGCCATCAATCCGGGCAACTCCGGCGGTCCGCTGGTGAATGCGCGCGGTGAAGTGATCGGGATCAATACGTTCCTGATTTCGCCGTCGGGCTCGTTCTCCGGGATGGGATTCGCCATTCCGACACAGATCGTGCGCCCCACCGTGGAAAAGTTGATCCAGTTCGGTAAGGTGACGCACGGCTACATGGGAATCGGTATTGCCGACGTGACTCCGGACAACTCGAAGTTCTTCCACATGGACAAAGCCGTGGGTGCGGTCGTAAGCCAGGTCGAGTCTGACTCGCCGGGAGCCAAAGCGGGCTTGAAGGTCGGCGATGTGATCACCCAGGTCGACGGCAAGGAAGTAAACGATGCGAGTGATCTGCAGGTTGTGGTGGGACAGAAAAATCCAGGTACGACGGTCCAACTGCAAGTCATGCGCGATGGCAAGAGCGTTGCGGTACCTGTCACTCTGGAAGCAATGGGCGGCCGGGACAAATCCGGCAAGGAAGTGTCTGAAGCCGGCACCGGCAAACCACGTTGGGGAGTTGGCTTGTCTGACATCACTCCTGAAATGCGCGAGCAACTGCAGGCGCCCAGCGATCTGCGCGGGGCGGTGATCCAGCAGGTACAGCCGGGCAGCCCGGCCGACAATGCCGGATTGCAGTCGGGCGACGTGATCGTCGAAGTCGATCGCAAGCCTGTGCAGAATGCGTCCGATGTCAAGAACGCACTGAGCAGCGTGCCCAAGGGACAGGATGCGCTGGTGCTGGTCTGGTCAAACGGCGGCAGCAGTTTCCGTGTGATGCACCCGGCCCAGGAAGACGGCAACAGCGGTATGTAAGGAGTTTTCTCTCCCGGGGAGGCCGGCGCTCGCGCCTGCCTCCCCTTTTCGAAATCTTCAGGCCACACGGCAGTGGGACACCGTCTGCGGCGGACGCAGCTCCGCTGATTTTGGCCGACAAAGAATCCCGGCGAGCCTTGCTCGCCCGGACAGCTGGGGGCGGCGTCCACGTGGCTGTGGCACTTGCAAATTCGCGGCGGCTCCCGTAACTTGAGCGGGCAATCTAACAAATCGCTTTCTGCCTGTTAACGTTAAGGCGGCTCGCGGGTTTGCGGATTGGTCCTTGAGGAGCGCGATGGAAATCAACGTTCGCACACTTTCAGATGTTCAGATCGTACAGATTCGGGGCGCTTTACGGTTGGGCACTGGAGTAGACAGCTTTCGTCAGACCATAGACGACGCCATGGCTGCCGGGAACACGCGCCTGGTTATTAATTTTGCCGAAGTGCCGATGATTGATTCGAGCGGCATCGGGATCCTGGTGAAGGCGATGGCCTCGGCCAAGCAGCGCGGCGGCGGGGTGAGGCTGGTCACGCCATCCAAATTCGTGGTGCAGACGCTGAAGCTGATTGGAGTGCTGAATCTGTTTCAGATTTTTGAAGACGAGAATACCGCAGTGCAATCCTTCGCTACACAGTGATCCGGCTTCTGTGTGGTAGCGGGCGACCACACGAATCCAGCTAGTGCAGATGAATGCTGAGAGTGTTGAAGATATCCAGAAGGTAGATCGCACTCCCCAACGACAGAATCGCCAGGGTAAAGGCCGCCAGGCGCGAGCTGAAAATTCGCCGGCGCGGTGGACGCCGCTGATCCAGGGCAGCTCTGTATTTGTCGATCCACTCCTGGTCTTTGCTGACTTGTCCAAACGATGACTGGATCGAGTCCTGAAGACGGCGCTGGTCGTCTTTTTCGAGGCCCACGAAGCGGAAGGGTTGCTGGGTCCAGGAAACCGGCTTCAGCATTTCCGCGGTGCCGAGCACGGGCCCGGTCGGAGTCACAAACATCAACTTCACGCGCGACTGCCGCACCACCGGTTTGGGCAAGGACAGAACGCCGCCGGTGAGCGAGATCACTTCCAGTTGTCCCTGGGTGCGATGCCCATCTTCAAACCGAAGAACTGCCGGAGTGACGTCAGACAAATTGAGCCGTTGAGCGCGACGATTGGGAGTACTAACGTTGGATTGGGGGAGGGCGTCCACAGGATGAGTATCCTCTTTGTTTCTCCTATTGAGGAGGTCACGGAAGGACATGGGATGGTCTCGTTACTTTGGGACGTGCGGGGGAAATCGGACGTCGGACCTTTGTCATCCTGAGCGGAGCAAAAGGTTTCGCTTGCGAAACGTTTTGTGGAGTCGAAGGACCCCTATGAGCTGATCAGTCGGTGGAAAGGTAGGGGTCCTTCGACTGCGCAGCTGCTTCGCCAAGCGAAGCAGCTACTACGCTCAGGATGACACGATCACAGTGCGGTTGCCGCTTTCCTGCGAATCAGGAGAAAACCAGACGCAGCGGCATCTTTTTCAACTTCTGCCAGGCGCGCGCGTCCGTTTTCCTTGTTTCCGTGTTCCATCTCCGCTTTGCCCAAAGCAGGCGGGCTCGGAGTGGCCAGGATGCCTTCTTTTCCGCTTCCTTAATTACGGCATCCAGGACGGGTCGCGGCCTGAAAATCGCAGCTTGCGATGCCGCCATCATCGGCGGCGGCGATCGGAATAGCAGGCGCAGCACGCTCTGCTGGGACTCCCATGCCTCCCGCGCCGATTTGCTTCACGATGCGGTAGCGATTGAGGTTTTTCCCGAGCAAGTCCCCGAACACACGGGGATGTTAAGCCCATCCGCGAAGAGGGTCGAATGATCCTCATGTGATGGCGGGCGACTCGCCCCGCGAAGACACTCGACCTCACGGTACCTCCGGAGATAATATCCCCTCTGCAAATCTGTGGCAGCATGAGGGCATGCTGGAAAAACCGGAATTGATTGCCCGACTTCAGGTAGGCTTGGCCGCTTCCGCCGAATGCTCGGTTTGTCATGAAGTCTTCGTGGTCAGCCAGAGCAGCAGGCCGGAACAGCTGAGTGACCGGCTTAAGCAGATATTCGACGAACACGTTCGCGGCGTTGATCTATCGAAAAAAGTGATGAGCTAGAGCGGCAATTTGAATTGACAGGCCTTGGCGACGCCGATACCCTGTCATATACAGATCAGACTTAGCCCTATGGATCGTATAATCATTGCCGCTAGCCGTGCAGCCCGGGAGGTGCGAGTGCGCCTTCTCGCCCTTAGCGTGGCCATTCCTGGCCTGGTGCATGCACCTCAAAAAAGCGGCGGATGATTTAAAGATATCAAGATCGGCAAGAGGCCATCATCCACCGCATCGGATGATGGCTTTTTTAGTTTCTGACAGTTCAGGGCGCGGCCCTCGACGGCCGGGGAGGCAGATTTGGCTCACGCAGAGCACGTCACCATATTCGACACCACCTTGCGCGACGGAGAACAGTCGCCAGGTTGCAGCATGAACGTGGCCGAGAAGGTGCGTATGGCGCACCAGTTGGATCGGCTGGGTGTAGACATCATCGAGGCCGGGTTCCCCATCGCATCGGAGGGCGATTTTGAAGCGGTGCGCGTTCTGTCCCGCGAGATTCGCCGTCCCATCATCGCCGCGCTGGCGCGCAGTTGTCCGGGCGACATCGAGCGCGCCTGGAAGGCCCTGGAAGGCGCTGCCCGGCCCCGCATTCACACCTTTCTTGCTACCTCGGATATCCACCTGCAGCACAAGCTGAAGATTTCACGGCGGCAATGCCTGGAACAGGCTCGGGACGGCATCAAGCTGGCCCGGTCGTTTTGCAGGGATGTGCAGTTCTCCGCCGAAGACGCCAGCCGCACCGATATCGACTTCCTGTGCGAGGTGATGGAGGCGGTGATCGAGGCGGGCGCCACTACCCTGAACATCCCCGACACGGTCGGCTTCAGCGTGCCCCACGAATTCGCCGAATTAATGCAGACCCTGCGGCGCCGGGTGCGAGGCATTGACGGTGTGACCATTTCGGTTCATTGCCACGATGACCTGGGATTATCTGTGGCAAACTCGCTGGCAGCCATCGGCGCGGGCGCGCGCCAGGTGGAGTGCACGGTCAACGGCATCGGCGAGCGGGCGGGGAATACATCACTGGAAGAGCTGGTCATGGTGATGCGGGTGCGGGCGGAGCACTATCCGTATGAGACCTCGGTTGTGGCCGAGCATCTGTTTCCATCGAGCCAGATGTTGTCTGAAATCACCGGGGTATACGTGCAGCCGCACAAGGCCATTGTGGGGCGGAACGCATTCGCGCACGAAGCCGGGATCCATCAGGATGGAATGATCAAGGACCCGTCTACCTATGAGATCATAGCGCCTCAGTCGGTGGGCGCTCCGCGCAACTCGCTGGTGCTGGGCAAGCACTCCGGCCGGAATGCCCTGCGGGTACGCTACGAAAAGCTGGGCTTCACCTTCGAACGGGCGCAACTCGACGATGTTTACCGTCGCTTTGTGGCCCTGGCCGACAAGATCAAGACCATCGAAGACGGTCATCTGCTCGAACTGGTGCGCGATGTACCCAGCCGAACAGGTACGATTCCAGACAGCGCGGGCAAGACGGCGTCTACGTGGATGGCACCGGTGAGCAAGGAGGATGTGCACTCCGCGCATTCTGATGCGGTAAGCGCGAAGGAAAAAGCCCATGCAGCGCACGCAGCCCATGAGAGCGAACAGGAAGATTACTTGTGGGGAGTATGATTTTTACTGGCCGTCAGATTCAGTATGGCTGGCAAAAGTTGAATTAGGACGGACCTGCTAACCAGTCGTCAGTTGCTGGTTCTCAGTTCTCAGACGTGACGTGGATTGATAAGGATTGAGGAACATGACAAAAACGGGAGCACAAATTCTTTGGGAATGCCTGGAGCGCGAAGGCGTAAAGCATGTCTTCGGTTATCCGGGCGGCGCAATTCTGCCGGCCTATGACGCGTTGAAGCATAGCGATATCCACCATATCCTGGTGCGGCACGAGCAGGGCGCTACCCACATGGCGGATGGCTACGCCCGCGCCGGCGGCGACGTTGGCGTCGCGGTCGCGACTTCGGGACCGGGCGCAACCAACATGGTCACAGGCATCGCCACGGCGATGCTGGATTCGTCTCCCATCGTGTGCATCACCGGGCAGGTTGGCAGCAAGCTGATCGGCTCCGACGCGTTTCAGGAAACTGACATTACCGGCATCACCCTGCCGATCACCAAGCACAACTACCTCGTAACCCACGCCGATCAACTGGCGCGTGTATTGCGTGAGGCTTTTTACGTGGCTCGATCCGGGCGTCCTGGTCCGGTGCTGGTCGACATAACCAAGGACGCGCAACAGTCTTCGTGCGAATTTGACTGGGAAGCTGCGCGGCCGCAGCTGCCGGGTTATCGTCCCGATCTTTCGCCCGAAGAAACTGAGTACGCACAGGCGCTGGAGTTGATCCACAAAGCCAAGCGGCCTCTGATCCTTGCGGGACACGGCATCATCGTTTCAGGCGCCATGGCCGAAGTTCTGACCCTGGCGGAGAAGGCCGGCATTCCGGTCGCTCTGACTCTGCTGGGCCTGGGCGCGTTTCCTGCTTCGCATCCTCTAAATCTCGGCATGATGGGAATGCACGGCGAAGCCTGGGTCAACCACGCGATTCAGGAAGCCGACCTGTTGCTGGCGCTCGGCATGCGCTTCGATGACCGGGTCACCGGCAACCTGAAGACTTACGCGCAGGACGCCAAGAAGATCCATATCGAAATCGATCCGGCTGAGATCAACAAAAACGTCAAGGTAGATGTGGCGCTGGTCGGAGACTTGCGCGAAGTCCTCAAAGAGTTGCTGCCTCGGGTGCAGTCGGTTGACCACACCGAATGGCTGGATTCGATTGACAAGCTGAAAGGCGATTCCGCGGTGCGTGACGTCCAGAAGCTTCCCGACAACGGACATCTCTACGCCGCGCACGTCATCAACGACCTGTGGCGCGAGACCCGCAACAGCAACACGGTGGTCGTGACCGACGTCGGCCAGCACCAGATGTGGGAAGCGCAATACTTCAAGCACGAAAAGCCCCGGTCTTTGATTACTTCAGGCGGACTCGGGACCATGGGCTTTGCCCTGCCGGCCGCCATTGGAGCGAAAGTTGCGCGGCCGGAGGCTGAAGTCTGGGTGATCGTCGGCGACGGCGGCTTCCAGATGACCATGTCGGAACTCGCGACCATTCAGCAGGAAAAGCTGAAGATCAATATTGCGATCATCAACAACGGATTTCTGGGCATGGTGCGTCAGTGGCAGGAATTTTTCTACGAGCGCAACTATGAAGCTACGCCGCTGCTGAATCCGGATTTCGTGAAACTGGCGGAGGCCTACGGCATCCGCAGCATGCACGTCACTGAGCGTTCGCAGGTGCTGCCGACGGTGCGGGCGGCGCGCGAGCACGATGGCGCCGTGCTGATCGACTTCAAGGTGGAGCAGGAAGACACCGTCTATCCGATGGTCGCGGCCGGTGCTTCGTTGAACGATATGATCCGGCGGCCCAGTCCGATTGTCGAAACCGCCGCGGACGAATAAAGGAAACATGCTGAACATCTTTGTTGTGTACGTCGAAAATAAGCCAGGCGTGCTGACCCGTGTGGCCTCGCTGTTCCGCCGCCGCGCCTTCAATATTGATTCGCTGACCGTCGGGCGCACGGAGAAGCCTGAAGTCTCGCGCATGACCATCACGGTGGATACGAATCCCGACCAGGCCAAGCGCATCGAAGCCAATCTCTATAACCTGGTGAACGTGCTGCTGGTCGAAAATATTACCCACGAGCCGGCGATCGCACGCGACCTGGCCATGATCAAGGTGGCCGCGACCCATGAAGCGCGCTCGCATGTGCTCGAGCTGGCCAGCGTGTTTCGCGCCCGCGTGGTGGATGTCGCGCCCGAATCGCTCACCATCGAAATCACCGGCGGCGAGGACAAAATTGACGGCCTGCTGGAAGTGCTGCGCCCTTACGGCGTGGTGGAGATGGTCCGCACTGGTATCGTTGCGATGCGGCGTGGCACGACTTCTGCCTCGGCCAACCCGGCGCAGACGAAAGCGCCTGAAATCGCCGCCGATGAAGGCGTGTCGTATTCTGTCTGATCATTTGGGAAGGGCACGGCTTTAGCCGTGCCGCCAGGGGCCTCGCCGGTTCTAGCCGCGAAGCGGCGCAAGATTGAAGCCCACGGCGTAAGCCGTGGGCAAGAAGTAGGAAACGATCAAGCCCCGAAGGGGCAGAAGAATAGTTCTTAACGCACACACTTCAGCCCCTGAGGTTGGCTTCGTCGGCTGAGCAGGAACCTCGGGCGCTAAAGCGCGACTGGTTCGGCAGTTTAGCGGCACGAGTGAACTCGTGCCCTTTCAGTTCGCGTCCTTGCTCCAACTCAGTACGCTTCACGCAAGTTCTGTGTGATTCTAAATGCTCTGTTAACTATCGAAAGGAACCACAATGGCTAAGATGTATCACGAGAAAGATGCCGATGTTTCACTGATCCGGGCGAAAAAGGTCGCCATCATCGGCTACGGATCGCAAGGTCACGCCCACGCTCTCAGCCTGAAGGACAGCGGCGTAGACGTGCGAGTCGGATTGCCCGCCAGCAGCGATTCGCGCGCGAAGGCCAAGGCCAGCGGCCTTACGGTAGGCACTCCCGCCGAAGTGTCAGCCTGGGCCGATGTGATCATGGTCCTGGTGCCGGATACGGTTGCGTCCGATGTGTACAAGAAGGAAATCGCGCCCAACCTGACCGCCGGAAAGACTCTGATGTTCGCCCACGGCTTCAATATTCGCTTCGGGACCATTACTCCTCCGGCCAACGTCGATGTTTCGATGATTGCTCCCAAGGCCCCCGGACATCGGGTGCGCGAAGTATTCGTGGAAGGCGGCGGCACACCCGCGTTGCTGGCCATCCACCAGGACGCTACGGGAAAAGCCAAGCAACTGGCGCTCTCTTACGGCAAGGCCATCGGCGCCACTCGCGCCGGCGTGATCGAAACCACATTCGCCGAGGAAACTGAAACCGATCTGTTCGGCGAACAGACCGTGCTGTGCGGCGGCGTGAGCGCCCTGCTCAAAGCGGGATTCGAGACCCTTGTCGAAGCCGGCTACCAGCCCGAGATCGCATACTTCGAATGCCTGCACGAACTGAAGCTCATCGTGGACCTGATCTATCGCGGCGGCCTGAACTACATGCGCTACTCGGTCAGCGACACGGCCGAATACGGCGACTACACTGCCGGACCGCGCATCGTCACGGAGCAGACCCGCGAGACCATGCGTCAGTTGCTGAAAGAAATTAAGGACGGAACTTTCGCCAAAAAGTGGATCAAGGAAAACGAGACCGGCCGCGAATGGTTCGAAGCCACCCGCGAGAAAGAACAGCAGCAGCAGATCGAAAAAGTCGGCGTGGAGCTGCGAGGCATGATGACCTTCCTCGATCCGGTGACCATCAAGCAAACCAGCAAGCGCACCAAAGTCCCGGCGTAGCCTTGTTCAAAATGGCGGCGCCCAAGCGCGCCGCCACTCTCTTCAACTGAGAACCGACAACTCGAAACTGACAACTGAGTTTTTGTTGTCCAGGTTTATCGACGAGCCGGCAAGACGGCGGCGCTACACTTACTGCAGCTTCACGGAAGTGACCTTCAACGTATCCCCTTCCACGTCTCCGCTCACATCCGCACGCAGATGGTCTTTCTTGTCCGATGCTTTCAGCTGATCCACGATGCTCGTATTTCCCTGAGCATCGAACTTCAGGAAGCGATTGTCTTTGGTCAGAATGCCAAACCCACTCGCTTCGCACTTCAACGCGCAGGCGCGGGTGTGGGAGTCCGGATCGGCGGCGACCTTTTTTGAGCAGTTAACGTCCACGACCGGGACGTTGCTATAGGTTTCCGTCGCGGCCAGGGCGGGCATTGCGCAAAGCCCCAACAGCACACACAACGAAGCAATTTTCTTCACAGTATCCTGCCAATATTTAATTTCTGTATGACACTTACCGGGTCGCAGCGATCCGTGGATCTGGCACTGCTCTTGTTCCTTCTCTCACCGTTGCTTTTCCTTCCCGCACCGCCGTGAGCTGCGCGAGTGCGAATCCACCCAGGGCAATTTCCACGTCCCGCATTGCCAAGTCGTAGAACATACCGGTGGTCAGCAAATTCACCGCGATTCCCAGCAACCAGAATGTAACCAGATAGCTGCCGAACTTTGTCCAGCGGCTGAGCACGATCAGCCCGGCCACAATTTCAACAACTCCGACAATGTGCATGAAAGTGGCGCGCTGACCGGCAGAACCTTTGTCGCCATGGGACTCAGATACATTCCCCAGTCAGTCAGCTTGTTGAAGTACTTGTCGATGCCCGGTGATGATGGGTCCAACTCCGAAACCGATTCTCAGAGCCCACCAGCTGACATTGAGGCGTTCATCAAAATCCGCCATTTGTTGCCTCCTACTCAACAGAGCCGCGAGGCGCGCAATTGGATACAGGCATCCTTTTGCAGGAAAGGCCTGTAACCTTTTTCACTGCCCGCGCTCTATCATGGATAGAGCCATGGCAACCATTGAGACTGTGGAGAGAGCGGGGTTTGAAGCCAGCAGCGACGAGGAGATCGTCGAGCGGGTGAAATCCGGCGACACCGCGCTGTACGAGATCATCATGCGGCGGTATAACCAGCGGCTTTACCGGGTGGCGCGCGCGATCCTGCACGATGACGCCGAAGCCGAAGACGTAATGCAGGATGCTTACGTCCGGGCGTATCAGCATCTCGATCAGTTTGCGGGACGTGCCGCCTTCTCTACCTGGTTGACGCGTATCGCGGTCCACGAAGCGCTAAGCCGTCTGCGCTCGCGCCAGCGTAATCAGCAACTGCAAATGGAAGACACCGGGCAGGATGGAGAACCTTATATGAATGTGGTCGAGACTTCGCCTGACCCGGAGCAAAGCGCGTCCCGAGCGGAACTTGGTCAGCTTCTGGAAGAGGCCGTGCTCGGTCTTCCGGAGCAGTACCGAACCGTGATCATGCTGCGCGACATCGAAGGGCTGAGTACTGCAGAGACTGCCGCCGCGCTCGAACTCACCGAGGACAACGTGAAAGTCCGCCTGCATCGCGGCCGCGCCATGGCGCGTGGCTGGATTTTTGAGCGAGTCGGAGCGAAAGCAAGAAGACGCGTTCCCGTTCATGGGTGAACGCTGCGATCGGGTTGTCCACGGTGTTCTCGCACGTCTCGCAGAATTAAGCGCCAGTCCTGCTCAAATCCATTGAGGCTGCTTCTTAATTTGGTTCCCAAAGAAGTTCGCGGTTTCGAAAATCAGTGGTCAGTTTCCAGTTCTCAGTTCTTAGTTGACCTTCCTTGACATCCCGCATTGTTGTCGCCACAATAAGGCGAACAAATAGCGAATATTATCTCCTTCCAGCCAAGGGGCGATGTTCATCGAACTCCATTCCCGCTCGGCCTTTAGCTTTCTCGAAGGCGCCTCTCTGCCCGAGGACCTGATCGCCACCTGCGCCCACATGAACATGCCGGCCATGGCCTTGCTCGACCGCGACGGCGTGTATGGCGCACCCCGTTTTTATATGGCAGCAGAAAAAGCAGGGATCAAGGCGCATATGGGAGCGGAGGTCACCAGCGAAATTGCAGATTCCAGATTGAAGAGTTACAGATCTGAAATCTAAAATCTGCAATCTCTTCCGCCTTCCTCTCCTCGTCTCTTCCCGCGCCGGCTACCAGAACCTTTGCCATTGATCACGAAGATGAAGCTGCGATCGCAGAAAGGCGAAGGCGCTGTCCGCAAGGAAGAACTGGAGGAGCACGCTGCCGGGCTGATCTGCCTCACTGGCGGCGATGACGGTCCTCTCGCCACGGCGCTGGCTCATGGCGGCATGGAAGAAGCGCGACGTTCGGTGGAATGTCTGACCGGTATTTTTGGACACGAAAATGTCTATGTGGAACTGCAGCGCCATTTTCATCGCCAGCAGGAGGCACGCAATCGCGCCGCCATTGAAATCGCCCGCTCGCTGCAGCTCCCGCTGCTGGCCACCAATGGCGTCTGCTATGCGACGCCGCAGGAGCGTGAACTCTGCGATGTCTTCACCGCCATTCGAAATCACAAAACGCTGGCCACTGCCGGACGCCTGCTGGCGCGCAACTCCGAGCGTCATGTGAAATCGCCGCAAGCAGATGCAGCAACTTTTCGCCGATCTGCCCGAGGCCCTGGCCAATACGGTGGAACTTTCCTCCCGGCTTGAGTTCACGCTCGAAGCTTTGGGATATGAATTTCCCAAATATCCCGTGCCGGAAGGCGAGACCATGATGTCTTTCCTGCGGGAGCGCACCCGGGAAGGATTTCAGCAGCGCTATGGACGGGCAGAGGCCGGCCTTAAAAGCCGTGCCCAGAGCCAGATTGAGCGCGAGCTGGCGCTGATCGAAAAACTCAAGCTGGAAGGCTACTTTCTTATTGTGTGGGACCTGGTCCGCTTCTGCCGCGAGCAAAACATTCTGGTGCAGGGACGCGGCTCGGCCGCCAACAGCGCCGTCTGCTATTCGCTGGGGATCACAGCGGTCGATCCCATCGGCATGGAATTGCTTTTCGAACGTTTCTTGTCCGAAGAGCGCGGCGAGTGGCCTGACATTGATCTCGATCTGCCCAGCGGCGACCAGCGCGAGCGCGTCATTCAATATCTGTACAAACGCTACGGCGAACGCGGCGCTGCCATGACCGCCAACGTCATCACTTATCGCAACCGCATGGCGGGGCGGGAAATGGGCAAGGCTCTGGGCTTCGATCCGGAAACTTTGGACAAAGTTTCTACCGCCGTTTCCACCTGGGAATATCGCGATGCTCATGACGCGCTCGACCATCGCTTCCACGATGCCGGATTGGATCTACGCCATCCTCGCCTGCGCAAATATTTTGAGTTGTGCGAAGCGGTGCAGGATTTGCCGCGCCATCTGGGACAGCATTCCGGCGGCATGGTGATCTGCCAGGGACAACTCGATTCCGTGGTCCCGCTCGAACCCGCGTCCATGCCGGGCCGCGTGGTGGTGCAGTGGGACAAGGAAGATTGCGCCGACCTCGGCATCATCAAAGTGGACTTGCTCGGCCTGGGCATGATGGCTGTGCTGGAAGATTCCATCACGCTCATTCGCGATCATTATGGCGAAGAAGTGGATCTTGCCCACCTGCCGGCGGACGATCCCACGGTTTACTCCACGCTGCAAAAGGCCGACACCATCGGCATGTTTCAGGTCGAAAGCCGCGCCCAGATGTCTTGCCTGCCGCGCCTGCGTCCCAAGCGTTTCTATGACATCGTGGTGCAGGTTGCCATCATTCGCCCCGGGCCGATTGTGGGGCAGATGGTGAATCCGTTTTTGCAGCGCCGCATGGGACGCGAGCAAGTTACCTATCCGCATCCTTCGCTTGAGCCGGTGTTGAAGCGCACTTTAGGCGTCCCGCTTTTTCAGGAACAGTTACTGCGCATGGCCATGGTGGTCGCCGACTTCAGCGGCGGCGAGGCGGAAGATTTGCGCCGGGCCATGGGGTTCAAGCGTTCGGAAAAGCGCATGAAAGAAATCGAGGCCAAGCTTCGCGCCGGCATGGAGCGCAATGGCATTTCGCGCGAGGCGCAGGAGCAGATCGTGCTTTCGATTACTTCTTTCGCGCTGTACGGATTTCCCGAGTCCCACGCCGCCAGCTTCGCCTTGATCGCCTACGCCAGCGCCTATCTGAAGTGTCACTACCTGGCCGCTTTCACCGCTGCCCTGCTGAATAACCAGCCCATGGGCTTTTATCGTCCAGCCACGATTGTGAGAGATGCGCAGCGGCATGGGTTGAAGATATTTCCGATTGATGTGATGAAGTCGGAGTGGGAGTGCACAGTCGTTGAAGCAGTCGTCGGTCGTCAGTCGTCAGTCGTCAGCACGGTCGTTGGCCATCGGTCGTTGGCCGTGGGCCGGGAAGGTGCCGGCAATCCAGCCGCGGAGCGGCGAGAGAATGTAGCCCACGGCGTGAGCCGTGGGTCAGACACCGAGGAGCACCGAGCCCCGGAGGGGCGAAAGAATCCGGCGCTACGCCTTGGCCTTCGTTACGTTCGCGGGTTGCGGGAAGAGGCTGCCCAGGCATTGGTTCGTCAACGCAACCTTGCGCCGTTCACTTCTATTCACGATCTCATCCATCGTGTTCCTGAATTGCGCAAGGATGAGCTGAATACGCTGGCGGAGATTGGAGCGCTAAATTCAGTTTCTAGTTTGCAGTTCTCAGTTCCCAGTTGGAAACTGCATCGCCGCGACGCTCTCTGGCAGATCGAGCGCTCGGTCCGTCACTCCGGGCCGCTGCTCGATGAACTTCCCGAGCCTGATGCCAAATCTCCGCTGCGCCCCATGAATCCGGAAGAGCGGCTGGTGGCCGATTTCCGCGGCACCGGCATGACCGTGGGCCCGCATCCCATGGCTTATCACCGCGAGCGCATGGACGCGATCGGCGTTCGCAAAGCCAGCGATCTTCCAGCTATTCCCAACGGAAAGTATTTGCGCATTGGAGGATGCGTCATCGCCCGCCAGCGTCCCGGCACCGCCAAAGGTTTTGTCTTTCTCAGCCTGGAAGACGAGACCGGAGTCGCCAATGCCATCATCATGCCCGACCTGTTTCAGAAAAATCGCCTGCTGCTGACTTCTGAGCAGTTCCTAATGGTGGAAGGGATCCTGCAGAATCAAGATAACGTTATCTCGGTGAAGGCGCAGCGGGTAATGCCGTTGTCGATTACCCGGGCCGAGACCAGTTCGCATGATTTTTACTAGCGATTCGTGTAAGCGATTACCAAAATTGTTCCGAGAAAATCAATATTTTCTTGCTTTCTCTCTCCCCCATCCACAGCCATCCGGTTTATGATTTAGATGTTCATCCGCCACAATCCATGTAGGACCCCTGCTTGGGTGACGTCCGACGTGTATGTGGCTCATTCATCAATTCGGTTCATTGCTGAACCTTGGTATATGTAAGGAGTATTCGATCATGGCTCGCGTAAAAACCCCTGGAAACGGAAGCACCCGCAAGAAGCAGGTTGCAACCATGCCTGCCGTCAATTCGCCTGAACCCAAGAAGAACTCGCCCCCTACCGACCTGGAAGTGGAAATCCGCCGTCGCGCGTACGAACTGTATGAGCAGCGGGGATACACACCAGGCCACGAAAATGAGGATTGGCTGGTCGCCGAGCAGGAAGTGCTGTCTCGTCACGACCAGCAGCAGAGCGCCTAGGCCATCACGAACCACGTGGGGACAGCCGCCCTCGGCTGTCTCGCGGAGCAAAGCTCCGCTATCTAGCTGCTAGTAACGAACTGTCGAGCTTACTCGACCGGACAGCCGAGAGCCTGCCCTGCAAAGTGGAAGGGGCGGCCGTTCCCACGCGGTTCGTCTGCCCTCCCGGGTTAGTCTTTCCCCACTCTCGGGTTGCCTCAAACCGCCGTTTCTGAAAAGATACCGTCCGGGCTTCCCCATGTCGCAAATTGGCAGTTTCGCGCTCTTGCTCGCCCTGGCACTGAGCACCTACTCGTTCCTGGCGGGAGTTTTGGCCTTGGCTCGTCCCGGCCCCGGGTCGGAACGGCTGGGCGAAACCGCGCGGCGCGCTGGCATCGCCACCTTTGCCGTGGTATTTCTTGCGGCCCTCATCCTGGTCATCTCCGCCTTCCAGGACAACTTCTCCATCGCCTACATTTTTCACCACAGCAATCGCGATCTCCCCGCGCCTTACAAGTTCGCCACCCTGTGGTCGGGACAGGAAGGTTCGCTGCTGTTCTGGTCTTTATTGCTGTCGGCTTACGGACTGGTTCTGCGGCTGCGCCACAAGACTGACGCCCGGCTTTTTGCCTATGCCTCCGCCATTATTGCCGCGGTGCAGATTTTCTTTCTGCTGCTGCTGAATTTTGCCGCCCATCCTTTTGCTCTCATGACGGGCGAATTGCCGGCCGACGGCGCCGGCCTGAACCCGCTGCTGCAATATCCCGAGATGGTGATCCATCCGCCCATGCTTTATCTGGGATATGTGGGCTTCACCGTGCCCTTTGCTTTCGCCCTGGGCGCGCTGATCATGCGCTATCCCGGCGAAAAGTGGATCCACATCACCCGCCGCTGGACCATGGTGACCTGGGCCTTCCTGACCTGCGGAGTGTTTCTGGGCGCGCACTGGGCGTATTCGGTTTTGGGCTGGGGCGGCTACTGGGGATGGGACCCGGTGGAGAACGCCTCGCTCATGCCCTGGCTGACCGGCACCGCGTTTCTGCATTCGGTGATGATGCAGGAAAAGCGCGGCATGTTGAAGATGTGGAACATGTGGCTGATCTTCGCCACCTTCTGGCTGGCGATTCTGGGAACGTTCCTGACCCGCAGCGGAATCATCAGCTCGGTGCATGCTTTCGCCCAGTCTTCGATCGGCGGATGGTTCAAGTGGTTTCTGCTGATCACGCTGGTCACGTTTACCTTTTTCTTTTTCAAGAACAAATCGCACCTGCGCAGCGAGCACAAACTGGAGTCGCTGATTTCGCGCGAGTCGAGTTTCCTGTTCAATAACCTGCTGTTGCTGCTGGCTTGCTTCACCGTGCTGTGGGGCACGTGGTTCCCCCTGATCTCGGAATACGTGCAGGGCAACAAAGTCACGGTGGGACCGCCGTTCTACAACAAGGTGGCTATCCCGGTTGCGCTGCTGCTGCTGTTGCTGACCGCGGTGGGCCCGCTGCTGGCGTGGCGCAAGACCTCGTTCGAGAGCTTGAAGCGCAACTTCATGTGGCCCGCGCTGGGCGCGCTTGTGGTCGGGATTCTGATGATCGCGTTCGGAGTCCGGCCCTGGCAGGACATTGCTTATTTCTACGCGCTCATGGCCGCCATGCTGGCGGCGCTGGTGATGTGCACCGTGGCCTCGGAATTTATTCGCGGCGGCCGCGTGATCTCGCGCCACACCGGGCAAAACCTGCTGGCCTCGATGGTGCACCTGTTCCATCGCAACACGCGCCGCTACGGCGGCTACATCGTGCACTTCGGCGTGGCGGTGGTGATCATCGGAATCCTGGGCACTCCTTTCAATCAGGACAAAGAAAAGGAGATGGGCTTTGGCGACAAGATGACCATCGGCCCTTACACCCTGGTCTGCGAGTCTTACACCCAGGATGACAATCCGAATTACAGCAACGAATGGGCCATCATCAGCGTCTTCAAGGGCGACCAAGAAACTCGAGACCATGTATCCCGAGCGGCGCTTTTACAAGGCCAGCCAGCAGCCGCAGACCCTGCCCAGAATTCGCTCGACCTACAAAGAAGATCTTTACCTGACCTATGAAGGGGTAGATGGCGGAACCGGCAAGCCCATCATCAAGGCGCACCTGAACCCGCTGGTCATGTGGATCTGGGTGGGAGTGTTGATCATGATCGGCGGAACCATGCTGGGCCTGATCCCGAACGCGCTGCCGGTACGAGTCACCGCTCCGGCGCGGATCCAGCCGGCTCCGGCGGGAGCTGGAGACTGATGCTGGCGATTTCAGATTGAAGATTGCAGATTTCAGATTAAGGGCACAGCCGGCAAGGTCAAGATGCAATCAACGCTGCGAATCGACAATCTGAAATCAAGAAGTCTGAAATCTGAAATTATGAAGTCGTTGCCCAATTCCGTGTCGCGCATTTTTCAGGCGGCGCTGCTCTGCCTGGCCGTGTTTGCCTTCCTTGGCGCCGGTGACGACGGAGCGCGCTTCAACAGTCTGGGTCATCGGCTGATGTGCGTCTGCGGCTGCAACCAGATCCTGCTGGAATGCAACCACGTGGGCTGCACTTACTCCGACCGCATGCGCGACGAACTCATGGCCGGACTCGATCGCGGCGAGAACGACGATTTGACGCTGCAGGACTTCGTGCAGAAATACGGCCCCACGGTGCTGGCCGCACCGACCGCTACCGGCTTCAACCGGGTGGCATGGATCATGCCGTTTCTGGCGCTGGTGCTGGGCTTGCTGACCACCATCTTCATCGTGCTGGCGTGGAGAAAAAGGCCCGCGCTGGCTGCGCCGGGCGGCGTGTTCCCGGTGAGCGGCAGCGAGCTTGAACGCTTTCGCACCCAGGCCAGGAAGGACACGCAAATATGACCGTCGCAACTCTCACCTGCATCATGGTGACGCTCTGCGTTCTGTTTTACGTCTTCTATCTTCCCGGAAGGCTGAACCTGGGTCCGGAGAAGACCCGGCTCGCATATTTGCAGGAGCGCAAGGAAGCGATCTATGAGAACATGCGCGATTTGAATTTCGAACAGCAGGCGGGAAAGCTTCCCGATCAGGACTACCAGTCGCTGAAGTTATCGCTCGAGGAAGAAGCGGCCGGAGTTCTGGCGGAGATGGCGCAACTGGAACAGGCGCGGCGGCCGCTGCTCTACGGCAAAAAAGGAGCCAGAGTTTGAGGGTCTCTCCACGAATTGTCATCGCCGCGCTCGCAGTCCTGCTAAGCACCGCTGCCTCGGCGCAAACTTTAAGCGGCACACTCAAGAACGGAACCACCGGCAAGCCCGCCGCCGGGGATGACGTCATCCTGATCAAACTGGGCCAGGGGATGGAAGAAGCCGCCCGCACCAAGAGCGACGCCAGCGGCCACTTCAGCTTCAATCTTCCGGACAACGGTCCGCACCTGATTCGGGCCGTCCACGAGGGCGTGACCTACCACAGCATGGCGCCTCCGGGGGCGAACTCGGTCGAAGTGCAGGTCTTTGACGTCGCCAAAAAACTCAGCGACATCAGCGTGACCGCCGACGTTATGCGTTTTCAGGCGCAGGGAAACCAGCTTGAGGGCACTCGTCTGTTCGCGGTGAACAACACTTCCAATCCGCCGCGCACCCAGATGAACGACCAGAACTTCGAGTTCTATCTGCCCGACGGAGCGCAGATCGTGGATTCCTCCGCTGAAACGGCGGGCGGCCAGCCGCTCAAGACCGATCCGGTTCCGCAGAAGGAAAAGAACCGTTACGCCTTCAACTTCCCGTTGCGCCCCGGCCAGACCCTGTTTCAGATCGGCTTCGAACTCCCTTACAGCGGCGAGTTGAGCATTGATCCCAAATCTCTCTATCCGGCACAACATTTTGTTGTGATGTTGCCCAAGACCATGCAGTTTTCGGCCGGGCCGGGCAGCGGCTTCGAGTCGCGGGCCAACCCGCGGGAGCCGAGCACCACGGTGCAGGTGGCGTCGAACACCGAGCTGGGCCAGTCGCTGGCGTTCAAGATTTCGGGCACAGGAACCTTGAGCGAAGCCCGCGAAGACGGTGAAGGCGGCGCTCCGGCGGCGATAGCGGAGGTGCCGCCGCCGGACGCGATTCGCGTCCCGGAGGAGGACTGGGCCCGCCCATCGACGCTCCCGATCCTCTGGAAAAATATCGCTGGTACATTCTCGGAGGCTTTGCCGTCATACTGGCTGCGGGCGCCGTCTACATCACCAACCGCTCCCGCTACTTCCGTCGCTTGCGACCATCCCCGATTTCGGCGCATCAGATGTAGAGGTGGCTGAGCGGTCGTCCCGCCCGGCAGCCGGCTTCGGGCCGCTCCGGGTTGCTGCTCGAAGCGCTGAAGGAAGAGTTGTTTCAGTTGGAAGTGGAGCATAAGCAAGGCAGCATTTCTCAGCAGGAATACGAGCGAGCCCGGGCCGCGCTGGACCAGACCCTGGAACGAGCCATCAAGCGCGTAGCCTCCCCGCCCAAAAATGCTCCCGCCCGGGATTAGACCCCAGGGGCAGTTGACGCATCTCAAATTAAGCGCATATCATTTTCGTTTAACTCATAGCCGATGACGCACTAAGGACGCGGCCTGCGGGCCGCGAAATTATTATCCATGGACAAAAAGAAACTGGAGTACTTCAAGAAGAGATTGGAATCGCGGCAGGTAGAACTGCGCCGCATGGTCACCCGCACCGAACAGGATGGTCGGACCGTGGATGAGGACTCGGCCCAGGACATCGCGGACCGGGCTGCGAGTTCCTACACCAAGGAATTTCTCTTTCACCAGAGCAACAACGACCGCCAGCTGCTGCAGATGGTGGAAGTCGCGCTGGAACGGCTGCGCGAGGGCGAATTTGGGGAATGCATTTCCTGCGGCAAGGAGATCAACGCCAAACGCCTGGAGGCTGTGCCCTGGACGCGGCACTGCATCGAGTGCCAGGAGAAACTGGAACAGGGAATTCTGGAAGAGACCTCGCACTAGTTCTGAGCGTTTGCCTGAAGCGAAAGCCGCCGGATTATCCGGCGGCTTTCGCATTTCAGGCGAGCTGCGGAAAACTCCAAAGCTGTCATCCTGAGCGGAGTGGCTGCTTCGCGCAGCGAAGCAGCCGCGCAGTCGAAGGACCCCTATAAGCGGCATGCTCTCGCCGCATAGTTTTTCTACAAGCAAACGTAACTCTACCGGCGACCGAGGCAAGCTTATAGGGGTCCGTCGACTCCACCAACCCATTCGCGAGCGAATGGATTGGCTCCGCTCAGGATGACAGCTTTCGCGCGGCCGGTTCGGCATCCCATGCAAGGCCCGGCGTTTCAACATCTGTTAGACTCAATGACGGTCAATCCACAGCTCTAATCTCACAGAAGGGACGTTCGTGCGCGCAGAAACTCGTCATCGACTTAAAGAAGATAGATTCAGCCGGGCCACCATCGGGGCCGCGGAAGCCACCGTCCATTGGTCGGAGGAGCACAAGTCAAAGCTCATCATTGGAGCCGTGATTCTGGCGGTGGTGTTGGCCGCCGCTTTTGGCGGCTGGTACTACCTGAACCAGCAGGACCAGAAAGCCAGCATGCTGTTGAACCAGGCGGTGCGCACGCATGGACACGCAGCTGCGGCCCGCCGGCGCTCCCGCCGAGCCTGATTTTCCCAGTTTCGCCTCCGCCAAGGAACGCACCACCGAAGCCCACAAACAGTTCCAGGCGATCGTGGACCAGTATCCGCACACCCGGACGGCTGAATTTGCCCGCTATTTCCTGGGACTCACTTCTTCCCAACTGGGAGACAATGCCGCCGCCGAGCGAGATTTGAAGAGCGGTAGCTTCGACCCACAACGAAGACCTCGCGGCGCTGGCCAAGCTGGCCCTGGCCGCGGTTTACCGCGACACGAACCGCACCAAGGACGCGATTGACCTCTACAACCAGCTGATCGCGAAGCCGACGCGCAGCGTAGGCAAGACCACGGCGCAGATGGAGCTGGCGGAAATGTACGCCTCCACCCAGCAGCCGGCCGAAGCCAAACGCGTCTACGAGCAGATCCAGAAGGAAAATCCCGCCAGCGAAGTGGCGCAATTCGCGACCCAGAAGCTGCAGGAGCTGAAGTAGCGGACGTCGGGCGTCAGACTTCAGACCTCGGACCTCAGACTCACAACTCTACTCTTTCGTTCTGGTGAACAGCTTTTTCCATTCCTGTGGCGGAGTGGGATTGGTCAGGGCCGGCTTCAGGTTCGACGGCCACGTGTTCTTTGCGTCCCATCCCGATTAAGGAAGTGGTGAGGCCGGGCGCGGAGCGCGAGAACTGAATGGCGTTGTCTGCATCGGTCTTCATCCCCAGAACCCTGCCGACGAAATCGGGCAAGCCCTGCGTGAGCCTCGCCTGGTAGAGCGTGGCGCTGCCCATCACCGCGATCCCCAGACGGGCCGCCGCCGAGAGCAACGACATCTTCTCTTTTCCGATTCGCTGGTTGACCAGGCCATAGGCCTCCGGCATCGCCAGATTGAAGGGCAGCTGGATGAAGCGGAAGCGGTGGTGCTCTCCGGCAACTTCATGCGCGATTTTCGCCAGCTCAAAAAGATCCATGTAGTCGCGCGAGCTGTCGGCCACGCGGAAAGCGCTCCAGGTCGCAACTCCGTAGTATCTGAAGTCTGCCCGCCTTCACCAGCTTTTCGAGAAGAGCGAAGGCATCTTTCAAGCGCTGGCGAAAAACTTCGCGGGAGACGTCCGCCAACTGCGATTCCGGGTTATGGATATAGAACAGGTCGATGGTTTCGAGACCCAGGTTTCGGCGCGAGCGCTCAATCTGATTTTCCAGATACGCCGGGGACATGCAGTGCATCCCGCCGGCCAGCGCCGTCGGATCGAGAACACCGGTCTCGACGTACTCGCGATGGAAGTAGGCGCGCGGGTCGGGCGGCGGATTGCCGTCGAACGAAAGATAGCCGGCCTTGGTGCAGACCAGAACTTCGTCGCGATGCAGTTCTCCGGACTCGATCATCTGCTTGAGCACCGCCCCGATATTGCGTTCCGAACGCTGATGACGGTAGTTGATCGCAGTATCGAGAACGTTGATGCCGGACTTGCAGGCCAGCCTCGATCGCGGCCATGTAGGACTGATCGGCGGCATCGCTGGGGTCGCCGAGATAGGTCCCCAGTCCGATGGACGAAAGCCAAAGCTGGCTTACTCCCGGGCACATGCTCGGCCTGGCGGAAGTGGCCGGCGTCGCGCAGATTCGCGAAAGCGGTCACGATAGCGGGCGGTGCCGGCGGCGGTGGCGTGTCCGGAAGCATGGGGAAATAGTTTAGCAGCCGAGATCGGAGCTCATCCGGGCTTTTATCAGATGGTCATGTTATAATGACCATGGTCATTTGGAGTAGGTCATGAAGAAGATCGCGGCGGGAAAATTCAAGGCGCAATGCTTGAAAGTGATGGAACAGGTGCGCACCACTCGCGAGCCCGTGCTGATCACGAAACGAGGACAGCCTCTGGCCAAACTGGTGCCGGCCGAAAAGCCATCCGATGATTTTATTGGAAGGCTGGAAGGTGTCATCACAATCGTGGGAGACATCGAGTCGCCGGTTGTGCCTCTGGAAGATTGGGACGCCCTGCGTTGATTGTTCTGGACACACACGTACTGCTGTGGGCGATCGCGGATTCTAAAAAGCTGTCTCGCGCAGCCGATGCTGCGATCCGAAGATCACGCCAGGTGGATGGTCTCGCCATTTCCGCCATCTCGCTCTGGGAGCTGGCTTTCCTGGTGGCTCGAGGACGAATCCGGAGCTACGGAACGGTCGAAAGTTCGGTGAACCGGCTCATTGAAGGTGTCACGATCAAACCTATCACGCCAGAAATTGCGACGCTGGCAGCGCAGTTTCCGGATGACTACCCGCACGATCCCGCCGACCGCCTCATCGGCGCCACCGCGCGGGCGGAGGGCCTGGCCCTGGTTACCCGCGACGAAGGCATTCGCAAGTCTCCACTCCTGAAAACCATCTGGTGAATGTGGGCGCGAGCGCCCCCGCTCGTGCGGCAGTAGCACAGGGGACAGATCAAAATCAAAGGCGGCGGGCGAGGGCGCCCGCCCTACACCTTCCCTTCCTTGACACCCCTTCTCACGGCCTTTATTCTTTAAGTTACTTCCTGGAGAACTTGCTCTTCAGAGCGTGCTTCCGCGGGTCTTCGCGGTACGATTCAGCAGCGCGGGGGGTGCCTGATGTTCATCGAAATCCACGAACTTGAGCTGCATCCCATTGATTTCGAAGAGGAAATTCGCCCGGGTGTGCTCGACTTGGGCGAGGACTTGCGGCAGGTCGAAGCGCTGCACACCGCCGGGCGCGCTCAGTTGGTCGAGGAGCAGCACGGCAAGCATAAGATAGTAAAAGACATACGACTCAACGGGAACCTGAAGACGCGGGTTGAGTTGGCCTGCGCCCGCTGCCTTGAACCGGTGTTGCAGGACGTGGCGCACAAGTTCGATTTGCTGTATCGCCCGCAAGGGGCCGACGCGGGACGAGAAGAGACTTTCCGTCACCGACCGCCGAGGCCGAGGTCAGCTATTATCAGGGTGAGGGATTGCAGCTGGAAGATGTTTTGCAGGAGCAGGTCATGCTGGCTCTTCCCTTGAAGGCGATTTGCCGCGATGACTGCAAGGGGCTTTGTCCGCACTGCGGCACGAACCTGAATGCGGAAAAGTGCGCCTGCGCCGAACCGCTGGAGGATCCGCGCTGGTCGGCGCTGAAGGATATTCGCGGCAAGCTGGATCACTGATCAACTGGTACTGCAACACCAGATATCTGTAAATTAAGATCGAAGAAAACAGAGGAATCGAATGCCTAATCCAAAACGGCGACACTCGAAACGACGCACCAGCATCCGTCGCGCACACGACGCACTCAAGAGCCACTCGCTCTCCGAGTGCCCCAACTGCCACGAGCGCAAGATGCCGCACCGCGCCTGCCCCAAGTGCGGACACTACAAGGGCCGCGAAGTTCTGGACGTCAAAGAAGCCAGCTAGCCCGAACTCTCCATGCCAAGCGTCATAGCGTTGGACGCGATGGGCTCGGACCGGGCGCCGAAACCTGAGATCGAAGGCGCGATTCAGGCGGCCCGGCACCATGGCGTTCACGTCCTCCTAGTCGGAAACGAAGATGAGTTGCGAGCCGAACTGGCTGGCCATCCTGCCGCCGCGGGACTGCCTATCGAAGTCGTCCACGCCAGCGAAGTCATCACCATGGACGACAAGGCGGTGCAGGCCGTCCGCTCCAAGCGCGACTCTTCCATCCATGTGGGCGCCAGGCTGGTGCGCGAAGGCCGTGCTGCCGGCTTCGTGACCGCCGGCAATACCGGGGCGGCGATGGCCACGGCAAAAATGGTCTTCGGAGCGATCCCGGGAGTGGATCGTCCGGCGCTGGCCGCGGTTTTTCCCACCGCGGTGAGCACGGTCGCCATCCTGCTCGACGTCGGCGCCAACGTCGATTGCAAACCTGAAAACCTGGAACAGTTCGCGGTCATGGGCGAAATCTACTTTCGCAGCATGTTCGGCACCCGGCGTCCGCGCGTGGGTTTGCTTTCCATCGGAGAAGAAGAAAGCAAAGGCAACGAGCTGACGCGCGAGAGCTTCCAGTTGCTCAAGCAGTTGCCGCTGAATTTTATCGGCAACGTGGAAGGGCGCGACATCTACAGCGGCAAGGTGGATGTAATCGTCGCCGACGGCTTCGTGGGCAACGTGGCGCTGAAGACGTCGGAAGGTGTGGCCAACCTGGTGCGCGCCACGCTCAAGGAAACTTTGAAGGCCACGATTACACGCCAGGTGGGATATCTGCTGTCGCGCAGCGCCTTCGCCGATTTCAAAAAGCGTCTCGACCATACGGAATATGGCGGCGCGCCCCTGCTCGGCGTGCGCGGCGTGTGCTTCATCACTCACGGATCGTCGAACATGAACGCCATCAAGAATGCGCTGCGCGTGGCCGCCGAATTTGCCGAGCGCAATATCAATGACAAGATTGCGAAGGAAGTGGCGGGGTTAAGGCCTCAGGTGCCGGTAAGCACGTAGCCGCGCCACGAACCACGTAGGCCCAGATGTCCTCATCTGGGCGGGCGAGCGAAGCTCGCCAGGGGTTGGTGCTGAATAGATCGAGACGTTGGCCGAGCTTCGCTCGGCTGGGCAGGTGGGACACCTGCCCCTACGTAAAGCAAAAGCAAAATACAAATACTATGACTGCACCGCAACCTATCGTCTTTCTCTTTCCCGGCCAGGGCTCTCAGGCCGTGGGGATGGGCAAGGAGCTGGCGGACAAATATCCCGTCGCGCGGCAGACCTTCGACGAGGCCGATGAAGCCCTCGGCTACAAGCTTTCACAACTATGCTTCGAGGGGCCGGAAGAAAAACTGCGGCTGACGGAAATCACGCAGCCCGCAATCCTGACCGCTTCCGTCGCCGCCTGGCGAGTTCTGCGCGAGAAAGGCGTGAGCCCAAGCTTCGTCGCCGGACACAGCCTGGGCGAATACTCCGCCCACGTGGCCGCCGGCACCATGAGTTTCGCGGATGCCGTGCGCACCGTGCGCAACCGCGGAAAGTATATGCAGGAGGCCGTCCCGGTGGGCGTCGGCGCAATGGCCGCGATTCTGGGGATGGATCTCGAGAAGGTTACGGCAGTGTGCGGCGATGCGGCCCAGGGCGAAGTCTGCGAACCCGCGAACATCAATTCGGCGGAACAGATCGTGATCTCAGGCCATACCGCGGCAGTCGAGCGCGCCACCAAGCTCGCCAGCGAACGCGGCGCCAAACGGGCGATCATGCTGTCGGTCAGCGCGCCTTTCCACTGTTCGCTGATGAAGCCGGCGCAGGACAGGCTGGCTGCGGATTTGCAGTCTCTTGGATTTCAAAAGCCCGGAGTTCCGGTCGTATGCAACGTTGACGCAGAGTTCGTCGAAGACGCCGGCCGCGCCCGCGATGCGCTGGTTCGGCAGGTAACCGGCGCCGTGAAATGGGAGCCATCCATGCGCCTGCTGATTGCGAAGGGAATCCAGATATTCGTGGAAGTCGGTCCGGGGAAAGTTTTGTGCGGGCTGATGCGCCAGATTGATCGCTCGAAAGCCTGCGCGAACGTGGCCGATGAGGCTTCTCTGACAGAAGACTCTCGAACAACTCACTGCGCAGCGGGTCTAGGCAGGTCAACGAAACAGAAGTTCGCAGGGCGGCGGGCTCAGGGTCTTGTCGGATTTTTCCACCCACAATTGAGCGTGCTCGGCGCGGTCGTTGACGATCACATCCACCACAACGCCGCTGGCGCCACTCGAACAGGTGCTCGCGCCATTCACTTTGTAGTTCCTGATGAGCCCCCACTGTCCGCCGGTGACCCCAATCCTGAATGAACTGGTTCAAGGGATACTTGGAATATTTGTCGGGATGCTCCTTCCATTGCGGGTCGGCATAATAGATTCCATAGGCCGTTTCGTAGTCTTTGTTCTGCAGCGCGGCGAAGAATTTGTCGACTACCCGCTCTTCTGACCAGTAGCGATTCATCCACACGACTGCCGCCAGAACCAGGATGACGACGACCGCGACGAGCAATCCTGATCTTGCGCCGGCGCGCCGGGCCCGGATCGTAGGGTGTGGCATCCAGCAGAGTCATGGTTCTCTAAGCATAATAGACTTCGGGACAGAGGTAAAAGTTCCCTGTTGCTCGGTGTGGTCGCGGGCGACTCGAGGACCCCTGCGAGGCTCAGAGCTGCGAAGCGTCAAAAGCCGCGGGCGAGGTCGCCCGCGACCACAGCATTCCGCTTCGGCTACAGGGTGCGTTTGAACAGCGGGGTGGCGATGCTGAGCGCAACCACCGCGAACAGGGACAGATAGATGATGTCCGGCACGATGGCGGACAATCCTGCTTCTTTCAGCAGCAGCGTCTTGAAACCGTGGACCGCAAAGGTGAACGGGTCTACTTTCGCGATGCCGCGCAGCCACCAGGGGAATGCCTGGATGGGATAGACCGCGCCGCTGGGGAAAAACAGCAGCGTATTCAGGATGCCAAAAATTGCCCGCGGCACCAGTGGATCATCGACGCGGACCACCAGCAGAAACATCATCGTATTCAAGGCCGCCGCCGTCAGCATGATCATCAGAAGCAAGCCCAGCGCGGTAGAGAAGCTGAACAGCGTGCCTACGCCGGCCAGCAGACAGCCCACCACCGTGATGACCACTCCCACCATCACCGCTTTCACCACGCTGGCTGCGTTTAGCCCCAGAACGAGTTCTGCTTTGGTGATGGGAGTCACCAGGTAGCCTTCATGCACCCCGCGGGCCTTGTCGTCGATGTAGAGCATGCCGCCACCGATCATCACCGACATGAATATGGCCAGCGTGATCGAGCCCGGCAGCAGAAATTTCATGTACTCGATATAAGGATAGAGTTCGACAATCTGCAGCACGGTTTTCTGCAGAAGACGCGGCTCGACCATGGGATTGTTCAGCGCGTTGGTGATCTGGCTGAGTTCAGTCCTCGAGCGCCGCGCTCATGAAATTGTCGCTGTTGTCCACTACCAGGGCGATTTGCGGCTGGTCCTGCTCGTACACCTTGCGGGAATACTGGGGAGGAATGATGACTGCGCCCTCCAGCTTTCCGTTGCGCACATCTTCCATCGCCTTCTTCGGGATCGGTGTAGTAGATGGGCTCGAAGGTGCGCATGTTGGCGCGGACCGAATCGAAGGCCTCGCGAATCTTCAGCGCCTGGGTGCCGCCGTCCTGATCGACCAGTCCCAGGCGGGCATCGCGTATCTTGCCGCCGAAGGCGTTTCCCAGCACGATGAGCTGCACCAGCGGGAAAATCATCGACACCAACATCAGCGCCGGGGAGCGGAAGAATTTCCGCATTTCGCGTTCGACAATCGCCAACATCCGGTTCATGGCTGCATTCCTGGTCTGGGCGGCATGACGAAGCTGTGCGCTTTCACCAGTTCGTCGCGCAACTGCCGTCCCGTGTAATGGACGAAAACGTCGTCCAGGCTGGTGTTCTGCACGGAGAGCGATTTCACCGTGACTCCGGCGTGCACCGCGGTTTCCACCAGCTCGGTGGTGGTCCGCGATCCATCGCCGGTCAGCACGCGATACATTCCCGCACCTTCATGCTGCACGGAGGTGACGCCGTTGAGTTCGTGCAAAGTCTTCTCCCAATCCGCGGGAGCGTTGTCGAACTGCGCTTCAATCACGTTGGAGCCCGGCACGCTGGCCTTCAGCGCGGGCGGCGTGTCGAGCGCGACCAGCTTGCCGTGGTCCACGATGGCGATGCGGTCGCACAGGCGGTCGGCCTCGTCCATGTAGTGCGTGGTGATCAGGATGGTGAGCTGGCGGTGCGATTTGATGTTGGTGAGCATTTCCCACACCGCCACGCGGGAGACGGGATCCAGGCCGGTTGTCGGTTCATCCAGAAAAAATATTCGCGGACTGTGCACCAGGCCGCGCGCAATTTCCAGGCGCCGCCGCATGCCGCCGGAGAGCGTCTTGGTTTGCGCCCCGCGCCACTTGGTCAGGTCTACGAGTTCCAGCAATTCGTCGATCGCGGCTTTTCGCTTCTTGCGCCGGCACGTCGTAGAGCTTGGCGTAGATGTTGAGGTTTTCCTCGATGGTCAGGTCGAGGTCGCTGGTCAGGGCCTGGGGAATTACGCCGATGGTGCGGCGAACGCCGTCGGGGTCCTTGCTGACGTCGTGTCCGGCAACGCGGGCCGCTCCGGCGGTGATCGGGATGAGCGTGGTCATCATGCGGATCAGCGTGGATTTCCCCGCTCCGTTCGGACCGAGCAGCCCGAAGATTTCTTCCTCCTTCACGTTGAAGGAAACGTCATCGACCGCGGTGAAGTCGCCATACTTCTTGACGATATGGTCCACTTCGATGGCGTTGCCCGGATTGATCGGCTTGGCACGCCCGTCGGTCGCGGGCTCGCGTGCGCCGGATCCGCCATTCGGTTTGAAGTCAGCAACCATGATTTGCACTCATCTGCTGTTTCGTCCACGCCCGCGCCAGCGTTGGCAGGCGCGTCGGCCTTGAGCTGGTCCGGCGAAACCAGGACTTCCGCCGTCATGCCGGGCACGTAAGCGTCTTTGGGATTGTCCAGCCGGACTTTGAGCACGATGGTCCGGATGTCGCGCTTGCGCCGGCTTACATCGCGCTGGGTGGCGAAATCGGCTTCCGGAGCTTTGAAGAACACTTTGCCGGAAGTGACGGTGCCGCCGGGCAGGCGAATGCGCAGCGTGTCTCCCAGGCCGATGTGGTCAGACTCAGTTTCCGGAATCGCGGCGCGCACCCAGGTGTCGCTCAAATCCACCAGAGTGACAATCGGCTGGCCGGCGGTGAGGACTTCGCCTTCGCGCGCGGCGCGCACCGACACGGTGCCGTTCACGGGCGCGTAAATCTTGGTGTAGCCGAGGCGGACTTCAGCTTCCTTGAGCTGGGCCTCGGCGTTGGCCAGCTGTCCGCGCGTGGATTGCACGGTGCTCGCGGCCGCATGGGCCTGGTTGATGTTGGCGAGCGCGGTGTTCAGATCGGCCGCGGCCGCGCTGACCTGGTCTTTCAGAGACTGCACCGTCGCCACCTGCGCCTTCAGATTGCTTTCCGCCTGCACCCGGTCCTGATCGGAGGCGACTCCCTGCTTCGCCAGCTCGATCATGCGGCGGCTGTCGCTCTCGGTGCGTTGCAGCATGGCTTCCGCCTGCAACAACTGGGCGCGAGCCGATTGCAGTCTCGACTGCGCGTTCACCACGTTGCTCGAAGTCGAACCGTGGGTGGCCTCGCTGGTGGCCTGCGTGGCGGAGACCTGCGAACGCAGGCTGTCGATCATGGCCGCGGCGGCGCGGGCTTCGGCTTCCAGTTCCGAGGGATCGAGTATCGCGATCAGGTCTCCCTGTTTGACTTGCGTGCCTTCGTCCACCAGCAGCTTGGCAATCCGGCCCTGCATCTGCGGGCTGACGATGATCTGATTGGAATCCACGGTGCCGATCAGCACCAGGTCGCTGGAGCGCGGCGTCGAAATAAAATAGTAGGCCGTCGACGCGACCAGGATGATCGCGAGCACGATCAGAAATTTATTGCGCGGGTTCACTTTCGCTCTCCTTTGGAATTCGCTTGCTGAGTGAACAGTGCCGCCGAGATGAAATCCAGCACCGCGGCCCGGCGGGCGGCGACCAACTCCGGCGCCAGGGGGTCGATCCCTCTGACCATGCGCATAACCGGCGCGTTGGTGAAATGAAACACGATGATCGCGATCATGGAAGGAACAAAGTGCATCGGGATCCACGGGACGGAAGTCGCCCGAAGCCTGGCCTTCCTCGATCACGGATGCAACTTTGCCGAACAACGGAAGAAAGTATTGCTTCGCAATGCGCTGCAGATGCGGCGCTTTGCCGCGGGCCGCGCGCATCATTTCGCTCTGCGTGATCCTGGGGTAAAGGGGATGACTGGCGATGTAGTCGAAGTGCGCGCCCACGTAGGCCAGCAATTTCTCCCGCGGCGGCAGGTCGCTCGAGAGCGCCTCGTGAATGCTTTCCTGTCAGACCGCCAAAGACGTGATCGAGGACGGCGCCGTAAAGCGTTTCCTTGTCCTTGAAGTAGTAATACAGCAGGGCCTTGTTGACTCCGGCAGCGCGCGCGATGGCGTCGGTGCGCGCCCCGGCCACGCCTTCGCGGGAGAATTCACGGACCGCGGCCTGCAGGATGGCGGCCCGGCTTTCTTCGGGGCGTCCGCGGGAACCCAGGCGCGGTTTGGTGAGTGTGGCTTTCATGCATCGCCTCGTATTAATTAACCAGTTAGTTAGATCATACAGCGAGCGCCGGGAGATGCACAATACATTTTTGCGCCCGTAACAAATACAATCGAAGAGCTTTAGATCGCCTGAGGAGGATCATGAAATACCGGAAACTCGGCCGCACCGGTTTTGAAGTCAGCGAGATGGCGCACGGACTGTGGGGGATGAGCGGATGGAGCGGCTCCGACGATCGCGAGTCGCTGGACGCTTTGCAGCTGGCCACTGATCTGGGCTGCAACTTCTTCGACACCGCCTGGGCTTACGGCGAGGGCAAGAGCGATGGCCTGCTGGGCGAGATTCTTGTCCAGGAATTCGAACGAAGCGTTTGTATGCGGCTTCAAAGATTCCGCCCATGAATCGCAAGTGGCCGGCACGGTCTTCATACAAGTATCAGGATGTTTTTCCGGCGGACCATGTTTTCAAGCACGCCGATCTGATCCGGAAAAAGCTTCAGACCGACTCGATTGATCTGCTGCAGTTTCACGTCTGGGACGACAGCTGGACGGACGAACCGGAATTTCGCAGCACGGTCGAGAAGCTCAAGCGCGATGGAATCATCCGTCACTTCGGTCTCAGCCTCAATCGCTGGGAACCTGAGAATGGCCTCAAGGCCCTGCGCACCGGCCTGGTGGATGCAGTGCAGGTGATCCACAACATTTTCGATCAGGCGCCCGAGGACAAACTTTTTCCGGTTTGCCAGGAGCTGAATATCGGCGTGATCGCCCGCGTGCCGCTCGATGAAGGCAGCCTGGGCGGGAAGATGACGCTGGAAACAAAGTTTCCCCAGGGCGACTGGCGTGCGATGTACTTCGGTCCGAAGAACCTTCCGCCGACCATCGAGCGAGTGGAGAAGTTAAAGGCTGTGCTGCCGCCGGATCTCACGCTGCCGCAGATGGCGCTGCGCTACATTCTCTCCTTCCCGGCGGTGAGCACGATCATCGTTGGGATGAGGAAGCCGGAGCATGTGCGGCAGAATATTGCGGCCAGCGATGCGGGAGGGCTGGATGCAGGGCTGCTGCGCACGTTGAAGAAGCATCGCTGGGATCGAAAGCCCGAGCCTTGGGCGGATTAGCCGATGTCATCCTGAGCGGAGTGGGCTGCTTCGCTTCGCGAAGCAGCTAGCGGAGTCGAAGGACCCCTGCCTTTGAAAGGGGTTCCGGCGAGGCGAATACGACAATCAGACCGGCGTCATCCTGAACCCGGCTTCAGCCGGGTGAAGGATCTCGCGTGAATCGCCTCAGGCCTGTCGGTTCGTTGCGAGACTCGAGTGTCTGCCGCCCCTCGCCAGATCCTTCATGGCCTGAAGGCCATTCAGGATGACGCCGTTCAATAAACTAAGAGAGGTCCATTCAGACGGAAGCCTGTCAAAACATAGCTGCCAGCAGGAGTATTGCGCTAGGGGTCCTTCGACTCCGCATTGCGTTTCGCAAAGCGAAACGCGATGCTCCGCTCAGGATGACAGCTAGCTTGCGCCGCCGGCGATGGATGGCACCAGCAGGACTTCGTCTCCGTCCTGGAATGCGTACTTGTTGCCGCCGAGGAAGCGGATGTCTTCTTCGTTCACATACACATTCAGGAAGCGGCGAATTTCTCCTGACTCATCCCGCAGATGGGATTTGAGATCGGGAAATTGCTGGTCGAGCGCGGTAAACAGTTCTCCCAGATTGGCGGCCGAGCACGTCACTTTCGCGTTGCCTGCGGTCAGCCGACGGAGAGCGGTCGGAATTTGAACTGTGATGTTCATCTAGACCTCAACAGCTTCCGGCACTTCTTTCGCGGGAGCGTTCAGCGTTCTCTCCATGTATTTTTCGAACTCGGCGACCTTGGGTGCGATGGGCTCTTCGGCTTGGTACTTGCCGGCGAGCGCATCGGTAGTCTTCAAGCCGTTGCCGGTGATGCAGAGCACGGTGGTCTCGTCGGGCGAGATTCGGCCCTGGTTGTAGAGCTTGCGCGCGGTGCCGACGGTGACGCCGCCGGCGGTTTCGGTGAATACGCCTTCAGTCTCCGCCAGCAACTGGATGCACTCGACCAGTTCAGGATCGGAAACATCCTCTGACCAGCCGCCGCTCTGGGTGATGACCTTGATCGCATAATGTCCGTCGGCGGGATTGCCGATGGCCAACGAGCGCGCGATGGTCGACGGCTTCTGCGGATCGATGTCCACATTCCCAGCTTTCACCGCGGTTGAAATGGGTGAGCAGCCGGTGGCTTGCGCTCCGAAATATTTCACCGGCTTGGCTTCCACCAGTCCCAGGTGGATCAGTTCTTCAAATGCTTTCTTGATTTTTATGATCAGCGATCCGCCGGCCATCGGGCACACAACGTTGTCGGGCAGGCGCCATCCCAGTTGTTCGGCGATTTCGAAGCCGACCGTCTTCGAGCCTTCCGCGTAATAGGGGCGCAGGTTCACGTTGACGAAGCCCCAGTTCCGTTCGTCGGCAATTTGCGAGCACAGGCGATTGACCTGGTCGTAGCTTCCAAGAATACGAATCAGCTTCGCGCCAAAAACTTGTGTGCCTAGAATCTTCGCGGGCTCGAGATCGGCGGGAATGAAAATCACCGCCTTGAATCCGTTGCGGGCGGCCTGCGCTGCGACTGAGTTCGCCAGGTTTCCCGTGGACGAGCAGGACACGGTATCGAATCCAAACTCGCGGGCCTGGGCCAAAGCCACTGCGACGACGCGGTCCTTAAAGCTTAGGGAGGGCTGACAAACCGCGTCGTTTTTCAAATAGAGGCTCTTCGCGCCCAGCTTTTGAGCCAGGCGCGGCGCCTCGAGCAGTGGGGTAAATCCGGCTGGAACCGTGGGCTGATAATCTTGCGGGCAGCGGCAGCAGGGCGGAATATCGCCACATGCTGGCCGGACCCTGCGCGATCCGCTCACGAGTGAACGTGGGGCGCGCGGCTTCGTAGTCGTAGAAAACTTCGAGGGGAGAGAAACAATCGTCGCAGATGGAACGGGGCTGGTTTCCCCAACTCTTGCCGCATTCGCGACAGCGTAATTCGTATGTCCGTGCTTCCGAGGTCATGAGCTACTCGCTTTGGAGTAGCCTGCGGGACGAGCCGTCTTGAAAAGCGCCCTAAAAGCGAAATCCTCTTTCCCTGACGAATGAGGAAAAGAGGAACGAGATGCTGAAAATTCGGCACCCCGAATCTCATGTTCCCCCTTTGTAGGGCGAGAGTTGACACCGGGCGACCAGAAAATAAATTCTGATCCGGTTGTCGTGGCTTCGTAGGGCTCGTCCCTCAGCCACTCTGCATGAAATCCAAGGTCTGCTCCGTGGAGCAAACTGGTTGAATGGTAGCGGGCGAGGCGGGGGTTCGTCAAGGGGGGGACATCCTGAGCAAGGAGGATCGTCCGCTCGCGGACGATCCCGACGAGTCGAAGGACCCCTATAGGCGGCAGACAGCTTGAATATTGGGAATTTCTACTGCTTGCCGCTTGAGAGTAATGCAGGAAACCCTGGCCGCTTGCGACTATAGGGGTCCTTCGACTACGCGGCTGCTTCGCGAAGCGAAGCAGCTACTCCGCTCAGGATGACAGGGCGTGGAAGTCAGTGCTATTCGAGCACCGGGTTGCGTAGGGGCGCAACCGACTTCAGGTCTTGTTGCAAGACACGCTGAATCTGCTGCGTAAGCAGGCCGACGATTTCGTCTCCGGCCGGTGCGTACGTTCTGGCATTTTCGTAGGCGCGAAGGGCTTCGTCGCGCTTGCCGCGCTGGATCAAAATGTTGCCCATCTCAATCCAGCGGTAATAAACCTTGGGGTTGACCTCGAGAGATCTCGCCATCAGCAATTCGGCTTTTGCCAAGTCGGGAGTTTCGGAATATTCCGCGTCGAGGGCGCGATCGGCGAACCGGAAAGCGCGTGGGCCCGAAAGCGTGAAAGTACCGTGAAAGATCATCAGATTGCCGAATCTCTGGACCGGCTTGGTGGCGAGCAGCGGGGTGTAGTCGAGCATGTAGTCGGACTGCGGATGCGCCGGAAGCATGGACGCTGCAATCATGACGGTGCCGCTGACTACGTCAGACGTGTCGGTCTCGGGATGCGCCTTCCACTGGGCTTGCATGGAAGGTATTCCCCGGCGGTCGTCCTCCGCGTAGGACTCCGAATATTCGACGTACGGAATGTCTCCCTTGGGTTCGAGATATTGATAGTAGTAGGCGGCGAGCTCTTTGGTTCTCTGTCCCGACTCCATGCTTTCGTCGCTGAGATGATGCCACGCGTTTTGTGTTCCGCCGACCAGTTCGTTGTAGTACTCCCAGGGCCGCAAGACTGGGATTGCCGACGCCATGGCCATGATAGCGGCAAGCACGACGCCGGCAAGGAGTATGCGGGACTTACGCTCCCAGGCGATCGCGAACGCGGCTGCTCCGGCCACGGCGATGGACGGGAGAACAATCAGCGCATGGCGCATGCCGGCATAGCTTGACGTGCCTTTTATCAACATGGCCAGCAGCAATCCTCCGAAAAGCAGGATGACCAGCAGCGGCTCTCTTCCGGGCCAATTGCGTGTCACAAGCGCAAGCCCAAGGCCCATTAGCGCCAGCGCAATCAGGCCAAGGGGAATCTTTACCAGCAGCACCGTCGGAAAAAAATAGAACGGAGCCCGCTGCATGTAGTTACGGCCCATGAAGAAGATTGGCGTCACGCGCCCTTCGACCCCTACATGCAGGATGTCGGCCAGTCCCCACAGGTAGGAGCGCGGCATGAAGTGGGTGCGGGCCATCAGGCTTACGGTGTCGCGAAGCAGAGGGCGGTGAAGGTCTGCGATCTTGGCAGCCAGCGGGCGATTAAATAGGTCGAGGCCCGCGGGGCTCTCATTGAAGCGGAAGCGGTAGAGCCCCCACAGAGTGATCCACGCCAGCACCAGGACCGCTAACACCTGACCCAGCCTTCGCAATCGCGGACGGTGCTCTTCTCTACTTATTAGCGACATCACTGCGCCCAGAAGCGCCACAGCCACCGCAACGATCAACCCGGTATGTTTGGCGCCCAGTGTGAGCCCCAGGGCCAGTCCGGCTAGCAGAACATCCGACTTGCTGCCTCGGCGAAACGCACTCCATGCCAGCAGAACCGCTGTCGCTCCCAGGAGTGCGACAGGCAGATCGGTCAGCACCACCGGCAAGTGGGCCGCGATCGTGGGATCGATAATCAGAAACGCTAGCGCCCCCATCGCCATCATCGGCCCGATCTCGTTCCCGAAGGCTCGCCACACTGCCAGGGCAAATCCCAGCAGCAGGATTCCGTTCAGGATGAACATGGCCAGACGTACGCGACGCTGTGCCACGTCCGGATCATTCTCCGTGAATACGACGGTCTCGGTGAAATGACGCTCGTCCCATTTTTCCGCGAGGGGGCGAAGTTGTGGAGTCTTGAAAACGCTCGGCGTAAGAAACGCGCCAACCCAAAGCTTGATCAACGGGGGATGCTCAGGGTTCAGACGGTAGTCACCGAGGCGAACGTACGTGACTCCGGCGGTGATGTGGTAAGCCTCGTCAATATCAAAACTGTCGAGACGAGTAGCAATCGCGGAACGAAGAATTCCGCAAAGAATAAGCCCGACTAAAAGTGCAAAGACAGTTTTTGTTCGGCGCGCGCCCCACATGTTCGAGAGAGTATAGCTGGTCATTCCACAGCGCGGTTTTGTGGGGTGCGGGCGCCTGCGCTCGTGAGACGCCGGCAGTGAGTTTGGGCCGCCATGTCAATGGCAAAAGCCGCGGGCGACGGCGCCGCGCCACACAAACCGGCTTCGGAATCACAGGGCCAGAGGATGCTTTTTGCGCAACTGGCGAAAACCAGACCGCTCTTAAATGCTTAGAAATACAAGGGTCTGCCGCCTGTCCTCGCCGGGAAGCGGTAACCAGTAAGCGTCTTGACCCGGGGTTGGCGGCAGAGCATAATTGTGCTCTTGCAAGACTATGGTTTTCCGCTTGAAAACCGTGTCCCTGCCCCCGGCAAGAAGTGCTCGCCAAATTCCCGCAACCCCTAGGGAGATTTAGACATGAGCGACGAAACCAGCAAGCGCGTCGGCGACTACGAGATTCTTAAAGAGTTGGGCGCCGGAGGTATGGGCAAGGTCTACCAGGTTCGCAACGTCATCACCGACCGCATTGAAGCGATGAAAGTTCTGCTGCCCGACCTGGCCTCCACGCCGGACCTGGCGGCCCGGTTTCTGCGCGAGGTCAAGCTCACGGCCAGCCTCGACCATCCCAACATTTGCGCGCTTCGAACTGCGTTCTCGAACGACAACCGGTTGTACATGGTGATGGAGTACGTCGAAGGCACGACGATGGCAGCCAAGCTGGACATGGGGCCGCTCACGGTGAATGAAGCGGTCAAGTACATCGGCCAGGTACTGAGCGCGGTCAGCTACGCGCACCAGCGGCACATCATTCACCGCGACATCAAGCCGGCGAACATGATGCTGACGACGCAGGGCGTTATCAAGCTGATGGATTTCGGCATCGCGCGCTCCGGTGACGAGCGCGGTTTGACCATGACCGGCACCACCCTGGGCTCGATCGGTTATATGTCGCCTGAACAAGTAAAAGGCGATCCTGTGGACGCGCGGTCCGACCTGTACTCGGTCGGTATCGTTCTCTATGAATTCGTAACCAGCCGCAGACCTTTCCTGGCCAACAGCGAATACTCGATCATGGCCGCGCACCTGAACCAGGTTCCCACGCCGCCTCTCGAGCTGAATCCCGAACTACCGGCGGCGCTGAATGAAATCATTCTCATGGCTATCGCCAAGGATCCGGCAAAGCGTTTCCAGACGGCGGACGCCTTCGCCAATGCCTTGACTACCGTGCCCCCATCTTCGGCCATCGCGCCTACCGTCACGCGCACCCCGCCTGCAGGAACCACCGCCGGCAACACCGAACGGCCGGCCGGGTTTTGGGAGGCTTCACCGACCCTGGAAAAACCCAGCCCCCTCCGTTCAGCAACTGGGACTGCACCACCGATCGCGGCTTACGTGCCAGAAGCGACCGCTACAACTCCAATGCCGGCGACGGCCACCACCCCCATGGCAGCTGCGACGCCGCTGCCGGCCACAGCTCCACTGTCCGCTGCGACAGTTACGCCGCCAGCAGCAGGTTTCGCTGCCGCACCGCCGACGCCAGTCCCGATCCCCCCGCCACCGCAAGGAAGCGGCCATCGCGGGTTGTACATGACAATTGGAGCTCTGATCGTGCTTGCTGTGCTCGTAGTCGCGGGAATTTATGTGCCGCGAATCAGCAAGACCAATGCGAAGGCTCCGGACGCTTCTGGAATGGCGGCGCCGGATACGACGTCGCAGGCCCCGGTCCAGACCGAACAACCATCTCCAACTGCGAGCAGTCCGAGCGCACAGCCGGGCGCACCGGTGGCCACAACAGCGTCGGTTGACACTTCGGCGCCGATGCCGCCCGCACAGGGTCCGGCAGCGGCTGCATCGCCCAAGGAAATGAGCCCGGCCCCGCCCAGCCATCCCCGGGGCAAGAAGCTGACGGCACAGAACAACGAAATGGCCAGCGATGCCGCCATGCCTGCGCAGGGCGATAGCGGAGCGGCTGCACCAGCGGCCGCGGGTGATTCCGCCAATTTCGACGAAATGGAGACCGAACTTGACCAGCTTTCAAACCGCGCCGCTGCCGTCAACAGCAGCCTGGATCACCTGCAGCAACAGCAAAGCGCGGCGGGCTTCGGACTTCGTGGCGACATGGTGGCGAAACAGGCCAGCATGAAAGCAAACCTGTTCAAAGCGGAAGAAGCGATGCAGCACCATGACGCGGCCAGGGCCAAGAAATTCCTGGATCTGACAGGACGCGATGTGGATGTGTTGGAAAAGTTTCTCGGACACTGAAAGCAGTTTCTAGTTTCTGGTTTCCAGTTCGGGCGCGCCGGAAACCAGGAACTGGAAACTGGAAACTGCTTTTCTCACTTGCTGTATTGGTTTCTCTTCTTCTCTTCGTGCCGCTCCTGGCCCAGGCGAATCAGGCGCTCGATCAACTCCGGATACGCCAGGCCCGATGCCGCCCACAGCTTGGGATACATGCTGATGGCGGTGAAACCTGGCATGGTGTTGATCTCGTTTAGATAAATCTTCCGATTTTTCGGGTCCATCAGGAAGTCCACTCGCGCGAGACCTGAACAGTCCACCGCCTTGAATGCACTGATCGCCAGTTGCTGGATTTTTTTGCTTTCGGCCTTGCTCAGCTTGGCGGGGATAATCAGCTGCGAGCCTTCGTCGAGATACTTGGCGGTGTAGTCGTAGAATTCTTTTCCCGGAACGATCTCGCCGGCTACAGAAGCTGCGGGATTGTCGTTGCCCAGCACCGAGCATTCGATCTCGCGGGCCTTGTGCTTTTTGCCGCCGACGCCTTCTTCAATCACAATCTTGCGGTCAAACTTGGCGGCTTCTTCCATCGCCGGGGCCAGTTCCGTGCGCTCGCGCGCTTTCGAAATTCCTACCGACGATCCCAAGTTGGCCGGCTTCACGAATACCGGATACTTCAGTCTGCTCTCCACCAGTTTTTGGACTTTCTTGGGCGCGCTTTCCCAGTCACTTCGCAGCACCGTGACGTGCTTGACGATGGGCAGTCCGGCGGCCTTGAATAGTGACTTCATGACGTCCTTGTCCATGCCAGCTGCGGAGCCGAGGACGCCTGCACCAACATAGGCAATATCTGCAAGCTCTAGCAATCCCTGGATGGTTCCGTCTTCGCCGAAGGTCCCGTGCAGCACGGGGAAAATGATGTCGACGTTAATGGCGCGGTCGCTGGCCCGGCGGGTCAGAGCCTCGGACTGAAAAGCCGCCAGGGATCCGCCCGGACGCTGCGGTTCGGGAGGAACGACCACAGCCTGGCCGGTGGCCAAAACCGCGGCTCCGGGCGTGGCTTCGGGGTCTCCGGCTCTCAGATGGGAAGGGGCAGGCGCCGCCTTTCCCTGCAGCAACAGTTCCGCATCACCCGCGGTCAGCCAGCGGCCTTCCTTGGTGATGCCGATGGGCACGACGTCAAACTTGCTCTTGTCAATAGCAGTAACGACGGATGCGGCGGAGAGCAACGAGACCTCGTGCTCTCCGCTCCGCCCCCCGAAAAGGATGCCAACGCGCAGTTTCTTCATAGTGTTTATAGGCTTGCGAAGACCTCCCCATTCTTGCACAATGTCATACTGGCTGGGTTGTCAAGGGCTGTACCCAAGATAGCCTCGGCGACCAGACCGCAAAGTACGGTCTTGTTTTGATTTCGTTCCGGGGGAAAATCACTATGCGAAGGACGATCGGTTTCGTGGCGCTGCTGTGTATTCTCTTGACCGGCCTGGGCATTGCCCAGAAGAAGCCAAAGGCCGCGGCCGCGCCGCCGCCTGCTCCAGCGCCCGCACCGGCACCGGCGCCGGACCCTGCGCCAGTCGCCTTACAAGCCCCCCCGGCACCACCGGCCGCCCCCCCGCGCAAGAAGCGCGTGGCGGTTATCGATTTCGATTACGCCACGGTGCACAGCGGCATATCAGCGCTCTTTGGCCAGGACGTAGACGTGGGCAAGGGAATCACCGACCTGCTGGTGACCTTTCTGGTCAAAGACGGCACCTATTCGGTGATCGAGCGCAAGGCCCTGGACAAGATCATGCAGGAGCAGAACTTTTCCAACAGCGACCGCGCCAACCCCACATCTGCGGCCAAACTGGGAAAACTTCTGGGCGTGGATGCAATCATCGTGGGCAGCATCACACAATTCGGTAATGAAACGAAGACCAGCAATATTGGTGGAGCGGCCGGAGGCTTTGTGCCTTTTGGCCTGGGCAACGTAGGAAAAAAGAAGTCCAAGGCCATTGTGGCGATTACGGCGCGCCTGGTGGATGTTGACACCGGCGAGATCGTGGGCGTGGCGGAGGGCAAGGGCGAATCACAGCGAGAGAGCACCACGCTGCTAGGCGCGGGCGTCGGTTCAAAGGGATTCGGGGCCGGCAACGCCGACTTCACGAGCAGTGATTTCCAGAACACCATCCTCGGGGAAGCGGTGAAGGCCGCGGTGCAGCAGACCAGCACTGAGGTGATTGCCGACAAGGACAAGCTGGTGACGCGCACCATCTCGGTCGAGGGACTCGTCGCAGCGGTGGACTCGGGACAGATCGTCCTTAACGTCGGTTCGAAAGCCGGTGTGAAAGTGGGCGACCAGTTGGCGGTCGAGCGTGTGTCCAAGGAAATCAAGGACCCGTCAACCGGGAAAGTGATTCGGCGGCTGGCCAGTCAGGTTGGCATCATTCGCGTCACCGATGTTGACGACATTTCTGCGGTTGCAACCGTTGTGACAGGAACCGGCTTCAAGACCGGCGACGTGGTGAAAACGGTCACGCAATAACGAAGCTCCGCCAGCTCGTGACATTGGAAAGGCTGTCGAGCCAGGCTCCTGTAGCGCCGCCGTCCCGACGGCTGTCGTGTGGGCGTCGCACCCCCACAGCGTAGGCAGGATGCCCGCGCGACAAGAACGAACCCAGACTAGCTGTAAGACGGCGGCTGTAAGACAGCGCCTAATCTCTTCCTACTATTGCTTCGCAAAACTTCTGCCCTTAGATTTCTCCGCAATCGTTGGCTGGCTGGTTCTTCCGCGCGAAGCTTAAGACAAGGCTGCGCGATTCACAAGAAACAGGGCTGTGGAGTTTGAAATGAGATTGCGATGGACAGGTTTCGTTCTGGTTCTGGTTTCGGTTGTTCTTTGGGGACAACCGTCGTTGGGGCAGCAGGTACCCTCCCTTCATCAAACGCTCCCAGATAAAAAAGGTCCCGCCCCGCTTCCGAAGCACAAGATCGGGCCCTTTGAAATTTCCATCAACTGGCGCACGCGCGCCGAGGGCTGGAACTGGTTCGAGGGTCCAACCGGAAACAGCGATTATCCCTTCTGGGATTCCCTGCTGCGCATCGGAATCGGGCAAACCCGGGAGCGCATTGATTGGTTCGCGGAGATGGAGCAGGCCTCGATTCTCGGGTTGCCCAACGATGCGGTGGTAGCTGCTCCCCAAGGTCAACTGGGTTTGGGAGGAAGCTACTACGCCGCCAATCTCAACCAGCGAAACAACGCCAGCGTGTTCCTGAAGCAGGCGTACGTGGATTTCAAGCACCTCGGACCGGCGCGGCTGAAACTGGGCCGCTTCGAATACTTCGATGGGGCCGAAGTCAAAGAGAAAGATCCGACACTCGCAGCCGTCGTGCAGACGCGAATCTCGAGCCGTCTGATTTCCAATTTCGCCTTTGCCGCGGTCCAGCGCAGCTTTGACGGTGGTCAGTTCTCCTTGTCTGGCGGGAAGAACAACTTTACCTTTTTCTCGGCGCGGCCCACCGCTGGAGTTTTCCAGGTGGACGGGATGCCCGAACTGGACATTGAGGTCTACTACGGCGCCTTCACCCGCTCCCTTGATACTTCACACGGCGCGGCGCAATTCCGCGTATTCGGACTGGGCTACGTGGACGATCGCAACGCCGTATTGAAAACTGACAATCGCCCCACTCCGGTCCGGACAGCCGACCTGGACAAGATCCAACTCGCGACCTACGGCGGCGACTATGTGCAAGTCATCAACACCACGCACGCCGGCAAGTTTGACTTCCTGGCCTGGGGCGTTTTCCAGGGTGGCGCGTGGGGAGCTTTGACCCAGCGAGCCGGCGCGTTTGTCGGAGAATTTGGCTGGCAACCCGCCGTCCAGCACCTCAAACCGTGGCTGAGCGCCGGATACTCTTACGGCAGCGGTGACGGCAACCCCAAGGACTCTACTCACGGCACTTTTTTCCAGGTGTTAACCACACCCCGCCAGTACGCTCGATTTCCCTTCTACAACATGATGAACAACGAGGACTTCTACGGCACCCTGAACCTCAAGCCGGCCTCCAAGATCTCGCTGCGCAGCGAAGCCCATGCGCTGCGGCTGGCCAACAAGGCCGATCTCTGGTACTCCGGCGGTGGCGCATTTCAGCCAAAAACGTTCGGATATACGGGCCGTCCCAGCAATAACTTCCGTAGCCTGGCCAAGGTCTGGGACCTGAGCGCCGACTACCAGATCACCCGCTCGTTCAGCACCACTCTGTATTATGGCCACGCCTGGGGCGAAAGCGTGATTGCCAAGGTCTATCCCAAGGATGCAAACGGGCAGCTTATTTTCCTGGAAACAAATTTCCGCTTCTGAACCCGGCGAAATGGAGGGGGCGGGCATCCCGCCCGTCGGACACAGGCCGGTGCAAAACGGGCGGACGCCCGTTCTCCAATTTGGAACAGAGAGCGACGCGCCTAATATAATTGGAGTATTGACCGTGAATCGGCAAACTGTGATCGTAATCGCGTTTTGAACAGGCTTTCGGATGGTTAAGGAGGATGGTTATGGCGGTTTCGAATCCAGCAGTTCCCAACATTCATAGCGTCCACGGGACGGGCGACAGCTTTTACGAGAAACTGAATACCCGTTGGCACGAGCGCGCCCTGCAAGTCTTCATGTTCATCGTGCTCGCCCACTGGGCCGAGCATCTGTTCCAGGCGTACCAGATTTATGTGATGGGATGGCCGCGGCCGAAAGCGAATGGGTTGGTCGGCCTGTGGTATCCGCAACTGATCAAATCCGAGACCCTGCACTACGGCTATGCCCTGGTCATGCTCATCGGCCTCTGGATCCTGCGCAAAGGGTTTACCGGACAGGCGCGAACCTGGTGGACGGTAGCCCTGGTCATCCAATTCTGGCATCACATCGAGCACTTCCTGTTAATCTGGCAGGCCACGACCCATCACAACTTCTGGGGCAAGCCGGTGCCCTGCAGCGTGTTGCAACTGTTCTTCCCGCGGGTGGAACTGCATCTTTTCTACAATTCGGTCGTATTCATTCCGATGGTGATCGCGATGTACTACCACTTGTTTCCCTCGGAAAACGACCGGAAGAGTATGGCATGCAGCTGCGCCAGGGGCGAAAGCTAGCCACCAAAGCCGGCCGATCTTAAGAGCAATCTAATGAGATCGCCAGCGCCTTCGTTGCGGAAGGCGCTGGCGGAGTTTCAGTCAGAGCTCCATCCTCCTCTTGCAGGGCAAGTCCCGCCTTACGTAACTTGCTCCCCCGACCTCATGACTTAGACAATCAAGCAGGCGGTATTATGTCGTTTCCGATTCCTGAGAACGAAGAGGCGCGTCTCGCCGCCCTTCGCGCCTGCGAGATCCTGGACACCAGCCCAGAACACGAATTTGATTCGCTCACCCGTCTGGCCGCCAAAATATGCGGGACACCCATTGCCTTAGTTACCTTGCTGGACAGCGAGAGGCAGTGGTTCAAATCGAAGATCGGCGTCGAAGGGACTCAAACTCCTCGTGAGCTCGCCTTCTGTGCACACACCATCCTGAGTGATCAACCGCTTTTGGTGCCCGATTTGCTTCAGGATCCCCGCTTCGCGAATAACCCAATGGTGATTGCGCCGCCCAACATCCGTTTCTATTGTGGTGTCCCATTAGAGATCGAGAAGGGCCTGGGTGTGGGTACTCTTTGCGTATTCGATTGCCAGCCGCGGCATCTCAGTATTGAACAGGTTGAAGACCTCTCAGCGCTCGCCCAGCTGGTCACGACCCAGCTGAAGTTGAGGAAGGCAGTGCGCGATCTTGATGGTTACCGCTGCCACCTGGAAGAGATGGTCGAGCGGCGCACCAGCGAAGCGCAGGCTGCGCTCAAGCACATCGAGGTGACGTATGACGATACTCTGCAAGCCCTCGGCGCCGCCCTGGATTTACGAGACAATGAAACCGCCGGACATTCACGCCGCGTCACCCGTTATTGCCTCGAAATGGCCCGGCGCATGGGATACAAAGACGCCGATTTGAAGTCCCTGGAACGGGGTTCCTACCTCCACGATATCGGGAAGATCGGCATTCCGGACTCAGTGCTTTTGAAGCCGGGTGCGCTCGATGCAAACGAGCGCCGGGTCATGGAATCGCATGTTCGTATTGGCTACAAACTGGTCAACCACATTTCGTTTCTCTCGGAATCTGCCGACGTGGTGCTTTGTCACCAGGAGCGCTTCGACGGCACCGGCTATCCGCGTGGATTGAAGGGATCGGAGATCCCGATGGGCGCCCGCATTTTCAGCGTGGCGGATACTTTAGACGCGATGACGTCGGACCGTCCCTATCGTTCCGCGGTCCCGCTTGCGGAAGCAAGCGCCGAAATCGTGCGCGGATCTGGAACTCAGTTTGACCCCGATGTTGTAGCGGCCTTCCTGGCTACACCCGAGAACGCGTGGGAGGATATTCGCCGCGAGGTTTCGGCCCAGTACGGCTCGCGGTGGTCGACCGCCGCAGCCGGGGCATAGTCCCCGCGCAACTGAATTTGGAAATAACCCCTCACACACTTGTACAGAGGCGCGCTGCTCTGTCCGTCCCTAGTTCACGGTGAAAGACATAGCGTTCGAAGTCTCGCTCGCAGTGCCGCCTCCACCGTAGATCCCACCCGACCCGGGAGTGCCTGGGTTGGTCACGGTGACCGAGACCGTAGCGGGGGAAGCGACGGCCGTGGCAGGGATCGTCGCGGTAAGCTGGCCTCCAGTCACGCGCATCGTAGTTTGCTGTGAGCCGTTCCAATTGATGACCGCGTTCGCGGCGAAATTGCTGCCGTTGACCGTCAACGTAAATTGGGGGTCTCCGGAATTCGCGGTGTTGGGTACAAGTTGTGTGAGGGCGGGCATGACTCCGGGCTGCGCCGGCATACTCTTAGGCGCGTTGTAGCCGCATCCCAGGCATACCAGCATCAGCAATAACAAAGAGATGGTCTTCATTTTCTCCTCCTCGTTCAGGGCTTTCATGAAAGTTAGCAAGGGATAAAGAGGCGGGTGTCAGGCAGGTGTTATTTTCTTGTCAAGGAAATGTCTAGGGATTGACGACCACCACTTCGGACCCGAAGCCCGATAGTGGCTCAGTTTGTAGAAGCCTCCCACGCTGGCATCGACGCAGGATTTTTCGAATTGCATCACGACCAAAACCTAGTACCATTGCGTCGCTCATAACCGATGACCAGCACAAGCGAAGGGCGGTGTCATGCTCAGTTACTCACGCGGTCCCGAGCAGGAGCTGTGGGAGTTGACCATCGGGCAGGTGCTCGATCGAACCGTTGAACGCTGCGGCGACAGCCTGGCCCTGGTTTCCTGTCATCAATCGAAACGTTACACCTGGCGCGAACTGCGGGATGCGGCGGACGCAGTGGCGCGCGGTTTGGCGTCACTCGGAATACGGCGCGGAGACCGCGTGGGACTCTGGTCGACAAACTGTGCGGAGTGGATGCTGGTACACCTGGCATGCGCGCGTGTCGGAGCCGTGCTGGTCAATGTGAATCCGGCATACCGCACGCACGAGCTGGCGTTCACACTGCAAAAGTCGCGCATGAAGATCCTGTTCCTCTGGGAACGAGATAGCAGAGCGGAGTACGCTCAAATCCTCGACGAGGCGCGATGTGGAAAGCAGTTAAGCCTGGAGGACGCCATCTTTTTCGGCACCGCTCGCTGGGAGGAGTTGCTGTCCGCAGGTGACGAAATCGGTGAGACCGTTGAGCCCGAAGACATCGCCAATATTCAATACACCTCTGGAACCACCGGCCAGCCCAAAGGCGTGATGCTGACCCATCGCAATAAGGTGAACAATGGGAGATTGCTGGCCCAGGGCATGCGTTTTACGGAGCGTGACCGCATCTGCGTACCGTTGCCGATGTACCACTGCTTCGGGTGTGTGATCGGAACCATGTCGGCGCTCGCCAGCGGCGCGGCCATCATCATGCCGAACTGGACATTCGATCCGAGAGCTACGCTTCAGGCAGTGCAGGCGGAGGGGGCCACCGCGCTTTACGGTGTACCCGCCATGTTCATCGCTGAGCTGGGATTGCCGGATTTCAAGTCCTACGATTTGTCCAGTCTGCGTACGGGCATGATGGCGGGTGCGCCCTGCCCGGTGGAAGTAATGAAACGCGTGATGTGCGAAATGGGTTGCGCGGAACTGACCATCGGCTACGGGCAGACGGAGAGCACGCCGGTTGTGACCATGTCGACGCCGGATGATCCGGTGGAGCTGCGGGTTTCCACTGTCGGAAAGGCTCTCCCCTGTACGGAGATGAAGGTTGTCTCTCTGCTCGATGGACAAACCGTGGCGGCGGGAGAGCAGGGCGAGGTATGCACTCGCGGTTACATGGTGATGAAAGGATACGACTGCGAGCCGGAGGCAACTGCGCGGGCCATCGACGCAGAAGGCTGGTTGCACACCGGAGACGTAGGCGTGATGCGGGAAGACGGGTACATCCACCTGACCGGGCGCGCCAAAGACATGATCATTCGCGGTGGCGAGAATGTTTATCCGCGCGAAGTTGAGGAATTCTTATATGCCCACCCCAAAGTGGCAGAAGTGCAGGTGGTGGGAATTCCGGATGAGCGGCTGGGAGAGATTGTGGTGGCGTGGATCCGCCTAAAGATGGAGGAAACTTCGACCGAGGAAGAGATACGGAAATTTTGTGAGGGAAAGATCGCGTACTTCAAGATTCCGCAATATGTGCGTTTCGTGGAGCAGTTTCCCATGACGGTGACAGGGAAGATCCAGAAGTTCCGCATCCGTGAAATTGAGACCGCCGAGCGTGGCCTGGAAAAGGTGGCGAAGCTGGAGACGGCGTAGTCACTCGGTTATAGGATTTTCTTTCCAAACGCCGACTGCGCCAGCTCGACCGCCAGGTCCGCGGTGCGGTTGTGCTCGTCAATCACCGGATTCACTTCTACGATTTCAAAACTGAGCATGCGGCCATGGTCGGCGATGATTTCCATCGCCAGATGCGCTTCGCGATAAGTCGCGCCGCCGCGGACGGGAGTGCCCACGCCGGGCGCGTCTTCGGGATCGATCCAGTCCATGTCGAGCGACACGTGATAGCCGGCGGTGCCGCGTCCGGCCATGCGCAACGCTTCTTCCATCACGGTGCGCATGCCACGCTCGTCAATGTCGCGCATGGTGAAAACGCCGATGCCGGCCCGGCGGACATTTTCTTTTTCGACGGCGTCAATGTCGCGTACACCCACCAGCACGCAATTTTCCGGCTTCACCTTGGGCGAGAAGTCGAAAATGTCGGCCAGCTCGGGAAGGCCAAGGCCCATGGTCGCAGCCAGAGGCATGCCGTGAACATTCCCGCTGGGCGAACTCTCGGGAGTGTTGATGTCGGTGTGGGCGTCAATCCAGATCAAGCCGATCTTCTGATTTTGGCGGCGATAGAATTCTGCAACGCCGGCCACGGTTCCCGCCGCCACCGAGTGATCCCCGCCCAGCACCAGCGGAATCATGCCGGCTTCCAACGTCTTTATCACCAGCTCGGCATTCTTGGTGCAGGTCGCGGTAATTTCTTTCAGATACTTTGCCGATGGGTCGCCTGCCTTTTTCTGTTCCGCGATTGCCACGGAAATATTTCCCGCATCCTCGACCACGTGTCCCAGTTCTTCCAGGCGCGCTTCCAGGCCGGCCACGCGCACGGCCGAAGGTCCCATATCAACGCCGCGGCGTGATTGTCCGAGGTCGAGGGGAACACCGATCACGCGGATTTTCTTCGCCACGATGTTGGAGGAAGATGTATTTGCCGGCGCCATAGTTTTAGCTAGCCTTGAACATTGCTTTTCACCGCCGAGATCGCAGAGAACGCCGAGTCAGGAAATTCATTTACCATTCGCTTAAGACCGTCTTTAAGGACGCGCACATGAAAATTGATGATCCGGCCCACTCTTTTACCCGAGATCCGTAGTATGAAAGCATCTGCGCGTCGTGAATGGGCGCGAGTTCCTGGACCGCTTTGATTTCCAAGATGACCGAGTCCTCGACAACCAGATCCAACCGATAACCGCAATCCAACTTCACATCCTTATAGACGACTCGTAGCGGCAGTTGCTGTTCCACCTTAAATCCAAGTTGACGCAACTCATAAGCCAGGCAGGTTTCATCGGTGGATTCGAGCAACCCGGGTCCCAAGCCTTGTGTACCTCGATTGCCGCCCCAGTGATGCGCCGTGTAATCAGATCGAGTTGATCTTTCTCGAGCATTCTCGGCGATCTCAGCGTACTCGGCGGTGAAAAGCTCTTACGGGTACAACCGGTTCAACATTCGCGGGAACGGGATCGTTTCCCGCACATGCTCGAGCCCGCAGATCCAGCCCTACGACGCGTTCGATTCCCATGCCGAAGCCGCCATGCGGCACGCTGCCGAATTTGCGCAGGTCAAGGTACCACTTGAAAGCTTCTTCGGGAAGGCCGTGTTCGTGAATGCGCTGCACCAGCAGATCGTAGGAGGCCATGCGCTGCGATCCCCCAATGATTTCTCCGTGTCCTTCCGGCGCCAGCACGTCCACGCAGAGCGCCAGGTCGGGACGCTGCGGGATCGGGCTCCATGTAGAACGCTTTCACCTTCGCGGGATAACGATGCACCATGACCGGCTTCTCGAACTGTGAGGAAATGTAGGTCTCATCCGGCGATCCCAGATCACCGCCCCACTCGAACTTATGCTCCAGCGCGCCCTTGGCGTGAGCTTCCTGCAGCATCTTGACCGCGTCGTCGTAAGTGATCCGCGGGAACGGAGCTTCGACCTTTTCCAGCCTGGCGACATCGCGTCCGATGATTTGCAGATCGCCGCGCCGCCGCTCCAGGCAACGCTTCACGATGAAGCTGATCAAACCCTCGGCCAGATCCATGAGATCGTCGAGTTCGGCATAAGCCACCTCGGGTTCGACCATCCAGAATTCTGTGAGGTGCCGCCGCGTCTTGGATTTTTCTGCCCGAAAAGTCGGGCCGAACGAATACACCTTGCCCAGCGCCATGGCCGTCGCTTCGATATAAAGCTGTCCGGACTGGGTGAGAAATGCCTCTTCTTCAAAGTAGTTGACCGGGAACAGAGTGCTGGTGCCTTCGCAGGCGGCTGGCGTAAGAATGGGCGGATCGGTCAGAGTAAAGCCGTGCTCGTCGAAGAAATCGCGCGCCGCTTTGATGATCTCGGCGCGCACCCGGAGAATTGATGCCTGGCGCTGCGACCGCACCCACAGGTGACGGTGCTCCATCAGGAATTCGACGCCGTGCTCTTTCGGAGAAATCGGATACGGATCGTTCTCCGAAACCCGCTGCAATACCTGAACCCCTGATACATCGAGCTCAAAGCCGCTCGGGGCACGCTTGTCGGCCCGGACTTTGCCTTCGACAATCACGCTCGATTCCTGCGTCAGACCCTTCACCGCGTCGAATACTTCGGGAGACACGGCATTTTTCGGCACTACGCCCTGAATCAATCCGGAGCCGTCGCGAAATTGCGGAAAGAGCAGTTTGCCGCTCTCCCGCAGGTTGTAGAGCCAGCCCCGAATGGTGACGGTCTGACCTTCGTGCTTGCCGATATCAGCGATCGTGGTTACAGGAGATGACATAGAAATATTGAGTAATTGGCGGAATTTGGTAATCGCGAGAATCGAGAAAACCTCCAACTCCAGCCGCTTTCAGATCACGCCAATTGACTAAAGTTACTCAATTACCAAATCCGCAAAGGCCTCGCTCATCTTTTCTACCGGATTCACCTTCTCGTCCGCTTCAATCTCCAGCAGCAAGGGCGGCGTATTCGGCGCCGAGCGCAGCAATTCCATCGCCGCTTTCCAGTCGATGGTTCCGGCTCCCGGCCAGAGATGCGAGTCGCGGTCGCCGACATTGTCGTGGACGTGCGTCGAATGAATATGGCGTTTCAGGATTTCAAATGCTTCCGCCACATTGCTCATGATGTGGGCATGGCCGAAATCGAAACATACGCCGACGTCGTCGAAGTGAGTGATCTGGATAAACTCCACCAGTTTGTCCGGTAGTAGACAGCTCGTTGGGAATATTTTCCAGCAGGATGCGCACTCCCAGCGGCTTGGCAAAGGCGCGCAAGTGCTCGATTGACGTCATGGCGGCTTCGAACTTGCGATCGTCGAACGATTCACCGCTGGTTCCCAGGTGCTGCACCAGGAAGCGAAATGGAATTTGCTCGGCCACTTCGATCGCGCGCTTGATCTCGTCCATGGCCTCGATGCGCTGGGCACGGTCGGTCGCAGCGACGTTCACCGGCGGTGAACCGGTGCGGCCTCCCTCGTAGTCGGCGTACATGGGCGAATGGACGGAGTGCAGAGGCACGCCACTGTTCTGGAACCAATCCGCAATTTCGCGCACGTGCTGCTTGCGGTTGGCATAGTCAAGGTGCTGCCGCGCGGCGAAGATTTCGATGGCCTGGGCGCCGCCTCGCGCTAGTCCATCCAGCAGGCCGGGATGCAGCCGCTCTTTCACGTATACGAGGGTGGATATCGCTTTAATCATAGACAGCTCTGGTCACTCCACGAACCGCGTAGGGGCAGGTGTCCTCACCTGCCCAGCCGAGCAACGCTCGGCAAGCCTTCAATAGGAATCGTCCGTGTAGATTCATAAATCTTCTGTCGAGCTGTGCTCGACCGGGCAGGTGAGACACCTGCCCCTACGTAAACCTTGCCTGGCTAGAATCCTATCGCCCTTCCGCCGTTGCGCTTGTCGCTGGCGCCGAGTCGGGTCCCACGCTTCGGATCCACCATGATGCATTCGCCATCGCTCCAGGACGGTTCGCGCACGCCGTAATCCTCTTCCCCAAACTCAATATGATGGCCCATCGCTTCCAGCGCTTTGACGATTTCGGCAGAAAATCCTTCCTCTAAGTCGGTGGTGTCCGGCAGCCACTGCTGATGAAAGCGCTGCGCGTCCACGGCCTCTTGAATATTCATTCCATAGTCGACCACTCCCATCAGGATGTTGGCAACCGTGGTAATAATTCGCGGCCCGCCGGGAGAGCCTAGCACCAGGAATAGCTTACCGTCTTTCAGCACGATGGTTGGGGTCATGGCAGAGAGCGGCCGCTTGCCCGGCCCCACCGCATTCGCCGGGCCCTGGATCAGGCCATACATGTTGGGCACGCCTGGCTTTTGCGGCGAAGTCGTCCATCTCATCGTTCATCAGAAAGCCCAATCCTTCGGCCGTGACCCTGGAGCCGAAGGTGTCGTTCAGGGTTGTAGTGGTTGCGACCGCATTCCCTTCCGGATCGACCACGGAGTAATGCGTTGTATGATTCGTCTCCACCACTGCGCCGGGAAAGTGCGCGGCCGCGTATTGTTCGAGCTGAGTGAAGATCGCGGGACGGACCAATTCCTTGCTGACGCTGGCGTGCGCCGGATTGATCGATTCCCGCCAGGCTGCGCCATACCGTTTGTCGATCAACTGGGCCACGGGAATTTTGGAGAAGTCGGGATCGCCCATGAACTCGGCTCGATCGAAGAACGCGCGCCGGAAGGCTTCCAGAGTCAGATGCACGGCGGGGGTGGTCCGGCCGCGGAATTTCGCCAGATCGTAGCCTTCGAGGATATTCAGGATCTCGATCAGTGCAGTCCCGCCCGACGATGGCGGCGGCGCGCTGATGATGTCGTATCCGCGGTACGACCCGCGTATCGCCTCACGCTCTTTCACTTCGTACTGCGCCAGGTCCTCCACCGTGATCAGGCCCCCGCCCTTCTGCATGGAGGCGGCCAGTTCGCGCGCCATCGCTCCATGGTAGAAGTCGTCGGGATTGGCAGCGATCCGTTTCAAGGTGCGAGCCAGCTCTGGCTGCTTGAAGACCTCGCCGGTTTTGTAAAAGTTTCCGTCGCGCTGAAAGATGCGTCGCGACTCGGAAAACTTCGACAAAAATTTGTCATTTTGCAAATCTCTGGCATCTTCGACGGTCAGAGCAAAACCGTCCTCCGCGAGCTTAAGGGCTGGAGCGATCACTTGTTCGAGCGAGAGCTTGCCGTATTTCTTTTCCGCGTACACCAGGCCGGCGACCGAACCCGGCACTCCGATCGCTTTGTAGCCGATCGTGCTGGCGTTTTCAATTACGTTGCCCTGGGCATCCAGATACATGTTGGCCGTGGCCGCTGCCGGCGCCTTCTCGCGGTAGTCAACGAAATGCGTTGTGCCATCAGCCAGGCGAATCAGCATGAATCCGCCGCCACCTAAATTTCCGTCCTCAGAATGCACGACCGCCAGCGCGAAGCCGACCGCTACGGCGGCATCGACCGCGTTGCCGCCCGCCTTCATAATCTGTACTCCAACCCTCGAAGCCGATGCCCGCACACTGGCCACCATGGCCCGCGGCGCCTCGACTGGGACCAGGCGCGCCCCGAAGCTAAGCGGGGCGACTGACATCAAGAGTAAAAGAATGAATAACTTGCAATGAGACCGCATGGGGTTGGACTGCTAGAGGCTAGCCCAGCGGGAGAGTCGTAGTCAAATCACAACAGGCCGTCGCCCTCATTGGAGCGTCGGTTCGTCGGACATCCGGTAAAATCGGTAACTTCGTGCCGACGATGTTCCACTTATTCCAACAGAATGTCTTCACCATGAGGACTCTCTGTCAGCGACGCAACACCAATTTAGGATCGGAGTCCTTGATGAACGGCGACCGGCGGCAATTTAATCTGGCATTGACATCAGCATTACTGGGCTTGAGCGCGGGCCCTCAACTTTTTGCGCAGGCCTCACAAGAACATCCTTCTGCGCCCTCCGGCGCAGCTCATGCGCCTTACTTTTTTAAGAACCCGACGTTCGAAATCATCTTCCTCACGAGCCTGGGCCGGTCTTATTTCAGCGGAGGAAACGTCGGCAAGGTTCTCTACCTCACCCGGCAGGTGGAAGACGGCAACTTCGAGAGCGCGTTCGTGGCGTTCAAACAAGCCGGGGACGAAGCCCGTGCGATGGCTGAAGAGTCGGCAAGCAGCGGCCACAAGGAGAGCGCGCGGCAGGCCTATCTGTGGGCGCAGAATTTTTACGACAGTGCCACCTATTTCATCGACGGATCGAAAGACCCCTCGCGATTTCTTCCCACCTGGGAGCTACTTTACGATTGCTGGCTGAAGTCGCTTCCGCTTTTCGATCCCCCCATTGAACCGGTAAAAATCCCCTACGAGAACACCGAACTGCATGGGTTTTTCATTCGCGGAAGAAATGCCTCGGGCAAACGTCCGTTGCTAATCCTCGCGAACGGCAGCGATGGCTCGCTTCTCGATATGTGGCTCCAGGGCGGCGCGGGCGCTCTTGCGCGGGGATACGACTGCCTGACTTTTGACGGCCCGGGACAGGGCTATGCCCTGTGGAAACAGAAAATGTATTTCCGGCCGGATTGGGAAAAAGTAATCACGCCCGTGGTGGACTATGCGCTGAGCCGGCCGGAAGTAGATCCGAAGCGGATTGCCATTCAAGGAATCAGCCAAGGCGGTTATTGGGTGCCGCGTGCGGTTGCCTTTGAGAAAAGAATTGCCGCGGCGATTGCCGATCCCGGCGTGGTGGACGTTTCGACTTCGTGGACCGCGCGCCTGCCCAAGCCCATGGTTGAATTGTTGAAGGCGGGCCGCAAGGCTGAATTCGACGGGTATATGGCAAAGACGATGGACCCAGCGACACAATCGACCATTAACTTCCGCATGCGACCCTACGGTTTCGCGTCCTACTTTGACACCTTCAAAGCCGCCATGCAGTACAACCTGACAGACGTTGCGGGGCAGATTCGCTGCCCGCTACTCATTACTGAACCTGTCAACGAAGCCTACTGGCCGGGGCAATCACGGCAGCTCTACGACCTGGTAACTTCGACCAAGAAACTGGTGCCTTTTTCGGAAAGCGACGGAGCCGACCAGCATTGCGAGCCGAACGGAATTGGAATTCGAGACCTGCGCATATTCAACTGGCTCGACGAGACGCTCAAGTAACGCACTGCCGGGACACAGCCCTCGGCTATCCTGTCGAGTGCAGACGCGACAAGGTTTTGGATCGGAGGAGTTAACGCGCCTTCACTTTGCCGGATCGCCGAGGGCTGCGCCTTTTCTTGCCGATTTTGGCTTTCGCCGCCACCATCTGGTACGACTCTCCGATCAAATCTTTCACCTCGGTCCATGGCAACACATCCAATCGCTCGAGCGATACCCATTTGTAGCGGCCGACGTACGGTGCAGGAACAATATCTTCGTGCTCCACCAATTCTGCGAAGGTTTCCGGCGTGCACTTGAACATCAAGCGCGGCGGTACCGAACTTAGGGAGAGGAGCGCAAAAATCTTGCCTCCCACTTTGAAGCAGAGGTCATCTCCCCATTGCAGGTTCTCGTTCGCGTGAGGGAAGGAAAGGCAGAAGCGGCGAATGGATTCAACACTCATTGGTAAGTCACATCTGAACGAGCCGTGTCATCCTGAGCGGAGCAGACCGATTCGCGTGCGAATCGGGCCGCGGAGTCGAAGGACCCCTATGAATTGCAATGACGTTTCCTTCCCGAATTTTCCGAAAGAACGGAGCACACCGAGTCGCCGGCTACCGATGTAGCTATGGGGGTCCTTCGACTACGCGGCTGCTTCGCATCGCGAAGCAACCACTCCGCTCAGGATGACAAAGTCCTTACACCTGCTCGCGCGCCTCGCCGAGGGTTACGCTGACATCCATCTTTTTCTTTCCCCGATAGATGGTGAGCCGCACCGTGTCGCCGGCGCGGTGATTGTTCATGACCTGGCTGAGGTCCTGCTGGTCCTGAACGTCCTGACCGTCAATGGCCACGATCAAGTCGCCGCCGAGCATAATCGGTACATTGCCGACATAGGCGCGCTCGGTTCCGCCACGCAAGCCGGCTCGGTCGGCGGATCCGCCCGGCACCACCTGCACGATCAGCAATCCGCTGTCGGCTGCCAGTCCCATCTGGTCCGCCAAGCCGGGCGTAATCGGAATCGTCCGCACGCCCAGCGCCGGGCGCCGCACCCGGCCGACAGTCATCAGATCGTTCAGCACGGCTTTGGCCGTGTTCACCGGAATGGCAAAACCAATGCCAGCACTCTGCCCTACGCTGGAAGCGATCAGCGTGTTGATGCCGATGACCTCCCCGTGCCAGTTCAACAACGGGCCGCCGGAATTCCCCGGGTTGATCGCTGCGTCGGTCTGGATGGCTTCGTCAATCTGCAAGCCGTCAGGTTCCCGCACCGGGCGGATGGAGCTGATGATGCCTCGGGTCATGGTGCCGGCAAGACCAAAGGGGTTGCCGATGGCATAGACTTTTTGTCCGACTTGCAAGTTGTGCGAGTCGCCGAGCACCATGGGAGTGAGCCCCGGGCCTTTGATCTGAATGACCGCCAGATCGTGAGCCCGGTCCGTACCCACGACCGTCGCCTTGTATTTCTTCAGGTTGTGCAGCGTAACTTCCACCTGGCGGGCTTCCGCGATGACGTGATAGTTGGTCAGTACGTGGCCTTCTTTATCGATAATGAAACCCGAGCCCTGTCCTTCCTGCGGAACCAGGCCATAAAAGAAGTCGAAGGTCACGGCGCGCGAAGTGATGTTCACCACGGAATCGATGTTCTTGCGATAGACCCCGATGTTGTTCTGCTCCTCGGCGTCGAAAGACTCGCCCGTAGCGGCTTCGGTAATCTCCACCTTGGGGAGGGGGCGGCCAAACCAGTTTGCAGAGTGCATGGCGCCGGAACGGTAGGTAGTGAAGTAATAGAACGCGGCGGCAAAAATCACCGCCAGCAGAATGGGACGCAGCAGCCTCATAGAGCGGGACCTTCCCTTGGGGACAAGCAATTCTAAATCCTGGCAAGGACCGCGTGGGGACAGCTGCCCCCCCGGCTGGTCCGGCGGAGCGAAGCTCCGCACTGCTGCCCTCGAAAAACGCTGTCGAGCGGCGCTCGACGGGACAGCCGGGGGCGGCTGTCCCCACGTGGCCCTTGCCGGTTACTTCGCTGCTTCTTTCTCTAGTTCGGCATAAATTTTCTTAACCTGCTTCTCGGTTTCATCGAGGGAGCCGGAGTTGTCGACCACGTAGTCGGCGGCTTTGATTTTTTCTTCATCGGGCAGTTGGGCCGCCATGCGGCGCGTGACTTCGCGGCGCGCTGTTTCCTCGTCCACTTTCAAGCGCTGTGCCCAGCGCTCGATACGCTGCTCCGGCCGGCAGGTGACAACCACCAGACGGTCGAAGCCCTTCGCCATCCTCGCCTCAAGAATGAGCGCCGCTTCGACCATGGCAATGGCGTGAGAATCGCGCCGGCCGACCTCCGCCATCCACGTCTCCTGGCGACGAACCACGGCGGGATGGACAATCTGGTTCAGTTCCTGAACGCGGGAAGGCTTGCCGGGGCCGCCGAAGGCGAGTTCTGCTAAACGAGAGCGGTTTACGCTGCCATCAGGGTTGAGGATTTCGGAGCCGAAATGATCCACGACTTCCAGGTAGACCGCCTCACCCGGCTGTATAAGCTGGTGCGCAATCTCATCGGCCTGGACGACCTGCGCTCCCAGGGCGGCAAACATTTCGCCGACAACCGACTTGCCCACGGCGATGCCTCCGGTCAATCCGACCTTAAGCACTTCGGGCATGCTCCGGCGCCCGGGCGGGCGCGCGCGAACCCCTCCGCATCCGGGCCGCTTTCACGGTGTTGGCCATCAGCATGGCGATGGTCAGCGGGCCCACTCCTCCGGGCACGGGCGTGATGGCTCCTGCCGCCTCGGCCGCGTTGGGATGAGCGTCTCCCACAAGGGTTGACCCTTTCGTCCGGAAGCTTTCTTCCCGCTTGGCGTTTCCCGCGAAAAGCCGGTCAAACTCGGCCCGCTCCGTGACTTTATTCATGCCCACATCGATCACGGTGGCCCCGGGCTTGACGAAGTCATGGGTGATCATTCCGGCGCGGCCGATGGCGGCCACCAGGATATCGGCGCGACGACATACGCCGGGAAGGTCCCGGGTCTTCGAATGGCAGACGGTTACCGTGGCATTGGCATTGACCAGCAGCATGGCGGTCGGCTTGCCGACAATGTCGCTGCGTCCGACCACCACAGCCTCCTGTCCCGCAACCGGAATATTGCTGCGGCTGAGGATCTCCATAATGCCCGCCGGCGTGCAAGGCACGAGGCCGGGTCGCTGGGTAGAGAGAAAACCCACGTTGACCGGGTGGAAGCCGTCCACATCTTTCGCGGGATCGACTGCCATCAGGATTTTTTTGGAATCAACCTGCGGAGGCAGCGGCAGCTGCACCAGGATGCCGTCAATTTCGTCGCGCCGATTCAGTTCGAGGATGAGCTCGAGCAACTCTTGAGTAGAGATCGTGTCTGGCGGGGTGAGTTGTTCACTGTAGATGCCGACCTCTCCGCAACTTTTGACTTTCCCGCGAACGTAGATTTCCGACGCCGGGTTGTGGCCGACCAGGACGACCGCGAGGCCGGGACGCAGCCCCGCCGCTGTCATGTCTCTTACCTCGGCGGCAACTTCCGCCCGGATTTCAGCGGCGATCTTGTTGCCGTCCAGAATCGTGGCAGCCATGAACCCTCGTTCTCCTTTAGAGAATGCGACTTTATCGTAAACTATCCCAGCCAAAAGAGCTTAACCGCAAAGGACGTAAAGAAACCGCAAAGAGCGCAAAAAAAACAACGCGGTTCCTTTGCGATCTTTGCGGTCCCCTTTGCGTCCTTTGCGGTTAAGCTTTTTCCTGTAGACTCCTTCCATGATTCCCCAAGACCTGCTCGACATTCTGGTGTGCCCAGTCTGCAAAAAGCCGCTGGTGCTGAAAGACGAAGGACAAAGCCTGAAGTGCGCCGAGTGCCGACGCGTCTACCCGGTACGGGACGACATCCCCATTATGCTGGTGGACGAAGCGGTCACCGATCCTTCCTGAATCCTGCGCCTGACGCCATATTCTGTCATCGCTTCTCGTCCCACAACGACACAACGTGTCAAGATCGAGAATTCCCGATATGGCACATTCGTGCCACGAAACCTCACCTCGCCGAAGTCATCCAAAGATTTAGGTGCCTTGCAACTTACCGCAGCGTAAGGGGTTTAAGAAACTAAACCGCCGGCCCTGACGAATATAAAGAAACGGGCTTGAATGCGGCACGAAAATTGCATGCAACGTTAGTGGCAGTCAGTGAGTCTAATAGAGCAGGGAAATTTGGGTCGGAGGTGATAACGACCATGAAAGAACGATTCTCCAGTACCGAACTTACGGCTCTGCGAAACGATCTTCTGCAGGGGGGCCTGATCGATTCGCGGGAAGCCGCTGAACTCCTGCAAGTTTTCCTCATGGGCCGTGGCTACGGGGTATCGCCTCAAGCAGCCATGGACGCCGTGGGCCGGGTTGAGATGTCAGGTTGCTCCATGCCGGTGCTGCAGAAAGAACTGGAGAGCCTTGCTCTGGTGATGTAATTCGGTGACCAGGACTATGTAAGAAATCTGCGGGGACCTCAGAACCAAGCCGTATTCCCGCGAGGTGAGTAACAAGAATCAGCCGGGCAAACCTGCCCGGCATTTTTGTTTTGGAAGAGAGCTATTAGCCTTTAGCTCTTAGCTCAGTCCCATGATTTCTGCAGTCAGATGTTGGCTTTGGGGTTCAAGCTAAGAGCTAAAGGCTAATAGCTAAAAGCTCTCTTCACTCATACCGCAAACTCTCCACCGGATCCAGCTTCGCCGCCCTCGTCGCAGGGACTGTTCCGAAGATGACGCCTACGAATGACGAGACCAGGATAGCCACGATCGCAGAGAGTCCCGAGATCGGGATGCGGTATTCCGTGAGGAAGCGAACGGAGTAGGGGATTGCCAGGCCGATCACCACGCCGATCAGGCCTCCAACCAGGGAAATAGTCATGGCTTCTGCCAGGAACTGGAAGCGGATTTCGCGGTTGGTTGCGCCCAATGCCTTACGGATCCCGATCTCGCGGATGCGGGAGCTGACAGTCGCCAGCATGATGTTCATGATCCCGATGCCGCTCACCAGCAGGACTACTGCCGCCACCAGCAGCAGCACAAGGGTCAGGGCGTTGGCAGTCTTCTCCGCCAGTTGGACCAATTGGGTCAGATTCATGACTTGGTAAACCGATTCGGCCCGGTGACGGCTCTTGATGACTCGGCGGATCTGTTCCGTTGCCGGTTGCACCATCGAAGGATCGGCAGTCGAGAAATAAATCTGTTTGACGTTTGGAGTGTCAGTGAAATATCGGCTGACCGTGTACGGGATCAGCATAGTGTAATCAACCACTTCGGTTTGCCCGAAGGTGTCGACGCGCTCCCGGAAGGTGCCTACGATCGTGAACGGCAGGCCGCTGAGCTTGATGATTTTGCCGATAGCTTCTTCCTGCGATCCGTACAGCTCCTCGGCCATTTTTTGGGTGATCACTCCGACCTTGTTGTGCTCCTGCGAGTCCTTGGAGTCAAAGAACCTGCCGGTGATCACTACCAGGTTACGTACGATTCTGTAGTCGGGAAAAACGCCGAGTACGGAGATGTCGCGTTCCTTGCCTCCGCCCACGGGAATGCGTTCGCCGAGAGGCACCACGGGAGACGCCGCGACGATGCCCGGCACCTCCTCCATGGCGGCGTTCATGTCGTCTATGGTGAGCGGGTCGGGGGTGACATTGGCGATGCGCTGGCCGCCGCTCTGGTACTCGGCCTCAATCTGGTTGGTGCCGATGGACTGGATCTGGCTGAGTACGTACTGCTTGCCGGTCATGCCGATGGTTACGACGAGGATCAGGGAGGCGGTGCCGATGACCATCCCGAGCGCAGTCAGCGCGAAACGTACCTTATTGCTGCAGAACGTCTCGTAGGCAAAACTCAGGACTTCGCCGTACACCATTTTCGGCGGACGTCGTTCCGGCGCGCTGGTGGTGGCGGTGGCCATCGTCTTTAGGTTAGATGCTGGCCGCGGTCCTGACAAGCTAGGGCCGGTCGCGCCCCCAGGCCTCCACTTCGATGAAACTGCACCACCGGGCCGGGTCCACCGGCACAAGATCGGAGATCCGCAGCCATGACACTCGCCGCTTTTTGAAGGGAAAATCCTGAAGCTCGGCCGATGATCCAATTTGCAGATCGACGTGGCTGCCGTCGGAGAACTCAACTTTCGCGGTCTTCCAGTAGCTGTCATGAGGAAAATCGGCCCGAACCATCAGGCGGACTTTATCCAATTCGACGGGCCGGCCGAAGTCGAGCTTCCACCACAGGTCTGTGCGAAGTTGCGGTCCCCAGGACTGATAAGGCCATACCCCGTGATGGCCGTTTTTCGTGACCCCGTCAATCGCATTTCGCGCCTCGAAATCGAACAAACTCCTGGAAACGCTGTTGGTGCTGGCGTGGGGAAAGATCTGGGCCGGGACCCCCGCCGTTTCTCGCGCATCGCATGGATTCAGGGCGAGGTTGCGATAGCCTTTTTGCTCCTGCTTATTTAAGGCGCGAACTGTGACGCGGTGGGATTTGCCCGCAAAACTCTCCGGCGCGTAAGCGCTCCCGGTCTGTTTCTCTTCGGTTCCGTAAGGAATTTCATAGGAAGCGCTCTCCTGAGCCGAGCTGGCGAGATAGATCACACACTCAGGCATGCTTTTGTCCAGCCGCACCGCCACCCGCTGTGGCCCGCCGAGAATGATTCGATCACCCGGTTGATACTCACGGTCCACAACCAACACTGCCGAAGATTTCTTCGATAACGCAGCCGCGATTTCGGTGCCTGCAATTCGAACCCCTTGCCCATCTTTCACCTCAATGTGAAATTGCACTTTGCCGTTACCCCTTGCGCTCGGCGACTCCTCTCCCGAGAGCGGTCTGATTGCGACCAATGTGCACAGGGAGATGGAAAAATAAACAATCCATTTTGCACGCCGACAGCCGTGAGATTTCAAGGTCATAAGTCTTCAGCCTCCGCGAAGATGATGGTGGTGGACGGGCGTTCCGCCCGTCACGACGAGATCCGTGAATGACGGGCGGGACGCCCGTCCAATACACATACTTCCACGCCTAACCCGGCGGCGCGCCCGCGCCGCGAGCGTAGTAGGCAGTGTGACCCGGCTCCAGCTTTCGGCCCTGCGCGCTGAAAATCCTGAAATGCGCCAGCCCCGCCCTTTGCAGAGCAAACTGCAATGTCGTCTTGAGCACGCCCAGACCGTAGGTCACGCTACGGCTGAAATTGATGGAAGAGGCCTCCTCGAAATACTTGGTCGGGCACGATACCTCGCCAATACGGAACCCAAAGTTCACGCATTGCGCCAGAACCTGATTGTCGAAGACAAAATCGTCCGAGTTCTCGAGCAAAGGAAGATCCAGCAAGACCTTGCGGCTGAAAGCGCGATAGCCGGTGTGATACTCCGACAATTTGATTCGCAGAAACAGATTTTCGAACGCCGTAAGAAAGCGGTTGGCTACGTATTTATAGAATGGCATGCCGCCGTGCAACGCCTGCCCTCCAATGATCCGCGAGCCCAGTACGACGTCGTAGACGCCGTAAGCCACCATGCTAGCCATGGCGGTCACCAGCCGCGGCGTGTACTGGTAATCGGGATGCACCATGATGATCACGTCCGCGCCTGCCGCCAGGGCCTCGCGATAGCAGGTCTGCTGGTTGCGTCCATAGCCATAATTCTGGTCATGCACGAAGAATTGCAGACCCAGCTGTTCGGCAATTTCGATGGTGCGGTCGGAACTGTGATCATCCACGAGAATGCGGATGTCCACCAGCTCGGGCAGCTCCGCCACGGTCGCCGCCAGAGTCTTCTCCGCGTTATAGGCCGGCAACACGACGGCGATGCGTTTCCCGTTGATCATGAACGATCATCATAATCTCACAGCCGCGGTTTCTAACTGTGTGGGATTGACTGTGTGGGACCGGGTCCGGTGCCAACAGCGCCTTTGGTCTCTTTTTATTGATAAAATAAGCCTTTGGACCAATTGTCGATACTCATGCCGGAAAAGCAGACCTTATTCGAGAAAGTCTGGAACGAGCACATCGTCTCTTCGCCGCCCGACCGGCTTCCTCTTCTCTATATAGACCTGCACCTGGTCCACGAGGTCACTTCTCCGCAGGCCTTCGACGGCCTGCGAGCGGCCGGGCGCCGGGTACGCCAGCCCAATCGAACCGTCGCGACTGTTGACCACAATATCCCGACCGAGCCGCGGGGCACGCCCATCACCGACCCGATTGCCGCGCTGCAGATCCAGGCCCTGCAAAAGAATTGCAAGGAGTTCGGAGTTCCGTTGTTCGACATGGACTCGCCCGACCAGGGCATCGTACACGTCATTGGCCCGGAACTCGGACTCACCCAGCCGGGCATGACCATCGTCTGCGGCGACAGCCATACCAGCACGCACGGCGCGTTTGGAGCGCTGGCTTTCGGCATTGGAACATCCGAAGTCGAGCATGTGCTTGCCACGCAATGCCTGCCCCAGCGCAAGCCGAAGACCATGCTGATTGACGTGCACGGACGACTGCCCGAAGGCGTGACCGCGAAGGACCTCGCGCTCGGGATCATCGGACAGATTGGAACCGACGGCGCCACTGGACATGTCATCGAGTATGCCGGCGAAGCTGTTCGCGCGCTTTCGGTCGAAGGCCGGATGACGCTGTGCAACATGAGCATCGAGGCCGGAGCTCGCGCAGGCATGATCGCGCCCGACGAAACCACCTTCGCTTACGTCAAGAATCGCCGCTTCGCTCCGCAGAATGAAGATTGGGAAAAGACGCTGGCGCAATGGCGCACCCTGCCCTCTGATCCCGGCGCGCAGTACGACAAAGTCGTCGAAATCGATGCCTCGAAGCTGGCGCCGTTTGTGACCTGGGGGACGAACCCGGGCATGGTTGTAGCCGTCAGCGGACGTGTGCCAGACCTGAGTGACCTGAAAACCGACGCCGATCGCCGTGCCGCCGAACGCATGCTGGAATACATGGGGCTCGAGCCCGGGACTCGCGTCGAAGAAATTACCGTGGATCGGGTTTTCATCGGCTCCTGCACCAACTCGCGCCTGGAAGATTTGCGCGCGGCCGCTCGCGTGGCCAGGGGACATCACGTCAATGCGAAGGTGCGGGCCATGGTCGTGCCGGGATCGCAAGCGGTGAAGCAGGCGGCCGAGAAGGAAGGCCTCGACCGGATCTTCCAGGATGCCGGCTTCGAATGGCGTGAGTCAGGCTGCTCGATGTGCCTGGGCATGAACCCCGACATCCTGCAACCGGGCGAACGCTGCGCTTCCACCAGCAACCGCAATTTTGAAGGCCGCCAGGGACGCGGCGGACGCACTCACCTGGTCAGTCCGATGATGGCAGCAGCAGCGGCCATTGCCGGGCATTTCACGGATATCCGCAACTGGAGTTTTAACAAGTAGCGCCGGCTGTCCAGAGGGCGTCCCGCCTCCCCGTAGTGTGGAGAACAAATGAAGCCGTTCCGCAAACATAAGGGCAAAGTCGCTCCGCTCCATCGCCATAACATCGACACCGACCAGATCATTCCCAAGCAATTCCTGAAAAGAATCGAGCGCACCGGCTTCGGCGAATTTTTGTTCTATGACTGGCGTCGTACCAAGGACGGCTCGCATGACCCATCTTTCTCGCTGAACCATCCGCGCCATCAGGGTGCCAGCATTCTGGTGGCCGGCAAGAATTTCGGCTGCGGGTCGTCGCGCGAACATGCGGTATGGGCGCTGGAAGACTTCGGCTTCCGGGCGGTGATCGCTTCCTCGTTTGCCGATATTTTTGCCAACAACTGCGTCAAGAATGGTGTGCTTACGGTCGTGCTTACGGAAGCCGAAGTCGAGGAAATTGTTCGCCGGATCGAAAAGCATCCCGACTACCATCTATCAATTGATCTGGAGCAGCGGAAAGTCCACGATGATCACGGCTTCTCGGCCAGCTTCGAGATCGACGAGTTCACCCGCCACTGCCTGCTCGAGGGCCTCGACGACATCGGGCTAACGCTGAAGCATGAGCCTGAGATCACCGCCTACGAAGCACGGCACCCGGCCTCACAAAAGATCGTGTAGGGCGGGCGCCCTCGGCCGCCGCTGTTTCTCGCATATGTTGGCAAGGACCACGTGGGGACAGCCGCCCTCGGCTGTCCGGCGGAGCGAAGCTCCGCAATTGTGGCTACGGCAAGACACCAGGCGAGCCTGGCTCGCCCGGACAGCCGAAGGCGGCTGTCCCCACGTGGTCCCTTGCGTTCACCTAGACCGGCGGTCCTGGCGGGACACCTGACGATTTCAGCTTTGGCGTATTCTGCTCCGGATTCTGCAGGAACAGAATGATCTCGTGATCAATCTGTTCAATTGCCGAGGCCGCGGGTTGCGCTCTTCTTCACCACGCTCTGCACCTCACGCACTCCGGCCAGCGCCACGGCCCGCACTTCCGGTGTCGCCTCGGAATTCGCCGCCAGAATCATCAAGCGCTCCGCAACGTCGGTTTGCACCACGCCCGCCAAGATCCCGCTCCGCTGCCGTTTTCGTGGCAGTCCGAAAATGCCGTGGTCACCAGAGCAGAAACGACGCTCGCCGGCGAAGGAACCTTCGTGTCTTGCACGCGAAATTACGGCCAGCCTTTGCAGACGCCTGGGATCGAGCAATCCTCCCACGACAATTTCGGTTACGGCGCGGGCTCCATCCTGCGGGCTGAAAAGATATCCGGCAGACGACGTGAAGCGCTCCGCATCCGAATCGCGGTTTTCCTGGGGCGCCAGCGCCTTCCAGATCTCCGGCGAAACGTTCAGTTGGGATGGATTCAAAGCGCTGAGTGCCAGTTGCAGAGCTTCTTTCTGACTCTCGGCCGGCCAGACGATGACCGGTTGTTGCCCGTCGCCGGCGAGAGAGAGCGGAATTTTGGCGCTGCCCACGACATTGATCGCGGCACCCAGCGCATAGCGATGAAACAGATAGACGAGAGGCAGCCGCGAAGTGAACATCGAATTGGGTTCGCCCGGCCGCAGCATGCGCGGGCTGTAGTGCGCCAGCAGCGAATTCCGGACAGGTAGAACCTCCTTCAGCCAGGTCACTGGATCGGGGCCGTCGTCGTAGGAATTCCAGCGTGGATCAGCGGTGTTTCCCCAAACGATTCCTTTTGCGATGGCGCCTTTTACGATTGCGTCCAGACGCGCCTGTTCTTCCGCATTGCTTCCCGGCGTTGCCCTGACTGTAGCCCCACTCGATGGCAAGGCGATCGTAGCTGCCTGTTCCCTGCATGTAAGCGTCGGACAGATCGGCGGTGCCGTCGGCGCGAATCTTCACCCGCGGCGCGAAGTAGTCCATCACCGAGCCGCGCCCGTAGGTGCTAGCCACGAAGTTGTGGTCGAGGCCGAGCACATGACCCATTTCGTGACAGGTCAGCAGCGCCAGGCGCTGCAGCATGACTTTTTCTTCAGCGGTTTGTGGATCGAGGTTGTCGAGGGCGGCGAATGTATCGAGCGCCGGCTCGGCTGAATCGCGGCCGGAGGGCATCACCGATTCCCAGTAGTTGTTCACGGTGCGCATGCGATGCGAATCCAGTTGCACCACGGCGTGAATGATCTCGCCGGTGCGCACGTCAACGTGGCTCTGTCCCACCGACCATCCCCGTCCGGAGCGGTTCGTCCACTGGATGGTGGGATAGCGAATGTCCATCGGGTCCGCGCCCTCGGGCAAATCTTCAATGTGCAGGGCATTCCTGAAGCCGGCCTGCTCGAATGCCGCATTCCACCACAGCGCTCCCATCCGCGCCGCCGAACGAACCGGCTCCGGAATGGCGCGGTCGAGATAGAACACGATCGGCTTCACCGGTTCGCTGAGCGCCGCATTCGGGTCTTTTTTCTGCAGGCGCCAGCGTTGCACCAGGTAACGCGTGAGCGGCTGATCGTAGGGCTGGGAAAAATCCTGAAGGCTGGTGCTGCTGAATCCAACGCGAGGATCCTGCTCCAGAGGTTCGTATCCGGGCGCCGGCATGGCCACAAACGAGTGGTGCTCACGGATGCTCAAGGAATGCGGATCGGGCTGGTTCAAATCGCTCTCGGAGTCTGTGGCGAAAGTCAGCAGCGCTTCCACTTCCGTGTTGAGTGGAAAACTTCCGGTGTGTTCCAGATCAATCACGCTGCGGTCTTTGTCCAGTCGCCAGTCGGCTGCCTTGGATGATTGCTCGCGTATTGTGAGTCCGCCCACGGCGCGCGTTGGCCGGCGCAATTGCGACAGCAGGTCAAACGCGTCGCGGATCAGCAAGCCGTCGGCATCCACCAGCAGCGTGCCATCGTGTTCGGCTTCGATGGGAAGCGAAGCCAGCACGGATGTTGGGAAACTGTATTCCACGGAATGCTGCAGCTCGGGCGTGCCATTGGGAGCGACGAAACTGCTGTTCTCTTCGATCACCAGCACGCGCATCCCAACCCGCCGAAAGCGGCACACCGAGCCCGATCCGAAGGAACTCCGGTCGGCGAAGGCCTCGATCGTTCCGACCCCGCTGCCCAGTCCGGTGAAATAGAGAAATTCTCCTTTGAGTGCAGCGGGCGATAGTTCAAATAGAATGCCGCCCTTTTTTTCGTCCCAGTAGTAGGGGAAGAAGCCGTCGTGTCGTTTCATTCCGGCGGTGCGGGCTGTCGGTGTGGAGGCTTCAATACCAGGCTTGGCGGTTGTCTGGGCGGAGGCAGTGATGCAGGCAACCACGACGACGAAAGCAAACGAAATACGCAGTCTTTTCATAGGCTTTTGTCTTATATATTACAGGCCCGCGGTTGCTCAAACAGCCTGGCGATCTGGCAGTTGACCAGCTCGGACAAACTTCACTAGACCCGGCGTCATCCTGAAGGACTTCAGTCCTGAAGGATTTTGCGCGGACCGCGACAACTGCCCTGAGGGTACAGATCCGATGCGTGACAGATCCTTCGCAAGCTCAGGATGACACCACCACGGAACGGGAGAATTAGACTGAGCTACCCCGCCGGCGATCTTGTGGAGAACTGGCGTCCTCGCCCGTCATGCACAGGCTCTCGCTGGGACGGGCGGCACCCGTCCTCCATCGGAATTTCACATGTCCCAAATGCACTGGCCGTTCTGAAAGAACGAAATCAGACCGTCTTCGCTGACTTTCAGGACATGTCCAAAGCGGGAGGCTGAGATCGCGGCCGTGGTACGCCCACCTTCGATATTTTCAGGATGAAAGTCGGTCAGGTCCTGATGACGCAGAATCGCGCCGAAAGCCAGCAGATTGGAATCGCGATCGAGCACGATTCCGCCATCGATGCGGGCCACGCTCTCCAATACCGCGGTTGGAAGTTCGAGTACTCGCTTTTGATGGAGCAAATAGTGGAGCTGGTCTTTCGATCCGGAAAGTGGCTGCGGGCCGTAATCGGGCAATGACGAAAGCAAGTCCGTTCCGGCGACAAGCGTGGCGACGCTCGCGGGATCTTCAAGCACTACCAACAAGCCGCCCCGCCGATCTTCCGCCAGGTTCAGGGCCGCGACAAATAATCTCCTGGCAAGTTCGGGATTGCCGATGGCGTTGTTCCATAGCTCATACTTTCGCTCGGCATCCGTCAGCCTCCAGCGTCCGTCCAGAAAGCGGAACATCTGCACCCCGTCGGCAATAATCTTCATTTCTCCATTGGGAGTAAGAATCATGCAAACGTGGCCGCCGCAGAGTGTGGCTCGACTGTGGGTGCGATAGCGGTCGGCGCTGGGAATGGGGAGTTCAGTATTCGAAAATGGCTCCGCCCACTGTTCGACGTCAATGACCTCGGCAAGATTGCCGTCCTGATCCACCAGTGCCAGGGTTTGCAGGCCATCGCAGAGGCGATAGAAACTGCGAATCGAAGTCAGAGCCAGCGAGTAGCGCAGGGCGCCGGCTGGCGTCGAGGGCGGCACATGGCATGGATCAGGCTGCGTTCCAAACAGAAGCGTGCCGGTCGAGATCCGGCGGTTTTCGTAGGTGCTCAGCGAGGTGGTGCGCAGCACTTCGATGACATCCTCGACCCGATCTGGCCCCGTCCAGACTTCGCTCGCGTACGGGCGACTGTCTACATAGGCAGATACGTAGCGGTCTTCGGGCAAGCCTCGAAAAAGCTCGAATCGCTGATCCACCAGAGCCGGATCGAGGATCATTCGATAGCGGGAGTCGAGCACGGTGCCAATATTCTTCAACAACTTCAGTTCGGAATCGCTGAACGGTTTGCCGTTGTCCAGAAGATATTGAGCTCCCAGCCAGTTCAGGGTCAGAGATGAGCCGCCGGGATTCTCGGTAATCCGCTGCTTGCCGCGGTGAGCGACGGTCGCGACTGCTTCGAGCCGGGCCGTGGGGAAGAAATACTTGATCCCATATTCGACGAACTTCCCGTAAAGTCCGTCGAGAAATGGGGGTGCCTGGGTGCGATTCAACATTCTGGTACCTCTTGCCGTCGCGGCTTCTCAACTGCCAATTTGATGATCACGAAGGAAAGAAGTGTGCTAAAGAAATACACCGCCGCCGGCAAACTACGCTGGACTCATCCCTTGCAATCGTCTGGAAATAAAAGCATTCTATTCGACGATAGACCAGCAAATTAGGGGACTGTAGTAAAACTATAGAGCCGGAGAGTTGGCCGAGTGGTTGATGGCACCGGTCTTGAAAACCGGCATACCCGGAAGGGTATCGGGGGTTCGAATCCCTCACTCTCCGCCACTCCGCAAAAGCACGGACAAACCCCGTCGATTTAGGATGCAGTGTCAGGCTCAAGCTAAGGACGGTACTCATGAAGCCGCCGAGATGTATCAGTCCAGGTTGGGAACGAGTCCTCCCGCTGATCTTCTGCGTCGCGATGGGTGGTTGCCGTGCCAAGCAAGGCAATACGGCACCCGCCATTGAATTCACCAAGATTCCGCCCGCGGCGCAGGGTGGCCGCGAAAGAGTCGATGTCATCTCAGGCCGGGTCGCCGGCGCGCACGACGGGGAGAAGATTGTTGTGTATGCCAGGAGTGGACCCTGGTGGGTGCAGCCGTGGCCCGACAAGCCCCTCATTCCGATTCAATCGGACTCGACATGGACTACCCCAACTCATTTGGGATTTGAGTATGCCGCACTACTGGTCGAACCGGGATATGAACCGCCGCCGACCATGGATGTGGCTCCCAGCCCCGGCGGCCAAGTCGTCGCGGTTGAGATTGCCAAGGGTGTCGGCCCAACCCAGTTGGCGCCCACCAAGCCACTTCATTTCAGCGGCTACGATTGGAAAGTGCGCACGATTGCAAGTGATCGCGGCGGATTGAACAATCCGTTCGATGCCGAGAACGCCTGGACCGATGCCAGCGGAGCTTTGCATCTTCGCATCAGGAAAAAAGGCGACAAATGGTCGTGCGTGCAAATGGATCTCACGCGAAGTCTTGGGTACGGGACCTACATCGTGACCGTGAGAGACGTTTCCCGCCTGGAGCCTGCCGCCGTCCTCAGCGTGAATACCTTCGACGACTTCGGGGGAGACCAACACTACCGCGAGCTTGATATTGAGATGAGTCGCTGGGGTGACGGCGCAAGCAAGAACAACGCGCAGTATGGCATTCAGCCTTTCTACGTTCCCGGCAATGTGGCTCCGTTCGTGGCGCCATCGGGTACTCTGACGCATTCGATGCTTTGGGAATCTGGACGGGCGAGCTTCAAAACCGTTCGCGGATCTTCCCTGCGCGCCGGAACCCCGGTCGTTTCAGAACACGTCTTTACTTCTGCAGTTCCTTCCGCGGGCCAGGAAACTTTGCAAATATTATTTTACGTGGTCGCCAGCGACAAGAACCCTCTACAAAACGAGAATGAGGTCGTTATTGAGAAATTCGAGTACCTCCCGTGATGGAAGTTTCGGTAGGCACGGGCGGTTCAAACGGCTGCTGGCTGGAGTGGCGGTGCTGTGTTTCGTCCTTCCGGCACATGCGGTCGATCCCAACCGCGCGATCTCACAGTACATTCGCGAACGATGGGGAAGCGAGAGGGGATTTCCCGGCGGCGTCGTTTCCGCCATCGCCCAAACCACGGACGGATACTTGTGGATTGGAACCGACAAAGGTCTGATTCGTTTCGATGGACTCAGCTTTCATTTTTTCCAGCAGGCGGTCCCGAGTTCGTTGCCCATCGGTTCGGTTCATGGATTGATGGCAGACGCAGATGGAAGCCTGTGGATTCTATTACAAAGCACGAGAATTCTGCGCTACCACGATGGGAGGTTTGAACCGGGGCGCCAGGAGGCGGAGTTCGGAATCACCTCGGTCCTCGAGCGGCGGGATGGCGCTGTCCTTCTTTCGTCACTGGCCCTAGGCACGCTGATTTATCGTCAGGGGAAATACGAGGCCCTTACCGATCCGGCGGAGCTGGCAAAACCCACAGCCGCGAGCACGGAAACTGCCGACAATCTTTCCAGCCGTCTGAGTTGGGCCACGGGGGTAGCGACCCACCGTTTGGCCGCGCCCTATTCGCAAGTGCTGTCCATGGCCGAAACTGCCGACAACAAGATCTGGCTGGGTACGCAAGATCGCGGGCTCTTCTATCTGGACCAGGGACGCATCTCCGCGGTCACGAAAGGGTTGCCCGACCGCAAGATCAACTCTCTCCTTGCCCTCGAGAATCAGGAGTTGTGGATCGGAACTGACAAAGGTGTTGTGCGCTGGAATGGCACTGAACTGACCCGCGCTGGTCTGCCCGATTCTGTTGCCCGTCTGCCGGTTCTCGCCATGACCCGTGATCGTGACGGGAACATATGGCTGGGCACTCGGGAAGGGGTCTTACGTTTCAACCGCAGCGGCGTATCGGTTGAGGAGACTGACCAGCGGCCCAACCGAGAAGTGACTGCGGTTTTCGAAGACCGGGAGGGAAACCTTTGGACGGGCGGTCCGCTGGGCATCGAACGTCTGCGAGACAGTGCCTTCGTGACTTATGCGCGGGCCAACGGTATGCCGTCGGATCGAAATGGTCCGGTTTATGTTGATCCCGGAGGACGCACCTGGTTCGCTCCCCTGGACGGTGGGCTGTACTGGACGAAAGGAGGCCGCACCGAAAGCGTGACCCAGGATGGGCTGGCCCGCGACGTGGTTTATTCGATCGCCGGCCGCGGGGACGAACTGTGGATCGGGAGACAACGAGGTGGTCTCACGCAGCTGCGCTACGGGCCAGGCTCGGCCTCCATCACTGCCAAGTCCTACACCAGCTCACAAGGGCTGGCGCAAGACGGCGTTTATGCGGTCCATCAGAGTCGTGACGGGACGGTGTGGGCGGGAACGCTTAGTGAAGGAATCAGCGAGTTCAAGAATGATCCCTTCACGAATTACACGACGGCAAACGGAATCTCGTCCAATACGGTGACGTCCATTGCGGAAAGTCCTGACGGGACCATGTGGTTTGCAACGCCGAACGGCTTGAACGAATTGTCGAAGGGCCAGTGGCGCACCTTCACACTCCGCGACGGCCTGCCTTCGCTGGATTTGAGCTGCCTGCTGGTGGATTCGGCGGGAGTGCTCTGGATCGGCGGCGCAGAAGGTCTCGCCTTCTTGGCTTCCGAGCGTATTCAGGTTCCGCGTGATGCGCCGGAGGCGCTGCGCGAGCAAATATTAGGAGTTGCGGAAGACGGAAGCGGCTGGCTCTGGGTCGCAACTTCCAATCACGTGCTGCGCGTGAACCGGGACGGACTGCTGATCAACCGATTCAGCAGCGCCGATGTGCGTGAATACGGGCTGGCCGATGGCCTGCAAGGAATGGAAGGAGTGAAGCGGAATCAATCCGTAGTCTCGGACGGGCAAGGGCAAATTTGGTTCTCGATGAATCGCGGGCTTTCCGTCGTAAATCCAAGTCGCGCGAACGGCAGCTCGGCTCCGGCGCTGGTCCACGTCGAGGCAGTTTCTGTGGACGGAAATCCGATCAGCCCGCAAGGGCCGATTCGCATTTCATCGGCCCGGCAGAGGATCACGTTCAATTACGTGGGACTGAGCCTGTCCAATTCCGAGCGCGTTGCGTACCGATATCGGCTCGATGGTTTCGATTCCGGCTGGAGCGATCCAGTCACGTCGCGAACCGCGATTTATACAAACCTCAGCCCCGGCTCGTATCGTTTCCCGGGTGATGGCCTCGAATAGCGACGGCCTCTGGAACGGGCAGGAAGCCATGCTTCCATTCGAAGTGGCGCCGATGTGGTGGCGAACCTGGTGGTTTCGCATCTCGGCATTCTTATGCGGCGGATTTCTCATCCTGGCGTTTTACCGCATGCGGCTGCACCAACAGACGCGGCGGATGAACCTGCGCTTTGAAGAGCGCCTGGCTGAACGGACACGCATTGCCCAGGACTTACACGACACGCTTCTGCAAGGCGTGCTCAGCGCGTCCATGCAACTCCATATTGCCGACGATCGACTCTCCGGCGCTTCCCCGGCAAAACCAATCGTGGGCCGCGTGCTCGATCTGATGCGGCACGTGATTGACGACGGCCGGAATACCCTCCGCGGACTGCGGTCCTCGGGAGATGCAGGCGACCTTGAGAAGGCATTCTCCCTGATTCCGCAAGAACTGGCGGTCAAGGAAGCGATTGATTTTCGCGTGCTGGTGGAAGGCCAGGTGCGGCCGCTGCATCCGGTGATTCGCGATGAGGTCTACCGCATCGGACGCGAAGCGCTGGCCAATGCGTTCCGCCACTCGCGAGCCACCGGAATCGAAGTCGAGCTAGAATACGCAAACCACCAATTGCGGTTGCTGGTCCGCGACAACGGTTGCGGGATCGATCCGCAGGTGATGCGCTCGGGGCGCGACGGACACTGGGGTCTGTCGGGCATGCGCGAGCGGGCGGAAAGAGCCGGCGCGAGACTTAAACTCTGGAGCCGTCTCGAAGGCGGTACTGAAGTGGAGCTTTCCGTCCCTGGCCATGTCGCTTATTCGAATAACTCGTCCGGTCACGGGCTGCGGTGGCTGACCCGATTGAATGCGCGAAAGGTGGAGCGTGACGTCCAGAAGGGAGAGAGCGAAACACGAAAATGAGCGACTTAACCCGCATTCGCGTTCTATGCGTTGACGACCACCCTCTGTTGCGCGAGGGCATAGGCACTGTTATCAACAGTCAGCCGGACATGAAATTGGTGGGTGAAGCGTCCACCGCGCGGGACGCCGTAGAACAGTTCAGGAAGCACAAGCCCGACGTGACGCTGATGGACCTTCGGCTTCCCGACATGAGCGGAATTGACACCATGATCGCAATCCGAACGAGTTTCCCGATGCTCGCATCATCATTCTGACAACGTTTGAAGGGGATGTGGAAATTCAGCGCTCCCTCGAAGCGGGGGCGCGCGCCTACATGCTGAAAAGCATGCCCCCCAAGGATATGGTGGACACAATCCGCCAGGTCCATGCCGGAAAAAAGCGCATTCCACAGGAGATCGCAAGCCATCTGGCGGAACACTACAGCGATGAATCTCTCACCGGGCGCGAGGTTGAAGTGCTTCGCCAGATCGCCGGGGGCAATCGTAATCGGGATATCGCAGATAAACTTTTCATCACGGAAGAGACGGTAAAAGTCCACATTAAACACATCATGGAAAAGCTCGGCGCCAGCGATCGTACCCAGGCGGTCGCAATCGGAGTGCGCCGCGGAATTATCCAGCTTTAAGACCCTCTCCATCGAACCAGCTCATACCACGAAAGTGGTAGGAAAAAATTCCGAGCAATAGGGATTCAATCCGCGATGGAAGCCGCTAGCGTAGATACGGTCCATCGAGGAGGCAGGTCCTGCTTAGGATATTTTCGACGTTTCCCGATGGGTGGCCCGGTGCGGGCCTTTTGCTCTTGCGAGCATCCGCCGGGTCTGCGCTCATAGTCCAGGGCGCGGCCTACTTTGTGTACTCGCACGACCTTAGAGCGGTCACCTTAGTGATCGGCCTGTTCACGCTGGCCAGCGGCGGCGCCCTTCTGATCGGATACCTGACCCCGTTTGCCGGAGTCCTGGCGGGGTTGTTCATCGTAGGTAGCGCGTGCTCGTGGTTCCCTGCTCCGAATGTGGGTTTGTTCGAACCCAAAGTCACGGCGGCTCTGGCCGCTGCGATTGCAGTCGCTCTTGTCTGCCTCGGTCCGGGAGCCTTTTCGCTCGACTCTCGCCTGTTCGGGCGGCGCGAAATTATTATCCCGAGCCTGCCTTCCCAGAAATCCTAAGGACCGAACCCTCCGATACCACAAAGGTGTTAGCAAAAAAACACTGCATCTCGTGATGCATTGTTTTCCGCAGTCGCGCAAAGTGTTTCATACCAGAGAGGATCCAGTGACATTCACCCAGCACCCCGAAGGGATTGCGTCATGGAAGAACCTAAAGTGCCAGCGATCGGAGTAAGCCCGTGCGTCAAGCTCTTCATGGAGTCGTTGTTCACCGACTCATTGTTCACCGAGTCAATGATCGCTGAAGCGTTCTCGATCGGTGCGGACAATGTGCGGGTGGATTTTCAGCCCGAACGTTCGGGACGCACAAACTCGAGCGTGGCCAGGCCTCGCCGGTCGCTTAGAGGTGAATGCGATCAAGCATCCTGAATTTGCCCGATGACAGATTTGTTCAATGAAAAGAGAAGGGTGATTTCATGTTTTCGCGCCTGAAAAGAGAGACGCCGGCCTTCCGAGATGATTACGCGACGCCTGCTGACTTCTGCGAGATGTTGCAACGGGACATGAGGCCTCTGTATCGGCTCGCATTTTTGCTGACCGCTGATGATATGGAGGCCGAGAGATGTTTTACCTCGACGGTCGCGGAAGCCTTTAAAGAGAAATCTGTTTTCAAGGATTGGACACGTTCCTGGCTGAAGCGGTGCCTCATCAAGAACGCGATTCGGATTGCGGCGCCTGGGTCAGCCGTCAACAAGAAGAGGGCCTTCCGCAGCCAACAAGATGGAGCACCGGCAGGCAATGAGCTCGACGCCGTGGCCCAGTTGCCTCCGCTGGAGCGCTTTGGCTTTGTCATGTCAGTTCTGGAACGTTACTCCACCTGGGAGTGCTCACTTCTGCTTGGTTGCAGCATGAAGAAGGTGGCTCAGGCGCGACAGCGGGCATTGAACGGACTTGCAGGCTTGGGGGCGCAATTTGCCGAGGCAGGGTTGTCGAGGCAGTTGAAAGTGACGACTTATGCCAGGGCGATAGTTTCCCCGGAGGTTTTGCAACAAACCAGTTTTGAAAGGAGCGCATCATGATCTTAGGGATGTCTACTGCAACCTATACATTTCTGCACGTTTTGATCAGCTTGATCGGGATCGGTTCAGGATTGATCGTCATGTTCGGATTGCTAACGGGGAAACGGCTTGACGGCTTGACCGCGGTCTTTCTTGTCACGACCGTATTGACCAGCGTGACTGGCTTCGGTTTCCCGTTCGAGCATCTTCTGCCGTCGCACGTAGTCGGGATTATTTCGCTGGTAATTCTGGCGGTCGCAATACCGGCCCGCTACGTCTTTCATCTAGCCGGCGCCTGGAGATGGATCTACGTGGTCGGGGCGGCCACTGCACTCTATCTCAATGTGTTCGTGCTGGTGGTGCAATCGTTCATGAAGGTTCCCGCGCTGAGAGCACTGGCGCCGACGCAGAAAGAGCCGCCTTTCCTCATTGCGCAGCTGGCTGTTCTGCTCGTGTACTTCGGGTTTACCATTCTCGCGGTAAAGAGATTCCACGTCGAGCCGTCGCGAGCGGCTTGATTTAACAGCTTGGGTTGGTCCGCTGTTGCAAGCAAAACTTGGAAACTTAGAAAGGAAAACTAAGGAGAGCGATTATGCCAACAATTAGTGCAAAAGACGGCGCGCAGATTTTCTACAAAGACTGGGGCTCGGGACAGCCGATCGTATTCAGCCATGGTTGGCCCCTGACCGCCGATGACTGGGATGGTCAAATGTTGTACTTCGGCCAGCAAGGCTTCCGCGTGATCGCGCACGACCGGCGGGGGCACGGACGTTCCACCCAGACCTGGGATGGAAACGAGATGGACACCTACGCGGACGATCTCGCCATCCTCACCGAGAAACTTGACCTGAAGAATGCCATCCACATCGGCCACTCCACCGGCGGTGGAGAAGTTGCCCGTTACATTGGGCGGCATGGCTCGAAACGCGTCGGCATGGCGGTACTTATCAGCGCGGTACCGCCACTGATGCTGAAGACAGACAAGAATCCCAATGGCGCGCCGATCGAGGTGTTCGACGACCTGCGCGCCCAATACGCAAAGAATCGTCCGCAGTTTTACAGGGACATCACGCTTCCGTTCTATGGCTACAACCGTCCCGGCGCCAGGATTTCGGAAGGCATACGGGATAAATGGTGGCTGCAGGGCATGCTGGGAGGAATGAAAGCCGGCTATGACTGCATCAAGGCCTTCTCCGAGACGGACTTCACCGAAGATCTCAAGAAATTCGATGTGCCCACTCTCATCCTTCACGGCGATGACGATCAGATCGTGCCGATCGCCGCTGCCGGCCCGCTGTCAGCGAAGCTGGTGAAGAATTCCACGCTGAAAATCTACCAGGGTTTCCCGCACGGAATGCCCACAACCAACGCCGACACCATCAACGCCGATTTACTGGCGTTTTTGAAGAAGAGTCGGGAAGTAGCCGCGTAGGTCCCGTCCGGCTTTCACGATGACGTGGAGGCCGGACCTCCTCTCCCGGAGTTTGGCGAACCCCTGGCTCATTGGAATTGTCTAAGTTAAGAGAAGGATTAAGTCATGACAACACGCGCTCCCCTACCCCCATTCACCCGCAACACCGCGATTCAAAAGATTCGTCTGGCCGAAGATGGCTGGAATTCCCGGGACCCGGAGAAAGTTTCGCAAGCCTACGCTCTCGATTCCCGTTGGAGAAACCGCTCAGAATTCGTGAACGGAAGAACGGAGATCGTCGCCTTTCTTACCCGCAAGTGGGCCAAAGAATTGGACTATCACCTGATCAAGGAGCTTTGGGCGTTCACGGAAAATCGGATTGCGGTGCGTTTCGCATACGAGTGGCACGATGACTCAGGAAATTGGTATCGCTCGTTCGGTAATGAAAATTGGGAATTCAATGACGACGGGCTGATGCGCTTGAGGCTGGCGTGCATCAATGATCTTCCCATCAAGGAATCTGACCGCAAGTATCACTGGCCTCTGGGACGGCGGCCGGACGATCATCCGGGATTGACCGATCTCGGTTTTTAGGGCCTGCAGCGAGGAGGATCTGTGACTTTCCGTTGGCGCTTTGCAATTTTACTGTTGTGTATTATGCCGACCGCAGTGCCGGCAATCCCACAAGCTTCCCCGTCGCCGGTCGATAGCTCGGCCGTGAAAGCTGAGCGGTCTGAGTTTGCGGCGCAAATGAAAGCAATGCACATGGCAATGTTATCGGTAGAGCCTTCCGGAAATAGCGACGCATATTTTGTCCGACTGATGCTTCCGCACCACCAGGCGGCAATTGATATGGCCCGAACCCAGCTGATTTACGGTACCGACCCACAAATGCGCAGGCTGGCGCAGGAGATCATTACCGACCAGCAATCGGAAATTGAGTTGATGCAACTCTGGCTCAAACAGCATGACGTTCACAAGTAGCAGCTTGCGTTTCAGGGCGAGCGCGGAGTCCAGTATGAAGATCTTCCGGTGGTTCTCTATACTCTGTCTTCTTCCTTCCGACGTTCGCCCAACAGGCGCCCTGGGGACGCGCGGACATTCCCATCTCCAGCCGCGACCGGGTTTACGCCGCGAACCAGACATCGAACACCGTCTCGGTGATTGATCCTTCCAGCAACACGCTGCTGGGCGTGATCCGGCTCGGCGACCCGGTGCCTGGCGCCCTGCAACCGCTCTATAGAGGGCAGCTTCTGGTGCATGGTCTTGGCTTTTCACCTGACGGAAAGATCCTGGCCGTGGTTTCGATCGCCTCGAATTCGGTCGCGCTGATTGAAACGGCAACCAACAAAGTAAAAAAAATCATCTACGTCGGCCGGTCGCCCCACGAAGCGTTCTTCACTCCGGACGGCAGTGAATTGTGGGTGACGGTGCGCGGGGAAGACTACGTCTCGGTCATTGATCCCATCCAGATGAAGGAAACCCGCCGCATTCAGTTGGCCAATGGACCGGGCATGACCATGTTTGGCCCGGACGGAAAATACGGTTTCGTCTGCTCGAGTTTCACGGCGGAACTCGCGGTGATTGAAGTTGCCTCACATCAAATCGTCAAGCGTTTGCCGCAAGCCAGCCCATTTTGCCCGAACATCGCGGTGAGCCCTGAGAACGATGAAGTCTGGATCACTCTGAAGGATGTCGGCAAAGTGCAGGTGTACAGCGCCAAGCCTCCCTTCGATCAGATCGCTTTACTGGATACGGGGCCGATCACCAATCACGTTAATTTCGTAAACAATCGCAACGGACAATTCGCGTACGTCACGATTGGAGGGTTGGGCGAAGTAAAGGCGTTTCGCCGGGGCGCGACCCCGCAGCTGGTGGCGAGCATTGCGGTGGGAGAACTTCCACATGGGATCTGGCCCTCCGCCGATGGCTCCCGGGCTTATGTCGCGCTGGAAAATGGAGTGCAAGCGGTTGTGATCGACACTCTCACCAACAAGGTCGTCGCCAATGTGCCGATCGGGCAAACAAGCCAGGCGCTGGTGTACATCCCTAACGCAGTTCCGAACGGCGCCGGCACTGAGAATCTTGTTCCCCTCGGCGAGGCAGGCAATACGGCACGCCTGCGTCTGCAAGCCGGAGGGTCCGCCCTGCCGGATGCGCGAGCGTCGGTGGCCGTGAACTCGCTCGGCCTTTTGGATCTGGTCCAGATCGCGGCGGAAGGTCTGGCGCCCAGGATGCAATACCAGGTGTACCTGGCGGCGTCGGACCACGCGCCATTCGGACAGCTCGAGCCTCTGGCGGTCTTGAGGACGAACCCCGACGGAGCAGGGATCGCGCAGGCCATCGGTCCCTTGAAGACGCTGGCAGGGAAGGATTCGCCCGTCCCGTCATCGCAAAGATTTGTGGTCGTTACCGAGCTGAAAGACGCGTCGCAGGTAGTGCTGCGGCCAGTCGGCCCTTCAACCGGCCCGTAAAAAGTTTACGAAATGAAAGGGTTGCCCAGGACGCGCCCTCAACTCATCCCCGACAGAAATCGGCCATCAATGACGAAGCTGGCGATCGTCCTTAGGCAAACTCTTGACGAGGTGATCATGTCACGCGACTCACGTATGCTTGCGCTGTCAGCATTGTTGGAGTAACGAAAAACGAACCGGCCAGCCGGAAGCGGAGTGCGAGTTTCGAAGTGTTACTCGTTTGGAATTTGGAAACAGTATTGGAGACACCGATGACGCTTACTCCAGGCAGAGGGATCATCGACGTACCCAGCAATCACTCGGTCGAGCAGACGGTGGAAAAGCTCAAAGGGATGCTGCAAGCAAAGGGGGTCACTCTTTTCGTGCTGGTCGACCATAGCGGAGAAGCGGAAAAGGCGGGCATGAAAATGCCACCCACCAAGCTGCTTGATTTTCGGCAATCCGAGGGCCGGCACTCCACTGATGCTGGCGTCGCCGAGTAGCGCCATAGACCTTCCTCTCAAGATTTTGATCTGGGAGGATGCTCATGGGAGGGTTTGGGTTTCCTACAACAGTCCAGGTTACTTGCAGGAACGGCACGGCCTGCCCTCGGAGCTGGTGCCAAACATCGCGGTAGTCGAAACATTGGCAACGAAGGCGGCTGAATAGTGGTCTTCATCAGTTCATGAGAGTAGGGTGAAGTTAGTATTTCAGGATCTGCGCTTAGCTGGATAAGGAGAGAACGACATGGCAATCGAGAATGCACACCCCGCCCCAGGGTCTGCCGTACTCAGCAGGCGACCGGGCACAACCGGCGTGGACGAACTGCTGCCTGCGGGCACTGTGGCCCCGGATTTCAGTTTGCACGTCACGCCAGACCAGACCCTTTCGCTGAGTGAGTTGCGGGGCAAGCCGGTGATTCTGGCTTTTTATCCGGCGGACTGGAGCCCGGTGTGCGGCGACCAGATGGCGCTTTACAACGAAGTCCTTCCCGAGTTCCAGAAGTTTGGGGCCGAGTTGTTGGGCGTGTCGGTGGATGGCGTTTGGTGCCATCGAGCTTTCGCCGAAGACCGTCATCTGCATTTTCCGTTGCTGGCGGACTTCGAGCCGAAGGGAGCGGTGGCGCAATTGTATGGAGCTTATCGCAACGCCGACGGATTTTCGGAGCGCGCGCTGTTCGTCATCGACAAATCGGGAATCATCGCCTGGAGCTATCGCTCGCCGGTTGCAGTCAACCCCGGCGCGGACGGGATTCTGCAGGCTCTGGAAGATCTGCCTAAATAGAATCGCAACAACAGGAGGAGTCAATGGCTACGCTCAAAACGCCGGTTACACCGGAAGATCACATCCAGGGTCCGGAAAACGCAGCAGCGACTTTGGTCGAGTACGGCGACTACCAATGTCCTCATTGTGGAAGTGCCTATCCCATCGTCAAGCGAGTGCAAAAACATTTTGGCAAAGGGCTGCGCTTCGTATATCGTAATTTTCCCTTGAGCGAGATGCACCCTCAAGCGGAATCGGCCGCGGAGACCGCGGAGTTCGCCGGGGTCCACGGAAAGTTCTGGGAGATGCACGACCGCCTGTTCGAAAATCAGGACCGCCTGGGCGGGCCGCTCTACTTGGAGCTTGCCAAGGAGATTGGGCTGCCTTCCGCCGAACTTCAAGAAGCTCTGGAAGAAGGCAAGTATAAGAACCGGGTCCGGGCCGACTTCAGCAGTGGGGTGCGCAGCGGAGTCAACGGCACGCCGACATTCTTCATCAACGGGAAGCGTCATGACGGGCCTTTTGACTACGAGAGCCTGGTGCTGGCAATTGAGGAAGCAACGGGCGGGCAAAGAAAACCGATTAGTGCATAGCGCAGACAATTCCGGCGCGATGAACGCATCAACCAAACACCGTCCAGATGGGAGACAAACAATGCTTTCCGGCGCACGAGGTAGTCCGCGACGCCAGCCGCCTGAAGGCCGCTGTGAGAGACTAGCCAGGTGAAGCTATACCGCACAACCAAGGGCACGTTCGTCGAAGAGAGCGCCAGGTTCTATTTTGTTTCCGAGGCCGATTGGGACGAGCTTATCTGCGGCGCTGATCTGCACGCGCGAGCCCGCGCGGCGACCGGCGAGACGGCTGCTGCGAACTTCGATCCTGCCACGATTCTCGCGCCAGTGGTCAGCCAGGAGGTGTGGGCTGCCGGTGTGACTTATTATCGCAGCCGTAATGCGCGGATCGAGGAGAGCAAGGCGGCGGGAGGAGGCGACTGTTATGAACGCGTCTATGTTGCCGAGAGGCCTGAACTCTTCTTCAAGGCGACAGGTCGACGCGTCGTCGGGCCGGGACAGGCGGTTCGTATCCGATCCGATGCCAGGTGGTCGGTGCCCGAGCCGGAGCTGACTGCACTGATCAACGCGGACGGCGCCATCGTGGGCTACACCATCGGCAACGACATGAGTTCACGCGATATCGAAGCAGAGAACCCGCTTTACCTTCCGCAGGCGAAAATATACGACGGCAGCTGTGCCCTTGGTCCCTGCGTCTTGCTCTCGGCGCAGCCTCCCAGCACGACGTCCATCCAGTTGGAGATCACGCGCAAGGGTAAAACTGTGTTTGCCGGGAGCACCACGCTCGCAGAACTCAAGCGCGAACCGAGGCAGCTGGCCGAGTTTCTCTTCCGCGACAACAAATTCCCCCACGGAGTATTTCTCATGACCGGGACGGGCATCGTTCCGGGGGATGAGTTCACGCTGTCGAGGGGCGATATCATCCGTATCGGTATCGACGGAATTGGTACGCTCGAGAATTACGTGGAGTAGCTTGGGGACTGCCGAAGGCGAACTGGCTACTGGGAGATAAGGGGAGGCCGTTCCTCTCGAAGTTCACAACCGCTCTTTTGGGTTTTCATCATCGCGGCCGCCAGAGCCAGAATACGTTGAGCGGCTTGTTCCGTACTTACACCACGAGCGTGAATGTTGGAGATAAGATTCCGGTTGGCATCGGTGTCGGAAAGTTTCGGCCGATACGCCATGTACGCGGACAGGCTTTCAGCCGTGGCCAACCCGGGCCGTTCACCGATCAGTAGTACTGCAACTGCTGGCTCGAGTAACTCGCCGATCTCGTTGAGGATTCCTACCCGGCAGTGACGAATCACGAATGCCTGGCCGAGGCTCCAGCCCAGAGTTGCTGCGCCCTCGCACAAGAGCGGCAATAGGCGAGGGACTTGCTTGGCGACAGCGGTTACCGAAAGTCCATCGCCGATCACGATCTGCAAATCATTTCCCCTGGTGCAACGCCGGCTCACCTCTGCGCGAGAGGATTCGTTCAGACGGCGGCCCAAGTCGGGACGCAACAGATATTCATCTTTGCTCGCCGCCCGGGAGCAGACTTCGAACAGATTCCACTTCTGAACGTAGTTGTCGCCCACGCCGGTGAACAAGACTTAACTCCGCGCGCACGGCATCGCGGGCGGCGGCATGGGCTTCGCGCAACTCCAGTTGAGTATTGGTTCGATATGCGGCCCCGCTACGTCCGGCCAGCAATCGCGCCGGAGTTTGGGCGCGGACCTTATGCACAATCTCTGGCAAGTCGTAAGGCTGCGCGAGTGCATCGTTACGTTTGACTTCTTCCGAAGCCATTCAGACTGTCCTCTCCAGGGACGATTCCAGGCCTTGCATCAACTGCTTCCGAGCGGATGAATCGAGAGAGCGCGGCTCCGCGCCTCGGTAGATTCCCTTGTTCTGCAACCACGCGAGAAACTCCGGCGCGGGACTCAAGTGAAAGAGGCGCCGTGCCGCCAGCGCGTCGTGATAACTGGTGGATTGGTAATTCAGCATCACGTCGTCGGAACAGGGAACGCCCATGAAGTAGTTGCAGCCCGCAGCCGTCAAAAGCAGGAGCAGATTATCGGCGGAGTTCTGGTCGGCAGCGGCGTGATTGGTATAGCAGACATCGCAACCCATGGGTAAGCCCAGCAATTTACCCATGAAATGATCTTCGAGGCCAGCCCGGATGATCTGCCTCTCGTCATACAAATACTCGGGGCCGATGAAGCCAACCACGCTATTGACGAGAAAAGGCTGGAAGGCTCGGGCAACGCCGTAAGCTCGAGCTTCGAGCGTCAGTTGATCGACTCCGTGATGCGCGTCGGCGGAGAGAGCGCTGCCCTGGCCGGTTTCGAAGTACATTGCATTGTCTCCGACCCATCGGACATCCCGCTTGCGATGATGTTCGAGGACCTCTTCGTGACCCTCGCGCAGCATGTTCAGAGTGATTCCGAAACTGCGGTTGGCCGCTTCCGTGCCTGCGACCGATTGGAAAAGAAGATCTATCGGAGCGCCTCGCTTCAAGGCGGCCAGTTGAGTAGAGATGTGGGCCAGGCAACAACATTGGGTGGGAATTTCGTACGAGTCAACCAGGCGATTCAACGCTATAAGAATCGAACTGACAGTTTCGACCGAGTCGGTGGCCGGATTCACTCCGATGACTGCGTCTCCGCAACCGTAGAGCAGTCCCTCGAATGCGGCGAGAAGAATTCCGCCAACATCGTCAGCGGGATGGTTGGGTTGGGCGCGGATGCCCAACACTCCCCGCTCCCCCATCGTATTGCGGCAGCGTGTGACGTTGCGAATCCTGACGGACGCCAGCACCAGATCCTTATTGCTCATCAGCTTCGCGACCGCGGCGGCGATTTCCGGGATTATGGCCTTCTGAAGCTGCTGAAGTTGAGTTTCCGTGGTTGCGTCGTCGAGGAGGAACTCGCGGAATTCGCCCACGGTCATACTTCCGAAGGTGCGAAAGGCTTCCTGATCGAAACTGTCCAGGATAAGGCGGGTGACATCGTCCTCGGAAGGGTCGATCAGGGGGCGACGAACAATCTCCCCCAAGGTTAAGTCTGCAAGCTTGCGCTTCGCCGCGACTCGCTCTCGTTCCGAGCGTGCGGCAATGCCGGCGAGCTGGTCACCAGACTTCTCCTCGTTGGCTTTGGCAAACACTTCGCGGAGATCGGAGAAGTCGAAGTGCTCGATCATGGGAATTGGCCGCTGGGAAAGACCATGTTATCCGAAAAGGCAGCCGGGCCATGGGCGAAGGAGTTGAAGCGTAGCGGTTGTGCGCCTCTGTCAGATTTCGGGACGGGGCCAGGCCTACAGTGCGCCGCGTCCGCCCATCTTCATTGGAGCGGGAGCGTGGGATGGCAAATGCGATGCAGCCGCATGCTGATTCATCGCGGTCGCCGCCTGGGTGCGACGGTTGCCGATGATGCTGTTGAAATCCAGCGTGGTCACGGTGTGCTCGCACGAGCAGCACTTGAAAGTTGTGCCGCCGTTCATGGACTTGGTTGTGTAATATCGCACGTCTCTATCATAGTCCCTCCCCGCCATGGCAGTTCGGGGCATTGGACGCGCAACCATTGAGTGCGAGCGAAGTCCTGGTAAGAAGCCTGGAAGAGGCCGGGTTGCCTTTTCTCTCTCGCAGGGCGATCCTCAACAACTGCTATCAGATAGCTCGGGCTGAACGGCCTCCTCAAGTGTTCCTTGCCTCTAGGGCTTGGCCGTGTGGCCTTTCAGTTCGACGACGATGACATCCATTCCTGCGTCGCCAGTGTTTTCCGGCAGGTGGGTGGTGGCAGCTTCGTATTGCGAATCGCCTGCCTTGACCGCAAAAGGCGTCTTCTTACCGTCCGGAAAACTGAACTGCCCCTTGGCGTCGGTGAGGAACACCGCCACCGTGGCGGGATGGCTGTGCATGATCGACTTCTCGTGCGGGCCGTAGTGCACTTTCAGAATCCGTACCTGATCGTTTTCGCTCACGACGGTGTAATGCTTGGGATCGGTCTTGACCGCATCCTGGGCCGAGACGATTGAGGCGAGAGAAAGACACACCGCCACGTTGAAAAGCGCTAGTCGCACTCGCATATTGCTCTCCTTAGTGTTTTGAGGGGATCGCTGAAAAGCCGCCCAACCCTACTCCCGGGGATACGCCCATGTCAATCAGCACAATTGCAGGCGACTCGTCACTGCTTTTTAGTTAGAGTTTCCAACCGCAAAGGTCGCGAAGAACCCTGCACGGGACGCAAAGAAAAAATCCTATGAGCCGGCGGGAAAATACGCACCCAATCCTGTATGTAAAGAAACTTCGTTCACAAAAACATACATTTACATTGAAAAGTTCTGTAGTCTCGTAACTCCGCCACTGACATTCCTCCGCTTTAGTTCCTAAATCATTGAAAAGCCTTGGAGCGCGGCACATGTCGTGGTTGGAGTGCGAATTGCATTTCTTTTCTCGCAGCCTCACCGCTGCTCGAGTTTCCCCGTTGTGTTTGCCGTGATGAGTTTCTTTTTTACCGACCGTTTTTGGATGTTGGCCCAGCCTCTGCACCGCTCATGCACTGAGTCTCGCGTCCGGACGGCATCTTCCACCAGCTTTACTTTCCAGGAGACCAAGTCATGAAACGTTTTTTGCTGTGCTCGAAAGTTATGTTGCGAGTTACCCTCTTATTTTTGATCGGATCAGCCGCGCTAAATTCAGCGCGCGCCGACAATCTGTATGCCCGCATTCATGGAACGGTTACGGACAGCAGCGGCGCGGTAGTGCCCGAGGTAACAGTGGTTGCGTTCAATACCGGCAACGGCCAGGCCCGCACGGTCAGTTCGGATGCCAGCGGCAATTTCGAATTCATCCAGCTTCCCATCGGCACTTATAACGTCAGCGCCAGTAAGGACGGATTCAAGAAGCAGGAGAGTCGTGGGATCACGCTCGTGCTCGACCAGAACTACGCGCTCCCAATTCAGATGGAGGTCGGCACCACGGCCGAAACCATCACTGTCGAAGCGAATCCGGTACAGGTGGAAACCACCAGCAACCAACTGGGCGCGGTCATCCAGGGCAAAACCATTGTTGATATGCCACTGCTCGGCCGCAACTGGATCCAGCTTCAGCAGCTGCAAACCGGCGTGGTGGGGACATCCGATCGCTTCGGCGATACCTTCGCCACCAATGGCAGCCAGGCCCAGCAGAACAGCTATCTGATCGACGGAATTGACGACAATGACATCACGCTAAACGATCGCTTGCTGATTCCGAGTCCCGACGCCATTGCGGAATTCAACATGGTCACCAACACCCTCAATGCCGAGTACGGACGAAACTCGGGAGCGATCTTGAACGCGGCCATCAAGTCGGGAACGAACGCATTTCACGGCGACTTGTTTGAGTTCTACCGCGATACTTTTCTCAATACCAAGAATTACTTTGCGCTTACGCCCGCGCCCTTCCACCAGAATCTTTTTGGCGCCACCATCGGCGGGCCCATCTGGAAGAACCATACTTTCTTCTTTTTCTCCTACCAGGGCGACCGGGCCAGCGAGCCTGACACCAGCGGCCTGGCCGAAAATGGCGGCAATCCGACGGTATTCACGGCGGCGCAGCGCAGTGGAGATTTCTCCGGCGGCACGGCGGCGTGTCCGTTTGGCGCGAACGTCTCTCCGATCGCTTTACAAAACAGCGCCGGCGTAACGCAGCCCGCCGGGACTCCCTATTGCGCGCTGTTTCCGAACGGGGTCATTCCCACCGCCGATTTCAACGGCGTTTCCCAGGGCTTGTTGAAATTTGTTCCATCTCCCAACTTCGGAACCAATACGTTCGTATTCAATCCGGTCGAGAATATTACGCAGGACCAATACATTTTCCGGATTGATCACACCTTCAATCAGAACAACGTGCTCTGGGGTTCTGCCGCAATCGAGCATTTTCCCGATACTTTCACCCTCCCGTTTCTGGGAGCGAACCTGCCGGGATTTGGCGAGACCGATAACAGCCACACCAAGCAGATCACCGTGGCTTTCAACCACAGTTTTTCTCCCAACACTTTGAATGAGGCCCGGGTGGGATACTCGCGGTTGAATTTCGCATCGGTGTTCCCCACTGATCCGGCCCAACCTTCGAGCTTCGGATTCACCGGCATCACTCCGCAGAGTTCATCGGGAGCAAGTGCGCCGCTCATCGGAGTGACTGGCTTCTTCACTCTCGGGTTCAGCGGAAACGGTCCGCAACCCCGCATCGTGCAGAACTATCAATTTACCGACAACTTTTCGAAGATTATCGGCAAGCACAGTCTGAAGGCAGGATTCGAGATGCGGCGCTACCACGTCTTCAATCCCTTCTCGGCCAACAATAATGGTGACTTTACCTTTGGCGCTACTGGCCCGTTCAGTACGGGCAACGCAGGAGCCGACTTCCTGCTGGGCTTCCCGGATAGCTACACCCAGGGCAGCGGAGACACCATCGACGCCACCACGCAGGAGTACTACAGCTACGTGCAGGACCAGTGGAAAGTCCGGGACAATTTCACCCTTAACATCGGGCTGGGATGGCAGATCGACACACCGCTCAGCGACAACTTCAACAACGGACTGTCCATCAATTGCTTCTCGCCGGGCGTGCAGTCCACGATCTACCCCACAGCGCCCACGGGACTGGTGTTCCCCGGCGAAGCGGGATGCACGTCCACCGGAGGAGTGCAGACCAGCTACAAGCATCTCGGCCCTCGTGTTGGATTTGCTTACAGTCCGGATTGGGGATGGCTATCGGGCGGCCCGGGCAAGCTTTCGATTCGGGCAGGATACGGGATCTACTTCAACAAGGGCGAAGAGGAGTTGGCACTGCAGAACGTAGTCTCACCTCCGTTTTCCACTTCGATCAATACGGTGAATCCGTCGTTTGCGAATCCATTTTTGCCCGTCAACGGCGGCCCGGCAACAACCAATCCGTTCCCGGCTACGCCTCCGCCAGCGGGAAGCAACGTTGACTTCAGCCAGTTCGGGGTGGACGGATCGCTGTTCTTCAATGTGATCAATCCAAAATTCGTGCCCGGGTATTCCGAGAACTACAACCTGACGATCCAGCGCGAATTGCCGGCTCACATGGTGCTTCAGCGTGGGATATGTCGGGGCCGAGGGACGTCACGAACAGATCGCGATTGAACAGAATCCCATCACCATGGCGGGAGCGGCTTTGTGCGCGGCGGATCCGAACTGCGTCAGCAATGCCGTTCTTCAACATCCGCTGTTCCCAACTCATTCGGTTTTTCCCGGTAATGAATTCGGTTCCATCGGACAGGAAGCCAGCTTCGGAAACTCGAATTACAACTCACTGCAAGTCAGTCTCAACAAGGCGCCGACGCATGGCTTGAGCTTGCTGGCGTCTTATACCTATGCCCACTCGCTCGACATTTCCTCGTCGTTTGAAAACGCTGATGTGAGTGGAACCAGCCTGGGCACCAACCCTTTCAATCCCAAGTTGGACTATGCCGATTCGCTGTTCGACGTGCGGCAACGCCTGGTAACCAGCTTCACCTACGAGATCCCGAATTTCAGCCACGTTCGCGGACTGGGCTGGCTGCCGGATCGCTTCGCCAGTGGGTGGAGAATTACCGGAATTGACACTCTGCAAACTGGATTGCCGGTTGTGATCAAGGACTCCGGTTTTACTTCGCTCACCTGCGACGCATTGTCGTTCTACGGATGCTGGGACTTGCCGAACAAGGTGGCCCCGGTACAAACATTCAATGCGCGCAACTCTACATTTACCAATAACAACCCAGCCGGCACGGGAACGCCTTTGAACAATTACTTCTTCAATCCGAATGATTTCGCGGTGGCGACCCTGGGAACGATTGGCGATGCCGGCCGCAATCCGTTCCACGGGCCCGGGCTTAACAACATGGATATCGTGTTCGCCAAAGACACGAGAATCACGGAATCAACCCGGCTGGAGCTACGATTCGAGGCCTACAACGTCTTCAATCACGCCCAGTTCTTCAACCCGGTTGGTGACATCAACGCCAGCAACTTCGGACAGGTGGTGCAAGCCCACGATCCGCGGTTAATTCAGCTGGGAGCGAAGTTCTATTTCTAGCTGGCCGGACCCTGCGACTGAATCAAGAAGCCCCGTCCTTTTTCCGAAGGACGGGGCTAGTCGCGGGATCTTTGCTGTCCCCTCAGTTCGCGGGCCTTAGTCGAGCCACCACAGTCCACGTGGGGACAGCTGCGCTCGGCTGGGCGGACGAGGGCGTTCCCCCTGCGTGGTCTTGCATGGTCACGTTGACTTGCGAGCGCCTCCACCGTAGCATTTGTGCGGTATTACCTTAAGTGGAGCCGGCGCGCGTCGTGCTCATTGATGATTGGCAAGACCATCTCGCATTACCGCATCGTCGAGAAACTCGGCGGTGGCGGGATGGGTGTGGTGTACAAAGCCGAGGACGCCCGGCTGCATCGCTTCGTTGCCCTGAAGTTCCTGCCCGATGAAGTAGCATCAGACCCTCAGTCGCTCGCCCGTTTCCAACGTGAGGCACAGGCGGCGTCCGCCCTGAACCATCCCAACATCTGCACCATTTATGACGTCGGGGAGCACGAAGGCCACGCCTTCATCGCCATGGAGTTTCTGGACGGGCTCACGCTGAAGCATCGCATTGCAGGCCGGCCGCTGGACGTGGATGTACTGCTCGGCTTGGCGCTCGAGATCGCCGATGCTCTCGATGCGGCGCACAGCGAGGGCATCGTTCATCGCGACATCAAGCCCGGAAATATTTTCGTAACCAAGCGGGGTCACGGCAAGATCCTGGATTTCGGGCTGGCGAAGGTTACGCAGTCGGCTGACAAACCCGCCTCAGCGGCCGGCGACGCTACCCAAGCGACCGCGGGTGTCAGCCTCGAGTATTTGACTAGTCCGGGCACGGCAATGGGGACCGTCGCGTACATGTCTCCCGAACAGGCCAAGGGAAAGGAGCTGGACGCACGCACGGACCTGTTTTCCTTTGGGGCCGTACTGTACGAAATGGCGACCGGCATAGTGCCATTTCGTGGTGACACCTCCGCAGTCATCTTCGACGCCATCCTGAACCGCGAACCGACGGCTCCGGCGCGCGTCAATTCAGACCTGTCACCGAAGCTGGAAGAGGTCATCAACAAGGCGCTGGAAAAGGACCGTGAGTTGCGCTATCAGAGCGCAGCGGACATAAGAACCGACCTGAAGCGACTCAGGCGGGATACCGAATCCGGCCGGGTGCCAGCGAGCAATATTGCGACAGTACCGGAGCAAGATGCGACATCCTCACGCCCCCATCGTCGGCGGCGGTGGTGGGCGGTAGCAGCAGTCGTAACTTCGGTGCTGGTCATCGGGTTCCTGGCGGCGTGGTTATGGCCGTCGACGGTACCGTCTATCACGCGAACCACCCAGATTACGAAGGACAGTATCACCAAGGGCGGGGGCCTGCTGACTGACGGTACGAGAATCTATTTCGGAGAGTACATTTCCGGCAAGCCGGTCATCGTGGAGGTTTCGACTTCAGGAGGTGAGACCTCTGTGATTCCGACCTCTCTGCCGTTTCCCACGTCGATTGACATTTCGCCCAAGGGGTCCGACCTGCTGATCAATTCCGGAGACGCCTTTCCCGACAATCCGTTCTGGGTGTTGCCGCTGCCGACAGGATCGCCCAATCGCCTGGGTGATTTGGCTGGAAACGCCGGAGCCTGGTCCCCGGACGGACAGCATCTGGCTTACGTGAAGGGTGCATCGGATCTTTACATCGCCAATGGCGACGGCACCGGCTCTCGCAAACTCCTTTCCATGCCAGCCATCGGCACTGTGTCCTTTTCGCCCGATGGGCGGCGGCTCAGGTTCGATGTTTCGGACCGCGAAACCGACAGCACCACGATCTGGGAAGCAAACAGTGACGGGAGCGGGCCGCATCCCGTGCTGCCGGCGGGTTGGAACAAGCCAGCCCGCGAATGTTGTGGCGCCTGGACGCCCGACGGCAAGTACTACCTGTTTCAGAGTCGTCGCGAAAATACCAGCAACATCTGGGTGCTGCCAGAGCCCAGCAGTTTTCCTTTCAAGAGCAAACCCCAGCCCGTCCAGCTCACCACCGGGCCTTTGAGCTTTGGGGCGCCCCTGCCGAGCAAAGACGGCAATCAGATCTTCGTCTACGGCACACAGGCCCGCGCGGAACTGGACCGCTACGACGCTAAATCGGGCCAGTTCCTTCCATTCCTCTCCGGGATTTCGGCAGGACACGTCGAGTTCTCACGCGATGGCCAGTGGGTGACCTATGTGAGTTATCCGGAGAATACTCTGTGGCGGAGTAAAGCGGACGGCAGCGAAAAGTTACAGCTGACTTACTCTCCTCTGCTGGTGGTGCAGCCGCACTGGTCTCCCGATGGCAAGCGCATCGCTTTCACCGGGCTTGAACCCGACAAGCCGTGGAGAATTTATATCGCTTCCGTTGACGGCGGAGTCGCCGAGCCGATGCTCATCGAAGAGCAGAGCCAACTGGATCCGGTGTGGGCGCCGGACGGCAATTCGATTGCTTTTGGACGGATCGCCGGGCGCGATAAGTCGGCGATTCTGGTGATCGACCTCAAGACCCGCCAGGTCTCCCAACTGCCCGGTTCCGAAGGAATGTGGGTACCAGCCTGGTCGCCGGACGGCAAGTACCTGACCGCGCTGAGCGCGGACGGGCATCAGCTCATGGTCTTCGATTTCAAAACGAAGCAGTGGTCGGAATTGGCAAAAACCAGCTTTGGAGACGTGCACTTCTCTCATGACGGCAAGTTCGTCTACTACGAAGATGGAAAGGACGCAACTGTGTACCGGGTGAGTCTTCCTGGCCGAAAGACGGAGCGCGTGGCCAGTCTCAAGGACCTTCGCCGGCCGGACATGCCGTACTGGCCATTCTGGATGGGCCTGGGGCCGGACGATTCGATCCTTGTTATGCGCAACGAAGGCACACAGGAAATCTATGCCTTCGACTGGCGGCATTGACCCTGACGTGCATCCCCGCTTTCAGACTGTCGTCTACGTCCCAGCTTTCATTGACTTGCCCCTCCGGTTCTACATAAGATTCAGGCCCGGGTGATCGGCCATACCATCTCGCATTACCGGATCATCGAAGAACTCGGTGGCGGCGGGATGGGTGTGGTCTATAAGGCCGAGGACACCGAATTGCGCCGCATGGTGGCGCTTAAGTTTCTGCCTGAGCTGATCGCGCAGGACCCGGTTGTGCTGGAACGATTTCGCTGGGAAGCGCGGGCCGCTTCCGCTCTGAACCATCCCAACATTTGCGTGATCTACGAAGTTGGTGAAGCGCAGCGGCGGCGCTTCATCGCGATGGAGTTTCTGGACGGCATGACTCTCCGGCAGCGCATTGGCGAGGGTCGGATGCCCCTGCCCCAGTTGCTCGACCTGAGTGTCGAAATCGCGGACGCGCTCGACGCTGCCCATATGAACGGCATCATTCACCGCGACATAAAGCCGGCCAATATTTTTGTTACCAAGCGCGGACACGCCAAGATTCTGGATTTCGGCCTGGCGAAGCTTACCGTGGGCGACGAAGCCAGCATCAGTGGCGACACGTTCGGCGGGATCACGCGCTCTCCGGAAGACCTCAATCGCCGGGGATCTGCCCTGGGCACCATTCCATACATGTCGCCGGAGCAGGCGCTGGGTCAGCCGCTGGACTCGCGGACGGATTTGTTTTCTTTCGGAGTCGTGCTCTATGAGATGGCGACCGGCGTGCTGCCTTTCACGGGACAGACCACAGCCGCCGCTTTCGACTCCCTGATTCATAGCGTGCCGGAGTGGCCCTTGCGATTCGATCCGGCGACACCGGTCGAGCTGGAACGCATTGTCCGCAAGGCTCTGGAGAAAAATCCAACGCAACGCTATGCCAGCGCGGCCGAGATGCGGAACGATCTGCAGAACCTGCGCCGGGCCACGGAATCGGGACAGGCGACCGCCTCAGGGTCAGCAACGAGACCGGCGCCGGACTCGAAAGAACGAATCCGTTCTTTGTTCACAACTGCGAACACGCCGCTTAAGCCGCAGGCCAGGACCGGTGTCGCGGCCAGGATGGCGATGGCGGTCTGTGCCGCTGCCGCGCTGGCTGTGCTCATCCTGTTCATGAGATCGCCCGAGGCCCCGCCGGTGGTGCTTTCGTCGCTGCAGATTACAAGCGACGGGATCTCGAAGCGATCCCTGGTCACCGATGGCACACGGCTATACTTCTCCGAAAATATCAGCGGGCATTCCGTGCTAAGGCAGGTTTCGACCTCGGGTGGAGAAACCGCTCCTGTACCCATCTCGCTGCTGAGCGCCGATATCTATGACTTCTATCCGGGCCGTTCTGAATTGCTGGTAAAAGGCATTGCGGAGGGTTCGGAGACGGAGTGGCCGGTCTGGATATTGCCGCTGCCTGCGGGCACGCTGCGGCAGGTGGGCGACATCCTCGCGCACGGAGCCACATGGGCGCCGGACGGCCAGCACATCGTCTATGTCAGGAAGTCGAGCCTGTATGTGTGCAATCCGGATGGAAGCGATTCGCGCGAGCTGGCCACGGTATCGGGAGTTCCTTTTGCGCCCCGATTTTCTCCCGATGGCCGCCGCTTGCGTTTCACGGTCCGGGACACCAACCAGCGCACTTCGTCGTTGTGGGAGGTTTCGCCTGACGGCAAGGGTCTGCACGCGCTCTTGCCGGAGTGGAACAAACCGCCGCAGGAATTTGGCGGAACCTGGACGCCCGATGGAGAGTACTTCCTTTTTGATTCGACGCGCGACCACACGCAGAACATCTGGGCCCGGCGCGAGAGCACATCGTTCTTTCGCAAAGCCGGCGAGCCCACGCAGCTGACCGTGGGGCCGCTCCTGTTCAGCAATCCCACTCCGAGCGTGGATGGAAAGAAGCTGTTCGTAATCGGCCAGCAGCGCCGCTTTGATCTGATCGGCCTGGACAGCAAGTCGCAGCAGTTTTCCGTCTACCTGCCGGGCGTGTCGGCGGGTGAGGCCGACATCCAGCGCAATGGCGAGTGGATTACGTATGTGGTGCATCCCGAACTCACACTGTGGCGAAGCAAGATGGACGGCAGTTCCAGGACCCAATTGACGTACGCGCCAATGCAGGCGCATATGCCGCGGTGGTCGCCGGATGGGACCCAGATCGCATTCATGGCTTCGCGTCCCGGAAGACCATGGAAGATCTTCGTCACTCCCGCTGAGGGCGGCACGCCGCAAGGAGGTCACGTCCGGAGACCGCAACCAGGGTGACCCGACGTGGATGCCCAAGGGTGACTCCATCGTGTTCGCGGGAATGCCCTGGCTGGAATACGAGGCGGTGTCCGGCCCGAACATCCATCTGGTTGATTTGAAGAACTCGCAAATCTCGGATGTGCCCGGCTCGGAAAATCTTTTCAGTCCCCGCTGCTCGCCGGATGGACGATACATCGCGGCGCTCTCCGCGGATTCCAGCAAGCTGATGCTCTACGACGTCGAAAAGAAAAGTTGGAAGGAGCTCGCAGTCGCGCGGTTCGGTTTCGAAAGCTGGTCACACGATGGAAAGTATCTCTATGCAGAGGATTATTCCGACAAGACCGATGACATGGTGCGCGTGAATTTAGCCACTGGAAACTTGGAACGTCTGTTCAGCCTCAAGGAAGTTCCGCGTGGCTTCGATCCGTGGGAATTCTGGATCGGACTGGCGTCCGATGACTCGCTGCTGATGATGCGGGACAAGAGCACGCAGGAAATTTATAGTCTCGATGTGCGCTTTCCGTAGCACAAAAACCTACTTCAACCCTTCCACTAGATACAGATCAGAGAGCGTCCGGTGATATCCGTAGACGCACGTTTTTCCGTCCGGGGTAAGCAGAATTGGCCCAATCGTTTCTACTCCCGCAGGATCGCCCGGCATCAGTTGCTCCATGGGAGTTTTCTTTCCAGAGGACAACTCCAGCCGCGAGACCTTGGCCGGGAGCTCGCCAGGCCGATATATGAAAAGTGAAAGTCCGTCCTGCGACCACGAGATGGGCTGCTCTCCTATGTCCATACCGCGAATCGGGCGGCCGTCGCCTCCCGCAGTGGGATAGATGTAGCCCAGTTGATCGGGACCGATGCCTGCAACCGACAGCCCATCGGGAGAAACCAGGAACGCGGTCGCATGCATTCCCTCGGGCGTGATCGCCTTCGGTGTGCCACCTTCCACATCTTGAACATAAAGCCGCACGCCGCGATCCGGCTCGTTCCCGGAAAACACCACGCGTTTGCCATCGGGAAACCAGCGCGCCCAGGCATGGCTAATCGCGTCATGCGTGAGCGGCTTGGCGGTCCCCGCCTTTGTGGGCAGCAAGTTCAGCTGGGCTGGAGACTGCTGGGTTTGCGCGATCACCCATTTCTCGTCAGGCGAAAGGGCGACCGCTGCTCCCTCGCCCAAAAGCACCGCGGGAGAGCCGTCTGTCTTTCGCAGGTACACGGCATAGCTGAGCCCGCCGGATTTTCCATACGCCAGACTGCCGCCGCCACCCTCTTCGTCAAACAGCAAAGTTTTGCCGTCGGTAGAGATATCAGCGGGATAGGAATAGTCCAGCCAGGTCAAATCGCGTTCCTTGCCATCGGCAACGGCCGTCAACTCCCGACGCCAGCTGGCGCGATTCAGCAGCAGGCGGCCGTCTTTCCAAATGTCGAGCAGCATCAGTGTGCCGGGCATCCGCGCTACCAGTCGTTCCTTGCCATCGAGGGAGACGGCGTACAAGGCCCGATCAATTCCCGATTTGTTTCCTGTGAACCAGATTTCGTCTCCATCCGGCGACCAAGCCAATCCCTGGCTGCTGTACCAGCCGTCCGACAGCGTCTTCTTCTTGCCGGAAAGATCCACCACTGCAACCGAGCCGCTGTCATCGCCCTGAATGGGATGATCCAGAAAAGCGATATAGTCGCCCTTGGGTGACAGCCGCACGTGCCCGATCCAGCCGCCAGTTTCATAAAGAACTTTCCCCGGTGGATACTCCAGGCGGTTGCGGCCGCCAACGTCCCGGACAATGGCGACGTTGTTCCCGTCCGGTCCCCAGTCCGCCCATTGGACTTGATCTACGACCTCGCGCGGCGCACCGCCGGCAAGCGGCGCTCGCGCCAAAGTTCCGACGCTGACCCAGGTGCCTATCGGATGATTGTCCAGCAGGACCGCCATTTCCCCGCTCGACGAAACCGCCATGAGTTGCGTATGGCTCATGCCCAGGGCGCGGGATTCGGAACTCTCCGGGCGGGCAGTAAACACTTCCACGGGATTTCCCTGCCAGGAGGCGCTGTACAGAATGGTTTGCCCGTCGGGAGCAAAGCGCGCCGAGCGCACGCTGCCGCGCCGGAAGGTAAGCTGCCGGTAAACAGGCGGAGGAGGCGGTTGCTTCGCCAGCAACGTTCTGCCGACAAAAATTCCCAGCGCCAGCCCGGCCAGAATTCCTAAGCCAGCGAACAGAGGCGCTCGGGAGCTTCTCGGAGCAGGCTCGACTTCCTTCGCGACAACGCTGGCAACCGCGGCGCTGCCACTGCCGGTGGCGGCCACCGAAGAACTCGCAGACTCGGTATCGCGCTTCAGCCTTTTTAGATCTGCGCGGATTTCCGCTGCGGTCTGGCAGCGCAGGTCGCGTTTCTTCTCCAGCGCCTTGTTGATGATGCGTTCCAGCTCGGCCGGCATTGAGGGGTTCAGGCGCTGGGGCGATACCGGCGTCTGGTTCAGGATGGCGTTGAATACAGCAGCAGAGGTGTTTCCCTTGAAGGGCGGCGCTCCAGTGGCCATCTGGTAGAGAACCACGCCGAACGAGAAGAGGTCAGTGCGCGAGTCGAGCTCTTCTCCCATGGCCTGTTCGGGAGACATGAAGTCCACCGTGCCCATGGCCATTCCGAGGCTGGTCAGACTTTCTCCCGGTGACACGGTGTCCCCCGGGACCGCGCCGACCGTCTCATCCGTTTTGGGTGCTGCAGCAAGTTTGACCAGGCCAAAGTCGAGGACCTTCGCCTGCCCGCGCGGCGTAATGAAGATATTCGCCGGCTTGATGTCGCGATGCACGATGCCGCTGTTGTGCGCGGCATCCAGTGCGTCCGCAATCTGAATCCCGTATTCCAGCAATTCCGGAAGCTTCAGCGGCCGGTTCTCGATCTTGTGCTTGAGGGTCTGCCCATCGAGAAACTCCATGACGATGAACTGCTGTCCGTCGTCTTCGCCGGTTTCGTAAATGGTGCAGATGTTCTGGTGGTTGAGCGCAGATGCGGCGCGAGCTTCGCGCTGGAAGCGGGCCAGGGCTTGGCGGTCACGCGCCAGTTCTTCGGAGAGGAACTTCAGCGCGACAAAACGTCCCAGCTTGGTGTCTTCGGCCTTGTAGACGACGCCCATCCCGCCACCACCGAGTTTTTCAGTGATGCGGTAGTGTGAAATGGTCCGGCCGATCAAAGGAGGCCCTCGCGCCGGATATTAGGCATTCGGGAGCGCGAAGTCAAACCCGGGGCTGGGTTGGCGGGTAGTCGTCAGTTTGAATTCATTGCAGGAATTGTCATTCCGAAGCGCGGCCGTAGCGCGCGAGGAATCTGCTGTCTTGGCGCAAAAGCAGATTCCTCACCGATAAATCGGTTCGGAATGACAATGGTTAAGATGCTTTAAGAGTGATGGGTTTCTCGAAGCTAACCCACTGCCGGTTGGAGGCCGAGTTCCCGAGACACCTTTACGCGGCTCAGGCTGATTTTGATTCGAAGCTGAATTAAACGACGGGCAGCGTCGGAGATGATCCCGCTCCGACCGGGACCAGCGCCGGACCCACGAACCGCGGCACATCCAGGTCGGGCATTGGACTCCCGGCGAAGAGGCGGCGGCAGGGTTTGGCCAGCCAGCGCGCCCAGCGGCCTGACCACGAGACCCGGGCGCTGTCGGTGGCGATGCCGGTGTCGGCGTACATCTGGCGGTAAATTTTGGAAATCAGCACGAAGGCCAGGCGGCCGCGGCTGGACTTGATGAATCGCGAGCGCTTCCAGATGGAACCCAAACCGTAGAAATTGTCCCAAACCGCCTGGGTTCGGGAACGAATCTCCTCGGCGGTCATGACCGGATGGTCCCAATAGAGTTTGGGACGAAGTGCCTGCGGGATCAGCCAGCGCCGGGTAAGCGGCACACCGGCGATGGTGGGAGGCGTGGCACCCAATCCTTTTTCCCAGCGATCGAAATCCACGGTCCCGGGGTAAGGACTCAAAGTCACGAACTGGGCGAAAGTGAGATCGGCGCTGATGGCGGCGGCGGCAGTGGCGTCGAAGGTTTCAGGACGGTCGCTGGGCAAACCGAAAATGAAAGAGCCCAGTACGTGGACACCACGCGCACGGAAAATCTTCAGGCGTTCGATCAGATGCTCACCTGATAAGTTGAAGTCTTTGTAGACGTCTTTCAAGCCGGCGGGGGTCACGGCCTCTACGCCGACCAGGGCGCCCTTGATGCGGGCCGCTTTCATGGCGTCGAGGAAGTCGGTGTCTTCGGCGGCTTCCATGGTGATCTGGGTAAAGAAAACCATGTCGTCGGGAAGCTGGGCCAGACGCGACATGAGTTCAAAGCGTTCCGCCCGCAGGTTTTCCAGTTCAGCCACGCGCGCGCTGTTCTTCTGCAGCCGGGCCAGGTTCAGGTCGGTCAGCGTGACAGGGTAGAAATTGTCGTCGGCGAGGGCGATGAAGCGAAATCCCAGACGGCGCAACTGGACGACTTCCTCGATGACTGCATCCGAAGCGCGCTGCCGGGGACGCTGGCCATCGGTCCGCCAGACCGAGCAGAACGAGCAATGCTTGGGGCAACCGCGAACGGTTTGCACCGACGCCCACATGTAACGACTTCGCGGAATCAGTTCCCAACGGGCGGCCACGAAACTGCTGGCCTCGATCTTGCCTCCGTGGTAAAGCGGCTGTGGAGTGCCTTTTTCGCAGTCAGCCAGCGCCTGCGGCCAGGCGACATCGCCATCACCCGACACTACCGAATGAGCTCCGCCCAGTTCACGGGCTTCTTCGGGATAGAGGGTCGCGTGAATTCCGCCAAAAATTACATAGGCTCCGCGCTGGCGGGCCAGGTTCCCAATCTCGTAGCCGCGCAACGCATTTGCGGTGTGAATGGAGATACCGACGGCGTCGCCGGACTGAATACTCTCGGGATCCATCTGGCTCAGGGTTTCATCCACCAGGATAGGGTCGCCGAAGCTCTTGGGGGTGGCTCCGGCAAGCACGTATTGCCAGCGAGGAGTGATGACTGCCGTGCCGAACGACACGTGGCTGGGGTTGATGAGATGAACGTTCACGCGCAGTGCTCCTTACGTACTGCGGATTTCTCCGAACAGTTACACGAGTCACTAGCGGAACACGCATCCACGTGCGTTGTGTTCTTGGTGAGACGCTTGATCTTCTGGCGCCTTACAGATTTGGAACCAGTCAGCGCGCTCTGCCTGGCAGGATCGGAAGGCAGGAGACTTAGGAGAGGAAGGTACGCGACTCCGGGTCGTCGAGGGCAGCTTAGGCCAGAAAGACGCCGATGTCAAACAATCATTTGGCTTTTGACGGGATCTCGGCGTCTGTTTCCGCGTTAGCTGCGCCAAGTGGCCCTAGTCCTGGCGGCGTAAAGCAGACAGCTTTCGGGGCACGTCATCCCCTTTCAATCCGAGATCGACGGCGCGCTGGAATGCAGAAATAGCGTTTCCCTTGTCGTGCTGCTGCAGGTAGGCTTCGCCGAGATTTCCGTAAGCCTCGGCGGAGTTGGGGTTCTCGGCAATGATCTGGTGAAAGACCGCCAGAGCGTGATCGTATTTATCGACTTTCAGTAACTCGTAACCCAGCCAGTTCATATCGTAGGTCACGTCCGCGTGGCGTCCTTCGTCGGTTGCGCGGAACCTGGAGTACGCCGACATCATCTGTTCCGGAGCCGCACCGGTTGCGCTCTGCAGCATCTCCAGCACAACGGTCGTGATGCCCGTGGGATGAACTGCGGGCGGCTCAAATATCTTCGGATCATGCAGCGTGTTGGCCGTAATCGAAGTCCATTTACCGCCACCGAGTACTTCGCCCGTCTTGAGATTCACTTCCTCGGAACGAGAAGGTAAGCGAACTCCATTCACAACCTTGAACTCTTTGTAGACCGCAACGGTCTCCACGGAATCTCCGCGGGCATGAATAGGAATCGTCAACTGAGTCATCAGCAACTGGAAATTCGTAGGATTGAAGAAGTACACCGCCGACGAGCAGCCCTCCTGATCAACTTGAACCGCTTCGGCTTCCTTCCCCAAAACAGTTTTGCGTCCCAGATACGCCGCGTGAAAACCACGTTTTTTGTAGTCAATGAAAAGAAAATCAAACTGGGCGCCGCAGCGCAGCGCTCGTTCCGCCTTGTTGACCGTCTTCACCAGCCGTTGTTTGGGCCAGTTCAACTCCCAACCGTGTTGTCCGTCGAAGGCTTCGACGATGCCGCTCCATTGCCCATCGCAGGCAGGCACCTCGGGGCGGCAACCTACCAGGCGCGCACCCGGGCGCATGCGGATCAGCACGGCGTCGCCCCTCTTGCTGCCCGCGAATTCCTGCTTGTAGCTGCCCTCGTAGTGAAAGCCCTTAAATACCAGGCTATGGATGGCGTGAATTCGGTCGAGACCGCCCATGGCGAGTGACGGCTTTCTGGATCATCGGGTCGGTGCGATCGGCCTGGGCCGCGCAAACTCCAGGAAGCAGAAATACCGCCATCAGCAAAAACGTCTTCATGAATGCCCTCACCATGCCGAGGGTTAGACGAACACAAGGCCTCCCGGTGAGGTTCGAGAGCAGATATTTTCGGCCGTGCGCAGCACGTATGGCTACGTCTTGGGAGGAAACTTCGGCGGAATCTCGGCGTAGCCGGGCGTGGCCTGCGCGAGATTCTTTGTCAGCGACGCTTTGGCATCGCCGATGGACCAGCGAATTCCGCCGCCCAGCAGATTCAGGAAAAATGCGTTCGACCAGTTTTCCGGGCGGTCGCCCATGGCGGTATAGAAGACGCGTCCCTTGCCGTGCATCCGGGCCCAGGTTGCGGGATAGGGAGCGCGCTGGTAAGGCTCGCCTTTCATGCCTTGCGGTGTCGAGCGCGAGAATTACGTGAATGTCCGGCACAAAATCTTTCAACGAATACCATTCTTCGTTGAAGTTCACCGGCGAAGTCACGCCCTCGAGTCCGGGGAACTTCGGGTCCTTCACGATAAGATTGGCGGCCTGCAGCCGAGGATCGCGCCCGTGAGTGATGAACTCGCCACCCAACATCTTCAGATAGGGATCTTCATTCTCGCCGTGGGCAATGTAACGATTCGAGAGGTCCTCAGGGTCAGGCTCGGTATGAAAGGTATCGGCAGCGGCGTGGACTCCGACAAAGCCAAGCCCGCCGTGGATGGCATCGAGCAGCGCCTGCTTGCCGGCCGGCGACATAGGCGGATTGCCGTCCTTTCCCGCCTTGGTCAGATCTAACGTTGTGTAGAAAAGCACCGCGGAATACTTCTTACGGAAGTCTGGCGAATCAAAAACGCGGCCGTCCTTGGTGGCGGTAACTTCAAAGCCGTGTTGTTCGCTGAGAGTCTTGACCGCCTGTTCCAGGATGCTGGGCCGTCCGTCGATCACTTTGATCACTTCGTGCTCGAAGCCCGAGGACTTGGTGAAGATCAGCACGGATTTTTTCTTGGCGGCGAACAGTTCCTTCGGCAAGGCTAGGCCGGCGCCAGCAATGGCGGTGGCTTGGACAAACTGACGGCGGCTGACGGATTGCTTCATGGGTGTCTTCTCCGCAAGCATAGTAGACCCCAATGAGCTTGGACTCAACTGGGTTTGTGTGGCGAGGGCGCCCGCGCCACACAAACGCTCACGATTCCTGCGGTTGATGGACTGTCTTGAAATGATGGTCGAATTCGCGCTGGAGAGCCTTCTGATGCTCTTCCCGGCTGGGCCGATGGCTGGTGGGACGTACCTGGAATTTCACTTCCGCACATGCGGTGCATCCCGCTTCCACTGGAATGTCGCCCAGCCATTTGGTGACGCGGATGAAGGGCTTTTTCATCTCTCAAGTTTAAACGTCCTGTCATCCTGAGGAAGTGGAGCCCTTCGCACAGCGAAGGGCTCCCGACGAAGGACCTGTGCATTCAGCTGCAGCGCCACGAACGCTGCCGCACGAGCGGGGCGCTCGCGCCCAGATTCTGCTAATCTCGTCGCGAAAGCGCGTTCGCTATCTCAAACGTCGAGCAGAGGCCATTATGAAACGCATACTTCTGGCATCATCTCTATTTTTGCTGTCCACCGCCACCGGCTGGGCTCAGGCTCAACCAGCGGCGCCTCCAGTCATCTCCAGCCCCGAGGTCCACGCAGACAGCAGCGTCACTTTCCGCTTTCGAGATCCGAATGCCCACGAGGTGGTGTTGACTCTAGAGGGAGCGAAGCCTGCGCCCATGCAGAAAGACGACGACGGGGTGTGGAGCCTGACCACCGGACCGCTGACGCCGGATTTCTACGGCTACTCGTTCGTGGCCGATGGCGTGGGCTTGATTGATCCTTCCAATCCCTTGATGAAGCCGAATCTGCTGCATACGCAGAGCCAGGTGCACGTGCCGGGGCCGGGTTCGTTGCCGTGGGAGATCGGCGACGTGCCGCATGGCCTGGTCCATCACCATTTTTATAAGTCTGGAGTGGTAGGTGATCACCGCGACTTTTACGTTTACACGCCGCCCGGCTACGATCCGCGGGCGAAGAAAAGCTATCCGGTGCTGTATTTGCTGCACGGGTTCAGCGATGACGCCAGCGGGTGGACGGCGGTGGGGCGGGCGAATGTCATCCTCGACAACCTGATTGCGCAGGGCAAAGCCAAGCCGATGATCATCGTGATGCCGCTGGGCTATGGCGCGCCGGAGATCGTGGCACCGGGGCCTCGGGCGTTTGCTCCGGAACTCCGCAAGAAAAACTACGACCTGTTCATGCAGGCCCTGTTCACCGAAGTGATGCCGCAAGTGGAAGCGGCTTACCGGGTGTCGAAGGATCGCAAGTCGCGGGCGGTCGCGGGTTTATCCATGGGCGGCGCCGAGTCGCTGCTGACCGGACTGAATAATCTCGACAAGTTTGCCTGGATCGGCGCTTTCAGTTCCGGAGGACTGACGGAAGACTTCGACGCCCAATTTCCCGGACTCGACGCGAAAGCGAATGAAAAGCTGCGCGTGCTTTGGATCGCCTGCGGGACCGACGACGGTCTGATCGGTTGGAACCGCAAGGCGCGGGCGTGGCTGGATTCCAAGGGTGTGCACAACACGGCTATTGAAACGCCGGGCGGCCATGCCTGGATGGTCTGGCGGCGGAACCTAGCGGAGTTCAGTGGACTGTTGTTCAGATAACCCTTGTCATCCTGAGCGGAGTGGAAAGTTCGCTTGCGAACTTTCTGCGGAGTCGAAGGACCCCTACCGCAATACAAAATTCAGCAGTTCGTGCCCGCGATCGCACATACCCACGAGGAGTTGAGGACATTTTCGCCTATAGGGGTCCTTCGACTCCTCAAACCGATTCGCAAGCGAATCGGTTTGCTCCGCTCAGGATGACAAGGGAACCCAAAGTTTGAAGACCGTACAGCCACTTCCGTAATCTCCTCCTCTTTCGGTACCCGTTCCATACTGGAGGTAACCCATGAGTCCGTATCCCAACCCTACCCACTGAATGGCGCCCTCCCCCGTCAATACGCGACGTTGGCCGCGAAAGCCGGTCGATCTGCAAGTCCTTGTGGTTCTGCGCGATGGGGAATCCAAAGTCTTCGTGCCCGGACGGCTCACCGAAATCAGCAAAGGCGGCCTGGCCCTGTGCGCCGGAATCAACCTGCAGCCCGGCGATCCGATTGAGGTCGAGTTGCCCTCGCCCTATTCCCGGGTGAAAGGGACGATTCGCAGCCGGGACGGTTATTGCTTTGGCGTGGAATTCCTGACTTCGCTCTCGACGGCGGCCCGTCCGGCCAGCCGCAATCTGGCGATATTCCAGCAGCGGCATGAGGCCTATCTGCGCGAGAGTGAAGCAGGAAATCAACAGCTTGCGCAAAGAGATTGCAGCGATGCGGCGGGCGGTCGGTGTTGGCGGAGGAGAAGGTGTGATGGTTAGCTGCTAATCGCCGATTTCCGAAGCGCGCCGTCGAAGTCATTTCGCCTTTGCCCATCCAACCGAATCACTGTTTGTTCACCAGCAGAAGCATTTGTGTCTCGCTATCCAGGTGAACGTTCTGGGTTGTGGAACTGAACATGGAACCTTGAGCTGAATTGGTCAGCGCCAAGCCTGTAATCCCAACCACGCCCTGGGTGCTCGAACTGAGTCCGCCGGTGGAGGCGTTCGCTGGTTTGTCACGGCCGGGGGTTGGACCGGGAATATTTGGATGTGTGTCCGACGAGTTGGGGTAGCTTCGTGAGCCTTCCATTGGGTCCATCCCGTCCGGCACGTTGCGCCCCGGGTTCGAGGGAAGTCCTGCGCTCCCACCCATTTCGTTGTCCGTGGTCGAGGCCGAACGCATCGGTCCTCTGATGGCCTGCACGACAATCTGCAGCGGCATGGTAGAGCCGTCTTTCAACAACAACCGATCAAAAACGATCCCGATGACCGACTGAGGATCCGTTTTGCTACGAGCCTTCACCTCGGTTACATGGCCGATGACTTTCGATCCCCTGGGAATAACGATTTGGCCATGTGCCAGCAAGTCCTGAGCGGTTTTCGCCACGACCTCGTCATTGGCTTTTGCCTTTTTCGCGTCCAGAGTCTTCGCCAGCTCGGCAGGAATGATGGTGCCGGGGGCAATCTGGGCTGCCGCCGCAGTGGTGTCCTTGGAAGCCACAGCACTGCTCTGCGATTGGCTCACGTTCTGCGCCGTCAGTTGCGCAAACCGTTTGTCGTTCTGACCGTAAACGTGTGAGGTCAGAAGGAGCAGAATTGCGACCGTTGTTGTCAGCTCCGAGGTGTACATTGCTATCTCCGGCTGGATTATATAACTGTTGAAACGCCGCCATTACTCGTTGACCGGGGCGCTCGAGTGTGATCGGTTCACCCGTTAGCTACCCGCTCAGAGCCACGATCCAGGCTAGTCCAGCCACTGCGGATTCTGGTAGGTCCCGTCAAAGTTGTGCGAGGTCTTGTAAAGCTCCCATTCGCCTTTCTGGGCCACCGGCGCCGTGCGCGCCAGTAGTGCGGCGATCTGCTCGCCGCTCAGCGGCTTGAAAGATCGTGCCACTTTCAGCGCCTGTTGCAGGATGGGGAGAGAATCGCAGCCGGTGATGACCACGCTGGTCGGCAGCGTGAGGGCGTACTGGAGACACTCGACCGGCTCGGCAGCTTTGCTCTTGAGGATCAGGCCGTCGCCCATGGGCTTCATGCCCAGCACTCCGATGTTGTGTTTCACCAGGACGGGGAGCACTTTCTTTTCGAAGCTGTCGTAGTGGGCATCCATGAGGTTGAGCGGCATCTGCACGGTGTTGAGGGTGAAGTTGCGGGCGAAGGCGGTGTTCAGCATTTTGAGGTGAAACTCGGGACTCTTGTGTCCGGTGAAGCCGATGTAGCGGACTTTGCCTTTTTGCTGGGCTTCGACGACCGCCTCCATCCCGCCCTTGGGAGCGAAGATGCGTTCGGGGTCGTCGTCGCGGATCACCTCGTGAAATTGCAGAAGGTCAATGGTGTCGGTCTGCAGGCGGCGCAGCGACTCGTCAATCTGGCTGGCCGCGCCTTTGCGGGTGCGGGCGTCAAGCTTGGTCATCAGGAAGGCTTTCTTGCGGTATCCGTCGCGCAGGGCCTTGCCCATGCGGATCTCGCTGGCGCCGCCGTTATAGTCCCAGCAGTTATCGAGGAAATTGATGCCTTCGTCGAGCGCGGTGCGAATGATGCGAATGCTTTCCTGCTCGTCGCTCTGACTGCCGATGTGATATCCGCCGAGGCCGATGCAGGAGACGTTCTCGCCGGTATTGCCCAGCGTGCGGTAAGGAATACCGTTCTTGATTTCGGCGGCCCAGACGCGAGGCAGCAGGCTGCCGGCCACGGTGACGCCGGCGGCGGTTTCGAGAAATTCGCGGCGGGTGAGTGCGGACTTGGGGTCGGTCGGCTTGAGATCAGTCATGGGGATGTCCTCAGGTGACTGCCGCTCATTATCCCACCGGCACATGTGGAAGCGCCACGAGCCACGTAGGGGCAGACGTCCTCATCTGCCCAGTCGAGCGCAACTCGACAGATGTTTTGCACGCGGCGAAAATTGCGGAGCTTCGCTCCGCCGGGTGGACGAGGGCGTCCGCCCCTACGTGGTTCGTGGTGGATTGCTTGCGAGGGCCAGCGTGAGCTCCGGCCCTTTCTTCACAACAGAGATATCGCCGCAGTTGTTGAGCAGCCAGTCTGCGCCAGCAGCGACGAGTTCGGGATCTTTAACCGTGGTGCGGAAAGCGATGACCCTTGCGCCGGACGCCTTGCCCGCCCGGATTCCGGCCGGCACATCTTCCACCACAACACAGTCGGCGGCCGAAAATCCCAGGACCGAGGCGCCTTTCAGATAGGGCTCGGGATGCGGCTTGCCATTCTTGATGTCACTCGACGTGATCATGCGCTCAGGGATCGGCAAGCCGGCGGCACGGAGCCGGGTCTCGGCCAAGGGACGGGTGCAGGAGGTCACGATGGTCCAGCGCTCCGGCGGCAGATCGTTGAGCAGTTGCGCCGAGCCTGGAAGCAGGACCACGCCCTCAAGGTCGTGCATCTCGCGGCGCTCGACTTCGCGGTTCTCGGCTGCATGATCCGCGTTCGGGAGGTATTCGCTGACCGTGGTGAGGCTGGGCCTGCCGTGGGCGCGTGCAATGACCTGGTCGGGATCGAATCCGTGCTCAACCGCCCAGCGATGCCAAACTCGTGCGACGGCGCGGGTTGAATCAATCAGGACGCCGTCCAGGTCGAACAGAATTGCCTTGCATTGGATCTGCGGCATGCAGGGTGCGGGCTGTAACACCAGAGGTTTCTCCAGGCGGAATCGCAGGGTGCTCTCCGCTGGGACTCGGACCTCTTTTCCGCGAGTGAAGACCTGGCCGACAAATCCGCCGCCGGCTCCGGCGAGCGCTCCGATGCCCGCGCCCTTGCCGCCGCCGAACAGGCCGCCCATCAAGGCGCCGAGAGCTGAACCTCCGCCCAGGTACTCCGCGGTGCGGCGATTTGTACCGACGCCTCTTCGATTCGACTCTTCTACATCCGAGGTAACGACCGTGTACTGCTTCTTGCCGAGCGTGACCGAATACAAATCGAGGACCACCTCCGCGCTGTGAACCGCGCCGCCCGTTGAAGTGCTCCGGACCAGCAACTGGGCCGGCGATCCTGCCGAAATCGCAACGCCGCCGGCCGTGTCCAGTACATCCTCCGTGATGGTGGCCGAATAGGTTTGCCCTTGATAGGAATTTGTCGAATCAATGGTTTCATTGGTTCGGACGGAGAGGTCGGAGCCCGAAGGAATCACCTTTGCGCCGCTGGGCGCGGGTGGCGTTCCGGCATGGTTGAAGATGATCGCGTCCAGATCACTAACCGGGAACTGGTAGTGAATTCCCTGGGCATCGGAAAACGCGACCGGATCTGATCCGGTGAAGTGCCCGGAGTAGCTCTTGCCGCTTCGCAGCGTCACCACATCTCCCGCCGGACCGAAAACCAGCGACTGCACGTCTTGCCCGGGGAAATCGTACTTGACGCCTTGATTGTCGGCGAACGTAATCGTGCCGGCTTGCAAGCCGGCCGAGATAGCTGGTTCCGTTTCTTAAAACCACCGTGTCGGCCGATGCCAGGCTGGCGAAAAACAGGATGGCGATTGCGACTAGCAGATGGATTTTCAGCATGGCGCGTTCTCCGGCGGTTGAGTGGGCAAAGTATACCGGAATTTTCCACGAACCACGTGGGGACAGGCCGATGTGGGCGCGAACGCCACGCTCGTGCGGCGGTGTTCGTGGCGCTGCTGCACGAGCGGGGCGTTCGCGCCTACATTTGGCCGGCAGCGGCCGCTTTTGTGGCTGGCTTGTCGGTCAGCATTTTGCGAATCTTGCGGCGGAGATCGGCTGGGGTGAACGGCTTCTGAATAAAAGACACGCCGGGAATCAGCATGTCCGAGCGGACAAACTCGCCGCTATACCCGGTCATATAAAGTATTTTCGTTTCCGGACGCATCGCGCGCACCTGTTTGGCCAAAGCCGGGCCGTTCATTCCAGGCATGATGACATCCGTGATCAGCAGATGAATCATGCCTTTTTGCTGACTGAGAATGCGCAACGCCTCCTGGGCTTCGGGCGCGGACAATACGTTGCAACCGGAAACACTCAAGGCCTGGCACACCAGGTCACGCAGCGGCGCCGCGTCTTCAACGACGAGTATGGTTTCTCCGGAGAAGGCAGGCTCGGCGGCGTCTTTACCAGGTTCGAGCACGGTAGCTGCCTGGGCCTCGGACGGGAGATAGATCTGGAAAGACGATCCCCGGCCGAGTGCGCTCTGGACTTCAACGTGTCCGCTACTCTGCTTTACGATTCCGTAGACCGTTGCCAGACCTAGCCCGGTTCCTTTGCCCACGGCTTTCGTAGTGAAGAAGGGTTCGAATATGTGGGCCTGGGTTTGCTGGTCCATGCCGGTGCCGGTGTCGGTCACTTCCAGCAGCACGAAGCGGCTGGGCAAGGCGCCCGCGCCCGATTGCGGATTTGATTTCTCGACATTCTTGGTCTGGATGCGCAGGGTTCCGCCGCTTGGCATGGCATCGCGCGCGTTGACCACGAGATTCAGGACGATCTGCTCGATCTGCCCGGGATCGGCCTTTACGCGATCGAGCTGCGGATCCAGAACAAACGAAAATTGAATGTTCTCCTTGATGAGGCGGCGTAGCATTTTGTCCAGGTTGCCGACGGTTTGATTGATGTTCAGCACCACGGGCTCGACCACCTGCTGACGGCTGAGCATCAGGAGCTGGCGGGTAAGCGAAGCCGCGCTACCGCCTGCCTGTTTGATCTGCTCGAGGCTACGCCGATCGGACTCCGGAAGGTCAACACGCTCGAGCAGCAGATCGCTATAGCCGTTGATCACGGCCAGCAGGTTGTTGAAGTCGTGCGCTACTCCTCCGGCGAGTAGACCGATGGCTTCCATTTTCTGGGATTGCTGCAGCAGCTTTTCCGACCGGGCAAGGGCTTCCTGAGCCGTTGCTTTTTCTCCCTCGGCGCGATTCAGCACGAATGCAAGGACCCACACCAGAGCCATGAACAACACCATCTGGCTGACCACCAGACACGCGATGTTCAGACGCACGTCGCTCGAAAACCAACCACTATGGATGCAGATCGCCCCGAGTGCCGCGGGAACAATCGCGGCTACCGGCAGGAGTTTGCGAGCCAGCCATCCGCCCGGGTACGGGTTGGTCAGCACCGACATCAGGCCCAGGTCGGGGCGGCAAAACAGAACAGAAAGAGAGCCGACCAGGAATCCCACCCCGGTATGGAGCGCCATCGAGGTGTACTCCATGGAGCCGTACAGCACGGGCACGCCGTACAGGTATCCGATGATCGCGAATATCGAACCCAGTCCGGTCGTGGCCGCAAGGGCCTGTGAGAGGCTAGCTCGCTTTTCAGACAGCGCAAGCAACAGCACACTCAACCCGACAAGGCAGAAGTTGAAGGCCGTGATGTGCGCCATCCTGCCGGGATACGGAAATTGCACCAGGTCTTTGAACAGAAGCTGGTCAATCCCGAGATCAACGTGGAAAAGATATTCGGACAACGTAAGCAGGCCTATGAGAATGACCGCCGCCGCGGAAACGGCACACGCAAGTTGGATTTTGCGATTCTTTGAATGCTGGGTCAGCAAGACCAGAGCGAGGCCGAGGAACAGGAAGCCGATCGCGGTGTTCGGCTTCATCGTGATGCGCCCGGAAACAAAGGTGGTAAACAGCTCGATCTTCCAAAGCCAGCCGAGCAATACCAGCACACCCAGAAGCAGCAGCACTACGCTGCCCACGCGGGCGATAGTCCGGTACACCTTGTAGGAATCCTGGCTCATGCGTTCAGTCGCAATCAGTTACCGGCAATTTCGCTCCGCCTGGGTGCACACCCTGCCCCTTCATAGTGTCCATTTCTGGGACGGCCCCGAAAGAGTACAAAGGTAACGATCAGGCCGCGCAGGCGGGCCGAGACGAGGTTTTCGTTATCATGCTGGGCTGGTTGGTCTGGAGGAAAAGATGTCCAAGTCAGTGTGGAGCTACCTGGATCCGGTATCTTTGGTCGTTATTGTCCTGACTTTGTTGCTCTTCGTCATCGCGTTGTTCGTCAAAGGTCTCAGTCACGACATGTTGCTCGAGTGCGGAGTATTTCTGGTTTCAGTCAAGCTGATCGTGATGAGTCACAAGAACGGCGTTTCGGCGAAACTAGCGGGAGAAAGACTGGCGACAATCCAGAATCTGCTTCAAGACAAAAGCAAGCAGAATGCTTGAATTTCGTGCGCCGATTTTCACAAGCCGCCCTTCATCGAGGCTGCGTGATGGGATGTTACACTTTCTAGCTTGCCGCATCTGAGGAGCGAATTGCATGGCCGAGAAAGCTGAAGTCCGCCACACGCTGAACGAGCAACAGGCACGCCAACTTGCGACCGTCACCAAGACGGTCCCGATGATGCAGGCGATCACGCCGCGCTGGCTGGTCAACTTCCTGCAGTGGGTTCCGGTCGAAGCCGGCACGTATCGTGTAAACAAAGTTGTCCCCTCGCGGCCGGGCAGCCGCACCATTGAGTGCAGCCCCGACGACGATGTCGATCTGCCAGAAATTTATGTGGACTACGAGGAAAAGCCGCGCGAGTACACGCTCAGCGCCGTGACCACCGTCCTCGACTTGCAGACTCGCATCTCCGACATGTACCGCAGCCCGCACGACCAGATCAAAGAGCAGCTGCGGCTCATCATTGAGAAAGTAAAAGAACGGCAGGAGAGCGAACTCATCAACAATGCGGAATACGGCCTGCTCAACAACATTGATGACTCGATGAAGGTCAAGCCGCGGAAAGGCGCGCCCACGCCGGACGATCTGGATGAGTTGATCGCGCGCGTCTGGAAAGAGCCGGCATTCTTTCTGGCGCATCCCCGGGCCATTGCAGCTTTCGGGCGCGAGTGCACGCGCCGCGGGGTTCCGCCGCCGACAGTGACCATATTCGGCAATCCATTTCTAACCTGGCGCGGACTGCCGTTGGTGCCGTCCGACAAGGTCGCCATCAAGGCAGACAAGACAAACATTCTGCTGTTGCGAACCGGCGAAAAGAAGCAAGGCGCAGTCGGATTGTTCCAGCCCGGGATTCCTGGCGAAGTTTCGCCCAGCTTGTCGGTGCGTTTCATGGGCATCAATCACAAGGCGATCGCTTCGTACCTGATCTCGCTTTACTGCTCGCTGGCCATTCTCACGGAGGATGCGGTGGGCGTGCTCGAAGGCGTCAGCGTGGATCAATACCATGAGTACAAATGATCCCGGCACCAGCGATCGATCGCCGGACCAGGGCACTGCGCTGGCGGATGATCGAGGATCCGCCGCGATGTTCGCGCTACCTGATCCATCGGTAATCGCCCGCCTGGCAAACGAGTTCTTTGCCGCGCTTCCGTCGAATGCGGCCGTTCCTGAAAATGTGGGCGCGAGCGCCCCCGCTCGTGCCACCACCGGCGATGTTCCAGCAGTTTCATCGTTCGTCGCGGCGCCGGCGGGCGTGACCGCGCTTGGTGCCACGATCCCAAATGTTCCCGAATCTCCCGCCGCTCCCGGTTCACTGGCTTACTTTCTCGATCGCACCTCTCCGCTTAACTCATCTCCGACATTTCCTTCGCTGAACGAAGCCTTCGCGTTCCAAGCCGTACCGGGAGCACAACCATTGCCCGGCATTCCGGGAATGCCCGCCTCCGTGCCGGGTGCGCCATTGACCGAAGAGGATCTGCGCGCGATACCGGCGTCGCTGGGGAGCGTGCCGGCATTCGCGCCGGGCATTCCCGCCTCGTCAGCGCAGTCCGCGCCGGGATCTTCAGCGTACTTTCTCGATTTCGAGAAGGTTGCACCACTGACCACCGCACCATCGTTTCCCGACATCGCAGGAATGTTTTCTTTTCCTGGAGTACCGGGCATGCAATCGATCCCCGGAGTTCCGGGTCTGCCCTTGTCTCCGCCAACCGATTTTTCCGCGCTTCCGAATGTGGCTTCGGTGCCCGCCGTGCCGGGCGCATCGTACATTCCTAGTGGAGAGCAAGCTCCAACAACAGCCGCTCCGCCGCTTAGCATCGGGTCCTTCGAGTTTCATCCCAACCTGGTCCCGGATGTTGCCTTATCTCCACGCCCATTCGATCCGCAATTCATCCGGCGCGACTTTCCCATCCTGCAGGAGCAGGTGAACGGGCGTCCGCTGGTGTGGCTGGACAACGCGGCCACCACGCAGAAACCCAACGCAGTGATAGACCGGATCTCCTATTTCTACCGGCACGAGAATTCGAATATTCACCGCGCTGCCCACACGCTGGCGGCGAGGGCCACCGACGCATACGAAGGCGCGAGAGAGAAAGTGCGCCGCTTCCTGAACGCTCCCTCGGTGCGCGAGATTGTTTTTGTTCGCGGCGCCACCGAAGGCATCAACCTGGTCGCCAAGAGCTGGGGGAACCGCAACGTAGAGAAGGATGACGAAGTTGTCATCACCTGGCTGGAGCACCACGCGAATATTGTTCCGTGGCAGCAATTGTGCTCCGAAAAAGGAGCGCGGCTGCGGGTAGCGCCGGTGAACGATCGCGGCGAAGTGATTCTCGAGGAATACGAAAAGCTACTCGGCCCACGAACGCGGATCGTTGCGTTCAGCCAGGTATCGAACGCGCTCGGAACCATCACGCCGGCGAAAGAAATGGTCGAGATGGCCCATCGTCACGGGGCCAAAGTGCTGGTGGACGGCGCGCAGTCCATCGCGCATATGGGCGTGGACGTCCAGTTGCTCGATTGCGATTTCTTTGTATTCTCCGGCCACAAGATCTTCGCGCCCACCGGCATTGGCGTCGTCTTCGGCAAGGCGGACATTCTCGATAACACCCCGCCGTGGCAAGGCGGCGGCAGCATGATCGCCGACGTTACGTTCGAGAAGACTACTTACAACCTTGCGCCGGCTCGCTTCGAGGCCGGCACCGGCAACATCGCTGACGCAGTCGGACTGGGCGCGGCGCTCGACTACCTGGAACAGATTGGCATGGAGAACATCGCCCGCTACGAGCACGATCTGCTGGTCTACGCGACCAAGGGGCTGCTTACGATCCCTGGCCTGCATCTGATCGGGACTGCGCGCGAGAAAGCGGGCGTGCTTTCTTTTGTGCTCGACGGATTCCGCACGGAGGATGTAGGCAAGGCGCTGAACCAGGAAGGGATCGCGGTGCGTGCCGGACATCACTGCGCCCAGCCCATCCTGCGGAGGTTTGGCCTTGAGACGACGGTGCGCCCGTCACTGGCGCTCTACAACACCTGCGAGGACGTTGACGCCCTGATTGCCGCGTTGCAGCGCATCCAGGCTGGGCGTGGTCATCGCGGGCTTTAGCTGCCACAGACCACGTGGGGACAGCCGCCCTCGGCTGTCCGGCGGAGCAAGGCTCCGCTCGTTGTGATCACGCGGCCAGACCGGTCATGCAAACACGCACGCGTGTCATCCAGAGGTCCGCGCTTTTTGCGGGCCGAAGGACCTATGGATTCGCTGGCGGTGCAAGCGCTGCCGGTCCACTGCACAGGTCCTTCGTTGGGAGTCGTCCGCTGCGCGGACGACTCCGCGTCTTCAGGATGACAAGAAATTGGGTGAAACTTGCCACCAATCATGTGGGACCGCGGTTAGATCGCCTTCTTCTGAAATACCTTCAGCTCTTTGGGGATGATGAAAACTGTTTCCTCTTTGATGAGCTGGAGTTCGCGAAATTTTTCCTGTGATAGTTCCACCTGGACTGGATCTCCCCACTCGCTGAGCGCCTCGATCTTTACCAATGGTCCGGCCGAGTTGATGTGCTTGATGGTGGCGCGAAAGTGACCGCCTCCGTTGGGCTGACGGTGGATCTCTAACAAGTGCGGACGCACGTAGACGGGTTCGCCGGTAGCGCCTTCGTGGATGGGGGCTGCTTCGTCGATGCGCCCGTGGAACAGATTCACGTTGCCCAGAAAGTTGTAAACGAAAGGCGTGATCGGGCGATGGTACACGTCATCGGGGCTACCGACTTGCTCGATGCGGCCTTCATTCATCACCGCAACCCGATCGGAAACCTCGAGCGCCTCTTCCTGATCGTGGGTGACGAACACGCTGGTGATGTGTACCTCGTCGTGCAACTGGCGCAGCCAGCGGCGGAGTTCGAGGCGGACCTTCGCGTCCAGCGAGCCGAACGGTTCGTCGAGCAGCAGTACGCTGGGTTCGACGGCAAGGGCACGTGCCAGCGCGACCCGTTGGCGCTGGCCTCCGGAGAGCTGTGAAGGATAACGGCCGGCCAGATTCTTAAGTTGGATCAAGCCCAGCAGCTCGTGGACCTTGGCCTGAATTTTCTCTTTCGACGGACGCACACTGCCGCGGACGGACTTTCAGTCCGAAGGCGATATTTTCGAACACGGTCATGTGGCGGAAGAGCGCGTAGTGCTGAAAGACGAAGCCGACGCGACGGTCACGGGCATTGCGGTGCGTAGTGTCCTCGCCATCGAAGAGAATGGTTCCAGAATCGGCGAATTCCAGGCCGGCGATGATGCGCAGGAGCGTTGTCTTCCCCGAGCCCGACGGGCCGAGCAGCGCGACCAACTCGCCGGAGGGAATCTTCAGATCCACGTGGTCGAGCGCGGTAAATTGTCCGAATTTCTTGGTGATATCTTTCGCTTCGATGCTCATGCGCTTTGCCCTTCTTCGCCCCAGACGGCAGATTCTGCCAGCTGACGCCGCGCTCTCCATTCGACCACGGTCTTGACCAGCAAAGTCGTGAGAGCCAGCAAGGCCAACAGGGACGCAACCGCGAATGCGGCGGAGAACTGGTATTCGTTGTACAAGATTTCGACGTGCAGCGGCATGGTGTTGGTCCGGCCGCGAATATGGCCGGAGACCACCGAAACAGCGCCAAACTCACCCATCGCTCGAGCGTTGCATAGGATCACGCCGTAGAGCAATCCCCACTTGATGTTGGGCAGGCTCACGCGGAAAAAAGTCTGCCAACCGCTCGCGCCTAGCGCCAGGGCCGCTTCTTCCTCCTCTTGTCCCTGGGCTTGCAGCAACGGGATCAGCTCGCGGGCTACAAAGGGGAAGGTCACGAAAATGGTGGCCAGGACAATTCCCGGCACTGCGAAAATAATCTGCAGATCGTGACGTGCCAGCCACGGCCCCAGCAGTCCCTGCAGGCCGAAGAGCAGGACGTAGATCAGACCTGACACGACGGGTGAGACCGAAAACGGCAGATCAATCAGCGTGATCAGCAGGCTCTTGCCGACAAACTCAAACTTGCCGATGCACCAGGCAGCAGCCACCCCAAAGACAAGATTCAAAGGAACGGCGATGGCCGCCGCCAGCAGCGTCAGACGAATCGCCGCCAGCGCGTCAGGTTGGCGCAGGCTGGCCCAGTAGACGCCGATCCCCTTGGCAAAGGCCTGGGAAAAAACGATGGCCAGCGGCAGGAAGATGAACAGAGCGAGAAAGAACACGGCCACGCCAATCAGGGTCCAGCGGACAGCAACCGACTCGCCGGTCGCCGCCGTGGCTACGCGCGGGGTTGCCGGAATTTTTCCCGCTGCTAAAGTAATGGATCCCATTTTCTAATTTTCAATCACATCCGGAATCAATTCCGTCATCTTCTCTTCATGGCTGCTGCTCCACTTCTGCAAAAGGTTGATGGGCAGCAACAGGATCAGCGAGAACACCAGCATGACCACCGCAATGGCGGTCGCCCCGGCATAGTCGTACTGGTCAAGCTTGGTGATGATCAGCAGCGGCGTGATTTCAGTCTTCATCGGCATGTTGCCCGCAATGAACACGACCGAGCCGTACTCGCCGACTGCGCGGGCAAAAGCCATGGCGAAACCAGCCAGCGCGGCCGGCAAAATTGTAGGCAGGACCACCCTGGAAAAAGTCTGCCAGCGGCTGGCTCCCAGACTAGCCGCCGCTTCCTCAAGTTCCTTGTCCATGTCTTCGAGGACCGGCTGCACACTTCTGACCACGAACGGCAGTCCAATAAACGTGAGCGCGATCGCCACTCCCAGTGGCGAATAGGCAGACTTGATTCCCAGGGAAGCCAGCGGCCGGCCCAGCCACCCGTTGGGCGCATAGAGCGTGGTCAGGGCGATACCGGCAACCGCCGTCGGCAGGGCGAATGGCAGATCCACCAGCGAATCGAACAGACGCTTGCCAGGAAAGCTGTAGCGCACCAGAACCCACGCCACCAGAACTCCAAATACCAGAGTTGACCAGAGCGCCGATGAGCGACGCTCCGAAGGTCAGACGATAAGAAGCCACGGCACGCGGAGAGGCAGCGATGTGCCAGAACTGCGCCCAGCTCAGTGATGAGGCTTTCAGAAACGTCGCGGCGAGCGGGAGCAGGACAATGAGGCTGAGATACAACACGGTGTAGCCCAGCGCCAGTCCGAAGCCTGGCAGGTTGCTGCGTTTTTTGAACGTGAAAACCATAGTTACTGGTTGGGTTGATAGATCTGGTCGAACACTCCTCCATCGGCAAAATGTGTTTTTTGTGCTTTCTGCCAGCCCCCGAAGACTTCGTCGATGGTCACCAGCTTTATCTTGGGAAATGTCGAGGCGTACTTTTTCGCCACCGAGTCAAGCCGCGGCCGGTAGTAGTTTTTCGCCGCAATTTCCTGACCTTCGGGAGTGTACAAATACTCGAGATAAGCCTCGGCCACTTTGCGGGTGCCTTTCTTCTCTACGACCTTATCCACGATCGAAACCGGCGGCTCCGCCAGGATGCTTTGCGAGGGTACGACGATTTCAACCTTCTCGGGACCAAGCTCCTTGATCGAAAGGAAGGCCTCGTTCTCCCAGGCGATGAGAACGTCGCCGATTTCACGCTGCACGAAAGTTGTAGTCGAGCCGCGCGCCCCGGAGTCCAGAACCGGAACATTCTTGTAGAGGCGCTTCACGAAATCCTGTGCCGTCTGTTCGGTTCCACCGGGCTGCTTGAGCGCATAGGCCCAGGCGGCGAGATAGTTCCAGCGCGCACCTCCAGACGTCTTGGGATTGGGCGTGATCACTGAAATTCCTGGCTTTACCAGATCGTCCCAATCCTTAACGTGTTTGGGATTCCCTTTGCGCACTAGAAAAACTATCGTCGAAGTGTAGGGGGTGCTGTTCTGCGGCAAACGCTTTTGCCAGTCCGCGGGCAGCAAGCCGGAGTTCTGGGAAATCGCGTCAATGTCGTAGGCCAGGGCAAGGGTCACGACATCGGCCTGGAGACCGTCAATCACGGCGCGGGCCTGCTTGCTCGAACCACCATGAGATTGCTCGACAGTAACCGTCTGACCGGTCTTAGCCTTCCAGTACCTGGCGAAGGATTCATTGAAATCCTGGTAGAGCTCGCGTGTCGGGTCGTAGGAGACATTCAGCAATGAAACTTCGCCGCCCTGCGCCCGTCCCTGAATCGAATACGTGAGCAAGCCTGCAAGCGCCAGCCCGATGACCACCAAAACTTTCCTCTGCATCTGTTCCCCTCTTAAGTTCAGGCGGCGCCACGAATTCGGACGTTATGGCCGTAAAAAGCAAACGGCCCACGATTCCGATTCGTGGGCCGCTTGAGAAAATTGAAATGTTTGCTTCGGCTACATTCCATCCTCAGACCCACGCCGACTGCGACACGCGCAGCGACAGCAGGTGCTGTTACAACGGATGGAGATGATGCTTTTCACCATTGGGACTTAATATACACGAACCTTTTCTACAAGTCTACTAATGTGATAGACATTCTTGCATTCGGCGAAAGACCTTGCGCCGGCCGCAAAGGATCGGGCAAACAAGGCCAGCTACAGCTTGGCCCCCTGCGGCGCGGCTGATTTGGAGCGTTCGCGCTTGGCGTCCTCAGTTCGTCCCAGATGTTCATAAGCGTGCGCCAGTAGGGAGTGGCCTTCGGCAAATTCGGGCAGCCGGCTCGAAGCGATCTCCAGATGAATGACCGCCGTTTTGTAATCGCCGCTGTTCAGAAGACTGGAGCCCATTTCGTAGTGCGCCCAGGTCGAATCGGGCTGGAGCTCGATGGCATGGCGCAAATATCCGAGGGCCTGGGGATACTGCTGCTGGCGCGCCAGGGCCGCTCCCATGACGAACTGGGTCAGATACATTTTCGCGCCGTCCGCCAACACAGGTTGCAGGACGGTCGCAGCCCTCTCCGGCTTGCCCTCGTTTAGCAGGGCGAACGCCGATAGTATCTGGTTCGCAGTTGCAATCCCGTCTTTCGGGTCAACTCCCGTCGCCGCGCTCACGGGAGCAGCCGATTTCTGCAGGCCTACATAGCCCAGCGACGCCAGCTTCTGCATTTCGCTCGACGTCAGTTCGGAACCCGAAGCATTGCCGGAATCGTTGAAGCGACGGTCGAACGCGTCCAGTTGGCTGGCGATGGTGTCCAGTGTCGCTTTGGAGGTCTGCGCCAGATTGCGTGTGGCGCCCGGATCCGCCGCGAGATCATAGAGCTCGGGCCTGGGCGCTTTGATGTAGAGAAATTTACCTGCGCGCCACGATTCCAACGTGCTCCATCCGAACGCTTGCTGAGGGAAAACGCTTGTCGAGTACACCGGCTGATCGGTATTTGTCCTGGCGATTCTCAGTAGAGACTGTCCCTGCATCTGCGACGGGACGGGCACACCCGCGATTTCCAGAATAGTAGGAGCAACGTCCACCAAGCGGGCCCGGGCAGTCACCCGCTTTCCAGCATTTTGGTTCTGGGGAAATTTCAACAACAACGGCACACGGATGGTCTCATCGTAGAGAAAGACTCCGCTGGTTTCCTCGCCGTGCGCACCCAGGCTCTTGCCATGATCGGAAGCAACCACGATCAGCGCGTCGTCGAACAATTTGCTGCCGCGCAGGGCCGCGATCAGGCTCCCAACCGCTGCGTCTGCCGCGGCCACCCCGGCATTGTAGGAAGCGGCGGACGCAGCTTCGGGATCATTCATGTGTATCCACAAAAAGAAAGGCTGCCTGGCGTCGTGAGCCAACCAAGTGCTGGCGCGAGCCACAACCTTCATCGCGGGTCGATCAACGTAACTGCTCTTCCCCCGCTGCGGCGGTTGAAAACCGGCGTCGTACAGACTGAATCCACGGTCGAAGCCGGGAGCCCATCCGTTTTTTGGATCGAGTGCGATGGAGGCGACGAAGGCAGCCGTGCGATAACCACGGGCGTGGAGTAGATCCGGAACGAACGGTAGGGCAGGCGCAAGCCTGGCGCCGAACTCGCTGACGCGGTGTGTCTGGGGATAAGTACCGGAGAGAATCGTTGCGTGCGACACCACGGTCAGCGGTGCCTGGGAAAAAGCTTGCTCGAAAACCATGCTCTGGCGGGCTAGCCTGTCGAGGTTCGGCGTGATTGTTGTCTTCGATGCAAGGAAGCCCATGCGGTCGGCGCGAGTCGAACCCAATGTGACTAGGACGATGTTCGGCTGGGTAGCCGCACGCGCCGAAACCGTGGCTAAGGCGATTAAAGCGACCAGGATCGCGGGGAAAATCCTTCGGAACATGGAGTCCAGTCTATCGCAGGGATCGTATAGACGGACGCACGCGGGCGATTGCGCCCGCGCCACACGGGCTTGGTTTACATCGACTATTATGGAAACGGGGATCGACGCCTACCTTGCGCTTTCTACGAATCCGAAACGTCGTTCTCGGCTTGCTGGTGTGCGCAATGGCCGCGCTGCTGATTTCCTGCCAGCCGCGAAAATGGCGCGGCGATCAGAAGGTTATCATTCTGGGCATTGACGGCATGGACCCGCAGCTACTGAAAAAGTTCATGGCCGAGGGCAAGATGCCGAACTTCTCGGCCCTGGTCCAGAAGGGATCGTTTCGCCTGCTCACCACCAGCATTCCGCCGCAGAGTCCGGTGGCTTGGTCGAATCTGATTACCGGTATGAACGCCGGTGGACACGGCATCTTCGATTTCATCCATCGCGATCCCAAGACCCTGCAGCCCTATTTCTCTGCTTCCCGAGTAGAGCCGCCGAAGCACGGAATTCATCTGGGCAACTGGGTGATTCCGATCGGAAGCGGCAGCGCCGAGCAACTGCGCCAGGGAAAAGCATTCTGGGAGACGCTCGACGACAATGGCGTGCCCAGCACGATTTTGCGGATGCCGTCGAATTTTCCTCCTGTCAAAACAAAGGGACACTCTTTATCAGGCATGGGTACGCCCGACTTGCGCGGCAGCTATGGCACATTTTCGTTTTATACCGATGATCCGATGACCGCCGCGGGCGTGGTTGAAGGCGGACAAATCATTCCGGTCAGCGTGCTGGACTCGAAAGTGGCAGCAAAGCTCACCGGGCCGGACAACCCCTTTCGCAAGGGGTCTCCTCCTTCACTCGAGCCATTTACGGTTGCCATTGATCCGCTGGAGGCAGTCGCCAAATTCACTGTGCAGGACCAGAAATTCGTACTGCGCGAGGGGGAGTGGAGCGACTGGGTCCACATCGAATTCCAGCTGATTCCTTTTATCGCTAACGTGAAAGGAATCTGCCGCTTTTATCTCAAGCAGGCGCATCCGCGATTCGAGTTGTACGTTTCGCCCATCAACATTGACCCTACCGATCCTGCTCTGCCACTTTCTACTCCCAAGAGCTATTCTCGTGAGCTTGCGGAAGAAGTGGGCGAGTTCTATACCCAGGGCATTTCCGAGGACACGAAGGCTCTGTCGGCTGGAGTCCTGGACGATAAGGAATATCTAGAGCAGGCCCGCACCGTGCTGGCAGAACACCGCCAGATTTTCGACGCGGAGTTTCCCAAGTTCCACTCCGGCCTGTTCTTCTTTTACTTTTCCAGCCTGGATCTCAATTCGCACATGTTCTGGCGGGTAATCGATCCGCAACATCCGGAGTATGACGCTGCACTGGCCGCACAGTACGGGTCGGCGCTGCCCCAGTTTTATCAGCAGATTGACCAGGTTCTCGGCCAGGTCATGCAGCGTTTGGACGATCACACAACCCTACTGGTGCTCTCCGACCACGGGTTCGCTCCCTACAATCGCTCGTTCAATCTGAACACCTGGCTGCTCAACAATGGTTACATCACCTTGAAGAGCGAACCGAATCCCGATCAGAATCAGGCCTTCGCCAATGTGGACTGGAGTCGCACACGCGCCTACGGACTGGGCTTGAACGGTCTTTACCTGAATCTGAAAGGCCGGGAGCGCGACGGGATTGTCGAACCGGGCGCGTCTGCAGATGCGCTCTTAACTGAAATTAAAGAAAAGTTGCTCGGTGTCCGCGACCCTCAGAACAATCAGGCTGCGATTACGCGGGTTGATCGGGCCAGCGATGTTTATCAAGGGCCATACTCGGCGCAGGGGCCGGATCTCTTGGTTGGCTATAACCGCGGCTATCGTGCGGGATGGCAGACGATTCTGGGGAACTTCCCCGCCGAGATCTTCGAGAACAACACCAACCCCTGGAGCGGCGATCATTGTATGGACTACACGCTGGTCCCGGGAGTGCTCCTGAGCAATCGCGCGATTGACGCGGCCAATCCCGCGTTAACGGACATCGCACCCACCATCTTTGCTCAATTTGGAATTCCGCAACCCGGCGGTATGATGGGACATTCCGTTTTTTCATCCGCCCGCTGACGTTTGATAAACAGCCGTCAGGCAAAGGGAGACAGTCGAATGTCCTCGCAGAAGATCAAGATCGAAGGCGAATTGCTGGAAAAGGCAAAGCAGTGTGCGGAGGCCTCGGGATACGCCTCTCTCGACGAGTTTGTGCTGCACACCATAGAGAAAGAAGTGAAGCGCCTGTCACCCGACCAGGGCGGCGGAACCGAATCCAAGGAGAAAGTTACGAAACGGCTGCAAGGTCTCGGTTACATCGAGTAGTTCGTGCACCCTTCAAGAAAGAGCTTTGGGGTGGTTTGGAGAGAGCTTTTGGTTGGAGCAGCGCTTCAGCGCTGCATTAGAGTCCTACTGCGATGCGGCTTCAGCCGCTGAGGTACTTGTCAAACTTTCTCGCGCCGCAAAGAGATCCGTCTGGCGACCAACATCTCAATGATCGCTTCCTCCACGCCGTCAAACATCCCGCTTTTCATGGTCCTTGCGATTTCCATCGTGATCGGGCTGTTGATGGTAATCGTGTTTCGCTATACCTCCGACCAAAAAGCCATCGGTCGCGCCAAGGACCGATTGAAGGCGCACTTGCTCGCCGTTCGCTTGTTTCAGGACCAGCTGCCCGTAGTGATGCGGGCTTACGGAAAGATTCTTCGCGGTACTGGCAGCTACCTGCGCCTCGCGTTCACTCCGTTCCTGATCGCGATACTGCCCATCACTTTCCTGATCGTTCAGTTAGACCGTTATTTCGGATGGATGCCGCTGCAGCCGGCGCAGACCTTCCTGGTCGAGGCGCGAGTCGAGGATCCGGCCGCGTTGAACGAGGCTGCGCTGCAATTGCCTCCCGAGCTTTCAAATTCTGCCCCGGCAGTTCATATTCCGAAAGATAAAGAAGTGGTGTGGCGCGTCGTCGCGGACCGCGCCGGACAATTCGACATCCAAATCGCAGCCGAGGGCCAGACTGTTTCGAAACAAGTGGTGATGGGTCGGGTCTGGCACGTATTTCACCGGTTCGGCTGAAAGACAATTTCTGGGAACGCATCTTCACCTCGGGCGAGCCAGCGCTGCCGGACAATAGTCCAGTCCAATCGATCGAAATAAACTATCCTCCACGCGAGATCAGATTTACCTGGATGCAGTGGAACTGGATAGTTCTGTTTTTTGTGGTGTCGCTGATTGCAGGTTTCATCTTCAAGAGTGTGTTGGGAATTCAAGTATGAAGTGGCTTTTGTCGCGTCGAACTAAATCCGGGCTTGGGCCAGTTCTGTTCTTGATCGTTGCGATCGTCCTGCTTTTCCCCCTGCGCAGTGAGGCGTACGCGGGCCCGGGCGCGGGATTTGCTGTCCTGTCTTCATTCTGGACCATTTTTGTCGCCTTTCTTTATTCGTTCTATGCCCTGGTCACCTGGCCCATTCGCCAACTTTTGCGAATGTTCCGGCGCCGCAAGGCCTACGGCAAGGCGCAGGTAAGACGCGTCGTGATCGTGGGATTCGACGGCATGGATCCCGAGCTTGCCAGCCGCTTCATGAGCGAAGGCAAACTGCCGAACCTGACCAGACTGCGGGACAGCGGGACGTTTCGTCCGCTGCGAACGACGTTTCCCGCGATTTCTCCGGTGGCGTGGTCTACGTTTCAAACCGGAGTGAATCCCGGCAAACACAATATTTATGACTTCCTGGCGCGCGATTTGAAGAACTATCTTCCTTATCTTTCTTCGGCGCAGATCAGCGAGCCCAAACGGCACCTGAAGATTGGCAAGTATTCGCTGCCGCTCGGCAAGTCTGACGTCAAAGGTCTGCGCAAAGGAACGCCGTTCTGGCATTGGCTGGGCAAGGCGGGAGTGTTCTGTTCGGTGATTCGTGTTCCGGTGACTTTTCCGCCAGAGAAGTTTCCCGGCGTGCTGCTCTCCGGCATGTGCGTTCCCGATCTAAAAGGAAGCCAGGGGACATTCTGTTTCTGCAGCACGCGCGCCAGCAGCGACAAGTTCCGCGAGGGTGGTGTGCGAATCCCCATGGAGCGGAATGGCGCGGGCTTGCACTCCTACATTCCCGGTCCTGAAAATCCTCTGGGCACGGGTGTCGACCTGCGCGCCGGGTTCAGGCTTCGGCCGGACGTGGGCCGCGGCCGGGCACGAATTGAAATCGATTCCGAAACCTTCACGATCAAAGTCGGCGAGTACTCGGAATGGATTCCGGTGAAGTTTAAAGCGGGCATGGGATTCACGGCGCGCGGTATCTGCCGTTTTTACCTGAAAGAACTTTCGCCCGAGGTCGAGGTGTACGTAACGCCGGTGAACATTGATCCCGGCCATCCCGATTTGCCGATCTCTCATCCCGTCACCTATTCGATTTATCTGGCAAAGCTGTTTGGCCCATACGCGACGTTAGGCTTGGCGGAAGATACCTGGGCGCTGAACGAAGAAGTGCTCGACGATCAGGCATTTCTGGCGCAGTGCTACGGCAATCATGAAGACCGCGAGCGCATGTTCTTTGACGCGCTGGAAAAAACTCCGCAGGGCTTGTGCGCGTGCGTGTTCGACACCACAGATCGCGTCCAGCATATGTTCTGGCGCTATCTGGACAAAGATCATCCGGCGGTGCGTGATGTGCCGCAAGACCAGAAGCCGCGAGTGATTCAGGACCTCTACGACCGCATGGACACCCTGATCGGACGGGTCATGCAGCAGATAGACGATCAAACCCTGCTGCTGGTGATTTCCGATCACGGCTTCAAGTCATTCAACCGCTGCATGAATCTGAACGCATGGCTGCACCAGAACGGCTACCTGGTTTTGAAAGACGGCAAAAACGAAAGCGGAGACTGGTTCGAAGACGTCGACTGGTCGCGCACCCGCGCCTACACCATGGGCCTGAACGGGCTTTACCTGAACATTAAAGGCCGCGAGCGCGAAGGCATCGTAGAAGCCGGAGCGGAAGCGGAGGCTCTAAAAGAAGAACTGCGCAGCAGGTTGGATGGACTGGTCGATCCCGCCTCGGGCAAAGTCGGCATCACTGGAATGTTCGACTGCGACGCAGTTTACGCCGGCCCGTACGTCGACAATGCCCCCGACCTGATCGTCGGCTACGGCGAAGGCTTCCGCGCTTCATGGGATTCGGTCATGGGCAAAGTGACGACCGCAATTTTCGAGGACAATCTCAAAGCCTGGAGCGGCGATCATTGCGTTGATCCCCGACTCGTCCCAGGCGTCCTGTTTTCGAATCGCAAGATTGCGATTGAAAAGCCTGCGATCGTGGATGTGGCGCCTACGGTGATGAAATTGTTTGGGCTGGAGCTTCCTTCTTACTTTGACGGCAAGCCTTGGTCGGTAACAGCAGCCGACGGCAAGTAGATTGCAAAATAGGATGCGATTTCTCGCATCCCTTCGCGGGCGAGTCGCCCGCGACCACACAATCTCTGCTCCCACAATTCATTTTTACTGCAGCAGCGTCCCTCCGTTAACCGGCTCTTCTCCCGGCGCGAGAACTACGGCCGCCGCCACGCGGTCACCTGGCTCGAGATGCAACAGGCGCACGCCTTGTGCGGCGCGGCCGGATTCGCGGATGGTGGTCGAATCCATGCGGATGATTTTGCCGTACTGGCTGATCAGCATGACTTCGGATTTCTCCGTCACCTGCGCGATGCCTACGACTTTGCCGTTGCGCTCCGTGGTTTTCACGTTGATGACGCCGGAGCCGCCGCGTCCCTGCAGGCGGTATTCGTCGGCAGCGGTACGTTTGCCGTAGCCGTTTTCGGTGACGGAGAGAATCAGTCTGCCTTTTTCCGGCACCAGGTCGGCAATCTGGGCGTCAGTCGCGGGCGCTTTTGTTGGATCGACTTTCGCCGGGACATCGGCCTTGGGCGTTGTCGCCATACCGACCAGATAGTCGCCCTTTTCCATGCGGATGCCCCAGACACCGTACGCCTGGCGGCCCATGGGGCGGACGTCCTCTTCGTCGAAGCGGATGGCTTGGCCTTCGTGCGTGGCCAGGAAAACGATCTGCTGGCCGTCGGTGAGGTTGGCCGCGACCAGTTCATCTCCCTGCTCGATGCTGATGGCGTAGATGCCATTCGAGCGCACGTGGCAGAAGTCCTTCAGCTCGGTCTTTTTCACCAGGCCGTTGCGGGTGGCGAAGAAGATGTACTTGCCCACCTCTTCGAGATTGCGGACCGTCAGCATGGTGCGAACCGTCTCGCCCGGTTGCAGACCGACCAGGTTGCCGACGTGCTTGCCCTTGCCGGCGGCGCTGACGTCGGGAATCTCGTACACCTTCAGCCAGTAGACGCGTCCCGTGTTGGTGAAGATCAGAATGTAGGCGTGAGTGGAATCGATGAAGAGGTGCTCGACGAAGTCCTCGTCGCGCGTCTTCATGCCGGTGCGGCCCGTGCCACCGCGACGCTGCATGCGGTAGGTGGAGACCGGCGTGCGCTTCATGTAGCCGCCGTGGCTGACCGTGACTGCGACTTGCTCGTCGGCGATCAGGTCTTCGAGATGGATTTCGGCGGCTTCGTCTTCAATGACCGTGCGGCGCGCGTCGCCGTAGAGTTTCTTTACTTCTTCGAGTTCCTTCACGATCACAGTGCGCAGCTTCTTTTCCGAACCCAGGATGGATTCGTACTCGGCGATGTGCTCGCGCGTGACATTCAGTTCTTTCGTGATTTCGTCGATGGAGAGCTTGGTCAGGCGGTGCAGTTGCAGTTCGAGAATCGCGTCGGCCTGAATTCCGGTGAACGGCTTTTCCGGATCGCGCTTGGGGGAGCGGCCGGTGACGTTGATGTCAATCTTCTTGCCGGCAAAGTAGGCGACCAGGTTCTCGCGGGCCTCGGCGCGGTTGGCGCTGGCGCGGATGATGGTGATCACGTTGTCCAGGTGATCGAGCGCGGTCAGGTAGCCTTCGAGAATGTGCTCGCGGTCTTTGGCCTTCGAGAGCAGGTAGGCAGTGCGGCGGCGGACCACGTCGACGCGGTGGTCGATGAAGTGCTTGATCGCCTGCACCAGGCCCATTTCCTTGGGCTGGTTGTTCACCACCGCCAGCAGGATCATGCTGAAACTTTCCTGCATCTGGGTGTGCTTGAAGAGCTGGTTGAGGACGAGCTGGGGCTCGCCGTCGCGCTTGAGCTCGACCACGATGCGCATGCCGTCGCGATCGCTTTCGTCGCGGATGTCGGAAATCGTGTCCACGATCTTGTCGTTCACCAGTTGCGCGATGCGCTCGACCAGGCGCGCCTTGTTGACCTGATACGGAATTTCGGTGATGACGATGGCCTTGCGGTCTTTGTTGAAAGTTTCGATGCCGGCCTTGGCGCGCATCATGAAGCGGCCGCGGCCGTGCTTGTAGGCGTCGACGATTCCGCTGCGCCCGTGAATGATGCCGGCAGTGGGGAAATCCGGGCCTTGCACGAATTTCAGAATCTCGGCGAGCTGGGCCTCGGGATTGTTCACCAGCGTGATGGTGGCATCCACAATTTCGGTCAGGTTGTGGGGCGGAATTTTCGTCGCCATGCCTACCGCGATGCCGTCTGATCCGTTCACCAGCAGGTTGGGGATGCGCGCGGGAAGAACGTCGGGCTCGATTTCGTTGCCGTCGTAGTTCGGGCGCATGTCCACGGTATCTTTGTCGAGATCTTCGAGCAGCGCTGTAGCGACCCGAGTAAGTTTGGCTTCGGTGTAACGATCCGCAGCCGGCGGATCGCCGTCGACCGAGCCGAAGTTGCCTTGTCCATCGACCAACGGGTAACGCATGGCAAAGGGCTGAGCCAGTCGCACCAACGCGTCGTACACCGCGAGGTTGCCGTGGGGATGGTATTTGCCCATGACGTCGCCGACGATGCGGGCGCACTTGCGGGTGGACTTGTTGGGCGCCAGTCCCATCTGCTGCATGGTGTAAAGAATGCGGCGATGAACCGGCTTCAATCCGTCGCGGACGTCGGGCAGCGCGCGCCCGATGATCACCGACATCGAATAGTCGAGATAAGACTTCTTCATCTCCTCTTCGATATTGACGGGTTGAATGTTGAGCGCGCCGGGAATGCCGGTGCCGTCTCCGCCGCCGGGCGGAGGAGTCAGGGGAAGTTCGGGATTCTGATCGTCAGCCATAAAAGCGCTTTTAGCTCCTAGCTCTTAGCTTTTAGCCTGGCCTGTGTTGCTGCACGGTTGCGGAGCGGACATTTCTGTCCGCCGATTTGACCTAAGATTTGGAGTTCCGCAGCGTGATCTTCAAAACCAAAATTAACTTCAGAAGCGGCGGACAAGAGTGTCCGCCCCACATGGCCAAATCCGATTGCTCCTGAAGCCCTAAGCAATTGCATTTACAGGAAGTTACGTTCGATTTGCGATGGAAGAATTATACCACGATTTTGGCGGGTATGTTGATCGTCCAGCTTCCCCGAGGAGCGTTTTTTTCATCTCAAAATTCCCCAGTTATGCAGGCGGTCGCTGTCCTCATCCCAGCGATCTCCGATGTCTGTGCGGTAGTACATATTCGGAATCATCACGTTCTTGATGCGCGGCTTCTTTTTGATCCTTGATGTAGTACCGCACCTCGTGGCCTTCCTTGGATACTTGCCAGGCGATGTCGCCAATCAATCCGCTGAGGGAGTCGAAGAGAAACTTTTTCTTTTCCATGGCGTCTGGTGCAGCCGGATTCACCAGGATGGAAGCGGCGGCGCGAAAATTATACCGAATCCGTTACGCAGAGCATTCGCGCGATGGGATAATCAGTGTCGTATAGGCAACTTATGGATTCGCTCAAAGGAAAGATTGCTCTGGTTACTGGCGGCAGCCGCGGTATCGGCGCCGCCGTTGCGTTGTCGCTGGCTGGAGCTGGCGCGGACATTGCCGTCAACTTTCGCACGCGTTTGGAAGAGGCTGAACAAATTTGCGCTGGGATCCGAAAACTGGGGCGGCGCGCGCTGGCGATTCAGGCCGACGTTTCGCAATCCGATGAAGTGAAAAAAATGGTGGTGCAAGTTGAACGCGAACTGGGCGCGGTGAATATTCTTGTGAACAATGCGGGGATGGCTCGTCAGATCAAGCTCGAGGACATTGCCGAGGCAGACTGGGAGGAGCACATCAGTGTGAATCTGAAGTCCGCGTTCCTGGTGACCCAGGCCGTGTTGCCCCGGATGCGCGCCCAGCGTTGGGGGCGGATCATTAATATTTCGTCCACGGCTGCACAGACCGGCGGGCTGGTGGGACCGCACTACGCCGCGTCGAAGGCCGGGATGCTGGGACTGACCCACTCTTACGCTGCGCTGCTGGCCAAAGAAGGCATCACCGCCAACACGGTTTGCCTGGCGCTGGTTGAGACCGATATGTTGCGCGCTAATCCACGCGCGACTTCGAGCGTGATTCCAATCGGGCGATTCGGCAACGTGGATGAAGTAGCCTCTGTGGTGCTGATGCTGGCGGAAAATGCCTATATGACCGGACAGACCGTCAATCCAAATGGGGGATGGTACTTCAGCTGAATGCGGCCAAGGCTACGGCCTGGTTACGACTTCGTTAGAACTCGCGGGCAGTACGAACTTCAGGCCACGCTCCTGGTTGAGTTTCAGCGTGGCGGGGACGTCGAGATCGGCAATCTGTATCTTCCGGGTCCACGATCCGGTGGTCCAATAGTCCGCCTTCGAGTAGATGGTTCCGTTCATGATGGTGTATTCGCTCACTTCTTCCTTGCGACCGTCGCGAAATATGAGCACGGCGGGCGGAAGCTCGCGCGGCGGTTGAGCCGCACTCTTGGGTGTCGCCGCTGATCGTTTAGTCGTTGACAAAGGCGCGGTGGGCTTTTCCGAGTAGTCAGTCGCGATCAGCGCGCCGGCGGAATCCTTCATGGACGTGGTGCGCACGAAATGATCGCCCTGCCACTCGATCAGCAGTGACTCACGCGGAGCCGGAGGCGCGGGCGGCGGTGCCGGCGTTGAAGCCTGGACTACCACGACCTGCGGCTGTGGCGCAGTCTCGACGGAGCTGTAGTCCAAATCGGAATAAGAATACGGATAGGCCAGGACGGTCGAGTCTCGCTCCGAGGGATGTCTCTGATGGAAACGACCGGAAGCATCAAGACCGTGGCCGGGACCCATTGCATGCGAACCGGTCCCCGCTGAACCAGCGCTGATGCCGAATCCGGCTGTGCCGGCTCCGGTCGCGCGAATCTGCGCCGTGGATGGCGCTATCGAGAGCGCTGCAGCGAGCATGGCGAGAGTGAAACGGCTTGGCATTTACTTCTTCGCTTCGGGCTTAGGCGGCAGCCGGAAATCAATGCCGCGATCGTCGTTCTGTTTCGCGGTGGAAGTCAGGTCGAGCTCGTCGAGCGCGATCTTGTGATGCCGTCCCGGAGTCAAGTCGTACAGCGTGTCTCCGATCACCGCGTAGTTCTGAACTTCAAGCTGGTGGCCGTCTTTGAAGATCAGCAGGGTTTGCGGCTGATCGGGGACCGGAGTCTCCGGCAGCGGTGGCATTGGAACGACCTCAGCCTCCGGTTGGGGACGACGTGGCGGTGGGTAGGCATCCGCGTACGAGCGCGCGGGCGATCCAGGGCCGCGGCGATCGAAGATGGTCGGTCCGCCACGGTAATCCTCTTCCGGCTGATTTTCCTGCTGGTCCGCCACGGCGTCGCCCGGGTCAGACTCTCCAACCACGGGATAAGCGTACGGTATGTAGACCGCACCACCGCCGGGGAAAAACTGGCCACTTTGGCGATGATGACGCTGGTTATGCGGCGGGTTCGGATTCACCGGAAACAGCGGATTCATGCAGCACGCAGGCTGATGGGGAAACGGGTTTCTGGGCTGAATGCCATTGGTTCCGAGCGATGTAATGCTGGCGGGTACACCCGGAGTGGAATTCGGGTGTCCGCCGAAATTGGTGGAGGCGACCGAAGCCGGAACGCCGTTGACTTGCGCTTTCGCAACCGTACCCAGGGTTAGTAAAATCCATGCAGCCGCGATCAGGGCAACTGCCGCTACCGTGGCTGAGTTCAGCCGCTTCACATACGAATCATACCCCAGTTTGGAAACCATGGCGCAGGCCTCCTCCACAAATACCGCCCTGTCTATTAGAGCCTCGCGAACGGCAGTTGGTTTGTTCTTATTTTGTCAATTCGACAAGGTTCTAAGTGGTTGAAGAAAAAGGCGGGCACGATCGTTCCTTACGGGATACGGGCCAATTCCCAAAGATTCCACGCGGCATTCGCCACCAGCAGGCCTGAGATAGCGGCCGCGGCGATCTGGTGATATCGAGTTTCGACCAGGTCCGCCGCAATCCCTGCCACGAAAACGAACACGAAGGGTACCGCCATGAATTGAAAGCCAAGCCCGGGATAGTGTGGCGTCCCCAACCCAAGCACCAGGAACAATGTCGCAACCAGAAGCGGCGCCGTGTTTCCGAAGTAGCGAGCGCGGGGCCACGCGAGGTACGTGATCAGCGCGACCGGTAACGCTACCACCAGCGCGGGACTGCTTTGTCCCAGCTGCGCCAGTACCTGAAGGTAAGCCTTTGGCATGGCGTAGGCCTTCCAGGAGATTCCGAGAAACGATGCGTGTCGAATTCCCTGCAGGAAGGCGGGTACGCGGAAAAAGTAGGACGAGTATGCGAGCAGAAGTGCGATCCCGCAAGCCACTGCCCATATCGCCAGCGCAGCCAGGCGCCGGGTGGGAGCGAGGTAAAGCATGAATGCCAGAGCGGCCGGCAGCACGATGATCAGCGAAAACTGCGAGCCGACGGCGAGAGCCAATGACAATCCCAGCAGCATGATGCGACGCCAGTTCCACAGCACCACTTCACGCGGCGCGTACAACGTGTGAGAAACGGCGATGGCGGTGAAGATTGCACCGAACGCTCCCCAGGCTGCGCCCACCTCGGGCTCGGCAGACCAAAGCGCGCAGGCACGAACAACACCCGGCGAAAAACAGTACAAGGCCAGGGCAACATATCCGCCGGCGTTACCGAACAGGCGGCGGGCTACGTACCACAACGAAGCTCCCAGCAGCAACCCGAAGATCACATAGGGCACGCAGGCCAGCCAATGAAGTTCGCGGATATTTCCGGGACGCCGCAGCGCCAGCGGCGCGGATGCGATCAGGTACCACAGAGGCGAATGGTGCGCATCGTAGCCGGCGTCGCTCGCGGCCCAGGCATCAATTGACACTCCCTCGCCTTTATTCTCCAGATTAGGCTGCACCACCTCGGGCGCCATTCGCAGGTTTGTGTCCCGTCCGGCAAGACTGGTATGCCAAAGCTCAGTCCCCCGCTCCACCCGTTCAACTTCCGCCAGGTCGAGCGTTCCAGATCGCACGCCTTTCCCCACCAGCCAGAGGCACTGCGCCAGAAACACAAGCAGCAGGCTTGCCGCCAGCACCTGGGGACGGCCAAATCGTTCGCGACTGAAGAATCCAACCATGGAGAACCGGCGAGTGTTTTACCATGGCGAGGGACAAATCGGGAAACTTCCGCGCGATGGATGATCCGAAGAACAGCCTGCCCGACGAACTCAACGAGGTTTCCGCCGCGTCCGCGCCGCCCGCCATCGAACCCGGCGCCGACCCAGGTTTCGCGCTGACCAAACTGTCTCCCCTGGAAGAAACAATCCAGAAGATATTTTTCTCGCATGATGGGCTTCGCCCGATATGGCGCCTGGTGCTTTATTTCCTCATGTACCGGGGGCTGCGATTCTGTTTGTTCATTGTGCTCGCCTACGGCCTGTCCGATGCGTTGTTCCTGTGGAGACAAACTGCGGCTGAGTGCGGACTCGCGATTATCGCACTGGCTCCCGCGCTGTTACTGTCGCGCATCGAAGGCCGGCCATTCGGCTTCTACGGTCTGCCGCAGGGAAAAGCCTTCGGCAAGCTGTTCTGGGTAGGCGCGCTGTGGGGAATGTCGTCACTCACACTGTTGCTGGTTGCGCTACGCGGAGCTCATGCTTTTTACTTCGGGGCCTTCGCTCTGCATGGCGCGCGCGCACTGAAGTTTGCGGTGTTCTGGGCTGCGTTTTTTCTGGTCGTGGCCTTCTACGAAGAATTCTTCACCCGTGGGTATGCGCAATTTACGTTGACCGAAACCGTTGGCTTCTGGCCGGCAGCAATTCTGCTCTCGCTGGGCTTCGGGGCGCTGCATTTGGAGAACCCGGGAGAGAGCTGGGTCGGCATTCTCGGCGCCATGGTGATCGGTTTCTTCTTCTGCCTGACCCTACGTCGCACCGGAAGCCTTTGGTTCGCGATCGGCTTTCATGCCGCGTGGGACTGGGGCGAGAGCTACTTTTATTCTGTCCCCGACAGCGGAGGCATGGCTCCTGGACACCTGTTGCGTTCGTCCCTGCAAGGTCCACGCTGGCTGACTGGCGGCACCGTCGGCCCGGAAGGCAGCTTCTTTCTCTTCTTGCTCCTGGCGCTGATGTGGGTAGTCTTCGATCGGGTATATCCCGAGGTAAAGTACCCGGCTCGCATCTCAGATCACTGAGATGAAAGTGTGGGGCGAGGGCGCCCGCCCCACACTACTGCGGATTCAACTACCACGAATAGTGCACGGTGTAGGTCACAACCTGCTCGCCATCGGGTGCGATAGTTACTGGAAACTCCACCGTCTGCGCATCCGTCTTGTGTGAATCCTGCGACTGCTCGCTCAGCTTCCAATTGGTCCAGCGATAGAGATGTTCGACCACACGCACCGTCACCGCTTCTTTCTTGTGATTACGCACCCGGATCTCGAAAGACTCGTCCATCCAGTGTTGAGCCGAATCCACCCGGTAGTTGGTGCGCTTGCGTTCGCCCACCACATCGAACGAGTTGCCGGTAAAGATGCGGATGGTTTCGTCTTTCGGGGTGTGATCAATCACGTTCTCGCCAACGAATTCCAGGTGGCCATCGGTGTCGCGGCGATAGAAGCGCAGCTTGCCCTTGGGCAGCGCAATCCCCATATGATTCGCTTCGGCATTCTTGAACTCCTCCATCACCCACACTTTGGGATTGGACTGCGTCCCGTAGCTTTGATCCTGACGGATCTGCTCGACGTTGTAGTAGCCGTATTGGGCCACCTGAGCGCCGTCGTACACGTACAACCGCTGGGCATGAATGCCGGTCGAGCGCACGAACTCCACCTGCTTGGTTTCCTGATCGTGCAGAGTAGTGGGCCGCGCCAGAGAGTAGAGATGGAATTCGTCGAATGATTTCTCGCGAACCACAGGCGCAGCGGCATCATTCATCATGGCTTTCGCTTCCGCGGCGTACACGCGTCCCGCAACCGTTCCCGGCTGAATTTTGTTCACGTCGCCGGCCATGAGCTTGATGTTCGCGTTCTCAAAGGTCTTGCCGCTCTGGTTGCGCATGGTGATCCAACCCACCATGTCGAGCAGGTCGGTCTTGCCCTTGGGATTGTCGGACACCACCAGGTTGTAGTCCGCCTGCCAGCTCATGCCGCTCGCGACGTAGGAGATCTCGGCGTCGAATTTGCCGGGATCGTTGGTCTGCAACAACCAGCTGAGAGTCGGCTTCAGAATGGAATCGCCAGAGAGCCCGGGGAAGAGCGGCTGGCCGGGAAGTCCGAAGCGCAGCACGCCGTCCACTTCGATAATGGGCTGCGTGAAAGATGGCTGCTGATAGTTTTGCGCGTAGTAACTGCTGGGAATGTAGCCGCTGCGCACGATCTTGCCTTTGATAATTTCCTGTTTGTCAGCGTGCTGCACCAGGAAATCAATCGTCTTGCCTTCATAGAATGACAGCAGCAATTCCTGCGAGATGGGATCGTTGCGATAATTTTGCTCGAGGACCTGCAAGCTGCGCCCGGCAGGATCGCGCAGGATAACGGAATCCGGCTCAAGGTGTGACGCTATGCCGGCAAACTCGGCGTGGTTGACGCCCGGCCTGAGATCGAGCGGCACATATTCGCGCGCCACAAAGAAATTCTGGTTGTAGATGGTGAGTGCGGGCTGGTTGCTGGTGTCGGCAGCTTTGTCTTGTCCTATCGCTACACCGCACAGCAAGAGCATGGTCACCAACAGTATGAGCGGCAACTTCTTCATTGTCGTTTCCCCTTTTCCGTGGACGGGGAGGCTTTTCCCGTCCTATGGGAAGAACGCGGGGTGAGGGGAAACTTGCAGGGAGTTTTAGACCACGGAGGACACAGGGGACACGGAGGTAACCGCTGGTAACCAAAAGCGGTTGCCCCCGTGGAGCCAATTGCTAGCCGCCTGATCCGACCGGGGCGGCTGATTGCCGCCAGCCAAAGAAAACTCGGCTTGCCCAGCGCAAAATTCGCCAACCCGCCGCCGCGCCCAGCAGAATGGTGAAATAACCCAGGCACTTTGTCATCCTGAGCGCAGCAGGGGCGTTCGCGAGCGAACGGGCCTGCGGAGTCGAAGGACCCCTACTCAAGGAACAACCTATCCATGTAAGGAATTTGGCGCTGGCTTGGCGGGCGAGGGCGCCCGCCTCACAACCAAAGCAGATTTAGATATCCAGGTTCTTCACATCCAGGGCGTTGTCTTCGATGAACTTGCGCCGGGCTTCGACGTCTTCGCCCATCAGCGTGCTGAAGATGGTCTCGCACTCGGCCAGGTCTTCGAGCTTTACCGAGAGCAGGGTGCGGCGCTCGGGGTCCATGGTGGTTTGCCACAGCTGTTCCGAGTTCATTTCCCCCAGACCTTTGTAGCGCGTCTTCTCGTAGCCACGGCTGCCCGCTTCTTTCACGTATTCGAAGAGTTCGCGGACATTCGCTTTCTCGACAATCTCCGGTTCGGCGGATCTCTTCCTGGCGGCGACTTTGGGCGCTTTCTTTTCCGCCTTCGTATCCACCTCTTCGCCTTCCGTGGCAGGTTCTTCGGCGCCATCGCTGACGGGAGTCGAATCGGTAATGGTCTCAATCACGAACGGCGGTTCCATGTAGGGCTCGACCTGTTTGAATTTTGAGAGCAGCTGCCTGTACTCGGCAGTCGAAGCCAGTTCCCAGTTGATGACATGCTCGGCGCCCTGGGAGTTGACGTACTTTACCTCCCAGAGATTGTGCTCTTCATCGAAGAGGGATTCGATGCTCTTGAAGTCGCGTTCTTTCTGGAGCTTCTTCAACTCTTTTTCCAGCTTCTCGATCTTCTTTGACGCAGCCTTCTTGTCGCCTTCGAAATCCGCGCGCTTGGATAGATCGAGCCGAGGCAGAAGCTCGGTAACCTTTTCGTCGCGCAAGCGCTTGTTCACCTTGTCGAAGTAGCCGAAATATTCCTTCAGCCCGCTGGCGAATTTCGACAGACCTGCGCCTTCGAGCTTGGCCGCACCTTCGCCGTATCGCACGATGATGCTGTCCGCGGCGCGCTTCAGGATGATTTTGTCCAGCGCATCGTCGTCCTTGATGTACTGCAGAGTCTTGCCCTTTTTGATCGAGTACAGTGGCGGCTGCGCGATGAACACGTTCCCGCGCTTGATCAGCTCCTGCATGTGGCGGAAGAAGAACGTCAGCAGAAGGGTTCGGATGTGACTTCCGTCCACGTCGGCGTCGGTCATCAGGATGATCTTGCCGTAACGCAGCTTGGCGAAGTCGAAGTCGTCCTTGCCGATGCCGGTGCCGAGAGCCGTAATCATGGCCCGAATTTCTTCGTGCCCCAGCATCTTGTCGTAGCGCGCTTTTTCGACGTTGAGGATCTTGCCCTTGAGGGGAAGGATGGCCTGGAAGCGCCGGTCGCGGCCCTGTTTGGCGGTGCCGCCGGCGGATTCACCCTCTACCAGGAAAAGCTCGCAGCGTTCCGGCTGCCGTTCCGAACAGTCTGCCAGCTTGCCGGGAAGACCACCACCATCCAAAGCGCCCTTGCGCCGGGTAAGATCGCGAGCTTTTCGGGCGGCTTCACGCGCGCGCGAGGCTTCGATCGCTTTGTTGATGATCTTGCGTCCAACGGTAGGGTTCTGCTCGAGGTATGCGCCTAGCCGTTCGTTCACAAATGCCTGCACGACACCGGCGATATCGGAATTCAGTTTGCCCTTGGTCTGTCCTTCAAACTGGGGCTGCGGCAGCTTCACGCTGATGACCGCTACCAGACCTTCGCGCACGTCATCGCCAGTGAGATTTTCTTTTACGTCCTTGAACAGGCCCATCTGCTGCCCGGCATAGTTGATAGTGCGGGTCAGGGCCATGCGGAAGCCGGAGAGGTGTGAGCCTCCGTCCACGGTGTTGATGTTGTTGGCGAAACTGAATACCGACTCCGAGTAGGCGTCGTTATACTGCAGCCCGATCTCCATAACCACGCCGCTACGCTCGGCTTCCATGTAGATAGGTTTGTCGTGCAGCACTTGTTTGCCGCGGTTCAGATGCTTGATGAACTCGGCGATGCCGCCGTTGTATTTGAACTCCGACGACTTCGCTTCGCCGGTTTTTGCGTCGGTGGCGCGCTCATCGGTGAGCGTGATCAGCAGGCCTTTATTCAGGAATGCCAACTCGCGCAGACGCTGCGCCAGCGTGTCGTAATTGTATTCAGTGGCGGTGAAGATGCTGCGATCGGGCAGGAAGTGGACTTTGGTCCCAAGCTTCTTGCTGGCGCCTGCTTTCTTCAGTTTGCTGGTGGGATCGCCTTTGGAATACGTCTGCTCCCAGGTAAATCCGTCGCGCCAGATTTCGAGATCGAGTTCTTCGCTCAGCGCGTTGACGCAGGAGACGCCGACGCCGTGCAATCCGCCGGAAACTTTGTAAGACGAGGCATCGAACTTTCCACCAGCGTGCAGCTTGGTAAGCACCACCTGCGCGGCAGGAATTTTTTCCCCGTCGATGTCCATCATGTCGACGGGAATGCCGCGGCCGTTGTCGACGACCGTGATGGAGTTGTCCAGGTGAATCGTGACTTCAATCTTGTCGGCGTGACCCGCGAGCGCTTCGTCGACCGAGTTGTCCACGACTTCGTAGACCAGATGGTGCAATCCCATCTCGCCGGTTGAACCGATGTACATGGCGGGACGTTTACGCACCGCTTCCATGCCGCCGAGCACTTTGATGGAGTCGGCATTGTAGTCGCCGTTGCCTCCGTTTATGGCAGCGAGCTTCCCGTTTTTTGGCTTAGTTTCGTCGATGGGAGTGATTTCTTTCGTAGCCATTCAGCTCCGTGGAAAATGCCGGGCTCTGGGTCCCGTCCGGCACGCTTTTCCGATGTCCTGGATTTTGCCTCAAATCACTGAAATTATTAACACTTACGGCTTTCGAGGTTGTATCTAATTGTACCACGATGAAGCACATTTTTCGACCCCCGAACCGCCGTGTAAACCACTTATTTCCAAGCTTTCTGTGCCGGCGCGAGTGTGCGGGGACGAGCCTCTGGCTTTCAGCTCTTGGCTCTTAGCTTGAACCCTTGGGACCGAGGCTAAGAGCTAACGGCTAAAGGCTAATAGCTGGTCCCCGCGCCTACATGATCAGCCCACGAGACCACCCCAACCTGATAGCATATTGGGAGGAGATCCCAGTCCAGAATGAGTGTCCCTGTATCGCAGATGTGGACGGTGGCCAGCTACGTCATCCGTCAAAAGCTCGCCCGGCGGAAGCAATACCCGCTGGTGCTGATGCTCGAGCCGCTGTTCCGCTGCAACCTGGCCTGCGCCGGCTGCGGCAAGATCCAGTACCCTGCCCACGTCCTCAAGCGCCATCTGACGCCCCGAGGAGTGCTTCCGGGCGGTTGACGAGTGCGGCGCGCCCGTGGTTTCGATCCCGGGCGGCGAACCGCTCATGCACCCCGAGATCGACAAGATTGTCGAAGGCCTGGTGGCGCGGAAGAAATACATCTACCTGTGCACCAACGCTTTGCTACTAAAGGAAAAGATCCATCTCTTCAAGCCGACCAAGTACCTGACCTTCAGCGTGCATCTGGACGGACAGAAAGAGCACCACGACTTCGCTGTCTGCCGCGAGGGCGGCTACGACATCGCGGTCGACGCCGTCCGCGAAGCCCTGAAGCGCGGCTTCCGGGTCACCACCAACACCACGCTGTTTGACGGAGCCGATCCCAAGAGCGTGCGCGCTTTCTTCGACGACATGATGGAGTTGGGCATCGAGGGCATGATGCTTTCTCCCGGCTACTCCTACGAGAAAGCTCCTGACCAGCAGCATTTTCTGGGACGCGCCCGCACCCGGCGGCTGTTCCGGGCGATTCTCTCCAATCGCGACAAGAACTGGCGCTTTAACCTGTCACCGCTCTTCATGGAATTCCTCATGGGGAAACGGCACTATGCCTGCACCCCGTGGGGCATGCCGACCTACAACATCTTCGGCTGGCAGAAGCCCTGCTACCTGCTGCAGGATGGCTATGCTGACACTTTTCAAGAGCTGATCCGCGAAACCGCGTGGGAGTCGTACGGCACTGAGTCGGGCAATCCGCATTGCGCCAACTGCATGGTGCATAGCGGCTACGAAGCCTCGGCGGTGAACGACACCTTCGGGTCGCTCGAGGGCTTCTTCGCCACCGTCAAGGGCACGCTGTTCACCCGATACCACGACGAAGGCGCTTTGGAGTTGTTGGACGAACCGGTAGAGCCGGCTCATCCGCTAGTGCAGATCGCCCCCAGTGAGACTTTCGAGGAGACCCGGGCGTGACCGGAAAAGCCGCCGGCCACGTTCATCCCGACGCCGAGGCTGCGTCGCCAGACGCGCTCGAAGTATCTCCCGGATGGGAACACGAGAAGCTTGAAGGCTGGGTTCCCGCCTTGGCCTCGGAAGAAGAAACCCGCAAAGCCCTGGAAAAGGCCTTCGACTACCGTGGCGATGTGACCATCACGCGCAAGGACGGAACCACAGTCGAAGGCTATCTTTTCGACCGGAAGAGTGGGCCGACTCTGGCGGAGTCCCTGGTGCGCGTGTTGCCGAGAACTTCGAACCAGAGGGTGATGATCGCCTACGCGGACATCGCCGCCCTGGCTTTCACCGGACGTGACACCGCCGCTGGAAAAAGCTGGGAAGCCTGGGTCAAGAAGTACGTGGAGAAAAAGGCCGCCGGCGAGAAGCACATCGGGCTGGAGCCGGAAGCGCTGGAGTAGGCAGCGCAGAGTGTGGGCGGGCGCCCTCGCCCGCCGCTTTTGAATTCGATTTTGCGATCGCAAAAGATCTCAGCTTCTCCCAACCAAACAATCAGCTTCAAGGGTGGCGGACAAGAGTGTTCCGTCCCACGCGAAGAATCAGTGTTTGCCCGCTGTGAAACTCAGCTTCTCGATCAGCTCGCTGACTTCATCTTCAGTCCCGCCAATGAACGTAAAGGAAACTGCATAGCCTTTTTCCAGCGCAACCAGCGACGTCTGGTACATGGTCAGCGTTCCGCGCGCCTTACTGAAGTCTCCTCGGACCAGCTTTGTGGTACCGACAAGAAATTCGCGAGGCCCATCTTTTGCCTCGAAGCCTTTCCCGGTGGCTAGCGCATTGAGCGATTCGAAATATTCGGCGGCGCTCCTGATGCCAGCGGGAAGGCGCTCGGCCGCAATCACGACTGCGGAATTCACTGTGTCGCCGGTAGCTTCCGGAGGCCGCTCGAAGACGGAAAGGAGCACACGCGAGTTGGAGGCGTCAGCGGAGTCGTCCTGCATATCGGTAGTACGGTCTACCCATCCGTAAGGAAGCTTGTAGATGAATCCGAATGAGGAGTTGCGGTAGATCCCGTTGCTGATCGCGCCCCAGTCGGGCGCGGCGGACCTGGGGTGAGTGGGAGGCTTCGAGCCCGATGCCGGCTTATCCTGTGCCCATAAAGCCGTCGCAAGCAGCATCACTAGAACGCCAGCCGGGAATCGGGTCATGAGCAATGCTACAGGATGGCCAGCCCCTCGCGGTGAAGGGCACGAGCATGCAGACTACTAAAAACGCCCAACCGGAGCCGAGTCGGAGAACTCGGGAGGGCACGACTTTAGTCGTGCCGTTGAGTGAAAAAGATGTTTGCGCTTTAGCGCCTGAGGCTTCTTCAGAGGTCGCGCCGGAAACCAGAGCCGCCCTCAGCGGCTGAAGCCGGCTGGGCCAGTTCCCTTGCGGCACGACTGAAGTCGTGCCCTCCCGAAATAGCTATTTACGCCGCCCGCCCCAGCACCGGTTGGGTACAGAACCCGCAGCGCCGCGCGTCAATGGGAATCTCGCTCAGGCACTCGGGACATTTCTTCGTCGTAGGATCGGCCGGCGCCGGCGCCTTGCGCATGCGCGCGATCAACGCGTTGATCGGCGTGACTACGAAGAAATACACCGCAGCCGCCACTAGCAGGAACGACACCAGCGTGTTGATAAAATCGCCCACCGGAAACGGCGTGCCGTTGATGGTGAAGCTGATGGAAGAGAAATCCGGCTTGCCGACTATGGCAGCGATCAGTGGAGTCAGCAGATCCTTGGTGAACGCTGTTACTACCGACCCGAAGGCCGCACCGATGACCACGCCAACCGCCAAGTCAACCACGTTGCCGCGAAGGATGAATTGCTTGAAACCGCTAAGCATGGGATTGAACCTCCAGAATGCAAGGCGGCTAATTTACGGCGTCAGGGCAGGGTAGTCAAGCTTAAGGTTGTGTGGGGTAGACGCCCTGGACCGCCGATTTTGCGGTTGGTATTACTTCGGAATCTTGTAATGGCCGGCATTCTGCCGCCTGCAAGAGGCACACTGAGATAGATCAAGGTCAAAAGCCGGCGGGCGAGGGCGCCCGCCCCACATGGTCGCCTCAGATGCGCATGGGCATCACGATGTAGCGGTACTTGTAATCCTCGCTATCGGCGGGACGGAGCTGGCCGGCGGACTGCGGATCCTTGAACTCCAGCTTCACATCGCCTGCACCCACTGCCTTCAGGAAATCCAGAATGTACTGCGCGTTGAAGCCGACGGTCAACGAATCGCCCTGGTAGCCAGTTTCCAGCGAGTCTTCGGATTCGCCGGTCTCGGTCGAAGAGGCAGAAAGTTTTACTTCACCCTTCTCCAGGCGCAGGCGGACGGCGCGGGAACGCTCGTCGGCAAATTGCGCTACGCGGGAGATCGCGGCGCTCAAATCGTTGCCCGGAAGGGTGACGCTCTTGTTGTTGTCCTTGGGAAGGACTGCTTCGTAATTGGGAAACTGGCCGGTCAATTGACGCGAAGTCAGCAGCCTTTGTCCAATGCGGAAGTACAGCGTGGATTCGTCTTTCGCGAATTCGATAGTTTCCGCATCGGTCGAATCAAGCAACGACCGCAGTTCGTCCATCGCTTTTTTGGGAATGAGGGTTTTCAGCTCTCCAGAAACACCCTCGAATTTCTCTCCGCTGCGTTCGATATGCGCCAGCCGATGACCGTCTGTGGCCACCATGGTGATGGATTCGGGCTTCAGCACCATCAATGCGCCGTTCAAGGTGTAGCGTGATTCTTCACTGGCGATGGCGAACCCGGTTTTGGCAATCATCGCCCGCAATACCAGGGCGGGAATCTTCACCGCCCCGACCGTGGGGAATATCGGAAGGGTGGGGAAATTCGAGCGCGCCATTCCCACCATCTTTGTGTTCGACCGTCCACAACGGATGCTGATCCAGTGATTCTCCAGAAGCTTGATCGTGATATCGGCATCCGGCAGCAGCTTTACGTAGTCATGCAACTTGCGGGCGGGGATGGTACAGGAGCCTTCTTTTTTCACCTTCGCATTGCACACCGTGCGCAGGCTCAGATCGAGGTCGGTCGCGGTGAGCGAAAGTTTGTCGTTGGAAGCTTCGAATAGGTAGTTGGAGAGGATGGGAATCGTGGTCTTGCGCTCCACCACTCCCTGGGTCGCAGTCAGCTCCCTTAAGAGTTCAGCCTTGCTGACTGTAATTTCCATGGTGGCGGTCCCCGTGACTGCGGCCAAAGCTTCTACCGGCATAACCCAAATCTCCCGTCGGGTGGCGCTACTTTGAGTACTTCACTTATATCAAAATAAAAACCTATAAAACCAGTAGTAACAGTAGAGGGGCCGGAAAAGTGGAAATCGCGGCCAACCCCACCTGCGACTGGCCTCTGCGCCTATTCCTTCATGTCCAAAACTAGCCCGGTCGGCGGCGGAGATGAAGGTATCGTTTGGCCGTGGCTCACGATCGCTACCGGCTCTTGCACAACTTCCACACCCGATTCACAGTGCCGCTCAAGGAAGACTTTGCTGCTGAGTGGAAATCCGACTGGAACCCGCGATTCATCCGCCCAACTGCTCCGTCATTTTGTTGATCAGCCTGTTTAAATCTTTGTCGGTCTTCCGCGTGACATCAATCTTGTCGACGGAATGCAGCACCGTGGTGTGATGCTTGCCGCCAAACTGGCGTCCGATCTCCGGCAGTGAAGCTTCGGTGAGATGCTTGGCCAGGTACATGGCGATTTGCCGGGGATAGACGATGGCGCGCGAGTTGTTCTTGGCCTTGATCTCGACCAGGCGCAATCCAAACTGCTCAGCCACAGCCTTCTGGATCGACTCGATCGTGACTTTGCGAGCCTGGGAGTCGATGAAATTCTTGAGCACCTGCTGGGTGTAGGGCAGCGTGATCTCGGCGCCGATCAGCGACGAGTGCGCTACCAACCGGATGAGCGCGCCTTCCAGTTCGCGGACGTTGGAGCGGATGTTGGACGCGATATAGAGCGCCACGTCGGTGGGCAGGATGACTTTTTCCTGCTCCGCCTTCTTTTGCAGAATCGCAACCTTGGTTTCGAGATCGGGCGGCTGGATGTCGGCGATCAGTCCCCACTCGAAGCGGCTGCGCAGCCGGTCTTCGAATTCCGCCAGCTCTTTCGGCGGCCGGTCGCTGGCGATCACGATCTGCTTCATGGACTCGTGCAGCGCGTTGAAGGTGTGGAAGAACTCTTCCTGCGTCCGCTCTTTTTGCGCCAGGAACTGAATGTCGTCCACCAGCAGCACGTCCACGTTGCGGAACTTGTCGCGGAAGCTGATCATCTTGTCGTAACGCAGCGAGTTGATCATCTCATTGGTGAACTTCTCGCTGGAGACGTAGCAGATCGCGACCTGCGGTTGCCGCCGCTTGATCTCGTGGCCGATGGCCTGCATCAGGTGGGTCTTGCCCATGCCGACGCCGCCGTAGAGGAATAGCGGGTTGTAAGCTTTCGACGGACGCTCCGATACCGCCTGGCAGGCGGCGTGCGCGAACTGGTTGCCGCTGCCGATCACGAAGGCGTCAAAGGTGTAGCGCGGATTCAGTTGCGCGGCGCTGTCCCAATCGAAGCGCGACTGCGAGGCATGGGCCGTGGCGGGCGCCAGGTGGGCCGAGAGTCCGCCATCGTGGCGCACCGGCGTCGAGGCCGGATCGTCTTCCGGCGTGACGAACTTCACTTCCTGGAATTCCAGGCCGAGATTGTCCAGCGCTTCCTGGATCAGATCCGCGTACTTGTCTCCGACGTGGCGGAATTCGGCGGTGGGCACACGCACGAAAAGGACGGGTCCACTGGAATGACTGTACTTGGTGGGCTTCAGCCAGGTGTCGTACGAATGCCGGTTGATCTTTTTTTCCAGCGCATCCAGGACGCGCAACCACGGATTGGGGGAGAGGCTAGGGCTTGGAACAGACATAAATAAATTTTCGTGGGGCTGTGGCCAGATCAGCGCCCGGTATCAAAATCACTACAGCAATGCTTTCATTTTTTCCAGCAACTGAACAGCCTTAGTTGCGGGCGGTTTGCGCTGGGATCAGAAAATTTCTGTTAGCTGGATCAGTCCGGCATACTAGCACAAAATTTTTCTGTCTGCGGGAATCTTGTCCACGGACTTTTTTCGTTCCTACGATTCAGAACCCTAACCAAAGCTCCTGTCAAGTATTGAAGTTATAACTGTCGCGCGAGTGGTGCAGAAATGGGAGATCGCACTTGTCATCCTGAGCGGAGGGGAAAGTTCGCGAAGCGAACTTTGCGCGCAGTCGAAGGTCCCCTACGGCAGGAAACGGTCCTGATCTCGCGGGATTTGCGCAGACACAAAAGAAGGTGCTCCGGATGCATGCAATTGTGCCGCTGCGAGGGTTCCTTCGACTCCGCAACTCCGTTCGCGAGCGAACAGAGTTGCTTCGTTCAGGATGACACCCACTCTGGCTCTTGCCGCTCTCCCGGTTTGCCCGCCTGCTTGCAGTCATTTATACTTCTCATTCGCTTTAAACGAGACTCAGGACGTACTTAGTCCATCCAGGAGCAGCGATTTTTCATGCCCAAGCGCACATTCCAGCCCAACCGTCGTCACCGCTCAAAGACGCACGGATTTCTTACGCGGATGAAGACCAAGGCCGGCCGCGCGGTGATTTCCCGCCGCCGCGCCAAGGGCCGCAAGCGGGTGTCGGTGAAGCCCGGCTTCCGTGAGTAGTTTTCCCCCCTTTCCGGAATTTGCGGAAGATTCGCAACCTGGGACTCCCGAATATGGGACTCGCAAATCCGGGTTGAGGCTCCCTGTGAACGCTCTGGCAGCGAACGGCAGCGGCGACCTGTCCGGACCCGGCAAGCGCGGCAAGTTCCCGCGCAGCGTACGTCTTCTCCGGCACGCAGACTTCGAGCGTGTCTACAAACAGGGGCGCCGGCATTTCGCCGCGCATCTGACGGTGTTTTATTTGCCGCGCCCGGTGAATGAAAACGAAGCCGGTGGTGTGCGCGTGGGATTTACCGTGGGCAAGGTGCTGGGCGGCGCCGTGGTTCGCAATCGCATGAAGCGGCGTCTGCGGGAAGCGGTCCGATTGCACGGCATGTTCCAGGCGGCCATGGATGTCGTCATCAATCCCAAGAAGTCGCTCCTGACCGCAGCGTTTGTGGACGTGCAGCGCGAGATTCGCCGGGCGTTTGAAGTGATCGGGAAGTCAGCGGGAAAAGCATGAACCAACCAGCTCGAAGCTTCGTACTCTGGTTATTGAGAGGATACAAGTGGGCCCTTTCGCCGCTCGTAGGGCCGGCTTGCCGGTACGTGCCATCATGCTCTGATTTCGCCATGGAAGCGGTTGACCGCTACGGCGTCCTGCGTGGCGGCCTTATGGCGATGTGGCGTGTGCTCAGATGCCATCCTTTTGTGCGGGGCGGTTACGATCCGGTGGTGAAATCCCCGGTAACGAAATTCAACGACTACGGCGCAACCTCGAGTTCCGCGCCGCCCGCCAGTTGTGCGGTCACTGAGTAGAGAATTTGCCTGAATTCAACAATCCTCAACAAGAACCCGGCATGGAGCGCCGGCTGCTGCTGGTGTTCGCGCTCACATTCCTGGTCATCATTCTGTTTCAACCGTTGTTGAAGAAATATTTACCGCAGTCTGCGGCGCCGGCCCCCGAAGCTCCAGCGGCGGTTCAGCCTGCCGCGCAGACGGGTGCTGCGGCGCCTCAGATCCCAATTCCTGCTGCGGGTTCCGGCAAGCAAGCCTCGGCCGAAGCTGAGACGATCGTAGAAAACGATCTCTATCGCGTCACTTTCACCAACCGCGGCGGCCTGGTGAAATCCTGGGTCCTCAAGACCTACTTCGATGAACACGGCAAGCCTCTGGAGTTAGTCAGCAACGCGGCGCAGACCTACGGATATCCGATGTCGCTCTGGACTTACGACGAGGCCCAGCGCAACAAGATTAATTCGGCGCTCTACGTTTTGTCGTCCGACCACCCCGTCAAAGTAGAGACATTCGGAGGCACGTTTGCCGCCCCTGCTGAGTTTACATTCGAGTACATCGATCAGGATGTAGCCGTCCGCAAGACTTTCAGCTTCGATCACACTTACGTTGTCCACCTCGAAACCTCTGTCATTTCGAAGGGCAGCCAGGTTTCTGCTTTTCCCATGTGGCCGGCTGGTTTCGGGGATCAATCTAGCCCGTCGTCCTACGCCGCCAGCCGCGTCGAGCATCAGTACAACGACAAGACCGAGCGCCTCGACATTAAGAAGATCAGCGGCGGAGCGACGATTCAAGGGCCGTTCAACTGGGCTGGAGTGGTCGATCAATATTTCGCCGCCGTCTTTTTGCCCGACAACATCCAGGACGCGGCCATGGTCACACTGCGACACCAGGTCGACGTGCCCAGGGATGCGCGTAATCCCAAGCCGGGAGAGACGATCAAAGCCGACGTTCTGGGAGTCGGCGTCGGCAGTCTTCGAGGCCCCAGCGTAGAGCGCCTCTACGTTGGACCCAAGTCACTCGGCGTTCTCGAGTCCGTAGCGGTACCGACCTTAACGGGCGCGCCCCCGGACTTGCGGGGACTGATCAACTTTGGATTCTTCGGCGTGATCGCGCGTCCATTATTTCTCTGGCTCAAGTGGACTTACGGGTGGATTCATAACTGGGGTTGGGCCATCGCCATCCAGACGCTGATCATCAACCTAGCGCTGCTGCCGCTACGCATCTCCAGCATGAAGTCGGCGCTCAAGATGCAGAAGGTGGCGCCGCAGATCAAGGCCATCCAGGAAAAATACAAGAAGTACAGCATGCGCGATCCGCGCAAGCAGGAGATGAATCAGGAAGTCTCCGCCCTCTACAAAGCGGAAGGCGTAAACCCGGTGGGCGGATGTCTGCCCATGGTTATCCAGATGCCGTTCCTGTTCGCCTACTACAGCATGCTGGGCGCCGCCCTGGACCTGCGGCAGGCCCCCTGGCTCTGGATCCGCGATCTGTCGTCTCCGGACCCGTGGCATCTGTTGCCCATAGGCATTATCATCACCATGCTGCTCACCCAGCGCATGACGCCGCAGCCGGGAATGGACCCGTCGCAGCAGAAGATGATGACTTTCATGATGCCGCTGATGCTGGGCGTTATCAGCTGGAACCTGGCGGCAGGGTTGTGCCTGTACTGGTCCGAGGGCAACCTGATCGCGCTGGCGCAACAGTCGGTGATGAACCGCACCAGCCTGGGCCGCGAGATGCGCGAGATCGCGTTGAAGAGGGCGAGGAAGAAAGAGAAATAGCAAAACAAGCTATCAGCTGTCATCTCTCAGCCTTCAGCTTGAATCCATTTGACTCGAGCGCTCAAACGACTTTGAGATTGTTGAAGATCCAAGTTTTGGCAAGAAAATGAAGATCTGCTACAAACCAGCTGAAAGCTGACGGCTGATAGCTGAGAGCCTCTTTATGTCCATTCCCGACAAAATCGCCGCTGCCAACAAGATCAACGATCTGCTCAAGGGGATCGTCGCCAATGGCGGATTGCGCCTGAAGTACCGCATCACAGTGGACCCACCGCTGGCCGAGCAGCGGGACTGGGAGCGTCCTGAAATTCTTGTGGAGTTCGTCGGGCCGGATTCGCCCCTGCTGTTAGAGCGGGGCGGCGAGTTGCTTCGGTCGATCGAATTCCTGGCGCTCGAAATGCTTCGTCTGCCGGGCAACGAGCATGAGAAAGTCTGCTTCGACTGCATGAATCATCGCGGGATGCGGCTGGAAGAGCTGCGCCTGGCCGCCGGGGTGGCCGCTGAAAAAGTGCGCAAGACGAAGATGCCCTACGAGTTTGCGCCCATGTCATCGCGCGAGCGCCGCATCGTTCATCTGGCCTTGCGCGACCAAAGCGATCTGCAAACCCAGAGCGAGGGCGAAGGCCTGCGCCGTTACGTGGTGGTTTACCCGGAAAACTACAAGCCGGCCGTCGGCAAGGCCCCGCGAAAAACTCTTCCCTGATCGTCTGCAGCAAAGATCGCCTGCAGGAAAGCGACACAATCGTCTCTTAACCGACCTTCCGCGTTGTTTCCGCAAGTACTTCGCGCAGTCGTCCCGTCTTGACGTCGTAGACAAAGCCTCGGACTGGAATATGCCGTGGAACCCACGGATGAGACTTGATTCGCTCCACCTGAACCCGCACGTTTTCCTCCAGGTCATCGAAGGCGTGGAAATGTGTCAGCTCATCCGGGCGCGCTCCCATCTTCTCCTCTAGATGTTTGCGCAGTGCTTCGTCCTTGAAGGTCAGCATTCCGCAATCGGTGTGATTGATGACAATGAACTCCTGGGTGCCCACCAGGTGATGCGAAATGATAAGCGACCGCAGCGCGTCTTCGGTCGCGATGCCACCGGCGTTGCGGATGATGTGCGCATCCCCGGTTTTCAGCCCGCAAACCTGTTCGACCGTGAGTCTCGCGTCCATGCACGCCAGGATGGCGAGCTTGCGCGCCGGCGTCATCGGCAGGTTGCCGAGCTTGAAATCGCCGGCGTAGGCTTCAGCATTCAATATGTCATCCGTGGCGGACATGGCTTCTCCCATTTTGATTATATAAAGGAAGCTCGCGAGGCGGAACACCTTCGATAGATGCGTACGAGGTTGAGCCTGCTACTCTCCCCTGCCTTTCAGCCGCTACAATCTCCCCGTGAACCTTGACGATACCATCGTCGCCATCGCCACGCCGCCCGGCCGCGGCGGGATCGGCGTCGTCCGCCTCGCCGGACCGGAAGCGCGCAGCATCGCCGAGCCCATGCTCAGTTTGAAATACGATCTCGAGCCGGGACGAGCCGTGTTCGGAGAGCTCATCGAACCACGGGGAGCGGGCGCCCTCGCCCGCTCGCAAACCGGCAAGGATTCAGGCCCGCAAATTTCTTCCGCGAGACAAAGCCAGCGGGCGGGGTCGCCCGCTCCACACCATCCCGAGCAGCGCATTGACGAAGTGGTCGTCACTTACTTCGCCAAACCTTACTCGTATACCACGGATGACATCGTCGAAATCTCTGCCCACGGTTCGCCCGTCGTATTGCGCCATGTGGTCGAGATGGCCTTGGCCCGCGGCGCGCGGCTCGCAGAGCCCGGCGAATTCACTATGCGGGCGTTTCTTAACGGGCGCATCGATCTCATCCAGGCCGAGGCTGTTCGTGATCTCATCGAATCGCGGACGCTCTATCAGGCCAAGGTCGCAGCCCAGCAGCTTGAGGGCGCGCTCTCGCGCCGGCTGCAGCCGATCAAACAGAGACTTGTAGAGCTGATCGCGGTGCTCGAAGCCGGCATTGACTTCGCCGAAGATGATGTCTCAGTCCTTCCGGCTGAACAGATCCTCGAGCATATCTCAGCAGTTCGAGCTCCGCTGCAGGACCTGGCGGATTCTTTCACCTATGGAAAGCTGGTCCACGAGGGGCTGACGCTGGCCATCGTGGGCCGGCCGAACGTGGGTAAGTCGAGCCTGTTCAATCGTCTGGTGGAAAGCGACCGCGCCATCGTCACTGCCACTCCCGGAACTACGCGCGACCTGGTAACCGAGACGGTTGCGATCGAGGGGATTCCTGTAAAGCTTGTTGACACGGCGGGGATTCGCAGCGCTCTGGATGAAGCGGAAGGCATCGGCATTCGCAAGTCGATGGAAGCGCTTGCCGACGCCGATCTGGTACTGCTCGTGCTCGATTCTTCAGAACCGGCCGGGACCGAAGATCAACGGTTGCTTGCTGTAGTGGCGCAGCGGACTGCAATTCTGGTGGAAAATAAATCAGATAAAACCAGTTCACAGTTTCAGGTTCCCAGTTCCCAGTTGCAACGGGTGAGAGTGTCGGCGCTGAACGGAGAAGGCATTTCTGAGCTGCGCACCGAAATTCTGCGGCAGGTGGGAGGAGAATTCGAGGGTCGAGGCGAGGCTGGCTTCCTCACCAATGCTCGTCATCAAGGTCTGATTGACGACTCACTGGCCGGGTTGGATGCCACTGTAGTTGCGGTACACGCCAAGGTCCCGCACGAGATGGTCCTGCTGGATCTTTACAGCGCTCTGCGTCCGCTGGACGAAATTACCGGAGCCACCACCAACGATGACATTCTGAATCTGATCTTCAGCCGGTTCTGCATCGGAAAGTAGAAGACAGGCCGGAAAGCCTGCTCAGTAGTTCGGCCAAATTCCGGGGGTCGCAAGCTCGAGCAGATTATTGTCTGGATCGCGGAAGTAAATACTGGTTCCTCCACGCTCCCACCGGACCTCAGATTCGATCTCCACACCATGTTTACGCAGATGCGTTCGCCAGTGCGGTAGAGTTTCAGGGGCGACGGCAAATGCGAAGTGTCCCGACCCCGCCGTCTCATGCGCCGGGATAATGCCCCCTGGCAGTCGTACGGGACTGTCGGATCCGCCTCGAACAAACAGCAACAACACGTCCTCGCCCACTCGAAACGCGCAAAAGCGGTCATCACCGGCCATGGCCCCAAGGCCGAATACAGATTCGTAGAATTCGCGCGCGCGCTGAATTTCAGCTACGTTGATGCAGGTCTCAATCACCCCGCAAACCTGCGGACCCGTATTCGTCGTAGGTTTGGTCACGCCTTTGACCTCAACGTCTGTGCCAGGTGGCAAGGCTTATTTCGATAGAACCGCCAGAGCTTCTCGAAACAAAGCATCGAAGGGGCCAGTCTTGCCGTTCTTGGAGGCCGCCGCCAAGGCCTTCTCCGCCGCCGACCGTTGATACCCGAGATTTACCAGTGCCGAGAGTACGTCTTCCTCCACCGGACTCATGCTGGGCGCCGCCGGAACTTCCCCTGCCTTTTCGACGGGCAGCTTATCGCGCAGTTCGAGCACCATGCGCTCGGCTGTTTTCTTGCCGATACCCGGGATTCGGGTGAGCCGCGCAATGTCGTTGCCGCGGATCGCGTTGATCATCTCGTCGGCGGCCATCCCGCTCAGAATGGTGATGGCGAGTTTCGGTCCAATGCCGCTCACTGTGATCAGCTTTTCGAACAGCGTCTTCTCCGCCGGACGCAGAAATCCGTAAAGCGCAATCATGTCTTCCCGCACATGGGTGTGAATGTGCAACGCAACTTCGCCGCCGGGCGCAGGCAAACCAGAGTAAGTAGGAACGCTGATAGTGACGTCGTAGCCGACGCCGGCAGTCTCAACGATGGCCTGGTTGGGATGCTTTGCCAGCAATTTTCCGCGCAGATGGGCAATCATAGGGCCAGTCGTCAGTCATCAGTCATCGGTCGTCAGCAGAATCTGAGAACTGACAACTGACTACTAGAATAAAGAACTCTGTTTGCGGTTCGGAGTGATTCCGAAATGCTCGTACGCCAACTGGGTCGCCACCCGCCCGCGCGGCGTCCGATTCAGGAATCCAATCTGGATCAGGAACGGCTCATAGATTTCTTCAATCGCGTCCTGTTCCTCCGCCAGAGCTGCAGCCAGGGTGTTCACGCCGACCGGTCCGCCCTGATATTTCTCGATGATGGTGAGCAGCAGCTTGCGGTCCACTTCGTCGAAGCCGTGACGATCAACTTCCAGCATCTGCAGCGCAGCCTGAGCCGTGGGCAAGTCGATTTTTCCCGCGCTGCGGACCTGGGCAAAGTCGCGTACCCGGCGGAGCAACCGGTTGGCAATGCGTGGAGTTCCACGGGAACGACTGGCAATTTCGAGTGCCCCGGCGTCGTCAATCTCCACCCCCAGAATTTCCGCGGACCGTTCCACAATAATCCGCAAATCTTCGTGGGTATAAAACTCCAGGCGCAGCACGATGCCGAAGCGGGACCGCAGCGGCGACGACAGCAGTCCGGCTCGCGTGGTCGCGCCGATAAAGGTGAACGGCTTCACGTCCATGGTGTGAGTACGCGCGGACGGGCCTTGCCCGATCATGATGTCCAGCTTGTAGTCCTCGAGCGCCGAGTAGAGCAACTCCTCCAACGCCGGCTGCAAGCGATGTACTTCGTCAATGAACAGGACCTGCTTGTCCTTGAGATTGGTCAGGATGGCAGTGAGGTCGCCCTTGATTTGCAGGGTCGGCCCGGAAGTCTGCTGAAACGGCACGGCCAGTTCGTTGGCGATGATGGTGGCGAGAGTAGTTTTGCCCAGGCCAGGGGGGCCATAGAGCAAAACATGATCCAGCGCCTCGCCGCGCGAGCGTGCCGCCTCGATGGCGACAGCGAGATTTTCTTTGACCTTGGGCTGTCCAATGAATTCCGCCAGCCGCTGCGGCCGCAGCTTTAACTCAAATGACGAGTCATCCTCGACCGGCGCCGCTGACACCAGTCGCTGCTTCAGATCAGGAATGTTTTTGGCGGTAGCCACTGACTGGATGGTAAGGCGAAAAGGGAAATTGGGCAATCATGTTGGAAATCGGCACCAGCTGTGTGGGGACGGGTCTTCGACCCCTCCCAGTCGAGCGTAGCTCGACAGTGCTTTTTAGCGCCAGAGAACGATGTAGTCGAGCTTCGCTCGACTGGGCAGGTGGGACACCTGCCCCTACGTGGTTCGTGACTAGCTTCGCGCTTTGGCCGGCGCTTTCTCGCCCACCCGCTTGCTGACTTCGAAAACCATCTTGCCGGTCTTCTTGTCGGCATCCACGACTACATGATCGCCGTGCAGTACCTCGCCGTCGAGAATCTTTAGCGCCAGCGGGTCCTGTACCAGCTTCTGAATCGCGCGCTTCAGCGGACGCGCCCCGAAGTTCGGATCAAAGCCCTCGGTGAACAGAAGATCTTTCGCCGCATCAGTCAGCTCGAGTGAGATTTTGCGATCGGCCAGCAGACGGCGAACGTCTTCCAGCCGCAGCTCTATGATCTTCACCAGCTGTTCCTTGCCCAGCGGTCGGAAGACGATGATGTCGTCCACGCGGTTGAGGAACTCGGGCTTGAAGTGCCCATGCAGCGCGTTCATCACCTGCTTCGAAGCCTCGTCGAACTCCTGTTCCGAGCGCGTGCCTTCAGATTGCAAAAAGGCAGACCCGATGTTCGAAGTCATGATGATGACCGTGTTGCGGAAATCGACGGTGCGGCCCCGGCCGTCGGTCAGGCGGCCATCGTCCATCATCTGCAGCAGGACGTTGAAGACATCCGGATGCGCCTTTTCGATTTCGTCGAACAGGACGACCGCGTAGGGACGTCGCCGCACCTGCTCGGTCAACTGTCCACCTTCTTCGTAGCCGACATAGCCGGGAGGCGCGCCGATCAGCCGCGAGACCGCATGCTTCTCCATGTACTCCGACATGTCGATGCGCACCATCGAGTGTTCGTCGTCGAACAGGAACTCGGCCAGAGCTCTCGCCAACTCGGTCTTTCCGACCCCGGTCGGCCCCAGGAAAATGAAAGACCCGATCGGCTTCTTGGGATCGCTCAGTCCGGCACGCGAGCGCCGAATGGCATTGGCCACGCGTTCGAGTGCCGCGTCCTGACCCACCACGCGCTGACGCAGGCGTTCCTCCATCGTGACCAGCTTCTTGACTTCGCCTTCGAGCATCTTCGAGACCGGAATGCCGGTCCACTTGGAGACGATGCGGGCTACGTCCTCTTCGTCCACTTCTTCCTTCAACATTCGTGTGGGGCGAACACTCTTGTCCGCCGCCTTGTCTTGAGAGGACCCATCAATCTGCGCCGTCAGCTTCTTCAAGTCTTCTTCGGCCTGAACCAGCAAGCCGTAGCGGATCTCAGCCACGCGCTGCAAATTACCTTTTCGTTCCTCGGCCTGCTCCTCGATCTTGAGTTGCTCAATCTTCTCTTTCAGCGTCCGGGTGCGGGCAATCAGGTCTTTTTCGCGCTTCCAGTTGGCTTTCAGCGCGTTCGACTTCTCTCGCAACTCGGCCAGCTCCTTCTCAATCACAGCCAGACGATCTCTCGAGTTAGGGTCGCTTTCTTTCTTCAGCGCCTGCTTCTCGATTTCGAGCTGGGTCGCGCGTCGTTCCAACTGGTCGATCTCGGTCGGCATGGAATCGATCTGGATACGCAGCGATGCCGCAGCTTCGTCGATCAGGTCAATGGCTTTGTCGGGCAGAAAGCGGTCCGAAATATAGCGATGCGACAAAGTGGCGGCCGCAACGATCGCCGAGTCTTTGATACGCACGCCATGATGCACTTCGTAGCGCTCTTTCAACCCGCGCAGAATCGCGATGGTGTCTTCGACATTAGGTTCGCCCACGAATACGATCTGGAAGCGGCGCTCCAGCGCGGCATCTTTCTCGATGTACTTGCGATACTCATTCAGCGTGGTGGCGCCGATGGCGCGCAACTCGCCGCGGGCCAGCGCCGGCTTCAGCATGTTGGAAGCGTCAATGGCGCCTTCGGCTGCGCCCGCGCCCACCAGGGTGTGCAGCTCGTCGATGAACAGGATGGTCTTGCCCTGCGAGTCCTCGATGTCCTTCAGGACGGCTTTGAGGCGATCTTCAAACTCGCCGCGAAACTTCGCGCCCGCCAGCATCGCGCCCAGATCGAGAGACACGACCCGCTTGTTCTTGAGCGCCTCGGGCACGTCGCCGGAAACGATGCGCTGGGCCAGGCCCTCTACGATCGCTGTCTTGCCAACACCGGGCTCGCCGATCAGCACCGGGTTGTTCTTGGTGCGGCGGGAAAGCACCTGCACCACGCGGCGGATTTCTTCGTCGCGGCCGATGACCGGGTCGAGCTTTCCGCGCCTGGCCTGTTCGGTCAGGTCGCGGGCATAACGCTCCAGCGCCTGGTACTTGGCTTCAGGATTCTGGTCGGTGACTTTTTGGGAGCCGCGCACCGAGGTCAGCGCTTTGAGGATCGCATCGTATGTGGCGCCCTGCCGCGCCAGGATCTCCTGGGCCGGGTCATGCTTTAAATGCGTGATGGCCAGCAGCAGGTGCTCGGTCGAAACATACTCGTCTTTGAAATTGGCGGCTTCCTTGAAGGCGCGATCCAAAAGGTCATTGGCCGCCTTCGAGAGCGTGACCTGGGCCGCTCCGCCGCCGGAAACCTTAGGCAGGCGATCAATCTCGCGGTAAGTCTCGCTCAGCACCGCCTGCGGACCAATGCCGATTTTCTCCAGCACGGGCAGAATGATGCCTTCTTTATCCTCGAGCAGCGCCGCCAGCAAGTGCAGGGGCAATAGTTCAGCGTTGCCGTGCTCGGAGGCGAGGTCGTTGCCCCGCTGCACCGCCTCCTGCGCCTTCACCGTAAGCTTTTCCCAACGGATCGCCATAAAAACTCCATTTAGTAATTTTGCAATTGAGTAATTTGGTAATTGAAGCCTTAAGCATGCGCCCACTTTTGTGGGATTTCAAATTTGCTCAATTCCACAAAATTACCCGATTACAAAATTAACGGGAGGCGTGGTCAATCGCCTCCCGTCATACAGAGTCGAGCTGCGCTCGACCGGGCAGGTGAGGACACCCGCCCCTACGTGGCTCTTGCCGAATTACGCGGCTTGGCCGGTGGTTTTCGGTTGGGTCGACCCAGACTGCTGCTTGCCTTCCACGGTCTTTTCGCCGCCCACGTTGACCTTGATCTGCTTGGGCTTGGCTTCGGCCTTCTTGGTCAGCTTGACCTTCAGCACGCCCTTTTCGTAGTCCGCCGAGACGTTCTCGGTGTCCACGGTCGTGGGGAGGGTGAAGGTGCGGGAAAAGCTGCCATACTGCCGCTCGACGCGACGGTAGTTTTCTTCTTTTTCTTCCTTCTCGAACTTGCGCTCGCCGGTGACGGTCAGAGTCCGGTTCTCGATGCGGACGTCAATGTCCTTCTCATCAATTCCCGGGACTTCGATCTTCAGAGTGACGTTGTGTTCGTCTTCGTAGACGTCAACCGCTGGAGCGAAGGTCGAGGTGGCTAGCGATTCGTCCCGGCCGTCGTTCTTGTTGAAGGATTCATGGAACAAGCGGTTCACGCGGTCCTGCAGCGTGTTCAGCTCACGATAGGGGTAAAAGCGGGTTAAAACGGTCATTTTCAATTCTCTCCTGTCTGGATCTTGAGGTTTTGCTCACTCAAGTCCTTAGATGAATATTTAGCGTTATTGGATGATAAAATATGAGTGTCTTATTATCAATATATTTATTATGCTTATTTTCAATTGCTTACATAGGCTATGACGCACTTCAAATATTCGGTTTCCGGGACATTTAGCAGGACTGGGTGGTCCTTGGCCTGTCCGCGTGATTCGATGATCCGCAGACTGCGGTGGACGTCGCGAGCCGACTCTCCCACGACTTCCAGGTATTGGACGGGGCTGACGTGATAGGAACAGCAGCACGAAATGAGGATCCCGCCGGGCCGCAGCATCTTCAGCGCGCGCAGGTTGAGTTCCTTGTATCCGCGGAGGGCGGTTTCCAGGTTGCTCTTGCTCTTGGCGAAGGCGGGCGGGTCGAGGACGATAGTGTCGTAACGGCGGCCGGCGTCGGCATAGTCGCGCAGGAGATCAAAGGCGTTGGCTTCAACCCATTCAATGTCGCGGCCGTTCAGCGTGGCGTTGCGGTCGGCCACCTCAAGGGCGGGGCGGGAGCTGTCCACACCGCTGACCTTGGAACAGCACCGGGCCAGGTGGAGGGCGAAGCCGCCCTGGTAGCAGAACACGTCGAGCGCCTCGCCGTGGGCGAAGCCGGCGGCTGCGGCGTAATTTTCCCGCTGATCGAGGAATGACCCGGTCTTCTGGCCTTCGAGCGCCTCGTAGTGGAAGCGCACTCCGTTCATAGTGACAACTGTGCTGGTCTTTTCGCCCTGGATCAGCCCCGAGGGCCGGGCGGGCAGCTGCTCCAGTTCGCGAATTCGAGGATCGACCCGTTCGGCGATAGCCGCCGGTTTCAAACGCTCCGCCAGCTCGGCGACAATCACGCTTCGCACTGGCTCGGCATCCATGGCCTGGGTGAGGGCCTGGATCGAAAGCAGATCGTTATAGCGGTCCACGATGAGCCCGGGAAGAAAATCGGCTTCGCTGAAGATTACGCGATAGGCGTCGGTTTCGCGCACCACACGCTCCCGGTAACTGATGGCTCCCTGGATCCGGTCTCGCAGCAGGCGAGAGAGGTCATCGACTGCGTGGCTTGAAATCAGGCGGATCGCGATCTGGGAGGAACTGCTGTAGAGGGCCGTCCCCAGAAATTTTCCGCGCTCGTCGGTAACACTCACGGCCGTCCCCGGAGCGATCCCGTCGGTGGAGACGATGTCGGAGCGATAGACCCAAACGTGTCCGTCCTGCAGACGCTTGGCGCCGCGGCGCGAGATTCTTACAACCGGGAGGGACAAAGCGGCTGGCTTCGAGGGCATGCCATGATCTTACCCGACACGTGTAGGGCGGGCGCCCTCGCCCGCCGCTTTTGGTCTTGCATTTGATTTCGATTCGGGGATCATGTGCAGGGTGTCGCTACCAAAGTAAATCTGTCAGCAAACAGCAAGTCAAAGGCAGCGGGCGAGGGCGCCTGCCCTACGCCGGCCTTAGCTGGCGGCGGGGTGCTCGGCGGTTTCTACGGGGGCTTCGCGGAGGGCTTTTTTCAGGTCGGCGTGCAGTTCGTCGAGTTCGGTCATGGGCAGCTCTGAGGCCCAGTCTTCAAGCTGTTGCAGGTCCAGTGTGGTGTGGAGGCGCACTCCCGATTTTATGTCTTCCGCGAACACGGCGCTGAAATCGCCAGGCTGATATTCGGTGTCGCCAATCTTTCTGCCGGTGTGCGCATCGTACACCCGGCGGCTGGCGCTGCCATCGGCATTAAGAAAGGCGAAGAAAACCTCGCCCAGGTCGTTGTATTCGGCGCGGTAAAACCAGGCTTTGTCCACGTGGGTCTTCGGCCTGGCCCGGCGTTTCGCAGTCAGGCTGGGGCGTTCCACCGCCACTCCGGTTGCGGGATCAAAGTACAGAACACGCTGGCAGGATTCGCAGACGATGATCTGTCCGTTGCGTACTTCGTTGTAGGTCTGCGGACGCAGCATGACCTGGCATCCCATGCACTTCTGGTCGCGAACTTCGGCCAGCCCGGAGCCGCGAAATTTCGAGACGCGTTCGTACTGGCGCAGCAGGTCTTCGTTCACTCCGGAGCGCGCCTGATTGCGCTTGGCATTCCACTCCGCCAGCAATTTTTCGTCTTCGGCGGTGCGCTCGCGGGCAGCGGCTTTTTCTTTCTCGATCTCCGCCATCTCGGCTTTCAGTTCGAGCTCGGCGGCTTTCACGTCCTTGTCGCGGGCGTCGGCATTGAGCATCAACTCCAGAATCTTGTCTTCGTTGGATTTGATCTCCTGCTCGGCGAACTCGATTTCGTGCAGCAGGGCCTTGTATTGTTCGTTGGTTTTTACGGCGAGAGACTGATCGCGATACTTGGAGATTTTGCCCTGCAGGTCCTGGATGGCGCTTTCGTACTTCCGCCTGGTGGCTTCGTCGGCTTTGACGGCGGCCTTGGCCTTTTCCAGTCCGGCTTTGGTGCCGGCCAGCTTTTCTTCGATGGCGGCCACGCGTTTGGGCAGCGCGGCGACTTCCTGATTGAGGCGGAGAATTTCGCGGTCCGCCTGCTGTAGCTCCATGAGGTGTTGCACGTCTGGAAGCATTGGGCTGCGTCAATTTTAGCATGCTGGGTCGTTGAAGCCGGTGCCTATCACCGCCCACGTAGGGACAGGTGTCCTCACCTGTCCAGGCGAGCAAAAGCTCGCCTTGGTTTCGCTGGGGAGCAAAGAAGCGGCGCTGCGCACCGCCGGACAGCCGAGGGCGGCTGTCCCCACGCAGCTGTGGTAAACCCCCACATTCCTGTCATCCCGACCGGAGCGGAGCGAAGCGAGCGCAGTGGAGGGACCTTGTGTTTAGCTGTTCAGGCGAACCGCCGAGCTGTCGCTCGGCCGGGCAGGTGGGACACCTGCCCCTACGTGACCAGTGGTAGGCTTTTATCGAGGCCAACATGTCCATGCAACGAATCACTCTGGGCGACTTCGAACTCACCGCCGTCTCCGACGGGATCTACCACCTCGACGGCGGAGGCATGTTCGGTGTCGTCCCCAAAAGCCTGTGGGAGCGCAAGCTACCAGCGAATGCCGCGCAACCTGGTGCCATTGGGATTGAATTCGGTCGTCGTGCGCACCGGGTCTCATACCGTGCTGATCGAAACCGGCGTCGGCAACAAGCTGTCGGAGAAGATGGTCAAGATCTACGGCCAGCCCGCGGAGTTGTTGCGACAGCTCAACGCGGCCGGCATCGCGCCGGAAGACGTCGACATCGTCATCAATACTCATCTGCATTTCGATCATTGCGGCTGGAACACCGTCCGCCAGGGCGACAAGATTGCCGCCACCTTTCCCAAAGCGAAATATTATGTGCAGGAAGGGGAATGGAAGCACGCCCACGAAAATCAGCGGGATGCGGTCAGCTACATCACGGAGAACTACGATCCCCTGGTCGAAAGCGGGCAGATGACGCTGCTGCGCGGTGACGCGGAGATCGTTCCCGGCGTCTCGGTGCGCGTCTATCCCGGACATACCCGAAACATGCAGGCAGTTCTGGTCCAAAGCGGCGGACAGACCGCCTGCTACATCTCCGACCTGATTCCTACCAGCGCCCACCTCGACCTGAACTGGGTGATGTCCTATGACTTGTATCCGATCGAGACCATCGAAAGCCGCAAGCGTTACTACGCGCAGGCCGTTCCGGAGAAGTGGCTGACCATGTTTACCCACGACGCGAGTGTGCCGTGGGCTTATGTGGCGAAAGATGACAAGGGGAAGATGGTGGTGGAGGACAGAAAGCCATGACGCAGCAGAAGTTCAAGGTCAAGCTTCTGAGCCACGCAGGAACCGAGGCGGCGATACTGAAGCCGCCGTTTGATGTGGTCGAAGTCTTCCAGCGCAAGGGCCGGGTGCCGGTGAAAGGCACGATCAACGGCTTTCCCTTCCGCAGTTCGCTGATGAATATGGGCGACGGGCACATGATGGTGGTCAACGCCGAACTGCGCGCCGGCGCGAAATGCAAAGCTGGAGACATCGTCACCGTGCTCATGGAACTCGATGACGACAAGCGGACGGTCGAGGTGCCTGCCAGCCTGAAGAAGATCATTGACCGTGATCCCAAAGCGAGGGAGTTCTGGCCGAAGCTTTCCTTTACTCATCAGAAGGAATATGTGCGGGAGATCGAGGGCGCGAAACGGCCGGAAACCCGGGAAAAACGCATTGCCGCCATGATGGACGCGCTCCGCAAGGGCCAGCGCAAGAAGTAACTTCTGTGATCCAACTCCGCGGACATGAATATCCTCTAAACCTCACAAATCTATAAACTAGTAATCTGCTTCGGGGCGAAAAGGAGGCTGTATGAAGAAATGCAGCGGCTTTTCGGCCGCGTTGCTGGTCGTGTTCCTGGCCCATATGTTGTGGGCGCAGGAACGGGCAGGACAACCAAGAAGCCAGCCGCACGGCGGCGCCCCACAAGCGGGCATGGCGACATGAGCAGGGAGTGGGAGGCGGGCACATTCCACAGCACGGCCCTGCCCCCGCAAGGCCTGCGCCTATGGCCCCCAAGCAAAATTCACACCCCGAGGGCGAGCAGCGGCGAACCTTCCAGGACGCGCCGGGGCATCCACCCGCGCCTCACGTGCACGCGGAAAACGATCGCTGGATCGGGCACGATACCGGAAGGAACGACGTTCACTATCATCTCGATCATCCCTGGGAGCATGGACACTTCACCGGAGCGCTCGGACCGCAACATATCTGGCGGCTGCATGGCGGAGGCCGCGAGCGCTTCGACGTGGGCGGGTTCTTCTTTCAGGCGTCGCCCTACGATTACGATGCCTGCAATGACTGGCTGTGGGACAGCGATGACATCGTGATCTATGACGATCCAGACCATGTGGGATGGTACCTGGCGTACAACACGCGCCTGGGGACATACGTCCACGTGATGTATCTGGGACCGGGCTAGAGGCGAGAGTTTCGAAACCGGGGCGGACTTCGGGTCCGCCTTTCTTATTTGCTGCGCGACACCGGCACAATGACTTTCAGCGCAGCGCGCTCCACGGTCACTTCCACGGGCGTCGAGCAAACGTACTCGCCGTCGGCGTAGACATCCGATGGTTTTTCGGTTTCGATCCGTAAACGGTCCGCCTGGAAATACTTGACCTCGGGGATCTGCAGATGGCGCCCGGAATAGACGGATGGAAAAAGTCGCAGCAGCCGGGCTTTTGCCATGCCTCGACCACGCAGATGTCGAGCTTTCCGTCGTCCAGCTGGGCGTGCGGGGCGATCAGGATGCCTCCACCGTAAGTGGGAGTGTTGGCGAACGCAACCACCATCGCAGGTCCGTCGTGGCGAACATCCAATGCGCCCGACGGATCGTCGCGCGAGGCCTTGACCTTCACCACCACCGGTCGAAAGCCGAATAGCGCGGGCAGAACGCTGAGCAGATAGCCGCCCCGCCGGCGCAGGGCGCGAGGAAGCTGGTTGGCGCGCCGCGCGACTTCGACATCGAGACCCACTCCACCGACACAACAGAAGTAGCGTCCGCGCGCGTTGGGCACATCGGCGTCCGCCGACTGCGCCCGGGAAGAGACGGCCGAGATCACTCCCAGATCGATGCGGCGAACATTTTTCTCGCCGGGATTCTCTCCGTACAGTTTCTCCGCGTTCGTGGCTGCGAAGTGAACTGACGCCACGCAGCCAGCGCATCGCTTGTGCGGCGAAGACTTCAAAGCGCGCGCAAAATCGTTGCCGCTGCCGTGCGGGACGACCAGCACCGGGAGTTGCAGTTTGACCAGTTGCGGCAGATGACGGTGCACCGTGCCGTCGCCGCCGAAGATCAGGATTGCATCCGCGTCGACTGAGTTCGCGGGCAACCCAATCTGCCAGAGCGCATCCGAGATTCGTGCAAAGGGCTGCAGATCTCTGGGCGACGAATGCAAACCGAAAATGGCGGCGACTCGCATTTGCGCCGCGAGATTAGCAAACTTTAATCAATGAAAATAGCTGAATGGACCTTGTGCTCCACGAGCCGGAAGGTAAATTGCAACGTGTTGGACGTAGGCGCGAGCAGTGGGACTCGCCCGCCCATGAAAGAAGGAATGAACCGAAGTCAGTTGTAGCTGGAGGAATTGGCCCGATCAGCTTGGGTTTACAGAGTGGAACTGCGATACCTGGCCTTCATACTAATACCGCCGGTCTAGCCGTTTCCTGGAAAGAGAGTCTTTATCATCATGCGTTTACAGGCCTTTCGCCGTAGTGTGTCTGTGGTCCGGTCTTGCCGCTGATCCTGGGTTGCGGCGGAGGCGGTGCATCGCTCCGTCACCAATGGCGGCGGCGCCAGCAATTATGACGCATCCCTCAAGCCGGACCGTGGCTCCGGGCGAAACTGCAACGTTCTCGACGACGGCGACCGGCGATGGTCCGCTGAGCTACCAGTGGGAGAGAGACGGGAAGGCGATTTCGAGCGCAACCACGGCCAGCTACACCACATCTCCGGCCACCGCCACCGATAACGGAGCGAAATTCCGGGTCGTGGTCAGCAACACTCGCGGGCAGCGCCACCAGCAATCCCGCGACTTTGTCGGTGAACATAGTGGCCGGGTCGGCCATTGACGTGGTCACCTACCACAACGACGTTGCCCGCACCGGACAGAATCTAAACGAGACGGTGCTCACCACCGCAAACGTCAACTCTGCCACCTTCGGCAAGGTCCGCTCACTTCCGGTGGACGGAAAGGTTGATGCGCAGCCGCTTTACCTGGGCCAACTCGCCATCGGCGGCGCAACCCATAACGTCGTCTACGTCGCGACGGAGCACGGCACTGACGCTCGACCTGGTCGAGGACGAGGAACACCATTCCTGAAGCCGCCCCGCGTTGGTGGCGACAACGACCGATTGCCCTGGGAGATGAGAGTGCCCCAGTGCCGCTGCAAGGCGAGCACTCTTTAGCGCCAGAGCACCTGCGCCGCACAAGCACCCGCGGCATGTGGAGGCAGCACATGGACCGGACGACCCGCGGCAGATTCCCTCGCGCCAACGGCGCGGGGCTCACTACGCTGTACGAAGAACCGGAGCGAAACACTACTCAGAGCGGGGTTGGCAGCAAGACCAACCGGAACGAGCAACGACAC
>CAWFMU010000003.1:0-58378 GCA_963816865.1 Terriglobia bacterium
GGCTTCGTCCAGATTGCGCAACATCGATTCCGAAACGTTGGGAATATCGCGCGTGACTTCTTCCGGACCCAGCTTGGTGTCACGAGCTTCGATTTCGTACTCCTCGATGTGGACCGAGGTGTAGTAATCCTCTTTCACCAGCTTTTCGGAGACCAGGATCGCGTCCTCGAAGTTGTAACCGCGCCATGGCATGAAGGCGACGAGGACGTTTCGTCCCAGCGCCAGCTCGCCATGATCGGTGCAGGGTCCATCGGCAATCACCTGTCCCTTGGTGACCCGCTGGTTCTTCTGCACAATCGGCTTCTGGTTGATGCAAGTATTCTGGTTGGACCGCTTGAACTTGGTGAGCTGATAAATGTCGCTGCCCACTTCACGCGAGAGCTGTCCCGGATGGTGTTCGCCTTCGACGCGCACGATGATGCGTTCCGAGTCAACGGAATCGATGATGCCGTTGCGCTTGGCCAGAATCACAGCTCCGGAATCGCGAGCCGTGACGCCTTCCATCCCGGTGCCGACAATGGGAGCTTCCGCGCGCAGCAGAGGAACCGACTGGCGCTGCATGTTGGCGCCCATCAGAGCGCGGTTGGCGTCGTCATGCTCCAGGAACGGCACCAGCGACGCCGCCACTGAAACCAGTTGCTTCGGACTGACGTCGATGTAATCAACTTCGTCGCGGCTAACCAGCACGAAGTTGCCGGCCTTGCGAGCGTTGACTAGGTCGCCGACGATCCTGCCCTTGTCGTCGAGTTCCACGTTCGCCTGGGCGATGGTGTGACGGTCTTCTTCCCACGCGGAAAGATAGAAGGAGAACGGTTCGAGTTCGGCCGCCCGCTTCTTCTTGTCTTTCAGATCGGCATTCAGCTTCTCAGCTTCATGCTTCTCCATGTGGTCGCCGACCTTGTGATCGCTGTCACCGGCATTAACGATGCTGACGTAATCGAGCACGCGTCCGCCTTTGACCCGGCGGTACGGCGACTCAATGAAGCCGTAGTCGTTGATCCGGGCATAGCAGCTCAGCGACGAAATCAGTCCGATGTTCGGACCTTCAGGGGTCTCAATCGGGCAGATACGTCCGTAGTGCGTCGGGTGAACGTCGCGGACTTCGAATCCCGCGCGCTCCCGTGACAGACCGCCCGGCCCAAGCGCGGAGAGACGCCGCTTGTGCGTGATCTCCGACAGCGGGTTGGTCTGGTCCATGAACTGCGACAGCTGTGACGATCCGAAAAATTCGCGGATCGCAGCCATCACCGGCTTGGCGTTGACCAGGTCGTGCGGCATGGCCGTCGACATTTCCTGGTACACGGACATCTTTTCTTTGATTGCCCGCTCCATGCGGACCAGTCCGATGCGGAACTGGTTTTCCAGCAGTTCGCCGACAGCGCGCACCCGGCGATTGCCCAGGTGATCGATGTCGTCCACCGTGCCGATGTTCTTGCGCAGCTTCAGCAGGTAGCGGATCGTGCCGTAGAAATCTTCCGGCTCGAGCGTGCGGTTGTCGAGCTTCGAAGCGTCCTGGTTCTCGAACAGCTTGATGTTGAACTTCAGCCGGCCTACGCGCGAGAAGTCGTACTTGCGGGGATCGAAGAACATGCCGTGGAACAAGGCAGTCGCCGTGTCCAGCGTCGGCGGATCGCCCGGCCGCAGCTTGCGGTAGATTTCGATCAGCGCCTCTTGCGGGGTCTTCACCGCATCGCGCTTCAAGGTCTGGCAGATGACCGTGCCCACGTCGTCGCGCTCGGGGAAGAACAGGTTGAGTTCAACCACGCCGGACTCGAGAATCTTCGAGACCTTGTCGGCAGTCAGCTCGGAGTTGGCTTCGAGCAGAACTTCGCCGGTGGTGGTGTCAACCACATCGCTCGCCACCCAGGCGCCTTCGAGGTCCGAAACGTCAATCTCGATCTCGCTGATCTTTGCTTTCTGAATTTCCTTCAGCGTGACTGCATTGATCTTGCGTCCGGAGTGCGCGATTTCCTCGCCTGACTTCGACTTGATGCTGTGGGCCAGCTTCATGCCCAGCAGGTTGGTCGGCTTCTCGCTGGCGGGATCGAGCGTCCAGTAAAGCTTGTTGTCGCGGATGACCAGCCGGTCCACGGTGTAGAACGTCCGCAGAATGTCTTCGCCGGAACGCAGGCCGAGGGCGCGCAGGAAAATCGTGCCCAGGAACTTGCGCTTGCGGTCAATGCGAACGTAGAGAACGTTCTTCTGGTCGTATTCGAATTCCACCCACGATCCGCGGTAGGGAATGATCTTGCCCAGGAAGTAGGTGCGGTTGTTGGCGGTCTCGAAGAACACGCCGGGCGAGCGGTGCAACTGGCTGACAATGACGCGCTCGGTGCCGTTCACGATGAACGTGCCGTTCTCGGTCATCAGAGGAACGTCGCCGAAAAACACTTCCTGTTCCTTGATGTCGCGGATGGAGCGGTTGCCGGTCTCGGCATCCTTCTCGAAAATGGTCAGCCGCATCGTGACTTTGAGCGGCGCGGAGTACGTCATGCCGCGCTCTTCGCACTCGCTCACGTCATACTTCAGCTGCAGGCCGACCGGGTCGCCGCACTTGTTGCAGAAGTCGGGAGTATTCGCGTTGTAGGTGCCGCACTTCGTGCACAGCACGTCGCCGGGATGAAACGGATCGGTAATGACGGTCGAGCCGCAGTTCTTGCAAGTGGTGCGCAGGTGATGCAGACCCTTGAGGTGTCCGCACTTGCACTCCCAGTTGCCGATGGCGAAGTCCACAAACTCCAACTGCGACACGTTGCGGAAATCGCTGATCGGGAACACCGACTGAAACACGGCCTGCAGGCCGGCGTCGTCGCGCTCGCTGGGCAACCGGTCCATCTGCAGGAAGCGTTCGTAGGAGCGCTTCTGAACCTCGATCAGGTTCGGAATCTGGATGGTGGCTGGAATTTTTGAAAAATCAAATCGTGTACGGTAGGCGTTAGTCTTCGACATTCAGAGGCTCCCAAACTTTCAGCGCAGCCGTGGGCTGCGAAAGGCACATTGCGTGGCGACGGGACAGGGTCCCGTCGGGGCAGGTCAGCGATTACTCGACCCGCTTATGTACGGTCACCGAGCTCAATCACTGCAGACACGAATACGCCCTCGGGGGCATAGCTCCCCGTGGGCGCCGGTCGCAGCGCTTAGCGTCAGTTGAATTTTTTCTTTCCGCGCCAGTTCTCAGGCCTGTTTCCGTTCCGCTAACGCGGAACAGTTTGCCAACTCGTGTGCGACTCAGCTCCGCTTCCCCGGATCGTTGGAGTGGAGAGTCGCCTAACCGTGAAGTGGGAAGCAGACGATATATAGATGCTACCACCGCTTCCCAGGGTTCACCACTTAAAATTGTCGCCGCAAGGCCATTTCGGGACAGCCGCCCTAGTCACCCAACCCTCGCCCGTTGTCATCCTGAGCGGAGTGGCTGCTTCGCAAAGCGAAGCAGCCACGCAGTCGAAGGACCCCTATAGCTCGGCAATGCCGCCGCGAGCCGTTACTTCACTTCGACGGTCGCGCCGGCATCCGCGAACTTCTTCTTGATGGTCTCCGCCTCTTCCTTGTTGACGCCCTCTTTAATGGTCTTGGGAGCGCCATCCACCAGGTCCTTGGCTTCTTTCAAGCCCAGGCTGGTGACTTCGCGGACGGCCTTGATAACATTGATCTTATTGGCCCCAACCGCGGTCAGAACCACGGCAAATTCGGTCTTTTCCTCGGCCGGCGCCGCACCTGCCGCAGCTCCGCCGCCGGCCACCATCACCGGGGCTGCCGCCGCTGCCGACACGCCCAGCTTCTCTTCGAGCCGCTTCACCAAAGCCGCCGCGTCCAACAGCGACAGGCCTACGATTTGCTCTTCCAACTGCTGCAGATCCGCCATTTGTCTAGTCTCCTCGAATTTTCGGTCTATCTATTCCGTCAATCGCAAGCCGGGTTTCCAGTGCGCTCAGCCCTCGTTTCGCCGTGCCAGACAACACGACTGCCAGGACCGCGCAACCCCCGCTCTTGATACCTTCCGGACTCGTGTGGCGCGGGCGCCCTCGCCCGCGTGTTGCTGCCACCAGAAATCGTGCCTGTTTGAACCGCCGGTCGCGGGCGAGGGCGCCCGCGCCACACAGGCCTACGCTTCCTTGAACTTGTTCTTCTCCACGCCCTGGTTGATGACCACCGCCAGGTCCTTGCCGACGGCATTCATCACCGTGACCAGGCGCTGCGCCGGGGCGCTCATCAGGAACAGCAGCTTGGAGTAGATCTCTTCCTTCGACGGCATGGTGGCCAGCGCCTGGATCTCTTTGATCGAGATCACGCGGCCTTCAACCACGCCCGCCTTGAAGGTAAATTCCGGATTGTCCTTGGCGTACTTCGAAATCGCCTTGGCCAGCGCCACCGGATCGCCCGAGGTGTAGGCCAGCGAGGTCACGCCGGAAAGCTCGCTCAGCGCGCCTTCCGCGGCCGTTCCCTTGGCGGCCAGCTTGGCCAGTGTGTTCTTCACCACCCGGTACTTGGCTCCGGAGCTGCGCAAAGTCTTGCGCAATTCGTAATCCTGCGCCACCGTCAGCTTGCTGTAGGTAGCGATAATCAGGCTGGAAACATTCTTCAGCTCCGCTCCCAGCTTCTCGACTTGCTCGACTTTCTTCGCTCTGCTAACCGCCATGTTCAATCCCTCTTGAATGTCTTGTGTCTTGTCATCCTGAGGCGACAGCTTCATCGTCGCCGAAGGATCTGGGCGCGCCGCGCGATGCGCCGCAAGGCGCACAAATCGCGCGTTTGGCGCGCTTCCCTATTAAGCCTTCGCCGCCGCTTCCACCTGGGCCGTATCAATCGAAATCCCCGGCCCCATGGTCGAACTCAGGTAGCAGCCCTTGATGTACTTGCCCTTGGCCACGGTCGGCTTGGCCTTGATCACGCTGCTGATCACGACGGTGGCGTTCTCGACCAGCTTGTCGGGCGTAAACGAAATCTTGCCCACCGGCACATGCACCAAAGCCGTCTTGTCGGTACGGAACTCGACTTTGCCGGCTTTGACTTCCTGCACTGCCTTGGCGACGTCAAAGGTCACAGTCCCGGTCTTCGGATTCGGCATCAGGCCCTTGGGTCCGAGGACCTTGCCCAGCCGTCCGACGGACTTCATCACGTCGGGAGTGGCAATCAGCGCGTCGAAGTCGGTCCAGTTCTCTTTGTTGATCTTCTCGACCATCTCTTCGCCGCCGACGTAATCCGCGCCGGCCTGTTCGGCCTCTTTGATCTTGTCGCCGCTGGCGATCACCAGGACCTTCTTGGACTTTCCCAGTCCGTGCGGCAGGACCACCGTCCCGCGCACCATCTGGTCGGCATGCTTGGGATCCACTCCCAGCCGCATGGTGATTTCTACAGTCTCGTCAAATTTTGAGTATTTGACCTTCTGCAGCAGCGGTACGGCGTCTTTAAGTTGGTAAGGACGCGCTTCCACAGCCGCGCGCGCCTTGGTGATGTTCTTGCCTGCTTTTTTCATTCGCTTTTCCTGTCTCCCACCGTCCACCAATGCTCGAGTGGACCGTAGTGAACGACGACTAATTTGGTAATTGTGTAATTGAGTAATTTTGTAATTTGAAAACCGGCACTGCCAAGATTTTCAATTACTCAATTACCAAAATTTCCCAATTACTCAATCTCTACCCGACCACTTCAATGCCCATCGAGCGAGCGGTTCCGCGCACGCTCTTCATCGCCGATTCGACCGAAGCCGCATTCAAGTCGGGCATCTTCTGCCGCGCGATGTCTTCCACCTGCTTGGCCGTAACTTTTCCCACTTTGTCTTTATTGGGTGCGCCCGATCCCTTGGCGATCCCCGCCGCGCGCTTGAGCAGAATCGAAGCCGGCGGAGTCTTGGTAATAAAGGTAAACGTACGATCGCTGTAAACCGTCACCACAACCGGGATGATCAGCCCTTCCAATTCCTTGGCCCCGGTGCGGGCGTTGAACTGCTTGCAAAACTCCATGATGTTGATCTGCGCCTGCCCCAGCGCCGGACCTACCGGAGGCGCGGGTGTCGCCTTACCCGCCGCGATTTGAAGCTTTACCGAACCTGTCGCCTTCTTAGCCATAATCTCTCTTCGCCTTCCAGAAACCAGAAACCAGAAACCGGAAACTGCTGCTATGCCACTTTCTCCACCTGATTAAATTCCAATTCCACCGGCGTCGACCGCCCGAAAATCGTGACCATCACCTTCAAGGTCTCGCGGTCTTCGTTCACGTCGTCCACAACCCCGGCAAAGCTCGCGAACGGACCTTCGGTGACTCGCACGGTCTCGCCCTTTTCAAACTTGACCTTGAGCTTGGGCTTGTCCTTGGCCTCGCCCACGCGATAGACGATGTGCTGGACTTCTTCCTCGGAGAGCGGTGTAGGCTGCTGCCCGGTGCCGACAAATCCCGTAACCCGCGGCGTGGACTTCACCACGTGCCAGACGTGGTCATCCATGTCCATTTCGACCAGCACGTACCCGGGATAAAACATTCGCTCGACGGTGTATTTCTTGCCGTTGCGGACTTCAGTGACTGCTTCGGTTGGGATCAGCACTTTGCCGATTCTTTCCTGCAATCCGAAGGCCTGGACCCGCGACTCCAGCGATTCCTTCACCTTGCGCTCAAATCCCGAATAGGAGTGGATGATGTACCACTTCATGTTGGGATTGCGTGGCGGTTCGAGCGCGCCGGCAGCGTCCGGCGAAATACTTTCTCCGCCCGTCCCGGCCTCGTTTTTTTCTTCGTCCTGCATAGATGTCTCTGTACTCGTCGTTTCCAACACTTCGGTTCCTTCCTGAACTCAGTGATGCCCGAAATAGCGGAACACCGAGTCAATCCCGTGCCCGATCACGAGGTCCACTGCCCAGAAATACGCCGCAAACAGAAAAACGGTGACAATCACCACCGCCGTCGTAGCCCGGACTTCTTTAAACGAGGGTGCGGTCACCTTCTTCATTTCGGTGCGCACGTCGTTATAGAAAGTCTTGATCCGCTCCGGCCAGGACTTGAGGCGGTCGCCGAAACTGCCACCGGCTGCTACGATTGAATTTCCCATCTTCTTCGTCTCGACTCCCATCACGTCCTGACCTTGTCTTCCCTCAAACTCTGGCAGGGGCGGAGGGATTCGAACCCCCAAGTTCGGTTTTGGAGACCGACAGTTTAACCGTTGAGCTTACGCCCCTGAATTCATCGGGTAATTTGGTAATTGTGTAATTTGGAAATTGAAACCCGCACGCCGTGCTTTTCAATTACACAATTACAAATTTCCCAATTACTCAATTATTTCACTTCCTTATGCGGCGTGTGCTTGCGGCAGATGCGGCAGAACTTTTTCAGCTCCAGGCGCTCCGTCATGGTCTTCCGGTTCTTGGTGGTCGAATAGTTCCGCTCTTTGCAATCGCCGCACTGCAAGGTAATGATCTCTCGGGGCATAAAACAGCTCCTAGCTTCTAGCTCTTAGCTTCTAGCTCAATCCATCTGAGAACTGAGAACCAGAAACTGACTACTGGTTGTTATCCTCAGATCGTTGCCACGCAAACTTACTGAATAATCTCGCTGATGGTTCCCGCGCCTACCGTGTGTCCGCCTTCGCGAATAGCAAACCGTAAGCCCTTTTCCATCGCCACCGGCGTGATCAGCTCGATCACCAGCTGCACGTTGTCGCCCGGCATCACCATCTCCGTCGCCGCCGGCAACTCCGCTACTCCCGTCACATCCGTCGTCCGCAAGTAGAACTGCGGCCGGTAGCCCTTGAAGAACGGAGTATGCCGTCCGCCTTCTTCTTTGGTCAGGATGTAGACTTCGGCTTTGAACTTGGTGTGCGGCGTGATCGATCCGCCCTTCGCCAGCACCATGCCGCGTTCCACATCTTCTTTCGCAATGCCGCGCAGCAGCAGGCCGGCATTGTCGCCCGCCAGTCCTTCGTCGAGCTGCTTTTTGAACATTTCGACGCCGGTCACAACCGTCTTGCGCGTGTCGCGGAAGCCGACGATTTCTACTTCCTCGCCTACTTTCACCTTGCCGCGCTCAATTCGTCCGGTGACCACAGTTCCGCGGCCCGAGATGGAGAAAATATCTTCGATCGGCATCAGGAACGGCTTGTCCAGCTCGCGCGCCGGCTGCGGTATGGCTTTGTCCACCGCCGCCATCAACTCATCCACCTGCTTTTCCCACTTGGCTTCCCCGTTCAGCGCGCCCAGCGCCGACAGCCGTACTACCGGCACATCGTCGCCCGGAAACTGATACGTCTTCAGCAACTCGCGCACTTCGAGTTCGACCAGGTCGAGCAGTTCGGGATCATCCACCGCATCGCACTTGTTCAGCGCGACTACGATGTAAGGCACACCCACCTGCCGCGCCAACAGAACGTGTTCCCGCGTCTGCGGCATCGGACCATCGGTCGCCGCCACCACGAGAATCGCGCCATCCATCTGGGCCGCGCCCGTGATCATGTTCTTGATGTAGTCGGCGTGGCCGGGGCAATCGACGTGCGCGTAATGCCGGTTCGCCGTCTCGTACTCCACGTGCGCCGTGGCAATGGTGATGCCGCGCGCCTTTTCTTCCGGCGCGTTATCAATCGAGTCAAACGACCGGAACTGGATCTTCGGGTTGTGCTTGGACAACACCTTGGTGATGGCCGCCGTCAACGTGGTCTTGCCATGGTCAATGTGACCAATCGTCCCTACGTTGCAGTGCGGCTTATTTCGTTCAAATTTCTCTTTCGCCATATCTCGCTCGCTGTTTCCTTCCGTCAGTAATAGCGATACAGCTGCTGAAACTTTGTCCGCAGCGTGGGCTCTACTTCTTCCACTCGCGACAAATAAAACTCTCGCATCTGCGCCTGGTCGGAAACGGTCAGCGCCTGGTACAGCTTCTGCGCTCCCAATTTCGCCAGCGTATCATCAACTTTTTCAAATACGCCTCTGGCCAAAATTACTTCCAGTTCGCGTATCCTGGCGCCGCTTCGGCGCACCCGCTTGAGGAATTTCCCGACTCTTTCTGGGCCCAGAGCGCGATTGATTGCGCCTCTCAGTTCATCGAACTCTTTTTCCTTCTCAACCCGTATGACAGTTGGCTGAAAGCTCACCATCATCAATGTGCACCTGCGTCAGAAAACTCTGGAGCGGGAGACGGGAATCGAACCCGCGACCAACAGCTTGGAAGGCTGTGACTCTACCACTGAGTTACTCCCGCGTTCTAAACCCAGCCATCAGCTATCAGCCGTCAGACCTCAGCAACAGCCCCTGGTCCCGACCGCCGATTTCCAATCTCAACTTTATGACCCAATTTCGTGGAGCCGATGACCAGGATTGAACTGGTGACCTCTCCCTTACCAAGGGAGTGCTCTACCAACTGAGCTACATCGGCAAATGCCTATCCCTTCGCGTCAGCTCGAAGGCTCGAGATCCCTCGCAAACCACGCTCGGGATTTCGGCTGCGGGCTCCCGCTTCGCTCACGCCCGCAAAACGCCTCAACATCGGCAAACCCAGCCATCAGCTATCAGCCGTCAGCTCTTGGCAATATCATCTGCCGGCGACGGTTTGATGCCTAACTCGGTATCGCTTTCGCCTTCACCTTCACCATCCGGGTGCATCACGTCGTTGCGCCGCAGCCAGGTCTTCAGCGCGAACATCGCCAGGACCGCCAGCGTAGCGAAACGCATTCGCGGATCGCTCAGCGTCGTCCACGCCAACACTCCCAGAACGACGAACGCGGCCAGCGCCAAGTAGAGACGATTCATTCAAGTCTCTGGTGCACAGGGAAGGATTCGAACCTTCGTACCTCCGAGGAGGGGCAGATTTACAGTCTGCTGGCTTTAACCACTCACCCACCTGTGCAGAACTGCAGAACAGTTCGGCCTTACCTGCTTATCCGGCATTCCTCGCAGACATCCACGCTACGGAAGATCGTTCAGACGGACTCTTCGATTTGAAAACCCGGATTCGAAACCACGGATTCGAAACCATCGAAAAAGTGAAGAACAGAAAAGCGCGCGAATATACCCTCGCACGCAAACACCACACTTGGAAAATTCCTTATGGAGTGCTGTTGGAAAACTCTGTCAAGCCGCCGCCGCGCCGAATATCCTGCCTTCCGGAACCAATGCTGGAGCTGGCGAAGGGATTTGAACCCCTGACCCTCTGATTACAAATCAGATGCTCTACCAACTGAGCTACGCCAGCAGGTCTTAGATCGGGGCTCTCCCTTTTTGGGGACAAGACACCCACTGATCCCTTCCTGATGTCCGGGACAATTCTAAAAGTTACCATAACGGCATTTTGCGTGCAAGCGGAAGCGCCCAAGCCTAGAACCGGACTGCACGGCAGTCATCCGGCAAGTTCCGCCTGCAAGACAGCTATCCTCGGAACTTCGGCATCGGTCGCGGCATAAGGTTCGCGCTTGAATTGCTTCGCCAGAGAAAGGCCTTGTTGCTGGTAGGATGAGCCTATTTTCAGACCATAAACGGTCTCGGGTCTCTCTGCCATTCTGTAATACAGAAGCCTGCCAACCAATTGGTCGTGTTCTAACAATATCGGCATCTCGTATGCTCTCACCTCAAGGACTGCCCTAGTACCGCCGATTTCTCCTTCGGCGCCGTAGCCGAACCCGGGATCAAAGAACCCGGCATAGTGCACTCGAAACTCTCCCATCGCTGGGTCGTACGGCACCATTTCCGCTGCGTGGTCGGGCGGAACCCGCACTCGTCTCTTGGATGCCAAAATATAGAAGCCCCCTGGCTCGAGGATGATGTATCCAGAATCAGGGCGGGTGATCGTTTCCCAAAACTCAGACACTTCATAATGATTGACTCTCTCGAGTTCCACCGGGCGAGTGTGTCTTTTCGCTTTATACCCGACAATGTTAGAACCATTCCCCTGAAGATCGACCGTAATCGGCCAACCGCGACTGATGGCGGCCTGACCCGGGTCCCCTTCTTCAGCCGCGACGCGCAAGTCCTCTTTCGCCAGTTCCCTCAACCTAGCATCCCCCGCTGGGGCCGGGTTCCCTCGTACAAACCGAAGTTGATTAAGCGTCATTCCTCTCCGGAGACGAACGGGGAACGTCCGGGACACAATCTCGACATACAGCTCTCCCGAATATCCCTTCGGAACGCGGTCGAACTCGTCTCCGGACTCGGTGATGAGTCGAGTAAAAATATCTAGCCGCCCGGTGGTGCTCTTGGGGTTAGCTATGCCTCGTACATCTGGCGGCAGAGCAAGGCCCTCGGTCAGCGGCACTATGTAAACGATGTTTGGTTCGAAAAGAGCCCCACCCGGTTGCGTCAGATCAATCCTGTTGACGAGTAAGTTCTGAGCCTTAGTGAGAAGCGTGGATGACTGGCCAGGGAGAAAACTCGCCTGAACTCGGAGCGCCTCCGGGCCTAATCTAAGATCGATACTAGCCGGTTGAATTTGCTTGGGATCGATATCGACGGTCGAACGAATGCGACCGAGCCGTATAAACTCTTTTATCTCCTGCGCAGGCAAAATCCCTTTGCCCCCCTCGTACTCACCTCGCTCTTGGAACAGCGACTCCACGCATTACCCCCGGAAAATCATGAATTTCGATGCCTGTCGGCTAGATCCTGTATTTTCTTCGCTCGGTCGAGGAGGTCCCGTTTATTGTACTCGGCAACACACTCCAGACTGCAAAACGCGCCCGCCCCGTACGATATGCGGGTATCCGGGGGAATTTCCTTGCCACAGTTCGGGCAAATATTCCGGTCTCTCAATTCAAGAAGATATTCGCGTTCCGACTTGGTCATCGGCGATCGAGCTTGTGCACCCGTTATCGAGGTGCGCCGTATTGTCCTTTCCCGAAGGATCGGGGAACGGCTGGCCAGTTTGAAAAACGTATCCGGCCCGACGAAGGTGCGATTCGAGTGCCATTACGGCTCGGTCAACTCCATCGGGGATCTCCACGTAGACAGGGACAACGAGGACGCTAGGCATTCTGGCTAACTCCTCCGTTAGGCGGAGTCTAGCAGAGAGCCGACTGTGAATGAGTAGCAAAACGTGTTCGTTGTGTGGATATATCAGAACTTGCTCGGTGATCCGGCGCCAAGTCTGGTCAGATACGGTGCATTGTCAAATCAGCAAATTGTGGGAGACTGTAGCTATGCCTAAGCGCAATCTTCGTATCGTCAAGCGCGTCAAGAATGTTCCCGTCATTGGAGTCTGCGAGAGCTGCCGGGTGCAGTTCCAGGCAGAACATCAACCGGCGGGCCAGCAGGCGCGGGCGCAGGCTGTGCTCCAACAGCAGTTCAACGCGCATAAGTGCCAGCCTCAGAGTGGGAGCCCCGGTTTTACCAAGGATTCATAAAATCAGGATCCGGGCGATGTTATCTTGCTTCTTTTTGCGGAACTCTCCGATCGCAGGCCAAACTTAGCGCCGGCATAAATCGTTCTTCGGACAGCAGCGCTCATGAACATCCTTGATGTTGTTGTCGGCAAGCCCATCAGGACGAGCGACGAGCGGGCGGAGCAGATCGGTCCGGCGCAGGGTGTTCCAATCTTTGGTCTCGACGGGCTTAGTTCCGCTGCCTACGGTCCGGAAGCGGCCCTCAGCCTGCTCCTTCCCCTGGGACTGTTGGGCGTTCGCTACATCGTTCCCATCAGTGCTGCGATCATCACGTTGCTGGTGATCGTTTATTTTTCCTATCGCCAGACCATTGCCGCTTATCCATCCGGAGGCGGCTCCTATACTGTTGCCCGGTTCAATCTGGGCGCGCCTGCCGGTCTGTTGGCCGCGGCGGCTCTGCTGGCCGATTACATTCTTACCGCAGCCGTCGGCATTTCGGCGGGAGTGGGTGCTTTGGTTTCGGCGCTTCCGTCGTTGTTGCCGCACATGGTTTCGCTGTGCGTTGGCATCCTGATCGTCATCACCATACTCAATCTGCGCGGCGTGCGCGAAGCGGGCACGGCTTTCGCAATTCCCACCTATCTTTTTGTCGGCACGATTCTCATCACCATCATCGGCGGCGCGGTCCGGGTGCTGCTCAGCGGAGGGCATCCCACGCCAGCCGTTTCTCTTCCGCCTCCGCCCCCCATGATGCAAGCCGTCAGTTACTGGCTGCTACTGAAAGTCTTTGCCAGCGGTTGCACGGCATTGACGGGCGTGGAGGCGGTCAGCAACGGGGTGAAGGCCTTCCGTGAGCCCACCGTCAAAAATGCCCAGCGCACTCTGACCGTAATTATTTTTCTTCTGGCCGTGCTGCTGGCGGGAATTTCACTTCTGGTCAGGGCTTACGGAATCGCCGCCACTGTTCCCGGGCAGCCTGGCTATCAGAGCGTTCTCTCCATGCTTTCGGCCGCGGTTTTCGGCAAGGGCTTTTTCTACTACCTGACGATCGGCTCGATTCTTGTGGTTCTCTCGCTATCCGCCAACACTGCTTTCGCCGATTTTCCGCGCCTCTGCCGCGCGATTGCGCAAAACAACTACCTCCCGCACGCCTTTGGATATCGGGGACGGCGGCTGGTCTACACCTACGGCATCGTTGTACTGGCAGTGCTCTGTGGTGGCGTTCTCATTCTCTTCGGAGGGGTCACCGACCGGCTGATCCCGCTGTACGCGGTCGGCGCCTTTCTGGCCTTTACGCTTTCGCAATCCGGCATGGTGGTGCACTGGTGGAAAGATCGCGGGCCCGGTTGGGTCAGGAGCGCACTGGTTAACGGACTCGGAGCCCTCGTCACCGGCATCACCACGCTGGTCGTGCTGGTGGCAAAATTTGCGGAAGGCGCCTGGATTACGCTGCTTTTCATTCCCTTGGCGATTGTCCTGTTCGCCCTGGTTCGCCGCCACTACCACTACGTGAATCTCCTGACCGGCTGCAAGATTCCAGTTAACGTGGCCGGTCTCAACCAGCAACCGATTGCAGTCATCACCATTGACCGTTGGAGCAACATCACCCGCCAGGGAATTGAATTTGCCGCCCGGCTTTCGCCCGAAGTGATCGCCCTGCACGTCGAGCCTGGCCAGCATTCCGAGCTGCTGCACGACGATTGGGAGCACTACGTCGAGCGGCCTTTCCGCGCACAGGGAAAAGAGCCGCCCCGGCTCCACGTTCTGCCATCGCCCTATCGCTTCATCATTGTTCCTGTCGTGCAATACATTCTCGATCTTTCAAAAGCGCATCCTGACCGCAACATTATCGTGGTCATACCGGAGTTGGTGGAAGACAAATGGTACGAATACTTTCTCCACAATCAACGTGGCCGGCTTCTGGAGTGGGTGTTGCTCGCCCGCGGCAATGAACGGATCTTTACGGTGAGCGCGCCCTGGTATGTCGGGAAACGAAACTGATTCGAGCGGAACGTGCACGGCGCTTTCTGGCGTTGACGAGGTGAGAGCATGACGGGACGAAAGATGCACACGTCGAGGTATTAGACCCCACGTAGCTAGACACTGAACACACTTTCGCGGGCGCTTTCCGTGCATGGCACGGCGTGAGCGTCAGCCAGCTGCATCCCTACTTCACTCCGCCGACTTTGGTCTTCCTGAGAAACCGCTCGCTTCACGTAGTGCGTCGGCATCCATCAGCCTGCCGCCCATCATCACGGTGCGAGTGTTCCTGAGATCGCCGATCTTTCGCGAAGGATCGCCTTCGACGAGCACCAGATCGGCCGCCTTCCCTACGGCGATCGAGCCGGTGGTTTTGTCGACGCCGACGAGCTGCGCCGGAGCAATCGTTGCCGTTGCCAGGGCTTCTGATGGGCTGAATCCGGCAGCGACATAAAGTTCAAGTTCACGCACAAGTTCCAGCCCCGTGCCGTCGGTGCCGGCAACGATCGGGACGCCCGCATTGTGCATCAGTGTGACCAGTGCTGAGAGTTTAGCGAAGCTCTTGCGATAGTCGTCGCGGGTTAAGTCTTTTGGCACGGCGAGGCCACCCTCGCGAAAGCCTCGCTCGGTCGCTGGGGGCAGCGTGCCGACGTAGGGCGCGTATGCAGGAGACAGGTCGCCGTTCTCCGGTACGAACAACGACTCCGCTACAACCAGGGTTGGATCGGATGCGGTTTTGCGCGTGGCCATCATGGCGATGAGAGACTTTATGGGTGGCGCTTTGAGATCTACGTCCTTGGCGTAACGGCCGGTGCCTTCAAAACGGTTCATCCCGTTCGAAGTGGCGACTACGGAATCAGGCATAGCCTCCATCATCACAAAGTAGATGTGGGTCAGTTCGTCGTATCCTGCGGCGATCGCCTGGGACGGGCGCATGCCAGCCGGGACATGACCGTGTACGTGAAGGCCCAACCGATGTGCTTCTGCCGCCGCCGGAGCCACCCACTCAGGATTGTAAGTGCCGTAGAACTTGATGCCGGTGAAGCCGTCGGCTTTTGCGCGCTGTACCGCGGCGATGGCTTCCTGCGACGAGGTAACGACGGTGCCGGACTGGGCGCTATTGGGTCCCTTGCCATCGATCAACATCGAGGGGTAGATCTTAGGAGACAGCAGCTCGCCCTTGGCCCGGCGCTCGGCGCGAGCCAGCGTCAACGCGGTGTTGTTGCCAGGGTCGCGGGCCGAAGTAATTCCGAGGGAGAGCAAGAAGGGACCCGTGGAATCGTCCCCGACATGCATGTGGGAATCCCAAAGGCCGGGTACGAGCGTCTTGCCGACACTATCGAATACCTGGGCGCCTTTCGGAGCTGGCGTCGAACTGGCGGGACCGACCTGAGCAATTGATCCATGGTCGACCACAACCGTCTGGTCTTCCGCAAAGTGCGTACCGTCGACGAAAGCACGGACATGGGTGAAAGCCACCGGCCCCTCGGGTGTTTTCAAAAGTGCTTTCACCAGCGCCGGACTGCGAGCCGCAAGAGCATTGTCCTGGGCATTATTCAGCATCTCGAGCGCAGCTTCGTAACCGATGGGAAGGATCGCTAAGGGGCCTACGAAGCCGAAAAACTTGCCCTGCGCGGTCGTCCACACCGGAATGGGTGACGGGAAGATGCCGGTAACCGCCCAGGATGTGACGGTTTTCTTCATGGCGCCTTCTCCAACGACAACGTCCGTCAGTCGCTCGGCATGTGCGCGGCCGCCGGGCAACAACAACATCGATCGGTTCGGCGACGTCAGCAGAGCTTCAATGAAAAGCTGTAGGCTGCCGGAATAGGTACCTCCTTGAGAAACATAGAAAGCGGGCGAGGTATAGCGGTGGTTCCCGGCGTCAACTGGACTCTTCCAGGAAGCTGTGCCGGCGCTGATCTCAAAGGTTTCCGCGGCGTCGCCCTGGGGAGTGACGCCCCGCACAACCCACGTCGACGGCATTCCATCACGGCCGAGCTTGACGCTCTGATCGACTTCCCACACCTGCCCGCGCAGAAGGATGCTCTCGCGTGACATATTGCTGCCGTCGGCGGCGGTCCAGATGGTTGCCTTCCCATGGGTGCCTGCAGTCGACAGAACTGTGTATGCCTGTGCGTCGGCTGGCGGCTTGGCCAGCTGATCGGCCGGCACCTGAGCCTGCATGGCTGCGGGTCCAAGCACCAATGCTGCCACCGCCATCAGCAGGATTGCTGGACCCTTAGCCCCCTGAAAACTGTATGAACGTGCGGCAGGTTTACCTTTGCAGGACAAAAGCACTAGTTTTTGAGTAACCATGAGAACTACCCAAATTCCTTTGTGTGAGAGTCAGCCCGGGACGGGCGGCCCATTCTAGCCCGGTTGTGGCTTGAATGGGCCGTTCGACAGCTGGCCGCTTCGGCAGGACGACAGAGCTGGGGAGATATTGGGATATCCCACTCAAGCCACCTGCTGACTTCGGTGGGCCCCGTCCGGTTTACAACACGAGGCTGCGAGCCTCCGTGCTAAGGACCACACGTCTGCGCAGTCAGATACTGTACCGCTCGATCGACCCATGATTCCAGGCTTTCATCGGTGTTGATAACGAGTTTGGCATGGTCGATCGGCTCCCATGCAACTCGGATTGCGCGATAGAGCTCTGGCCCGCGATTCGCGGCTAAATGATTGTTTGCCACCGTCGCTTCCGCGATGCGTCTCAATGCGGTCGCCTCTGAGCAGACGCACTCCAGCGTGGCCCAGGTGGTTCCCACCTGAGAGCTGAACTCGATCACCCGATCGCGCTGGTACCGCCGCGAGAAGGTGCGGCCATCCAACAGAACGTGGAGTGCAGAATGTCTAGACAGCAGATAGGCGGCTAGTTTGCAGCATGATTTCCCCACAGAAATCATCCTGCGATAGCGAATACTCGACATGGGTGGGTTCGAAGAGCGACGCTCGAATTGAGTCCTTATCGAGAACCGCGCCCGGAAGGCGCTGCGCGATTGCTCGCGCCAGTGTGCTCTTGCCCGTTCCCGGCAGGCCTGCCATCATGACGATCACAGAGCTTTCCTCTCAGGCAGCGACTGTGCGACTGATTTTACGCACTTGTTCGAGCAGAATGCGTCACCCGTCGCTATAGGTATCGCTGCCTCGCGTTGACTTGCTTTGTGACCCAACCTAACATGGCGCCTTCTAATCTCTTAGCCAGCATCACATCGGGCGCAGAATGAATAGACGGACCTTTCTCAGTTCTTTAGCGGCCGCAGCCATCGCCGGTGCCGTCGGCCCTCTGCCTGCTTTTGCCGCGCTTCCGAAAATGAAGATCACGCGGGTCCGGGCCTACCTGCCGCCTAGTCCCAACCCGCTGTTCAATCAGAGCGATGTGGTGGTCACCATCGAGACTGATGGCGGGATCACCGGCATCGGCGAAGGCGGATCGAAGGACATGCTGGCGCAGTCGGCGGGCCGATTGATCGGCCGCGATCCGCAGCATATTGAAATGCTCTGGCAGGACATGAACCGGGCTTTCTTCTATCCCCCAGGGCGCGAGAAGACCCACGCCATCGGCGCGCTCGATCTGGCGTTGTGGGACATCAAAGGAAAAGTCCAGGGTCTGCCGGTGCATCAGCTACTTGGCGGCATGGTGCGCAACTATTGTGAGTGTTACAACACCGCCGGCATTATCCCGGGCATCACGCCGGGAATGAATATTAAAGAGCGCGCCCACGCCACCGTCGAGGCCGGCTATCGAGCCTTCCGCTTCGGCGCCATGGACCTTCCCGCCAACACCACTTACAACACCCGGGAGCGAGTGACCCATCTGCGCGATGAATGCACGCAGGCGAGAGAAGGCGTCGGCAAAGACGGCGACTGGCTGATCGATTTTCACCAGCGCTTCGACCTCGACGATGCCATTCGCGGCTGCAACCTGATCGAGGACCTGGCTCCGTTTTTCGTCGAAGACCCGGTTCGCACCGAGGCCTTTCTGCAAGATATTCCGATCTTGCGCAAGAAAGTGAATGTTCCTCTGGCAGCGGGCGAAGAGTGGGGCAACCGGTGGGACTTCAACAAACTCGTCGAAGATCACGACATTGATTTTGTCCGCGCCACCCTGCCCAATGTCGGCGGCATTACGGAGATGATGAAGATTGCCGCCATCTGCGAGACTCATTTCGTCGGCATCGTTCCGCATTTCACCGGACCCATCGCGACTGCGGCGCTGGTCAATAGCTTGGGAACTTTCCCGGGGCCGGTGCTCATGGAATACAACTACGAAGGACGAACCTTGCCCCACCTGCCGGTATGTCTCGACTTCAAGAATGGGAAGCTCTATCCCAACGAGCGGGCAGGCCTGGGAGTTGAACTGGACTTCAAGCAACTGACGCAAATTGCAGAAATCACGGAACCGGTCACGGCCCGCGCCCAAACCTACTTCCGTCCGGATGGTTCGATCACTAACTGGTAGGCGTTGGCGGGCTGTCCCCAGATGTTAATTGCGGGTTCTCAGTTTTGGGCGTTTACCCATCGCTTCCGCAGAAGCGAGTCGGACATCCCGTGGTGCCGCATTTGCCATTGAGCGTGCAACCAGCCGGGTAAAAAGCAACTGGCAAGAATCAATCCGGTCGTCACCACTGGATAGTAGTCAGGAGATGGCTCGATCCATTGATTTTCCGCCCCGCTCGCCAGCATGGTTACCGCGATGCTCCATACGAATACTTGCAGCGAGTGCTGACCCAGAAACGCAATTGCCTTACCCGGCGCGGTTCCCGCCATCGCAGTGAGGGGACCGCGGAAACGATAGACGACAGCGGAGAACGCCACGAAATCAAGCAGGCACCCCAGGGGCAGTGTGCGTTTCCAGTGGAAGAGCCATTCAAAATACAGAGGCAAATCTTGCCCGGTCAACAAATGCCAGTGGCGCACCACGAAAAACGTGCTTGCGACTGCAAGGCAAGTAGTCGTCCAGATGGACGATGTGCTCAGCCTCTTCAGGTTCGGCAGCGGGGAAGACCCGAAATATATTCCGGCAACGAACAACAACTGCCAGGACATGAGGTCGAAATAGCCGGTGCCGTCTGGCAATGCGGTCATCCCGTATCCCAGTGACGCTGCCAGCCACAGACCTCCGCTTATCGCCATCAGGGAATAGATCCGATCATTCATCAATGCCCAAATCACAGCCGGGAGCAGAAGGACGAAGATGCAATACATGCGCAGGATATCGGCGTTGATTGGGGACGCAATGAAGAGCATGAACTTGCTCCACAGAGACCAGGCGGGATAAAACCCACGACCCAGTGTCACTAGTTCCGCCCTGGCGGCGAAGATCATGAAGGTCATCAATACTGCATTGGTAAGGTAAAGAATGGCTGCTCGCCGGAGTGCGAACTGCCGCAATACCTTGAATCCCCGGGTGACCGCGACCCGGCCGTACACTCGGCCGGCCACCAGTCCCGACAAAAACACGAAGCATTCAGCGGCCGAGAAAAACCCGAGACCTTGCCACGTAAACTTCTGTATCAAGGTTTCCGGCAGGTGGTCGACCGTCATCACCAAAAGGCAAAGGCCGCGAAGAAAATCGATGAGCACAATACGTGAGCCACGTGCCTTCCCCGGGGTGAACAAGGTCGGCACTGGCGTCGTCTCGTGGTTCATTGGCCACCGAAGTGGAGAAAATGGACACATGGAGCATTCACAGTGTCCACGTGAAGTTGTTGCAGACGTTACGGTCGCGCGCAGTATGCCTGCGTGTCTCGATGTCAGGTTAATGGTGATTGCGCCCCGGGCCCATCGGGTGGGCGGGGTAGTTCCGCAGGCACAAAGCTGTAGCTCGCCCTAGGGGTTCCGAGGCCGGCCAAGGTTGGGTTTTTCGCCGGGACGGGGGTCAATCACGAACTCGCAAAACGCTTGCGAGAAGCTTCCTAAACTGCTGTGGCAGCAACTCCACGAATGGGCTTGAAGCGGTTTCCGCTCATTATTTCGACTGAACTTCGATCGGATTTGGAAGCTGGATAGCGGTTCGAGGGCCGCCGATCAAAATGTTTTGGCCGTGAGCAACGTACCGCAAGAGGACAGCGGGCTTCGACCAGTCCAGGTCCCATCCGTTTTCGATGGCGATCGCCGTGTAAGCACCTGGAATCACACTGCGGAACGTGAAGGTGCCGTCGAGGTCGCTCTGGTCCCGGCGGAAGAGTTCATGGTTTGCCTCGGGATTCTTCGGAACCAGGACGACCATGGCTCCGGCAGCCCCTTTGCCAGCGCGCAGCGCGATGCCATTTATGTCACCTGTGCCTCCGGCGACCGACAAAGAGAGAACCAGGTTCACCCCCGCGGGAACGGCCAGTGAGTGGCCCGAAACCTGTGAGCCATTCACCATCATGGAAATAACTGAATATGCGCGGGACGCGGCCCCGACAACCACCTGGTAGTTGCCCGGCACAACGTCTGTAAATGTTACTTCGTGACTGGGGTTCGCTTCTCCCCGGGCGACGATGCGGCGCTGCGCGTCGCGGAGCCCGAACGCCATTTGCGGGGGGAACGCAGTTTCGCCAATCACTTCGACCTTCGCGGAGATGCTACTCACGGATTGGCCGGCGGAGGTGTCGAGTTCCTGATTGTCCTGGGTGATTTCGACTTCGCTGCTCTTTCCGGGCTCGTTGTTCTGTGGCGGCATGCGCAACTCGTATTTGCCGGGAGCGGCGGTGATCTCAACCACACCGGGTGCCGGCATCTGCACCTCGGGCTGGATGGCTTGCTGCGGGCCTTCGAAGTCGCGCTTGAAGAGCGTGGGCATTTGGAAGCCCTGTCCGCCTTCGGGCGACGGAATACGCAGGAGCACGTGCAAAGCGGGCACGGGGTTCAAATGGAGATCGAGATCGAAATGGTCGCCGCCCCGGATGAGGATGGGAGAGGCGTCTTCGACTTCGGTTGCCCCCGCGTAATACGTGGGCAGGTAAACGACGTCAAGCGAACGATCGACGGCGGTGGGAGCATCGGGAGTGCCCGTTGGACGAATCGAGGGCGGGTGTACCGCATACCACGGCTTGGCGGTCACGGAAACGAAGTAGGTGCCGGCATTCAGTGGAGCGAATTCGAAAGATCCCTGATCGTCCGACCCGTCGGCGCCAGCGCGCACGGTGCGGCTGATGCCGGAGCTGTGGTCATCGCGCCAGAGCGTGACGGCGGCGCCGCGTACTGGTTCCCCTGATTCGTCGAAGACGTGGCCGGTGACAACGGCTGTAGGAACAAGACGCAGAGTAAGGTTCTCCGTGTCCACCCCGGCACCGGTCACGATGGCAGTGGAGAACTGCTCGTGTTCGTCGTAAGCGGCGCTGATATATCCACGCTTGGCGCCCACCAGAGAATATTTTCCGGCATGGAGGTTCGCGAATTCAAAATGGCCGTCGTCGCCGGTAATCATGAAAATCTGGTTTTGGCGGTCCTTGACGTCCTGCAGGGAAACACGAGCGTGGGAAAGCGGATGACCCTCGCTGGCGCTGACGATGATGCCGGCAACGCGGAAACGGCCGCTGTTTCCAACGGGCAGTTGAGGAGGCGTTTGCGCGAGGAGATGAGTGGCCCCGGCAAAGACCATGCAGAGCGCTACTGGCAAAGTCAGAAGGCGAGATTGAATTTGCCACATCCTGGCATTCACTCCTTGGTCGTGATCAAGGCCACGCGCACCTGCTCGGTCTGCCCCGCGACCAGGCGAACGACCGGCCCTTTGCCTTCGTAGACGCTCATGGCTTCCGCATTGTGATATTCGAGTTCCCCCTGCTGGCGGTCGAAGGCGAGAACGCGATAAACGCCTGGAGATATTTGCTGGAACTGAAAGTTCCCTTCGGAAGAAACCCTGCTTACCATGAAGCGGCCCGCAGAGTCGGGCAGCGGGATGCAGTAGACGTAGGGCCCTTCAGGCACTTGGAGGCGGCCGATCATCGTTGCGCCGCCAACGGTCGCACCGCCGCGCACGACCGCCGGGGCCGGAGGCATGCCTTCGACCATCCCTTCGACGGTAGCGCCGTCATCCCGCAGCACGATCTCGACGGGAAGACTCGCGCCGCCGGGACCGACTACGAGTGGCTGGCGCAATAAATCCACGCTGCCCGCTACAGCTGAGGCGACATATCCGCTGTAGGGCTCTACGGTAAGCCAATAGCGGCCCGGCCGGACGCTCTCCAGCACGAGATCGTTGTCGTTGGGCTTGCGCGGTGGGCGAAGAGCGAACCCCTGCGAATCGAAGTCGTCAGCCGGCTGGAGGGAGACGTTTGCCGGTTGATCGCGAGAGAATCGTCCGTTCGTGAAAGACCCCATGGACTGGTGGGGATTGGCGCTTATTTCATCTTTGATGGTCACCGGAATCGAGCCGTTGGGAATGACTGCGATAGATCCGTGCGTGAGCGGAGCGTCTTTTACCGTGATATTCACGGTACCGGTCGCGGTCTGTGGGCCCTGCCACAGCGTGGCTTCCACGCTGTAGTTTCCGTTGGGTAGCATGCCTTCGATAACCGGTTCTCCGGTCGAGCCCAAAGAGTATCCCGGACCCTTGTGACCTTCGAGTGCGACTGAGACATTCATCGGGGATCCCTCTGCCATGTTTGCAATGGCGATTTTGACTGGGAAATACGGCCGGAGAACGGGAGAGAGTTCGATCTGAAAAGTTTTGCCTGCTTCGAGGATGACGGGGGAGGCAGAAGCAAAATCGCCGGCCGCCGGATAGTAGATGGGCGAATATCCGTAGAGCTGGCCGACAGGGTTAAAGGTGAGGGGGTCGCGGTCGAGTAGTTCGTCAGTAAAGATCTTGTAGGTGCCTGCTGCGAGATTGGCGACGCGAAACTCCCCGTTGGAGCGTGAGGTCGCACTCGCAGCCGCCGTCCAGTAGGGGCGTCCGTCACGCACCTGGCGTTTGTAGACCTCTATGGTAATGCGGTCGGACTGGTTCGCCGACGGGAGGTTCACGCGGCCGACGATGAGGGATTCGGGAATGAGGGCGATCGTCACCTCGTCGTTGACGCCATCTTGAAATTGAGGAGTCTGCGGATAGGTGTAATCGAGAAAGCCGGGTTTGCGGGCCGTCAACTGGATCGAACCGCGGCTAAAACCCAATTCACCTCTCGAGATGTTCGGGTTGGATTCGATTCGCGGGAGCGGGAATTCAAAGTGGCCTTGATCGTCGGTGAAGGTCGCGAATCGGTTGTCGGTAGAAAACACGAGGGCGTGACCAATGGCTTCGCGGGTGACGCTATTGATGACACTGCCGTGCAAGCTACTGGAGCCCGTGTTCGAGCCCGTGTCCTGGGCATGGGCCGAGTGAGGAAGCGTAGATGGAAGAAGGAAGAGAGCGACCAGCCAGAGAAGCAAGGAACTCCGCGGCCGGCGGAGAACAGCGAAAAAAGACGTACCATCGCTCACGGCACAGCTCCGAGCTTCGGTATTGTGGCTGAAGAGGAAAAGGAAAAGCAACTAATCTGTGGTCTTCAAAGTAGCGCCGGCGCTACGGTATTGCGGTCAATTCGCGCTTGCGTTGACTTGCTTCTCCGCCTTACCTAACATGGCAGCCTCATCTTTTCACGCCAATTCTGGATTGGCACAATCATGATCGGGCAGACCATTTCGCATTACCGCATTGTCGACAAGCTGGGCGGCGGCGGTATGGGTGTGGTTTACAAAGCCGAAGACACCCGGCTGCACCGCTTTGTCGCACTCAAGTTTCTGCCCGATGAAGTGGCCAAGAATGCCCAGGCGCTCGGACGTTTTCAGCGCGAGGCGCAGGCGGCTTCGGCGCTGAACCATCCCAACATCTGCACCATTTACGACATTGGCGAGGAGAACGGCAAGGCGTTTATCGCCATGGAGTATCTCGACGGCGTGACCTTGAAGCACATGATCGCCGGGCGTCCCATGGAACTGGACACGCTGCTGGCGCTGGCCATCGAGATCGCCGACGCGCTCGACGCGGCGCATGCCAAGGGCATCATCCATCGCGACATCAAGCCGGCCAATCTTTTCGTCACCGAGCGCGGTCATGCCAAGATTCTGGATTTCGGACTGGCCAAGGTCACGGCGGTGAGCGGCAGTGTGGAGGCTGCGGGTTTTTCCCAGGCGACCGCCATGAGCGAAGACCACCTGACCAGTCCCGGCTCGACCATGGGGACGGTGGCTTACATGTCTCCCGAGCAGGCCAAAGGCAAAGAGCTGGACGCGCGTAGCGATCTTTTCTCTTTTGGCGCGGTGTTGTATGAGATGTCGACCGGCACGCTGCCTTTCCGCGGAGACACTTCGGCGCTGATCTTCAATGCGATTCTGGAAAAGCTGCCCACGCCTCCCATCCGGCTGAATCCGGATCTGCCCTCTGAACTCGAGCGCATCATTAATAAGTCGCTGGAGAAGGACCGCAACCTGCGTTACCAGCATGCCGCCGACATGCGCGCCGACCTGCAGCGCCTGAAGCGGGACACCGACACGGGGCGCGCCGTGGCGGCCGCCAGTTCCGGAAGCGTCGCGGCGGTGCAGGAGCCTCTGGCGTCGCCGTCCGGCCTTGCGCTCGCAGCTGGATCAGGATCTTCGGCGTCAGCCCGGCCGGCTTCCGGCAGCAATGTGCAGCCGGCTCACGTATCTTCTTCCGCCGCCGCGCTAGTTGCGGAGTCTCCAGGGACCAAGACTTGGTGGAAGGTTGCCGTTCCCTTGGCTGTGCTGTTGGTCGCGATCGGCGCCGGATTTTTCTTTTACTCGCGACGTTCCCATGCGTTGACGGAGAAGGATTCCATCCTGCTGACCGACTTCGTCAACACCACCGGCGACAGCGTCTTCGACGGATCACTGAAGCAGGCACTGGCAGTGCAACTGGAGCAGTCGCCGTATCTGAACGTGCTGCCGCAATCGCGAATTCAGGAAGCACTGCGCTTCATGGGACGCTCTCCGGATGAGCGCCTGACCAGCGATGTAGCGCGTGAGATCTGCGTTCGCGAGGGCGTAAAGGCGATGCTGACCGGCTCGATTGCCGGACTGGGCAGCCACTACGTCATTGACCTGAACGCGGTAAATGCGCAATCCGGTGATTCACTGGGACGCGCGCAGGCCGAAGCGGAGAGCAAGGAGCAGGTGCTGAAGTCGCTGGATAAGGCGGCATCCGATCTGCGGCAGAAGCTGGGCGAGTCCATCGGCTCGGTGCAAAAGTTCACCACGCCGCTGCAGCAGGCGACGACATCTTCATTGGAGGCCCTGCAGGCCTTCACCCTGGGCCAGGCCGAGCACCAGAAGCTGGAGGATGAGAAAGCCATTCCTCATTTGAAGCGGGCCATCGAACTCGATCCGAATTTTGCCATGGCCTACGCGACTCTGGGCGTGGTTTACGGCAACCTGAACCAAACCAAGCAGCAGCAAGAGAACCTGAGCAAGGCGTTTGAATTAAAGGACCGAGCGAGCGAACGCGAAAGGTTTTATATCTCCGCTCACTACTACAGCGAGGGCACGGGGGAGATCGATAAGGCCGCGGAGATTTACGAGCAGTGGAAGCAGACCTATCCGCGCGAGACCGTGCCGTGGGACAACCTGGCGTTGCTTTACCGAACGGAGGGACAGCCGGAGAAGGCGCTCGCCAATGCCAGTGAAGCGATGCGCCTCGACCCCAAGGATAAATTTTCCTTTGCCAACCTTGCCGACGCCTACGAGAGCCTCGGTCGCTACGACGAAGCCAAAAAGCTGATCGACCAAGCCACGGCCCAAGGGCTGGGGTCGCCAACCGATGCCTTTTCTCTGTACGGCATGGCCTTCATTCGTGGTGACAAGGCCGGGATGCAGCAAGCAATCGATTTGGGGAAGGGTCCATCGGTTGAACCGATCATGCTCCTTATCGCGGGACAGGCGCAATGCGGTTTGGGCAAAATACAGAGTGCGAGGCAAAGCTTCGCCAAGGGGGTCAGTCTGGCTCAAAATGCCGGCCTCAAGGAGCTCTCCGCAGGGATTCGCCTGCTGGACGCGAGCTGCCTGGCTGAGATTGGCAATCCGACGCTCGCCCGGCAAGTAGCATTACAGGCGCTGGCTACTTCGAACGATCGCGATGCCCGAACCAACGCTTCCGCCACACTGGCCCGGGCTGGCGACACCGCAGGTTCGCAGAAACTGATTGAAGAGCTGGCAAAGGAATTTCCCACCGACACCATGCTGAACTCGGTCTGGCTGCCCGTAGCACGTGCGACCAATCAGATAAGAGCCGACCAAGCCGCGGACGCAATAGCCACGCTGGAAGCCGCCATCCCTTACGAACTTGGCGGGCCGCCAACCGGAGCTCTCTATTGGCCCATGTATGTGCGCGGGGAAGCGTATCTGCGTCTGCACGATGGAGCCAAGGCCGCTGCCGAGTATCAGAAAATTCTGGATCACCGTGGCATCTCCCCGGGCAGTCCGCTCTATCCCCTGGCACGGCTGGGATCGGGGCGGGCCTACGCTCTGCAGGGGGATAAAGCCAAAGCGAAGTCGGCCTACCAGGACTTTTTCGCCATGTGGAAAGATGCCGACCCCGATGTCCCCATTCTGAAAGAAGCCAAAGCCGAATACGCCAAGCTGCAATGACGTGCGGGCGTCCTGCGCAGGAGCGGCAAGGACCTAGTTTTGGTCGGGTCTCGACGAGTTGCCCCGCCGCCACGTTTCTGGAGTCTCGAGTCTTTGATCCCGCTGGGCTGGTGCCGCTGCGGCACGAGCGGGACGCTCGCGCCTACATCTAACCTGTTATGATTACTGCTCCCTGATCGTCGCCGGCCTGGCGTCGCGACGGTCTATTTCATGCGCATACGACGTCGACTTCCCATCCTGTTTGGCGTGGTGCTGGTCATCGCTGCCATCGCTCTGGCCGTCGTGCTGCGCAAGCATGCTCCACCGGAACCTGCCCGCCTGCTGCCCGGTGCGGACGGTTATTTTTACGTCAACCTGAAATGGATCCGCCGCGCCAATATCGCCGGGCAGATACCCGACGTTCCTCACGAGCCGGATTACGAGCAGTTCATCCAGGCGACCGGGTTTCAGTTTGAACGCGACCTCGATCAGGCGGCTTTCGCCATCCACTATCCGGCAGTCAAAAAGAATGCCAATCCCGCAACTCCGGACCCTCCGCGATTTTCGGAAGTTTTTGTAGGCAGGATCGAAGGCGAGCGATTGCGCGCTTACCTGGGCAAGATTTCAGGCTCGGTGGAGAATTACCGCTCGGTGGATATTTACAGCATTCCGCTCGAGGGCCGCACTTTGCGGGTAGCGGTCCTTGGTTTCGATACGGTGGCGGCATCGAACCACGACGATCCCATGGTGATTCGCGGCATCGTGGACCGGTCGCGCAAAGTTGCTTCTCCCTTCGGCGGACCGGCATTGCTGCGCCGCTACTATAAATATGTTCCGCTGGCCAGCCTGGGCTGGGCCATCTTCAAAGTCGATCCGGTGGATAACTTACCCAGCCGGAACGCTTTGTCATTTTTGTTTACCAAACCGGCCACTGTGGTGGCGTCGGCGCGCTATCTGGGACGTGTGCACTTCCGGGCAGAGGCGTTCACCGGCAGTAAAGACGATGCCCAGCGACTGACCGAACAACTGGGGACATTTTTGCAACTCTTTCATACAGCGGAGGGAACGGTTTCAACACCGGGCAGCGATCCCGATGTGAAGGCGTTCTTCGACGGATTGAAAGTTCAACAACATGACGATCGCACGGTGTTGACCGCGGCCATTCCGCCCGGATTTCTTCGCAAGGCAGTGGCTTCGCCCCCGGCAGAGCTTCAGCCAGCGCCGGCGGCCCCTCCGGCTTCCAAGAACAAATAACTGTAACCTTGAATTTTCCGGAGCATCTTCATCTGCAGGGGCCGGCAGAGACCACGTGGGGACAGCCGCCCTCGGCTGTCCGGCGGAGCGCAGCTCCGCACAGAATGGCAACGTGGTCAACGCCAAAAAGATCTGGCGAGCGTGGCTCCCAGACTGCCGAGGGCGGCTGTCCCACGTGGTCGCGGCGCTTCGTATTGATTAGGGCTCGCTTGCTGCAGCAGGTACAATACATCCCGATGTCAACTCTTCCTCTTCCCATTGCGGCGTTCCTGGCAGGGCTGGTTTCGTTCCTCTCGCCTTGCGTGCTGCCACTGGTTCCGGGCTACGTTTCGCTGATTTCGGGGGCCGGAGTCGAGGAACTGAAGACCCAGGAATCCCGCCTTTTGGGCAGAGTGATGCTGAATTCCATTGGCTTCATTCTGGGTTTCAGCGTGGTGTTCATTTCGCTGGGAGCGATCTCGACCGAAGTCGGGCAGCTGCTGGCGCGCTACAAGTCGGTGCTGGCGCAGGTGGCTGGCGTGGTCATCATTCTGTTTGGATTGCACCTGACCGGCCTGTTCAAGATCAAGGCGTTATACACCGATGCGCGGCTGCATAGCGTGAAGGGCGGCAGTACACCGTGGGGAGCGTTCCTGATCGGCTTTGCCTTTGCCTTCGGCTGGACGCCTTGCGTGGGGCCGATCCTGGCTGTCATTCTGGGCTTTGCCGCGACCCAGGACTCGGTCGCCAAAGGGATCCTGCTGCTGGCGGTGTACTCGATGGGACTGGCGGTGCCGTTCCTGCTGACCTCGCTCGGGATCGAGCGCTTTCTCAAGTTCTACAAGCGCTTTCGCATGCACATGCATGCCCTCGAAGTGGCCAGCGGGGGTCTGCTGATTGTGCTCGGCCTGCTGCTGGTGTTTGGGCGCTTCACCATTATTTCGAACTATTTATCGTTTTTGAATCGGTTCGCGCTTTAATTCGCAATTCAGATTTGCAATTCCAATTCGCCGTCAAAAGGGAGTCTGTCGTGAAACGCGATCCAGTGGTCATTATCGTGGTCGCCATGGTGGTGACCGTTATGATTGTGTTCGGGTTTCAGATGGCGCGGCGAAATTCCGGTGAGACCGTCAACGCCGGTCCCAGCATGAATGGGCAGGCGGCGCCGGACTTCACCCTGGAATCGCTGGACGGCAAGACCGTGCATCTGTCCGATTTTCGCGGCAAGGGCGTGCTGCTGAACTTCTGGGCCACCTGGTGCCAGCCCTGCAAGATCGAGATGCCCTGGTTCGCCGAGCTGCAAAAGCAGTACGGACCGCAGGGATTGCAGATTGTCGGTGTTGCCATGGACGACGCCAGCCCCAAGGAGATCGGAGAGTTCGCGCATGACCTGGGCGTGAACTATCCCATCCTGGTGGGAAAAGAGGAAGTCGGAAACGCCTACGGCGGAGTGCAGTTTCTGCCGGCCACCTTCTATATCGGACGCGATGGCAAGGTCGTGGACAAGGTTTTTGGGCTGAAGGGCCGGGGCGAAATCGAGGACAGTATCAAGAAGGCGCTGGCCGAGGGCCAGGCCGTACAGGCGCAAAAGTAACGTAGCCGACGTTTCCAAACCCTTCTAACATCTTCTGATGCTCACACTGCGAAAGCTCGCGCCTGGGTTGGCACTGTTGGCCGCACTCGCGGCCGGCCAGGAGAGTCCTGCCGGGCCTTCGCTAGTCAGGCCGCGGCTCCGGTTGCTTACCAGGATATTCCGGGAAGAAAGACTCCGTCAGTCATCATGACGCCCTCGCCGGTCGTTACTGTTACCCGGGGGAAGTCGAATCCGGTGAATCTGCGCTTTCGCGTCAGCTCGGGCTTTCACGTGAATTCCAACCAGCCCAAATCTGAATTCCTCATCCCGACCGCGCTCAAGGTGAGCGCTCCAACGGATATTGTGATCGGAAGAGTCACGTATCCCGCCGGCTCCGAGATGAGTTTCTCTTTTGCTCCGGACGACAAGCTGAGCGTCTACACCGGAGAGTTTCCTGTGGTGGTGGAAGTGCGTCCCCTGGCAGAGGTGATTCCCGCGAAGTACATGATTCGTGGAGAACTGAAGTATCAGGCTTGCGACAATGCCGCCTGCTATCCGCCCAAAAAATTGCCGGTGCAGTTTGAAGTGCAGGTCATCAAAGCGCCTCCCCCGCGCCGCAAGAATCCGGGACAGAGCCCGCACGTCCATTTGTAGCCGCGACTTCCTGACTTCCGGTCAGGCTGGCGAAGAAAACAATCACGGCTCTTTAATATCTGAGTTCCTGCTCTTTGAATATCTAAGCTTGAAAGCTCAGGCCAGCAGAGTACAATTGCCCGAGACAAGCTTTGTCGGCACTGACTCGTCAGACACGCATTCGATTTGTGATTGGACCGGTCGGGCTCGCGAACTAGGAATTCACTGATTCTCTTGTCGTCGGATAAATTGCATGGCTATTTCGCCTGAGCAGCGCTGGTTGGACTCGAAAGCGTCCACAGAAATCTTAAACCCCGAAATTCTCTCCCCTTTAGATCGGTCCGCAGCGGCCCTTAACGACCCAACACCGCCCGACAGTCTGGCTGAATATGTCAGGCAAACAGTTCTGGAGACCTTGCCCAACGACCTGACCAGAATGATTTACCTGGCGTCGCTGCGGGACTGCAACAGCGGAATGTATCTTCATCCGGAACTCTCCCATCAAAGGGGAATTCAGGCGGCGGACCGGGCTTTGCGGGCCTGCCATGAGCAGGTTTTTCGGCGGCTGCTGACCACGCGATTGGCTGAGTATGTGGTCCAGTTGCAGGAATATATTCGCTATACCCGGGGCGAAATCCTGACCGTGCTGAAGACCTGGAGGTCGTTGCAGGCTTACCGCGCGACGGTTCCGGTAAGCGCTGTCGCTACTTCCACCGAGCTGTACTTTCTGAATGTTGCGATCGCCCTGGAAGTCGTGGGCAGGCAGACGACCTGCGGTCAGCAGTCCTAGTGTGTCGCCCCGCCGTTGGGTAGTTGCTCAAAGGGCAGCCAGGCATTGATCACGCGGCCGATCACGGAAGCCTCTCGCGGCACTTTGAATCGCCTGACGGGTTGGCGAGAGAGCGGGTACGGCAGCAGAGTCAGTTCTTTCCCTTCCAGTTGGCACCAGCAGCAGCTGTGCCCGTCGGTGTGCCACACCAGATAAACCGGACGTTCTCGAATGGTCTTCCAGTCAAATACCTGGACCGCATTCTGCATCACGTCGACTTCGACCAGAGACCCGGGAGGAATCAACTCGCCCATGGTGTCGTCTTTGAGGCCGACCACGGCGTAGCGGTATCGTCGCGGATCAAGCCGCTTGCGCAGTGCAGGCGGAAGGGTGGCCAACTCCTGGGGGTTCAATTTGAGCAGGCTGGTCTCGTGACTGTTGAAAGCGGCGTCAAAGTTGAGTTGGAAGCGGAAGCCGGGCTCGCGAACTTCCGCGGTCTGAAGCCGGGGCAGGCCTGCTTCAGACTGGCCGGCGTACTGCCGCACCTCATTCAGGTCGATTCCGAAAACCAGCAGAAGCTCCTCCAGGGAGACTTTGAGGCAGGCGGCCAGGCTGAAAAGCTTGTGAATGCTGGGGACCGATCCGGTTTCGATATCGGCCAGGGTCGAGTGCGAAACATAGAAGTCGGCGTTGCCCTTGACGTCGGCAATCGACCGGCTGATGCGCTCGATGTCGCTGGACTTAACAAAGCGCTCTTCGCGCAACTCCCGAATCCATTTACCCGAGTCCATGTGAGTGGCCGTGATCTTCCCGTTTCAACCGATAGCCCGCGGTCCGCGAAGGGAGCCCTCCAACGTCCGCTAAGATGCGTATTGACGCTAAGAGAAAGAAACTTTCTTCTACTCCTGCGACTGCCAGACTTTTCACTGGAGAAAACAGAAACTCAGGCGATCCGCACCGGGACGCTCGAGCGCAGCCAGATGATCCTCAGCCTGCCAGCACTGATCGCGGCAGGTCCCACTGCTGTTCTTGCCGCATCCGGTTGAGATACGTGAGCAATTCCTGGTACGGTAATTCGACCGCCGGTAACGATAACGGTAAAGCGGACGGCCAGCCCGGAAGCATCCATTTCAACCAGATACAAGGCTCTGCCAGCATCAAGTTTACACGAAGCCGAAGTGCGCCATGGATCAAATCCGCCGCTTCCCTGGCCAGCGTGGGATTTCCTTCCGTCTTCGCCAAGTGACCCAATTTCATCAACATACCGGCATTTTGTCCCACCAGGTGCAGGCAGCGCAGGGCCAATGCCATCCGTACTCTTTGGAAGCGACGGAACTCATCCGAGGGTAGCGACTGGCGCAGATACTGCTCCTCAGCCGGATCAAGCAGGACCCTGAACATCTCAGGATCGACGTCGTGTTTCTTCGCTTCCCAGTCTTCCAGACTCTTGATCTGGGGAACGGCGGGACGAAGCGCGGTCCAAACCAGATAAAGACTCAGGATACTGGCCAACAGAATTGTTATCGTCGATACCATTTGTCAACGTGCTTAGTCAGCGTGTCGTTCCAGTTCGCTACATCGGTGCCTGGCAAACGGTCAACCGGGTTTCCGCCCTGAGGGCCGAGAAAATACCAAGCCCAGATCAGGACGCCGAGATTATATGCCGCCGACCTCAGTAACACAAAGGTCGAATCGCTTATCAGGTGAAGGTGGCCGCGAAGCTCCAGCAGGACCAGATCCAGCGCCGCATAAACACCGAAGCCGGCAGCGATTCCCAGAGAATAGTGGCGCCAGGTAAGTCCCAGCCGGGACATCATCGCGATCGCTACAATCAGCAGACAGACTTGCAGGAACCTGGCTGAGCGCTCGCCCAGGAAGATCCACTCCAGCGCTAAGTCGGCCCCCGCGGGTCCCTTGGTCCAGATCAGCATGGCCAGGGCTGCGAGCCCAACAACAATAGCCGAGATCCAGAGCACTCGCAGAAAAAGTCTGAGGAACGGATAAGGCCGGACGAAATGCCAACTGATCTCGAAAACGATCCCGAGAGCCAACAGGATCGCGGCCGCCTCACCCCACCAAAAGAGGTATGCGTAGCGATCGCCTGGGCGCGGCAGAAAGGAAAGAATGGTATCCCGTGCGGGAAGCAGAAGGGTGTAAATGAAAAAAAAAGGAAATTGCCCGACCAGTCCACGGCGCAGCATGACCACGGCGATGACACACTGCATCGCCAGAGGCATGACCCAGAGGACAGACGTCACCAGGCGGAAGAAGTTCATGGGCCGCTCTGGAAGGCTACTCGCAAACCAGACGGCCCACAAGCTGCTTAGATCTTAAGGTTCCAACGGGTGCGGCTTACTTTCCGCCGCAGTGTCCGGGTGAACACATCGGTGTCGGAGCTCCGCCGTCGGCAAAGGAAGGGATGGATACGGCGCTGAGAAGCACGAGAGTTACAAGCATCAAGCGAACCATGTTTTTCATCGGAAGAATCCTCCGTGGGATAGCGCCCACTCGGGCACAACCATATTTTTTTCGCGGAAGGAAATCCGAAGTGTTCGAAAAACGCGTGGTGAAGAACCGGTGCTCGTCGGTATACCGACAGAGCCCATCCACCCATTGAACGGCTAAGAGTTATGGATTGATGTCCATTCTGCCTAGGTTCCACGTTTCTGGCCGAACTTCGCGATGTTGCCAAGCTGCGATTGGCAGGTGCGCGAGCCGGCCGGCTCCGTCGGTTTACCGACGGAAATGTTCCACCCCCAACCTTGCACGTCGGGAAAAGTATTCTGTTATTTGCCGTCAGGCCTGCCTCACCAAGATGCTTTTTCCCAAAGACACAACTCTCATGGTGCGGGCCGGGACGACCGCGATTCTGGCGGTAGCGACGCTGCTGGTTTTGGTTCCGTGTGTAGTCCTGTTTTTCGCAGTGAGTCCGGAGGCGGCTTCTTCACCCTCGCGGCTGCTCCAGTTACCGGTGACGTGTTGGGCCGCGTGGGCGCTGGTCTCGCTGTGGGCGGCGCTTGATTCGTCCCGGTTGTGGCGCCTACTCGGCCGTCCGGTGGACCCTCTGGGCACGCAGGCTTTGTGGGGCGTGTTGCTGGGCGCCTTGAATGTCGGGGCGTCGCTGCTGGTTGTAATGTCGCGCACCTCGCGTTGAAATCGGGCATTGAAAATATGCGTGGGTCACGGCATCGATTCAGTTCGCGGGAAAATTTTCATCATGACATCGTCTGAGTCAAATATTGCTTTGTCGAAGGTGTGGGAGGTTCCGAGGTGCGAAGACTGCGCAACGAGCCGCAGGCGACCTGACTGCGCAAAGTCTTCTGAGCGGCAGCCCCAGGGCACCAAAAGAGGTAGCACCTGCATGTGCTGACAGAGCAAGGAGTCGGGCTAGTATCGATGAATGAACGCGTCCGCCGCGGTTCGTGGTGTGTTCAGACATGCCTCGCGCAGGACCCGCGTTTCGCCGTATCAGAGGCGGCGAAGATGCTGAGGCGAAGTGTGGCTGGGAGGCTCGAGCTGAGAGCGTCAGAAATATTTTGTGCCAGGACGGCCACACCATCACTCAACTTTCGGCCGCCACTCGCCGACGCTACGGAAGCAGATCGCCCTATTTCATTCCCCCCAGTTTCCTCTACCAGCTGAGAAGCGGCGTCACGCCCCATGTTTGTCAGATCGTGGCCTTGAGCGAGAGCACCGGATATCGCTTCGTGGACTGGTTGCGCATGTTCGGCTTTGATTTGCACCAGATTCCCCGCCTGCAAATCCGGCTGCATCCAGAGCGCACGACTCTGGTGACTCCGATGGAAGACTGCTTCGAGCCGTTCCTGCGCGCAGCCTGCCTTCGAGTACGAAAGAGGCGGGAGTTCAGCGCTGTGGCCGCGGCCGGGAGAGTGGAGCGGCGAGCGCCGATATCTGTTCGTCAAGATCGGGAGCAGCGATGCAGCGGGTTGCCCGAGGCTTTCGCCCGGCAGCATCGTACGTGTCGATCGTTACTACCGCCAGAGGGTTCGCGGCCTCGATTCGGTTTCCATGAGTCATCTGCTATGGCTGGTCGAGCAACCCGATGGACTGGTGTGTAGCCAGGTAAGCTGGATTGATGATCGGCAAATCGTGTTGCTGCCGAGTCGCCCGCCCTGGGGAAGTTGGCCTCTGCGTTTACCGACTGAGGCACGAATCCTCGGCTTGGTGGATACGGACATTCGTCCGTTGCGGCAATTGAATTCACAACCCAGGGCCGGGCCGGTGAACGTTGGACAGCTTTTCCCGCCACATCAAAGAGAAGAGCGAATAAGGTTTTCGGACTTGCTCCGAATCTCGCGTGGACGTACCGGCCTCACCTTCCGGGCGGCGCATCACCTCACTCGCGCCATCGCTCGAATCCTGGGAAACCGCGAGTACGGAATTGCCTTAGGCATGCTTTCCGACTACGAGGCCATGGGCAGGCTGCCGCGGCACATTGCCAAGATAGTGAGTCTCTGTGTCGTTTATTGCATGGATGTTCGGGAGTTGATGGAATCCGCAGGTGTGCGATTCGACGATTCTGCGAAATTGCCCCTCCCGATCCCGATGGCCGTCTGCCGCGTTCAGTCTGAGTTTCTGGAGCATCTGCCGCACGATTCCGGAACGAGTGCATTGTCACCGGTTACGCTCGCTCCGCCAGCGCGCAAACTTAAACATGCAAACTGAAAAGAAGACCAGCCCGAGTCGCCTGTTGCATCGCCCTCCGACATGCCGGTAACTAGTCGATTGGTTACTTACCAAAGTGAAAATAGAACCCTTTCGGCGTGTGACTCTCGTGTTTTGACGAGGGCACAAACTGACCCTACGATGATGGCTACACGGGAGCCCCCCGCTTCCGGCCATTCTCTCCCACGACAGTTCTGTTTTCAGAGCGCTCCGCCAAGCGGGCGGAAAATGGAGGCTGGGCGGGCAATGAAGGGTGATCACAAAATGAGGATTTCGCACCGCAGCTCAAACCGGGATGGCAGAGCCCGCGGCTTCAGCCTGCTTGAAATGATGATCGTGATCTGCGTGATGATGATCGTCGGCGGGATCGGCTTCATGGCGGTGCAGCCGGCGCTGAAAGACGCCAAAGTCAATCAGGCCTTCGAGAGTGCGATGATGCCGCTGCGCGTGGCTCGTCAGCGCGCCATCGCGGAACGCAAGCAATACATCGTGTGCTACGGGATCGCGGCCCCGGCTGGCGCTCTCACCCCGCTGGGCGCGCCCACTGCGCAGAGCATCCAGACCTTTCGCTGGGATGCGGGAACGGCGCTCTCTGCAGCCACGCAGGTCACCGCCATCACATTACCGCAAGACATCCAGTTCCAGATCATCGCGGGAGTGCCGAATGGCGCGGCAACGGTGCCGGATGGATTCGGCAATGCCACGGTTGCGATCGATTTTGATCAGAATGTCGCCGGCGGGGGATCAAGAACCAGGTCATGTTCATGCCCGACGGTTCGGCGCGTGACGTCAATGGAAATTTGAACAGCGGGATCCTGTACCTGGCTCGCAACGGCGATCTGTACAGTTCGCGGGCGGTCACTTTGTACGGCGCGACCGGCAGAATTCGGGGATGGCGCCTGCTCAGGTTCGGTGGCGCTCCCAAGTGGTTTCAGCAGTGAGGACAAAGATGACGCACAACCGACGACAGTCACGGGCGCAGAAAAGGCAGCAGGGATTCGCATTGCTTGAAACCCTGATTGCCATCGTTGTGCTGATGATCGGTCTGCTGGCGGTTCTGGCAACGTTTGCCATGGCCATCGGCAACACGAACTCGGTGCAACTCGACAGCATCGCGCGCCAGAAGGCGACCGAAGCCCTGGAAAGCATTTTCACGGCTCGCCAGACCAGCCAGATCACATTCGCCAAGATTCAGAACGTCGGCGCCGGCACCGGAATATTCACGACCGGATTTAACCCGATGACCGACCCCGGTCCGGACGGTTTGGATGGCACGGGAGACGATGTTCCCGCTGCGCCGATCCGGTTGCCGGGACCGAGCGGAGTGATCACCGGACGTACGCCCCCGGACGTGCTGGTCAACCTGGGCAATTTTACGCGGCAGATTCAGATCGCGAACGTGCCCGGCAACCCCAACATTCGCCAGATTACGGTCACCGTGCGTTATCCGGTGCCGCAGGGCTGGTTCAAGTCGTACCAGGTGCAGGCCCTGATTTCTTCGTATCGTTAAGAGGAGAGATATGCGATCCACTGAACAAAACGCGCGCGGCTTCAGCCTGGTGGAATTGATGGTAGCCATGGCCCTGGGCCTGATTGTTCTGGCGGCCACGACGCAGCTGTTCAAGAGCGGCATGGATGCCACCATCCTGGTGACGCAGTCGTCCGAGATGCAGCAGAGCGCTCGCGCCACGCTGAATCTGATTGCCAAGGATGTGAGCATGGCGGGCTCGGGACTGCCTTCCGGTGGTCTGGCTCTGCCCAACGGCGCCGGATCGGTGCCGTCGCTCTTCGCGGTGGATGCCAACCGGGCCTGGCTGGCCAACAACACCTATCCGAACAAATTTCATGTTCGGCATCATTCCCGGCGACAACAACGGTATGGAATCCGGCGGGCCGGTCAACGTCACGGCCACGGGCGGCGGATCGGACGCGATCACCATCGTCTACGCGGATTACGCTTTCCCGCTTAATCAGTACACGACTTCGATTCCGGCCGCCAACCCGAATGGAGATAAAGTCACGTTCACGCCTCCGGTGCCTCTACCGGCAGGCTTCCCCGCTATCCAGTCTCCCACCGGAATTCAGGTGGGAGATTTGATCTTGTTCAGCAACAATCTGGGCAGCGCAGTGGGCGAAGTTACGGGCATCGCGCCCAACGGCGCCAACACCGATATTTCATTCGCCAACGGCGATCCGCTGAAGATGAACCAGACCGGAGCGGCCGCCGGAAACATCAAGTCCATCATCGGCGGTGGCGCAACCACCGCGCACCCGGATATGGGCGGTCACTTATTTCATCGAAGTTCCCGCGGCGGCGACAGGACAGCCGCCGCGCCTGATGCGTCAAGTCAGCGGACAGCCTCCGTCTCCGGTGGCCGACAACATTATCGGCCTGACCGTCACCTACGACCTGTGTGACGGGACCAACGGCCCGAACTGTTCGGGCGTCGCCAATCCGTTGCTGGCTCCTTTCTCCCCGAGTCAGATCCACAAAGTGAACATTCAGGTGATGGCACAGACGCTCAACGCTTACGGAAACAGGTCGAGGAGCACGGTGCTGGCAACTTCGGTGAGCACGCGCAGCCTGTCATTCAAAGATCGTTATCAGTAGTCGCTATCGAGTAGCAGAGATCGCAGTTGAGGAGAGAGAAGAGTCAGGAGACTAATTACTATGTGCAGGACTAAGGGCCGATCACGGGGATTTACGCTTGTCGCCAGCTTGCTGGTGCTCGCGCTGTTGTCCGGCATCGCGATAAGCCTTTTATTTATGGTCCAGGGCGCGGGCCAGGTTGGCGGCAATGATCTGGAAACCAACCAGGCCTACTACGGCGCCGAATCCGGTATGGAGTTGCTGACCGCGAATCTGGCGGCGCTGTACCAGCAGTCGCAGTCTCCCACCCCCCTGCAAATCACAGCCCTCACCAACAATCCGCCGGACAGCACCATGATCGCGTCCATGAATTATCAGGAGAGCATCACCTGGACGCCGGATGCCTTCGGCAACCCGGCTTCGCACACCAGCGTGATCGATCCGCCGTCGCCGAATGCCGGTCTTACCGCGGAAATCATTCCGCTTACGCTGAAGGTAGTTGCCACCCGCCCGGGTGGAGCGTCGGTGAACATGACGCGGGGCGTGGAAGTGGCGCTTATCCCGGTCTTCCAGTTCGGAGTTTTTTCCGACAGCGACTTGAGTTACTTCGCCGGCCCCAATTTCAACTTTCAAGGCCGGGTGCACACCAACGGCAACCTGTTTCTGGCCGAAGGCAACGGAAATTCGCTGGTCCTGAATGACAAGGTCACCGCGGTGAACGAGATCATCCGCGACCGGCTGGCCAATAACTTCCTCACCAACGCGAACTACACCGGAAACGTCTATGTACTGAAGCAGAGCCATGGCTGCGACGGGACCGTCGCGATCGCGATAACCTGTCCTAAGTCCCAACTGCATACAATTTACCGTGCCGCTGGCCAGTTGGAGCGGTGGAATTCCGGCCGCCGGCGTCAGGCCACCGCCCCGCGACCTGGGACAACTACTTCCACAACGTTTCCCCACCACATTTGGCGGATGGATCGGCAACAGCACGTCGCATGTCAGTACAGCCACTCACCTTGCCTTTCGTGCAGGGCGCGAACAATTCGACCGGACAGATTCAGATTATCCGCAAAGCTCCGCTGGGCGAACTCGCGACCTCGGCGACGGGATCGTCACGCGAGTACAACAAGGCCAACGTCCGCATCCTGCTGGCCAGCAATCAAGCCGATCTGCATCCCGAGCGGCCAGGCCTTTTGCCGGAGGACATCGATTTGACGGCCGGAGGTTGTCGTAGCCTCTCCGCAGGGCAAGGCGGTGGCGGTAACCGGTCGGCGGGACCACCAGGATCGCGATGGCACTCTGCCGCGACAGGGAGACGCAGGCTGGGCAGGCGGCACCGACGGGATCTCCCTGCGGCGCTAATCCCGCTCCCTGGAACCTGGTTGACGGCTGGTTGCGAGTGGAATATCTGAACGCGGCGGGCGCGTGGGTCGGCATCACCACGGAGTGGTTGCAGCTCGGTTTCGCTCGCGGCGCTCAATCCTCCGACCAGGCCGGTCGGAGGAGGTGCGGGGTCAAATCCAGTACATCCCAATGCCATCCTGATATTGCAGGAGCGGGCCGACCGGGATGCGATTGGCACCGCAATTGGCACCGCCGATGCATCCCAACAACATCGTCGACGTTGGCGGCACTCTCTCGCAATACAGCTGGTATCCGATCAACTTCTTTGATCCTCGCGAAGGGTTTCCCCCGCGATGCAGTCCCTGCGGGCATGGCCAATCCCGCCTGCTACGTGAACGGCATCATGAACGCGGTCGAGCTGGATGTGGGCAACTTCAAAAAATGGGTGCAGGGCACGATCCCGGGCGGAAGCGGGCCACTGGTCTCCTACAGCAGCCAGAACGGTTATCTGGTGTACTTCTCCGACCGTCGCGGCATGATTGCCGAATCCGAACATCGTTCCGGTTGCTCACCAATGGCGAGTATGGCTTCGAAGATGTCATCAACTCGGCGTCGGCCACCGGAACTCCCGATGGCGTGCTGGAGGCGGCTGAGGACGTGGACCAGAACACCTTTCTCGACCGCTGGGGTGCGGCCAACGTTGGCAACGGTCTGCAGGTAGCGACGGTCAACAATCCTTACGCGAACGTAAATTGCTCGACTCGCGGACGGCAGAATATTGTTACCGGCGCTCGCCATGTGCTGAAGCTGGTCGATGGCGGCCTGGGGAACCTGCCGGTGCGTCCCGATAACGGTCAGGGCGGCTTTACAGTAGCGTCGGAGAACCCGGTTTACATTCAGGGAAATTACAATTCCGACGTCACGGATCCGTTCTGGAACAATCCTCCGCCAGCCATCCAGCCGGACATCGCTCACGCTGCTGCTGCAGTCATCGCGGACTCGGTGACGGTGCTTTCGAATGCCTGGTCCGATACCAACAGCATGCTGAACCCGCTGAACCTGGGCGGCCGGAACGCCAACACTACTTACTACCGGCTGGCGATTGCAGGCGGAAAGAACATCAACTTCCAGCAACCTGCAGGCACGGGGCAGGACTTCGGCACCGACGGTGGAGTCCACAACTTCCTGCGCTACATCGAGGGTTGGGGTGGAGCTGGCGGGCTGTACTATCGCGGATCGCTGGTCAGCCTCTATTACTCGCAGTACGCGACCGGCGACTTTCAAGTGCTGCACCCTGGTCTACGGTCCGCCGCCGCGTTACTACTACTTTGACACGGCGTTCCTGGATCCGACGAAGCTGCCTCCCGGCACTCCGATGTTGCAGGACGTAGTGAACCTGACGTACTGGCAGGACTTCAAACCGTACTAGCAGAAACGAATTGCGCCGGCTCCTGATTCGGGGGCCGGCGTTTTTTTTTGGCCAAGGGTGGAGCAGGCCTTCAGGCCTGCATATTGCCGCTTCTCGCTTGACGGGCTTCGGTCCCGTGATGTACCTCGGCGGCTGAAGCCACGGCACAATACCATCCTTGCATGCAGCGCTAGAGCCCTGCTCCACCCACAAGCTCAGAGTTCCCTGTTGAGGTTTGGAGCGTAAGACAAAACCCTCGCCGAGCTACGCTCGGCCGCACGGGCGAGGGCGCTCGCGCCCACACTTTAGGGTTTGGCGGCTTGGCGGGCGGCGGTGCGTTCGTTCAGGGCGAGCGTGACTACGCGCAGCATGTCGTCCCAGGGCGCGGGCTTCCCGGTCCAGATCTCGAACTGGCGCGCCGCCTGGTGGACGAACATCTCGATCCCTGGAATCACTTCCGCGCCGCGCTCTTTGGCCATTTTCATGAGCCGCGTTTCCGCGGGATCGTAAATCATGTCGAAGACATAGCGCGCGTTGATCTCGTTCTCATTCAGCGGAGACTCGCGCGTGTTACCCATGCCGACCGGCGTGGCGTTGATGATCACGTCGAAGGTGAGCTTCTTCAGGTCGGCACGCTTGGCGATCCTCGCCCTGGCCTGGTGGGCCAGCTTTTGCGCCGGGCCGCGGTGCGATTCAGGATGTAGACCTCGGCTCCGCGTTCCTTGAGGCCGAAAACCGCGGCTCGCGCCGCGCCACCCGCGCCCAGCACCAGGATCTTCGCTTTTTCCAGCGTGATGCGTTGTTCCAGCGGCCGCACCACGCCGGCGGTGTCGGTGTTGAAGCCGTACAGTTTTCCATCCTGCGCCCGCACCACGGTGTTGCACGCACCAATTTTTGTGGTGTGGGAATCGGTGTTATCGAGATGCTTGAGGATGGCTTCCTTGTAGGGCATGGTGATGGAGAGGCCGTGGATGGGAATATCGCGCACGCAGCCCAGCAGATCTTTCAGCGTCTTGGCATGCAGCGCAAGGTACACGCCGTTCACATTCTCGCGGCGCAGCGCCGCATTCATGATGGCGGGCGAGAGTGAATGCGCGACGGGATCGCCGGCCACGCCATACATTCGGGTGGCCGCGTCCATCTGTTCGATGCGATAGGTGTTGCGCAACTCCTGTGCGGTGACCTGGCCGGGCGCGGTCTTCTCATCGGGACTGACTGCGGCGAAGGTGAACACGCTGCCCGCTCGCACCCCGAGCAGGCGGCTGATGATGCCTTGCTCGCCCATGCACAGCCCGACCAGAGAATGGCGGTCGCCAAACTTCTCCAGAAATTTCATCATGGTCACGTTGTCGTAGAGAGTCGTGGCCGTGCTGACGATCTTGTAGAAGTCGGCGGGAATCTTCACCATTTTTTCCAGGGTCTGTTCCAGGTTCTTGGTGCCCCGGAAATCGTGATAGGAAAGAATCAAGGCGGATTTTGACCGCAGGCGCTGCACTTGTTCGGGCTTGCACTTGATCGCGCTCTGCAGTTCGATATCGAGCAACTGGCAGCCGGATGCGCTCGCCTTCCCCAGAATGTCCAATTGGGCCGGCAGCGAGCCCTTGAATTTGCCTCCGCTGGCGGTACGCCGGCAGGTGGCGATGGCCGTGACGTGGGGATGGTATTCCATGAAACGCTTGATCCTGGGAAGAGCAAGCGCGGGCTTGGGCAGATAGTCTAACCTGAACTCCAGAAAGGTGTTATCCCGAACCAGGGCCTCTGCTTTGTCCACCAGCGCGCCGGGATCGGAGTCGGTCACTGCCACGCACACGCGGGGCAGCCGCAGGGGCAGGAACCGAGTTACGTAGCTATTAGGGGCAGCATTCATGATCGGAGAACGATTCGGGATATTACAGGCGCGTAATTGCAGATGCAACAACGGATTATCGCAATGCAAGGCTGGCAAACTTTTTAACGTACCCCCGATAACACCAGCGTAACCTTGACCGACCCCTATCCCCTTGTTACTGTGCGACTTGAAAGCCCTTCTATTTGCAGGAGTTAGCGGGAGAAAGCCGGCGGGGGCCCCGGCCTCGATTTTGGAGGTAACATGAAGAAAACAGGACTGTTGCTGTTACTGTGCCTGACGGTGGCGGCAGCCGCGCAGCAAGCCGATTCCACTCCGGCAGACCAGGCTGCTCCTCAGAACACCGAGACTACGACGGGCACGTTTCCGACTGAGCGGGTCCAACGGCACGCTGGTGCGCGTGATGGCCTGGTACGACAACGAGTGGGGCTTCTCGAACCGCATGGCCGACACCGCCGTCGCGATGGCGAAGGTGATCTAAGCGTTACGCTCTCGTGTCCCGGACGCGGTGCAGCGCGCTTGCGCTGCTCCGCAGAGCCGGGACCCATTTCCGCGGGTCCCGCGTAGGTCCCGGTTCTGCAGCGCACCGCTCGCGCTGCGCAGCGCCCGGGACAAGAGAGTGTCCGATGACCAACAATATTCCGCACCCTCGACGACGTCGACGTGAAGGGCAAGCGCGTGCTGCTGCGCGTCGATCTCAACGTGCCCATGGACGAACGGCCGCGTCACCGACGCAACGCGGCTCGAGCGCGTCGCGCCGACCATCACCGAAATCTCGGACAAGGGCGGCAAGGTCATCCTGCTCGCGCATTTCGGCCGGCCGAAGGGACGCGACCCGAAGGAGTCGCTCAAGCCGGTCGCTGAAGCGCTGTCGCAGGTCGTGAAGAAGCCCGTCGCCTTCGCCGACGACTGCATCGGCGAGCCCGCGGCCAGGCCGTGGCGGCGATGAAGGACGGCGACATCCTGCTGCCTGGAAAACACCCGCTTCCACAAGGAAGAGGAAAAGAACGATCCCGCCTTCGTCGCGGAGCTGGCAAAGCTCGGCGACATCTGGGTCAATGACGCGTTCTCGGCCGCGCACCGCGCCCACGCCTCGACCGAGGGCCTCGGCCACAAGCTGCCGGCCTATGCCGGCCGCACCATGCAGGCCGAGCTCGACGCGCTGGAGAAGGCGCTGGGCTCGCCGACCAAGCCCGTCATCGCGATCATCGGCGGCGCCAAGGTCTCGACCAAGATCGACCTGCTCGAAAACCTCGTCAACAAGGTCGACGCGCTGGTGATCGGCGGCGGCATGGCCAACACCTTCCTGCACGCCCAGGGCGTCGCGATCGGCAAGTCGCTGGCCGAGAAGGATCTCGCCGCCGACCGCGCTGCGCATCATGGAGAAGGCCGAAGCCGCCAACTGCGCGATCATCCTGCCGGTCGACGCCGTCGTCGCCTACCATTTCGCGGCCAACGCGCCGTCGCACGCCTACGGGCTCGATGCGATCCCTGCCGACGGCATGATCCTCGACGTCGGCCCGCAATCGATCGCGCGCGTCCACGCGGCGATCGACGATGCGGCGACGCTGGTCTGGAACGGACCGCTCGGCGCCTTCGAGATGCAGCCGTTCGACCGCGGCACGGTCGCGGCCGCCAAGCACGCCGCCGAGCGCACCAAGGCCAAGAAGCTGATCTCGATCGCGGGCGGCGGCGACACCGTCGCGGCCCTCAACCAGGCCCATGTGGCCGGTCGACTTCACCTATGTCTCGACCGCCGGTGGCGCATTTCTTGAATGGATGGAAGGCAAGCCCCTGCCCGGCGTCGAGGTCTTGCGCACCAAGTAAATAGCGGCCGTAGTTAGCGGCCTTGCAGGCCCAAACGGGAGAAAGAGACAGATGGCTCGGATCACGTTGCGTCAATTGCTCGACCATGCGGCGGAAAACGATTACGGCGTACCGGCCTTCAACATCAACAACATGGAGCAGGCGCTGGCGATCATGGACGCCGCCAACCAGGTCGACGCGCCGGTCATCATCCAGGCCTCGCGCGGTGCGCGCTCCTACGCCAACGACATCATGCTCAAGCACATGATGGACGCGGTGACCGAGATCTATCCGCACATTCCGGTCTGCGTGCATCTCGACCACGGCAACGAGCCCGCGACCTGCATGACCGCGATCCAGGCCGGCTTCACCTCGGTGATGATGGACGGCTCGCTGAAGGCCGACGGCAAGACCCCGGCGACTGGGGCTACAATGTCGGCGTCACCAAGACCGTGACCGACATGGCGCATCTCGGCGGCATCTCGGTCGAGGGCGAGCTCGGCGTGCTCGGCTCGCTCGAGACCGGCATGGGCGACAAGGAAGACGGCCACGGCGCCGAAGGCAAGCTGAGCCACGACCAGCTCCTGACCAACCCGGACGAGGCCGTGAAGTTCGTCCAGGAGACCAAGGTCGACGCGCTCGCGATCGCGATGGGCACCTCCCACGGCGCCTACAAGTTCACCCGCAAGCCGGACGGCGACATCCTCGCCATGAACGTGATCGAGGAGATCCACCGCAAGCTGCCGAACACGCATCTGGTGATGCACGGCTCGTCGTCGGTGCCGCAGGACCTGCAGGACATCATCAACGCCTATGGCGGCAAGATGAAGCCAGACCTGGGGCGTGCCGGTGGCCGAGATCCAGCGCGGCATCAAGCACGGCGTGCGCAAGATCAACATCGACACCGACAACCGCATGGCGATGACCGGCCAGATCCGGAAGGTCCTGACAGGACAGCCCGGAAGAGTTCGATCCGCGCAAGTACCTGAAGCCGGCCATGGAAGCGATGACCAAGCTGTGCAAGCAGCGGCTCCAGGAGTTCAACACCGCGGGCCAGGCCTCCAAGATCAAGCGCGTCCTGACCACCGCCGAGATGGCCAAGCGCTACGCCAAGGGCGAACTCGACCCCCGCGTCGCGTAGCGATCGCGCGGTGGCGTGAGGCCAGTACACGCCCTCTCCGTCATTCCGGGGCGCCGCAAAGCGGCGAGCTGGGATGCGCAATTGCGCATCCCGGAATCCATAACCACAGCCTGGGGTTATGCGATTCCGGGCCTGCGCCTTTCGGCGCATCCCGGAATGACGATCTTCTTTGTGGCGCCCCACCTCCCCCTTTACCCTGCGACGAACGTTAACTCGGCAATTGCCCGAGAACGGTCTATTTTCACAGGCAAGGGCAGAATCGTTTTGGGAGGACCTCTCGATGAATCTGACTGAGCTCAACAGGATCGCGACCGCCATGGTCGCCCCCGGCAAGGGCATCCTTGCCGCCGACAAATCCTCCGGCACCATCAAGAAGCGGTTTGACGCGATCGGCGTGGAATCGACGGAAGGCAACCGCCGCGACTATCGCGAGATGCTGTTCCGCTCGAAGGAGGCCATGAGCCAGTACATCTCCGGCGTGATCCTCTACGACGAGACGATCTGGCAGGACGCCAAGGACGGCACGCCGCTGGTCAAGCTGATCGAACAGAGCGGCGCCATTCCCGGCATCAAGGTCGACGAGGGCACGCAAGCCCTGCCGATGTGCCCGGGCGAACTCGTCACCGTCGGGCTCGACAAGCTCGCCGAGCGGTTGAAGAAATATTACGAGCGCGGCGCGCGCTTCGCCAAATGGCGCGCGGTGATCGACATCGGCAGCGGCATTCCCTCGATGACCGCGATCAGCGTCAACGCCCACGCGCTGGCACGCTATGCCGCGCTGTGCCAGGCCGCGCAGATCGTGCCGATCGTCGAGCCGGAGGTGCTGATGGACGGCGATCACGACATCGACCGCTGCTATGAGGTCACCCAGCGCGTGCTCAACAAGACGTTCCAGGAGTTGCGCGTGCAGCGCGTCGCGCTCGAAGGCATGGTGCTGAAGCCGAACATGGCGATCTCAGGCAAGAAATGCGCGAAGCAGGCCTCCGTCGAGGAGGTCGCGGAGAAGACGATGCGGCTGCTGAAGGCTTGCGTGCCGGCGGCGGTGCCCGGCATCGCCTTCCTCTCCGGCGGCCAGTCGGACGAGGAGGCAACCGCGCATCTCAACGCCATGCACAAGCTCGGCCCGCTGCCATGGGGCCTGACCTTCTCCTACGGCCGCGCGCTGCAGGCCGCGCCGCAGAAGGCCTGGTCCGGCAAGGCCGAGAATGTCGCGGCCGGGCAAAACGCATTCAGCCATCGCGCGCGAATGAACGGTCTCGCCTCCAAGGGCGAATGGCAAAGCAGCCTGGAAAAGAAGGCAGCCTAGATCTTGTCGAACAAATCGCCTCCGCCGCGCCCGGTGCCGCGCCTCTATCTCGCGACGCCGGTTGTCGATGATCCCGCTACGCTCGCCGCCGAGCTGGGCGCCGGCGATCAAAACGGCGCCATGCTGCGTGGCAAGCTGCGCGCGCTCGCTTCCAGAATTCGTTCGTGACGGGGTAAATTCCGCCCTCGCCTTGAATGGGCTCGATGATCACGGCGCAAACTTCATCCGTGAATTTGGCTTCGAGGTCCGCGACATCATTCAGGCGGACAAAATCCACTCCCGGCACAAGCGGCTCAAACGGCTCCCGGTATTTCAAAGGATGCGTGATCGAAAGCGCGCCGAAGGTGCGCCCGTGAAAGGAATGTTCCATCGCCAGAAAGCGGGTCTTCTTCGCGCCGCCTGGGTTTTTCCTGGCGGCGATGCGCGCGAGTTTCAGCGCGCCCTCCACTGCTTCGGAACCGCTGTTGCTGAAAAATGCGCGGTCCATGCCCGACCACTTTGCAAGCTTCGCCGCGAGCGGCCCTTGAAACGGGTTGTGAAAAAGATTCGAGACGTGCACCGCGCGGCCCGCCTCGCGCCGGATCGTTTTCACGAGGTCCGGATAGGAATACCCAAGCGCGTTCACCGCGATCCCGCCCAGAAAATCGAGATACTTCTTTCCATTCTGATCGAACACGTAGCAGCCGCGGCCGTGCGTGAAAATCATGTCGGAGCGCTTGTAGGTGTTCATCAAATGCCGCGAAGCGTCCTTCAGGACGAACTTCGACGCGGCGGAAGATGCTGCCGCTTTCTTCACCGTTTTTTTCTTTTGCGATTTCACTGCACCACGCCCGTGGTGCTGGCGGGAAATTCGGAGGTGATGCGCGTGCCGGGAAATCGCGCGCCGTTCGCCGCGGCCAGCAGGCCCTTGGGCACGGAGCCGCCGACAATGCGCACCTGCGGTACGCCGGCGGAAAGCGCGCGCTTGCACGCTTCGAGCTTCAGAATCATTCCGCCGGAAACCTTGTTCTGACGAATCATGTCTTCGGCATCGGCGGTCGAAACGACCTTTAGCACTGTCGAACCGTCGAGGACTCCGGCCACGTCGGTGAGATAAATCAGCCGGTCGGCGTGAATGTATTCGGCGCACGCGGCGGCCATGTGATCGGCATTGATGTTGTAGAGCTCGCCGTCAGCGCCGAGGCCCATGCAGGACGCTACCGGCACGACGCCCGCCTTCCAGAACGATTCGAGAATTTCCAGATTCACGCCGGTCAGGTAGCCGACGAAGCCCAGGCCGCCGATCACTTCGTCGTGCATCATCGGCTCAGCCAGAAAGCATCCGGCATCGGACGCGCAAACGCCGATGGCAGGCTGGCCCGCGGCGGAAATGGCGCCGGCGAGGCGCTTGTTCAGCAGGCCGCCGAGAACCATCACGGCAACGTCGCGCGTTTCGCGATCCGTCACGCGCAGCCCGTTGATGAACTTGCTTTCGATTCCCATGCGCTTGAGCGTGGACGGTGAAAATTTTACCGCCGCCATGCACCACCAGAATTTCATTGCCCTGGTGAGCAAGCTGCGACACCTGACGCGCCAGCGTTTCCATCGCCGCCGCATCATCGAGTAAAGCTCCCGCAACTTTCACGACTAATCTCATCGCAGTCCTGTCGCCTCCGCAATTCCCATCATCAAATTCATGTTCTGTACGGCCTGGCCCGCGGCGCCCTTGCCCAGATTGTCGAGACAGCTCACGACCGCGAGGCGCCTGCCCCGCGGGATCGAGCGCAAATCCGATATCGCAAAAATTCGTGTGCGCCACATGCTGCAGCTCCGGCAGCTTTCCGGCCGGCCAGAGGCGCACCATCGGGCGGTCCGCATAAAACGCGCGATACAGCGATTCGACTTCCGCCGCCGTGTGCGGCTCGGCAAGCCACACGTAAAGAGTGGAAAGGATGCCGCGCGCCACCGGCAAGAGGTGCGTCGTGAAAACGATGTCTTCGCCCGCGATGCCCGTGTGGTCGGTCACTTCCGGCGTGTGCCGGTGCGAGAACAAGACCGTACGCGCGGAAGTTTTCGTCCACTTCGGCGAAGTGCAGTTCCTTCTTCGGTTCCTTGCCCGCTCCCGTCGCGCCGGATTTGCAATCGGCGACAATGCCGCGCTCCTGCGCGATCCAGCCCGATTCCACGAGCGGCCGCAGCCCGAGAATCACGCTCGTCGGGTAGCAGCCGGGATTGGCCACGAGACGCGCGTCCGGCAATTGATCGGCATACAGTTCCGGCAAACCGTACACGGCCTCTTCAGCCAGATTCTTGGGCGGCGCCGGCAACTTGTACCAGTGCGCGAACGTTTCGGGATCGTGGAAGCGGAACGCGCCGCTCAAGTCCACCACGCGCAGGCCCGCGTTCAAGAGTTGCGGAACCATTTCGAGCGAAGCTTCGTGCGGCGTCGCGAGAAACACAGTGCCCGCCCCGCTTCCCGCGACGGCATCGGCCGAATACGTCTTGCAGGGCGCCTCGCCCCAGCCCCGCAGGTGCGGAAAAATCTCGGTGAGGCACTTCACGTGCGCCGAGCTCTCGCGCAGGTAAAAGGTTGGCTTTTGAATTTTCGGGTGCCGGAGGAGAAGCTGGGCCAGCTCGAAGCCTGCATAGCCCGTTGCTCCGACTACGGCGACCCGTTGCGGGTCGTTCATCGGAGTAAATCCTCCATGCGTTTCTGGACGGCGGCGCGCGCCTGGCGCGACGGCGTGATCACCAGGACGGTGTCGTCCCCGGCGATCGTGCCCGCCACTTCCTTGAATTTTTCGGCGTCCAGCGCCGCGGCAAGCGGTTGCGCTCCCGAGGGCGGAGTCTTCAGTACGAGCAGGTTGAAAGCAGGCCGCAGGTCCACGAGAAAATCACGCAGCGCGCGGCCGAGCGGGGGCATCGGCGCCGCGGATTCGTCACCGTTCGAGAGCGGCTTGTAGCCCGCGGCGGTCTTGACCAGCTTCAGCTCGGACATGTCCCGCGAAAGCGTGCCCTGCGTCACACGGACCTTCATGTGCGACAGCCTGCGCCGCAGTTCGTCCTGGCTCGAGATCGGTTCGCTCGTGACCAATTTGAGGATCTGTCCTTGCCGGAATCGCTTGTGTACGTTCAGCGCCATGATCGACTTAACTTTATGCACCCACTTGCATAATTATGCGAGCGCTTCGGACCCCTGTCAATTCTTTTCTGAAAGTTTCTCAAAATATTTTCCTCTGTTCCAATTGGATGCTGCGAATTGAACCGGGATGCTCGCTGACCAACAATTTGTTCCGCAAATAATTCAAGGTAGCCTGACAAGATGTTCGAACATTCATCACAAATCATGGCTGATGAATCGCAATTTAGCGAGCGCACTATTTTATGGATGAACGCGTGGAGTTAATTCACGGAAGGTAAGGAGAAATCGCCAATCCGTATCGGAGCTTCGTCGAAGCTTTCTTTCGAGAGAGGCGAGGAAGCCAACCTCCGGAGCATGGCAAGTTGGCCGACATGGGTCATCGCATCCGATAAGGGTCCTTGCAAGAGATGTTCTTCATCACGACCCGTCAATTTGGATCGCAATTCGAGAGACCGGTCCAAGTCTGAAAGGACTTTGAAAAACCTGCGGACCTCTTCTTCCCATGCGGCGGGCGGATATGTGGCAGCCTTGCCGCCCGCAAAGAAAGATTGGGCGTGCAGAAGCACCCCTGACATATGGGAGAGAATTTCGATTGGCTTCCGCACGCCATGGCCCCCATCAAAATTCGAAAAATCCCTCGGAGCCCCCGCCACAGCCTTCCGCGTGCGATAGGCAAGAGTCGCAAGGAAGTGTCGAAGCAGGTCACGTTTGGCGTCGCTAGCGCGCATGTCGGGGTCCATACTAGTTCGCAGGTCCTTCAACCATGAATCGACAGGTTCCAGATTCACACTGTACCGCTTCGCGCGGAAATTTGCAGCCAGTTGAGCCGCGACGAATCGAGATGGTATTCTGCGAAGGATGACCGATTCACACACGCGCGAACTGGCTGCAGCTTCCCCGGAGGCGCAGCATCAGGCGTTGCTCGAAGTGGCCGAAGCCATTTCCCAGCACCGCGACCTCGGCGAGCTGTTCCATGAACTGGCGGAGCGGCTGCATCGCGTGGTGAACTTTGATTACCTCAACCTGATCCTGCATGATCCCGCGCGCAACGTCATGCGTCTGCACATTCTCGAATCCGAAATGCCCCGCAATACGCGCCTCGGCACCGAATTCCCGGTCGGGCAGACTCCCTCCGGCTGGGTCTGGGAAACGCAGCAGCCGTTTATTCTGGACGATCTGGAAAAAGAAACTCCATTTGCGGCGCTGCTGCAGAACATGCGGGAGAACGGAGTGAAATCGGTTTGCTCACTGCCGCTGACCACGGCGCAGCGCCGCCTGGGCGTCATGAGTTTTGGCCGGAGCACCACGCACCAGCACACCGAAAGCGAAATCGCATTCCTGCAGCAGGTGGCGCGGCAGGTCGCCGTCGCTGTGGACAACGTGCTGAATTTCGAGAGCGCGCAGGCCTACCAGCGGCAACTGGCGCGCGAACGCGACCGTCTGCGCGTCCTGCTGGAAGTAAACAATGCCGTGGTTTCCCAGCTCGCCCTGCACGATCTCTTGAGCGCGATCGCCGCTTCCCTGCGCCGCGTGATCCATCACGAATACACAAGTCTCGCGCTCTACGAACCCGCGACGAGCCAGATGCGCGTGATGGCGCTGGATTTTCCCCAGGGAAAAGGTCTGATCCATGAGGAAATGGTCGTTCCCATGGACGGCACGATTGCCGGAAAAGCGTTTCGCAACCGCCAGCCACTCGTACTGGACCGCGCCGCGATGGAGGAATTCAATTCCCCCACGGCCCAAATGATGCGCGAGGAGGGCGTGCGTTCCATCGTATCCATGCCGCTCAACACCCACAATCGCGTGCTCGGCACAATCACCCTTGCGAGTCTTCGCGACGCCGCGTTCCAGCAGGGCGACGTGGATCTCCTGTTTCAGGTCTCCGGCCAGGTCGCCATCGCCGTCGAAAACGCGCTCGCTTTTCAGGAAATCGCTGTGCTGAAAAATAAACTGGCGCAGGAAAAGCTCTACCTCGAGGACGAAATCCGCACGGAAATGAATTTCGATGAAATCGTCGGCGAAGGCTCGACACTGCGCGCCGTTTTGAAGCAGGTGGAAACCGTGGCGCCGACCGACTCCACCGTGCTCATTACCGGCGAAACAGGCACGGGCAAGGAATTGATCGCCCGCGCGATTCACAATTTGAGCCCGCGGCGCGAGCGCACCTTTGTCAAAGTCAATTGCGCCGCAATCCCCGCGGGCCTGCTCGAATCGGAATTGTTCGGGCACGAGCGCGGCGCCTTCACGGGAGCGATTGCGCAGCGCATCGGCCGCTTCGAGCTTGCGCATGGCGGCACGATTTTTCTGGATGAAGTGGGAGATATCCCGCTCGAGCTGCAGCCCAAACTCCTTCGCGTTCTCCAGGAACAGGAATTTGAACGGTTGGGGGGCTCGCAGACAATTCGCGTGAATGTTCGCCTCGTCGCCGCCACAAATCACGACCTCGGCGGAATGGTCGCCGAGCGCGCGTTCCGCAGCGATCTCTACTATCGCTTGCGCGTGTTTCCACTTCATATGCCGCCCCTGCGCGAGCGCCAGGAGGACATCCCCGCGCTCATCCGCTACTTTGTGGAAAAACACGCCCGCCGCATGAACCGCATCGTGGAAACGATTCCCGCGGAAACGCTCGATCTGCTGGTGCGCTACCCGTGGCCCGGAAATATCCGCGAATTGGAAAACCTGATCGAGCGCGCCGTCATCGTTTCGCCCGGCCCTGTCTTGCGAGTTCCCATCAGCGAAATCAAACCCCCTTCCGAACCCGTTGGGGATGTCCTTACCCTTCGAGCCGCAGAGCGCGAACATATCGTCAAGGCCCTGGAGGCAACCAATTGGGTCCTGGCCGGACCACGCGGGGCCGCCGCACGGTTAGGCATGAAACGGACGACGCTCCAGTCCAAAATGCGTAAACTGGGTGTAAGAAGCGGCAAGCCTAGCTGAATTCGTGCCTATATTTGGGCATGTGCCTAAATATCGGCACTATTAACTTCGAAGAATCTGCTAAAATACACTCATCCAAATATTAACATTATTGCCGTAATACACTGTAAATAAGTAGTTTAATTATTGTGTTTGCATTTCGGCACATTGGCAATCAACCTGCTACCGTCTAGATGAGTGTGTGTCCTTTGGTATTGGGTTGAAAGCGGGGGGAATGCTCAAGGTTACGATCAAGCAGGTGGATTCCATCGAAACATGGGAGCTGGAAGGGAAGCTTGCTGGCGAGTGGGTCAAGGAACTCGAGCGCTGCTGGAAGGAACGGACGACACCTGCCGGCGTTGCATTGCTGGTCCACCTGAAGGCGGTCAGCTACATCGATCCGGCCGGGAAAGCAGTTGCTCACGGACATGCACGGGCGGGGAGTTGAGATCAAGGGATGCGGATGCATGACGAAGGCGGTCGTGGAGGAGATCATAGGGCATGCAAGCTCCAATTAGTGTCCGCGGTTCGCTTTTCCTCATGACGGGGTTGGATTTCAGTTTCACAACGGCCATGTGAGTGAGAACTCAACGCGCTTTAGCGTCGGAATTCGTGTTTCTGCCGATAAATGAAATGGGAATCGCGTTCGATTTCAGGGGCAGCAAAAGACTAGTCAGAATTTTCCGGAGGCCGGCAATAAAGCGCGTGCGTGGCCGTCTAATCCTGTAGGGGGGATATTTCATTCGCCGTTCAACGTATTGAAATAAGAAAGCGCAAACCATTCATACGCTTCATAGATTCCGCGGAGGGGGACGACGATCATGTATCAGGAAAGCCATCATCGAACAGGGGAAGGTTTTGCCGGAGTGAATATGGAAGAACTAACCGAAGACCAGTTGATCGAACGAGGCTTGAATGGCGACGCGCGGGCGCTTGACGCGTTGTTTGCCCGCAACACTCGAGCCCTGTACCAGACGGCGCTGCGGGTGCTTGGCAATCCGGAGGACGCCGAGGAGGCGCTGCAGGAGGGCCTGCTTTCCGCGTACCGGAATTTGCCGAGGTTCGAGAGGCGCTCGCAATTTTCGACCTGGCTGACGCGGATCGTGATCAACGCGGCTTTGATGCGGCGTCGCAGCAAGCGCTCGCGTCCCGCGGTGTCTCTGGATGAATCTGTTGCCGAGGGAGAACTGCCGCTGGCAGAACGTTTTGCCGATGACGGGCCGAATCCCGAGCAGCTCTACGCCGGGACCGAACTCGGCGATCGCATGAACAAAAAGCTCGCGGAAATTTCTCCGCTGCTGCGCACGGCGTTCTGGCTGCGGGAAATCGAAGGGCTCTCCGCGGAAGAAGCGGCGCAAGTGCTGGGCGTTTCGCGCAACACGCTGAAGGCGCGCTTGTGGCGCGCGCGGCAGGAGCTGGCGGCCCGCCTGGGCCTGTCGCTGGATACCAATCTGGCGCCCGCGACGTAACCACGCATTTTAGTGGCGCATGCTTTAGCTTGTGAAGGTTTGGCATTTCACGCGTCAAAACCCACAAGCTGAAGCATGCGCTACTTCAGCATCTCCAAAACTTCTCCGGTGGCTTTTTCGATGTCGGCGTGGAGGCTGTTGCCGTGCGCGTCCATCGTCACGATGGCGGCGAAATTTTTCACGCGCAGGTGCCACATCGCTTCGGGGATGCCGAATTCCATCAGTTCGACTCCCAGAACTTTTTCCACCGTGCGCGCGTAATACTGCGCCGCGCCGCCGATGCCGTTCAAATACACGGCGCCGAATTCCTTCAGCGCCGCCAATGTTTTCGCGCCCATTCCGCCCTTGCCGATCACGGCGCGCACGCCGTACTTCCCGATGACGTGGGCTTGATAGGGCTCTTCGCGAATGCTGGTGGTGGGGCCGGCGGCCTTGACCTTCCATTCGTCGCCTTGCTTCAGCATCACGGGGCCGCAGTGATAGAGCACGGCGCCGTGCAGATCCACGGGCGGCGGATTCTTCATCAGGTAGGCGTGCACGTTGTCGCGGCCGGTGTACATTTCGCCGTTGATCGAGCACGACGTCGCCCACTTTCAGCGCGCGCACTTGCGCTTCGGTCAGCGGCGCGGTCAGCACGACTTCGCGCCCTGTCAATTTGAAGCCTGAGCCGCGCGCCATGCGCTCGACGGGCCGCGCAGGATCGCGGTACAGCCAGCCCGTGATCGCGCCCGTCGCCGCATCGAGGCGCACGCCTAGGCGGCGAAACGCCCAGCATTCGTACGCCACCGAAACGAAGAAACTCGCGGGCAGGCGATTCGCCGCGGTGATCTTGCAGCCGATCAGCGACGATTTGCCGCCGAAGCCCATCGCGCCGACGCCCAGCTTGTTGGCCTCTTCCATGATTTCCGCTTCGAGCTTCGCGAGCGTCGGGTTGGGATTTTCATCGTCGAGCGTGCGAAACAGTTGCTCCTTCGCCAGGTCGTAGCCGTGCGCGCGATCGCTGCCGATGCAGACGCCGACCGCGCCCGGCGCGCAGCCTTGCCCCTGCGCCTGCCACACGGCGTGCAGGATGCATTTGCGCACGCCTTCGAGGTTGCGGTCGGCGCGGCCCAGGTGATCGAGCGTGCAGGGCACGGAATACTGGATGTTCTTGTTCTCGCAGCCGCCGCCCTTGAGGATCAGTTTTACTTCGATGTCATCTTCTTCCCACTGCTCGAAATGAATGACCGGCGTCTCTTCGCCCAGATTGTTGCCGCTGTTTTTTCCGGTAAGCGAATCGACGGAGTTAGGCCGCAGTTTTCCGAGCCGCGTGGCCTCCGCGACAGCCTCTTTAATCGCCTTCTTGATGCGAATCTGGTTCACGCCGACGGGCGTGTGCACGATGAACGTGGGCATCCCGGTATCCTGGCAAATCGGGCCCGGAATCGTCGACGGCCATGTCGATGTTGGACAAAATAATGTCAAACGCCTGGGAGGATTGCGTGTCCGGCGTTTCGTCCGTCGCCGCGATGTTCATCGCCGCGCGAACGTCAGGCGGAAGATTGGTGGACGTCTGGGTAATCAGTTCGAGCAGGCTGCCGGCAAGGAATTCCATTTCACTACCTCCCCAAACCAACTATTTTACACTTCTTCGGGGCGGAGGTTGCGAAAGATCGCCATGTAGGACAGGCTTCAGCCTGTCCGCGGTTGTGAGTATGCCAAAGTCAAAACCTGACAGGCTGAAGCCCGTCCTACTTAACCCAAGTGGAATCTTTCCAGCCTTCCAGACTGTAGTCCGACATGCACTGGTCGGTGAGGGCCAGGCATTGAGCGAGGATTCCGCTCTTCTGCGCGCCGCTTAGGATGTCGAGGCGGATCTGTTCGTGGTTGCCGGAATAATTGATTTCGTAGAGTTCGTGGCGGGCGCCGAATTCGGTGCCGATGGCGTCCCAGATTAGCTTGAAGAGCTTGATGCGGTCGGCGGCGGTGGCGGAGGCGCCGCGATAATATTTTTCGAGGAGCGGGGCGAGGTCTGGATTCTGAAAATCCTTGTAGCTTGACGGAGTCATCAGCAGGCTGCCGCCCAGGAATTTTTCGAAGATGTGGCGGACGGCGGGCCAGCACTGTGTGCAGAAGAGGCGCATGGTGTAGGCGTATTCCTGCCTGGGGACGACCGTGCCGCCGGGAGCGCTCTCCGGATCGAGGCACATCGCCGCGGTCATTCCCCAGAGCAGATTTCTCCATCCGATGATTTCGCCGAGCGCAGCCTGAACGCCGCGAAAGGCGTCCGTGCCGTTGGTCTCGATGCCTTTCGCGAAAAGCCCCACCATGAAATCCAGCTTCACCGCGAGGCGCGTGGAGGACTGGAACGCGTAGCGATTCACGAAGCGGGAATGGCGATAAAAGCTGTTGGCGCGTTCGGGATCGCGGTAGACGAGGACGTTTTCCCAGGGGATGAAGGCGTTTTCGAAAATCAGCAGGGCGTCGTTTTCATCGAAGCGGCTGGAGAGCGGGTAGTCGAACGGGCTGTGCGCGTTCTGTTCGTAGGAGGCACGGCAGACGAGCTTCACGCCGGGCGTATCCATCGGCGCGATGAACACGACCGCGAAATCCTTGGCTTTTTCCTTGTCCAGAGTGGTGGCGTTCGTCTGAGCGACGAATGTGGCGTGCGTCATGGCCGAGCCGGTCGCCGAGCATCTTGGCGCCGCTGACGACCATGCCGTCGTCTCGTTCCTTCACTACATGCACGAAGACGTCGCCGACTTCGTGCACGGGGCGGCTGCGGTCGATGGGCGGATTGATGAGGCAGTGATTCAGAAAGAGGCATTGCGACGAATAGCGCGCGTACCATTTGCGTGCGCTTTCGTCGAACGGCGCGTAAAACTCGGGCTCCGACGCGAGGCTGCCCATGAGCGCCGCCTTGTAATCCGGCGTGCGTCCCATGTAGCCGTAGCTCATGCGCGACCAGGCGGCGATGGCTTCGCGCGCTTCCATTAGTTCCTGCGCGGAGTAGCAGGGCTTGAAAAATTTGTGGGTGCGGGCGCCGGAGCGGTCGAGCCCTGTTAGAACGTCGCGCTGCTTTGGGTCGTACAGCGCGTCGTACAGGCGCGCGATGGACCGGCAGGAATTCCGGAAAGGCGGGATGGGCGGTGACATCCTGAACGCGCTCGCCGTAGATGTACACTTCGCGCGCGTCGCGCAGGCTGGCGAGGTAGCGCGGGCCGTCGAGCATTTCGCCCGACGATTTTCCCGAATCGCGGGGATTGTTGCTTGCAGAACTTTCGGCCATGGCGATTATCCTCCGCTTGGGTTGGCGCGGTTTTAGTAGCACAGGCACTCCTGCCTGTGCGCTTTTGTTGACCGCCGCGAAAACCGCACAGGCAGGAGTGCCTGTGCTACGTAACCCCGCTTGCCGCGGTGCGACGATGTATACTACGGGGCACATCTTAGACGGGAGAGTTTGTATTATGCAAAAATCCGCGGGACGCGCGCTGGGCGCAATTTGTCTGGCAGTTTTGCTTTTCACTTTGCCGGCGATTTCGGGCGGGAATCCGTCGAACCGGCAGGCCGATGTAATCCACACTTCGCGCGGCGACCTTCGCATCATGCCGGTATACCACGGCAGCGTGATGCTGGAATTCGGCGGCAAAGTGATCCACGTCGATCCGTGGAGCCAGGGCGACTTCACGGGGCTTCCGCAGGCGGATCTGATCGTGATCACGCACAGCGATACGTGG
>CAWFMU010000004.1:0-155913 GCA_963816865.1 Terriglobia bacterium
TCTACATGGCGAATCGCACGATCAGCCGAACAGGTCTGATCAGCACGGAACTTTTCTTAAAGAAGCTAGAGGCGCATGTTGCCATGTACGATTACTGGATGTGGGCGCCACCATTTCAGAAAAACAACCTGGAGAGTGCCGGAGGCGACAAAGACTTCAATCGACCCGCAGTTTACAGTGGCGGCGTGGTGGCTGCCTTCTGTCTGGACACTAAGATCCAAACGGAGACTGCTGGCAGCAAGACTTTGGAAAACTTGCTTCAGCTCATGATGCACAAATACGGACTCACAGGCAAGCAGTGGGGGAGTGATGATCTGGTTCGGGACGCGTCCGAAGTTGCGGGGGTGGACCTCAGCGACTTCTTCAGTCGGTACATCAGCAATCGTGAGATGTTGCCGATAAAGACATGCCTGGAAGACGCTGGTTTCGACGCAGCACTATCAGATTATGCTGGTGAAGCGTTCATAACGCTACAAGAACGGCCCTCGATGCTGGCGCGCCTCATTCGAGACCGGCTCATAGATCAGAATTCTCGTTGATTCTTACTCTTCGTCACCTTAGCATCCATTGATGTTCCCCACTAAGGTTATGTATAGCGGGAGGTCAATCCCAAGTTGTCGGCCAACCGGAAGTTAAGACTTAGGCTGGGTTCGAAAATCGTCTGCCAGAGTGTAACCATTCGGCGTAATTCAGTCTCAAACCGCTGAAAGGGGTAGTTCAAAAATATGGGGGTCGTGCAGAAAAGTTCGAAAATCGTCTGCTAGGGCCGACCAACACCCGATTACTTCCGGTTTGCTCGTCATTCGGGCTCCGGCTCGCTTTCTTCGAATTTTGAGCAAGCATCACCGGTTATTGCGAAGCCAGGAGTCGATACGGGGGGCGTAGGTGCGGCTGCAGCGATGCTGGGAGCCATCGGAGGTCTTCACGACGTATTCGCGATTGTCCCTAGAGCGAAGTTCGAGAATGAGCGGCAAGCAGACGATGCGAGAGCGATGAATGCGAACGAAGCGGGCGGGATCCAGCCGCTGTTCAAGCGACTTCATGGTTTCGCGTGGATGGAGCAGAGTTCCAGTGGAGGTATGCAGTTCCGAGTAGTCCCCTGCGGCGGCGATCCATTCGACATCATTGACAGAAACGATCTGAACGCGAGAGCCGGTCCGGATAGAGAAGCGAGCGGCGTAGTTGCGTGGGTTTTCCTCGTGTGAGGCGAGGCGAGAGGGGATTGTCCGCTTCGGCCTGGAGGGGAAGGGTGGGCCGATACGACAACTCAACCTGGGACTGCTGTTGTGAATGCTTGACGCTGAAGTAGAGATTGCATCAGAGGAAGAGGAGAGCGGAAGCTTTGACGCAAGCTTCGAGACCCTCAAGGGGATCTGGTGTCGCGATGATAAGGCGGTTGACGATAACAGCAGCAATGATTCCGACGAGGATGGACCAGCCAAGCGCACGCAGCTGGAGTGGGAGCCAGGGGAGAGAGCGTTGAAGCAAACTGCGACAAATAGGGCGAAGGGCCAAGCTGGCGAAGAAGACGCCGAGTGACATGACGAATTGATCACTGAAGAGGCTTTCAAGGTTCGAATAGCCAAGCTCCCAAGGCCGGCGGACGTAGGGCACGACGAGAAGGATGGAGGCGAGACCAAAGCAAGAGCAGCCTATGACTTGTAGCAGCCAGAAGGAAGGAAGACGAGTATGAGCTCGGTAAAACACGGACGGCATTTTACCTTAACTCATCTAGTCGGTGTCAGCGGTTCGTCGCAGATTGGCTTCGTTTTGCCGCAAACCTCGGGGATTTCGCGGAAAGCTTGACCCGGGAGGGGACGGCTTGAAGTAGGTTAAGCCGGCGTAGTGAAGATTGAAGAAGGTCGAGTCCGCACCAATGACAACGGCGACAGTTGACACCAGTACTGGGCGCTTGAAGCGTCTGTTTATGAGGGAAGACCCGGTGTATGACTATTACTCCACAAAATATCAGGCAAAGACGCCGATGGGGAAGCTTGTGTACCTGAGCTTGTATCTGTTGCCCGGGATACTCGCGTTCATTGTTGTGAACATTGGGCCATTGTTCCGGTGGGAAATGGCAGTGACAGGATGGTCGGCGAGATATGTTCAGTATGCGTGGGTCCTGATGATTACCTTTGGATGGCACATTTTCGGGCCGTTCGTTGTACTGCGCTACGTGGATAAATTGTCGCTGCGGAGATCCTGCGCGTTCCTGGGATTGGATCGAGTGGACTGGCGTGGGTTGTTGGTCGTCCTACCGGTGTTCATGGTGGGTTTTGCGATCCTTTCCTTGCCCTATGTGAAGTACGTGGCGCCGATGATCGAAGGATGGACGAAGATGATTCCTCTTTTCGGATACCGAGCTACAGCATCTTTCAGGACACACCGGAAAACATCTATAGCTTCCCGCCGATTGCGCTATTTTTCTTGGGCATCGGGAATTTCTTGGGGGAAGAATTGTATTTTCGCGGGTACCTGTTAAAGAAGTCGGCATTTCTAGGAGGGGCGAACTGGACAGTGAACTCGGTATTGTTTGCGCTGTATCACGTTTGGCAGGTGCAGCAGACGTGGCCGATGATTGGACTCGTTTTGGCGTTTGGCCTGTTGATGAAATTGCGGAAGGATTTGTGGGTTATGGTCGGGTTCCACTTTTTCGTGAATATGTGGATGGCCTACGGAACGTAGGAAGCTCCGTTACCTGGAAGCCCGGGTTGTCGGCAACCCGGAAGTTAAGACTTGGCCCGGGTTCGGAAATCGTCTGCCAGAGTGTACCCATTCGGCGTAATTCAGTCTTAAACCGCTGAGAAGGTTAGTTCAAAAATATCGGGGTTAAGCAGAAAAGTTGAAAATCGTCTGCCCGTCCCGACCAACATCCGATTACTTCCGGTTTGCCCGTAACACGGGAATGACGTTCTACTGTCAGCCCGAAGGTCGTTCCTATTCCGAAAAAGAACTGTTTTTAGGGATTGCTCGATCAGTATTATCGATCGAGGGGCTGTCTCGCATCGGCAACGTTCGCAGCGCCATCTCGACTACGCGCTATAATTCACTTCGGCTTGCGCCGCCCGCTGCCTGAACTGCGATTCCGTAGAGGACCGTGGCGATGTAGCGAGCAAGATCAGCAGGGTTCACATTGGCCGGTAGGTCACCTTCTGATTTCGCACGCTCGAAACGCCGGTCCTTCAAGTATCGGTCGAGCGCGGTTGCGGAACAGCGCTTCTTTGTCGCCAAAGGCGCCATACAGACTCGGACGATTGACGCCCACAGCTTTGGTCAGGTCGGACAAAGACGCGCCCTCATATCCCTTTCGCCAGAACACCAGCAGGGCGCGGTCCAGCGCTCGGTCAATATCGAAGGAGCGGGGACGTCCCATTCGTTTTGGGTATTAATATGCCATGAGAAATGGGAAATCAAACAGGAGGAAGCTCATGAGTAAGCTGGAAGGAAAAGTAGCAGTCATCACCGGAGGCAATAGCGGAATCGGTCTTGCTACGGCACAACGCTTCGTCGCGGAGGGCGCGTACGTCTTTATCACGGGCCGCCGTCAGAGCGAACTCGACGCAGCAGTGAAGCAGATCGGTAAGAGTATTACTGCAGTGCAGGGCGACGTCTCAAATCTTGCGGATCTCGATCGCTTGTACGCCGCTGTGAAGCAGCAGAAGGGGCACATCGACATTCTATTCGCCAACGCAGGCACCGGACAATTCGTCCCGCTCGCCGCAATCACCGAAGAGCACTTCGACAACACTTTCAACGCAAACGTCAAGGGTCTACTATTCACCGTGCAAAAGGCGCTTCCGCTCCTTAAGGATGGAAGCTCCGTCATTCTGAATGCGTCGATCGTTGCCAGTACTGGAGCGCCCGCGATGAGTGTCTACAGCGCATCCAAGGCCGCTGTGCGTTCTTTCGCGCGTACCTTCACTACGGATCTCAAAGACCGCAAAATCCGCGTGAACGCTGTTAGTCCTGGCGTAATTCCCTCGCCGGGCTATCGCAATTCGCTAGGGATGACGGAAGAACAAGTCAAGCAGTACGCAGACAGCGTCGTGGGCAATATACCCCTCGGTCGCACCGGCACCTTGGACGAAATTGCCAAAGTCGTGTCGTTTCTCGCTTCTGACGAAAGTAGTTATATCACGGGCATCGAACTGGTCGTCGATGGCGGCATGACCCAGATCTGACCAGCTTGACCATCCGGCGCCTCGGCGCAATTTCCGGTGCACACGACACTTCATGGCGGGTTGTTTTCTATGGCTCCGTCCGGTTAGTCGGCCATCCGGAATTTAAGACTTGGCCCGGGTTCGGAAATCGTCTGCCAGAGTGTAGCCATTCGGTCTAATTCAGTCTTAAACCGCTGAAAGGGTTAGTTCAAAAATATCGGGGTTGAGCAGAAAAGTTCGAAAATCGTCTGCTAGGGCCGACCAATCAAAAACTATAGTTTCGGATAACGGCGCATGAGGGTGCCCCATGCTTTTTCGCGTAGTTTGCGAAAGAGGGACGAACGATGGTTCAGTCGCGTTTGTGGAATTGGGTGGCAGCCATGACGAACAGCGGAGATTGAAAAGAGGTACAGCTTCGAAACAGACTCTTTGGCCTGTCAAGGTTCGATACTCTGCCACCCTTCGTAAAGAGCGTGAAGGATGGGACATCCTTGTGTGCCTGAGCCTCCGCGGTTGTGCGCGGCCGCCCGTCATCTCGTGCTCAATCTGGCGATTGGAGGGTTAAGTCTTGGAGCCGGAAGGTGAGATCAGCATCCACGTGACGCTTTTCTCGGTGCTTTGCCGGTGCGGTGTTCCCCGCGGGATTACCAGCATGTCCCCTTTCTTGACCTCCATCGTAGTAGCGCCATCCGACTCGGTTGCCAGCCACTCTCCGGGCCTGGTATTCCGCGGATTTTTTGGCGTGCCACCTACATCGAAATTCGTCGCGCCTTCCAGGATCAGAAAAATATGATCGCGCCCGTCGTGATATTCAAACTCCCCAGCGCTCTTTGCGTTCTGGGCGGTCATGGCGATGGTCAAGGGTAGACCTTTAGGCTGATAGAGGTAGTGCTCGCCCAACTGCGCCTGAAAAGCTTTCATCGAATCAGAAAGCTTCTCCGCCGTGAAGAGCTGGACGCCCTCCATGTCAGTCTTCGCTTCCGGTGTGCCGGCGCTCGAGGCGAAGAGCATCCTTTCGGTTAGAGGAAGGCTTACGGCCACGGCAAGCGGTGCCGCTCTTAGAAAATTTCGGCGAGTGTGATTTTTAGCCATGCGAGAGTGAAGCATACCCCCCGGTAGGCTGCCAAGTGTTTCTATCCGTCAAGAAAACTGGTCCCAGTGCGCAGCCCCGCGTCTCTGGAGTGTAAAGTGCCAGCCATGCATTAAATGTAGCCATGGCAAACCTGACGGAATTTACCCTGCCCGTCTCCTGCACTCCCATAGCTGCTGATGCACTGTTGCGTTGACTGCCCGATACGTGGGTGCATGGCAATGGGAGAAACCCGGGACAGACGGGACGTTTCCCAATTTCCTCGGAAACCGAGTTCGGAAATCGTCTGCCAGAGTGTAACCAATCGGTTTAATTCAGCCTTAAACAGCTGAAAGTGTTAGTTCAAAAATATCGGGGTCGTGCAGAAAAGTTCGAAAATCGTCTGCTAGGGCCGACCAACGCCCGATTATTTTCCGATTTGCCGGTTCGCCCTCAATCGAGGGCCCGCAAGCACGGACATAGCTTCCCGCCCCAAGGCGTACGCGAACCCCAAATCGCCCGGCTGCTTACCGGGTATGAACGCTATCACGCGTCGGGCTTGGCCCCGGGAAGCCTTTTCTTCAGCATATCGATCTGTCCAGCGTGGTGCGATTCGTGCTCGCAAACATGAAACCACTTGCAGAAATTGTTGGTGGGTCCCCAGGGCCAGGTCTGGTCGACTGCCATCAGCCAGGCGTCGTCATGCTTACGAAATTCCGCGAGCGATTTCTCGCGAGTCTCCCGCAGAGCGTCCAGATAGTAACCCAGTTCATTCCCTTTGATGGTTTTGCGGCCGGCATCGCCGAGGTTCATGGCTGGATCCCATTTCTGCTTCACGACGTCCGGCCAGGCGTCCCACTTTATCCCTTGGAATGTGTTCATCTGATAGTAGGTCTCGGTAGCAGCCAGATGAAGCAGCAAGGCGCCAATACTGTTCGCATGAGCGTCGAACAGGTAGTCGAGGTCCTGTTTCGTCATTCCCTGCACAGGCCCCACCACCGCGTCCTGCATCCACGTCAGCATCGAAACCATTGTCCCAACCTGCGGCGAGTATCCCGGCTTTGGTCCAAGGATGTTTATCCCGGTGTCGGGTGCAGCAGCGGCGACTCCCGAAAGCATTCCGAAACCGGCAAGGCTTGCGGTCATCGCAGCGGTTTGTTTAATAAAACCCCTGCGGCCGGCAACTTGTTTGCCCATGAATCACTTCCTTCTCCGAAATTTGTAGCTGTGTCCCAAACTGAAAGCAACTTTTACCACATACCCAGCGTTCGCTCCAATCGTTTGCCGATTTGCGTTCGTGGTGATTTTCACTTCGTGACAGTGAGTTAGGCGGTGGAAGATGAGCGCCGAGAGTCTTAGAACCCCGCTAAATACCTTCCGACAACGGCGGCGCAAGCCTCCACAAACTGCCGTTCCGATTGGTCGAACGTGTTAGGAAAATAGCTTTCGATATCTAGCTCGGCTACAAGCGTGTTTACTATGATCGGAACGACGATTTCAGATTTCACCATTGTCGACCCTGAAAGATAACGCGGATCCTTTTGAACGTCGTCCACTACCACGACTTGCCGGCTCCTGGCTGCTGCGCCGCAGAGTCCTTTGTCGAGAGGGATGCGGGCATTGGGTGTAAAACTGCCGACGAAAGGCCCAACCACCAGGAACCCGGAATCCACCGGGTCTACGAGATAAAAGCCTACCCAATTGTACTTCGTCATTTTTTCGTGCAGGCGCTGGGCAATGCGCTCCATCAATGCCCTCGGCGTGGAAGGCGTTCCAGACCACTCCTGGAATTCCCGGAGAAGCTCCTCATGTAAACGAGTCATGGCTACCTCGTAGACAACGTTCGTCCGCTCTCCCAAGCAGTTTACGCTGAACACACTGGAGGGTTTTGTGGAGACGACGAACATGGTGAAGGCACCTCGCGAAACAATTTATTTTTGTCCAGGGTAAATTCGGCTTCGGGTTCACGATCTCGCGAGCTGCTCCGATAAATCCTCGTGAACGTTGCTGCCTTTTGTGCTATACGGAGTCCCGAAACTACCGCGCGTAGTCTTGCGACCCGCCCCCCTCTCTGGCTGCCCGACTGGGATCAGGTTCGTGAGAACTTGGCGGTCCATGGATGTTGCTTTTGAGTTTCAACCGAAGCCGAAAGGGGTAACCCTTGGGAGTGTGGGGAACCGGCCTCTTCTCAGACGACGTGGCGTGCGACATTCGTGATCACTATCGTCAGTTGCTGGAAGATGGTGCCGTGGATGGCGCCGCGACGCGGCTGACTCTTGAAAAGTTCGAGCCGTACTTGAAGGAGTCCGATGGCATCGCGCTGATCGCCTTCGCTGTGACGCAGTCGAAGCTTGGCCGGCTCGAACCTGATGTTCGAGCTCGCGCGCTGGCCATCATCGATTCCGGCGCCGACCTGGCGGTGTGGGAACGAGAGAATCCGAAGCTGCTGCCGAAGCGCCGCGTGGTGCTTGAGAAAGCTCGCGCGCAGCTGACTGGTCCGCAGCCGGCCCGGAGACGCTTGCGTCCGCCGAAGCGAAAGCTCTCCGGCCTCGCACCTGGAGACGTTCTCGCTCTCGCGCTTCCACGGCGCGTGGCGCTGTTGCGCGTGGTGCGGGTGCACGCACATCGCCTTGGCGAAACGCCGGTGCTCGAGGAACTGGATTTCGATGGCAGCGAGGTGCCCCGCGCGCGAAGCGCTCGAGCGCCTCGGTCCCCGGGTGAAGGATCCGATCACCTTCATGCACCCCTTGTCATCCGATACACGTCTCACCGCATTCGTCAGTCGGTGTATCGACTGGCAGCACGCTGGTTTCCAGAAGGTACAGACGATCGGGGGTCGCCCCGGCGACGAGCAGGCAGCGCTGCCAAACACCGGCATCTCGTGGGCCGAACTCGCCGAACGATATCGTCGTCGAGCGGCGCAGTAAGAGATCAATTGCAGGCGTTCTCATCATCGAGGGGAAACACGCCGGCACGTCTGATCGCTCCCTGCCTCTATCCGACAGCGATGCGTGCTGCCAGCCCGGATAACCCATACAGCCAGACCACGAGCGAGATGACGGAAGCTAGAGTTGTCATCGAAACCGTCGACGCTACCAATATTTCCTCGCAGTGATACTCTCCCGCAAGAATGTAGGCTGTCTTGGCCGTGGGCACTGCGGCGCAGATTACGGCCGCAATGGTGTAAAGGGGGTCGAGCCCCAGGGACACGCTCAATCCGTACACGATCAGAGGCATGAGCACGAGCTTGACGGCCGAGAGCAGTGAAGCTCGCCCAATATTGGCGCGCAATCCTTTGACCGACAGCCCCAGTCCGATGGCGAACAGAGCACAAGCCGTTAGCGCATTGGCCAGGATGCCAAAATAGGCGCTTACCGGCCCAGGCATGCGGAGATCGAGGACCGACCAAAGCATGCCGATCAGGGTTGATAGCACCATCGGGTTAAGCACGACATGCTTAACTGTGAGCATTGGGGACGTGCGTGAGCCATGATCATCACGCTGATCAAGTTCGAGCAAGATCACGGCTAGTGGAAACATCACAACCGCCACGAATACCGTGGCGATTGCCGCCGGCAACACGGCGCGCGGACCATAGATCGCCTGCAGAACGGGTAAGGCGACGAAGCCGGTATTGGTCATGGATGCCGCCATGCCATGCATGGTTCGGCTTGCCAGGTTTCGGGAAGCATGAATGCTCATGACGCCGAACACGAGCATGAAGCAGAGGAGGGAGCCACCCCCAAAGGCAATAAGAAAGCGCCAATTGATCAGCGAATGACTTGGTTCTTGTGCAATTGTGACGATCAGCAATGCCGGCATTGCGATGTTATAGGCGAAGTGAATCAGTGCGTCAGACAACGTCCGCGACACATAGCCGGCGTAGCCAACGATCCAGCCAGTTAGGATTACTGCAAATACAGGTAGGATAAGGTCAGCGATCCGCACGAAGGATGTCCCAGATTGACTCTCTAACAGTTGCATGGAGAGTAAGGTGCAGTCAACGGTTCTGCCAGGCCGAACCCAACAACTTCAAGTTTTTTCCGGACAGGTCTGGCAAACTAGCGTGGAACAGCAGGCTTCGCAGGTTGCCACAATTCGATCGGATTTCCCTCAGGATCATGAAGACGCGCGAACCGTCCAATATTGGGATAAGACTGCGGGTCGATCTTGACCTCGATTCCTGCCGCTTTTAGTTGGGCTGCCATCTTGTCGAGATCCCGGACTCGGAAGTTCACCATCCAGGCCTTGTGCGCGTCCCCGAAATAGTCGGTGGTTTCGGGGAAGGGACTGAAAGCGGTGGGGCCTGCCTCTTGCTCCCAAACCGAGTCATCGGGGCTGGTTGGTGTGAGCGAGATGCCAAGGTGTTGCTGATACCAACGCGCCAACCCTTTCGGGTCGTGAGCTCGGAAGAACAGTCCTCCGATGCCCGTCACTTTTTCCATTTCCGTCCCTTCTGCATGCATGACAGGGTCCCCCGCTGGTGAAGGAGAGATCTTTGGCTGTGTCGTTGTCTGGGCTGCCAGGCCGAGTTGGTTCCGGCCCAAGAGGAAGCTCGACCCAAAGGCAACTGACAGAACTCGAAGCAGGTGGCGTCTCTGAAAACGCATTGCATTCTCCCTTCGAGGGCACCGCTCGGCCTACGATACTCGCGCCAACGGATTCTGTGAAGCCTAAGGACGGATAGCCAGGCGAGCCGGCAAAGCGCCCGAATCCAGCCCGCGTAGCTCCATGCATCGTCAAAGCGGATTTTAAACGTACGATTAAGATGCTGATCAACCTTCATCTGGAGAAACGGCAATGACGAGAGACGAGGCCTCGAATCTGGCCAACCATTGGATAGCCGCGTGGAACGCTCATGACCTGGACTTGATCATGACGCACTATGACGATGCAATCGAGTTGACTTCGCCAGTTGCCGCCAAATTGTTGGGGGCGCCCGATGGCAAGGTACTCGGAAAGGCAGATTTGAGAGCTTACTTTCAGCGAGGGCTGGAAGCTTACCCTGAACTCCACTTTCGTCTTGAGGACGTGCTCTGGGGCGTGAATAGTGTTGTGCTCTATTACACAAATCAAAAAGGGACGCGCACGGGAGAGTTCATGGAGCTCTCGGCGAACGGGAAGGTGGTTCGAGTAGTGGCGAACTACAACGCCTAGCAAGTTGCGCGCCCAACCTTCGCGCCACATGCTACCATTCCGTTGTGAGCGAGTCCGCTTGCGCCCCGAGTTCTGTCTCGGCCGTCCCAGCCACGACGGTTACGCCGCGGCACTCTGCTCTCGTCCGCGTCACCCACTGGATCACCACGCTCTGCTTTATCGCCCTGCTGGTCAGCGGAGTTGAAATTGTGATCTCTCACCCTCGCTTCTATTGGGGCGAGACCGGCAATGTGTTGACTCCAACACTGTTCAAACTGCCGATTCCTTCCTCGAGGTCATTGGTGCCGACTGGCTACGGGTACGTCATGCCCGACCAGAACGGCTGGAGCCGGTATCTGCACTTTCAATCGGCCTGGGTGCTGGTATTGACCGGCTTACTGTACGTAATCTCCAGCTTTTTCACGGGGCATTTCCGGAAAGACTTGCTCCCGGATAAGGCCGATCTTTCGTGGCGGGCGTTCTCGATGAGAATGGCAAATCATCTGCGCTTCGAACGGCCGAGTCCGGCGGAAGCCTGGTCGTATAACGTGCTGCAGCGGCTCAGCTACCTGTTCGTGATCTTCGTTCTGTTTCCCTTGGTAGTCTGGACGGGCTTGGCGATGTCTCCGGCTTTTGTTTCGGCAGTTCCGGCGACCGTTACTTTGCTCGGCGGACAGCAATCGGCGCGTACGCTTCACTTCTTCGTTTCACTGGCTCTCCTACTCTTCGTGCTGGTCCACGTCGTGATGGTTTTTATTGCCGGATTCAGGAGCCGCATGCGAGCGATGATTACGGGCCGCGCCGATACAGATACAGATGAGGAGCGCACATGAGCGATCTCTCACGCCGTAAGCTGATCACCACCGGACTCGCGGCCGTAGCGGGCGTGGCAGGCCTGGGCGTGGCCGCAAACATGGCGCAAAAGTATGGACTGGTTCCTCCGGATCACGGTGGAGTCTTCGGCCTCGGCGAAACGCTGACCTATGCTTCCCATCGGCTGCTGACGAAGCATTCGCTGGCCCGCGAGTTCCCTCGGAGCCGGATTTCGAAGCCTCCGCTCGCGAACGAAATCGCGCCACTGAGTGACGAGTTCAAGAGTCTTCAGGCCGGGGGATTCGCTGACTGGCGACTCACGGTTGATGGCATGGTCGCTCGTCCGGCCTCGTTTTCGCTGGACCAGCTTATGAGTTACCCATCTCGCAGCCAGATCACGATGTTGCAGTGTGAAGAGGGCTGGTCGTACATAGCCGAGTGGATCGGAGTTCCTCTCTCCCAGGTTCTGGACGTGGTGGGGGTCCTTCCGCAAGCCAGATACGTTGTCTACTTCTCGTTCCAGCCCGACTGGTGGGACAGCATTGATATGGCCGATGCGTCGCACCCGCAAACTTTCCTCGCCTACGGGTTGAATGGCGATACGCTTCCGGTGGGCAACGGAGGACCGCTTCGCATGCGAGTGCCGCGCCAGCTCGGCTACAAGAGCGTGAAATTCGTCACCCACCTGACGGTGACAGACAATCTGAAAAAGTTCGGCAAGGGGCTGGGTTCGGCATCGCCCGAAGGAGGCTATGCCTGGTACGCCGGCATCTGACAAGGTCGTTTCAGCCCGGTGGAGCGATGATCTACTCCCGGCTGTTGATTTTCGACAACAAGCGCAGGATCTCCAGATACAGCCAGACCAGCGTGACCATCAAGCCGAAAGCCGCGTACCACTCCATGTACTTGGGCGCTCCAGAACGCGCGCCATTTTCGATGAAATCGAAGTCGAGCACCAGGTTCAGCGCGGCAACGATGACCACAACGACACTGAAGCCGATTCCAATGGCGCCTGATCCATTGATGGCAGCGAAGTGGACACCGAAAAAGCCCAGCACAAACTGCGCCAGATAGAAGATCGCGATGCCGCCCGTGGCCGCGACCACACCCAGCTTCAACTTCTCCGTGGCGCGAATCATGCCCGCGCGATAGGCGACCAGCAGCGCGAATAGCGTGCCAAAAGTCAGCCCGACTGCCTGTATGGCAATTCCATGAAAGCGGGCTTCATACATCGCCGAGACGCTGCCCAGCACCAGGCCCTCCAGCAGCGCGTACAGAGGAGCCGTAACCGGCGCCCACTCTTTCTTGAAAATGGTGACCAGGGCAACGACGAGTCCGCCGATCAACCCGATCATGAGCGGCAGCCCGGCGGTTTCAGGAGAGACCGTAAATCGGTTCCAGCTCCAGGCCGCGGTGAGCACGGCGCATATCAGAAGAATGCCGGTCTTGTTCACGGCGCCCGAAATCGTCATCGTCTCGCCCGCCCCTGCATAGGGAAGACGGAAGGTATTCGCACTCAACGCCGGATTGGAAGTTTTCAGTAAGGCCATACGTTCTATTTTACGGGATTGGGAGCGGGAGGTTCATACACCGGCGCAACCGTGCCATCCGACCATCTGCCGACCGGGATCAGAAACACGTTCAGGTGGTCCTCAGTGTCCTTGACTCCCATGACCGGCGTGCCCGCCAAGCCAGCTCCCCAGGCCGCTGGATCAGTTATTGGCGTGAAGATCATAAGGTGGGGATGCCAACTCCCGCCACGGTCGCTCAAGTAGGCTTGCTTCGACATCATGAAACACATCGCGTTGGATTCCAGCGGCGGCATTTCCTTCTTGTCGAATGCGGCCTGGAGATCCGCGAACATCTCAGCTTTGGAGCGTCCCGCTAACACCGACTCGGTTTTCTTGATGGTAAGCGGAAGGTAGGATCGCGCGCCCGGCGGATTGAAGCAGATCGGGCCCCGCAACTTCGGGTTCCAGAACTCGGGATCGTCGATTCCGGCAGTCCACGATCGTTCCACAACGCACACGAAACCATTCTTGCCGTTGACTGCGGTTTCGTAACCGTGCCGCCCGAGGACCATGACCTCGGCATCCCGCGAGATGGATTCCGGGGCAGCGCTTCGGGCCAGGGCTATTTCTGCATTTCGTTCCATCAGGTATTGCTCGAGCGGCGCCATGCTCGGATACGGTGACTTGGCGCCCTGGGCTTGCACTTGCCACGCGGTGCCCAGCACGGCAAGCATCGCTAAATTTCTCAACACAATCATCGCCAGGGTCGTCCACTTCATTGCTTTCTCCTGAATTCGGACAAGTTCGACAAGAAGTATAGGTCTGCGAATCATTGTCAGATGATGAATATTATTACCGAATGGGGTTGCGCCGCGATTGAAGTTTCCTGGCTTGCAAAGTCAGCATGGGGCACGACTACCTGGCTGGCGTAAGCGGGCAAGTTCGGAACCAGCCAACGAAACAGCAAGGTGGCAGAGAAGGCTCCCGCCAGTTGCGCGATGACAAAGAATGGAACGTCCGCAGGTGCGATCCCGGCAAACGTGTCGGACAACGCCCGGGCGATGGTGACTGCCGGATTCGCGAACGAGGTGGACGCTGTGAACCAGTATGCAGCGACAATATAACTGGCAACGGCAAACGGTGTGGCATTCGACCGCAGGCGCGAACAACCCCAGATCACGGACAAGAGGCCGAAAGTCGCCACAAATTCGCTGAAGACCTGGGCCGGTCCGTGTCGTGCGTGGGCAGACAACGAATACCAGCGCAAGCCAAACATCAGATGAGCAACGACCGTCCCGCCAATCCCGCCAATACATTGGGCTACGATATAGAAAGGAACTTCCGGCCAGGGAAGGCCATTCTCGAGAGCATCAACGAGGGTTACCGCTGGATTGAAGTGGGCACCGGAAATTGATCCAAAGGTGAGGATCAGTGCCACCAGAGCCGCGCCAGTCGCAATCGTATTCGCCAGTAAGGCGATGGCAGTGTTTCCGCCCGCCAGCCGCTCACCCATGATGCCCGAGCCGACCACGGCAGCAACCAGAAAGCCTGTGCCGAGCAACTCCGCTACGACGCGCACCCGCAAATCGAATTTCATTGGCGGCCGATCTTGTCGATTTCTCTCTTGATTGCAAGGCGGTCGAGACTGGCGAGAGGAAGGCACAAGAACAAACTGATTCTGCGGTCGAGCATGAAAAAAGCATCGCGGAACGCTTTGAGGATTTCTTCCTGTGTTCCCTGCACTGCCGCGGGATCCGGGACACCCCAGTGTGCAGTCATGGGCTGACCTGGCCAGAAAGGGCAAACTTCTTTCGCGGCACTGTCACACACGGTGAAGACGAAGTTGAGTTTGGGAGCATCGGGTTTTGTGAAGTCATCCCAACTCTTGCTCCTGAGACCGTTGGTCGGCAGGCGGGCGCTCTCCAATTGTTTGATGGCTTCGGGGCGCACGACGCCGGAGGGATGGCTTCCGGCACTGTAGGCGGTAAAGTTCGGTTTGCCCTTATAGTTCAAAATCGCTTCAGCCATGATGGAACGGGCCGAGTTCCCGGTGCATAGAAACAAGACGTTAAAGTGTCCCTGCATTGGCATCTCCTAGCTGCAGCAGTTGGGGCCGCAGCAAGCCGCCGGTTCGGCTGTCTGCTCTTTCTCTGGCAGATTGTCCTTAAGGACCACGAAGACTTCCCACTCGTTGCCGTCCGGATCGCGCACCCACGCCTTGTCCTGCGTGGCGTAGCAGCAGTCAGTTTGCATCTCGTCCCGGGTAAACAAGCCGGCATCGGCCCAGTTCTGTCGCATCGCGAGCACGTCAGCTGTGGAACCGACCTGAATGCCCAGGTGGGAGAGGGCACCGCTGTCAGTGAAGGGAACTTCGTTGAGGGTGAAGTTCAAGGGTGGGTTCTGCACGTCGAACTTGGCATACCCCTTCCTCACTTTGCTGGGTTCGATGCCGAGCATCTTCCGGTAGAAGTCGATGCTTTTTTCGACGCTGCGAACGTTGATTGCGAGGTGGGCTTTGAGAACAGTTGCAGCCACCATTGGGACCTCCTCCGTTTCTGGATCATATTCGCATTAGCGAATGCGTCAACGATATCGCACACTATACATATTCGTCAAGGCATATGTGATTCTGGTAATATTTCGCCATGAAGAAGTACCCCCTCGACAGACTCTTCCGCGCCCTTGCCGACCCAACACGCCTGCGGCTGATCAACCTGATTGCCGATCAGGAAATCTGTGTTTGCTACTTCGTGGAAGTGATTGACGTGCCGCAGCCCAAGATTTCCCGCCACCTCGCCTATTTGCGAAGGCTGGGCATCGTCTCCGCGCGGCGCGAGGGCAAATGGATGCACTACCGGCTGGCCATGCCCGCCGATCCGCACGCCGCCGCCATCCTCAAGACCACCGTCGCAGCGCTCAAAACGGATATGGATTTTCAGCGGGACTTCCGGCGTCTCGACAAGGCCTGCTGTGGACCAAAGAGCCTGGTTCAGTTGCTGGGAGCGCCTCGGCCCTCAGAGGCTTCGAGATAGTCCACTCCAGCCAGGCGGAGTATTCCGCGGCCAAATATAATTCCGATCATGACGAAGGGTCTGATGCTCTGCATGATCGTTCTGGTTCCGTGTTTTGTTTCCCCCGCGCTCGAGGCACAGTCCTGCGAGAGTCTCTCGAAGCTGGTCTCGCCTACCTCCTCGATCACTCTTGCGAAGACTACACAAGCCGGAACCTTCGCGCCCAGCGACGGTACGACAGCGATCCCGAACCTGCCTGCTTTTTGTCGAGTCGCCGCCAGTCTGAAACCCACTTCCGATTCCGATATACGAGCCGAGATCTGGCTCCCTGTGTCCGGCTGGAACGGAAAGTTTCTAGCCGTGGGCAGCGGCGGATGGGGAGGCTCCATTAACTACGACGATATGGCAGACGCGCTCCGCCGTGGCTACGCTACCAGTTCGACCGATGATGGCCATACAAGTCCCGGCGCCAGCTTCATCGTGGGTCATCCGGAGAAGTTCATTGACTTCGCCTACCGCGCCGAGCACGAGATGACGGTCGAGGCTAAGGCTCTAATCAAAGCGTTCTATGGTCGCGAGGCGCGTTATTCCTATTGGAACGGCTGCTCCGGTGGCGGACGCGAAGGCCTCCTGCAGGCTTACCGCTACCCAGACGAGTTCGACGGCGTCATCGCCGGCGATCCAGCGAACATTCGACGCAATGCCTGGGCGCTCTGGCTGGCGGTTCAGACTTTCAAAGACGCCGCGGCCCACATCCCGCCCGAAAAATACCCGATGATTCACCGCGCAGTTCTTGACGCCTGCGATGCTAACGACGGGTTAAAGGACGGTCTGATCGAGGACCCACAAAGCTGTCATGTGGACTTTAAAGTTTTGCAGTGCCGGGGCGAAGACGGCCCCAACTGCCTGACGGCGCGCCAGGTCCAAACCGCACAGACCATGATCAGCCCCGCCACCACCGAGTCCGGCAAGGTCCTCTTCCCGCGCCTCGAACCTGGGACCGAGCTTCGCTGGGCTCGGCTTGCCGGCGGCCCGCTCCCTGCCGATCTCTTTTTGGACCAGTTTCGCTACGTGGTGTACCACGACCCCAATTGGGACTGGCGAAGCTTCGACCTGGAGCGCGACTCCGCCAAGGCAAACGCCATTGACAAAGACGTGGACGACCTCGATCCCCATCTCGCGGCATTCGCGAAACACGGCGGCAAGCTGCTCATCTACCATGGCTGGGCTGATCAGCAGGTAGCGCCGGGCGCCAGCATTGAGTTCTACAAATCGGTGGTCAGCCTCGGCGGAGACCCGGCACAATCCTTGAACTGGATTCGCCTGTTCATGGCTCCAGGGATGGCACATTGCTCAGGTGGAGAAGGCCCCGACACCTTCGACAAGATCAGTCTCATCGAGCAATGGGTCGAGCAGGGTAAAGCCCCGGCTCAGATCGTCGCGACGCATCACAACGCAGCCGGCCAGGTGGATCGTACTCGCCCACTCTGCCCTTATCCTGAAGTTGCTCAGTATAAAGGCATCGGAAGCAGCGACGACGCGTCCAATTTCACCTGCAGTGTGTCCCATTAACGCGTCCCCCGACTGCGACTGTTTTTTCGTCAGTCGTCGGCGAAGAGATGTTGTTGGCTGCTGTAGAATCGGGCGGGCGAATTCCAGGAGACAGACATGACATCGGTGCTGATCACCGGGACGAGCAAAGGAATTGGTTTGGAGTCGGCGCTGGCGTTCGGCCGCGCCGGCTACACGGTCCACGCCACCATGCGCAACCCGGCGCAGTCTCCCGCACTGGCTGAAACGGCTGCGCGTGAAAAACTGCCGATTACCGTTTCGACCATGGATGTGGACTCCGACGATTCGGTGAGTCGTGCCATCGCGGCCATCCACAGAGATCATGGTCCCATTGATGTGCTGGTGAACAACGCCGGGGTGGAGCGCGCGGGTTCGGTGGAAGAGCTTTCTCTGGCCGACTTCCGGGCGGTCATGGAGACCAACTATTTTGGAGCGATCCGTTGCATTCAGGCCCTGGTGCCGCATATGCGAAAGCGCCGGAGCGGATGCATCATCAACGTGTCGTCGGTGGCTGGGCGTATTGCCAGTGCGCCCCTCGCGCCCTATATGGCTTCGAAGTGGGCCCTGGAAGCCTTAAGTGAGGCGCTGGCAGGGGAGATGAAGACCTTTAATGTCAGGGTGGCGATCGTGGAGCCGGGCATCATCGATACTGCCATGGCGCGACGGATCGGAGATCAGCCGGACCAATCGCCGTACCGGCAGCAGGCACGCTTCGCCTCTCTTTTTGCGGCGTCGCTAAAGAACCCCGCGCCGCCGGCCCTGGTCGGACAGAAGATCCTGGAAATCGTCGAGAGCGGGACTTGGCAGCTTCGCCATCCGGTCGGACCCGACGCCGTTCCCTTCCTGCAGTGGCGTCGTGAAAAGACAGACGAGGAGTGGGTGGACCTGAACGCGAGTGACGACGAAACCTGGTACCGCAGCATGGAGCGCGATTTCGGTCTGGATACCCGCCCTAAGAAATAGTCCGGGTAAACGGTTCGCGGGTTCGAATCATCATGGCCCTTAAGTCGGTCGCCAGATTCGCTTGCCTGAGGGAGGGAATATGAGCTCGAACCGCAACCCGGGGAGAGTCGCCGGATTTCTGTACCTGATCCTCACCGTCTTCGCCCCCTTCCGCCTCATCTACATCCCCAGCAAACTGTTCGTGCATGGTGACGCGACCGCGACCGCCAGCAATATTGCGGCTCATGAGTTTCTCTTCCGTCTCGGCATTCTGAGCGATTTGCTCTGCGGGACCGTCCTGATCTTCCTCGTCCTGGCTCTTTACCGCTTGCTCAAGGGAGTGGACCGCAACCTCGCCGTGCTCATGGTGATCCTCGGGGGTGTACTGCCAGCCGCCATCGACTTTCTTAATGTGCTGAACGATGCGGCTGCCCTGATGCTTGTGCGCGGCGCCGATTTCTTGTCCGTGTTCGAGAAGCCTCAGCGGGACGCCCTGGGCATGCTGTTCCTCCGACTGCATCATCAGGAAATCCTTGCCGCCGAAATCCTTTGGGGTCTTTGGCTCTTTCCCCTGGCGATCCTTGTGTACAGGTCGCGCTTTCTGCCCCGCTTTCTGGGCGTCTGGCTGATCATCAACGGCTTCGCCTATGTGACCATTAGCTTTACCGGCTTACTGTTACCGCATTACGAGGACATGGTCTCCAACTACGCATTCCCCGCCCTTCTCGGCGAGATGGCATTCATGCTGTGGCTCGTAATCAGGGGCGCCAGGCCGCTGGACGCCATGGCCTGATCCTCGGCGATCTGGTCAGATCGCCATACTCAAAGTGGCTCCGTTTCGACTTGACAATCATCCACCCCTCGGCCAGAATCCCGAGCCGATAAGCGAGGAGAGTCCAATGAAGAACATTCCGCGAACCCAGTTTGCTGCCGTCATCGCGTTAATGTTGCTGCTCGTCGTCCCGGGGCACGCCACTGGACGCAAAGAGCTCAGCCCCCAGACCAAGGACAAACTTAATCAACTCGTCAAACAGCGAGCAAAATTGGACCAGCTGGGTGCGAAGCCCCGCTTCCTCCGCGGGCACGGCCAGTCGTCGGCGGTGCGCCAGGCAGCGACGGCGGCGATGGCGTCCGGACGCAAGGCATCGGACGGTGTCATCTCCGTTCCCCATTTCGACTTTACAGCCGTCTCAGGACAGCAGTCATTTCCGCTGATGTTCGTCGGCTCTACGCCCACAAGCGGGGGACGAAGCACCGCCATAACGAATGTGATTATTCCTATCGCCATAACCGTTCCTCTCTTGGACGCAGATCAGAACTTCACCGGCACCGAAGTCACATTCGACGGCTCTACCAAGGTGGCGAATACTGTCCGCTCGCCCATCTTCCGGTCGGCTAACTTCGCGGTGGATCCCAAAGCTGGCAGGACGCAGTGGGGTGACGCCATGCAGCGGGTCACTTTCTTCAACTCTCTCAAGCCAGACACCAGCGACTGGCACGTTCTTCTGGCCACTCCGATCATCGCGCCGACGGTGAACACCTCGGACTTTTTCGACGGCTTCGCCATCGATTTCGGCGACGGCACCCCGCTGTTCGCTTTCATCGCGGGCGAGTACATCGACGGTGTCATTGCGAGCTACCTTGCCACTCATCCCTTGCCCCCTGATGTGCTACCCATATTCGTCACCTATAACGCATTACTCTTCTACGGTGGCGACCCGGTCAACGGTTGCTGCGTACTGGGCTACCATGACGCGCTCGTGACTGGCACGCGCGGCAGCAATGTAGTGCTGCAGACCTTCGTGTTCGCCGACTGGAACGATGCTGACATCTTCAATGTGCCCATCCAGGACATCCACGCCCTGAGCCATGAAGTTGCGGAGTGGCTGAACGATCCGTTCCTCAATAACATCGTGCCCCCATATGCGAACGGCGAGGAGACAGGGTGCGACACCCTTCTGGAGACTGGCGATCAACTGGTCGGCAACACGGTGCCGGTTACGATCAATGGCTTCACTTACCACCCACAGACCCAGGACTTGTTGCAGTGGTTCACGCGCGAGAAGCCTTCGAGCGCGTTGGGCGGCCTCTATCGGTTCCCGGATGATCCGGGAGTGCCGAACACGCCCGCTCCGGCCTGTCAGTGACAGCCGTTGTCGCGACCGATTCGCCGTACTGGAGATGAGGCACGCGCCTCGGCATCCGACGATTCTCTACGTCGGCGCTTGCAAACAGGCGCAGTCGCCGTGGTGGGCGAGAAAGTGCCACCGCACCGGTAATCCGTTTCTTCCCTTGCTCGAACACACAGGAGTCAACGGCGAAGCTCTCGCAATTTGACCCCGTATCATAAAACTTCGTAAAAAGAGCGGTCAGGCGAATTTGCTGTAGTGGAGGCCTCTTCCGCTCCGCCGGGCTTCCGTCCGGATTTGACATACCCTACCGGGGTAGGATACCGTGCCAGCTGTTTACAAGCTATTAATGATCGTCAGGTTTAATGATTGCCCGGCGCTGTCTGAATTGAAAGCCAGAGAGAGCTTATGCCGCTACTGCTCCGCTCGTCCCCAATCCTGCTTGTAGCAATCCTCGGGTTCGCGGGTTGCTCCGACAATCCCAAGAATGCCTCGGCCGATGATGCTGCCGCGATCCAGCATCAGGGTAATCGCATCATCGTTCCGCCTTCGTCTCCGCTGGCCAATCGGTTGGAGGTGGAGCCGGCTCAATTCACGAACATCACGCGGCAGGTTACCGCGCCGGCTTCGGTCGAGGCTGACCCTGCGCGCTATGCCCGAATCCTTCCGCCGCTGAATGGCCGAGTGCTGAAGTTGTTTGTGCATCCCGGCGATGCGGTCATGAAGGGCGACGAGCTGCTTCTGCTCGACTCGCCGGATTTCGGAGGCGCTCAAGCCGACTATGCGCGCGCTCGCACCGTGTTGACACAGACCGAACACTCCCTGGAAAGGCAGCAGGATCTGGCGGCGCACGGCATTGTCGGACAACGCGACGTCGAGCAGGCGAAGACGGACCGCGATTCGGCGCAGAGTGATTTCAACCGGACAAAAGATCGTCTGCGGCTCCTCGGCATGGACCCCGACACGACGACACTCGGGTCGCCGCTGATCGTGCGCTCTCCGCTCACCGGCAAAGTGCTCGACATCATGGCCGCCACCGGCGAATTTCGAAACGATCCCACCGCCCCGCTCATGACCGTAGCCGACCTTTCCGATATCTGGGTGACGGCGAACGTGCAGGAAAAAGACATCCACTTCGTTCATCGCGGCGATCCAGCGGTGGCAACTTTCGGCGCCTACCCGACGGAAACGTTTGGAGGAAAAGTTCTATTCGTCGCCGACGTCCTCGATCCTGACACCCGCACGGCAAAGGTTCGAATCGCGTATCCCAACCGGGATGGCCGTTTGCGTCCCGCCATGTTTGCCACAGTGACTTTGAAAACATGGGACACCAAGGAGTTGACCGTTCCCACGACCGCGCTCGTACTGTCCGGGGACAAGACGACTGTGTTTGTTCAGGTGTCACCAAACACTTATGAACAACGACGGGTGGGCACGGGAGAGCAGATTGGACAGCGCACGGTTATTAAAGACGGTTTGCAGATTGGCGACAAAGTCCTTATTCGCGAAGGGGCGCTGCTGCAATGATCGACCAGTTCGTGACGCTGTGCCTGAAACGGCGCCAGGTCGTGTGGCTCATCGCCATCCTCATGGCGATTTTCGGCTATTCCTCGTGGAAGGCGCTGAAGATCGAAGCCTATCCCGACATCGCCGATGTGTCATCGCAAGTGATCACCCAGTATCCCGGCCACGCGGCTGAAGAAGTTGAAGAGCAGGTTACAGTGCCGCTTGAACGCGAGTTGAACGGCATTCCCGGATTGCAGATCATGCGCTCGCACAGCACGTTCGGCTTGTCGCTGATCACATTGGTATTTCAGGATGGAGTGGACGACTACTGGGCGAGGCAGAGAATTACCGAGCGCATCGCCGGAGTCAGTCTTCCACCTAATGCCAATCCTGGACTCGATCCTCTGACGTCACCCATCGGCGAAATTTACCGGTACACGCTGGAATCGAAATTCCGCGACCAGCGCGAACTTCGTGAATTGCAGCAGTGGGTTGTCATTCCCCGCTTGAAAGAGGCGGTAGGAGTTGCAGACGTCACCAACTTCGGGGGCGAGACCACGCAATTCCAGCTCATTGTAGATCCCGCCAAGCTGGCACAGTACAACGTTTCGCTGCAGCAAGTGATTGCCGCAATCCAGGCCAACAACGCGAACGCCGGCGGCAGCATTGTGGTGCGGGGCGAGCAAGGCTACGTCGTTCGCGGTATCGGATTGGTTCGCTCGCTCCAGGATTTAGGCAACATCGTAATTCTCGCGAAGAACGGTACGCCGGTTTTTGTGAAGAACCTCGGAGCGTTGCAACTGGGCGCGCTGGAGCGCCGCGGGATTCTGGGAAAAGATTTGAACCGCGACGGCGTTTCCGGGATCGTTCTGCTGCTGCGCGGCATGAATCCCACCCAGGTCCTGGAAGGGCTTCACACTCAGGTTGACGCGTTGAACAACGGCATTCTGCCTCCCGACGTCAAAGTCGCGCCGTACATTGACCGCACCGATCTGGTTCACACCACGGTGACTCGCGTCGGCCACACGTTGCTGGAAGGCATGGGGTTGGTCCTGATTGTTTTGATTCTTTTCCTGGGCAGCGCCCGGGCCGCTCTGATGGTTGCCGTGACGGTCCCATTTTCTCTGCTCTTTGCATTCATCTGCATGCGCTTCACCAACATTCCGGCGAACCTGTTGTCGCTTGGAGCCATTGATTTCGGCATCATTGTGGATGCCTCAATCGTCGTAATGGAAAATATCCTCCGTCACCGGGAGGAAAATCCGGACTGGGTGATGAGCGAAGACGACGCGATCGCGTCGGCCATCCAGGTAGCTCGTCCGATCTTCTTTGCCACGCTCATCATTATTACGGCGTATCTGCCGCTGTTCGCCTTTCAGCGGGTCGAGAAAAAATTGTTTTCTCCCATGGCATACGTGGTGGGCTATTCGCTGATTGGCGCTTTGCTTATGGCGCTGGGGATTATTCCCGGGCTTGCACTGGTAACGTATCAGAAGCCCGGCAAACCATTTCACAATCGAGTCCTCGCATTTATTTCCCACCACTATGACCGCGCCATACGGCACCTCACGCATCACCCGATGCATGCCATTGTTCCCGCGCTGATTGCCGGGATAGTTGCGGTGGTTTTATCAGTGACCATCGGCAAGGAATTTCTGCCATATCTGGATGAGGGATCGCTTTGGCTTCAGGTACAACTGCCGCCCGGTCTGTCCCTTGAAAAGGCCGCCACCATGGCAGACGAACTCCGGGCGGCAACTCTGGAATTCCCGGAAATCTCGACCATCGTCAGCCAACTGGGCCGCAATGATGACGGCACCGATCCGTGGACGCCGTCCCATATCGAATGCTTTGTCGGTCTCAAGCCCTATGACACCTGGCCTAATCACGGTGACAAACAAGACTTGATCAGACGAATGAGCGAACGCTATGCCAGAATCCCGGGCGCGACCGTGGGATTTTCGCAGCCCATGATTGACGGAGTGAATGACAAGATTTCCGGCGCCCACAGTGATCTTGTGGTGAAGATCTTTGGCCATGAATTCGGGGAACTGCGCCGCATCGCGGGCGAACTGGTAGACCTCCTCGAGAAGATTCCTGGCGCGTCTGACGTGACCATTGATCAGGAACCGCCCCTGCCGCAGATTCAGGTGCGAGTGAACCGGGAGGCCGCGGCGCGATTTGGAATCAACATCGCTGATATCGCGACCATCATTGAGTCCGGCATCGGCGGGAAAGCGATATCAACGTTGTTCATCGGCGACCGGGTTTACGACATTGCGGTTCGTTTTCCTGAATCTGTCCGTTCCAGTTCGGACGCGATTGGCAGCCTTACCGTCACCCTGCCCAGCGGAGCTCGTATTCCTCTTTCGCAAGTCGCTGAGATCAGCACTGCGACCGGCGAAAGCAGTATTACTCGTGAGATGAATCGCAGACATCTTACCGTGCGGCTCAACTTGCGAGGCCGAGACCTGTCCGGATTTTTCGCGGAAGCCCGGGCGAAGATCGCGCGCGACGTGAAATTCGATCACGCCAAATATCAGATCGAATGGGGCGGGCAATTCGAAAACCAGCAGCGCGCCCAGCAGCGTCTCGCGTTCATCGTGCCGGGAGTGCTTGCGCTGATCTTTGTGTTGCTCTATTCCTCGTTCGGCACGTTACGCCACGCTGGCTTGATTTTGACCATCGTTCCGGTCGCCCTGCTGGGCGGGCTGATTGCGCTGACCCTGCGCGGCATGACCCTGAACGTGTCGAGTGCTGTAGGATTTATCGCCCTCTTTGGCGTCGCCGTTCAAAATGGCGTCATCATGGTGGCGAGCCTCAACCATCAGCGCCATGAACACAAAGATCTGCAGGACGGAGTCGTTCTCGGAGCTTCACAACGGCTGCGGCCGGTCCTGATGACCGCCACGGTCGCCGCTATCGGCCTGCTTCCGGCCGCACTCGCCCGTGGAGTTGGAAGCGATGTGCAACGCCCTCTCGCCACCGTGATTGTCGGCGGACTGGTCACGGCGACGCTACTTACGCTTCTGGTGGTCCCCTCGATGTACCTGCTGCTCGAACGCAGATTCGACCGGGCTCATCCCGCGGTTTCGCCTGATCAGGAGGACGTCTGATGAAGCTGCGACGCCTTATTCTGGTGCTTTCTCTCTGCCCGCTCGCCGCTCCGCTCATGGTGTTGGGCCAGGCCGGTGCGCAGGGAGCAAACCCAACGCTCGATCAGCCATCGGAATCGGCACGCCCGCATATTACTTTCGAGGATTACGTCACTCAGGTCCTGCGTTCGAACCTTGCGCTGGCTATCGAGAAATCCAATGTCGCTATTTCTAGTGCAGCCGTTACCTCCGCGAAGATAATGCCGGATTGGTCGGTGAATGTCGGTCTACCTACTGTCGATATTTCGAATCAGGGACAGCCTACGAACTTCAGCACTGGGCTCAGCATCCCGATTGAACTTGGTGGTAAGCGTGGGAAACGTGTCCACGCCGCATTGGCCGATGTTTCCACGGCTGGGTTCGATTACGACGATACGGTACGCCAGCTACGGGCGACGGCCGCAGGTGCTTTCATTGCATCGTTGAGCGCCCGCGATATTCTCCAATCGAGTTATAAAAGCCTCGGCCAGTTCGACCGGATTGTGGAAGTCAATGAACAACGGGTTCGGGTCGGCGACATAGGGGACATTGAACTGATGCAGTCGCGCGTCGACCGCGACCAGTTCAAGATCGGTGTGATCAGCGCCCAGGCGGATGTTTACAGTGCTGATCTGGCATTGGCCCAGCAGTTTGGGCAGGCGGACAAATTGTCCGCCCAGATGCCGGTGCCAACCGGACGCCTGGAAATCCCCGCTCGCACTTTCGACGTTGATGCGCTGGTGGCCGGCGCGCTCTTGAAACGGTCTGATGTGCTTTCGCGGCAGCGCGCCGTCCAGGCGGCCGGGTTACGGATCGAATTGGCGCAAGCCAACCTGGTCCCCGACCTCGGAGTGGGTGGATCGTATTCTCACACCGGGACCGGCACGGCGGGCTTTGTGCAACCGCCGGACAATACTCTCGGCGCTTCGCTCTCTATCAATCTTCCGTTTTCGCGGTGGCGTCATCAGGGAGAACTCGAAGCGGCGCGCGCTTCGAGGACTGGGGCTGAACTTCAACTGCGCTCGGCGCAGGTCCGGGTGGAATCCGAGGTGCGAGACGCCTACTCTCGCTATCAAGCCAGCGTCCAGCGGCTGAAGCTGTATCAGGGAGGTGTGTTGAAGGAGGCAGACCGCGTCCTCGAAGGCCGGCTTTACGCCTACCAGCGCGGCGGAGCGTCTCTGCTCGAAGTCATCGATGCGCAGAGAACCTCGGCAAACATTTACCTGGCATATTCGCAGGCACTGGCTGACCACGCGAACGCGCTGGTGACGCTCGAAGCGGCGGCCGCGATGTGGGACGTTTCTTTTTGAGGCGGCGACCGGCAAATACGCGGCCTATTTCAGGTAGGTACGGACAATGGTGATGAGATCGTCCGCCGCTTCTTCCGATGACTTGGAATTTCGCGGCATGTGGTTGCGGATGTGGTCCTCCATCAACTCTCCCATCAGACTGTTGATGGCTCCGCGGGCGGCGGACAGGCGCTGCAACATTTCCGCACACTGTTCATCATCATTCAGGGCCCGGTGAACAGATTCGAGCTGGCCGATGATTTTTTTGGTGCGGTTTACCAGATCCAGTTTTTCTGCCGTGGTGTGAGACATTCGGGCACGCCTACCCTATGGGGGTATAGTACACAGCGGCGGACGCCAGCGCAATATTCTTGAGACGCAAAGGGAGAACGCCCGGTGAAAAAGGAAGAGGTCCTCGCCAAAATTCACGAAATCGGGATCATGCCCGGAATTAGAACGTCTTCGGCGGAAGACGGCCGGTTTGCCGCCGAAGCCATCGCCCAGGGCGGAATTCCGATCGTCGAAATCACCATGACCGTGCCCAAGGCTATTGACGTGATTTCTGACATGGTGAGAAATTCTCCGAACGTCATCGTGGGCGCCGGGACCGTGCTTGATCTGGAAACCGCACGGCGCTGCATCGCTGCCGGAGCCGGGTTTCTCACCAGTCCGGGGCTGAATCTGAAGATTGTCGAGTTCGCCGTCAAAGAAAACATCCTGATTGTCGCGGGCGCGATGACGCCCACCGAAGTGATTGACGCATGGCAGGCCGGATCAGAGTTGGTGAAGGTCTTCCCTTGTGCGCCGATCGGTGGCCCATCCTACATCAGGGCGCTAAAGGGTCCGTTTCCGCAGGTGCCTATCATCGCCGCCGGAGGGGTCAACCAGGAAACAGCAGCCGACTTCATTCTGGCGGGAGCGGCTGCACTTGGAATCGGTGGACGGCTCATACCGAAAGCCGCGATTGAACATCGCCAGCCCGAACAGATCAGCGAACTGGCCAGGCGGTTCTTGCGGATTGTAAAAACCGCCCGCAATAAGACATCTCACCGGCACTAGTCGGCGGTCTCTTAATCTCGACGGCGCGTTTCTTTGCGTCCTTTGCGGAATTCTTTGCGACCTTTGCGGTTAAAGATTTAGTCCTTTGTAGAATAGCTGCAGAGACCAAAATCCTAAACCACAAAGATCGCAAAGGATTCCGCAAAGGGCGCAAAGAGTCTGAGGTTAGGACCCTCCAGCTAACCTTCCAGTTGCACTTTCCTCACTCCGGGCGCAGAATCTACCACACTCTTGGGGTCGGGCCGATCTCTGGGCATGTCTTCAAATAAGGATGGCGCGCGATGAAACAGGGAAGTCTGGAACTTTTGCAGGACCCCATATCTAAAGAACTGCTGCAGTCGAAGATCCCCGCCAGGCTGGCTTATATCTGGACCGATGGAACACCCAGGGTGGTTCCCATCTGGTTTCATTGGGACGGCAAGGAGTTCGTTCTGGGGACTCCACCCAAAGCGCCGAAGCTCAAGGCGCTGGCCCGGAACACGAAAGTGGCGCTCACCATTGACGACAACAACTTTCCCCACAAAGTATTGTTGGTGCGGGGAACCGCCCGCCTGGAGACCGTAAAAGGAGTTGTGCCGGAGTACGCCCTGGCTGCCGAGCGCTACTTCGGGCGCGAACAGGGACAGGCCTGGGTCACTCAACTTCGCGCCACCACGCCCTTGATGGTTCGTGTTGCTATTGTTCCGGAGTGGGTGGGCATACTGGACTTCCAGACCCGATTTCCCAGCGCTCTTTCGGCGTAGCGCTGGAATATGGAGGCGGCATCAGGGGAAGCTTATGGCATCGAGCACGAAATCGTTCAGCGTTGGCGATATTCAATGTATTGCGATCAGCGACGGCACCTTCTCCTACCCCGCGAACTGGGTTTTCTCGAATGTACCGCAAGAACAATTGGAGGGGAGTCTCCGCGATCACGACCTGCCTTCGAATCAAGTGGAGACTCCGTACACCTGTCTTCTAATAAAGACCGGAAAGCACAGAGTACTGGTCGATACGGGAGCAGACGGAATGGCGCCCACCACGGGCGACCTGCTGAAACAGTTGCAAGCGGAAGGGATAACGCCCGAAGAGATCACTACCGTGGTCTTGACCCACGGGCATCCTGACCACATCGGCGGCGTGCTCGACGCGAACAAGAAGCCGGCTTTCCCCAATGCCCGCTACGTGATGTCAAAAACCGAATGGAATTTCTGGACCGGCGATCCTAATCTGAACAGCACCGGGCTGAATGATCACTTGAAAGAACTGCTGATCAATTGTGCGAAAACCAACCTGCCACCGCTCAAAGAACGCATCGAATTGCTGGACGGCGAAAAGGAAGTTGTGCCGGGAGTTTATGCCATTCCTGCGCCGGGACACACCCCGGGGCATCTCGCACTGGTAGTTTCGTCGTCCAACGAGCAGTTGCTGCACATGAGCGATGCCGTGTTGCATCCGATGAATCTGGAATATCCGGCATGGCGCAATGTTTTCGACCTGAATGAGGATATCGCTGCAATCACTCGACGCCGGTTACTCGACCGCGCCGCCTCCGATGACGCCGCTGTCCTCGCTTATCACTTCCCGTTCCCCGGTCTGGGGCGCGTCCGAAACCACGGCACGGCCTGGAGATGGGAAGCTGCGAATCAAAGCCAGGAAAGACCGGACAGAGCGTGAGAATATCCCGGTAATTGATCAGTTTGTGTCCTCCTCTGTCGCGTCAGGTCATCCTGAGCTTGTGAAGGATACTGCGCGCGGCGGATAGCCGCTTTCGCGCCGATTGCGGCGGTGCGCGCCAGATCCTTCAGAATGACGCGGGTGCAGTGAACCTGCCTGAACTGCTCGCTCATAAATGCTGCCTGACAGGTGCGTTTTGCGGGATGACCCGTATAATGGCGCCTCACCAAAGGAATTCTTCGCGAGCACTATGCGCCTCATCAAGAAAACAGCCCTGTGGGCCGCGCTGAAAAGGCTGGCCCTGGGCTTCGGCTTGATCGCGCTATTCTCCGCGGTACTGCTGGTCACCGATTTGGGTCATCGAACGGCGGCTTCCGCAGCATCCGCGAAGGCCCGTGCCGAGGCTGGCCCATCCAACAGAATAGTCAAGGCGGCCATCGTCTACTTTGCCCGTAGCGTCGGCACCGATATGTGCGTGCAGGGCCTGATTGATGGCTTGAAGGCCAGCGGATTCGAGGAAGGGAAAAATCTGGACGTTCGCCGCGCCGACGCTCAAGGCGAAATGATAAACATTCCCGCCATCATGCAGAACTACGACAGTTCCGACGTCGACCTTATTATGACCATCACGACGCCGTGCCTGGCTGGGGCGTGCAACAACGTGAAACACAAGCCGGTGGTGTTTACCTGCGTGACCGATCCGATTGCGGCCGGAGCCGGCAAGAGCCGCACCGACCATTTACCTTTCGTGACCGGTGTCGGCAGCTTTCCCCCGGTGAGCCACAGCCTGGACATGATGCAGAAGCTGATTCCGGGACTGCGCGCAGTGGGAACCATGTACAACCCGGCGGAAGCAAATTCCGTTAAAGAGATGTCAAAGGCCCGCGGAGTATTTCGCGACCGCGGCATCAGGCTCGAGGAGATCTCCCTCGCCGGTTCGAACGAAGTTCTGCAGGCGGTGCAGATCCTTGCTGGACGCGACATTCAGGCGGTGTGGCTGCCGGGAGACAACACGGCGATCGAGGGCTATGAAGGCGCGGTGAAAGGCGCGAAGGATGCGCGCCTGCCGCTGATCACCGATGAATGCTCTGACCTGCCGCGCGGCGGCCTGGCGTGCCTCGGCGTGAGCTTTCAATCCGCGGCGACGGCTGCCGGAAAAATGGCCGGCCGGGTTTTGCAGGGCGCGAATCCGAACGACCTCCCTCTGGACGAAGTGGCCGTCGAGGAAATGGGCATCAGCCGCCGCAACGCGGCGCAACTTGGGCTCACCATTCCGCAGGAGTTCTCGCAACACGTGCGTCCGTAGAAACACGCCATGGAAATCGTTACCCAGCAGCTCGCTGACGCACTCGAAGTCAAGGTCAAAGGACGCCTCGATAACTATTGGACCGAGCATCTGCGCGGCAACCTGGAGGAAATCATCCGCGGCGGGGCGCACGGCATTCATCTGAATCTCTCCGAGATTTCGTTTCTCAGTTCGGCCGGCGTTGGTTTGCTGGTGAAGTTTCACACCCAGCTGAAAGGCATCGGCGGCGTTTTCATTGTCACCAGCCCTTCCGAGCGGGTGAAGCAGGTGCTGGATCTCTGCCGGCTATCGACCATCCTGCTCGCCCCGAAAACTCCGGCTGCGCCGGTGGTTCACAAGACAGAAGTTCGCCGCTTTTCAACTCCAGCCGGATCGTTCGAAGTCATCGATTGCGCTGCAGGGAAGCCTTTGATCTGCGAACGGATCGGCAATCCGGACTTGCTGAAAGGTTGCCGTTTCGGTCCGGCGGATTGCCAGATGGTCACGTATCCGGTGGCTACTTTCGGCTTCGGCCTCGGAGCTTTTGGCCATGGCTTTCACGATGCGCAGACGCGCTTTGGCGAATTCTTGGCGGTGGGTGGATCGGCTGCGTATCTCCCGACGGACGGAACCAATGTGCCGGACTTCATGGTCTCGAGCGGCAAGCTGGTGCCGGAGATGAACGTCCTTTATGGACTGCGCTGCGAAGGTGCATTCTCGCACCTGGTGCGATTCGAAACCTCGAGTGCCGAAGGCCCGATTTCGCTGGCGGAGTTAGCGCGCAACGCGCTTGAAATTTCGGGCGCGCCGGCAATCGGAATGGTGATGGTCGTCGAATCTGCGGGACTGGTAGGTGCCGCCCTTCGACGCTCCCCCGCGGCCGCCGCGGGAGCGAACGGCGCTCCGTTCAAATATCCCGAGGTGCGCTCCTGGTTGTCGTTCTCCACGGAACGCCTGTACTCGCGGTCGTTGGCCCTGATTTCAGGCGTGGCGGTGAGTTCCGAATGCGCGCCGTTGGCTCCAATGCTCCGGTCGCTCGGGGCTGAAACTCTGCCGGCAGGGCATTTTCATGCGGCGGCATTTTCCTATCGTCCACTCCAGAAGGGGAATATTGATCTGAAAAATACGGTGACCACTTTGTTCGAGACGGAAACTCTGCAAGGGGTGCTCCACCTGCTGACCGACGCCCGACTGGCGGCCGGCCCGCAGCAGAGCGAGTTCGTCCGCGGCGCATGCTGGATTGGTGCGGCGGCGGATATCAGGTGAGAGTGAAACGCGCATGAACCTGCTGATTGGCACATTCACGATCGGTTGCATCCTCTCGCTCCTGGCTCTGGGCGTATTCATCAGTTTCCGGATTTTCGCCTTCCCCGACATCACGGCCGACGGGTCGGTCACGCTCGGCGCAGCCGTCGCCGCGACGCTGATGGCGCACGGCATGAGTCCGACGCTGGCATCGCTGGCGGCGTTCGCGGCCGGAATGCTTGCGGGAGCTTGCACCGGCACGCTTTATACCCGCTTTAAAATCAACTCGCTGCTTTCGGGAATTCTGGTGATGACCGCGCTCTACTCCATCAACCTGCACATCATGGGCAAGAGCAACGTTTCGTTGCTCTCGGTGACCACACTGGCGACGCAAGCTGAGCAGGTTGGCATCAAGCTCATGGGGGGCGCCACCAGCTTCGATCTCGCGGGATGGGAAGTCAGCGTGAGAGACGCGTCGGTGCTGGGCGCGGTTGCGCTGGTCGTCGCGCTGACGGCTGTGTTGCTGTATTTGTTCCTGCGCACCAACCTGGGCATGGCGATGCGAGCCACCGGCGACAACGTTCAGATGATCCGGGCGTTGGGGGTCAACGACGGCAACATGATCATTTTTGGAGTGGCGATTTCGAACGGTTTTGTTGCCCTGTCTGGCGCTCTGCTGGCGCAATACCAGGGCTTCGCGGACGTCGGCATGGGAATCGGCATGGTGGTGTGGGGACTGGCCAGCGTCATCATCGGGGAAGCCCTCGTCGGGACGAACCAGTTGGGCACGACGATCATCGGCGCCGTGATGGGCTCCGTGCTCTTCCGTTTGCTGGTCGCGATGGCGTTGCGCTGGGGACTTAATCCCAACGATCTGAAGCTGATCACGGCAGTGTTCGTGTTTTGTGCACTCATCGTCCCACAATTCCTTCGCAAGAAGCGCATGCGGAGCGCGCATGCTTGAGGTGCAGGGAGTTTCGAAGACATTTAATCCGGACACTCCGAATGAAGTGCGTTCGTTGCGCGGCGTGGACCTGGTGCTGGAGGCTGGTTCCTGGGTCATCATCATCGGAACCAACGGCTCGGGGAAATCCACGCTGCTGAATGCCGTCGCCGGAACGTTTTTCGTGGACGAAGGCACCATCCGGCTGGCGGGGCGCGACGTGACGCGCTGGCCCGAGCATGCGCGTGCCGAACTGATCGGGCGCGTGTTTCAGAATCCATTCAGCGGCACGTCGCCGAGCCTTACCATCGAGGAGAATCTCAGTCTTGCCGCCCGGCGCGGCCGGGGCCGGGGTCTGGGCTGGGGATTGAAACAGTCGCTGGTGGGCAGAATGCGTGACGAAGTCAGCCGGCTGAATATGGGCCTTGAAAACCGGCTGGAGAATGCCATCGGAAGTCTCTCCGGCGGACAGCGGCAAGCGCTCACGCTGCTCATGGCCACATGGCTGCGTCCCGAACTGCTGCTGTTGGACGAGCACACCGCCGCTCTTGATCCCAAGAGCGCGGACCTGGTCATCGCCCTGACCGAGCAGGTGATTGCGCGCGACAAGCTGACCACGTTGATGGTGACGCACTCCATGCACCAGGCGGCAAGTCTGGGAGACCGCCTCATCATGATGCACCGCGGCCAGATCATCCACGATTTTCAGGGCGCCGAAAAACGCCGGCTGCGGCCCGATGATTTGCTGGCGCGCTTCGAAGAAGTCCGGCGCGCCGAACAACTGGACGAAAGCGCCGCCCAGATGCTTTCCGAACAGTACGTCTGAAAATGTGGGCGCGAGCGCCCCGCTCGTGCGGCAGCGCCCGGAACAACGCAGCACGAGCGAGGGCGCTCGCGCCCACATTAAAAAATCACAAGCCCGCAGGAGAGGACTCTTGAAAAACAAATTGACGTTCAAATCCCGCAATCTCATTGTTCTGACGCTGCTCGCGATTGGGCTCCCGGCTGCTGCCCGCGCACAAGACGGCGGTACGGTCTTTCTGGTGCGTCATGCCGAGAAGTTGTCCATGGCCCGGGACGCCGTTCTGAGTCCGCAAGGTCATAAGCGAGCTGACTGTCTGGCACGTACCCTGGGCGATGCCGGCATTCAGGTGATTTTCGCCACCGGACTCATGCGCACCCAGGAGACGGCGAAACCTCTGGCCAAAAAGCTGGGAATAAAGGCGACCACGGTGGAATATAAGGACGTCGCGGGACTAGTGGAGAAACTGCGGGCCATACCTGACAAGACCGTGCTGGTGGTCGCGCACTCGGACACGCTACCCGGGATCATCGAAAAACTGGGAGCAGGCAAAGTCGATCCTATTAAAGAAGATGAGTTCGACCGGCTATTTGTTTTTCACCACACCGGTCCGAACAGCGGGTCAGTCGTGACCCTGCGGTATTGCGATTGCCCGTGAACGGCCAGGGTCATCTTTTTCAGGGAATATTTTCCAGTTGCTCCAGTTATATGGGGTGAAAGGAGCAACCAAAATGAAAAAAGCGCTGCTTTGGCTTGTCAATCCTCCAACGGACGGCCCGAAAACCACGCTACTCCTGAGACTGATGGCGGGAGGAGTGTTCTTCTGGGAAGGGCTGTTGAAATTTGTTTATGTCAACCAGGGTGTTGGCCGTTTTACAAAACTGGGAATACCATTTCCGCACTTCACGGCCGCCTTCATCGGATACCTTGAGATCTTCGGCGGGCTGCTGTTAATTACCGGGCTGATGACCAGGCTGATTGCAGTTCCGTTCATCGGCGAAATGATCGTGGCGGTACTTTCGACCAAGATCTCGTTGTACCTGGGAACTTCGCCACTGCCTCTGCCTCCCGCTCTTCCTCAGGTCGGGTTCTGGGCTGTATTGCACGAAATACGGTCGGACTACGCGCAAATTCTCACCGTCATCTTCCTGTTGATCAATGGGCCGGGAGAGTGGTCGCTGGATGCGGTCCTCTCGCGTAAATGGAGCCAGAGCGGGATGTCGGAACGCGTCCCATCGGGCCGGTTGCTCGATTTGTCCGCCGCCGTTCAGCGCTGAATCGTTGATGCCTGCGGAAATTGTGGCGCGGAGGAAGGACGACCTTTGCCGGAGGTACACTATTGGGGCTGTGGCCGATCGTGCTGGCGATTTCGGGTCGTTCGAAGAACTGGCGATGCCCCATTTCGCCAAGCTATACAACTTCGCCCACTGGCTTGCGCAAGACCGCGCCGCCGCGGAGGACCTGGTGCAGGAGACGTACATGAAGGCGCTGCGAGGTTTTTCCTCCTTCCAGCAGGGAACGAACTTCCGCGCCTGGATGTACAAGATCCTGCGGAATACGTTCCTGACGACGCAGACCGGTCTCAAGGCATGGGCGTCGGTCTCGCTGGACAGTGATACCGACGACGGGGGCGCACCCGCAGAACCCGTGGCGTCCGAAACTCCAGAATCGGTGCTGCTGGCACGGGCGCAACACGACACGATTCAGAATGCTCTCGAGAAATTGCCGGTAAAGTTTCGCGAGATCATTCTCTTATGTGATCTGGAGGAGATGAGTTACCAGGAAATCGGCGAGACACTGGGGATTCCCATCGGGACAGTGATGTCACGCCTTTCACGCGCGCGAAAAGCCATGCGCCAGCTGCTGACGGCGAAATTGCAGGAGGGTGCCCGATGACGTGTGAGCCCTGGCAGGCCAAGCTCGACGCTTACGTGGATGGCGATGATTCGCAGGGGGACTTCGCGAGGCTGGATGAACATCTGCGAGCCTGTCCGTCGTGCGCCGCGGACGCGCTCGGCCGTCTGCGAATGAAGCGTATGACGCAAGCCGCCGCGGCGCGTTACTCGCCGTCGCCTCAGTTTCGCCTGCGCATGGAAAAGGCGATTCAGAAGCGTCGCAAGCCGCTGTGGTCATTTGCCTGGATGCCCACGCCGGCCGCGTTCGCGGTCGCACTTGTGCTGATCGTCGCCTCGGCAGCTCTGTGGATGCGGCATTCCGCTCGCGAGCAGACCTTAGCGGAGTTGCTCGACCTGCATGTAGCGACCATGGCGAGTGCGAATCCGGTGGACGTGATTTCGACCGACCGGCACACGGTGAAACCCTGGTTCCAGGGCAAGCTTCCATTCACGTTCAATCTGCCTGAGCTGCAGAATGCTGCCTTCAAGCTGGTGGGCGGAAGGGTCATGTATTTCAACCACAGTCCAGGGGCCCAATTGCTGTTTGAATTGCGCAGTCACCGGATATCGGTATTCATTCTGCAGGACCAGCCGGGGACGATTCCGCTGGCGATGGGGGTGACCGCAGCCCGCGAGATGGCTTTCAACGTGGAGACGTGGAGCGAAAGTGGATTGCGGTACGTTGTGATTGGCGACGCCGGTCCCGCTGATATTCACGAACTGAGCGAACTGCTGAGGGTTGCCGGACGCTCGTGACCCATACCCCTGCACCGGCGTCATCCTGAACACTTCAGTCGTGAAGGATCCAGCGCGTATCGTACCCGATTCCCGCCAGTTGCTGATTCTCTTCGCGCTAGATCCTTCGCAAGCTCAGGATGACGCCATCAGGGGGAGGAATACAAGCCCGATTGGGTCACGCGCTCTGGATCGAACAGACCCGCTGGGAGTAGTCTTTAGTTATTTGATCCACTCGTTATTTAGGGGATACTGGAACAGTCGTGATTTTGTCGAATCAAGGCCCCTGCAAGAGAAGATTGACCCGGAAGCTCCGGAGTTCATTCCCTGGAACCGTAATCTGCCTGACCCTGGCTGTCTTATCCTGGACTATTCCCGCTTTGGCTCAGTCCCCGCAGTTTCCTGACCCACAATCGCCGGGAAGCATCAACGGAACAGTGGTTGATAGGACTGGGGCCGTCGTGGCCGGGGCGCGGGTCAGGCTTACACGGCAGAGTCCGTCTCCGAATGGGCAGTCTTCGAACGGTCAGCCTTTAAACCGGGAGGTTCTGTCCGGCGACAACGGGCAATTCTCTTTTGCCAACGTCGCTCCCGGGCCCTTCCAGCTCACGATTGCGTCGGCAGGGTTCGCCGCGCAACCATTCTCCGGAATCCTGCACTCGGGCGAGACCTATATCGTCCCACCGATCGTGTTGGCGGTTGCGACCGCACTGACTGAGGTGCGGGTCGGACTTTCGCCGATCGAAGTGGCGGAAGAGCAGGTCCAGGACGAAGAGAAGCAGCGTGTGCTCGGATTCATTCCAAATTTTTATGTCAGCTACGCCCCCCATCCCGCTCCTCTTACCTCGAAGCAAAAGTTCGCGCTTGCCTGGAAGACAGTCATTGATCCGGTCAGCTTCGGACTGATTGGGATCATCGCGGGAATTCAGCAGTCGCAAAATGAGTTTCAGTGGATATGGTCAGGGCGCACAAGGTTATGGCAAACGCTACGGCGCCTCCTACGCCAACTTTGTTTCAGGTACTTTCATCGGAAGCGCCATCCTGCCCTCCTTGCTGAAGCAAGACCCGCGTTATTTCTACAAGGGAACCGGCAGCAAGCGGTCGCGGATTCTGTATGCGCTGGCCAATTCGGTGATTTGCAAAGGCGACAACGGAAACTGGCAGCCAAATTACTCGAGCATTCTGGGGAACCTCGCTGCGGGAGCTATTTCAAATCTTTACTATCCCGCGAAGGATCGCGATGGAGTGGGCTTGACCTTCGAAGGCGGGGCAATCGGAATTGGCGCAACCGCCGGCGCCAATCTCATTCAGGAATTTCTCATCAAGAAGTTGACCCCAAAAGTTCCCAAAGACGACCCCGCCCCCTAACCCTAGTGACTTTGGGTGCCCCATCCTTTTCGCGCATTTTGCGAAAAGGGGGGGAGATCGGGATCATGAGTCAGTCGAAAATCCCAGGCGCGAGACGCCCGTTCAAAAATCGAAGGGTGGGGCATCCGGCAGAATTCCCTGAGTCCGGGTAGAATGCTGCTCGAGTTACAGGGAGCAAAATGGAGACCCGAATCAACCAGTTCCGGGAGTATTTCCGGTGATCTCCCTGCTCCGTTCTCTCGTTCGACCTTACCGGGCCCACCTCTTCTTGATCCTTTGCACGATGCTGGTGCAGACGTTGATGAGCCTGGCTGCGCCCTGGCCTCTCAAGATCGTTCTGGACAACGTTGTCGGCAGTCACAAGCTGCCCTCGTGGCTCGACGACGTCCTGAAACCAGTGCTGGCCGGCAGCAGCAAGATGGAGATCGCTGCCGCTGCCGCGATTATGGTTGTGGTTATCGCGCTGATAGGCGCGCTGGCCTCCTATATCGCGAACTATTACACCGAGAGCGTGGGACAGTGGGTCGCCAACGATCTCCGCCTGCGCACCTATCATCATCTGGAGCGGCTTTCGTTGGGCTACTTCGATAGCCATCAAACCGGCGCTCTCCTCAGCACGATTACCACGGACATCCAGACCATTCAGGGTTTTGCTTCTTCGTCTACGTTGAGCATCGTGGTCGATTTGCTCACCATCCTGGGCATGCTGGGCATCATGTTCTGGCTGAATTGGGACTTCACATTGATCGTCGTTGCCGTGACGCCATTCATGCTGGTGCATGGCTTCGAGGTTCAAGAATGTAGTCAAGAAAGCCACCCATGAAGTGCGAAAACAGCAAAGCAACATGGTGGCGGTGGTACAGCAAGGCCTGGAGTCGATGCGGGTAGTGAAGGCATTCGGACGGCAGGACCTGGAGCAGGAGGAACTCGCGACCGTAAGCCGTGCGACGTTAGACGCGGCGCTCAAGGCCCGGCGGGTGAAGGCGCTGCTTTCTCCCATGGTCGCGATCATCGTTTCTCTTTGTACCGCAGTTGTGCTGTGGCGAGGTTCGTCGCTGATCCTCGCCGGGACCATGACGGCGGGAGCGCTCATCGTATTTCTTTCGTATCTGACCCAGTTCTTCAAGCCGGTAAAAGACCTGGCCACCATCACGAATCAGATCGCCCAGACGGCGGTGGGAGTGGAACGGGTTCGCGGCATTCTTGACGCCGACATCATCATTCCGGAAATCGCCGATGCGGTCGATCCGCAGGCCTTTCGCGGCGAAATTGAATTCGAAGATGTGGCCTTCGCGTACGCCTCCGATGCCCCCGTGCTGCAGCGCGTTTCTTTTACGATCAAGCCGGGCGAGATGGTAGGAATTGTCGGGGCAACCGGCGGGGGCAAGTCCACAATCGTGAGCCTGATTCCCCGGTTCTACGATCCGACCGCAGGCAAGGTCAAGATCGATGGCGTGGATATCCGGCAGTACAAACTTCAGGCGCTTCGCAATCAGATCGGTTACGTACTGCAGGAGACTGTGCTTTTCCGGGGGACGATGCGCGACAACATCGCTTACGGCCGCGCCGGAGCCACGAACGACGAGATCCTCGAAGCCGCAAAACTCGCCAATGCGGATGAGTTTATCGCGCGCATGCCTCATGGATACGACACGCTGGTCGGCGATCGCGGCGAGACCCTTTCAGGCGGACAAAGGCAACGTATTGGAATTGCGCGCGCCATCATTCGCAACAATCCGATCCTGATCCTGGACGAGCCCACGGCGGCCCTCGACACCGAATCGGAAAGAGCGGTCATCGAGGCTTTGGATCGCCTGATGAGAGGCCGGACCGTAATCACCATTGCCCACCGCTTAAGCACGATCCGCAATTGCGACAAGATTCTGGTGCTGAAGGATGGTGTGGTGGCCGAGGAAGGCACTCACGACGAGTTGCTGGCTCTCGGAGGAGTCTACGCCGACTTATATCGCGCCCAGTTCGAACCTTCGTCGGTGAAAGCCGACTCCTGAACTCGATTCTTGGTTATCATGCTTCGGTGGCGCCGCGAATCGCGTGTTGGACCCACCATCCCATGGAGGCTGCATGTCCCGTTCCCTGATCGTTCTTCCCGACGACTCCGCCCGGCCGATTCTGGATGCGATCAACGCCGCCGAGAAATCGATTCGAGTCAAGATGTTCGTTTTCTCCGACCCGGAACTGCTCAAGGCGATCATTGCGGCTCATCACCGCGGGGTCAAAGTCCAGGTCATGCTGAATCCCGCGCGCCGCGACGGCAAGGAAGAAAATCAGGAGTCGCGCCAACTCCTTCGCAAAGCGGGCATTGACGTGATTGACAGCAATCCCGCCTTCGATCTCACCCACGAGAAATCGATGGTGATCGATGATAAAACGGCGTTCGTGAAATCGCTCAACTGGGACACGAAGAATCTTACCGAGACTCGTGACTATGCGGTTGTGACCGAGCCATCCCCAGGAAGTCAAAGAAATTTTGCAGTGTTTCGAGGCTGACTGGAACCGCCAACCCTTCGATGGGGCGCCGGATTCACACCTGATCTGGTGTAGCGGGAATGGCCGTGAGCGCATCGCGCATTTCATTGACGAAGCCAAACATTCACTGTGGCTGCAGAACGAGCGCTACCAGGATCCCATCATTATCGAGCACCTGGTTCGCGCCAATCGCCGGGGAGTGAAGGTTCATGTGATGGCGCGACCGCCGCACAAACTCAAGAAAGAAAAACTGATCGAGGGTGTCGGCGGATTGCGCATCATGGATGATGTGGGAATCAAGGTCCACAAGCTCAAACATCTCAAACTGCATGCCAAGATGCTTCTGGCCGATGGTCTGAAGGCCATCGTGGGGTCAATCAATCTGACTCCGGGCAGCTTCGACAGCCGACGTGAACTGGCGATTGAAGTCCACGATGATGAAGTGGTTGACCGGCTGCACGACATCGTCCATCAGGATTGGGAGAATTCCCGGCCGCTCGATCTCACCGATGAGGGGCTGCTGGCCGATCTGCAGGACGATGAAGAAGCGCAGAATCTGGGGCTCAGCGCCGGCCACGGAAAGCACGACAAGAAAAAATCGTAGGATCCCCTGCATCTGAAGACGGCGGGTGAAACGACATTCCAGCCCACTCCATCTTATTGACTTGCTTTGCCGCGCGGCCTAAGATTCACCTTCCATAGAGGGATACGCTGATAAAACCCAGTGTTTTTCTCCAAATCTCGCAGAGCCTGGCTACAGGAGGCCGAAAAATGCTTCCTCCTCCACGCCGTGTTTTCTCTCCACCGCTTTTCTATCTTCACGCTCGTTTTCTTGTTGTTGGTTGGCCCGGCCTCGGCGCGAACGAGCCAAAACCAAAGCCGATCCCGCGGACGCCGTGGTCGCCATCGGCGACGTGCACGGCGACTTTGATGATTTCGTCGCCATTCTGCAGCGTTCCGGACTGATCGACAAACAGAACCACTGGGCCGGTGGCAAGACCGTTTTCGTCCAGACCGGAGACCTGATCGATCGGGGCCCGAAGCCACGCGAGGTCATGGACCTGATGATGGCGCTGGAGAAGGAAGCGCCAAACTCCGGTGGACGAGTGGTGAGCCTGCTGGGCAACCACGAGGTGATGAATCTCATGGGCGACCTGCGCTACGTCACGGTGGAGAACTACGCCAGCTTTGGGGACAGCAATTCCGAGCAGCGCCAGAAAGCTGCGTATCAGCAGTACGTGAAGTGGCGAAATGGTCATCCGCAGCTTTTAGCCGAGCTTCCCCAGCCCATGGAAATCACCGAGGCGGAGTGGATGGCGCGGCATCCCCTCGGCTTCGTCGAGCATGCCGACGCGTTCAGCCCCAGCGGGATTTACGGTAAATGGGTGCGTGGACACGCCGCTCTGGCCGAAATTGACGACACGGTTTTCCTGCATGGCGGAATCGATCCCAGCCTGGCTCACTTGAAACTGGACACCATCAATGGCCACATCCGCGACGAGATCAAGGCCTTCGATGAAGCCAAACAATATCTGCTTGAGAAGAACGTGATTCTGCCTTTTTTTACGCTTCAGGAAATGACCGCCGTCGTGCAGGCTGAGATTACGGCCGAGCGCAAGGGGCAGGTGCCGGCCGATCCGCAAGGGCAGGCCCGGCTCGTCCAGTTCCTGGGATACGGAGACTGGCTCAGCGTGCGGGTTGACGGCCCGCTGTGGTTCCGCGGCTACGACAAGTGGACCGACGAAGAGGGCATGGCCCAGATCGGCAAAGTATTGGAAGCTTACGATGCCGCCCACATCGCGGTGGGACATACCGTGCAGAAGGGCGGGCGAATCCGGCCGCGTTTCGGCAACAAGGTGTTCCTGATCGACACCGGAATGCTCAGCAGCTATTACCCCGGCGGCAGGGCCTCAGCTCTGGAAATCTGCGGCGATGCGACGAATTCACGGCCGAGTATATGGATCAACAGACCGTGCTTGTGGGCCCCGGTGCTGGTCCGCAGAACGCGGCGCCCGCGTCGGCGGACGCCGGGAAGGCTCCCGAAGCGCCGGCCGCCATCGCGAGCGGCGGTATCTGCGCCGCGGCAGCCGCGGGGAAGTAACACGGAGACTTTGAGAAAGAATCGTTGGGGATGAAGACGTGGATTGAACGCGCGTTGAATGTTCACCCCGGAGATCTGGGACGCGGCACCCTGCTGTGCTCCTCGTCTGTTCCTGATCATCACCGCCTACAAAATCGGTGGAGTGGCGGCCGCCGCCTTGTTCCTGTCGCGCTTCCAGGCCAAGCAGCTCGCCTACGCCGACATTGCCAGCTCGGTGCTGGTGGCCATTGTCGTAGCCGGCTACGTAGTGATTGCCCGGCGGGTTCATTTGCGCAATCTGCTGGTCGGCAGCATGTTGTTTTTCGCCAGCAATTGCGCCGTGTTCTGGGTCCTGGCCCATTACTACTCCCGTCTGTCGTGGCTGTTTCCGGCGTTCTACATCTGGGTAAAGATTTTTGGAGTTCTCGTGCCTACCCAGATCTGGACCTGGCGAATTACGTCTTGACCACGCGAGAGGCGAAGCGCGTGTTCGGGATGGTGGGCGGTGGAGGGGTTGCGGGTTGGATCTTCTCCGGCTACTTCTCCAAGACCATGACCCGGAGCTTCGGCACGGAAAGCCTGCTGCTGGGCATGGTGGTTTTCGTCTTGATTTGTGCCGGGCTGGTGATCCTGATCTGGCGCAGCGGGCAGGCCGCGGTTGGCGGAGGGCATGAAATCGAAGAGGGGACAGGCCAGAAGCAGCCCGCGGAACCTGAACCAGAGCATGCGCGTGGTGTTTGCCACGCCTTATTTGCGGGCCATCGCCGCCGTGATCTGCGTTTCTTCCCTGGTCACGACATTGACCGGCTGGCAGTTCCTGGCCATTGCGCAGCAGACGCTGGTGAGAAAAGACGCACTGGCCATCTTTCTGGGCAACTTCAATTTTTACGCGGGCATACTTTCGCTGTTGTTCCAGTTGCTGTTGACCACCAGGTTCCTGCGCCGGTTCGGTATCGGTACGGCGCTGTTCATGCTTCCCGCCACCGTTTTCTTGGGTTCGGCCGGCCTGCTGGCTTTTGGCACTCTGGCGGCGGTCACTACGCTGAAGAGCTGCGACCAGGTGCTGCGTTATTCGCTGGACCAGTCCACCCGCGAATTGCTCTATCTGCCGCTGGCGGCCCGGGTCAAGATACAGGTCAAGTGGTTCCTCGATACCGTGATCTGGCGCCTGGGCGACGGTTTGTCCGGGCTGGCGGTTCTGGTTTTCGCCACCCTGCTGCACATGCCGGCACGCCAGATCAGCTGGGTCGTGCTGGTGCTGGTCAGCGTTTGGCTGGTGTCGGTTGCGATTGTGCGCAAGGAATATGTCGCCACCCTGAAGGAAAGCATCAGCCAGCATCGCGTGGACGTGGAGCAGGCCTCCACCTCGGTGCTGGACCGTTCGACCACCGAGCTGCTGGCGAGCGGCCTTCACGCGTCGGATCCCAAAGACATTCTCTATGCCCTCAGCCTGTTTGAGGTGGAGCGGCAGAGGGCGGCACATCCCGTAATCCGGAGTCTGCTGAGCCATCCTTCTCCGGAGGTGCGGCAGAAGGCAATCCAGATTCTCTCCGAGTCGGGAGACAAGACGGTGCGCCCGGACATCGAACGGCTGATCAGAGATCCCGATCTCAATGTGCGCACGGAAGCGCTGCTTTACCTTACCCATCATGCGCATATCGACCCGCTGGAGCTGATGCAGGACGAAGGCGACTTTGCGGACTTCTCAGTCAGCTCGGCGGTCGTGGCATATCTGGCGCGACCCGGCGAGACTCAGATACTGGAGGCCGCGCAGCAGATTCTAACCTCCATGGTCGGCGAACCGTCGCCCGAGCGGCAGCGGCATCGGGTGGAGGCGGCCCGATTGCTGGGTGAGTTGCCGGACTGCTTTGATCCGCTGCTCTCGAACCTGCTCGCCGATCCTGACCCGGTCATCGCGCGGGAAGCTATCCGTTCTGTGGGCAAGCTGCGCAAGCGGCGGCTGGTGCCCGATCTGCTCGACCGGTTGGCCCATCGCGAACTGCGCACCCAATCCGCCAGTGCTTTGGGAGAGTTCGGCGACACCATCGTCGGAGCGTTGCGCGACCATCTCGGCGACCCCTCGGTGCCAGTCGAGGCGCGGCGGGAAATTCCGTCCATCATGGTGAAGATCGGGACGCCGGCGGCGGCCCAGGTGCTGATGGAGAACCTCCTGGAACGCGATACCACTTTGCGTTTCCGCATTATCAGCGCCCTGAACAAGCTGCAGCGCCTTCACCCTGGGATCGAGACCGACGCCCAGACTCTGGAGACAGTGTTGGCGGCTGAAATTCTCGGGCACTACCGGTCGTACCAGATTCTCGACAAACTGGGGACCGCGGCAGGCAGCGAGGATCCGGTGGCGCGCGCCTTGACGGAGTCCATGCAGCAGGAATTGGAGCGCATCTTTCGCTTGCTGGGCCTGCTGTACCCTCATCTTGATATTCACAGCGCTTACGTGGGTCTGCAATCCAAGAGTGTCTCGGTCCACGACAACGCCCTGGAATTCCTCGACAACGTATTGAAGCCCCAGTTACGCGAGATGCTGGTGCCGCTGCTGGATGGCAAGATCACGGTGCATGAGCGGGCCCGGGTGGCCGGACGACTGGTACACACCACGATCGACAACCAGGAACAGGCAGTGGCCGCGCTTGCTCGCCAGTGACGATCCCTGGCTCCGTTCTTGCGGCGCCTATGCCATCGGAACCTTCGGAATGAAATCCTTCGAAGGTGAGCTGCACCGTTGTTTGAATGATGCCGACCCGCTGCTGCGCGAGACCGCCCGCGCGGCCAAAATACGCCTGGAAGCGGCGGCGGTGAAAGGCGTGGACATCCGGTCCTGACAGAGCAGGAATCTTCCCGTTTGCCGGTCCGGCTTAATTGCGAAACCCCCGGTTCGCAGCGGCTTTCAAGCTTTTAGGTTGCCGAACATTGATGAATGGGGTAGATTTGTGGGCGCAATTTGGCTGGAGGGTAGTTTAATGCGCATCTTTTCTCGTGAGGCGCGGACGCTGTTCGTCGTTGCGTTGGTCTGCTTGATCTCTTCGAGCGTTGTCCGGGCCGCGGACGAGACTACTCTCACCAAAGAGCAGATCGAGACTTTCCTTACTACCGCCAAGATCGTGGGTAGCAAGCAAGCCGGCAAGGGTGTCACGGGAAGCTGGCGGCTTACCCTTTCCGACGGCACCACCACCCACGACGCTGCCTTCCAGGCGATCAATGACACCAAGCCCACGATGCAGCTCGCCAGCGGCACCGAGCTGGGCTTCGTTGATTCTTACCGTTACAACATCGCTGCCTTCCGGCTGGCCGAGATGCTGGGCCTGGACGACATCGTCCCGGTCTATGTCGAGCGCAAATGGAAGGGTGATACCGGCTCGCTCAGTTGGTGGTTGCCGGTGAAAATGGATGAAAAGGAGCGGGTCGCACAGAAAATTGTCGTGCCCGATCCCGACGCCTGGAACAACCAGATGTACAAGGTTCGCGTGCTGGATCAGTTGGTATACGACAGCGATCCCAACCTTACGAATGTTTTGATTACCGACGATTGGAAGATCTGGAGAATCGATTTTACCCGCGCATTTCGTCTGCACAAAGAACTGAAGGGCGTTTCGGACCTTTCGCACTGCGACCGGCAGCTATTCGCGAAATTAAAGGCCCTGAATCAGGACGAGGTGTTGGAGAAGACCAAACGTTATCTCAACAAGGATGAAGTTAAGGCGATGATGGCGCGGCGCGACAAGATCGTGGAGCAAATTCAGAAACTGATCACTGAAAAAGGCGAAAACGAAGTCTTGTACTAGAATTACGCGACCGGATCCTGGCGTACTTGCTCTTTTCAAGTCTTGGGCCTATTGTTTGGTGTTGCAATTCACAAGCTTCCCGCAAAAAGGAGAAGATCAAAATGGTGAAAAAGCTATTTACTCTGCTGTTCCTGGTCGTGCTTGCTTTACCGCTGTCAACGTGGGTGTTTGCGCAAGATGCGCCGATGAAGATGGCAAAGGAAGTCAAGTGGGAGGGAACTGTCGTCAGAACCAGCCCGGATAAATCCACACTGACGGTTCGCAAAACCGACGGTGGGGTCGAAATGACCATCGTCTACGACAGTTCGACGAAGTGGGTGGCTCAATATCATGCCGCCAAGACGGTGACCGACATTGATGCCAGCCAGGTTAAGGAAGGCGATCGTGTGATCTGTAAGGGCACGTGGGAGAGCAAGGGCGTCTTCAAGGCCACTCTGATCTCTAAACGGCTTTCGCACCCAGCTTAGTCCGTACAGAAGCCAGACCTACGCGGGAACCAGTCGGCACGCCCAGATAGCTATCGGCCAGTACTCTCCGATGAGCTTCGGGCGTGTCGACGTTTGCGCTGGCCACTCCGCCGTTCCTCATCCAATTACTCCTTTTTTCTCAGCAGCTTCCGCCTATTGTGCCGTCACGCCCCCATCTCTTTCCTTGGAATCTTTTGCGCTCTTCTTTACCTCCCGCGCTAGGCTATCCCTGGGAACAGTGCCCCGCAATCAACAACAACCTGTCATCTTGAGCGGAGAGAAAGGACTCGCTTGCGAGTCCCTGCGCGGAGTCGAAAGACCTTGTGTTTAGCGGCGTTGCCTTTCGCCCACTGCGAACACAAGGTCCCTCGGCTTCGCTCGGGATGACAGGGTTAGGGGGCTACGGCAAAGGGCCGTAGAGACCCCCCGAACGCTCCATTCCCGCTACACTCTAGTTACTTGCTCCGGAGTGCGATTCGCGATGCAATTGCAGCATACGGAGGGAGCCATGGGTCGAGCCTTTGGTTTCATAGGAACCATCGTTGTGATGGCGGTTGGTATGTATGTCTATTCGACGCAGTTGAAAACCGCCACTGCGCCCGGCGGAGGCACCACTCCCGCTGGAACCGCTAACGTCGTGGGCGTGAAGAACGATCTGATCAGCATTGCCAATGCCGAGCGCGGATACTATGCCACCGAGCAGAAGTACGCCTCCCTCGATGAGTTGATTTCCGGAAAGTACATCACCATAGAGAGACAGCGGCCTCCTTATACCTACGATGTGGAAACCACATCCACTGGTTTTCGTGTCACCGCCACCCGTGACGGCGCCGGTGGTCCCGCCCAGTTCTGGATCGACGAAACTATGCAGGTGCAGCAGTCGAATTGAGATTTGCCGCAAGTCGCCGGCGTGCATCTCGCCGGCGCGCGCCAAACGCTTTAAAATCCCCGCCTGGTTCGCTTGTCCATCATAAGAATTGCCGACCGTGATTTGAAGTCGCCTGTATCATCTACGCCAGAGAATGGCCAGACCCATGAAGCGTATTCTGGTGACCGGTGCCGCGGGCAAAGTGGGCAGCCATTTCATCGCCCGTATTCTGCAGTCGGATCAGGATGCAAAGATTCGCGCCCTATGTCATAACCGGCTTCTGAAGTCCGAAGCCGGGCTGGAGATAGTCCAGGGAAGCATCGCGGATCGCGCCGTTGTGCACAAAGCCATGCAGGGCGTCACGCACGTGCTACATTGCGCGACCTGTAAGGAAACCCCAAACGATGTGATGGATGTTACGGTCAAGGGCCTGTTCTGGCTGCTGGAAGAGTGCCGCGCCAGCCCCGCTTTCAAACAAATCATCCTGATCGGCGGCGATGCTGCTCTGGGGCATTTCTTCTATCCTCATCCCTTGCCCATTACCGAGCAGCAGAGACACAGCGCCTATCCGGGCTGCTATGCCCTGTCGAAGGTTCTCGAAGAGGTGATGCTGGAGCAATATTTCGTCCAGTATGGCCTTGCCGGATGCTGTTTGCGAGCGCCCTGGATCATGGAGAAAGATGATTTCAAATACTCCCTGTCCTTCGGCGGCGACGTTTTCGGCGGGCCGCGATGGCGCGACCTCGTGGGTGCACCGCGTGCCGATGAGTATGTGAAAAGCGGCACAGTGCCGGTGATGCTTGACCCAAAAGGGAAACCGGTGCAACGCAACTTCGTGCACGTCAGCGATCTGGTGGCGGCCATGGTGCGGGCGCTCGACCACCCCGAAGCCCACCAACAGACCTTCAATATCTGCATGGACGAGCCGGTGGATTACCAGCACGTGGCCGACTATCTGAAAGAAACGCGAGGACTACCCTCGGTGGAGATCGAAACTCCTTACTGGTCCACCTGGCTGGACAATACCAAGGCGAAATTCCTGCTGGGCTGGAGACCGGGGTTCGACCTGAAGCGGCTCATCGAAGAGGCCTGGGCCTATCAGCGCAGCGAAAACGATCCGCGCCGGATCTGGTATCCGGGATAGATTCGATGTTCATGCACATTGACGCTCATCAGCACTTCTGGGTCTATGATCCGCGCGAATATGACTGGATCGACGATTCGATGGCGGCGCTGCGCCGCAACTTTCTTTCCGACGAGCTGAAGTCTGAACTGGAGCAGAGCGGATTTCAAGGGTGCGTCGCAGTCCAGGCGCGCCAGACGATTGAGGAGACGCAATGGCTGCTCGAACTGGCGGCCGCGTCACCGTTTATTTTGGGGGTGGTGGGATGGGTTGACCTGCAGTCTCCGCAAGTTCGGTCGCAACTGGAGACGATTGCGGGGAATCCCAAGCTGGTTGGGGTTCGCCACGTGGTGCAGGGCGAGCCCGATGACCGATTCCTGCTGCGCCCGGAATTCCTTCGCGGTGTGTCTATCCTGGAAGAGTTTGATCTGGCGTACGATATTCTGATCTATACCAGACACCTTCCGGTTGCGGCCGAGTTCGTGCAGAAATTCCCCCGCCATCGTTTTGTGCTCGACCACATGGCCAAGCCGCCGATCAAGAGCGGAAGCCTGCACCCCTGGACGAAAGGAATTCGAAAGCTGGCGGAATTCCCCAACGTCTTTTGCAAATTATCCGGCCTGGTCACGGAGGCGGACTGGCACCACTGGAAGCCCGAGGATCTGACGCCGTATCTCGATGTTGCCTTCGAAGCCTTCGGGCCGAAGCGCCTGATGATCGGCTCCGACTGGCCGGTCTGCACGGTGGCGGCTTCGTACGGCCGCACCATGGGCGTCGTAAAGGATTACCTGGGACATCTCTCAACGGAGACGCGGCAGGCCGTCCTGGGAGGGAATGCGCAGCGGTTTTGGAAGTTGAAGTTTGGGTAGCGATGGTGTTTGCCGCAAGCCTTCTTTCCCCGACGTCATCCTGAGGGACTTTAGTCCCGAAGGATCTGGCGTGTAGTGGCACGAGGAAGGCAACCTGCAGTCCGCTCCACGCAAGATGCTTCGCAAGCTCAGCATGACGCTGGTTTAGATATGGGGCTTTTCCGTCCGCCCACTGCCGGTGAAACGCCTGCTTTACAATAGGTAAATGCCCGACAAAGTCTTGCAACTCGATTCCCGGGACAACGTCCTGGTTGCGCTCGCGGACCTGAAACAAGGCGAGCAAGTGGAATTTTCGGGCAAGAGCTATACGCTGGTTTCGAACGTACCCGCCAAACATAAGTTCGCCACGCAGGAACTCGCGTCCGGCGCTGCCGTGATCATGTATGGCGGCATCGTGGGTAAAGCTACGAAACCCATCAGCCTGGGACAAGCGCTGACTACGAGTAACATCAAGCATCAGGCTTCCGATTTCCACGAGCAATCGGCGACATACACATGGGAAGCTCCCGATGTTTCGCGCTGGAAAGACCGCACCTTCCTCGGCTATCAGCGGACGGATGGTCAGGTTGGCACGCGGAATTACTGGCTGGTCGTTCCGCTGGTATTTTGCGAGAACAGAAATATCGGAGTTCTGAAGCAAGCTTTCGAAGAGGAGTTGGGATTTGCGCCCTCGCAAGTCTATCGCCGGCAGGTGGCCGAGCTGACAAAACTCTATCGTGAAGGCAAGCTGGAGAACGCCGGGAGTCAGAGCGTTTCCGGCAACGGAGCCGACCCGCAGCGTTCGCGCGTTTTTGAGAACGTTGACGGCATCAAGTTTCTGCTGCACGAAGGCGGTTGCGGCGGGACTCGCGAGGACTCCAACAATCTGTGCGGTCTGATCGCCGGATACATAAATCATCCCAACGTGGCGGGAGCGACCGTCCTCAGCCTGGGATGCCAGAATGCGCAGATTGGCCTGCTGCGGAAGCAAATCGAGCTGCGCAATCCCCATCTCGACAAGCCCGTGATCGTGTTGGAGCAGCAGCAGAGTGGCTCCGAGTTCACCATGCTCTCGGAGGCTATCCGGCAGACGTTTCTGGGCCTGGTCGAGGCCAACAAGTTGCGCCGCTCGCCGGCGGCGTTGTCGCATCTTTGCCTGGGTTTGAAGTGTGGCGGGTCTGACGGATTCTCCGGCATCTCCGCCAATCCTTCCATCGGGCACACCGCCGATCTTCTGGTTGCACTCGGAGGTCGTGCGATTCTCTCTGAGTTTCCAGAACTGTGCGGAGTCGAGCAGGAGTTGATCAATCGCGCCACCCGAAAAGAAGTCTCGGATCGGTTTGCCCGACTGATGCGGGACTACCAGGCGCGCGCCCGCTCGGTCGGATCCGGCTTCGAAATGAATCCGTCCCCCGGAAATATTCGCGATGGCTTGCTGACCGACGCCATGAAGTCGGCCGGCGCTGCGAAAAAGGGCGGAAAGTCTCCGGTCGCGGCGGTACTGGACTATCCGGAATATTCCACCGAACCAGGATTGCATTTGCAGTGCACCCCGGGCAATGACGTGGAGTGCGTGACCGCGCAGGTGGGCGCGGGAGCCAGCGTGGTCCTGTTTACCACCGGGCTAGGCACGCCGACGGGGAATCCGATTACTCCAGTGGTGAAGCTCTCTACCAATTCATCCCTGGCACAGCGCATGAACGACATCATTGACATCGACACCGGACCCGTTATCTCGGGCGAAACCAACATCGAGCGCATGGGCGAGGAAATTCTGGAACTGGTGGTCAGGGTGGCCAGCGGCGAGACCAGGACGAAGGCCGAGTTGAAGGGGCAGAATGATTTCATCCCGTGGAAGAGGGGCGTGTCGCTCTAGGTTTGCGCAGTGGGCCAAGAGTGACTTCAGCTGAGAGGGCAAGGGTGCTCCCGCGGCGCGCAGCAATGCAATTGAGAATCTCCAATCAAGCTGCGGCTACGCCCGGCTTTGAAATGAGAAGGGTTGGAGTAAGTGATACCTCATCGATACCGAACTTATAGATATTGAAACTCATGGATCTCGAACTCAAAGACAAAGTGGTCATCGTGACCGGCGGGGCCAAAGGGATTGGTGCGGCCATCGTACGGGCCTGCGCCGCCGAGGGCGCGGTGCCCGTCATTGTGGATCGCGATGCGGATGCGGGCGGGCAGTTGCGAAATGAGCTGCGGAGCCAGGGCGGCGCCTGTGGCGCGCTCACGGTCGAGCTTTCGACTCCGGAGCATTGTTCCCATGCGGTGGACCAGACGCTGAAGACATTCGGGCGTCTGGACGCCCTGGTCAACAATGCCGGTCGCAACGACAAAGTTGGTCTGGAGCACGGCAACCCGGATGAGTACGTTGCCTCCCTGCAGCGCAATCTGGTGCACTACTACAGCATGGCGTATTACTGCTTGCCGCACCTGAAGCGGGCTGAGGGGGCAATCGTAAACATCGGTTCGAAAACCGCGGTCACCGGACAGGGCGGCACTTCCGGTTACGCTTCCTCAAAAGGCGCAATCATGGCCCTCACGCGCGAATGGGCGGCAGAGCTGCTGCCCTACAACATCCGCGTGAATACCATCCTGCCGGCTGAGGTCATGACCCCCCTCTATCGGGATTGGCTGGCTACCTTCCCGAATCCCGAGGAGAAGTTGAGTACCATCCTCTCCAAAATTCCGCTGGGAAAGCGAATGACCACCGCCGATGAGATTGCTGCCATGACGATCTTCCTGCTCTCCGGCAAATCCGGACACACCACCGGCCAGCACATCTTCGTGGACGGTGGATACAGCCACCTCGACCGGGCCTTGACCTGATAGTCGAGTAAGTGCCGTCGGTACTGCTCAATTCTCAAAGTTCCCGTGGCGTCATGCTGAGCTTGCGAAGCGTTGTGCATGAATCGAGCATCTTGCGGAGGGCGGATGTGCTCGCCGCCTCCGCTCAGGATGACAGGGAAGCCAAAGTTTGAAGTGCGTACAACCAGATCCTTCGGACTGAAGTCCCTCAGGATGATGCCACGACCACTTAGGTTGGAGGCCGGACGCCGGTCCTCCATCGGATCAGCGAGAACGCGGGATTCTTATCGGCCGCAGGATGTTGTATAGTTCGCCTCTCGGAACTCGCCCTGTGTAAATAACGCTTCAGGAGGTGTTTTATGTGCCGTACTCTGCATCGAAACTTTGCAAGCTTGGCGTTAGCCTCGGCCTGCGCGCTGATTCTCGCCGCGCCTCTATCCGTGCAGTCCCAGGTGGACTATTCGCAAGGCCAGTATGGCCGTCCGCAGCCTATCGCGATTCAGTGTCAGAACGCACTCGCCGACCGGGTCAGCGCCGACGCGGGCCGGCGCGTGAACCTCAACCTCGATAGCCAGGACCTCTATTCGCAGCCCAATGGGCGACAAGGTATCCGCGGCAGGCTCCGTTATGGCATCGGAGGCCCGAACAGCTGGAGAACGGCGACGTATGACTGCATCGTTGATCCGCGCACCAATCGGGTGGAACGGGCGAACTATCGTCCGCGGGCCGACAGTGGCAATTGGCCCGGCCCCGGTTACCCTGGCGGCCCAGGACCGGGTCCCGGATATCCTGGCGGTCCCGGCTACCCGAGCCCGGGCGTTCCTAACTATCCCCGGGTGAAAGTAGATACTCCGATGCAGGGTACCTACAACAGCCGATCTGGAAGCTTCAATGTCAACCGCGGCTACGTGGACAGCCGGGGACCCACTCCGTCGGTTACGCTGCGCGGCGACAACTACCGGATCACGTTTTACGGAGTGGTGGAGCGCTCCGATGGCGGCGGATTCACCATGCGAATCACCGGCTCCGACCGCGGCGATGCGCGAGGGACGGCCCAGGCGCGGCTCAACAACGACCGCAACGAGGTTGAACTCATCATTCTGGATGGAAGGATCGGTAGGGACGACTTCTCCGCCAACATCAACCGCCGCCGGTGACGGGTAGTGGTTCGGTTCGGTCTAACCCACTACACCGGGGTAATCCTGGGGGATCTGGCACGCACCGCGATAATGCTCGCGATAATGCTGTAGGTGCATATTCGCTGCACGCTAGATCCTTCGCAAGCTCAGCCTGACCCCATCAATCAGATGGGGAGAACGAAAACTGAGCTCTACCCGATAACGATTCTTTGGTTCTCAGCCCGGCGCCTAACGGCGGGCTGAGAGCATGGTGAGAATGTCCTTCAAACCCTGGCGAATGTATTTCAGGTCCGACGTCGACCGCGCCGGGAAGGGCAGCGGGTCCTGCTTCCTGTCGGTTTTAATCTCGGCCCGGAGATGCTGCCGCGCGCCGGGGATGGTGAATCCCTCTTCGTAGAGAAGTTGCTTGATGCGCAGGACGCTCTCGACGTCCTTGCGGCGATACATACGCTGGCCCGTGCTGCTCTTCACCGGCTTGAGCTGCGGGAACTCAGTTTCCCAGAAGCGCAGCACGTAAGCTGGCAGGTCACACAGGCGCGAAACTTCTCCGATGCGGAAATAAAGCTTTTCGGGAATCAGCACATCGGTAGCGGTGGATTTGGCGTTGGCTCGGGTTCGTGGGCTCATCTTAATTTCCGGAAGCCGCATTCATCGCAGGGGGCATTCTGCCCCATCCGCGTTTCTAGCATGAGCGCGCCTGCGGGACAACCACATTCTAAAGCAATCCTTTAATTCTGGCCGAAGTCTCGGCGGGAAAACAGAAAAAGGCGAACTCGGGCTTCCCGGAGTGATCGCCGATCTGCGCGCTATCGTACACTGGCGGGGCTTAAGGAAACTTGGCCCAGTCTACATTGTAGGATCTGACGTTATGCGACAGGATCCCATCGAGCTCGAGATCTTCAAGAATATCTACCACTCCATCGCCGAGGAGATGGGGGCTGCACTGCGGCGTACCGCGTTTTCTCCCAATATCAAGGAGCGGCGGGACTACTCCTGCGCTGTCTTCGATGCCCGCGGCGAGGTGATTGCCATGGGCGATCACATGCCCGTACACCTGGGCTCGATGCCGATGTCGGTTCGCGCCGCGATTGAGAGTTTTCCACTGCAACCCGGGGACATGGTCATGCTGAACGATCCCTTTCGCGGGGGTACGCACTTGCCGGACATCACATTGGTGGCGCCGGTGTACGTACGACAGAAACAGCGAGGAAAAGACGCCCACGCGAGAGCGGGGGCAGACTCGGGTGCTGCAAAAATCAGGAAGCGCCCTGTCGGTCCCGATTTCTATGTGGCCTCGCGGGCCCATCATGCGGATGTGGGTGGGACCTATCCCGGGTCGATGGGTTTGTGCCGCGAGATCTATCAGGAAGGGTTGCGCATTCCGCCGGTGCGAATCATGCGCGCGGGGGCGATGGACCCCGATGTCTTGGCATTGCTGCTGAGCAATGTCCGCACCCCGAATGAGCGTGAAGGCGATCTGGGGGCGCAGATTGCGGCTTGTCACACGGGGGCCGAGCGTCTGCGCGAAGTTTGTACGCGTTACGGGCTGGAGCGGGCGCAATCTGCATCGAGAGCTCTGCTGGATTACTCGGAGCGAATGATGCGCGCGTTTCTGGCGCGCGTGCCGCAGGGGACGTATCGGGCCGAAGATTTCATGGACAGCGATGGAATCAGCGACCGGCCGGTGAAGATTGCGGTGGCGGTGAAAGTGGAGGCCGGGCGCGGGCGAGTCGCCCGCGGCCACATGGTCACGGTGGACTTTACCGGGTCGGATCCGCAGGTCGAGGGAAGCATCAATGCGGTCGAGGCCATTACCTATTCGGCTTGTTTCTACGTGTTTCGGTGTCTCCTCGAGGAGGATGTGCCGGCGACCGCGGGGCTGATGCGTCCGATTCGCGTGATTGCGCCGACTGGGACTGTGGTGAATGCGCGACCTCCGGCGGCGGTGGCGGGTGGGAACGTCGAGACCTCGCAGCGTATCGTGGATGTTCTGCTGCGCGCATTGGCGCAAGCGGTTCCGGAGCGAATTCCGGCGGCGGCCTCGGGAACCATGAACAATCTTACGATCGGGGGAATGGATCCCCGCACCGGCGAGCCCTTCGCTTACTACGAAACCATCGCCGGCGGCATGGGCGCCCGGCCCACGCAAGCCGGGCATTTCGGGCGTGCACACCCACATGACGAATTCACTGAACACGCCGGCAGAAGCGCTGGAGTATTCGTATCCGCTGCGAGTGCGCCGATATTCTTTGCGGCCCGGAAGCGGAGGCGAGGGCAAGCAGCGCGGCGGCGACGGCATCGTACGCGAAATCGAAGTCTTGACCGACGCTGAAGTCACGCTGCTTTCCGATCGGCGCATGCGTGGACCCTGGGGGCTGAGCGGAGGTGCGGATGGTTCGCCCGGCAACGCTTCCGTTCTCCGGCAGGACGGTTCGGTGGAGAAGTTGCCGGGCAAGTCCAATGTGCGGCTGCGTCGCGGGGAGCGCATCAGGATTGAAACCCCGGGCGGCGGCGGGTGGGGGAAGAAATAGATGCTCCGCAATGCCGGTGCTAAAATCAACTTTCACCGGTTTATCTCGAACTCATATCATGCCGAAAACAATGCTTGCGGTTGTAAAGCCGGAAGCCGCGCCGGGCGCGGAGATCCGCGAGGTCAAAGTTCCTGCGTTTGGCCGGAACGACGTTCTGGTCAAGGTAAAGGTTGCGTCCATCTGCGGCACCGATCTGCATATCTACGAGTGGGACCGCTGGGCGCAGAACCGCATCCATCCGCCGTTGATTCCCGGGCATGAGTTTTGCGGCGAGGTGGCAGCCTTCGGCGACGAAGTCACCAGCGTGAAAGAAGGCGATTTCGTTTCCGCGGAAATGCACGTGGCTTGCGGAAAGTGTCTGCTGTGCCGCACCGGCGAAGCCCACATCTGCCAGAACGTGAAAATCATCGGCGTGGATGCCGACGGTGCCTTTGCCGAGTACGTGGTGATTCCGGAATCGAATATCTGGAAACTCGATCCCGCGATTCCGCAGGAGTACGCATCGATTCTGGATCCGCTGGGCAACGCAGTGCACAGTGTGCTGGCGGGAGAGATTGCGGCCAAGACAGTCGCCATTACCGGTTGTGGTCCGATCGGATTGTTCTCGATTGCGGTGGCGCGCGCGGTCGGAGCGACCACGATTTTTGCCATCGAGGTGAATGAGCATCGCCGGCGGCTGGCCCGGGAGATGAAAGCCGACTTTGCTCTCGATCCCTCGAAAGACGACGTGCGTGCCATCGTGATGGAGCAGACCGGCGGATTGGGCGCGGATGTCGTACTCGAGATGGCGGGCCATCCCAGCGCCATACGCACCGCTTTTGATATTGTGCGGCGCGGCGGACGCATTTCTCTGCTGGGGCTGACTTCCAAGCCGATTGCGTTGAATTTCTCCGAGGACATTATTTTCAAGGGCATCACGGTTCAAGGCATCAGCGGCCGCCGCATGTATCAGACCTGGTACCAGATGACCGCGTTGTTGAAGGCGGGGAAACTGGATCTTCATCCCGTGATCACCGATCGTATCGGGATGAAAGACTTCTCCAAAGCCATGGAGCGGCTGAAGACGGGCGAGGCCAGTAAGATTCTGGTCTATCCCAACGGAACGAAGTAATTCAGCTTTCAGATATCAGTTCTCGGTTCTCAGCGAATCCATCTCATCGGATACAATTCCAAGACAATGCTTCGATACTTCACTGCGGGGGAATCTCATGGCGAGGCGCTGGTCGCCTTTCTTTCGGGACTGCCTGCCGGCGCTGAAAGTGGATCAGGCCTTTCTGGACCGCGAACTGTGGCGCCGGCAGCAGGGCTTTGGCCGCGGCGGACGGATGAAGATCGAGACCGACAAGGCCCATATCCTGTCGGGCGTGCGTCACGGGGCAACCATCGGATCGCCGATCGCGATCCTGCTCGAAAACAAAGATTGGAAGAACTGGCAGGAATCGCTTCCGGTGGAGGAAGGCGATTCCGCCAAACATAAGCGGGTGGCGTCGCCGCGTCCCGGACACGCCGATCTGGCAGGAGCGCTGAAATACAATTTCTCCGAAGCCCGCTATGTGCTGGAACGTGCGTCGGCGCGCGAATCGGCGGCACGGGTCGCGATTGGCGCGCTGGCCAAGTTGTTCCTGCGCGAGCTGGGAATCGAAGTGTTCAGCCACGTGGTTGCCGTGGGCGGCGCCGTATTGAAGAAGGATGTTTCATGGGAACAGATTCGCGGCCTTGCGGAGCGCAATGAGGTTGTGCTGAATTGCGCCGATCCCGAGGCTGAGCAGCAGATGAAGGAAGAAGTGGACAAGGTGCTGCGGACGGGAGATTCCGTCGGCGGCATTTTCGAAGTGGTGGCGCACAAAGTTCCGCCCGGACTGGGCACCTACGCGCAGTGGGATGAACGGCTGGACGGTATGCTGGCGGGCGCGGTCATGTCGCTGCAGGCGGTGAAGGCGGTCGAGATTGGCGCGGGAGTGACTGCGGCGTCTTCTCCGGGCTCCGCCGTGCACGATGAAATAGGATATGAGGCGGCGACCGGATTTACCCGCAGCAGAAATAATGCCGGAGGCATCGAGGGCGGAGTGTCGAATGGCGAAGACATTATCGTGCGCGGATATCTGAAGCCGATTTCCACCTTGCGGCGTCCGTTGCAGTCGGTGGATTTCGCCAGCCGGGAGCCGGTCAAGGCGGCCTACGAGCGCTCTGACGTCTGCGTGGTGCCGGCCGCGGGAGTGGCGGCTGAGGCCATGGTGGCGCTGACTCTGGCCCGCTGCGCGCTGGAGAAATTCGGCGGCGATTCGATGACCGAAACATCGCGAAATCTGAAGGGATATCTGGAGCAAGTAAAGAATTACTGAGTGCCAAGGCTGACAGACAAAACCTGCATGATCTATCCCATCGTGAAGTTTGGCAATCCGGTCCTCGAAAAACCTGCCGAACCGGTCACTGTTTTTGACGCTCATCTGAAAAAACTGGTCGATGACATGTTCGAGTCCATGTACGCGGCGCACGGCGTGGGACTGGCGGCGCCGCAGATCGGAATTTCGAAGCGGCTGGCCGTCATCGACGTTACCTTCAAGGAAGATCCCGACGCCAAGCTGGTGATTGCGAATCCGGAAATTATCAAGACCGAAGGCCGCCACACCCAGAACGAAGGCTGCCTGAGCATTCCCGAATTTCGCGAACCGGTTTCACGCGCGCGCAAAGTGACCATCCGGGCACAGGATGTGAACGGGAAATGGTTCGAGAAAACCGGCGAAGATTTGTTGGCTCGCGCCTTTCTGCACGAAACCGATCATCTGAACGGCAAGCTCTACATCAGCCACATCAGCGCCCTCAAGCGGGACTTCATGAAACGCAAGATCCGCAAGCTGATGAAAGCGGGAGAGTGGTAGGGAAAGACGGCGTCGGGCGTCGGACCTCGGACGTCGGCACAAGCGGTTCCAACGTGGGTTCAGGCCGGGTCTGAGGTTCGATGTCTGACGTCCGATGCCCTCTTCTCTCAATCTCGTTTTCTGCGGTACACCGGCGTTTGCCGTGCCTACTCTGGAAAAGCTGGTGGAAGCCGGGTTTGCGGTGCCCCTGGTGGTGACACAACCGGACCGGCCCAAGGGCCGGGGCATGGAACTTGCGCCTCTCGCCGGTGAAGCAGCGGGCGCTGCAACTGGGATTGCAGATCAGCCAGCCGGACAAGATCAAGAACAACGAAGAATTTCGCGGGCAGCTTGCGGAAGTCTGCGCCTGACGCCATCATCGTCGTGGGATATGGGCGCATCATTCCACAGTGGATGATTGATTTGCCGCGCTGGGGAACCTCAACCTGCATGCTTCGTTGCTGCCCAGGTATCGCGGTGCCGCGCCGATTCAGTGGGCCATTGCTCGCGGCGAGAGCGTGACCGGCGTCACCACCATGCGGATCGATGCCGGTCTCGATACCGGAGACATTCTGCTGCAGAAAGAAATTCCAATTGCGCCGCAGGACACGGCGGTAACTCTGGCGCCGCGAATGGCTGCGATCGGCGCGGACCTCATGGTCGAAACCCTGCGCGGACTGCAGGCTGGAACGGTTCATCCGCGGCCCCAGGACCATGCACAAAGCCACGCTGGCGCCCATCCTCAAAAAAGAAGACGGCCAGATTGATTTTCAGCTGACCGCCCAGGAAATCCTGAATCGCCTGCGCGGCTTTCAGCCCTGGCCGGGCGCGTACACCAGCTTTCGTGGAAAGAATCTTCACATCTGGGCCGCGCAGCCAGTCGAGCGTGCCGCTGGCGACGGCTGAACTTGTGGTCGAGAGCGGCTGCCTGATTGTCGGTTGTGGCGGCGGAAGCGCTCTGGAGCTGCTCGAAGTGCAACTCGAGGGGAAGAAACGCATGCCGGCGGCCGACTTCGTCCACGGCTATCAACCGCGCGCCGGCGAGAAGCTGGGCCACTGAGAACCGGGAACTAGTTCACTGACAACTGAGCTTTTGAAGATCCATGTCCACTTCTCCCGCTCGCGCCGCAGCTTTCGACGTCCTGCTTCGGATTGAGCAGCAGGATGCCTACGCATCCGAGCTGTTGCACTCGAGCCAATACGCGAAGCTGTCGCCCGCGGACCACGGCCTGGCCACCGAACTGGTCATGGGAGTGCTGCGGTGGCGGTCGCTGCTGGATGCCGAGATCAGTCGATTCTCCGACAAGCGAGTGGAGAAGCTCGACATCGAAGTGCTGACGGCATTGCGGCTGGCGGCGTATCAATTGTTATTTCTCGACCGTATTCCCGGGACGCGCCGCGGTGCATGAGAGTGTGGAACTGGTGAAGCGCGCCCGCAAGGGCTCGGCTGCTCCTTTTGCGAATGCAGTGCTGCGGAAGTTGGCGAAGGGTCAGCAGCCGCCGGCGACAGATTGAAGCGACAGGACTGATGGAACGTGAAAGCACGGCAGATCTCGCAAGCAGACTGGCGCATCCGCTGTGGCTGGTGGAGCGATGGGTGCGCCAGTTCGGCTTGGACGCGGGCGCGGCAGATTTGCAGCTACGACCAGCATGCTCCGCACGGCTGCGGTTCGTCTGGCTGACGCCGGCACGGAAGCGGAATTGAGGCTCGACGGAATCGATCTTGCTCCCGGGCAGTTGCTGGCATCCGCGCGCCGGGTTCGCGCCGGAAATGTTTCCGGCACCCGCGCCTTTGCTGAAGGCCGAGTCGCGATCCAGGATGAGGCCTCGCAGTTGGTCGCGTTGCTGGTCGGGACGGGATCGAGAATTCTGGATTGTTGTGCTGCGCCCGGCGGCAAGACGCGCGTGCTGGCGGAGCGAAATCCTGAGGCCAGCATTGTTGCTCTGGAGTTGCATGCGCACCGGGCCCGGCTGCTGCGGAAACTGGTTCCGGCCAGCAACGTGGAAGTGATCAACTCGGACGTGCTCGATTTCAAGACGAGCACGGGCTTCGATCGCGTACTGGCCGACGTGCCCTGCTCCGGCACCGGCACTCTGGCGCACAATCCTGAAATCAAGTGGCGATTGAAGCGCGGAGATCTGGCCGACTTGCACGGGCGCCAACTGGCGATTCTGCGAGCGGCCATGCAGCAGGTCGCGCCCGGAGGAAGGCTGGTGTACTCCACTTGTTCGCTGGAGCCGGAAGAGAATGAGGAGGTCGTGGAGGAAGTGCTCTCTCGGAGAGTCTGCATTCAGCGTGCTCGATTGCCGGGTGGAACTGGAACGGTTGCGGGCTGAGGGCGAGCTGCGTATGGAACGATCTGGATTCGCTGGTCAGCGGGCAGTTTCTGAGGACCATTCCCGGAGTGCATCCGTGTGATGGCTTTTTTGTGGCGATTCTGCAAAAGCGGTAGGTGAGATCGAACGTCGCGAGGATGCCGGCAAGAACCGCGTGGGGACAGCCGCCTCGGCTGTCCGGCGGAGCGAAGCTCCGCAAGGAGTTTCGACCTGCGTCAGACCTCTGGCGAGCTCTCTTCGCCCGGACAGCGTCCCCACGTGGGCAGTGGTGGCCTTCTGGCAGAGAGTGGATGTTAGCGGACTTCGAAGTTCACGGCGGCGCCCGCGAAGACTTTCTCTCCCGCCGCGGGATTCTGCGACACGATCATGCTGCCGGGGAATGGAGGCGCATCGGCGATGAGCCTTCGGGGGCGGGGCGGTGGTCACGCTTCCCACGCGCAGTCCCGGCGTCCTGTACGGTCTGGGTGACGCTACCGAGCGGCTGTCCGACGAAGCTGGGCATGACCAGGGCTTGAGGTTGCGCAGGTGCGGCGACCAGCAGACTGATTTTCGGAGCGGAGACGCCGCTGGCGTTCGGAGGCGGAGCCTGCGCCAGGACCTGGCCGTCCGGGGCATCCGGCAATTGCATTTGCGCGATGGCGCCAACGTCCAGACCGCGGCGGCGGATGTTGATGTTGGCGACGCGCTCGCTCTGTCCGATGCACGTTGGGGATGGCGACTCGCTGCGGGCCCAGACTCTCCGCCACGCGGACCTGCCAGCCCCGCCGCACCTGGCTTCCGGCGGGCGGAAGCTGAGACAGAATTTTTCCTTCCGGGACGGTGGGACTGTAGTACTGGCGTTCTACGGTTAGTTCCAGTCCGCTTTGTTCGGCGATCATGCGGGCTGCGGCGGGACTCTTGCCTACCAGGTCGGGGACGGCGACTTCGTGGCCGTGGATCGCCAGGCGCATGGCGGTGAGCGCGGAGACCAGCGCTACCACCAGCAAGACCAGCGCCAACAGGACCAGTCGGAAAAAAGACTTCATCTAGCGAGATTATAGTTGCTGGCGATGGTGGCGGTCGGCGGCGTTATCAGGATCCGGCATTTTCGCGGGCGAGTCGCCCGCGACCACACAATCCGACACGCCTTCCCGATTCAGGATCGAGGTTCTGCGATCACACTTGCCGGCACACCGCACCATCTATACTGTTCTATGTCTGTCGCAGACGTGACGCCGGGAAACGATCTTCTGGAGCACGCTGCGGCGTCATTGGGGATACGATTCGTTCCGGCCTTTGCAGGAGCGCATCGTGCGCAGCCTGCTCGACGGACAGGACAGCTGCGTGGTCATGCCGACCGGCGGCGGGAAGTCGCTGTGCTACCAGTTGCCGGCGGTGATGCTGGGACGAACCGCAATCGTGGTCTCTCCATTGATCGCGCTGATGCAGGACCAGGCGGCGCAACTGGCGCAGATGGGAATTCCGGCCGCTGTGCTGAACAGTTCGCTGCCCAGCGAAAAGCAGGCGCAGGTCATACGCAAGGCATCGGAGGGCGAGTACCGCCTGCTGTATCTTTCTCCGGAGCGGCTGGCGCGGGCCGATACCATCGGCTGGCTGCAACGGGTTCCGATCGCTTTCTTCGCCATTGATGAAGCGCATTGCATCTCCGAATGGGGACATGAATTCCGTCCGGAATACCGGCAGTTGAGCCGGCTGCGAGCGCACTTTCCCGATCGTCCCATCGCCGCTTTTACCGCCAGCGCTACCAAGCGGGTGCGTCACGATATTCTTCACCAGCTGCAACTGCGCGATCCGCACAAGTGCATTGCCAGCTTTCACCGCTCGAATCTGCGCTATCTGGTGAAGCAGTGCGAAGGCGGCGAGCAGCCGAGCCTGTTGCTGCGCGCCCTGCGCAACTACCAGGACAGCAGCATCATCGTTTACGCGCCGACCATCGCCAAGGTTGAAGCGACGGTGGACTTTCTCGAAGAGCAGCAGATTCCCGCCATCGGCTACCACGGCAAGATGGAGGCGGCGGAGAGAAGGGACAACCAGGAACGCTGGATGTCGGACGAAGTGCGTGTGCTGGTCGGCACGATCGCCTTCGGGCTGGGCATCAACAAGGCTTCGGTGCGGGCGGTGGTGCATCTCGCGCTGCCCAAATCGATCGAGCAGTATTACCAGGAAGCGGGACGCGCGGGACGCGATGGGCAGCCGGCGGATTGCATTCTGCTGTGGCAAAAGCGGGACGCGGCGTTGCTGGCATATTTTGCCGATCAGATCGTCGATCCGGCCGAGAAGGAGCGGGCGTGGCAGCGCTATCACTCCATCCGCCGCTTCGCTGAATCGAACGGCTGCCGGCATCGGGAGATTTGTCTGCATTTCGGGGAGAGTCCGAAGTGGACGACTTGCGGGGCGTGCGATGCCTGCGGCTGTGAATCCGATTGGCTGGTCAAGTCGGTCAAGGCAGAACACCCGGCGCTGAGACCGCCCGCGGCCCTGCTGATGCCCGCGCCCGCGCCGTGGCAGTCGGAGTTCCCGATATCGACCCAGCGCTGCGCGAGTATTTGCGGGAATGGCGGCGGGCGGCGGCGAAGCAGCAGGGCGTTCCGGCCTTTGTGGTCATGCACGATTCCTCGCTCGACGAGGTCTGCCGCAAGCAGCCGGGGTCGATCCCCGAATTGCTGGACATTTCCGGATTCGGCGAGTACAAGGCCGCGCTCTATGGTCCGCAGATTTTCGAAGCGCTTGAGCAATTCCGCAACGGCGCCCGCGCCTACCCTGACGCCGGAGACGGGGACGAAGCCGCGCCCGGCCAGAGAGGCCAGTGGTTTATGATGATGGGTCTCGAGTAAGACTCATATTCCAATAGGCGTCCTGCCTGAGGTCAAGCATGAGCACTACGATTGTTCCGGCTGAGAAGTTGCAACTGACGCGCGAAGAGATCAACCGCAAACAGAAGGAATACATCTTTCCTTCGGTCTCGACCTACTACTCCGACCCGCTGCCCATGGACCACGCCTCCATGCAGCATGTGTGGGATGTCGAGGGGAAGAAGTATCTCGACTTCTTCGGCGGCATCGTGACCATCAGCGTCGGCCACTGCAATCCGCGGGTGACTTCGCGCACCAAGGAGCAGATCGATCGCATGCAGCACGTCTCGACCTGCTTTCCCAATGTGCCGATGGTCGACCTGGCGGAGAAGCTGGCGCAGATCACGCCGGGGGCGCTGAAGAAGTCTTATTTCACCAACAGCGGTACCGAGGCCAACGAAACCGCGATCCAGGTGGCGCGCATGCACACCGGGAACTTCGAAGTGGTGGCGCTGCGGCACGGCTACAGCGGACGCTCGTCGCTGACCCGCGGGCTTACCGGCATGCACACCTGGCGCAAGGGCACGATTGAAGTCGGCATCGTGCATGCCATGAATCCGTATTGCTATCGCTGTCCTCTGGGGCTGAAATATCCCTCGTGCGAAGTCGCTTGCGCGAAGGATATTGAGAACGTCATTCAGTTTTCGACCTCGGGACGCATTGCCGCCTTTCTGGCGGAGCCGATTCAGGGCGTGGGCGGTTTCATCACGCCGCCGAAGGAATATTTCAAGCTGGCTTTCAACATCGTCAAACAGTACGGCGGCGATTTTATTTCCGACGAAGTGCAGACCGCATGGGGGCGCACCGGACACAAATGGTTCGGCATCGAGCATTGGGAAGTGGAGCCGGACATGATTACCGCCGCCAAGGGGCTGGGCAACGGCACGCCGATCGGATTGACCGTCGCCAAGCCTGAGATCGCGGATTCGTTTCCAGGGCATGACGATTTCGACGTTCGGCGGCAATCCCGTGACCAGCGTGACCGCGCGGGCTGTCATTGACATTATCGAAGAAGACGATTTGCGGACGAATGCGGCGGTGGTCGGCGAATATTTCCGCAAGAAGCTGGAAGAGTTGCAGGCCAAGCACGCCATCATCGGCGACGTTCGCGGCATGGGGCTGATGCAGGCGCTGGAACTGGTGGAAGATCGCGAGACCAAGAAGCCGGCGTCCGCGGGCACGAATGCCTTGATGGAAGAGGCGCGCAAGCGCGGATTGCTGGTGGGGAAGGGCGGATTCTACGGCAATGTGATTCGCATGTCGCCGCCGTTGAATATTGGGAAAGCGGATGTGGATGAGGCGGCGCGGATTCTGGATGAGAGTTTTGCGGCGCTGGAGAAATAACGGTGTCATCCTGAGCGGAGAAAGTGCTTCGCTTCGCGAAGCACTTCCGGAGTCGAAGGACCCCTACCGGTTGCAACGGCCAAGGGTTTGATCTTTGCCGGCAGAGATCGCGTCGTAGAAGACTAGCCGAGCTTCGCTCGGCCGGACGGGTCGGAGACCCGTCCCCACACGGACCACGGTCTTTAGTGCGTCTCATCTCCTGCCGGCGCTGTGTCTGGCGTGTCGACCGGATGCGCTGCCGGCACCGTCTCTGGCGGCGGCTGGAAATCTCCCGGGATCTTTTCCTGCTAGCGCGACCTTCATGAAATCCATCCAGATGGGTAATGCAGCGCGGGCGCCGGTTTCCTTTGCTCCCAGAAATTTCTTCTCGTCGTAGCCGATCCACACTCCGCAGGTGATCGACGGTGAGAAGCCGACGAACCAGGCGTCGGTAAAGTTGTTGGTGGTGCCGGTTTTTCCCGCCAGCGGATATTTCATCGAAGACGCGGCAATCGCGGTGCCGTGCAGCACGACCTCCCGCAGCATGGCGGTCATGGTCCGCGCGGTGCGGGCGCTGATCACGTCCTTCACGTCGGGAAAGTTTTCTTCCAGCGTGCGGCCTTCGTAGTCGGTCACCTTGGTGATGTAGCGCGGCGTGATGTGCACGCCGTCACTGGGGAAGACGCTGTAGGCGGAGGTCTGCTCCATGGGCGTGACTTCGACCGCGCCCAGCGCGACCGGCAGATAGGGCGGAATGTTCGAGGTGATGCCGAAGCGGTGGGCGTAGTCGATGACGGTCTTGATTCCGATGCTGTCGGCCAGCTTCAGCGCGGGAATGTTGCGGGACTGGGCCAGCGCGCGCCGCAGCGTGATCGTGCCTTCAAACTTTTCGTCGTAGTTGTGGGGCTCGTAGGGCGGGCCTGAAGGCATGGGAAACGTGACCGGCGCGTCGAGGATGGTGTCGTCCGGCGTGGCGCCGCGATCGATGGCTGCGGTGTAGACGTAGGGCTTGAAGGACGATCCCACCTGGCGCAGCGCCTGCGTGGCGCGATTGAACTTGGAGAGATTGAAATCGCGTCCGCCGACCATGGCCTTGATCTCGCCCGTGGCGTTGTCGATTGCGACCAGGGCGCCCTGTGCGCCGGAGTCTTCTTCCAGGCTGACTCGCGCCTTTCCGTCCGGGTTCAGCGAAAGAATCTTCACGTAGGCAATGTCACCGGGTTTCAGGATGTCCGGAAGTTTGCGGCGAGTCCACGCGGCGTCGGCGGGCGCGAGCGTCGCGGAGTAGCGGCCAAATTTGATGGTCGCGGAGGCCGGTGTCACGGCCATGACCAGGGCGTGGACGTAGCTGTTGACCTCGGGATCGCTGTCCCAGTCCGGATGCTGGTAGTTGGCGAGCGTCACGTCGCCGCGCCAGGACATTCTGCAGACGTCCCCTCCAGCCATGGCGGCGCTCATAGGCGGCCAGGCCGTCGAATACGGCGCGGTTGGCGGCGCGCTGCAGGTCCATGTCGAGCGAGGTATAAACCTTCAGGCCGCCTTCGTGGACTTGGTCGCTGCCGTACTTGCCTTCGAGATAGCGGCGAATTTCTTCGACAAAATAAGGCGCCAGCGAATCGGGATCGTGGGCCACTTCGAGGTGGATGGGCTGATCGCGGGCCGCGGCCGCCTGTTGCGCCGTGATGTCGCCGTCTTCGAGCATCGAGTTGATCACCAGGTTGCGGCGCTTCAGAGCGTGGTCAGGATGCGTGATGGGCGAATAGTAAGACGGCGATTTGGGCAGGCCGGCGAGCAGCGCGGCTTCGTCGAGGGTCAATCGTTTCGCCGGCTTGCTGAAGTAAAACTGCGAGGCAGCTTCGAATCCGTAGACGCCGTGGCCGAGATAGATCTGGTTGGCGTACAGGGTGAAGATCTGCGGCTTGGTGAAACGCCGCTCGATCTGCACCGCCAGCAGCGCTTCCTGAATCTTGCGATGAAAGGACCGGTCGGGCGAAAGAAAAAGATTGCGCGCCAGTTGCATGGTCAGGGTGGAAGCGCCCTGCACTCTGCCGCCGGACTGGATGTCGCGGTAGGCCGCCCCCGCGATGCGCCAGACGTTGATGCCCCAGTGCCGGTAGAAGTCCTTGTCTTCGATCGAAATCAGCGCCTGGCGCAGGACTTCGGGATAGTCGTCATAGCTGGCGACCACCCGGCGCTGCAGCGCGAATGACCCGATGGTGCGTCCCTGATCGTCGTAGAGTTCGGTGATCGAACTGGGCCGGTAGTGTTCGAGTTGATCAACCTGCGGCAGATCGGTGGAGTAGACGAGCAGAAGTCCGGCGGTCGCTCCCACCAGAGCGGAGACCAGCACCAGCAGGCCGATTACGAGGCGGCCCACCATTTTGTGCTCGGCGGTCGGAGACTCCGCAGAATCCTGTAACTGAAATTTCACGGGAGATCGAGTTCAGGATAGCAGGAGGGCAGTGTTGGTCGCTAGTACTGATGGCGAAGCGAGTGCGGTAAACTAAGCGCGGTGGTTTGAGCGGACTTACCCGATAAAATGGAAAGCACGGCGGCCCCGTAGCTCAATGGATAGAGCATTCGGCTTCTACCCGAAGGGTTGCAGGTTCAAATCCTGCCGGGGTCACCACTTTCCAAACCGTGCCTCGCAGTTCCTCGCTACTTCCGTGTCCGGTGCTCGCAGTCTTGTGGTGTTGATGCAGGAATCCGGCATCACCAATCGCTCCACCGGCTTTCCTCCCACGATGTGCGACTCGATGATTTCATCCACATCGGCCAGCGTGACCCGGCCATACCAGACGGCTTCCGGATACACGACCAGGTTCGGACCATGCTCGCACTGGTCGAGGCAGCCTGACTGATTGGCGCGCACTTTTCCTTTCAGTCCGCGGGCTGCCAGTTTTTCTTTGAATGATTTCTGCAGTTCCGCCTGACCGGTGGGATCGCAGCAGGGGCGCGGGGCTCCGGGCGGGCGCTGGTTGCCGCAGATGAAGATGTGCTTCTCGAACTTCGGCATTGGAAAATGTTATCGGATTTGTGAGGGAAGCTTCTAGCTGCTGGCTTCTGGCATCCTGAGCTTGCGGTAGGCGTAGCGGAATGCCGTGCACGATGGGCGATGGGATCCTCAGGACGAAGCCTTAGGATGAGCGGACGTGAGGGATTGCGGAAGGGACCAGCAACGCTGGCATAGGCTAGACAGACATGGGCAGGAGCACTAGAGAGCTAGAAGCCAGAAGCTAGAAGCCAGCTTAATCTTTCAGCGGGACCATGTTCTTGTCGCCCTGGCAGAAGGTGGCGACGCGTTGCAGTCCGCCTTCCGGTTGCGGCAGCAGCCGGACCGGGCCCAGGCAGTAGACGGCGTGGCCGTTTTCCGCGAAGTACCAGCGGCCTCCCTTGCGAGCGGGTCGCTTGGCAGCGACGTGGTCGGCGGGAGGCGTCGGCGGCGGAATCCGGAACGAGCCTTGCAGCGAAATTGACAACAGTAATGTGGCGAATACTTTCATGAGAAGTAACCTGGGCCCCGCAACTTAAATCGAAATCAGCGTCCTGCGATCGTCTCCCTGGTCAACGGTGTCCTTCGGAGGCTTCTGCGGAAGCGGTCGCCGAATTTGCTTGTGCTCTGATTTTTCGCGCCCGCCTGCGGCTGTGGGTCGAAGGTGATTGCGTCCGGGGATCTGACGGTGCCGGCTGCGCCGGCGGCGATTTCTTCTGCGCCTGGGCCCGCGCCTGAGCCTGAGCATCGTTCTGCTGTTTCTGGATCGGCTTTCCCTTTTATGCTGCTCAACTGCACGCTGTCGCTGAAGAGCAGGTGAATGAGGCTGCGCTGGGAGTCGATGGTCCGTCCCTGTTCCACGACCAGCATGGTCAGCAGGCCGTAGGAAACCAGAAACAGAATCGTCAGCACGGGAAGCAGCGAACGACTGGACTTGCTGGTCGCGTTATCGCCCGTCAGGTTCCACAAATGGCACCCCAATCTATGTGCCCGCTCAGCCAGCAGGCATCATTACGGAATGCAGCTTGCCAGCCAACAACGCTCAATTCCGGTAAGACACTACAAGAAAGTCACTTAGAGGAGATTTTCGGCGGGTCTGCCGGGTGGGTAAATGCAAGTTGCTGCACATTATAGGTAACCGCGCCGGGTTACCCGAGTGCCATGGCTCGACCGAAACCCACGACAGGCAAGGGTTTCGGCGGTGTCGGCTCGGTGCGGGCATCATGCGGAATTTTCTCCGCGACGGAACCAGCCACGAGCTCGGTCATTCTGCATCTCAAGCCGGGCACTTTTCCTGACACGCCTCGACGTGGTAGTTTGCGGTGACACTTCCGCAGAAGTGCCGGGAAGCGCCAAAATAAACGGAGACCTTCGTGGTCCCCGTAGCGCCCAAATGTGCCCGAAATAAGAAGGATGCAATCATGAAGAAATTCGCAGGCTTGTTCTGCGTGACCTTGTTTTGCGTAACGACGTTCTGCATGGTCACGTTCGCGGTCGCCCAGCAGGACAACCCTCCTGTCGAACCGATGGATCAGACCCCGGTGTTCCGCGTGAACGTGGTTTCGCGGACCACCAAGGCGGTCAACTATCGCCATCGCGGCGGCTCCACGACCGTGGATATCAAGGGCACCAGCCTGATGCCGGAAGTGACCGGCAAAGCCAAAGTGGACAGCAAAGCCGGACGCCTGCAGGTCAACGTCGACCTCTCCAAGCTGGGCCCGGCCAGCCGCGTGGGTCCGCAGTTTCTGACCTATGTGCTGTGGGCGATCACGCCCGAAGGGCGGGCGCAGAACCTGGGAGAGATTGTTCCCGACGAAAATGGAAAGAGCAGCCTGGATGTGACCACCGACCTGCAGGCCTTCGGTCTGATCGTGACTGCGGAGCCCTACTTCGCGGTCACCCGGCCGAGTAACGAAGTGGTCGCGGAAAATATCATCCGGCAGACGACCAAGGGCTTCGAAGAAGCCATCGACGCCAAGTTCGACATGCTCGAAGGCGGCGAGTACACCATCGACATGCCGGCCCAGCAGCTGCCGTCGGCGAACGCCGATCCCAAGACGCCTCTGACTCTGCTCGAAGCGCGCAATGCCGTGGCCATCGCCAAGGCCGCAGGCGCCGCGCAGTACGCGCCGGATAGTTTGCAGAAGGCCGAAACTTATCTGGCCCGCGCCGAAGACTATCTGAAGCGCAAACAGGGCAAGACTCCCATCGGCACAGCTGCGCGCGGCGCCACCCAGATGGCTGAAGATGCCCGCGTGTTGACGATCCGCCGCAAGGAGCAGGAACGAATCGCGAACGAGAAGCAGGCCATGCTGGACAAGCAACGCAAGGCTGAAGCGGAAGCCCAGGCCTCCGCCGCAGCCGAAGCCCAAGCCAAGGCCCAGGCAGAAGAAGATGCCCGCAGACGCGCCCAGGCCGAGGCTGACACCGCAGCGGCCGAAAAAGCTCAGGCCCAGGCCCAGCTGCAGCAAGCGCAGGCCGATGCCGCGCGCGCCGCAGCCCTGGCCGAGCAGCAGAAAGCTGAAGCGGAAGCCGAGCGACAACGCCAGGCCGCCGCCGAGGCGATTCGTCAGAAGGAAGAACAGCGGCAGCGTCTGCTCAACCAGCTCAACCAGGTGCTCGAGACCAAGGACACCCCCCGCGGCCTCGTCGTCAGCATGCCCGACGTGCTGTTCGACAGCGGCAGCTACACCCTGAAGCCGGCCGCGCGGGAGCGGCTGGCGCGAATCTCAGGCATCGTCCTGGCCTATCCCGATCTGCGTTTGGAGATCGAAGGCCACACCGACAGCGTAGGCAGCGACGCCTATAACCAGACCTTGTCGGAAAAGCGGGCGGGTTCGGTGCGCGACTATCTGGTGAACAACGGGGTTTCGATCAACAACGTGATCGCGCGCGGCTTGGGCAAGGGAAACCCGGTGGCAGACAACAGCACGGCTGCCGGCCGCAAACTGAATCGCCGCGTGGAGATGATCGTTTCCGGCGACGTGATCGGAACCCAGATCACGCCGGGAGCTACGACGACGCCAGCGCCGCCGCCGCAGTAGTGTCAGCTGTCATCCTGAGCGGAGTGGCTGCTTCGCTACGCGAAGCAGCCGCGCAGTCGAAGGACCCCTACAGCCTGCATGCGCTCGCCGCGGAATCACAGAAACCCCTGGCTTCTGGCTGTCGTTAAGCTGCCTAGGGGTCCTTCGACTCCGCCAGCCCATTCGCAAGCGAACGGGCCGGCTGCGCTCAGGATGACACTGCGCCCTACCACACCCGGCAGGCATTCACCGGCATCATGGGTTGACCGGCTTTGCAGCCGAAGGCCTGGCCGAACTCCGGCATGTTCTGCACTACGCCGTTCGCCCGGAATTGCCGGGGCGAATGCGGATCGGTTTGCACCTGCAGGCGAAGTTGCTGGGGACGGGTGTTGCCGCACCAGCTCTGTCCGTGTCCCAGGAAGAATTGCTGCACCGGAGTGTAGCCGTCCTGTTTTTGCGCCAGGTCGATGTTTTTCCGCTTCGCATCGGCCAGGAAAGCGATGTAGGCCAGGCGCAGGCCGCCGTTGTCGGCGGTGTTCTCGCCCAGCGTCAGCTTGCCGTTTACTTTCACGTCATCCACGGCGACGAAGTTGCTGTACTCCTTCACTTCGCAGTCGGCCTTTTCTTCGAAGTGCTTGGCATCCTCGGCGGTCCACCAGTCGGCGAGGTTTCCGTTGGCGTCGAATTGGCGGCCTTCATCGTCGAAGCCGTGGGTGAGTTCGTGTCCTACGATGCCGCCGACGTGGCCGTAGTTCGACGCGTCCGACGCGCGACTGTCATAGAGCGGGGACTGAAGAATGCCGGCTGGAAAATTGATGTTGTTCTGGCTCGGGTCGTAATACGCATTCACCGTCGGCGGACTCATGACCCACTCGCCGCGATCGACGGGCTGGCCGATCTTGGCCAACTGGCGCCGGTTCTCAAAAGCGGTGGCGCGCAGCACATTCCCGAAAGCATCGTCCCGCGAGATGACCAGGTTGGAATAATCCCGCCAGTGGTCGGGATATCCGATCTTGTCGGCGACCGCATGCAGTTTTTCCTTGGCCCGGACTTTGGTGGCGGGACTCATCCAGTCCAGGGTGTCGATGTCCTGGTCCATCGCGGCCTCGATGTCCTCCACCATTTGCAGCGTGGCCTGCTTGTTGGCGGGAGAAAATTCCTGGGCGACGTAGACCTGGCCGAGAGCTTCACCCAGTCCTGCGTCGGTGGCCTGTACGCAGCGCTTCCAGCGGGCCCTTTGCTCGGGCTGGCCTCTTAACTTGTGGCCGTAGAAATCGAAGCGTTCATCGTCGAGAGGCTTGGGCAGCACGTAGCCCGGGGTCGAAAGAATCAGCTGCCAGCGCAAGTAGGTCTTGATCGTCTCCAGGTCGGTGGAGGCGAGCAGGCTGTTCAGTCCCTTGATGAAGTCAGGATTCGCGACGTTCAGTTCGCTGACCTTGGGCGCCCCGGATGCGACCAGAAAGCGGTCCCACGCCACGCCCGGAGCCAGGGTGGCGAGCTCAGACACCGGCATCAGGTGGTAAACCTTGTTGGGATCGCGCCGCGAAGTGATGTCCATGGAAACCTTGGCCAGCGCGGTTTCCAGGTCCATGATGGCTTGTGCGTCACTGACAGCCTTTTTCTCCGACTCGCCCGTGAGCTTAAACATGTTGGCGATGTGCTGCACATATTGGGCGCGAGTCTTCGCGGCGGCGTCGCCGGTGCGGAAATAGTAGTCGCGTTCCGGCAGTCCCAGGCCGCCCTGGTCAAGGACGGCGATCTGCTTCCGGGCGTCTTTGAAATCCTGCTGTTCGCCGAAGTTGAGAAAGGCGTTTACGCCGATCAGCTGAAAGCGGGCGAGGAGTTCGGGCAACTCGTCTTTGCTCTTGACGCCTGCAATGCGATCCAGTTCCATCTGCAGCGGCGTCAAGCCCTTCTGGTTGATGGTGGATTCGTCCATGCAGGCGGCGTAGGCGTCGCCAATCTTCTGCTCGTTGGGAGTGCGGCCGGCGCCGCCCGCGGCGGCCTTTTCCAGCATGGAGTGCAGGACGTATTCGGTATGGTCGGCGATGATGGCGCCGGTTGAGTAGGCGGAGCGATCGTTCGGGATGGGATAAAGTTTGGAAAAATTGCCGCAGGCGTACTGAAAGAAATCGGTGCACGGATCAGCCGTGGCGTCGATGAGCTGCTTGTCCAGACCGGGCAAGAGGTCGGGCGGCTTTTGCGGACCAGGATTGCCGGCCGCTGGCGTTTGCGCCATCGAGGCAACGGAGAAGGCCAACACGACCACAAGCGCAGCTATGATTTTCTTTATCATTATTTTTCCTTTGCGATTATCGTGCACGCGGTAGACAAACCAGTCCCAGGCGTTCGACGGGCGTGCCCTGAATTTGTAAGCAGATCAAACAAGAATATTTGGCCTGCGGCCTGGTCCACCCTGTGGCCCTTACTTGCCGCCCATCAACAGCTTGGCAATGGTAGCCAACTGCATGTTGGACGTGCCTTCGTAGATCTTGCCGATCTTCGAATCACGCCAGTACTTCTCCACCGGATAATCTTTGGTAAAGCCGTAGCCGCCGTAAATTTCGATGGCCAGTGAAGTCACGCGCTCCGCCACCTGCGAGCAGAACAGCTTGGTCATCGCGGCTTCCTTGACGAACGGGATGCCCGCGTCTTTCATCCGCGCTGCGTTGTACACCATCAGCCGCGCGGCTTCGATCTCAGTCGCCATCTGCGCGATCTGGAACTGGATGCCCTGATAGTCACTGATCGGCTTGCCAAACTGTTTGCGTTCCTGCGCATACTTCGCCGCGTACTCCCAGGCGCCGCGGGCCACTCCCGCCATCTGCGCACCGATCCCGATGCGGCCCTCGTTCAAAGTCTCGATTGCGATCTTGTAGCCTTTGCCCACCTCGCCCAGCACGTTTGATTTCGGTACGGAGCAGTCTTCAAGGATCAGCTCGCAGGTAGATGACGCGCGAATCCCCAGCTTGTCTTCCTTCTTGCCCACGGTGAAGCCGGGAAAGCTTTTTTCAACGAGGAAGGCTGTGATGCCCTTGTAACCGGCCGCTGGATCCACGGTCGCAAAGAGGACAAACAGCCCGGCTTCCTTGCCATTGGTGATCCACAACTTGCGTCCGTTGAGGACGTAGTCGGTGCCCTTGAGCGTCGCCCGGGTCTGCAGGGCGAAGGCGTCCGATCCCGAACCGGCTTCGCTGAGCGCGTAGGCGCCACAGGTGTCGGCGGCCATGCGCGGCAGGAAGCGTTTCTTCTGTTCCTCGCTGCCCCAGCGCAGCAAAGCATTGTTGACCAGCGTGTTCTGCACGTCCACCACGACGCCGGCGGAGGCATCCACGCGCGACATCTCCTCCACTGCGAGAATCGCTTCAAAGAACTTGCCGCCACCGCCGCCGTACTGCTCGGGAATCTCGATTCCCATCAATCCGAGCTGGAAGAACTGGCGAATCAGGTCCTGGTCGAAGACGCCCTTTTCGTCCATCTCTTTCACCAGCGGCCGGACTTTGTCGTCGGCAAACTGGCGAATGTTGTCGCGAAACATGATTTCGTCTTCGGTGAAGGAAGTCAGGGGGCTGGGAGACGGAATCTGCAGGGTAGTGTCAGGCATGGAAATACCTTCAAAGCTCAAGATGGCTGTTGAATTTTAGCACCGGTTTCGTTGAGGGGTTGGGCCGGGACTTAAGAGTTCTTCGTGTTCTCAGCGGTGAATTCCTTTAACAACTCGTGCGGGCAAGCAAACCGGTCTTGAAGTGGCGGTACGTCGGCGCCTGCGATAGCGGCCCCATGCGGAACAGGTCGCAGGACCATTCTTAAAAAGGGATGGCAATCGTGTAGGCCAGCGATCAGGGGTGGGTGAAACCCCGGCGCGACGGAGACGGGGATGACGGCATCGGTCGCCGCTGGTGGCTAGGCCTGCTTCCCGCCCTGTATCAGCTTCAGTCCGTCGGCTTCCAGGATGCGCTGGATCTGGTTGCGCGCGTGCACCGACCAGGGTCCGACCGTGTCCAGCTTCACGTAAGCGCGCCAGTGCTTGAGGGCATTGCGGGGCTCTTTGATCTTTTCGTAAGCCAGTGCCAGGTTGTAGTGCGCGTCGGCATACGTGGGCGCCAGTTGCAGCGCGGTGCTGTAGGTCTGGATGGCTTCCGTGACCCGCCCGGTTTCATCCAGCACATTGCCCAGGTCGAAGTAAGCCAGGGCGTAGCGCGGATCCACTTCGATGGCACGGCGGTAATGCTTTTCCGCCAGCGCATATTCCTGCCGGTTGTAATGCAGCGTACCCAGGTTGATGTGCGCCGCGGCGTGATCGGGATCGAGGTCCAGCACCTGCTGGTACATCTCGATGGCCTGGGTCTGATGGCTGGGGTCTTCCTCGAGCGCGATGCCGCGCGCAAAAAGCTCGGCCGCATCTGTCGGTGTCGCCTCTGTACGGCTGGAGATCGGAGTGCTGGCCACGACTCGTTGTCCGGGAGAGAAATCAAACATAAACTGGCCGGCAATGGGCTCGACCACCTTGCCTTTGTGACGAAACGCGATCCGGTGACCGGTGGTGAACGCTCCGGCCTCGAGCAGCGGGTTTTCCATGCCCGCAACATGCTTCAGCATGGCTTCAAGCGACTGCCGGATCACCGCGGGACGCACTTTGCGCGCGCACAGATCGCGAACTTTCTTGACTTGCAGGAGTTCAAAGAAAGAATAGCTCTCGGCGGCGGCCACTAGTCCGGCCTTTTCCCAGGCGGCCAACTGACGCGACGTGACCCTCAGGATGCGCAGCAGATCGGCTTGAGTGTATCGATTCACGATTGATATTGGGTTCTCAACGTATTATCGGAAAAGTTACTACCGGTTGGCAAGGCGAAACTACCCTGAAAGGGAATCTCCGCAGACAACTTGCCCAATTCGGAGTGCAAAATTCGTGGAAAACTTGGCAGCGAATTAAAAACTGGAGCCGACGAGCGGACTTGAACCGCTGACCTGCCGATTACGAATCGGCTGCTCTACCAACTGAGCTACGTCGGCTTGCTTTCGATTCTAACAAAGCAGTCGTCAGTCGTCGGTCTTCAGTCGTCAGAAAGTTCAACGTCTCATTGCAACGATGCTCGCCACTGCTGACGACTGAAGACTGACGACCGACGACTTGCTTCCAAACAAAAAGGCCGCCCTGGCATAGGCGGCCTTCTCTTTTAAGGGAGAATAGTTCCAACGGGGCAAAAATCCGTTAAAACTTTCTGGCGAAATCTTATGAGCCGAAAAAGGGGTTCGTCAAGGGATTTTTGGGAAATAAATATCTTTGTATTCAATGACTTAGAAAATAGGTTAACAGGCCGGTTCAGCGCTCCATTTTGGGCCTTTTGCCGGTTTTGCTCTCCTAAACGGCTTTGATTGATGGGCTTACCTTGGAATCGGCCGACCCATCCTGACCCTCGGACAGGTTCAGGGAGATGAAATCTACGTCCTTCTGACGATGCAGAACCTTCTCCGGCAAGATGTGATTGAAGAAGATCCGAATCCCTCCAAACGCAACACCCGCCACTCCCGCAAACACGATGAGAATCCCGCACAGCAGGAAGACATTGATCAGCAGGTTGCCCAGATTATTTTTCTTGCCTTGATAGGTGTTCTCGGTCCAGTTGACGTCGGCTTCGTAGTTCACCCAACTCAAGAGCGAGCGCGCTTCTCCCGGGGAAATTGCGCCAGTCGCAATCACCACGATGGGACCGGTGCGCTTGTTGAAGATTGGCGCTCCATTCGCCGCAGGGCTTCCGCCCTGCGCCTGCGCATTGGCCTGGTTGGCCGCATCAATCTGTCGCAGATGTTCCGCGGCCAGTTGCGGCGTCGGATATTCGATCAGCATCAGGGTGGCGATTCCGTCCGCGGTCTGGTAGTTGCCCAGGGCCACTTCGGTGCTGGCGTTGAAGTCCACCAGGGGAGCGGAAAGCGGCGCGCTGATCTTCTCCAGGCCTACCGGTCCAACCACATATTTCGCGGTGTTCTTCACATAACCCGACTTCGGAAGATACTGCGGCAGGATGGGCAGATTGCGCGTATTCCCGGTGGGCAGAGGCAGGGCTTCGGACAGGTCCCGCAATTCGGCGGCCGACATGGCGCTCAGCTTTTCGAATACAGCGTCCACCAGAATGTTGCCGCGATAGAACAGCACCCGCTCGTTCAGCGACGCACCCTGGTCGGGAATCGACTCGGTGAGCATCTGCGGCATCTTGTAGTACGTGAAAGCGCCGTAGGCGCCGCTGGCATCCGCGAAGCGGATGGCTTTGAGGGCGACCTTGCGCCCGTCATCGCGGGTGTAGGTGCCCGATTCGAAGTCGGTCAATCCGTATTCCTTGAGCAGCGCAGCGTTCACAGGATCGGCGACCGCCGGGTCCTTGCTGGCCTTGGTCGAGCCGGAGACATGCCATCCGGCGAATTGCGGAGGAAGAATCGAAGCCTGTCCAGGCTTAGCGGCGGGTGTGGTTTGTTTGGACGCGGGCGACTCGCCCGCGAAGGCAGTGCCCAAAACCAACATGAGCAATACAAAAAGCGACGTAAATTTCGCAACCATAAGACAAACCTGGGCAGGGCCCTGTCTAGTTAGACTACAGAGGCGAGCGGAAAGTTTCCATCCGGGATGGAAGTTTCAGAGCGGCTAGCTCTCTTCGCGTCCTTTGCGGTTCCTTTGCGACCTTTGCGGTTAAGAGTTTGACTACGCTCGCCGCAAGATCAAATGCTTAACCGCAAAGGTCGCAAAGGGAACCGCAAAGGACGCAAAGAAAACCTCGTGTTATATCCGCGCGGCGGGAACGGCAGAACTAGTGGCTTCCGCCTTTATCAATCTTGCTGGCGACTTTGACCCCGCTCAAGCCGCCGACATACTTCGATATCCCCCGGTAGAGCGATTCCGCGATGCGCTGGCGATACTCAGCAGTCTGCAGTCTGCGTTCGTCGCCCGGATTGCTGACGAACGAAATCTCGGCCAGGATGGACGGCATGTTGGCTCCAATGAGCACGATAAACGGCGCCTTCTTGACTCCGCGGTCGCGGATTCCCGGACTCTTCGCGGCCAGCCCGCTGTGCAGCGCGCGCTGCACGTTGGAAGCAAACTCGCGCGACTCCTCGATTTTCTCTTTCAGCGCGATCTTCTTCACCAGATCCTGAAGCTCGTAAACAGATTTGTCCGAGGCGGCATTTTCGCGCGCTGCCACATCAAGCGCTTCAGCGGACGAGGTGAAGTTCAAGTAGTAGGTCTCGACACCGCGAGCATCCGGGTCGCGACTGGAGTTGGCGTGGATCGAAACGAACAGGTCGGCCTGCTCCTGGTTCGCGATCGAGGTGCGAGTTTCAAGCGGAATGAATGTGTCGTCCTTGCGGGTGTAGACCACGTCGGCGCCGAGTCGGGCCTGCAGGAGTTTGCCCAGCCGCCGGCCGACATCGAGCACCAGGTCTTTTTCTTCAAGGCCATTGGGACCGATGGTTCCGGTGTCGTGCCCGCCGTGTCCGGGATCGATCACGATCCTGCCGATTTTCAATCCCAGGGCGCGGATCAGCGAGCGATCGCCGCGGGCGGTGGGAGAGGCCTCGCGGACATCTGGAAAAATCGCGGCTGGCTGGCGCCGGTCCCGGCCGGAGCTTCGCGAGAGCGTGGGTAAGTTCAACGCAGGTGGAGGTAAGCGTGACCGGAGCCTTGGCCGCAGACTTGATCTCCGGAGGATCGAGCTTTGCGACGGTAACCGCGCTGTCGTCGTCATCGTCCGCCTCGACCACGGTTTTCCTGGCTTCATGGCTGGTCATGACGGGCAAGGGCTTGTCGGCGGGCTTGCGGGGCTGCGCTTTAGCGTCGGCAGTCCCTGTCACTGGTTCTTTCACGGGTGTTTCCCGCGCCACGCTCCTGGTTTTGTCCTGAATCTCCTTGCTGTGAATGTCCTTGCTATGAATATCAATGATCAGGCGCGGCGGATCAGTGAGCACCGACGTGCTGTAGTCAGAGTTGTCCGCCACGTCGAGTACAATCCGCGATTTTCCCGGTTGGAATTGCGCCACGCGGATTTTTTTCAGCAAAACATCATCTACGTCGAAGGTTTTGCCCAGCAGCGACGACGTAAGGTTGGTATCGAGCAGATCGAAAAAGATGCGCTCGGGATTCTCGATGCGCTGGGCCTCGAACTTTACGTCCCTTTCCAGTCCGATGACGATCCGCGTGTACTCCGGCGTGGACCAGTGGCGGACGCTGGTGATCTGCGATGGCTTCCGGTTTTCAGTCACTTCCTCCGGGTCTGCGGTATCGGTGGCGGGCTTGGGGCTTTTGCTGGACGTTTCTTTCCCGGCGCGGCCTTTGGGAGCGCTGGAATCGTCATCCGAATCGTTCTCCTCTTTCGATTTCAAGCCAGCTTGCTGCACCGGCTCGCTGAGCGCCTTGCGCGCCTCATCTGCCAGGTGATGGTGTGGATAGCGATGAAGGAAATCCTCGAATGTCAGTTTGGCCTGGGCCTGATCCCTGAGATCGTCCTGGTAAATCTGGCCAATGGTGAAGAGCGCGTCGAAGCGGTCGCGGCTGCCGGGATACTCGCGGCGCAGAAACTTGTATTGGCCGATGGCTGCGTGCAGGGCTTTGTCATCGTTAAAGCGGCGGCCCATCTCGGTCATCAGTTCTGCCACGGCGGCCACGCTGGGGTCCGCTTTGGAAGAGGCCGGCGAGCCGTAGTAGACGCGGCGGTAGGCGGCAATTACGTGCTGGTATTCCTTACGGGTTTGCTGGGCGGAAGGAAGGCTGTTCAGATTTTCCCGCAGCCGCTGGGCATTGGAATATTGGGTCGAGGCCCAGGCCTCCGACTTGCCCCGCGCCCGCAGGGGCAGCACCGGGAGCAAGAGCAGAAGCAGAGCCACACCCAGACGCTTTGCGCGTTGGCCTCGATCGGAGTTCAATTTTCTTGCCTGTAGTAGCCCGTAATCGCGTAGCTCGCCAGGAGCTATGTTCGGTTGCTTACCCTGTTACAGATGCCGATCTCTCAATCGGTGTTGCTGAATGTCAGTCGGTGTTGCTGAAGGAAAGAACGCCCCGCTCGTCCCGCGTCACTCGCACCGGCTCGCGCACCGGAGTCCCCATGATCCGGTAGCCCGAAGCCCGGTCGCCGTAATACAACTGCGTGATCCGCTTCACGTAGTTGCGGGTCTCGCGGTAGTGCGGTACTCCAGCACTTCTGGCTACAGCTCCGGCTCCGGCGTTGTAGGCGGCCAGGGTCAGCTTGACGTCGCCGCCGTAGCTTTCCATCAGCCGCTTCAGATGCCGGACACCCGCGTCCACGTTCTGCTGTGGATCGAAGGGGTTGACCACGTTCAGTGACCGCGCCGTTTGTGGCATCAGCTGCATCAGCCCCATCGCCCCGGTCCGGGAAACTGCGTTGGGGTTGAAGTTCGATTCCACCTTGATGACCGCGCGTACCAGACTGGGGTCCACGTTATGCCGTGTCGCCGCCTGGTCGATCGCGGCATCAATCTCCTGCTGCGTAAATGGTCTGCCACTCACGAAGCTGGAAACCTTCTGCGAGGTGCTGACTTCTGCCGCAGCCGAACGTGCCGCCCGGATTCTGGCCGATGCAACCGGCTTCCAGGTATGCGCCGTCGGGCTCCAATACATCAGTCCGCTGCTTTGGACTGCGGGAGTCGTCGAGCGTCTTGGCGCCGACCGGCGTTTCGTCGTTGACGTAGACTTTGCGTCCCGAGCTGTCGAAGCTGCTGGTAATGCTCGCGGACCCGGCTTGTGCCCGCAGATATGGCGTGGTGAGAGAAAGGAAGGTCGCGATTACAGGGCTTGCCATCAGGGCGATTTGCAGGCGTTTTCGCATAGCCGGGTTTAGTACTTGCACGCGGACAGACAAATACCCCGCGCCTACCTACCCGGAACCTGACGGAGAAACATCTACCAGAGTGCAACGATTATAGGCGGGCGGTGGACCCGTAGCAATTGATCTGAAGACCAATAGAACCACCGAAGTAATACAGCAATTCATTGAAAATATAGATATTTACCGTGCTGGTTGGTTACCTGGCGGATCAGCTTCGGCCCGAGAGAGCGCCAATGCCGGGTAGCGGTCGTAAACCACACCACCCTTGTCATTCCGAAGCCGGTTTTATCGGCGAGGAATCTGCTTGCTGCCGGCGGCGAAACAGCAGATTCCTCGCGCGATAACCCGCGCTTCGGAATGACAATTTTCGGGGTTTTCAAATTACAAGTAGGTGACTCCTCCGGCGCGGCTTTTACGTTCTTGGTCCGCTGTAGTAGGCTGCCTCTTTCTCCCATATCTGTCACTTCATGACCGATCTCACTCTGCCGCAACGCGAAGCGCCGGACTCGCTGATGCTGTACGGCTTCTGGTATAGGGCCCTGCCCGGACGGCAGGTCAGTGGCAGCCAGCTGCAAAAGGCCATGCTGCTCGAGACTCCGCTGGCCATTGGACGAGACCGCCAGGGCCGCCCGTTTGCGCTGCATGATGCCTGTCCGCACCGCGGCATGCCGCTTTCCCATGGCCACTTTGACGGGCAGCAGGTGGAGTGCAGCTACCACGGCTGGCGGTTCGACGGGCACACCGGCCAGTGCCAGCTTATCCCGTCGCTCACCGCGGACCAGAAGCTGAAGATAGATCGCATCTATGCCGGCAGCTATCCCTGCGAAGAGCATGACGACTTCATCTGGGTTTTCATCCCCGAACCCCCGCCGCCCGGGGCCGGATTCTCCAAAGCTGACGACGCCCCCATGCCGGCGCCGCGCGTCCCCACGTTCAGCGACAAGTACAAGCTCGCTTTCCTCACCGCTGATCTGCCTTGCACCGTCGATCACGGCATCATCGGCCTGATGGATCCCGCGCACGGGCCGTTTGTGCATCAAGCCTGGTGGTGGCGCAGCCGCGGCAGCATCCACGAGAAGCAGAAGAATTTCGAGCCCATTCCCAACGGCTTTCGCATGAGCGCGCACACGCCCAGTTCCAACAGCGCTCCATATAAACTGCTGCGCCTCTATGCCGACGCCGAATCCATCACCACCACCATTGACTTTGTCCTGCCCAACCTGCGACTGGAGACCATTCGCGCCGGCAAGTACTGGTTTTCCTCGCTGACTACGGTCACGCCCATCACCCGCAGCCGTTGCCGCATTGATGTGGTGGCGGCGTGGAATATTTTTCGCTGGGTGCCGCTGGGGCCGCAGCTGCTCAAGTTTGTGTTTGCGAAGTTTGTGGAACAAGACCGGCAGACGATGGAACAACAGTCAGAAGGGCTGAAACAAAATCCCCACTTGATGCTGATCGATGACGCCGACCGTCCCGCCAAATGGTATTTTGGATTGAAGGCGGCGCTTCTGGAATCGCGGAAGTCGGGCGGCGAGATGAAACATCCGCTAGCTGGGCCGGTTACGCTGAAGTGGAGGAGCTGAGTTTAGTCCTCTACCAGCCAATCCATCGCCTCTTCCCGCGTCTTGAACAGCGGTAGCTCCCGCTGCGAAAACGATTTCAGGTGCTCGTAGAAAACCTTTGGCAGGTTTTCCGTTCCCACCCAGGCTGAGCGCTTGAGGTAGGGACGGTCAATAACCAGAGCCGGCTTAATAGCCTCCACGCCCTTCTTATCAACCTTCGAGCCGCTAAAATCCGCTAAAAGGAGGACCGAACCACGGGCTTCGGCCGTAATCCGGGATAAAGCCAGCGGCAAGAGTTCCACCAATTCTTCGGGTGAAAAATTGGTAGCGTCGATCAGTAGAATCTTCTTGCCCTTGTGGCTGATGAATCGAATGCGATCTTTCATCCGCCCTCCTCGTTCTGAGAACCGGGAACCAGGATCTGACAACTGAAGTTAATTTCCCAGCAACGCCTCGACCACGCCGTACACCTCGCCCAGCGCCGCATCCAGCGCCCCGGGGTCTTTGCCGCCGGCCTCGGCAAGATCAGGCCTTCCGCCGCCCTTGCCGCCAACTTTCTGCGCCACCGGCGCAATCACTTTGCCCGCCTGGATTCTACTGGTCAGGTCTTTGGTGACGCCTACAATAAGCCCGACGCTGCCGTTCGTCGCGGATCCCAGGACAACCACGCCCGATCCCAGCTTGTCGCGCAACTGGTCCACCAGAGTACGCATCTGCGCGCGCTCAAGGTTATCCACCCGGTGCGCCAGGACTTTTACGCCGCGAATCTCCTTGATTTGGTCGGTAACGGAAGCCACGGTGGACGATGCCGACTTCATCCGCACCTGATCGAGTTCGCGGGCCAACCGTTTGATCTCCGCGTCTTTCTTTTCGAGCTCGGCTTTCAGTGCTTCGGCCGGCGACAGGGAGGGCTCTCCGAGTGTGGGTGCCCCATCCTTTCGCGGTTTTTGCGAAAGGGTGGGTCCCGCAAAACTGGCCACGACATTTTCCAGTTGATGATCTCTCTGGAAGTGATGCAGCGAACCTTCCCCGGTGACAGCCTCGATGCGGCGCACGCCCGATGACACACTGCCTTCCTTCAACACCTTAATCAGGCCGATCTCGCCAGTGGCAGCCGTATGGGTTCCGCCGCAAAGTTCGGTGGAGAAGTCGCCAATCTTGATCACGCGCACCTTGTCGCCATACTTCTCGCCAAACAGCGCCATAGCCTTGTATTCGTTGATGGCGACATCAATCGGGACGTTTTCAATGACTTCGATCTTCTGATTGCCAAGCACTTCCTTGTTGATCAAGTCTTCGATGTCCTGCAGTTCTTCGTCGGCGACGGCTGTGAAGTGCGAAAAGTCAAAACGCAGATGATTGGGCGCGACCAGCGACCCAGCCTGCTTCACATGCTTGCCCAGCACTTCGCGCAGCCCGGCTTGCAGCAGATGAGTGGCGGTGTGGTTGCGCATGGTGGCCAGGCGAATGTCGGCGTCGACCACGGCATCCACCTTCTGTCCGACGCGGATTGGTTGTTTCGCGATGACCTGATGCGCCCGCACTCCCTGGATCGGGTAGTAGCAACCTTTCACCTCGGCGACGACGGTGTTGTGATCGTCGCTGTAGAGCCATCCCCGATCGCCGACTTGTCCGCCGGACTCGGCGTAGAACGGTGTGTGGTCGAGGATGATCTCGCCATCTTCTCCCGGCATGAGTTCTTGCGCCCCCTGGCCATTGTGAATGATGGCGAGGACCGCGCAACCGTTCGGAACGAGTCTGGCGGTAGCCTTCGAAGTCGGATTTAGGGAGCTTCTGGTAAGCGGGATTGGCAGTCTGTTTAGCCGCGCCTTTCCAGGAGGCGCGGGCGCGTTCGCGCTGCTCCTGCATGGCGCGGTCGAAACCTTCTTGATCGAACCCGATACCCTGGTCCCGCGCTGCATCCTGCATGAAGTCCAGTGGCATGCCGAAGGTGTCGTAGAGCTTGAAAGCCTCGGCGCCGGAAAGAGCTGAAGCTGTGGCGGGCCCATGAGTAGAACTGAGATGAAATGCTTCTTCCAGTTTCTTTAGCCCGATGTCCAGCGTGTGCGCGAATCGCTGCTCCTCCAATAACACGGTCTTCGAAACACGATCCGCGGATTCCATCAGTTCGGGGTAGGCGTCCTGCATCAGGTCGCGTACGGCAAAGATCATCTGGTGCAGAAATGGTTTCTCGTGGCCGAGCAATCGTCCGTGCGTGATCGCTCGCCGGATAATTTTGCGCAGAACATAGCCCCGGCCTTCGTTCGATGGCAGCACGCCATCGGAGATCAGAAACGTAGCCGCCCGCGAATGATCCGCGATGACTCGCAGCGATGCCGCCGTCTTCGTGCCGGCTTCCTTGCCCAGTTCCTTCCTAAGTGACGCTCCCGTCAATTCGGCTGCCCTTGCGATCAGCGGCGTGAACAAATCCGTAGTCGTAATTCGAAATCACTCCCTGAAGCACGGCCGCAACCCGCTCCAGGCCCATCCCGGTATCAATCGACGGCTTGGGCAGCGGATTCAGCTTTCCGCTGGCGTCGCGATCGAACTGCATGAAGACAAGATTCCAGAGTTCGACGTAGCGGCCGCAGTCGCAACCGAATTTGCAGTCGGTGTGGCCCTGATCGGACGCGACCACGCCCATGTCGTAGTGAATTTCGCTGCAGGGACCGCAGGGGCCGGTGTCGCCCATCTGCCAGAAATTGTCTTTTAATCCAAACTCAAAAATTCTGTCTTTCGGAACGCCTTGGCCGAGCCACAGATCGTGAGCCTCGGCGTCGCGTTGCATTCCGCCTTCGCCGTTGAAGATGGTCACGTAGAGTTTGTTCTTATCGATGCCAAACCATTGTGGCGAAGTGATCAGTTCCCAGGCGTAGGCGATGGCATCTTTCTTGAAATAGTCGCCGAAGGAAAAATTCCCCAGCATCTCGAAAAACGTGTGATGACGGTTGGTAAAGCCGACGTTCTCAAGATCATTATGCTTACCACCCGCGCGGACGCATTTCTGCGAGGTTGTGGCCCGCGTGTAGTCGCGCTTTTCCAGTCCGAGGAATACGTCCTTGAACTGGTTCATGCCCGCGTTGGTGAATAGCAGGGTAGGGTCATTCTGCGGGACGAGCGACGAGGAGTGCACCTCGCGGTGTCCCTTCTGAACGAAGAAGTCCAGAAATTTGCGTCGGATTTCGGAGCCGGTCAGCATGGGATGGTGAGGAAACTCGTTGATTTCCAGCTTGATTCTAGCATCGGCCGGAGCGACTCGTACGAATGACGCCGAGGTTTATCCGTCTCAGGTGTGTGGCTTTCGGGGATAGGTTTACGATTCCCGCGAGGGCGCTCGTTTGACGCCAGCGAGCCCGGCCCTAAAGGCCGGGCTGCTTCTCACAAATGTCAACTCCGCCAAACTATTTTACGAACTACTTCATTTCGTCGCCGGTTTTTTCCGCGCCTTTTTTTACGTCGTGGCCGACGTCCTTCACGCCCTTCTTGATTCCGTGGCCGGCCTTTTTTGCGACGTGGCCTGTGTCTTTGGCTGCATCCTTGGTGGCGTCGGCGGTCTTGTCTGCGGCTTTATCGACACCGTGCTCGGTTTTCTTGGCGACCTTCTTGGTGTCGTGAGCGGTGTCTTTGGCTGCGTCCTTGGTTACGTCGGCGGTCTTGTCGGCTGCCTTTTCGGTGCCATGCTCGGTTTTCTTGACCACCTTCTTGGTGCCGTGGGCGGTATCCTTGGCGGCGTCTTTGGTCGCATCGGCGGTCTTGTCCGCAGCTTTGTCGGTGGCGTGCGCGGTTTTCTTGGCTACCTTTTTGGTGGCGTGAGCGGTGTCTTTGGCTGCGTCCTTGGTGGCGTCGGCAGTCTTGTCGGCCGCTTTCTCAGTGTCGGTCTTGACGTCTTGCGAGTAGGCGAACGATGCCAGGCCGAGTAGCATCGCAGCGAGAACTGGTGTCCATCTGGCTTTCATAATTCCTCCTGATAGGTGAAAAGAGTGAAAGGGAGTATCAAGCATTTTCGGCATAAACGCAACGCGCCCGCATCCCCCTGTCATCCCGAGCGCAGTCGAGAGCCAGCCCTGAGCGAACTCCGAGCGGCAACGATGGGGAGTCGAACGGGAACCTTGCGTTTGCCTGCCGTGCCAGGAACTTGAGGAGCGATAGAAAACGTCACTCCAGTTCCCCCTCCAGCGCGGTCAGGGTTTCGTCATCAACGTCCCATTTTTTCAGGATGGCGAAAATCGTCTTGGCCCCGAACCCTGCGCGCATCAACTGGCGAAAGATGCGGGCGGCATCCTTCTGGCTCTTTGGCTTTTGCAAACGCTTGCGGTGCAGATAGTCGCGGGCCTGCTTCTCTTCGTTGACTTCGTCGTAGACCGAATCGACCGCCTTGTCGATTACTTCCCCGTGCACCCCTTTAGCTTTCAGGTCGGTAATCACGCGGCGCCGCCCGAATTTTTCATTGTCGCGACGGAAGGACGAAAATGCGGCCGCATACTTGGCATCGTTCAGATAACCCTGGTCCTTCAGACGTCGAATCACCAGCTCGACCAGCGTCTTGCCGTATTCGGTATCGGCTTCAACGCGTGGCCGCAGCAGGCGTTTCAGTTCAGCCACTGATCGCATGCGGCGAGCCAGCGCGCCCACCGCATATTCATAGAGCACATCTTCCGAATCGGTTTTTCTGGGGCGGGGGAACGGCATAGTGTAAGCAGTTGTTAAAACCTTGTAAATTGTTGTAAAGAAAAAGATCTCGCATTTATTGCAGCAAGAACCGGGAACTCCTGTACTGCCAACTACGTATACACCACTGCACGCCGAAATTCACGAAATGAGCAGGCAGACAAGCTGGTGACTTTCTTCCCAACGTGTCGTCTACTTAAGCAAAGAAGATTAGGGAGTCAGTCATGCTAACCATCGATGTTGAAAAGAAGAACGAAGTGGCAGTGGTGCACTGCAGCGGCCGATTAGTGCGCGGGGTCGAGGTCTGCAGTTTGAGGACTGCGGTAGTTTCGCAGAAAACCACCCGCATTGTGATGCTGGACCTCTCGCAAGTGGAATTCATGGACGCGGGCGGTCTGAACTCATTGGTATCGCTCCATCACTGGACGCGCAATCATGGGATCCAGCTCAAACTGATAAATCCTTCCGGCCTGGTGCGCGAGATGCTGACCCGCACTCACCTGAACCGGGTGCTTGATATGTCGTCACTGCGTGATGTGATGGCGGTTCTTAGTGGTGTAGATTGCCGTCATGCGAAGTTCGGGGCCGGGTATGTGGGCTCGATGCAGGCCCTGGCGGCGAAATAGCAAGCGGTCCGTCTCAACGACGACTGCAATAAGGGCGCGCATGAATGAAATGCGCGCCCTTAGTCTTTTTCGGCCAGGAATACTTACTTGCCGCCGAAGCCGGTCTGCTGCATGGCGTTACGCGAAATGTCGCTGGTGGAAGAGACGCCCTGCATGCGCAGCTTGAAGTCGTCTGCGTTGGACGCGTTCTCCAAAGCGGTTTCGTAGTTGATCAATCCTGCCTGGAACAAATCCCACAGCGACTGATCGAAGGTCTGCATGCCGTACTGCGAAGTTCCGGCAGAGATGGCATCGCGCACTGCACGCGTCTTTTCCGGAACCAGAATACATTCGCGGATGTAGGCGGTGTTGATCATGACTTCGACAGCCGGTACACGGCCATCGCCGTCGCAACGTCGTACCAGTCGTTGACTGATGACAGCGCGCAGCACCGCGGCCAGCTGCAATCGAATCTGCTTCTGCTCAGGCGGCGGGAAGATGGCGATAATACGGTTGATGGTTTCGACGGCGTCCAGGGTGTGCAAGGTCGAGAACACCATGTGGCCGGTTTCGGCAGCGTGCAGCGCGGTGCCGATGGTTTCGAGATCGCGCATTTCGCCGACCAGGATGACGTCGGGATCCTGACGCAGGGAAGCGCGCAAGGCTGCGCCGAATGACGGCGTGTCTACTTCCACTTCGCGCTGGTTGACGTACCCCTTCTTGTCGCGATGCAGAAATTCGATTGGGTCTTCGATGGTGATGATGTGCTCGGCGCGGGTGGAGTTGATGCGGTCGACCATCGCGGCTAGCGTGGTTGATTTACCGGAACCGGTGACGCCGGTGACGAGAATCAATCCGCGAGGCATTTCGCAAACCTGCTCCACAATCTTGGGCAGATAGAGTTCGTCGAGCGCGCGAATCTTGGTGGGGATGACGCGCAGTACCAGTCCCACGTTGCCCCGTTGCTGGAATACGTTCACACGGAAGCGGCCCAGTCCGGCGACGCCGTAGGCCATGTCAATTTCCGTCGTTTCCTTAAATTTTTGTTTCTGGCGCGCCGACATCATGCTGAACGCCATGGTCAGCATATCTTCGGCGCTGACGCGCGGCTGATCGGTCAGCGGAGTCAGGTCGCCATCAATGCGTAGATGGGGATAGTTGCCAACCTTCAAGTGCAAGTCGGAGGCCCGGCGCTCCATGGCGATGCGCAGCAAGTCATCAATATTCATTCGACACTTCCCCCAGATAACCTCCCGTATGATGGACCGAAAAGTCACTGGGCCCAAGATGACCTAAGTAACGAACGAGGACGCGGCAGGGGCAGACCTTTGGACTAAGGGACGGCGTAGGGGCGCATACCAGGTTTGTCATTCGAGAACAGGTTCGCAAGCGAACCCGGCCCTCTCCGCTCAAGATGACAGGTTGCCCTGAAGCGCGGGCGCTGTGAATGAAGGGGGGTGCATTCTCCCCAATCCGTGGTCTGTGGGTGACGCCGGAGTTATACGCCGACAGGCTGCTTGCTGCCCACCGCCACCGGAGTAAGCCATTTATATCGATCGGGCTTCTCTCCCTTGACGATCGCGTAGAACTCTTTCTGGATCGCTTTGGTGATGGGACCGACCGTGCCTTTGCCGACGCTGATCTTGTCCACCGACCGAATCGGTGTGACCTCGGCCGCGGTGCCGGTGAAGAAGAGTTCATCCGCGATGTACAACAATTCGCGCGGAATGCCCTGTTCGGTCACCGGGATGCCCAGGTCACGGGCAATCTGCAGGACCGATTCACGCGTAATGCCGGGCAGTACGGAATTGCCCAGAGGAGCGGTATTCAGCACCCCGTTGCGCACCACGAAGACATTTTCGCCCGAGCCTTCGCTGACGTATCCGTTGGCGTCGAGCGCAATGCCCTCCACGTAGCCGTTGATGACGGCCTCCATTTTGATGAGCTGCGAATTCATGTAGTTTGCCGCTGACTTGGCCATCGCAGGCAGCGTATTGGGCGCGATACGGGTCCAGGAGGAAACACAGATGTCGGCGCCTTCTCCGGATTCCGATGTCAGGTACTTTCCCCACGGATAATTGCAGATGTAAACCTCGGTCGGCGAGTTGAACGGGTTCACTCCCGCTTCGCCATAACCGCGCAGCACAATGGGACGGATGTAACACGGCGAAACGCCGTTGTTCTTCACCAGGTCGGCCATGCCGGCGATCAGTTCTTCGACGGTGTAGTCCACATCAATGCGATAAATCTTGGCCGAATCCAACAGCCGCTGCATGTGCTCTTTGGCGCGAAAGATCGCGGGGCCGCCAGGCAGTGCGTAGCAACGTACTCCCTCGAACACGGACGAGCCGTAATGCACAACGTGCGACATCACATGAATCTGGGCGCTGTCCCAGGGAATGAGCTTGCCGTTGTGCCAGATTTTCTCGGTCTTTTGAATTGCCATGAATACTCCTGATGCTCAAAGCTGGAGGCCCGAAACCTGCGAAAAGATTACCGGTCTCCCCGTACCCAACATTATAGCTGAGGCGTGAACTGGCCTCATTTTTAGACGTAAGAGGGTATGACCCAAGAGTGATGGGCAAGGAAAATCAATACGCCGGTACCAAGCCAACATTTTTCACCAGAGCCCGATAGCGTGCGCTCGAATGCAGGAAGTCGAAAACCGGTTCGGCTTGCAGAAACACGAGGTCGGTGGCGTGTTCACGATAAGCATCTTCCAGTTGTTTGAGAGTTTCGTCCTTCATTCCCAGGGCCGCATAGGCTTGCGCCAGGTAGAAGGGCGAGACAGATTCTTTGCGGCTGGGCTTCTGAAGATCGTTGAGCTGCAGTTGCAAAACGGCTCGTCTGCCTCCGCTGTCATAGGCACGCTGGATGTCGGCCGCGGCTTTCTCGCCGCGGTTAAGACGCGTGTCCTCTATAAGTTCCTGCACGGATTCCTTGTCCATGCCTTTGAACCCGTAAACTCTGGACAAGAAGTCGTGGACCCATGATGCGGCCGACGGCCCGGCCTGGGCACGCATGCGAAATTCCGCAATCGCATCGTCATACCGCCTCAGCCTGTAATAGGCCCTTCCCAGGGCCCAGGGCCGCAAAAAAGGATCAATCGCGGTGGCCTGTTCTTGCTCCTGCAGCGCCTCCGGCAATCGATTCATGGCGAAGAGAATGTAGGAACGCAGGTGGTGAGCTTCGGAAAAGTTCGGATCCAGCTCCAGCGAACGGCGCGATTCCTCGTCCGCGCGTTCCCAATTCCACCTAGCAAAAAAATACACCGCCGCCAGAGCATGGTGGCCTTCCGCTAAAGAGTCATCCAGCGCTACCGCTTTGCGGGCGGCGGCTTCCGCCTGGTCCGTGCTTTCCTTCCAGCGCGCCCGGTCGAGCCCGCCCGCCAGAACACTGTCGGAAATACCACTCCAGGCAGCGGCATAGTCAGGCTGCAGTTGGATGGCCTTCTCAAATAGCTTCTTGCTTTCAACGTTATTTCCGGCCACCCACAAATATCGCCCTTGCAGATAAGCATCATGTGCGGCGGGATTCACATCGCGTCGGGTTCCGGGTTGCACCGTCTCGGCGTTGGCTTCCCTGGCAATGGTTTGGGCGACTTCGCCGGGCAGCGAGAACGCGCCATCCAGGTCGCGGTCGTAACCTTCCGCCCAGACGTGCGTATCCGTAGGCGCATGGATCAGTTGTAAGTTCACGTGCACGCGATTCCCGGAACGGTTTACTGAACCTTCCAGGATGCCGTCCACTCCGAGGGCCTGCGCGACCTCGCGTATCGGCTTGCTCACTCCCTTGTATTGCATGGTGGAAGTTCGCGAAACCACCCGCAAAGAGCGGTTTCGAGCCAGCGCGGTGATCAGTTCGTCGGTGATTCCGTCGGCGAAATAGTCCTGTGCGGGATCGCCTGAGAGGTTCGCCAGCGGCAGCACGGCGATGGACCGGATCGGCTTTAGTTGGCTCCCGGCAAAGATGCGTTCACGCCAGCCCCCAAGATTGAGAATCAGCGAGGCTCCGGCTAGCAGAAGTAGAACAAGCGCGACCATTGCCACCAGCCGCCAGCTGCGTCGTCTTCCGGGAGCTGCCTCGCTGGGAGCGGATTCGGCGTCAGCTGCTTCCGGCAGGATCCCGGGCGTTTTGCCCTTTTGGTTTAAGCCTTTGAGTTCAGCAACAAAACGGTAACCTTTCCCCGGAACGGTTTGGACGAAGTGAGGCTGGTCGGCATCTTCCTGCAAAGCTGAGCGGACCTTGCGGACCGCGGTATTGATGCCGTGCTCGGTGTCGACAAAGACGTCTTTGCCCCAGAGTTTCTCGCTGATCTCCTGCCGGGTGACGACGTTGCCACCTTTCTCGGCGAGCAAAATAAGCAGTTCCAGGGGGATGCGTTCGAGCTTTAGGGCATGCCCATTGCGTCGCAGCTCAAAGCGGGCGGGGTCCAGTTCGAAGTCGCCGAACTTGTAGCACTGCAGCGGCACTGCAAACCTCGAACAACAGGGGAAAAGACTATAGCACTCACGGGTTCGAATGTCCCGAACGTCCGGATATCAGGATCCCCGCGACTTTACCAATTCTTTACCCAAACTTTATCCCCTCTCCATTGTGCCGGTGCGAGCTTCCGGGCAGCATCTACTTTCCCCCGAACTTTCCAAATTCAAAGGAGATGGCATGACGATATGGTTGAGGAAACTGACAGTGGCCGTGGTTATCTGCCTGCTTGGGACCATTCTGACACCGAAGGCAAGCGCCGATTGCGGAAGCATGGCACGACCCAAGGCTGGCGCCGCCGTACACCCACAATCCTGGCAAGGGAATGAGCTGTTCCAGCAGGGTTCTTTGCTGCTGGTCTCAGATCAGAATGACGATTCGATTGTGGGGATGTGGAAGGTGACGTTCACCGCCGAGGGCAATACCGGAAGCATGGCGCCGCCCAATGGCACAGTGATCGATTCCGCATTCGTCGTTTGGCACAGCGATGGGACCGAAATCATGAACTCGGGACGGCCTGCGCAGGACGGGAACTTCTGCATGGGAGTATGGAAGAGGACCGGAACATCCTCATACAAACTCAACCACTTCGCGACGGGGAACGATACCACGAACGCTCCCACCGGAATTGGAAATCCAACCGGCCCCACTCATCTGCGTGAAAATGTTGTCGTGAGCCGGGACGGTAACTGCTACACGGGCTCGTTTACGCTGGATGCGTATGACACATCCGGGACTAACGTCGCCCATATCGTCGGCAAGATCAGCGCAACCCGTATAACTGTAAACACCTCTGTAAGCAGTGTAATGTGAGCTTTCGGCGGACGTACCAAAAAATCGGCAGCGTGGCGGGATGATGTGCCTGCACGCTGCCGCAACTATGTTAGTTCGAGACTGGGAACGGTTTCCCGTCGAGCCTCAATTGACCGGGGCCGTAACGCTGGCCTGTACGGTCCCCCGAAGTTCATCCCCGCGAAAATACTTTCCCTTGGCCGCTGCCATCTCGGGCATCGCTGCATAGGGTTTGCTGTAGTCATTGGCGGCATTCCAGAACAGGAAGCCAATTCCGCCCTTGTTCTTCGCGGTCACGACCTGGGCTTTTATGTATTCCGGCGAGTAGGTCTTCGTTCTCCAGCGGAAGGCCTGCAGCCAGGGACGAATCACCACGCCGCTGCCCTGGGTGATCTTTTCGAAACGCTCCATGGATTCGCCGATGAAGTGCTCAGGCGCGTCTCCGGGATGGGCGATGCCATCCATGCCGAAGAAGTGTGACGGATAGATCATGGGCGAGAGGACGTCGCAATGTTTCGCCATGCGCACGATGTCCTGTCCGGTATGCGAAAGGTCCACCGGGCGTTGCCAGGCCATGATGCCGAACACATCGAGCGACAACAGTGCGCCTGTGGGATGAATTTCGGCGTAGGCATGCTTCAGGAAGTCGGCAATCACGTCTGCGCGATGCCAGTCGGGATGCTCGGTCTCGAAGTAGAAGCTGGCGTCTTTCTGATCGCCCTCGGCGGGGAAACGGACATAGTCGAACTGGATTTCGTCGGCCCCGGCTTCGGCTGCCTTCTTGGCCAGGGCAATGTCATACTCCTGCACTTTGGGCTGGGATGAATCGGTCCAAACCAGCTTGCCGTTCTCGCGCCACGGCTGCCCCGTTCTTCGCGACTTCACTGCCAGTTCAGGATGGGTCTCCACCAGCCGCTGGTCGCGGAACATTGCGATCCGGGCGATGGCGTGCATGTTTTGCGAATGCAGGAAGTGAATGAACTTGGGCAGATCGTGGAACGAGCTGTGGTGCGCTCCGAGCAACGGATGATCGAAGGGGATGGTGACGCTGCCATCGCTGTCCTTGATATCGAAGACGACGGCGTTTCCACCCACTTCGCGCCAGTGCTTGACGATGCGAATTCCATGATCGCTGGCCGCCATGATCCCCGTGAGATAGATCGCCCGCACTTCGAATTCACGCTCGACCGGAACTGACTTCTCGACGATCGGAGCCGGCAGCAGTCCGGGAACGATCACCGGCTGGCCTGCCTTCAGGAAGGTGCTGTGCAAGTCTCCGTTGGCTTTGTGGATCGCCTCGGTTAACTCGGAGGAAGTCAGATAGGACGTCTGTCCGAGATAGTGCCGGGCCACCAATGGGATGCTGTCGCCACGCTTGGCCACGTACATGGCGCTTCCGGGCGGCGCTACCGGCACCAGGGACGGCTCCGGGGCCTTGGGCGCCAGCGGCGTCGTTGGCCGGGACGTTAGCACCAGCTTGGGCTTCGACGTCTGCGCGACTGCCGGCGGCGTCAGCGCGCCGTCTATGACTACCAAACCGAAAGAAAGAAAGAGGATAGTGGCGAGTGATACGGGGCCCAGTTGACGCAAGGTATTCTCCGTGAAAGCGGTTGTTTCCACGGATGCTACCGTCGGTCAAAGTGGCCTGCCAGATAACGTCGGACCAGTGCCAGGTGGATTCGGGGCTTGGCCGTCTGCCCCGGGAACTTCCAGAGGAGTGGCAAACTATTTCCCTTTACCCTAATCCGGGTGCAGGGTAACCCGTGCCCTTTCTCCTGCCCTCGAGCATCTAAACCATACAGAGGAATTAGGAATTTGGGACTTGCCGGGGATGGAGAGTCGTTTGCAGTAATCGTAGTGCCGGAGATGAGAGAGTGACAAAATTTGTCCCTCTCTCATTACGAGACGGCGGACCCGATCTTCCAGAAGTACAGGGGCCTAGGAAAGGAAAAGCAGGGCCAGACCCTATATGAAAACCGTCGTCAACACCATGCTGGACCCAACGCGCCGCTCCAATGATGCCAGAGAGTTTGAAAGCTCCCTTCGCCGCAGAATCGTCGGTCAGGACCAGGCCGTCGAGAAAGTGGTCGAAATTTACCAGATGTTTCTGGCGGGACTGAATCCTCCTGGCCGTCCGGTTGGAAATCTTCTGTTTCTCGGGCCCACCGGTTCGGGAAAAACCCGGGTTGTCGAAGCGATGGCCGAATCGCTCTTCGGCGATGCCCGCGCCTGTATCAAGATTGACTGCGCCGAATTTCAGCACTCGCATGAGATTGCGAAGCTGATCGGCTCGCCTCCGGGATACCTGGGCCATCGTGAGACGCATCCTCTGTTGACGCAGGAAGCGTTGAACCAGTGGCACACAGAGACGCTCAAGCTTTCGATTCTGCTGTTCGACGAAATCGAAAAGGCCTCCGACTCGCTCTGGCAGTTGCTGCTGGGCATTCTGGACAAAGCAACCTTGACGCTCGGCGACAACCGCCGCGTGGATCTTTCGCAATGCATCATCATCATGACCTCGAACCTGGGGGCCGGAGAGATGAGCAACCTGGTCGACGGCGGCCTGGGCTTCGCGCAGAAGGTCACGCAAGTGGACGCGGCTTTTGATGACAAGATCAGCCGCACCGCGGTCGATGCAGCCCGGCGCAAGTTCAGCCCGGAATTCATGAACCGCATCGACAAGTCCGTGGTGTTCCGCACACTGCGTTCGGAGCACCTGCAGCAGATCCTGGAAATCGAACTGGGCATGGTGCAGCAGCGAATTCTGATGGCATCGGCCGTGAACCAGTTTGTCTTCAGCTGCACGCCCAAAGTGAAGAGCTTCCTGCTGCACGAGGGGACCGATCCGAAATATGGCGCACGTCACCTGAAGCGCGCCATCGAGCGGCACATCGTGTTCCAGCTGGCCAACCTGGTCGCCACCGGACAGGTCAAGCTGGGAGACTTCATCCGCATCGACATGAGTCCCGAAGGCAAGCTGATGTTCATCAAGGAAGCCGAGAATGCCATGGTTCCAATGTTGCTGGAACGTCATGGCGCCGCGGCAGGAGCGCTTCCCATGGCGCGTCCGGCACGCACCGTGGCCCGGAGAGAGTTTGGCGCGACGGGAACGCTGGACGGCAAGTAAGCTTCCGAGCAGATTCAACAAGCAAGGTGCCGGGAAACCGGCACCTTTCTTGTTTTGCGGCCATCAGGCCACGTGGGGACAGCCGCCCTCGGCTGTCCAGGTCGAGCCAGCTCGACAGGCTTTTGCCGAGCAATAGCGGAGCTGCGCTCCGCCCGGACAGCCGAGGGCGGCTGTCCCCACGTGGCCTGATGGCCCGCGAATTGTTAAGCTGAGCTTAAGCATCAAAGTATTAGGGTGAGCTTCGCTCACTCGCCCAGACGACGACGTCTGGGCCTACGTGGCCGCTGGAGATCACCGTTATCTCGGTTCTGCATCTAAAATAAGAAGCTATGAGGGGCGACTCGTTCATCTCACGCTGTCTCGCAGTGCTTCTGGCTTTTTCCATCGCGACGCCACAGACGCTCGACGCCCGCGTCACACCCTCGCATGGCTTCAACATGTTTTCCGCGCAGGAGGAATTGCAGGCTGGGCAGCAGTCCGCCGCGCAGGTCGCCAAACAACTGCCTGTCCTTCCCGACTCCGATCCGGTCACGATTTACGTGCAGCGCCTGGGGCAGCAATTGGCGGCGCATGCTCCCGGAGAAAAGTGGCCATACACTTTCCACGTCGTGAACCAGAAAGAGATCAACGCCTTCGCCCTTCCCGGCGGGCCGGTCTTTGTGAATCTCGGGACCATCCAGGCGGCGGACAACGAAGCTCGAGCTGGCGGGGGTGATGGCGCACGAAATCTCTCACGTGGTGCAACGCCACGGCACGCGAGCGGCCAGCAAACAGATGGCGGCGCAACTGCCGCTGGCAATTCTGGGCGGCGTCATGGGACAGGGCGCGCTCTCGCAGATGGCGCAAATGGGGCTTGGCTTTGGCATCGGCTCCTACTTCCTGAAGAACTCGCGGACCGCCGAGTCTGAAGCTGATCTGCTCGGCACCGACATCATGTACGACTCGGGCTTCAATCCACGCGCCATGGCGGATTTCTTCGCCAAGCTGCAGGCGGAAGGCGGCGCGCGCGGCCCACAGTTTTTCAGCGACCATCCTGATCCGGGAAATCGCGCCCAGGCGGTGGCAAAGGAAGTTGCCACTTTGCCGCGCAAGACCAGCTATCGCAGCGACAGCGCGGAATTCCGCGACGTCAAGCAGCGTGTTGGCGGTATGCATCCGCTCACCGCGCAGCAAATCGCAGCAACAGCAACAACAACAGGCGCCTGCCATGAATGCTGCTTCGGGCGGTGCGCAACCGAGCGCCAGCCTGCGCAGTTTCAGCCACCGTGATTTTTCGATTTCGTATCCCGACAACTGGCAGGTATTTGGCGACCAGAATTCGGCGGTCACGATCGCTCCGCAAACCGGGGTCTTGCAGAACGCGGTCGCCTACGGAATGATGATCAACACCTACCAGCCGGAAGATGCGAACGCCAGCCTTGATCAGGCGACGCACGAACTGCTGGCATCGCTGCGCCAGTCCAATCCCGATCTGCGCGCAATCGGGCACGACGAGAACATTCGGGTGAATGGGATTGCAGGGAAGTCGGTGGATCTGGTGGGAAACTCTCCGTTGCAGGACCAGAGCGGACGCGCAAGCCAGGAGCGGGACTGGCTGGTCGCACTCATGCGGAAGGATGGCACGCTGTTGTACATCGTCTCAATCGCTCCCGACAAGGATTTCGAAGCGCTGCGTCCGACGTTCGAGCAGATGCTGAAGTCGATGCGACTGCGGTGAGGCGGGCGTCGACCTCAGACCTCGGCCACTGGCCGTTGTCATCCTGAGCGGAGTGGCTGCTTCGCTACGCGAAGCAGCCACGGAGTCGAAGGACCCCTATAAGCACCACGAACCGCGTGGGGACAGCCGCCCTCGGCTGTCCGGCGGAGCGGAGCTCCGCAGGTTTTTGGTGGCGGCAGGAACCAGTCGAGCTGCGCTCGACCGGACAGCCGGGGGCGGCTGTCCCCACGCGGTTCGTGGAATTGGCAGTCAGGCGGGCTACTTCAATCCCTCGACCACGTAGAGGTAAGAGAGCGTGCGAGGCACGCCGTAAATGTAGAATTTTCCATCCGGCGTGATCAGGCCCCGGCTGACCTGCGGCACGCCTGAAGGGTCGCCTGGGGCAAACTCGTGGTGCAGTTTGCGCTGGCCGGTCTTCAGGTCCATTACATAAGCCTTCGCCGGCATCGTGGACAAATCACTCACATAGATTGAACGGCTGTCGGCCGTCCATCCCGAGACCACCTCATCGGGTTTCATCGCGGGCAGGGCCTGTCCTGGTTCTGTTCCAGACATGGGAAGGATCCAGGGCGCTCCGTCTTTACGCCCCAGGACACTCTTTCCGTCCGGAGAAATCAGGTTGCCGCGGAACTGTTCCGGGCCGAAGGCTTTTGGAGGCGTGCCGTCCAGCATCTGGATGTAGGTGCGTGGGGCCTTGCCGGGTTCGGCTGCGACCATGATCACGCCTTTACCATCGGGCAGAAAGTTCAGCCGCGCCGAGTGAAACAACTGGCCGTCGGCCAGGGTCAACGGTTGTCCGGCGCCGGTCGGAAGCAGGACCGTCGGCCCAGGCTGTTTCACGCCGGTGGAAGCGACCCATTTTCCGTCGGGAGAAATGTCCTCTCCCATGCCGCTGCCCAGTCGAATCGCGGCAGAACCATCGGTCTTCCGCAGGAAGATCGAATAGTCGGGCCCGCCGCCTTCTCCGTCTTCCTCCAGCACGACCCACTGGCCGTCACTCGAAACCGCGCGGCCAATGGTCCAGTCGAACCAGGAGAGATCAATGTCCTTATCCTGTCCGGCGTGCCGCCCGTAATTTTCCAGACGGCTGGCCTCGTTGGTGATCAGCACTTGACCGTCCTTGCTGATGTCAAACAAGTGCAATCGCCCCGGGATATGCAGCAGGTCGCGCTGTTTGCCGTTCAGATTCACGGCATACAGGGCGCTGTTGATGCCGGCATCGCTGCCCGTGAACCAGACCTCGTCTCCCGAGCGCGACCAGGCCAGGCCGGTCAGATCGCTCCACTCGCCGGTCAGCCGCCGGGCCTTGCCTGCGAGGTCGGTGACGGCGACAAAGCCGCGAGTGTCTCCCGCATTGGGATGGTCAAAGTACGCGATCATTTTCCCGTCGGGAGAGATGGCTACGTCGGTGATGTTGCCGGTGCTGGTGGCGACGAGAGTTTTTCCGATCGGGTATTCCAGCCGGTTTTCCCCGGCCACCACGTGAACTGCCGCCAGCGAATCCCCGCCCGGATTCCAGGAAGCATCCAATACGTCGGCCAGCAGTTCGCGCGGAGCGCCTCCAGTCAGGGGCACCACCGATAGCATGCCTTGCGCGACCGCTCCCGCCTGTGTTTTCTGGCGGATCGCCATCTCTCCTTTGGATGAAATACCCAGGACCTGGCTGTCCGGCAGATCAATCGGGCGCGACATCAAGGCGTCGGTTCGAGTGGTATAGATTTGTGGCTTGGGCGCGCCATTCCAGGCGGCGCTGAACAGGATGCTCTCGCCGTCAGGCGCGAACTTGGCGCCATAGATCGTGCCCCGCTGGAAGGTGAGCTGATGGAATCGAGGTGTTGCCGTGGGCGCGCTTCTTCTGGCCAGATAGTATGTGGCGGCCAGAGCTGAGGCCACCAGCACCGCCGCTACGGCCGGCTTCCAGGTCCCCTTGCGCTCCTCCGCCGCGACCTTCAAACGCGAGCCAGTACCGGAGTGGCTGGAGATTGTCTCCAGATCAAACGCGATGTCGCTGGCCGACTGGAACCGTTGTACCGGGTTCTTCTCCAGGCAATGCCGCACCACGCGATCCAGGCCAGGCGTGAGGGCGGGGACCGTCGCGTCCAGTTCAGGCGGCTCTTCCTTCAGGATGGCGTTCATCGTCTCCACGCTGGAGTCGCGTTTGAACGCGCGCTTGCCGGTCAACATCTCGTAGAGGATGGCGCCCAGGGCAAAAATGTCGGAGCGATGGTCCGCGCCCTGGCCGCGCACCTGTTCAGGAGCCATGTAGCCGACGGTGCCCATGACGTGCCCGGGCGTGGTGGCGGGGTGCTCCTGGTCCACGGTCTGCAAGTCAGGATGGCCCGAGGTCAGAGCGTCGTCCTGCATCAGCTTGGCCAGACCGAAGTCGAGGATCTTGATGCGGCCGTCGTTCAGCACAAAAATGTTGTCAGGCTTCAGGTCGCGATGCACCACGCCCTTCTCGTGCGCCGCCGCCAGGCCCCGCGCGATCTGCATGCCGTAGTCAATGGCTTTGCGCTGGGGGACGGGCGCGCCTTGCATGTGCTCGCGCAGGCTCTGCCCATCGAGGAGCTCGGAAACCAGATAGGGTGCGCCGTCCTGCTCGCCCACGTCATAGATGGCCAGAATGTTGGGATGATTGAGAGCGCCGACCAGTCGCGCTTCCTGCTCAAAACGGCGTAACCGGTCCGTGTCCTTGGTGAATGAAGGTGGCAGAACTTTTATCGCCACTTCCCGGCGCAATCGCGAGTCGCGCGCCCGGTACACTTCGCCCATGCCGCCTGCACCAATCAGGGAGACTATTTCGTACGGTCCAATCTTGGTGCCAGAAGCAAGCGCCATGGGCGAGATTATACCCGTAGCTCCACATTGCTGCTGTGTGACCGGCAAGGCCTTTTAACCGCAAAGGACGCAAAGAAATTCCGCAAAGGACGCAAAGGAACCTGACGCTGATGACCGGCAACGAAGCGTCCGAGTTGGGTGTCTTCATGTCCACGATGCGATAGTGCGAGACGGTCTGTCCAATCATGCGGGTCCGATCAATGAATCCGGCAATGTTAGGCGGGAGGGGAAGGCAAAGTTAATGCAACCAGGCAGGCGTCAGGCTCGGCCGGCGGAACCTCGGCCCCCCGCGCGAACGGAAGTCGGTTGACGACTGTCAGACTGACAACTAACTTTAGGACTCATCTGCAATATGGAACCGAATGCCTTTGTTGCCGAGGTTTATCGCCGGATGTCTCTCAGGCATTCGTCCGAGCGGCCACAACCCTCGTTCGCGGAAATCCAGAATGACTCGCGGGTTTTGCTGGCGGTTACCGAATATGCGCCGCTCCTGCCAAAGCGAAAAGACGCGGCGATCCTGGACATCGGATTCGGAGGCGGTTGGTTCATCGCGGCCTGCGTAAAGCTGGGATATACAAACATCGCAGGCGCTGATTTCGGTATTGCGAACAAGGAGCATGTGCGTGATTGGGCAAAGGGCGCGATCCAGTTACATGAGATTGAAAACGATATCGGAGATTTTCTCGCTCATCGGCCCGAGGCGTACGACTTCATCCACATGTCGCACGTCATCGAGCACATACCCAAGTACTCCTTGCTCTGGGTAGTGGATGCCATCTTTCGCGCATTGAAGAAAGATGGTGTGCTGTTGTTGCGCACCCCAAACATGGAGGGACCGACGCCGAACTCCAGCCTCTACGTGACGCTTGCGCACGAATACGGGTTCGCCGGGTCCAATTTGCAATCGTTACTTGATATTTGCGGCTTCGATGACATCACGTTCCAGAACTTTCCGCAGAACCGCGCGACGCTCAAACAGCGACTTGGCAGCCTTCTCCGTCGGCCCCATCTTGTGCAGAATAAGCTCCGGCATCGCTTGTTTGGAGTAAATCAAGGCGGGCAGTTTGGTACGGAACTGATCGTCACTGCAAGACGGGGCGAGATGCAGCCGCTGTTCGACCCAAAATACAAGTAAGAAAAAATAGGCGCGAGCGCCCGCGCTCGTGCGGCAGCGCCACAGACAACGTGGGGACAGCCGCCCTCGGCTGTCCGGCGGAGCGACGCTCCGCGTTTTGCAAGCACCAGCAAGTACCTGTCGAGCTTCGCTCGACTGGACAGCCGAGGGCGGCTGGTCCCACTTGGTCCATTTGAGGGAGCACGAGCGGGACGCTCGTGCCTACATTGAAAATCTTAGCCGCCTTGCTTCAGGTCGGTGAGCACTTGCCGGGCGATTTCTTTGAGGGTCTCGAACACGCCGGGCCCTTGAAACGCGATCGCCTCAATCAGGGGCTCGTTTTTCCGGCGGAGTTGTTTGGACAGGGCGTCCACGGAGAGAACGTTCGGCAGATCGCGCTTGTTCAGTTGCAGCACGTAGGGAATCTTGTTGAAGTCATAGCCGTGTTCCTTGAGGTTGGCCATGAGGTTGTCGAGGGCTTCGACGTTGGCGTCCATGCGTTCTTCCTGCGAGTCAGCCACGAAGACAATGCCGTCCACGCCGCGCAGAATCAGTTTGCGGCTGGCGTCGTAGAAGACCTGGCCGGGAACCGTGTACAAGTGGATCCGAGTCTTGAAGCCGCGGACAGAACCCAAATCGAGTGGCAGGAAATCAAAAAACAGGGTCCGTTCGGTCTCCGTGGCCAGCGAGATCATCTTGCCCTTCTGCTGCTCAGCGGTCTTCTGGTAGATGAACTGAAGATTCGTCGTCTTCCCGCCCAACCCGGCGCCGTAATAAACGATCTTGCAGTTGATCTCGCGAGCTGCGAAGTTGATGAAACTCAAGACTTCCCTCGGAATCCGGTGGCGGCGTCGCCCTGGACGCAAACCTATCCCCGGCTAAAATTTGCGGTTGATACTGCTGGTTTTATACCACATGGCCTAGCGTCCACGGCAGGTTACGCAGGTTACTTGTGGAACACCGGCTCCATTTCGGATCGGGCACTTCAGGTTGAAACCTGAGTATTCAGGATTTTCTTACGCTCTTGCGGTCAAGATCTCTTACCGCAAAGGACGCAAAGGAATCCGCAAAGTCCGCAAAGGACGTCGATCTGGAATCCACAATCTGAAATCTTCAATCCAGGCTGTCAGCGCGCCAATCCAACCGGGTAGTAGCCTTCCTTGGCCGTCACCGTCAGGCCGGGGCGGGCTACGTGGACGTCAATCTCTCGGTGGGTGCTGCTGGGCGTGGAGTGGGTCAGGTATCCCAGGGTGTACTGATTGCGGGCATCGCCCAGGGTGCGGGCGTAGACCGTCTCGATGGCGTCGCGGGAAAACCCGGAGAAGATTTCGCCCCCGGTAGCGTTGGCGTACTTCGGCAGGATATTGCTATACCCCAATCGCGAGCCGGTGAGCGGCACATGCAGCTTCTGCAACTGGCCGTACACGGGGATCGCCGACCCTTCCACCGCCACGCCGTAGACCTGTATTCCGTACGACAGCAGGACCTTGAGGGTATCGCCGTAACTGGCATTGCTGCCGTATTCGCGGCCATCGGTGATGATGAAAATAACTTTCCGACGGGCCCGGTCACGTTTGCGCAGGTCCACCGCTGCGGCCACCAGGGCGTCATTCAGCACGTGAACTTCTTTGGGTGGATTGATAGTCCGGGGCGCGCCGGCATCGACCGGGACACCGTTAATAATAGGCCCCTGCGGTCCCATCGGGCCGCTGACCACGGGAGGCCCGTTATTGCTGCCGGTCACAGTCTTCAGGCCATCCAGCGCTGCGGTCAGTCTGCGTCCCACCGCGGCGAAGTCGGTCACTTTGGTGACGCTGGTGCTGTAGGTATAGAGAGAGACCTCATCGAACTGACTGAACGATCCCTCGAGCGCGGCGAAGGTCTGGTTCACCTTCTGCAGCGCCACGTCCGGCATTCCGGTGTCGAGGATTACCGCCGCCGACAGCGCAAACGGATCCGTGGTGAAGAAATTCAGTGTCACCTTTTTGCCGTCCTCAAACACCGAGAAATCTCTGGACAGCAATCCATTGACCAGCCGTCCGGAGTCGTCTTTCACCATAACCGGGACCAGCACCTGGTTAACATTGGTCACGATCTTATAGAGTTCGTCACTGCCGGGACCGCGCTCGGCAGGGACGCTGCCCGGAGGCACAGTCGTGACCTTCATGGGCACGGGAGACACCCCGGGAGCATAGATCGGGTCGTCGGCAGGAGCGGAACTGGTGGGCGGCGCCTGGTTCGCCGGCAGCGTTGGCTGGTCGGGCGGCGCCTGCTCCGGCGGGGACTGGTTCTGACCATTGCCGGTCGGGGGAATACTGGGAAAGGGCCGCGAGGACGAGGGCGCATCCGGAATGTCCTGCTTTGGTTGCTGATCCTGGGCCGCTACCATCCCGGAGAACAAGCCAACGGTCACCGCCGCCACCAGCAGGGCCTTCGTGCCTCTGCCAATCGCTCCTCTGCGAATCATGGAAAACACAGCTGACCTCTCCGCCTGGCGGCTGCTGCCAATATTTGGGATGCTAGAGCCCGTAATTTCGTGCATCTAACCCTGATGGAATAGACTAACAAAAAGCGCGGGAGAATATCTGGATGCCGATAGTCCGCAGGCTGCAAGCGTTTGCAGTGCCCATTTTGACGACCGCCATCGTGGCCAGTACGCTAGTCGGCAGTCTCCTTTCTGCGAGTCCGGCAGTCGGCCAGGCTCTCCCCCACCTCGCTGGCACTCCCGATTCTGACACCCAAAACCAGGACAACCAGACTGAGGAGCGGGACCAGTCCGTAGGCACGCTGAAGGTCAATGTCAACGTGGTCCAGCTCTTTTTCAACGTCAAAGACAAAAAAGGCGGGCTGATTCCCAGCTTGACCAAGGAAGACTTTCAGCTCCTCGAAGACGGTAAACCCGAGACCATCAAGTACTTCGCCGCCGAGTCCGACCTGCCCCTGACCCTGGGGATCCTGATTGATTCCAGTGGCAGCCAGCAGCGTGTGCTGGGGATGGAACAAGAGGTCGGGGCCAACTTCCTGGCTGAGATCCTGCGGCCCAAGGACATGGCGTTTGTCATCAGCTTCGACGTTGATTCCAACCTGTTGCAGGACTTCACCAACTCGTCACGCCGCCTGCGCGAGGCGCTCAACAGCGCGCGCATCAACGCTCCTCCGTCCAGTTGCGGAGGCCTTCCTGGGGCTGGAGGCGGGCCTTTGCCGTGCAGTTCGAATCCCAAAGGCACCGTGCTTTACGACACGGTCTATCTCGCCGCCCACGATCAGCTGGCTAAAGAAGTAGGACGCAAGGCCATGATCCTGCTCACCGACGGAGAAGACCAGGGCAGTCAGTTGAAGATCAATGACGCCATCGAAGCCGCACAGAAGGCCGATGCCATTTGCTACGTGCTGCTCATTGCCGATCGCGGCTTTTACGGCTTTGGGGGATACTCCGGCGATCGCGAAATGAAGAAGCTCGCGGCGGAGACCGGAGGCCGGGTCATCGATGTAGGCAATAAATCGGACAAGCTGAAAGAAGCCTTTGATGAGATCGCGCACGAACTGCGCAGCCAGTACAACATCGGCTACACCCCCACTAACACCGCCCTGGACGGCACTTTCCGCAAAGTGGAAATACACACAAAGAAGGATTACAAGATCCAGGCCCGCACCGGGTATTATGCGGTGCCAAAGAAAGACTAGGAATTTGGTACTCAGTCGGGTGCCCCATCCTTCGCGTTTTGTGCGAAGGGTGGGATTCCACGGACGTCCGCAGCTGGGGCATTCTCTGATTTCGTACAGACAGTAAAGATGGAAACTCCCACCCTATTTCGCAAAGGGCGCGAAATAGGATGGGGCACCCTCGGATTTGGTGATGGGAGAAACAAATCCATGAAGACTGCCGTTCTAGTTTTCAGCCTGGTCATCGCATTCGTTTCTGGCGTCTTCGCACAAACTCCTACCGGCATTATTTTCGACACCGACATGGGCAACGACGTCGATGACGCCTTGGCCCTCGCGATGCTGCACGCTTTCCAGGATCGCCATGAGGTCAAGCTGCTGGCGGTGACCATCACCAAGGACAACAAATTTGCCGCGCCCTACGTGGACCTGGTGAACACCTTCTATGGACGTCCCGAGATCCCGATTGGCATGGTGCGGAATGGAAAAACGCCGGAGTCGAGTCCCATGGTCCAGATCCCCGCCGAGCGGCGGCGCCCAGACGGCAGCTTCGTCTATCCTCACCGCATTCTGGATGGCGCCCAGGCGCCGGATGCAGTTTCACTACTCCGCCAGACACTGGCGAAGCAGACGGATGCGAGCGTCGTGATCGTGCAGGTGGGTTTCAGCACCAACCTGGCCCGGTTGCTGGAAACGAAGTCCGATGCGGCCAGTCCGGACGATGGATCTGCGCTAGTCCGGAAGAAGGTTCGCCTGTTGTCGGTCATGGCGGGAAATTTTGCCAACGGACAATCGGAGTTCAACCTGGCGAAGGATGTGCCTGCCGCGGTCAAACTCTTCCATGACTGGCCGACTCCGATCGTGGTCAGCGGATTCGAAGTGGGCATGGCCTTGCCGTTTCCCGCGGCGAGTATCGAACACGATTTCGCCTATGTGCAGGACCATCCGGTAGCCGACGCGTATCGGGCCTACATGAAAATGCCTTATGACCGCCCCACCTGGGACCTGACGGCGGTGCTTTACGCGGTGCGTCCCGACGATAAATATTTTTCGCTGTCGCCGCCCGGAACGATCACTGTCCTGCCTGATGGCAGTTCGCACTTCGAGCCGTCTGCTGGTGGAAATCATCGCTATTTAATTCTCACCGATGAGCAGAGATCCAGAACGCTGGAGGCTTTGATCCTGCTTTCCAGCCAGCCGCCGGCGAATCGCGTCCGGCCTTAAATACCAAAAGCTTGAGTAGTGGTGTGATTTGAAAATCCCGGTACAGGTGCAGTTTGAAATCCCAAAGGGTGGGGTTGTTCTTGAGCAAACTGCACCACTACCAAAATCCCCAAGGAATTGTCATTCCGAAAGCGCGACCTTGTCGCGCGAGGAATCTGCGGCTTCGCTGCCGGTAGCAAGCAGATTCCTCGCCGATAGACCTGGCCTCGAAATGACAAGGGTGGGCTTGTTTTTGCGCAAAACCTGCACCACTACGCGAACGTTATCACTACTTTTCCTCGGGCATGTCCCTCTGCCAGATACCGAATAGCGTCAGGGACCTCACTCAAGCGGTAACATCTGTCGATCACGGGTATTATCTTTCCGGTTTTCATCAGCTCCTGAATGGTGGTCAGGTCTTCCGGATTTGGTCTCGCCAGGAACCAGACAAGTTTCTGGCTCACGAACCGCGACAACACAAGGAGCGTGATCAAGCGAGCCAAAACGCCGATCGCCCCTCGGCCGCTGCGGTCTCCGACCATGACGTAGGTTCCCTCAGGACTCAAGACGCGCCTGCAAGCGGACAACGAATGGTTTCCCACGCAGTCGAAAATCAGGTCATAACGTCTTTCATGACTCTGCCCACTCTTGGTGAAATCCTGCTTTGTGTAATCAATGACGTGACCTCCGCCGTGATCTCCGACGATGGATCGAACCATTTCCACGCTCTTGGTGCTACATACGCCGGTCACTTCTACGCCGAACGATTTGGCGATCTGCACGGCGAACGTGCCGACGCCTCCGGCCGCACCGTTGATCAAGACTCTCAGTCCCGGTCGAATCGTTCCCTTCTCGCTCAAACCGCCTAGTCGGAGACCCTGCAGCGCGGTGAACGCCGCCACCGGTGCAGAAGCCGCCTGCTCAAACGTAACGTTGTCTGGCTTAATGACCAATGCGGATTCGTGAGCGCAGGCATACTCGGCGAAAGCGCCTTGCGGGATCCAGACTCTGAGAGCCGAGGCTTGCGGGTCACTGATACATGCGCCGAACACCTCGTCACCGGGTTTGAATCGGGTCACGTTCCTGCCCATTGCTTCAACCTGGCCGGCCACATCCACGCCGAGCCGTGCGGCCCTGGGCTTGCGCAGTCCGGTCACCATGCGACCGCCGCCTCTCATGACGCCCTCGTCAAGTGGATTGACGCCAGCCGCGCGGACTTTGATCAGGACTTCATGGTCTTTGGGAATAGGCTTCTCGACGTCCTGGATTTGGATAACTTCGGGAGGGCCATATCGGAAATAGATTGCAGCCTTCATGGCGCTAACCGGGAACTCTTGTCGGCAGACCCGAGCCCGCGTCCGGTGGATTGCGCAGCGGGGTTGCGCAGTAGGGACAATAGACATCGTTCACGCCAACCACGCGCTGGCACTGCGGACAGTTCGGACTCAGTTTGTAGCTGCAGCGAGGGCAGAAGTTGAATCCGCTCTGAACCGCGTAGCCGCATTGCGGGCAGAGGCTGCCGCGCGGTTGCCGCAGGAGGAAGTAAAGAATGATGCCCAGGGCGTTGGGAATAATAAGGGCCATGACAGTCCATAGCGTTGGGCTCATCCCGCGTCGTTTCGCGTCCCGGTTTATATAGCCGATGAGCAGCAGAAAGCAGACCCCACCAATACCGGCCATTAGACCGAGCAATGGCCGTGCCCATGCCGGCGGCCCGCCCGCGTGCCGGGCCACCGCGACGTTGAAGAAAACCTGCGCGGCGACGAATATGATTCCCGCGAGCGCCCACGCCCACACCGGAATGACCCTTATTTCCGCAGCGAATCCAGTTTGAGTTTCGTTTTTTACCTGCATAAATTTGTCCGCCTTGTCATTGCCCTTACCGCGACTGATCTCCGTTGTTCGTGAGGTGCGTACCGCGAGCCAGCAACAGCCCGCTCACCACCAGCGCAGGCGCAATGAAGAAAAACATGAAGCCGGTTTGCCAGACCAGGGTTGAGACTCCGGCCCGCTCGCCCATCCAGGCAAAGAGTCGCCACAAAAATGGGACAGTGAGCGTTGCAGAAAGACCCACTCCCAGGCACGCCATCCCGACCAGCCACATGCGTTCCCGCGTCTCGCGAAGCCGGCTGGCGTGGAAACGCACCCGCATCTGCGTAGCCTGCACCAGGCGGGAGTCGGCGGCGATGGGCAGCGAACGCAAAGCGCGCACTACCCCGTTTGCTTCTTCTCCGTAGTGGCGGCAGGCTTCGCATTCATCGAGATGAGCGCGCAACCAAGCCTGCTGCGCCTCCGGAAGGCCTTCACCCAGCGCGATCAGCTCCCGGGCTTCGTCATGTGCATTCCGCGTCATGCCTGCGCTCCCTTCAGCCGTGACATCAGCATGTTCAATCCGCGATACAGCCGCGACTTCACCGTGCCCAGGGGTGCCCCAGTCACGGTGGCAATTTCGTCCAAAGCCAAGCCTTCCTGAAAACGCAGCACCACTGTCTCGCGATACTCAACCGGGATGCCCACCAGGGCGGCGCCGATGCGTTCGGCTTGCTCGTGCTGCTGCATCACTTCCCACGCCATAGGGCGGGTGTCGGCCGGTTCGAACGGCACGTGCTCTTCGTCGTCCATCAACCCGTCCAGACTGACCGGATGCTTTTTCCGCAAATAATCAATAGTCAGATTCCTGGCCACGGCATAGAGCCACGTGCTGAATTCATGCCGGCCGTCGTACTGATGGCCGCGTTCCAACACGCGAATCCAAGTCTCCTGAAAGAGGTCCTCGGCCAGTTCACGATTGCCTGACAGGTAGATCAAATAGCGAAGAAGACGATGCTGATACTGCTCGATGAGACGGTCTAGTAAGTCCGGATCACGCCGGCGGAGACCGCGAGCGATTGCACTGGCCTCGGATTCCATCACATTCAAGGAGCAATAAGCTAGGGCGTTCATGCTACCCGGATATACGGGCGAGGAGGTGAAAAAGATGCAGGACGGAAGAGGCTGTCAGGCAGAGGGTTTAAGTCATTCGTATTGACGGGCTGACAGCCGATAGCAGGCGGCTGACTTCACGACTGAGCCTTCATGGCGATCAGGATCGGCGTGGTCATGAAAGTCGTGACCAGCGCCATGATCACCATCATGGTGAACAGGGGAGGCGATAGGACCCCAAGATCGAGGCCTGCGTTCAGGACTACTAGTTCGACCAGGCCTCGTGTGTTCATCAGGACCCCCAGGGCGAGTGAACCCTTCCACGTCATTCCGCTGACCTTGGCTGTGAGGGCGGCGCCTGCAAGTTTCCCGAGGACCGCAGTCGCGATAATCGCTGCGGTGTAGCCCCACAAGGAGCGGTCGGTGAGCAGGTCAATGCGGGTCCGCAGGCCGGTGACCGCAAAGAACAGAGGCAGCAAGAGAGCGAGACTGAGAGATTCGATTCGCTCCACGATCCCGGCAATCATGGGTTCAGATTTTGGCATGACCAGCCCGGCGACGAACGCACCAAACAAAGCATGCACTCCCAGCCGTTCGGTCGTATAGCTTGCCATGAGGATGAACAGAATCAGGAGAGAGATGAGTTCGACGCCCACGCCGTGCTTTCGGTATAGGGACTCAATCGAGGCTGCCAGGCGGCGCACTGGGAACAGCATGATGGCCACAAACGCCACGAGCAACAGCAGCGTAATCGCGAGCCGATGCCAGCTTTGAGCGGAATGCACCGTCGCCGTCAGAACAGCCAGCAACAACCAGGCGCTGACGTCGTCAATCGCCGCGCAAGAGATGGCGGTTGTCCCCAGGTCGGTTCCCAGCAGGTTGCGCTCTTTCAGGATGCGGGCCAGCACCGGGAAAGCGGTGATGCTCATTGCCACTCCCATGAAGAGAGCGAAGGAAGAAAACGGAACCTGACTTCCGGCAAATTGCGGATAGAGAGCGGTTGCCAGCCCGACACCCAGGGCAAGAGGCAGCAGGATGCTGACATTGCTGATCAGCACGACGGCGGTGCGTTGTTTCAAGACGCGCTTGAGATCAACTTCAAGGCCGACCACGAACATGAACAGCAGAAGTCCCAGCTGACTCAAGGCCGTGAGCACCGGCAAGGATGATGAAGGAAAGATATGGGCGAATGCGCCAGGGAAGTATCGTCCAAAAAGAGAAGGGCCGAGGATGATGCCGGCAGTCATCTCACCGACCACGCGCGGCTGGCCGATGCGCTGGAAGATCCAGCCCAGGGCGCGAGCTGTCAGCAGGATGGTTCCGACCGAGAGTATGAGTTGTTCTGTGTTCACGTGCTGAAGGCCTGGTTAGTTCTTACTTCACCTCGAGGGTGCCCCCATCCTTTCGCGTTTTGTGCGAAAGGGTGGGAGCGTGTTCGCCTCCCGAAATCTAACTCATGCTATGCGGTTTCGAGCGTTGCTAACGTGCGTTATCACTTACGAATAAAAACCCCGATCTTCGGCGGCCTGAGAGACGCTGCCCGCACCCACCCTATTTCGCAGAAGGCGCGAAATAGGATGGGGCACCCTCTAGCGCGGATAAGCTTTGCAGGAAATCGCAGACAATGCTACGTCAGCGGGCCCGGTCTTTCACCCGGATCACGAACTTCAGGCCCGACCAGACGTCGTTCACGGCGCAGACTTTCACATCCACCAGGCCCGCCGTCAGGCCGATTTTCATCACGTCGTTCTCGCCGATGTCCGTGACTACGCCGGAGGCTTTCTTGGGCCAGCTCACCCATAGCATTCCTGCCGGCGCCAGGCGGCGGGCGAACTTCGGAAAATGTTCCCTCATATTCGCCTGGCTTTTGACGAAGATCATGGCGAAGTCGAGTTGTCCCGAGGCGTCCTTGTCATCTTTCACCGGCACGCAATCAGAGAGAGCTTCTTTTAGCTCAGCTTTTACGTCGCTGGGTAACTGGAAGAATGCGACCCGGAATTGTGGCTTGAGGCCGAGCTTTTTGGGAAGAGGAGTGCCGGAGTAGCCTGCCATGCCGGCGGCCTACTGGGTGGGCGCATAGTATCCACGCCGGCTGCGAACCCGCAGGCCTTTGTGGTTTTGCGCCACGATCTCGATGGTGTGGTAACGGCCGTCCGTCCGCAGGTCGGAGGGATTGTAGGAAAGCGCGTACTGGCTGCGCAGCTCGTCCTGGATTTCGACGAAGGCGTTGGCCACGTCGTTGAGCTGGAAAGGAAAGAAAGCCCGTCCGCCGGTGGCGTCGGCGATGCGCTCCAGAACTTTGTCTCCGCTGTGGCGGGCGCCGCCCGTGATATTGGTGCTGATGGTGTAGACGATCACTTCCGCGCGCAGTGCCATCTCGATCGCTTCTTCGCGCGTGACGTGGCTCATGTTGTCTTCACCATCGCTGAGCAGGATGATCGCTCTCCGGACCGGCCCGTTGCGTGGTTCCTTCAGCAGTTTATCCCGGCAGGCAAAATACACTGCGTCGTACATGGCCGTGCCGCCGCCCGGCCGCAGCGCGCGGACCCCGCGCGAGAGCGCTTCGGTATTGTCGGTGAAGTCCTGCGTGACCTCCGGGGTGACATCGAAGCCGACTACAAACGCCTTGTCATACCGAGGCCGCACGGTCTGGTTAAGGAACTCGATGGCCGATTCCTGCTCGAACTTGAAGCGGTCGCGTACCGAGTTGCTGGCGTCCACCATGAGCCCGACTTGAAGCGGCAGATCGGTCTCGCTGTGAAAACTTCGGATCTGACCGGACGGCTTGCTGTCGTCGAGAACGGTGAAGTCGGTCTTCGCCAGGTTCTTCACGTAGCGGCCATGCCGGTCGGTAACGGTGAACACGACGTTTACTTCGTTGACCGTCTTGGTGATCGTCGTAGTGGGGTCATCGGGCGGATTCGGGTCCTGCGCCGCCTTGCCCGCGGCAGGAGGGTTCGCTTGGGCTCCTGCGCTCTTCGCAGCGGGCGGCTCGGAGGGAGGAGGCGTAGTTTGAGGCTCGGCTTCGGCGGCCGTAGTCGAGGTTTTCGGTTGCGCACTCGCCGGCGGCGCGGCGGGCGAAGGCGGCTTGGGCTTACTGCGTTCTTGCCGAACCGCCGAGGGCGCGGAAGGCAGATCGTCTGAGCCCGAAGTCTGGGCAAAGAGCGCTGCCACGAACAGAATGCTGACCAGCAATAGAACGCCACCGCGGAACTTCATGAGGCCTCAATTATAGCCTCAACCCGTTTCGCGGGGAGGTTACCTGTGAGGCGGCCGCTTTTGACTTTGGTTTAGCCGTCGGACAGGAGTGTCCGACCCACACACAAACTCAACGGTCGAGGCTTTGGAGAAAGTCCGCAAGTTCCGCGGGCAACGGCGCCGCCAACGACAAAGGCTCGGCTGTTTGAGGGTGCTGAAACTGCAGCGCCGCGGCATGCAGAAAATTTCGCGGAAGCGTGAGGCTGCCTACCTTGCTGCGAAGCTCGCGCGGGGCCCCATACAACGTGTCACCCACTACGGGATGGCGCAGCGATGCCAGGTGGACACGAATCTGGTGGGTGCGGCCGGTGTCGATCTGGACTTCGAGGAGCGTGAATTTTCCGTAGGGCGAGTCTAGCCTGCGTTCGACCCTGTAATGGGTGACGGCTTCGCGCCCTCCTGAGCGCAGCGTCGTCATGCGAGTGCGCCGTACGCGGTCGCGGCTGATGCTGGTGTTGATCGTCCCGCGGTCCTGCTTCAACCAGCCGTGCACCAGCGCGATGTACTTTTTCTTGACCTGGCGCCGAACGAACTGGCTGGCCAGCCGGCGATGCGCTTCGTCACTCTTGGCGACCACCAGCAGCCCACTGGTAGCTTTGTCCAGGCGATGCACGATCCCGGGGCGCAGTTCGCCACCCACCGACGATAGCTGGGCAAAATGATGCAACAGCGCATTCACCAGCGTGCCCCGATTACGTTCTTCTTCGGTCGCGCCCGCCCCGGCGTGCACCGTCATGCCGGCCGGTTTGTTCACTACGGCAAGCTCGGAATCCTCGAACACGATATCCAGCGGAATGTTTTCCGCCATCGCCCGGAGAGGTGGTTGCGCGGCTGATCCGATGACAGCGATTCGCTCACCACCTCGCAGGCGCAAAGATGCCCGCGCGACCGAGTCGTTGACCATCACCAGCTCTTGCGCAATAAGTTGCTGCACCCGGGCGCGGCTGGTCTCGGGCAAATGCGCCGCCAAAAACTGGTCCAGCCGTTTGCCGGCGTCTTCCTGTGTTGCGGAAATCAAAAGTGGAGGCATGTGTGGCGCGGGCGCCCTCGCCCGCGCTGGTCCCCGGAAGGGGACGATAGATCTTGTTTAGCGCTGCGCGTGCGCCGGGACCGCTCTGGCCGACGACTTCAGCCACCAGATCAAGCCGCCCGCGATCACCAGCCCAATCGAGATCAACTGAGTTCCGGTCATCACACCGCCGAAAACCTCACCGCGCCCGGGATCATCGCGGATGAATTCCAGGAAATAGCGGGCAATACCATAGAGAATGAAATAAGCCGCCAGCACCTGTCCATCGAACTTTTTGCGTTTGAAGATCCACATCAGAATGAAAAAATTCGCCAGCTCAACCGCCGCTTCGAAGAGCTGCGTGGGCTCGAGCGGTATCCCCAGTGGCGTGTAGGAATTCTGATTGGCGATGGGGTTGGTGAAGGTCACGCCCCAGAAGTGATTGGTAGGCTTGCCATAGCAGCAGCCGGCGGCGAAGCATCCCACGCGGCCGATGGCGTGTCCCAAGGCGAGTCCGGGCGCGAAGGCGTCCCAGGTCGCCAGCGCCGGCATGCGATGCTGGCGGATATACCAGACCGCCGCCACTGACGCGCCGATCAGCCCTCCGGAGAAAACGCCCCCGGCCTGCATGGTGGACCAACTGAAGATGTCGCCGGGATGAGCGGAGTAGTAACTCCAATCGTTGACGATGTACAGAATCTTGGCGCCGATGATGCCGCACAGGACGACCAGAACGCCCAGGTTCCAGGCATCGTCCGGATTGATCCCCTGCTTGCTCGAGTTGCGGACGCTGATCCACAGCCCAACCAGCACTCCGGTGGAGACCAGGAGCCCGTAAGTGGGCAGAAAGAACTTGCCGATATGAAAAATTTGAGGAAACACTATTAGTCTAGATGCGTTGCCAGGCGATTTTGTTCCAGCTCAAGTTTAGCAGGAGCAGGCACGAAGAGTGCTCAAGAGGTGAGAAGCCGACCCACTGTGCCGTGTGACGGGCCGAGAATGAACCCGTCGGTAGACGTTGGGTGCCCGCCGAGACCCATTAGGCATCTCCGCATGACGGAGCGTTGCACACCGGATCCTAGTTCGAGTCGAGCTCCCGTTCATTCAGCATTGGTTCAAAAATCGGTAACCGCCATCACCAACCCGGCAGGTCGGCTTTCAGTCAGGATGCTAGGGTAAAGATCCCCGCATTGGCAATAGGCAGGACGTAAAAAGTTGGCAATCCGCTTGCCAGCAACTTTGGTAAGCAGAAATTTCGACAGGAGTCAGAAAGAATCACGTGGGGACAGCCGTCATCTGCGGTTCCGCGGAGTGCGGCTCCACAGAAGAGACGGAAATCGAAATCAAAAGCTGCGGACAGGAGTGTCCGCCCCACACAAACTGCTAGCCTGCCTTGCGCTTATCTCCCAGCACTTCATCGAGCGCGCTCGAGAGATGCTGCGCCCGGCGCAGGTAGTCGCCCGATCCCACATCCTGATTACGTTTCACCAGGTGGTATTCGTCTGCAATATTCAGCGCTGCCAGCACGGCCAGGCGTGCGGTATCGACGGTGTGGGTCTGTTCCGCCACGGCGCGCATCTTGCCGTCCACGTACTCAGCCAGCTTGAGAATGTATTCTGCGTCGGAGCCGCGGAGATTGTAGGGCTGGTCGAAAATTTCGACCCGGACAGGATTGTTGCTTGAGTCTTTGATCGCGCCGTGTTTCGTGGCAGTTGCCATACGTATTTCTCCTCAGGACGGAGAACCGGCCGGATCAGCTGACCGCCTGCTCCTCGGAAATGGACTCGATCTGTCCCAGCATCTTTTCCACCCGGCCGCGGATCTCTTCCCGTTCTTTGCGCAGACGCACCATCTCGCGGCGCAGGCTGTCCAGTTCTTCTTCGCGCTCTTCCAACTGCTGCCGCAGACGCTGAGAATCCCTTTCCGCAATCGTCCGGGCCTCTCGCGCCGACTTGTACAACTCAATGGTGCGGTAAACTTTCTCTTCAAGCGCCTGAAAATCGTCAGCCGGAACCTGGGCAGATACCCCTTCAGCCATTCTCACCGACATGGTGCCACCACTTCCTCAAGAGAAATTGAGAACTTCTGCGCAGTATACCGCAGAAACCTGTGAATCAATCAGATGCTTGAGGGGGACTTGTGGTTGGTAGTAGCGCCGGCCCTTCGACTGCGTTCGGGGCAGGCTCCGGCTGTCGTCAGGGCGTCCCGCCCTCGCAACATCGCCCAAACTATTTCCGCCGCTCCAATTTTCGCAGCCGCTTCGCGGCCTCATCCAGCGTCTCATCGCGCTTGCAGAAAGCAAACCGCACCTGCTGCGCTCCGTCGCGCGGATCATTGTAGAAACTCGATCCCGGCACCGTGGCCACTCCAATGTCCTTCACCAGATATTTCGTAAACTCGACATCATTCGCGAACCCGAAAGCGTGGATATCGGTCATTACGTAGTAAGCGCCGCGGGGACGAAAGCAGCGGAAGCCAACTTCTTCCAAGACAGGAATCAGCCGGTCGCGCCGCTTGCGATATCCCTCGGCCAGCCCGTGGTAGTAGGTTGTAGGTAAACCAAGCGCGGCTGCTCCCGCCTCCTGCAGCGGTGCGGGCGCGCCCACGGTCAGGAAATCGTGCACCTTGCGAATCGCGTCCGTGATCAGGGGCGGGGCCACGGCCCATCCCACACGCCAGCCGGTCACCGCGTAGGTCTTCGATAAACCATTGATGGTGATGGTGCGTTCGCGCATGCCTTCGAGCGCCGCGATCGAAATGTGCCGAACACCGTCGTAAAGAATGTGTTCGTAGATTTCATCCGTGATAGCGAGGACGTTGAATTCCACGCACAGGTCGCGGATCAGCTCAAGTTCACTCCGGGTAAACACCTTGCCGGTGGGGTTGTTTGGCGTATTTACGACGATCGCTTTGGTGTGATTGTGAAACGCCGCGCGCAGCTCTCGTTCATCGAATGTCCATTCGCCATCCGGCGTTTCCGGCGGACGCAGCTTCACAAACCGCGGCTTGGCGCCGGAGATGATCGAATCCGGTCCGTAATTTTCGTAGAACGGTTCGAAGATGATGACCTCGTCGCCGGCGTTGCACACTGCCAGCAGAGTCGAGACGATGGTTTCGGTGGAACCGCAACAAACCGTGATCTCACGCTCGGGATCGACCGCGATGCCCTGCCACACCTGCATCTGCCGCGCAATGGCATTGCGCAGGTTCTTCGCTCCCCAGGTGATGGCGTACTGATTGACGTCGGCCGCAATTGCATCCTGCGCCGCTCGCTTGATCTCAGCCGGAGCCGGAAAGTCGGGAAAGCCCTGCGACAGGTTCACCGCGCCATGCAGCATGGCCTGGCGCGTCATCTCGCGAATCACGGATTCGGTAAAGTGCGCGACCTTGTGGCTGAGAAACGATTTCGGTTGGATGGCGTTTTCTGCCATAAGGCGTCAGCCTAGCACAATGGGCAGGGCAACTGCCGAACACGACGAAAGACAACTTCACTTGACCAGGTCTGGTCTTCGTTATACTTTGACGCGAAAATGATGACTCAGGGCGAAAGCGATCGCCTATCTGCGCAATTACCAGACCTGCGCTTTGGTTACGGACTGGCTATCGGGCTGTTTGCTCTGGAAATAGTCTGGGGCCTGCAGAAGGAACTGGCAAGGGGAACACCCCAAGCGCCATCGGCGGGTGGTTATGCTGCCGCATTGACGTTGATGGGCGCGATCGTTTCCACAGCCTATGTGCTGCACTGCATTTCTACGTACCACTATGTTGTCAACGACGTAGAGGGGTGGGTTCATCCAATTTCTCCGAAACGCGCCGTCCGATTTCATTTCATCCCGCTATTCAACATTTATTGGGATTTCAAGTGGCCGAAAGAAATGGCTCGTTTTGTGAACTGGAAACTGCAGAGTGCGCAGGATGTCCGGAGCGCTAGTCGGAACGTTAGTTCTGGTTGGGTTCTTGATTAGCGGATTCGTCGATGTAAGCATTGGGCTCATGATTGTTGTTTCTGCTTTCGCCTACATATTCCGGTGCTTGCGCGATGCATTTGCAGCGCCGCCCCTCCCTCTCGAACCACAGACCGCTGACGGTTTCGCTTCAGGTACAGGGGCCGACTATCTTTGACTTGCCCGGGGCATTCTAGCGCCCCTTACTGCGAATGAAAAAACTGCTCCTTGTCCATCTTCGCCGGCACCGCCACATCGAAGAACCCGACCATCATCTCCTGATACGTCTGGTCGCCCCAGGTCACGGTCGCATTCGGGTCGGGATTGTGCGGATTGTTCCGCGAGTTGTCATACCACGCGACGGCTCGCAGCTTCGTCCCGGCCTTCAGCGGCATCGGTTCGGCAAGCTGGTAGCTCAACTGCCAGTGAAAATGATAGTTAACGCGCAAGAGCGGTGCGATCGAGCCATCCGGACGGACGATGTCGTACTCGAAACGCTTCCCACGCAGATGCATATGAGGAAACAGGCTCAGCAGAGTGCAGTCATGGGGCAGCGTGCCCTGCACTTCGACCCGGAAATCGTCAGCGCCAGGGGGAATGATGAATGCATGATCGTTCAGTTGGAGAGTGATGACTCGATGCTCCGGCGGCGCTTTCGCAAATACCAAACCGATGCTTGTCCGATCGCTGCCTGCCTTGCCATTGGTCGTGTAGTGGATCTGAAAAATCAGATCTGATCCCGCCGGGACAAACTTTGCCATGCCGTCGGGCCAGCGGTCCGGCGAACTGCCCGGGGCATACACCAGTAACAAGTCGCTGGTGGTTCCGTGCGCTTCCAGACGCTCCTGCGGATCGCAAGCGTCGAGGCAGTGAACGGCACGCCGACGGGCGCGTGCCGCAACCACCTGGAATCCGGTGGCCGAATGTAGACCACGGCATGATGCACGTATTGCGGGCTCGAGGGATGGACTTCCGCCATCTGCATCCATTTGTCCTCGGTGAAATGCGTAGGCACGATCTCGTACGTGTATTCCACATCGCCGCCGGCCGGGATCGTGACTGGTTTCGGCATCGGCAAGACCAGGTCGGGCTCTGCGATGTTCCAACCGTCAGCCCATGACGGTGGGGCGGGTGCGTCATGGGGATTGCCCGCTGGAGCGCCAGCGTCGACCCACGCCAGCAAAGTTGCGATCTGTTGAGCGCTAAGCGAAGGATCGTTGGAGAAGTGTCCGAATCGCGGATCGGCAAACCACGGCGGCATCATTCCGCTCTGGACGCTGTGTGCGATGGAGGGCGCCCACGTCCGCGCTTGCTCGTACGTCACCAGAGACATGGGCGCGACTTCGCCCGGCCGGTGGCAACTCTGGCAGTGGTCTTGAAGCAGAGGAAGAATATCTTTGTAGAAAGTGGGGACGGCTTTTTCGGATGACGGAGAACTGGCGATAGCAACTAGAATGGTTACTACGACGAAAGCCACAATCAGGCCGAGACTGAAACGCACGCTAACAGTGTACTAGGCTGAAATCCCCTCTCGCCGGCTGTCATCCTGAGCGGAGAGGGTGCTTCGCTTCGCGAAGCAGCCGCGCAGTCGAAGGACCCCTATAAGCTGCATTTTCGCTGTGCTGCATCGAACCAGTGCCTTCGCGCACCGGGCAAATTTAAGATGGTAGGGGTCCTTCGACTCCGCATCGCATTTCGCGAGCGAAATGCGATGCTCCGCTCAGGATGACAGTTCTTGTGTTTCTGATGCTACGCGCGCAGCTTTCCGCCCAGGCCTTCCAGCGCCTTGATGATTTGCGCCGACCACTGTGCCACTTCATCTTCGCGCAGCGTGTGCTCGGCAGACTGGAAGCGGGCCCGCAGCAGCAGCGAATATTTGCCGCCGGGAACATTGCCGCCGCGGAAAATCTCTACCGGAACAAAGCTGCGCAGTTCAGACAGGCCGAGCCCGAGGACAGTCTGCTCAATCTTCTCGAAGGTCACCCCATCGTCAAAGACAAATGAGAAATCACGTTCCACTGCCGGATAGCGCGGCAAAGGCTGATAGCGGACCACGCGCAGCCCCTGGCGCATAGAGCCGGTCGAGATAGAGTTCCGCAATAAAAACATTCTGGCGCAGTTTGCGGGCGGCGGCGATGTCGGGATGGAGCTGTCCAAACTGGGCCACCAGAGCGCCATCCATCAGTGCTCGTGCCGAGCGCCCGGGATGGTAGTAGTCCGCTGTCTGCGCATCGTACTTCAACGACTCGTGCTGAAAGGCGTGCAGCAAGTTCTCCACATCGCCCTTCAGATCAAAAAATCCTCCGTCGCGAGTGCCCCATCCTTGCGCTTTTTGCTCGGTCGGGGAAGTTGCGCCCATGCAGATGCGTTTGGGCTCGACGGTCCCGGTTTCCGGTCGCTTCAAACACGGAGCCCGCTTCAAACAGGCGCACGTTGTCCGCGCCACGATTGAGGTTGTAGGCCAGCATGTTGAGCATGCCCGGCACCAGCGAACTCCGCATGACCGATGCCTCTTCGCTCTGCGGATTGGCCAGTTCGATCACCCGCGCCGAAGAAAATGTTTCGGCATCCTCATGCGAGATAAATGTCAGCGACACGGCTTCGTCGTAGCCGAGGGCGAGCAAATCAGACCGAAGCTTCGTATCTTTTTCGGCGTCAGGGGTCTCCACCACGGCGCCGGCAAATGCGGGCAGCGTATTGGCGAACTTGTCGAAGCCATGCAGGCGCGCGATCTCTTCGACCAGATCGATCTCGCGTTCCACATCCAGGCGCCAGCTGGGAATGTGGACGGTGAAATCCGGATCGCCTCCTCTTTCCGGCATCAGCTCAAAACCCAGTTGCTGGAGAATGCGGAAAATTTCGTTGGTCTCCAGCTTCTCGCCGAGAATGCGGTGAACTTCGGAAAGATGCAGAGCCACGGGAGCCAGATCGACTTGCCGCGCGACCGCGTCGATGATGCCGCCGGCCAGCTTGCCTCCGGCCGATTCGAGAATCAGCCCAGCTACCCGATCGCAGGCTTTGGTCGTGGCCTCAAAGTCGGCGCCGCGCTCGAAGCGATGCGACGCATCGGTGTGCAGCCCGTGGCGGCGCGAACTCTTGCGGATCGTTGCCGGATCAAACCAGGCCGCCTCGATCAGAATGTTGCGCGTCTTGTCCGTGATCATGGTGTCGAATCCGCCCATGACTCCGGCCAGCGCAACCGGCTTCACGGCATCGGCGATGACCAGATCTTCCGGCGTAAGCTTGCGCTCCACGCCGTCGAGCGTCTTCAGCGTTTCGCCGCTGAACGCCCGCCGCACCAGAATCTTGCCGCCTGCGAGCAGATCGAGATCAAAGACGTGCGTGGGATGCCCCATTTCCCACAGCGTGTAGTTGGTAGCGTCGGCGGCGTTGTTGATGGGTCGCTGATCGACCAGCATCAGCCGTTTCGCGATCGCTTCGGGCGATGGCTTGATACTCACATCGCGAACGATGCGAGAGCGTGTAGCGGGCGCAGCCGGCCTTGTCCGTGATTTCGACGACGAAATCGGCTTTGCCAGTCGCCGGGGGCAACTTCGAATCGACAGCTCCGCAGCGGCAGGTTGTAGATCACCGAAGCTTCGCGCGCGACTCCGTAGTGGTTCATGGCATCAGGGCGATTGGTGCCAATCTCCATTTCGAAGACAGCGTTCTTGCCTTCGCCGCTGATGCTCTCGACGGCAATGCCAACCGAGGTGAGGTCCTGCGCCAGGCGGCGGTCGTCCACCTTGGCATCCACGAACTCACGCAGCCATGCAGGAGAAAGTTTCATTTAGCTTTCAGCTTTTAGCTCTCAGCCTTTCAGTCTCATGTCCCACTTTCGTCATGTTCGCTAGAAAGGGTCACTGAGAGCTGAAGAGCTGACGGCTGAGAGCTTCTTACCCAAACTGTTCTAAAAATCTCACATCCCCGTTGAAGAACAACTGAATGTCATCCACGCCGTATTTCAGAATCGCGATGCGGTCGGCGCCCATGCCGAAGGCGAAGCCGCTGACTTTTTTGGGATCGTAGTCGACAAAGCCGTACACGTTCGGGTCCACCATGCCGCAGCCGAGAATTTCGATCCATCCTGTCTGCTTGCAGGGACGGCAGGGCTCGGAGCCGCGCTTGCCGCTGCCGCCGCAGATGAAACAAGACACCATCATCTCCGCACTGGGCTCGGTGAAAGGGAAGAACGACGGCCGGAAGCTGGTCTTCACGCTCGATCCGAACAGCGCCTTCATGGCGTGGTCGAGCGTGCCCTTCAGATCGCAGAAGGTAATGTTCGTATCGACGGCCAGACCTTCGACCTGGTGAAACATGGGAGAGTGGCTGGCGTCGGGAGGATCGTTGCGGTGCACTTTGCCCGGAATCACAATCCTGACCGGAGGCTTCATCTTCTCCATGGTGCGAATCTGCACCGGCGAAGTGTGGGTGCGCAGCAGCAGCCGGTCGCGCTGCGGCTTCGATTCCTGACTGGCGATGAACAGCGTGTCCTGGGTATCGCGCGCCGGATGGTTGGGCGGAAAATTGAGCGCCTCGAAGTTGTAGTAGTCGGTCTCGATCACCGGCCCTTCCTGAACCGAGTAGCCGAGATTGCGGAAGACGGAGACGATCTCGTGCATCGTCTTGATCACGGGATGCTCGGAGCCGAGAGGACGACGAATGCCGGGGAGGGTGATGTCGAGAGCATCAGATCGCAGTTTTCGCCGAAGATCGCGGCTCGAGCGGCGACCGCTGGGCAGTCCTCGGCTTTTGCTACCGCTTCTTCGACGATCGCCTTGATCTCGTTGACGCGCTGTCCCACTTCGCGCTTGGCGTCTTTCGGCGCCGCCTTCAGCCAGAGATCGTTGATCTCGGTGAGCACACCGTTCTTGCGCGCCATCCAGCGATCGCGGAAGGTTTTCCAGTCGGCTTCGTTCTTGACGGCCGAGGCCTCCTGCTTCAGCGCGGCCAGCAGCTTCTCGACCGCCTTGTCCAGCGCGGCCGCGGAGAAGCTCTTGAGTTTAGGGACGGAGTACATAAGAACAGTTATGAGTTCTCGGTTCTCAGTTGGCGCCGGGCAAGAATAGCAGCGCTCGGCGCAGCCGAGGTTGCGCTCGGGGAAGCTAAAGGCTAAGAGCTAATTGCTAAAGGCTGGTTTAAGCTGCCCCGCCGAGGGCGCCCTTCGCCTGCTCGGCGAGGCTCTTAAACGCGCCGGGATCGTTCACCGCCAGGTCGGCCAGGATCTTGCGATCCAGTTCCACTCCGCCCACCTTGAGCCCGTGGATGAACTGGTTGTAGCTCATCCCGTTCAGTTTGGCGGCGGCGCCGATGCGCACGATCCAGAGCGAGCGGTACTGGCGCTTCTTCTGTTTGCGTCCGGAGTAGGCGAACTTGAGGCCGCGTTCAACGGCTTCTTTGGCGGACCGGTAGAGTTTGGATTTTGTGAGGAAATAGCCGCTGGCGCGGTCGAGTATCTTTTTGCGCTTGGCGCGGCGTTTGGTTCCCCGTTTTACGCGAGGCATGGGTAGCTCCTTTTTAATTTCAAGTTACGGCGGCTGGAGGTAGGAGACTTGAAGGTCTGATTGCCTCTTCACACGCCTGGGCCGCTGGTCGAACTTGATTGCAGCCCTGCACGCGGGCGAGTCGCCCGCGGCCACACAAACACAAAACTTCTAGTACGGAATCATTCGCTTGATCTTGGGTGTGTCCGCGTCGCTGACCAGGACGGCCTGGCTCAACTTGCCTTTACGCTTCTTGTTCTTCGAAGTCAGCATGTGGCGCAAGTGCGAATGATGGCGCTTGACCTTGCCAGTGGCAGTCTTCTTGAAGCGCTTGGCGGCGCCTTTATGTGTTTTTAGCTTTGGCATAAATCCTCGGTACAGCATTGCAATTAGCAATTGGCCACACCGGCATTTGCCCGACTTGGCTAAATGCCAATTGCTATTGCCAATTGCGTTCTCTTAAGCTTGATTTACCCGGCCCGGGGCCGGTTGCGACTGCGCGGGCTGCTTCTGTCCGGCATCTTTTTTCGGCGCCAGGATGGCGTGCAGCGTGTTGCCTTCCTGTCGCGGCCGGAACTCCACGATGCCCTTGTCGGCGATGTCCTTGATCAGCCGCTCCAGGATTTCGCGTCCCAGGTTGGTGCGCGTCATCTCCCGTCCGCGGAAGAAAATCGTCGCCTTGACCTTGTCTCCCTCGTCGAGGAAGCGCAGCACGTGGTTCTTCTTGGTCTCGTAGTCGTGATCGTCCACATTGATGCGGAACTTCACTTCCTTGACCACGATCACCTTCTGATGCTTCTTGGCTTCGCGTTCTTTCTTTTCCTGCTGGTACAGGAACTTCCCATAGTCCATGATTCGGCATACGGGAGGAGTCGCGGTGGGCGAAATCTCTACCAGGTCCAGGTTTTTCTCGCGGGCCATCTTGAGCGCATCGTAGGGAGTCAAAATGCCGATCTGCTGGCCTTCGTCATCAATCACGCGGATTTCCCGCGCCCGAATGCGATCGTTTGTGCGGATAAAGCGTTTATCGATACAACCCTCCGTCGGCTAACCGGGCAAATGAGATAGAGAAAAAGTATAGCATGGCCCGTCGCCGTCTCGGCGGTCGTGGCGCGTACTAACGGAAAAAGCCACGGCGGTTTGCCGTGGCTTCTGTCCTTCGTCCGCGATCCCGGTTAGGATGCGCGGCGCTTTTCAACGTCTTCCGACCCTTCCGGTCCGAACGATCAGTCGTGCCGCTGTCCTGGCCAGGCTTTTTCGAGGTCGGATCCTGCGGATTGTAGACCTGTTCTCCGCTCTGTGACGGATTCTTCTTGTTGGGGTCAACTTGGTTTCCAGGATTGTTCTGCTGCTGTCCCGGGTTCTGCTGGTTCTTTTCGGTTTCGTTTCCCATGATTGCTCCTCGTAAAAGTTAAATCGCAACAAGGCGATTTCGTGTAACGTCGGGAGCTTAGGTGCGAAAACCCGGTTCGGGGTAGCCTGATGGAAAATTTTCTTTGGATATCGCTGCGGAACCAGTTCTACTCAATGGGATAGAGGAGTACCAAAAATGAAGCGCAGCCTATTGTTGGGTGCCGAGCCTGTTATTGATGACGACGCTGTCCTTTTCCCAGGTGGGGGAGATTGCCAAACGCCTCGGGCTGGGAACGGCGACGCTCAGCGATACCAAGATTTCTTCGGGTTTGAAACAGGCCCTGCAGATCGGCGCGGAGCAGTCGGTGAAACTTACCGGGCGTCCCAACGGATATTTCGGCAATCCCGACATCAAGATTCTGATGCCCAGCAATCTGCGAACCCTGGAAAAAGGTCTGCGCATGGTGGGCTACGGGCCCAAGGTGGACGATTTTGTTCTGAGCATGAATCGGGCCGCGGAGGCGGCCGCTCCGGCGGCGCGAAAAATCTTTATCGACGCCATCACGGCCATGAGCTTCGACGACGCGCGCCGAATTCTCTCCGGCGGTGACACCGCGGCCACCAACTACTTCAAGGACAAGACCACGCCGCAGCTCACGGCCGCCTTCCGGCCGGTGGTGGAAAAGACGATGGCCAAGAACGGCGTCACCCAGCAATACAACGCCCTGGTCTCGCAGTACAAAGACCTTCCCTTCGCCAGAAATCAGGACCTCGACATCAGCCATTACGTCGTGGCCAAGGCTCTCGATGGACTCTTTTTCGAACTGGGCCAGGAAGAACGCAAGATTCGCCAGGATCCGGCGGCGCAGACCACGAACCTGCTGAAGGAAGTATTCGGGCGCCGATGACTCTGAGCTTGCGAACGCTAGCCAACCGGCAGAGAGTGAAATTCATCCAAGACCCGAGGTGAAATGGACATGCGATTTCCTCGCGAGATATTCGTCGTCGCGGTCGTCCTGCTGTGCGGACTTGCGGCCTGCACCCAGAATCAAAATCCTGAGGAACTGAAAGAGAAGACGGCCCGCGCTACCGCTGAACTGAAGGTCGACGCCAAGGCCGTCGCAGCCGGAGTGCGCGAAGGTTGGAGCCGCGACAAGCCGCTCGATGTGAACACCGCGACCCGCGAGCAGTTGATCAGCTTGCCGGGCGTGACCGGGGCGGAGGCGGATAGAGTGATTGCGGGGCGTCCTTACGATGATCCGAGCGAACTGGTGACTCGTCGACATTCTGCCCCAGAGCAAGTACGACAAGATTGCGGACCGGCTAGTCGCGAAAAAATGAGCAGGCTCACTTCCGGGTGGGCTCGACCCTAGCTGGCGATTCCCAGCAGCGCTCCGTCTGAAACTCTCTCGATCCTTGCCGGAATCCAGCGGTTGGGAGGGTGATTTCCTCGCAGGCGTACCGGCAGGTAGTTGTCGGTGAGTCCTTCGGTGTATTCGCCTTCGCGATCGCTGCCGGTGACGTTCAGGGTGATGAGCTCAACCGGCTTGCCGACAAAACTACTCATGAAGGCCAGCTTCTTTTCTGCGACGAGTTCGCGCAGGATGCGGTTGCGTTCGCGAGCCACGTGTACCGGAACCTGTTTGCCCATCGGCGGCCGCCGGAGTTCCCGGACGCGCGGAGTAGGTAAAAACGTGCAGGTAGGTGAAGGGAAGATCTTCCACCAGGCGCGCGCGTTTCCTCGAATTCAGCTTCGGATCTCGCCGGGAAAGCCCACCATCACATCCGCCCCGATGGCGGCCGTGGGCATGGCGGCACGAATCTTCTCGATCTTCTCGCGATAGTGCCAGGGGCGATATTTGCGATGCATCCGGCGCAGGACCGCATCGCTGCCGGACTGCAGGGGCACGTGCGCGTGCTTGGCAATGCGCGGAGACTGGGCCATCATGCGGATCAGTTCGTCGCTCCAGTCCATGGGTTCGACCGAACTGATGCGCAGTTTTTCCAGCGCGGTTTCGGACAGAATGGCGCGGACCAGGTCTTCGAAAACCGGTCGTTGGCCGTTGGTCGTTGGTCTTTGGCCGGTCTTCGAGCTGAAGCTGAGAGCTGAGCTCGAGCTGAGGGCTGCCGGCCAAGTCCCTTCCCCACCGGCCCAGGTTGATTCCGGAAATTACCACTTCGCGATAGCCTGCGCTCACCAGCGTTTCGACTTCGCGAATCACTTCGTCCAGCGGCAGCGAGCGGCTCTGTCCGCGGACGTAGGGAATCACGCAGAACGAGCAGCGGTTGTCGCAGCCGTCCTGCACCTTCAGGTTGGGACGAGTGCGCTCGTTGGCGGCGTCGAAGACCGGCGCGGCCTGGAGTTCGGTATGGGCGAAGATGTCGGAAACGAAGATCGGACTTCGGGCGTCGGACCTTCGGACCTCGGACCTCAGACGTCAAGCTGCGTCATGCGGGACGAAGTCTTTCGAAGACTGCCTGACGACCAAGATCGAGAGGCCGAGGTCCGACGTCCGAGGTCCGAAGTCCGACTCCCGCCAGTTCCGCCAGCTGATGCTTGTGCGAGTTGCCGATCACCTGGGTTACGCCGGGCAGGGCGGCGATTTCTTCCGGAGCGCGTTGCGCGTAGCAGCCGGTGACCACGATCTGCGCGTCGGGATTTTTACGATGAATGCGGCGGATGGCGGCGCGAGCGTCCTGATCGGCGGCGGCGGTCACGGTGCAGGTGTTGAGAACGACGAGTCCGGCGTGCGCGGGCTCGTCCGGCTCGCTCCAGGCCGCGCTCCCGGAACTGGCGTTCGATGGCGGCGCCGTCGGCCTGGGTGGCCCGGCAGCCGAAATTTGCCACGTAGAAAGTTGCCACATTTCTATACTAACGTAGCGTGCGCCGCTTCGACGCGGACGCGATGAAGACACGAAGCCGCCTGGTTCCGCCACGCGGACGTCGCCACGGGCAGACGAGATTCGCCTTGGAATCGGGAAGCGGGAGGAAGGTGAGCTAGCCGCCGACTCTGGAATCGTCTACTGGGTTCTAGTTCAAAATCAAGCCGAGGCCGGTTGCCGCTTCTGCTGGAAACACTCCCGGCAGAATACCGGACGTCCCTGGGTTGGCTTGAAAGGCACCGTGGTTTCCTTGCCGCACTCCGAGCAGGTGGTGCGGGTTTCCACCTTCGCGAAGCCGTTGCCTTGCCCCGAAGGCGCGGCCCCCAATACTGACACTCGCTTGGTCTTGCAAGCCTTACAGCGTTTGGGTTCGTTTTTGAACTGCTTGTCGTGAAAGAACAGCTGTTCGCCCGCGGTGAAGACAAAATCCGCGCCGCAGTCGATGCACTTCAATACCTTGTCCTGAAATTCCATTTGAGAGATGCTCCCTTCACCCCATTCCCCGAGACCTCGCAGACGAGTTACGTGACGCGCGTGGACTCAGGATCGTTGCCCCCTCAAGCTAACGCCCTGGAATATGTACCCTGGACTCGGCCCGCCATGCCAAACCACGACATGGATTACTGCTTTACAATCTTTACAATTTGTTGCAAGCAAGGAAATGGGCCACCACTTGGCGTGGCAGCCCATGAACCTCAGTCCTGTTCTTTACGCGCTTTCTTTCGGCTGCGCTTGCGCGCCAGTGCTTCTTTCACGCGCTTCTTCTCGCCCGGCTTCAGGTAAAAGGAGTGACGCTTGACCTCCTTGATGATGTCTTCCTGTTGCACCTTGCGCTTGAAGCGACGCAATGCATTTTCGAGGGACTCGCCCTCTTGAAGTCTTACTTCTGCCAACTGAACTACACCCCCAAACCGGTCCCGTTTGGACGGGCTTAGTTATCGCAAGGTTCCCACCGCAAGTCAAGTGGTATATGGCATTTTCGCCCAGTGAAAATGCTGCTGGCAGCCATCGACGGAACGGTTCTGGCTCAGAAGATCAGCTTCAGGGCAAGTTGGATCTGGCGCGGCGCATACGCGTCGGTGGCCTGCAGAAAGCTTGAGGGCACGCGGTATTGGGCAGGAAAGATATTGATTCCAATGGTCTTATCCGTCTCGACGAACTGGGCCGCGTTGCTGATGAAACCGTCCTGCGTGATCTGGACGCGCTGGTTGTCGCGGTTCAGCAGGTTGAAGGACTCTGCCATCAGCTCCAGCTTTACCCGGTCGCCGGCGTAGATGCGGCGGGTGAGTCGCAGGTCGGTGGTGGCATAGTCGGGTCCAAGCAGAGAGTCGCGAGACTCGCCGGGAAGGCGGTCGTTGTTGTTGTTGCCGTCCTGATTGGCATCGCCGGTCACCGTGGCGCTTATCGGCCTCCCGCTGCCGACCGTGATTACGCTCGACGCTTTCCAGTTGTTGAAAAACAATCCCAGCCACTCGTGGTCGCGATGAAAGGGTTTGGGCGCCACGACAAACGAAAGCACGAAGCGCTGCCGCTGATCGGTGACGCTCGGTCCTTTTTCTGCATTGGGCGCGTACGAATTTTGCACGCTGGCCGGATGCCCCGCTACCAGCGCGTCCTGTCCGTCATCGATGGCGTGCGCGAAGGTGTACGACAACATGAAGTAGACGCCGCTGGTCATGCGGCGGCGAATCGACAGCGTTGCGCCGTGATAGACGCTCGAGGCCGCGCTCTCGAAAACATTGATGGATCCGAGTTGCGGAATGGGACGCGCCAGCGGATTGATGCAGGGCGGAAACGGGCAAGTCAGCGTCCGCGTCGGTTGCACGGTCGAGAAGGAGTCGACATCGTAGTAAGTGCCCAGAAAATTTGTTCCCGAAGCGTCATACACCGGATAAGAAACGTTGACCGGCGGCGGCAGATTCACGTCCCGCGCCCGGATCAGGTCCACGCCATGCACGTACATGTAGGAAATTCCCACCGATGTGCGATGCGCCACTTCGCGTTCGATGTTGAGGCTGGCTTGTTGCACCCGGGGAGTCTTGAAATTGTGCGAAAAGGCGGAAACATCCGCCTGCTCGAGTTGCGCCAGGCCCGACGGCAACTGGCAATTCGTCGAAGTCACCGGACAGTTCACCAGCGGGTTGGGATACTGGGGAAATACCTGGTGATCAAAAAAATTGTTGTTATTCAGAAAGAGAAAATTTCCTGTCAGGCCATTTTCACTCTGAATCGCGGAAGTGTAGATCTGCGGAATGCGAGTGTAGAAGAGGCCAAAACCGGCGCGGATCACCAGCGGCCGCTCGTTTCCGATCGAGTACGCAAGCCCAACGCGCGGCCCGACGTTGACGGTGTTGTAGGGCACGCGGCCGGCGTCCGGCCACAGCGGATTCGACTGCAAACCTTTCGTCGTAAAAGTCTGCAGGTCGTAACGCGCCCCCAGGCTCAGGGCGAAGTGATCGGAGACGCGGATCGTGTCCTGCATAAATCCCGCGTACTCGTTGGTGTCGGGATTTGTGGCCGAGGGGCCGAAACTCTGCAAGTAATAATGAGGGACTTGGTGCGCGTAGGCGCGCAGGGGCGTGAGTTCGAGGCCCGCTTCCTGAGGTTCGAAGGTGAACGGATTTACCTTGATGGGATTGAACAGGTACTCTCCACCGCTAAGCGAGGGAAAGAAGTTGTAGATCCAGGTCAGCAGCACGTCGCCGCCGAACTTCCAGGAATTTCTCTTGCCTTCCACACTCAAAGTTTCGGCCAGATGCAGGCGGTGTTCCCGAGTCTGGCGGGGAAGAATGGATGAGCGTCCGAAGCCCTCGATAATGCCGGGAATCTTGGTTAGCGGATCGGTACTGTTGGCGGTCGAGGACTGCAAGTCGCGCGAGAACTGCGCGTGGAAGCGGCTTACGACTCGGAAGGAAAGATTGCTGGTGAGAGCCAGCGCCCCGCTTTCTGTGGAGACATCCTCTTCGCCATTGTCGCTGATGCCGAAGGCGGTCAACGGGCTGGCGGGATCGAGGAACACGTTGTTGTGTCCGTAGTAGCGCGACGTGTTCAGCCGCAGGGAGAGGTTGTTGTGCTGATTGAGCACGAAGTCCAGTTTGAAGAAGCCGGCGTTGCCAATCATGGACGACGGGAAGGTGCCAGCTTGCTTCGACAGGTCTGCCGCGGTGGCGAATACCAGCGCCTGGTCGTGGCTTCGTAATCGCCCGGAGTTTCGGGACCAGCGCCAGGTTGGGGAACCACGACCGAGCTTCCGTTGATAAAGCGCACCACATTGGGGATGTGGAAGATGTGCTGATCGAAGCCGGCAAAGAAAAACGCGCGGTTGCGCCGGACCGGGCCGCCCAGGGTGAAGCCGAACTGCTGCTGTTGATCGTGAGGCTTGAAATCCATGAAAGGATGCGTGGCCGCAAGGGCGCTGTCGCGCACGAAATAGAAATCCGTTCCGTGCAGGCGGTTGGAACCTGATTTGGTGACCACATTCACCACCGCGCCTCCGGCGCGCCCCAGGTCGGCGCCGTAGGTATTTGAGGAGACGCGGAACTCCTGCACCACTTCGTTGGAGAACTGATAGGGCGCGCGATAGCGGCCGCGGGCCTGTCCGAAAAAGGCGTTGTTGTTGTCGCCGCCGTCCACCAGATAGCTGGACTGGAAGCCGCGAATGCCGCCGAAGGCAAGGTCGCCATTCGATCCTGAAGTCAGACCGCGCGGATCCTGGGTCACGCCCGGAGTCAGCAGGGCCAGGTCGGTGTAGCGCCGTCCGTTCAGCGGAAGTTCGTTGATGGCCCGTTCGTCAATCAGCGCGGAGAGTCCGCTGGGCTGGCTTTCGACCAGCGGCGGTTCGCCTGAAACCGTGATCGTTTCCCTGGTTCCGGCGACCGCCAGTTTGAATACGAGTTCGGTGGTGCCGCCCACATCCACATGCAGGCCCGGCGTGGTCTGCGGCGACATGCCCGGCGATTCGGCGCGCGCCGAGTAGTCTCCCGGGGGAAGCAGTTCGAAGGCGAAGCGGCCAAAACTGTCGGTGGTCGTGGAGTAGCGGAAGTTGGTGGCTGAATTCACCAGCACAATGCTGGAAGCGCCGATCCGCGCGCCGGCAGAATCCCCTACAGTTCCGCGGATCGCACCGGTGGCAGTGTCCTGGGCGAAAGCTGCCGTGGCGAACCACAGGCCGCACATAAAGATACGACAGACGCTCCGCATAGACTCGCACCCACAGCTGAATCGAATCGTGGACGAGTCCAGACTGGAGACGGGGACTTGCTTGGTATAGCACTGGGATCGGACGCTGTCTGTGATGGACGAACTATCTTCGAGGAAGGTGTCCCGCGTCGGGAATTGCGCGAAGGAGACGGGCGGGACGCCCGTCCTCCATTTTGCGCACTGTCATCCTGAGCGGAATCGGCCCATTCGCGAGCGAATGGGCCGATGAAGTCGAAGGACCCCTAGCAGCGGCACTACTCTCATTTCAGACGTAGGGAACTATTTCAGAACCTTCCATTGTAGTGCGAACACCCGAAGCTGCCGGCTGCGGTCTAGCTCATAGGGGTCCTTCGACTCCGCGGCTGCTTCGCTTCGCGAAGCAGCCACTCCGCTCAGGATGACAAGGTTAGGGCGTTTTTAACTTTGCGTACTCAGCTTTGGCTTCCCTCAGCACTGGGACATTCGCATCCGCATCTTTCCACAGAGCCAGAAAGTCCTGGTACGCCGCTTGCGCTTTGCGCGTGTCTCCTGAGAGCGCATAGGCACGCGCCAGTCCGAGGTGGGCCAGCGCGCCAGTCCAGCAGTTCCAGACGATACCGCTGTGGTCCACGATCTTCTGAAATTCAGCAGCGGCTTCGCTTCCTTTTCCTGCCGCGAGATAGGCCTGGCCCCGGATGTACACCGAATACAGGCAGGAAATATTGTTGATGAACTGGATTTGCCCCAGGTCAATGCGCGAAGAAGCTTCGAGACGATCGATGGCAGCGGCCGGATTCTTTCGGTTCAACTCCAGTTGCGCCTGGATTGCCGGCAGCCAGAGCGACTGCACCTGAGTATCGAGAGGGAAGCGATGGTCCAGATCTCGCGCCAGGGATTCTGCCCGCGCATTCTCTCCTGCCATGGCGAGTGCCAGAGCGGCTTCGAGCTGCACGCTTTGACTGCCCGGCTCCAGCTTGAGCGCAGCTTCGGCGTTGCTTCGCGCTTCTGCCAGGTTGCCGAAAGCCGCTTCGCGCAGCGCCTGATTGTCCTGCCAGATCGCGGCGTTTTCCTTGCTGTCGTTTCGCACTGCGGATTCAATCGCCTGCTTGGTGAGGTCCCGCGCCTTGCTCAGGTGGCCGGAATAGGCCTGGGTGTCAGATTCGAGCGCCAGACCGAAATGTTCAGAGTCCGGCTGGCTGCGAAACCACGCTGCCTGTTCGTCCATGGCGGCGTTGTCTTGACCGAGAAAAGCCAGCGCGTAGAGTTCGTTGCGCAGGATGTAGTCGTCGAAGTTCTGGGCCAGCGCCGACTTCGCGATTTGGCGCGCTTCGTCGAAGCGTTGCAGTGCCAGCAGGCAGTTGCCCAGGTTCATGTAGGGAGCGCCCACGTCAGGCGCGAGACGAAGATTCTCGCGGTGCGCTTCCGCAGCTTTGTCGTATTGCGCCAGCGAGGCGTAGGCGATGCCGAGTGCGCTGTAGGCGGCATCGTCGCGCGGGTAATTCTCAATCCACTCCTGATACGTCTGGGCCGACTTGTCGAGTTCGCCGGTCACGAAGCGATAGTAGTCAGCCGCGATCGCAAGTTTTTCCCGCTCGCTGGAGTGGGAACGAAACTCGAAGGCCTTGCCCTGATACTCGCTGGCTCGTCCGAGTTCAGCCAGGCTGGCGTAGCTGTTGGCCAATCCCCGGTAGGCGGCGGCAAAATTCGGGTCGAGTTCGACGGCGCGTTGATAGTAGGCGATCGACTGCGTCGTGCTCTTCTGCATGCCCGCGCGGACTCCGAGACTGAAAGCCTTCAGTGCCTCGAGCGACGATGTCGTCGCCTGGCTGAGAGGCACATCGAATTTCTGCACCGTGGCCAGCGACTCGCCCAATTCGCCGCGCAACCGGGCTGCGGCATCGCCCAGCGTGTCGAGCACCTTCTCTTTGCTGGCGGCGCTGACCTGCTCCTGGGCCAGCGTGTCTCCGCTGCGGCAATTCACCGCGTTCAGGCCGATCACATAGCGATTGCCGAGAGGAGCGATCTGTCCCGCGATGTAGGCCTTGCTGCCGGCACGCTGGCAGACTTCGCGCGCGACCTCGGGAGTGAGCGGCGTGTCCTCGGGGCGAGTCATCAACTTGAGAGTCGCGCCCACCTTGCCGCCGGAAACAACGTTGAGAAACGGCGACTGGCGCAGGGCGACGCTGAGAGTCTGTTTGAGCGTGTCGTCGAAGACGGGATCGCTGGTGGAGTTGGCGAAATCGGCGAGAACGATGGTGTCGCGTTCGCTGAGGGCTTTAGGCCGGTGCGAGCGGTAGTAGAGGGTTCCTGCTGCGGATGCGATGAGCAACGCCGCGATCACAACCCAGCCGAGCTTTGCTCGGCCTGGACGGCCGGGGGCGGCCGTCCCCACGTGGCCGGGGGTGGCCGGGTACGTCATCAATGGTCTCGTCATCGACGCGAGGGCATCACCGGCATCAATGCTGAACGGGGTCCGCGCCGGTGATGGCACTGACCGCCCGGAATCCGTGTCGCGCTTCAGCTTCTGCAGGTCGTTGCGCAACTCGGCAGCAGACTGGTAGCGCAGCTTGCGATTCTTCTCCAGCGACTTATTGATGATGGCTTCCAGTCGCGATGGCAGTTCACGGTTCAGGCGCACTGGCGGAATCGGCGCCTCGTACAGGATGGCTCCGAAGGTTGATCCCGTAGTCTCGCGTTCGAAGGGTTGGCGGCCGGTGGCCATTTCGTAGAGCACCACGCCGAAAGAGAATATGTCGGTGCGTCCGTCAAGCGGTTTGCCGGAAACCTGTTCCGGCGACATGTAGGCGACCGTGCCCATCATGCTTCCGACCACAGTCAGGTCCTTGAGCACGGTGGGACTGTCCGAGTCCGGCACGCCCGCGGGCCGCTGCCCAGCGCTCATTTTCGCCAGGCCGAAGTCGAGAATCTTCGCCAGTCCGCGCTTGGTGATGAAAATGTTTGCCGGCTTCACATCGCGGTGGACGATGTCCTGGGCGTGCGCCGCGTCCAGCCCATCGGCAATTTCGGTGCCGATGGAAAGCAGAGCTTCCAGTTCCAGAGGGCGTCCGCCGATGCGGTGTTTCAAGGTCTCGCCATCCAGAAACTCCATCACGATGAACCACTGTCCATCGTGACTGGCAATCTCGTGGATGGTGCAGATATTGGGATGGCTCAGCGCCGAGGCGGCCCGGGCTTCCCGGCGAAAGCGTTCCAGCGCCTGCGGATTGTGCGCGACGTCGTCGGGCAGAAACTTTAAAGCCACGAAGCGGCCGAGCATGAGGTCCTCGGCCTTGTACACCACACCCATGCCCCCGCCACCCAGTTTCTCCAGGATGCGATAGTGCGAGATGGTTTGACCGATCACGGGGGAGCTACGCTGTGGAGCGATGTTAGGAGCCGCAGGAAGGCAAGTCAATCGGGAGTGAGGTTCACGGTTGGGCCAGTTCGGTTCAGGGCTGAGCACTTTTCCATTTGCCCCCAGCTTGAAAATCTCTAAAAGAACTGTCATTCCGACGCGCGGCCTTGTCGCGCGAGGAACCTGCTGTTTCGGTGCTGGCTGGAAGCAGATTCCTCGCCGATAAGCCCGGCTTCGGAATGACAAAGAGGCTAGGTCGTTTTTGCTCGAACTACGCCACTACCCTCGCACACGCCTGGTCAAGCAATTACGGTCTGGCTTCGTACACTATGTTGAATGGCGTCTCCGTCGCTCGGCGGAAACGGTTGAAGCCGCCAGCGGTCACGACCTCCCGAATGCGTGCCTCGCCGGCCTGGGCTCCCAGGCATAGTCCCACTTCCTGCGATCGTGAGGAGGGCGTGCAAAGCAGGGTTGAAAAGCCATAATAGACCCGGCCCACGGGATTCAGGTTGTCCTTCAACTGGTCATTGGCGAAGGGCTCAACGATCATCCATGTGCCATTCTCGGCCAGGGACTGCCGGACGTGCGCCGCTGCCCCGACCGGGTCGCCCATGTCATGCAGGCAATCGAAGACGGTCACGAGGTCGTAGTTTCTGCCGGGAAACTCCTTCGCCTTTATAACGTTGAAAGTGACGCGTTCGGCGACACCGTTGCGCCGCGCGGACTCGCGGGCGGCCTCAATGGACTTGTCGTGGTAGTCGAATCCGAAGAATTGAGACTTAGGGTAGGCTTGCGCCATCAGGATGGTCGAAGCACCTTTCCCGCAGCCCACGTCGGCCACTCGGGCCCCCGCTTTCAACTTCCCTTCGACATCACGTAAGGCGGGAATCCATGCGCTCACCAGATTCGCGGCATAGCCGGGACGAAAGAACTTTTCGCAGCCGTGGAAGACGCCATCAACATGTTCATGCCAGCCCATGCCGTCGCCGGTACGAAAGGATTCCGTGATCCGCGGAACCGCGGCCAGCGAACCCAAAGCCAGTTCAAACGCACCGGGCAGATATGCCGGGCTGTCTTCGTTTACCAGCGTGAAAGCTTGCTCTTCCGTCAGACTGAACTTGCCGGTCTTTTCGTTGTAGGTGATGTAGCCGCCCGCTGCCTGCGAAGCCAGCCACTCGCGGATGTAACGCTCATCCGTCTTGGTCTTGGCGGCCAGTTGTGCAGAATTCAGGGGCTCCCCGGCCAGAGCTTTGTAGAGCCCCAGCTTCTCTCCAATGACGACCATGCCGGCATGCACCGCAGCGCCGAGATCAGTTACGAATTGCCCGATAAATACATTCAGCTTGTTCATGTCCAGAGTTGGAACCTGTGCCGTGCTCATTGATGTGTGCTCTCCTTTTGGCGAATGAATTCCTGTCCTGCGATTGCAGGTGGCGGGCCAAAGGCTCGAGGATTGCGAAAATTTTCCAAGGTTGCGAGCAACTCGCTGATTTCGCAGTAGGTTGTACTGGCAGCTTGGAGCGGAGGCAGGCAGTGAGCCTGGTTGATCAGCCGGTTGCGGGCTAACCGCACGGTTAAGCCTCGCAGCTGTCCGGTTAATCGAGGATGGAGAAATCCCAACTACTGCATGGCCGTGGATTCTTGTTGTAAACGCCGGTTTCCAACAGTTACAAGTGCGGACCGTTTGGAGCGTAGTCAAGCAGCAACCAGGGCTCCAGAAGTGTGTACAATCTCGCGACGGCGATTTCAGCCCGTTCGATTATCGTTTCAGAAGGAATGTTCCAATGCCTGACCAGGCAGTCGCAAGCCTCCTGACCCTTGCGGTTGAGCGAATGGATGACTGCGCCGAAGTGCGATGCAGCGGCCGGTTGGTGGCGGGCGTGAACGATCGTCTCTACACCGAGGTCAGCCAGCTGATCCCGGGCTGCAAACGGATCCTGCTGGATTTGACTGATCTGACCCACATGGACAGCACGGGCCTGGGGACGCTGGTCCGGCTGTACGTTTCCGCAAAATCGGCAGGCTGCTCTCTGCTACTCTTCAATATCGGGAAACCGATCCGGCAGCTGCTTGGCATTACCCACCTTTTGTCCGTGTTCGAAGTGATTGGTAACAACAACATCCGGTGCGGATGACCCTGCGGCGCCTTCCATCCAACGGGTAGCGCAAGTTAGCAGCTCCCTTTGACTTGCCCTTGAATCGGGCTTAGAATCCGCCCGAAACTGATCGGTTGACCTTCCCGGAGTGTTCTTGTTAACCGAACAGATGGCGGGCCTAACCGTTGCGTTAGGCTGCAGCCTCGCCGCTCATGCTTGCGACATTCCTGCCCCAGGGCCCCGGATACAAAGGTTCCGCGAATCAGCGGGTTGAGCGGTAAGCGGCCGGCCCCGTAAAGTTCCCCAGTTTGGCCAGTGGCATGCACTTATCACGGACAACAATCGCTGGGTATTCGTGGGGTGTGTCATGCAAACAAAAATTTCCGTCCGTACGCAAGCCTTAGATCGAAACCAACATCTGCGGCTATTCGCACTTATCGCTATCTTTGCAGTGATGGGCCCGGTAGCTTACGCACAACGATGCGCTGATTGCGCCACAAACGCCTTCGGGGAAGATGCCGTGTCCTCTGGTGAATGGTTGCTGACAAAACAGGTGAACGAAGTCAGTGTGAACTTCGTGGCGGTGCGCAAGGGTAAAGCGGTTGGCGATCTTTCCCAGAAAGACATCTCGGTGCGGGACGATGGCAAAACGCCTACGGCCATCTTGGGCTTTCGCACCGAGCAGGCGTTGCCGCTGCGGGTGGGAGTTGCGATCGACACCAGCAATTCAGTGACCTCGCGTTTCCGCTTTGAGCAGGATGCCGCCAGCGCATTTTTTCATCAGGCAGTGAATCGCGACAGCGACCTGGGCTTCGTTATGGGATTCGAAAATCATCCCACCGTGACCCAGGATTTCGCCGGCGACCCGGACCTTCTGTCCGAAGGTGTAGATCAGTTGAAGCCCGGAGGGGGGACCGCACTGTACGACGCGGTCTTTGCTGGTTGTCAGAAATTGCGAAACCGGCCGGAGAAGGACATGGTGGCGCGGGTCCTGATCGTGCTGTCTGACGGCCAGAATAATGCCGGTGAAGTGAGCCTGAGGCGCGCCATCGATGCCGCCCAGGAAGCCGAAGTGACGATCTATACCATCAGCACGAACTACACCCGATACTCGACGGAGCGAGATATGTCCGCTGACCAGGGTAATGTAATCCTGCGTCAACTGGCCGAGCAGACCGGCGGGCGAGTGCTGTTCCCTTCCAACCCCAGGGACGTGGCGAAAGCTTTTGTGAAAATAGAAGAGGAGTTGCGCAGCCGGTACGCCGTTTCCTACAAACCTTCAGAGTTCACGCCCGACGGCCACTATCGAACCATCAAAATCGAAGCCCGGAAAGGCGGAGACAAGCTGGAGATCCGCGCGCGCAAGGGATATTACGCCAGGGCCGCGTCCTGGCTCAGTTCCGATCCAGTCGAAGAGGTCAGCACGTCGGCCCTTGCAGTAAAGCCATAAGATGTGGAGACGTTCGAGGTCTTCCTCCACTTATTGACTTGTCCATACCCCGCCTCTAAGATGCCAGCCCAAGGCTGCCTGCGTGCCCGAGCGGACCATCTCGCATTACCGCGTTGTTGAGAAGATCGGCAGCGGCGGGATGGGTATTGTCTACAAGGCCGAAGACCTCAAGCTCGGACGCTTCGTCGCTCTCAAGTTTCTGCCCGATTCTGTCGCGAACAATCCTGAGGCCCTCAGCCGCTTTCGCCGCGAAGCCAAAACCGCCTCGGCCCTGAACCATCCGAACATCTGCACCATCTACGAAATTGACGAAGAGGATGGGCGCGCCTTCATTGCCATGGAGCTTCTCGAGGGCCGTACCCTGCGTGAGCGGATCGCCGCCAGTCCGCTGGGCGTTGACACTATCCTCGGGCTGGGCATCCAGATCGCAGACGCGCTGAATGCGGCGCACTCGAAGGGTATCGTTCATCGCGACCTCAAGCCCGCCAACATCTTCATCACCGAACTGGGTCACGCCAAAATCCTCGATTTTGGCTTGGCGAAACCAGCCAGCTCGCCAACGGAGACCAACGCGGCAACCATTGATCTGGACGAGCGGCTCACCAGCCCCGGCACCACATTGGGGACGGTAGCCTATATGTCTCCTGAGCAAGTGCTCGGCAAGGAAATTGATACCCGTTCCGATCTGTTCTCTTTCGGAGTCGTGCTCTACGAGATGTGCACGGGAGCACTTCCGTTTCGCGGCGAAACCTCTGCCGCGATATGCGATTCCATTCTTCACGCGACGCCGGCATCGCTGTCTTCGGTGAACCCTCGAATCCCTCCTGACCTTGAACAACTTATTGGCAAAGCACTCGAGAAATCTCCGGACAAACGGTTCGCATCGGCGGCGGAAATTCGGACGAGGTTCGAAAGCATCCGCCAGCGGCGCCTGATTGAATCGAGTTCGTCGCAACAGATTGTTCAGGTTGTGCGCAAACCGAAGTTCGCCGTCTCAGCAGCCGTCGTGGCCATAACCGTGATACTGCTGGGAGCTGCATTCTATCGGCATAGCGCACGAATTCATTGGGCCAAAGAACAGGCAATTCCTCAAATCGTCGAGCTGACCCAGAAGGGAAATTACGCCGCGGCGCTAGCTTTGGCAGAACAGGCGGAGAAGTACATTCCCGATGACCCTGGTCTGGAGAGACTGTGGTCAGACATGTCCCGTCCGGTAACCATCCACACCACGCCCGAAGGAGCGGATATCTACACAAAGCCGTACCGGGACGGGAATACGTGGCAGTACCTGGGGCGCTCTCCGATTGAGTCGCGGCGCATCCCCTTCGGATCTTTCAGGTGGCGAATTCGCAAGGATGGATTTGAGAACGTTGAGGCAGGACCCTTCGGAGTCCCAGTTTGGGAAAAGAACCATACTTTCGACTTCACACTGTTTGAAAGAGACAAGGCGCCACCGGGCATGGTGTGGGTTCCTGGCGGCACGTTTCACATTGATATGCCAGAGCTTGACGGTTTGCCGGACGTGACAGTGCCGTCCTACTGGATAGACAAGTTTGAGGTGACGAACCGCGATTTCAAGAAGTTCGTTGATGCGGGCGGCTATGCTACCCAACGCTACTGGAAAGAGAAAGTCGTGAAGAACGGGCGCGAAATCTCCTGGCAGGAAGCGGTTGGCACTTTCCGTGACCGGACCGGACGTTTTGGCCCTTCGACATGGGAACTCGGCAGTTATCCGGAGGAACAAGCTGAATATCCCGTGACTGGTGTTAGTTGGTATGAGGCGGCCGCGTATGCCGAGTTCGTAGGGAAGCGCCTTCCCACGGTGTATCACTGGAACCGGGCAGCTGACACGGAGGCAGCCAACTTAATTGCGCCTGCCAGCAACTTTGGCGGGAAAAGTCTGGCAGTGGTTGGTACTTACACCGGCGTGGCGCCAAATGGTACCTACGATATGGCTGGCAATGCGAAGGAGTGGTGCTGGAACTCGGATGGAAAAGACAAGCGATACCTATTAGGCGGAGCTTGGAATGAACCGCCGTATATGTTTGTGGGACCGGATGCGCAGCCGCCAATCGTAAGGGATGCCGACGACGGATTTCGGCTGGTGCAATACATGGATCCTCCTCCGGAAGCGGCCGCAAGCGCCTTGGTGGGCCTCTTTCGTGACTTCAGTCGGGAACGGCCGGTCTCCGAGGAAGTTTTCCGCGCGTACCAAGGCCTATACGCTTACGACAGGACTCCCTTAAACGTCGTCGTGGAATCCGAGGACGACAGTTCGCCCTATTGGCGTAAAGAGAAGGTTTCGTTTGATGCTGCCTACGGCAACGAGAGAGTCGCCGCCTTTTTATTCCTTCCGAAGAATTCGGCTCCCCCTTTTCAGACGCTGGTTTATTTCCCGGGCTCATATGCCCTTTGGATGCGTTCCAGCGAAGACATTTCCTTACAAACCCCTGCCTTTCTGCCGCGCAGCGGGCGGGCCTTAATCATGCCGGTCTTCAAGAGTACTTATGAGCGAGGGGACAGCTTGACGTCTGATATTCAAGAACCAACCGCTCTCTACCGGGACCATGTGGTGGCGTGGTCCAAGGATCTGGGGCGAACCATAGACTACCTAGAAACCCGCAAGGACGTACGTAGCGACAATCTTGCCTACATCGGTCTGAGTTGGGGCGGAGCTCAAGCGCCGATCATGTTGTCCGTCGAGCCACGCATCAAATCGGCCGTACTGGTGGCGGGTGGCTTTGATTTCGGCAAGGCCCTGCCGGAGGTGGACCCGCTCAATTTTGCACCTCACGTTAAGGTGCCGGTGCTGATGGTCAATGGGCGCTATGACAATGGTTTCCCCATGGAAACCTCCCAGAACCCAATGTTCCGCTTGCTGGGAACCCCACCCGCAAACAAGCGTCATGTAGTGTTCGATGCCGGACATATCCCGCCGAGTGATCTAATGAGGAAAGACATCCTCGACTGGCTGGACCATTACCAGGGGGCCGTGCAGTGACTTGTCTTTTGAGAGAACGTCGCGTCTCACTGCTTGAGCTTGTTCTGCACCACTTCTTCGACGCGCCGCAACACTTCGTCTTCCGACATTTGGGAGGAATCAAGCAGGAGCGCATCGCTGGCCGGGACCAGCGGGGACGTGGGCCGGGTGCGATCGCGGCGATCACGCTCGCGCAGTTCCGCGACGATGGCATGGGCCGCAGCTCCTCGAACATTCTGTTGCTGCAAGCGCCGCTGCTCGCGCACCACCGGGTCGGCGTCGAGAAAGATCTTAACGTCGGCGGCGGGAAAGACCTTGGTGCCGATGTCGCGGCCTTCCATGACGACGCCTCCACCCGTTCCCATTTCCTTCTGCCGCGCAACCATCCACTGGCGCACTCCGGGATGTACCGAGACACGCGAGGCGGCCTCGGTCACATCGGGTTCCCGCACCCGCAGGCTTACGTCGCGGCCGTCAAGCAGCACCCGATTGCCGCTGGTGCCGGGTTCGAGCACAATGCGCGTGTTATTGGCCAGCTTGACCAGGGCAGGTTCGTCGTCGAAGGAAACATCCCATTCGATTGCCTTCAGGGCCAGAGCGCGGTACATGGCGCCGCTTTCGAGATTCACGTAGCCCAGTTTGCGGGCCAGACGCGACGCAATTGTGCTCTTGCCCGCGCCGGCAGGGCCGTCAATGGCGATGATGAGTTTGCGTGCGGAGGTTGCGGTCATCCCGGGGAGTAATAATTGTACACGGGGGGAAAGGTGATTTCGGAAGACCGCGTCCTGTCATCCTGAGCGGAGTGGCTGCTTCGCTTCGCGAAGCAGTGCGGAGTCGAAGGACCCCTATGAGCGAATCGGTGGCCGGCCATCTAAGTGCAGAAATCTGCAGAAGCCAACGCAGAGCAGGAGCGTTGCCGCTTATAGGGGTCCTTCGACTCCGCGTGGTATTTCGCAAGCGAAATACCACGCTGCGCTCAGGATGACTCACCAGACGCGGCAGGCGTTGGCATGGACCATCGGCTGTCCCGCGCGGCAGCCAAACGCGTGGGCGAACTCCGGCATGTTACCGAGCACGTTGTTTACGCGATAGCGGGCCAGCGAGTGCCCCTGCGTCATGACCGCGGTGCGAGCAATCTCGGGACGCACTTCTCCGCACCACACGTTGGCGTAGGCGAGGAAGAAGTTCTGCAATTCGGTGACCTCGGCGGCCGCCGTGTTGTCGAGACTCTTGCCTTGCGACTTCAGCGTATTGTCTAAACCGGCAAGCGCGATGTGGACGCCTCCATTGTCAGCCGTATCTTCCCCCGCGGAAAGCTTGCCATTCTGCTTGACGCCGGCCTCGGGCACATCCTGCGTGTATTCGTCGGTGATGCACTTGTCGCGCTGCTCGTAGTTGGCGGCGTCGGCAGCGGTCCACCAGTCTTTCAGATTGCCATCCGCATCGAACTTGCGTCCCTGGTCGTCGTAACCGTGGGTAATTTCGTGTCCAATCACGGCGCCGATGGCGCCGTAGTTGATGGCATCGCTGGCCGCGGCATCAAAGAACGGTGGCTGCAGAATGCCGGCGGGGAAGTTGATGGTATTGCCCTGGGCATCTTCGTAGGCGTTGACCGTGGGCGGCGTCATGCCCCATTCATAGCGGTCGGAGGGCTGGCCAAACTTGGCAATGCGGCGCTTGATTTCGAAATCTGACGCGCGCTGCACGTTGCCCAGAAAGTCGTCGCGCCTGATCTCGACCGAGGAGTAGTCGCGCCAGTGGTCGGGATATCCGATCTTGTCCACCTGCGCGGCCAGCTTGGCGTGGGCTGCTTTCTTGGTTGGGTCCGACATCCAGGTGGCGGCGTCAATGTCCTGATCGAGCGCAGCCTTGATGGCCTTGACCATCTGCAGCATGCGCTCTTTGTTTTCCGGAGGAAAGTACTTGGCAACGTAAGCCTGTCCCACAGCCTCGCCCAGATCGTTGTCGGCGTAGCTGGAACAGCGCCGCCAGCGTGGTTGCAGCTCTTTGGTGCCGCCGAGGGTGCGTCCGAAGAAATCGAAATCCTCTTCCACGAAGGGCTTACTCAACGACGACGCCAGTCCGTTCAGTGTCGACCAGCGCAGATAGGCCTGCCATTGTTCGATCGAATGCGACTGCACCAGCTTTTCCATGCCCTGGAAGAAGCCGGGCGCAAGCACCATGTACTGCGGCGAGGCGGGGGCCTGCATGGCGGCAAAGTAGTGGCTCCAGTTGAAAGACGGCGTCAGCGCCTGGACCTGCTGCAGCGACATTTTGTTGTTCTGGTTCTTGGGATCGCGGCGCAAAACGATTTCCATGGCAGCTTTGGCCAGGTCGGTTTCCATCGCCAGAACAGATTGGGCGTCCTTGGCGGCATGGGCCGGAGACTCGCCGCTGAGCTCCAGCATGCGGGCCACGTGCTTGACGTACTTCTCGCGAATCTCTTTCGACTTTGCGTCGTCATTCAAATAGAACTCGCGGCCAGGCAGCGCCATGCCTGCCTGATCGAGCGCCGCCAGGGTCACGCGGGCATCGTCAAAGCTGGGCTGCGAATAAGTCCCGAACAATACGCCCTGATAGGCGGCGTCGATAAAGCTCAGGTTGGCGGGCCGGGTGATCAGGTGGATGGAAGCGACTACCTCGGGAAGCTGCGACTTGTCTTTTATCCCAGCGATGCGGTCGAGCACAGGTTGCAACGGTTTGAGTCCGGCTTTGTTGATGGCGTCCTCATCCATGCACGAGGCGTAGTAGTCGCCGACTTTCTGCTGTACTGGCGTCCGGTTGGGAGAAGGCTTCGCCGCCTCTTCCAGCGTGTTGCGCACCGCGGCAACGTTCCAGATGGCGAGCGCGTTAAATGTGCCCCAGCCTCCCTGGTCAGGCGGAATTGGATTGGCCTTAAGCCATTTGCTGCAGGCGTACTGGAAAAAGTCCGCGCAGGGGTCGAGAGTCTTGTCCACTTGATCGATGCTGAAGTGCTCGAGGGCCGGCATTGAATCTGAAGATGAAGCCGAAGCGGTTTGAGCGAACGACGCAGCGCAGAGCGCGAAAACGGCTGCTAAAAGAAGACAAAGACGCATAACCCTACCTTCCCGGGCCAAGTGGCCTGTACATAGACGTGTGAGCAATGAAATGGTAAGTCAGACAAGCACTAGCCACGGACTTAAACGGATCACACGGATTTTCTTCTTTCTGATCTGATCCGTGAGGATCGGCGTAAATCCGTGGCCCGGTTTTTTTGTGCCGTCGGTCTTGCCGGACGGGCCGAGCTGCCAGTTCCCGGGCGGACCCTGGGGATCACGGGAGCTTTGGGTTGCGCCAGTTGGATCAGCGAGCGGTTGCCTACCCGGATGAAATCCAGTTCCCGCGCGGCTTGTAGTGCGTTGATCGCTTCCTTCACCCGCGAGCGGGGGACAAAATTGCCGAAGAACGATTCCACTTCCTGCTGGTCGGCGGCGATCACGCAATCCAGGTATTTCGACACCAGAGCCGAAAGCGCTTCACCGACCGACAGTCCAATGCCTTCGCGGACCGCATCCGGAGCCCAGCGATAAAGCACGTCCCAGGACGCGCCTTCCTCCGGCTTGTAATCCACCCGAGTGATGCGCAGCTTTGACCACAGCTCGCCCAGCGCGTGGTCGAGAGCGACAAACGAGATGCTTCCGCCCAGGTCTTCGCGCATCTTCTGCTTCGAGATCGGTCCGGCACGGCGAATCAGTTCGAAAGCATCGCAGGCCAGCGGAGAATATTCAGAACGCGGTTTGGGCTGGGGCGTCTGTTTGGGATTGCGTTCCCCGACCAGCGCGTAGAAGTAAGGAAATATCGACCCTGCCACCAGGAAGGCGTTGTTCTCTTCAAACTGATTGGCTTCGTAAGCGTCATGATTGCGCAGCAGTCGGACCATGATTTCGGTAGCTTCAAGCGCCCGTGGATCCGCATAAGCATGCTGCTGCATGGGCAGATGTTTGTCTGATCCCGTCCACGCGCCAATGAACGTAGGAGCCAACAGCGGCTTTCGCATGGGATACATCAGGCAGAATCCGACCGACTCGATAAAGCGGCGGGCATCGTCGAGCGTGCGCAGAGGTGCGCCGTTGAGATGCCACTTCTCGCGCCGCAGCTGATCGAGTTCCTGGTCAGTCATAAAAAGCTCTTAGCCATTGGCTCTTAGCTTTTAGCTTGTTACCCATGCTTCAAGTTCTGGCCTTGAGTTTAAACGGATTGCCGAAACAACTTCGCTAAGAGCTAAGGGCTAAAAGCTAATAGCTGTTTACTTAGATTCTCTTGAACGCCTTCTGAATGTCCTTCATCGAGTATCGCAGAACTACCGGCCTTCCGTGCGGGCAAGTCATGGGACAGTCGGTCTTGGCCAATTCCGCCAGCAGCCATTCCATTTTATTTTGCTCGAGCGGCATGTTGACCTTGATCGCGGCGTGGCAGGCGATGGAGGCGGCGATGCGCGCCCGGATCTTCTCCAGATTCAGGGCCTGCTCCTCGCGGGAAAACTGGTCGAGCAGTTCGTGCAGCATGTGCTCGACGGCGTGAGCGTCAATCCCGGCAGGTGCGATCTTTACCGCGACGCTGCGCGCGCCAAAGGGTTCGACTTCGAATCCGTTCTTCGCCAGTTCGTCGGCGATGTCGGCGAAGACGGCTTGCTGCGCCGGCGTGAGTTCGATCACCAGCGGCAGCAGCAGGCGCTGGCTTTCGACTTTTTGCGCCGCTCGCTGCTTCAGGATCTTCTCGAACAGCACGCGCTCGTGGGCCACGTGCTGGTCGACGATCCACAGGCCTTCGGGATTCACCGCGAGAATGAAGGAGTCGCGAATCTGGCCCAGCGGTTTGAGCGAGGCCAGCGCCGGAGCCAGATCGCCCGGGGCTTCTGCCTCGTCGGGAATGGGCGGAGCGCAACCGTCGTTCGGCAATCGCGTCCGGCACCGGTTCGGGGGCGCGAACCAGGGACAGGGCGGCGTTGCCGTCGACCGAAATGCCTTCTCCGAACTGGAAGCGCTCGCTGATCGGCGGCGGAACCGGCGCCTGCAGACTGAACGGCTGCGACACGGCAGGCGCGTCAGCGAAGGCCAGGCTGCGGCCTCGGGCGAAGAGACTCTTCCTCCCGTCAGCGACGGACTGGCACTGGGATGGGCGCTGATTTCTACCGCGAACTGAGGCACGGGGCGCGCCTTCATCAGCGCGGCGCGGACCGACTCGCGCACAAAATCGTGCATCACGCTCTGCTGGCGAAAACGGACTTCGGTTTTCGAGGGATGCACATTGACGTCCACTTCACCGGCCGGCAGATCGAGAAACAGCAGCACCACCGGGAAAACCGTGGGCGGCAGGATGTTGCGGTAGGCCTCGATGATGGCGTGCTGGACGAGGCGGTCGCGGATCAGGCGTCCGTTCACGAAGACGTAGATCGAGTTGCGATTCAGTTTCTGGATTTCGGGCTTGGAGACGAAACCGTGGACGCGGAATTCTCCGAAGTCCGGGGATTCTGCGACCTCTTCTTCGTCGACATCTTCGGCTTGGTTTCCGATTTCCGGCTGTTCGCGGGCGGGGGCGCCCGCGCCACACGAACTTTCTTCCTTTCGGCGCCAGGGTGGGGGTTGCGGCAGGCCGATGCGTTCGAGCGGTTGCACTGCGGCGATCGGAATCAGTTGGTCGAGAACTTCTTTGCCGAAAACCTGGTAGACGCGCTCGCTGTATCCCGCCACCGGCGGCGCTACCAGCATGGCGTTGGTGGCGGAGTGCAGTTCGAAATGCTTGTCGGGATGGGCCAGGGCGTAGTGGGTCACCAGCGATGCGATGTGAGAGAGTTCAGTGGATTCGGCCTTGAGAAATTTCTTTCGCGCCGGAATATTAAAGAAGAGGTCGCGGACGGCGATGGAGGTTCCCGGCGGCAGCCCCGCTTCTTCCACTTTGAAGATCTTGCCGCCGTTGATCTCGATGATGGTTCCCGAGACTTCGTCGTGCGCGCGAGTTTCCAGCCGCAAACGCGAGACGGAAGCGATCGAAGGCAACGCCTCTCCCCGGAAACCCAGGGTGGCAACGCTGAGCAAGTCTTCCGCGTTCTTGATCTTCGACGTGGCGTGGCGCTCGAAGGCCAGCAGAGCGTCATCGCGCACCATGCCGCAGCCGTTGTCGGTGATCTGGATCAGCTTCTTGCCGCCGGCTTCAACCTGAATGCGGATGCGGGTTGCGCCGGCATCGAGAGAATTTTCCAGCAGCTCCTTGGCCACCGAAGCCGGACGCTCCACCACTTCGCCGGCGGCGATCTTGTTGGCGACGTTTTCGGAAAGGACGTGGATTCTGCCCATGATGGCGCCTGGTGATTCGAAGTCAGTGTCGCAGATGACGGGCTGAGGAAGCAAAGCACGAACAGGCGAGGCTTTCAAACTCCGTGTCCGGCTTGTCACTCCTGTGCGGAGTGTCCGCTTCGCGAAGCGAAGCTGACACGCAGTCGAAGGACCCCTATAGGCTGCACGCTCCCGCGGTAGGGCTGTTTGTGCTGCTCCGGCAACAGTCGGAAGATGGTAGGGGTCCTTCGACTCCGCGGTTCGACTCGCAAGCGAATCGACGCTCGGCTCAGATGTCATGTCCATCTCCCGCCCCTCTACGGGCGGAACTCGACCGACAGCGTGGTCTCAACCGCAGCGGGTTCGCCGCGGACGCGATACGGGCGGAAGCGCCACCAGCGCGCTGCGTCCATGGCGGCTGAGACCAGCGCGTCGGGGCCGCTGACGGGATGAAGGTTCACCACCGTGCCGTCGGCCGACGATCATCGCGTCGAGCACCACGACACCCTGCAGATTGGCCCGGCGCGCGGCTTCGGGATAGACCGGGTCGACTTTGCGGATCAGCAGCCGCTCCATCACATCCGCGGGAACCTTGGCGGCGGGAGGTTGCGCATGCGCGTCTTTTTTTGCCGTGCGCGCTTCCAGTTGCTGCCAGCCGCGGTGCCATTGCCACGCCGCCCAGCCTGCCAACCACCAGCAACAAGACCAACGTCAGCCGCAGCAGCCGGTCCAGGGCGTGATTGCGGGGCGCAACTGCCTTCCGGCGCGCAGGCATGACCGGCGCCGCGGGCAGGGTGCGGGTCATCTTCGTGGCAGCGGTCGCTGGCGACCGGGAGTGGGAGGCGAAACCGGCACTTGGGCTCGAGAATCGGCAGAGGCTTGCTGTTTCCCGCCCAGCGCCGGATCATGGACCGCTGATCGCCCGACAGTCCCAGAAACTCGAAGCCGCAGCGCAGCTGGTTGTGATGCCGTACGACCGCTTTGGTCTGCAGCGCCTGGCCGGCATTGGGCAACTGGAACTCGACTGCCACCCACTCTCCCAGTTGAAGTTCCGCCGCCAGCACCGCGGCCACGCCGCCTTCTCCGAGATCGAGCGAACGTCCGGGAATGCTGGCGGGCGCTCCGGAACGCAGCACCGTGATATCAACCGGAATGGCCACCGAATAGCGAGGAATGCGGCGGCGAACTCCGCTGAAGCCCGATGCAGGGTGTCCCGAAGCGGTCATATTTGGCTCGATCTGTCTGTGTCGCGACTGCGGCCAACTCGAAGCTCAGCGGCCGCGGTCGATCCGGTGACGAGCCGTCCCGACTGGTCGCAGTCAGCCGGCGTTCGGCATGCCGCGCGAACGCCGTCCGCATCCCCATTCGCTCCCAGAAAGTTATAGCCCGGAGCCAGGCTCCGGGCCAGATTCGATTCGTCGCCTGCCATCTGCGACAGGTCTTTCGCCCACGACTCGGCTACGGCCAGCGCTTGGCGGTGTCTTCCCACCCGGCGGCGCGGGCGGCCTGCGGAGCGGTATTGACCGCCGGCTGCGGAATTCGGATGGGCTGCTGGGTTGCTGTCGCGGCCAAAGTCGGCTTGTTGTCATTACCGGCTTCCTTGTCTTCCGACAGAAGCGGCGCGGCTACGCGCAACGCTTCTACCTCTTTTTCCAGCCTGGACAACTCAAGCTCTTTCTGTCTCAGAACCTCATAAACGTTCTTCATGCGTCAGCACCTGGAGATATATCGAAATTGGGACAATTAAGTCGAACTTTATCAGTTGTTTCGGTTTTGTCAAGAAGGAAGACAGCAGGGACGAACCTGCCTTGCCTCCGGGTTTTCACTCCGATCCAGACCTCAAGCTTAACAGTATTTGTCGCGTTTTGTGGTGTGAGAGGAAGTCGGCGCAGGCGTCGGTTTGCGGTACAGAATCCCAACTTTGGAAGCGAATTCGCAATCGAAAATATGGAAATCCGCATTGCCCGAACCAGGCGACTGACGCGGCAAGAGAGCACTCTGGGCAAGGCCGATCACGAATCAATCTGGACATCAGTGGTCACACCGATTTTACATTTCTTCGCCTTAACCTTTCCCTGACTGACCACGTCTAAGCAGCAGAACACGGTTGCGCGCGAGCCTCAATCGAGCGGTGACTAAATCGATTGAGTAATTTTCAGGAGCCGGCCGGTCGAATCGAACTGGCATGGATCATTTCGCTGGAAGATGGAACTAAGGGCCGGGCGATCACGTATCAGAAGTCAAGGAGTGGTGTGGTTGGGGGCGGGCGCCGCAACGCAATGCGGAGGGGCAGGCCGGTAGTTCGGCTCCGGAAGGTGGGTCATGGACATCGGGCGTAGTGGCAATGGCGCGGGAAACAGAAATCTTCCCGGCAGTTCAGATCCTCACGTGCAGGAAGTGGTAAAGGCGGCGCACGAGGAATTGCGCCAGCTCATGCGCCAGCGCGCCGATGTGATGAAGCGCATCGGGACGGTGAAGCAGACCATCGTCGGACTGGCCAACCTGTTCGGCGATGAAGTGCTCAGCGAAGAACTGCTGGAACTGGTGGACCGCAAGAGCGGCGGCCGCCAGCCGGGCTTCACCAAGGCCTGCCGCATGGTGCTGATGGAAGCGGCGCGTCCGCTGGGGGCGCGCGAGGTCTGCGAACACATTCAGCAGAGAATTCCGCCGGTATTGCTCCGCCACAAAGATCCCCTGGCTTCGGTCACCACGGTGCTCAACCGGCTGGTGGAATACGGCGAAGCCAGAACGGTAGTGCGGGAGAACGGACGCCGGGCATGGCAGTGGGTCGCCGATCCCGCCGACAGCGGCTTCGCTCCCAGCCGCGGCAGCCATCCAGTTTCCAACCTGTAAGAGATTTCGTGTAGGGCGGGCGCCCTCGCCCGCCAGAGGCCGTAGGCAACCCAGAACCGAAACCAATCGAGAAATCGTGCGACTGGGGACGATACCTCTGCGGCACGAAGCCGCCAGTGCCTCGTCTTCCAGACGAAAGTCGTGCTCTCCCGAACCCAGGTCGAGGTAGCCCACGGCTCGCGCGGGCGAGGGCGCCCGCGCCACACGCTCGTTACCCGGGCAGCAGCATGCCTTTTTCCAGATGACGGGTCACGTGCGCGTAGGAAGCCGCATGAGGATCGTGCGTCACCATCACGATGGTCTTGTGAAAGTCTTCGTTCAGACGCTTCAGGATTTCCAGCACTTCGGTGGCGGAGTGGCTGTCCAGATCGCCGGTGGGCTCGTCAGCCAGCAGCAGCGTCGGATCGCTCACGATGGCGCGGGCAATGGCCACGCGCTGTTCCTGTCCGCCGGAGAGCTGCTTGGGCAGATGGCCGACGCGTTCTTCCAGGCCAACCAGTTTCAGCGCGGTCATCACGTGGTCGCGCCGCTGTTGCGCCGAGAGCTTGGTCAGCAGCAGAGGCAGTTCGACGTTTTCGAACGCAGTGAGCACCGGGATCAGATTGAAGGTCTGAAACACGTACCCGATATGCTCGTTGCGCCAGTGCGCCGATTGCGAATCGCTGAAGCGGAAGATGTTCTCGCCCAGCACCAGCAGCTCGCCCGCGGTGGGCCGGTCGATGGCGGCGATCATGTTCAGCAGCGTCGTCTTGCCTGAACCCGACGGTCCCATCAGGGCCATAAACTCGCCGCCGCCGATTTCGATGGAAACATCGTCCAGCGCCTTGACCTCGAACGCGTCGCGCTTGAAAACTTTGCTGACGTTGCGGGCCTGCACCACCTTGGTCTGGGTGGCGGTATGCGGAATGGTTGTGGCTGCGCTCATGATTGTCCCTTGATCTTGATTTTTTCGCCGTCTTTCAAATCTGCGGGCCCGGAGGTGATTACGTCTTCGCCGCCGTTGAGCCCTTGCACCAGCACGCCGCCGCTGCGTTGCGACAGAATTTTCACTTCCCGCGCCGTGGCCTTGCCGTCGAACGAGAGGAAGACGATCTTCTTGCCATCGCGATCACGGACCGCGCTGGTGGGCACAAAAACGCCCTGCGGCTGCGAGCTCACTTGCTTGCCTTCGTCCGCCAGGAATTTGACGGTGGCGTTCATGTCCGGCCGCAGATAGGAGTCCGGAGCCAGAATTTGCACTTTCACCTGCACCGTGGCCTTGGCCCGGTTGGCTTGCGGCGACATTTCGGCGATCACGCCGTCGTACTTGCGGTCAGGGAAAGCATCGGTTGTGACTACGCCTTTTTGCTTGGGATTGAGCCGGGCGAAATCGTCCTGCGCGATATCGAGTTCCACCTGGAGATCGTTGAGATCGGCCAGGGAGACGACCAGGCCTTGCGGACCGCCCTCGGCGGTGCTGGCGAATCCCGAGGTCACGAGCTCGCCCTTTTCCGCCGCCCGCTCGAGAATCGTTCCGGTCACCGGAGCGCGGATCACGGTCGCGTCGAGCAGCGACTTGGCGTAGTCGGCCTGTCCCTGGGCTTGCTGCAGGGCGCCGCGGGCGCGCGCAATCTCTTCCTGCCGCGGACCGATCTTGGCCAGCTGGAAGCCCTTGTCCAGCGAATTCACCCGCTGCTGGTCGGATTCAAACTTGGCGGTGGCATCGTCCAGCGCCTGTTTCGACAGCACGCCTTCGGTGACCAGGCCGCGGGTGCGATCGAGCGTGATCTTGTCGTTGACCAGCGTGGCCCGGGCTTCATCGAGATTGTGCTGCGCTTGCTGAATTTCCTCGGGACGAGATCCGTTCTGCAGTTCTTCCAGATAAGCCCGGGCGTTCTGAGGCGGCGCCGTTGGCCTGCGTCGTACTGGGCGCGGAATTCGTCATCTTCCAGGCGCACCAGGACCTGGCCTTCTTTGACCTTGTCGCCCTTTTCCACGCCGATCCACTTCACCCGGCCGGTCACTTTGGAATTCAGGTTGATCTTGTGGTGGGCCACAATGTAGCCGCTGGCGGAGAGCACGACGCCGCCCACGTCGCTGCTCTGCGCCGACGCGCGCACCACTTCCACTTCCGGCGCGTCGTGCGAGAACAGGCGATAGGAGATCGCAACAATTCCCAGCAGCACCAGCACCGCGATCCCGATGAGGATGTAGCGGCGGGCCCAGACTGGAGGTTCGCCCTCGCCACCGGTGCGCGCCGTGCGATCAATTCGCAGGCTGCGCAGGTCTTCGTGTTTTGCGTCAATCGGCATATTTGTGTAGCGCCGGCGTCCCGCCGGCTGTCGGTGGGCGTCCGCCACCCATCCCTCAGCGCGCTCAATATATCTCGCCGCGAAGCGTGCCACGCCGGCGCGAACCCGCCCACCACGCCCATGATCAGGGCGAATATGACCGCACTCATGACCACGGCCGGCGTCATCTGCAGGCTGAACACCACCTCGCTGAACGTCACCTGATTTTGCGTCCCTGTCGTCATGCCGTTGAACGGCAGCATCAGAATGATGCCCAGGGTCGCGCCCAGCAGCGACAACAGCAGCGACTCCAGCATGAACGAAGTCAGAATGCTGGGACGCGAAAACCCGATCACGCGCAGGGTGGCAATCTCACGCCCGCGATACGCCACCGCAGCGTACATGGTGTTGGCGGCGGCGAAGCAGGAGCCGACCGCCATGATGAAGGCGACAATCCAGCCCACAATCTTGATCGGACCTCCCGACTTGGTTTGCGAGGCGTAGTAGTCAGGCTCGAGCAGGCCATTCAGTTCCAGTCGCTGGTCGTCATTGCCGCGATTTTTCAGCGCCTGGGCCGATACCGGATCGGTCGCCCGCACCAGCACCGAGGAGTACACCGAACGCTCGAAGTCGGTCACCAGCTGATTGATGTCGCCCCAGATTTCGGAATCGTGGGCGGTGCCGCTGGCGTCAAAGATGCCGACAATCGGCCAGTCGCCCTTTCCGATATGCACCGAGTCGCCGATGTTCGCGTGCTCGAATCGTTTGTTGATCGAACTGCTCACCACGACTTCGCGCTGTCCGGGCGTGAACCATCTTCCCTGGGTGATCTTGATCTGCGGCCGCATCTCGATTCCCAGCGGAGTCAGGAAGCGGGTGGTGACGTTGGTCTCTCCAGTTCCGCCCTTGCGCGGCAGCACCACGACCAGGATGTCTTCGCCCGAAACCAGAGGCTCGCCTTTGGCGTTCTTCGCGACGCCCGGGCAGATCTTTCAAGACCTGCATGGCGTCGCGCGATACTCCGCCCGCGGCCAGCTCCGAGTCCGAACCCTTGCGCAGCATCAGCACATTCAGCGGATCGCCGGTGGTGGCGAAGGCGCGTCCCAGCCCGGCGAGCAGCGCCATGATGAACACGGCGGTCGCAACCGTGAGCGCGATCCCGAGCGCGGTCATGATGGTCAGGCTCTTGCGCAGTCGCAGGTTACGCACGTTATAGCTAAGAGGAATTGCCATTTTTTTAGTCTCGTCTTTTTCCTGGTGACTGCATGGTTCGCCTAGCCGATGTGCCGCAAGCCATCCACGATGTTGACCTTGGCCGCGTGATAGGAAGGGATAAAGGAACTCGCGAATCCCACCACCGCCGCGATCAGCAGCGCCACCAGGATAGTGATCGGAGTGACCTTCATGCCGGTAAACATTCCACCCTGGCTCGCCATCCCGGTCACGATGAAGTAGCAGAGCAGCGATCCCACCAGCCCTCCGATCAGGGACAGCGAAACCGCCTCGCCGACAAACAGTCCCAGAATGCTGTTGCGGGTGAAACCCGAGCGTCTTCAGTACCGCGACTTCCCGCGTGCGCTCGCGAATCGACATCGCCATGGTGTTGGCCGAGACCAGCAGGATGGTAAAGACCACCGCCAGGCAAATGCTCATGATGAACGCCTTGATGTTGCCCAGCATCCCGATGAAGCCCAGCTGGAAGGCGTGTTCGGTTTCGGTCTTGGTGGGACGATCGGCGTTGCGAAACGTCTCGTCAATGGCTTGTGCCACCTGGGTGACGGACTCGGGCGAATCGGCCAGGACCGCGTAGAACCCTTCGCTGCCCTTGAGCTTGGGAAAGCCTTCGTCAATGTAGTCTTTGTTGAAGTAGATGGACTGCGTGGGGTCCGGCGGCGTAAAGATTCCCCGGATGGTCAGCTCCAGGTTCACCGGGAAAATCTTTCCCGTGATGTTCAGGCGGTCGCCGATCTTCCAGCCAAACTTGTTGGCCAGGCCCACATCCACGATGGCGCCGGCGCGATCATGCTGCCAGGCTTCGAGCTGGTCGGCGGGTATCTTGAATTCCGGGTAGACCTTCATGATCTCCTGCGGATCGGTGCCGAACTGGGCGAAGAAGTTGTTGGGCTTGTCGTCCTTGTACTGCCCGCCAAACCATTGCTGGTTCACCACTTCCTTCACGCCCGGGATGGCCTGGATCTTCTGCTTGTAGTAGCTGGGCAAATTGAAGACCAGCGACACCTTGTGGCGGACGATCAGGCGCTGCGCCGATTGTTCGCTCGGCTTGCTGTCATAAAAACTGCGCCAGATGGTGATCAGAAAGGTGAGCAGCAACAGCGAGCCGCCGATGCTGAGAACGGTCAGGATGCTGCGGCGCTTGTTGCGGAAGGCGTTCTTGGTGACAAAACGGGTCAGGGTCATACTCGTGAACTCCAGGAGAGGACAGGTACGGATGGACCGTCACACCAAGCCTCATCAGGATAGACGAAAAAGTCGGGCCTCGGCAACCAGCCGCCGCCAAAAATCGCAAACCCAGTCCTCTTATGTAAATACAACGTTCGAGAGGTCTGGAAAGTTACGGGTTGAAGCCAGAAAAAGTTCCATAGGCAGTCGTCGGTCGTCAGTCCTCAGTCGTCGGCAACACCAGATTCCCCACCGCTGAAGCGGTTCGAAACGACAAGATTTGAGGCTGGTGTTCGCCTGGGACTACCTCTTCAGCACCTCTATTTCGCGAAAGCGTTCCAGGGAAGGGCTGGGTCCCAAGTCCTCAATTTCGTATACCTGGCGCACTTCGATCTCGGCTGCCGCTTCCTCGCCCACGGGATTAGGGAAACGCTTGGTCCACTCGAGCGCCTCCTCCCTCGATTTCACCTGGATCAGGGTGTAGCCGGCGATGAGTTCCTTGGTCTCGGCGAATGGCCCATCGATCACGGTGCGCTTTTGCCCCGAGTACCGGATGCGCCAGCCCTTCGAGGTTGGTTGCAATCCGTTGGCATCGAGAAGCACTCCGGCTTTTGCCAGTTCCTCGTGGTATGTCGTCATGGCGGCAAACATCTTTTCCTCACCCACGTTGCCCGCCTCGGTGTCTTTGGTGGCCTTGACCACAATCATGAATCGCACGTTTATGTCTCCTTCTACCGGTACGTCGAACGAGAGAATGCAAAATCGACAGAGCTATCTATTTTATT
>CAWFMU010000005.1:0-135032 GCA_963816865.1 Terriglobia bacterium
AGCGGACCAATACTCGAGCGCCGATTGCACCACGGTTTGACTTGACTCCTTGCAGCTTAATCTTGATCCAGTTCTGCTTGCCGCTCAGGTCATTACGCAACAGGGAGGGGGGCTCATTGAGATTGACGATCAGAATATCTACGTCACCATCATTATCGAAATCGCCGAAGGCGCACCCGCGACTGCAATGCGCCTCCGCAACACCGGGACCCGCCTCGGGGCCGAGTTCTTCGAAGGTCCCGTTTCCCAGATTGCGAAATACCGCCCGCGGGGTCTGGTTGGCGTATTGCGGCAACTTCCGTTCCACTTCGGGGTAAACGCTTCCCGTAACCATGAAGAGATCCGGGTAACCGTCGTTATCGAGGTCTACTATGCCGGCGCCCCAGCAGACATAGCGAGTCTCCACGCCGACACGTGAGGAAAGGGTGACATCGTCGAAATTCCCCTTACCGTCGTTGTGGAATAGACCATTGGCGTCATCAGCAAAGTGGGTTTTAAAGATGTCGAGATGTCCATCCAGATCGTAATCGCCCAGGCCCACACCCATGCCCGCCTGTTCCGCTCCATCATTGTTGAGAGCCACGCCTCGGACCACTCCCTCTTCCCGAAAAGTCCCATCATGATTATTCATGAACAGCAGACTCGGAGTAGAGTCGCAGGCGACGTAGATGTCGGGCCAGCCGTCTTCGTCCACATCAGCCGCGACCACTGTCATTCCGTAGCTTTCGGTTGCGCTTGCAATACCCGCCTGCTGACTCACATCCGTGAATGTGCCGTCGCCATTGTTGCGGTACAGGGAATGTCTCCCGGTGGGCAGACCGCGTGGTCCGCATTCCACGGGAATAGCTTTCCAGTTGCAATTACTGTTCTCTCCGGGCACGGGAGCATGTTCGAAAGAGAAGCGAACATAGTTGGAAACGAAGAGATCGAGATGGCCATCACGGTTATAGTCAAGAAAGCTGCACCCCGCGCCCCATCGCGGCTGCGGATTCCAAAGACCTGCGGCCTTGGTCACGTCACTGAACGTTCCGTCGCCGTTGTTCCGATATAGGCGATTCTGCCCAAAGCAAGTGCAGAAGATGTCGTCGAATCCATCGTTGTTGTAATCGCCGACACACACTGCGGAGGCCCAGTCCGCCGCCCGCAATCCGGCTTTCTCCGTCACGTCGGTAAAGGTACCGTCGCGGTTGTTCTTATACAGGCGGTTACTGTTGTCAGGAGGTGCGCCGTCCAGACGAGTCCCAGTGAGCAGGAAGATATCCATCCAACCATCGTTGTCGTAATCGAGGAAAGCACAGCCACAGCCGGTGGCTTCCAAAATATATTTTTTGCTTTCCACGCCTCCGTAAATGGTTGGCACGATAAGTCCCGCCGCGGATGCGACATCTACAAAGTGCGCGTTGAATGGACGTCCGGACGGTGCTGGTCGTTTTATCGGTTTCGCAGTATGGGCGGCAACGCCTTGCGCCAATAGCCGCCCCGCGGTACCAGCAAGCACGGAGCCGAGGGAAAGCTGTACAAAAGCACGGCGGGTGAAGGTCATTGCCTGCTCGAGTCCTCGAACTGCCTCTTCCGGCTCATGGTCTTTCATTATCGCCACGTCGAAAGACGGAGTAAAGGTTCACTCCTGGTTTTGAGGCATATTCCCTTCGATCAGCTTGTACCGGTTGCGCTGTTCTTCCTGTTTGGTGGCTTCGAGGCGAAGCTCGGCCAGGCGCTTCAGCAACTCTGGGAGTTCAGTTTTGTCGCCGGTTTTTCGAAGCGCTTGGATCAGGTGGTACACAGCCGTCTGGTCCTTCGGATCTATGGTCAAGGCCCTCCGGCTTTCCTCGATATCGCGCAGCGATTACGTCCTGGCGGATTTGGGTGCCTTCAGAAAATTCGCCTCGGATGATCTGGTCGCGTAACCTGTCAGCGACGGCGGAAATAAGCGACTTGCGGATAATCGCTAAGTCCGAGGTTGGAGCTCGACCAAGGCTCATCTTGCGTGCTTTCGATTTCTATGGCTTAGGGCAGCCAATGTTTTTTCACTATAGCGCATCGAGTATTCGAGACAGACCCTGTCAGTACCGGCACCGGAACGGATTTGCTGGCACAACGCTTGCCACATACCAGATACTGAAGACACAAGCTGCCGAGTCTACGATCCAACGGCCTCCTTCATATATAAGGATGAGCGGAACAGAATGACGACGCGGAGTGAAAGGCGGGTCGGGGTGATCGACTCCCACACTGGGGGCGAGCCGACACGTCTGGTGGTGAGTGGCGGCCCCGACCTGGGGACAGGGCCCCTGGCAGGAAGGCTGGAAGTTTTTCGCAATCAATACGATACGTTCCGCTCCGCGATCGTAAATGAACCTCGGGGATCGGACGTTGTGGTGGGCGCATTGTTATGTCAACCGGTCGATCAGACTTGTGCGGCGGGCGTTATCTTTTTCAATAATGTCGGGTATCTGGGAATGTGCGGACATGGCACGATCGGTTTGGTTGTGACTTTGGCTTACATGGGGCGCCTCGGTCCGGGCGAACACCGGATCGAAACTCCAGTGGGGGTCGTCGGTGCGGTCTTTCATCCTGGCGGAGAGGTGACGGTAAACAACGTCGCAAGCTATCGGAAGACTGCGAATGTTGTCGTGGAAGTGCCCGGCTATGGCGCGGTGCATGGTGACGTGGCTTGGGGCGGAAACTGGTTTTTCCTGGTTCATGACCACGCCATGAAGTTGACGCTCACCAACATTGATGAGCTTACGGATTTTACCTGGGCCATTCGGCAAGCACTTCATGCTCACGGCATCACCGGGGATGAAGGCAAGGAGATCGATCACATCGAACTCTTTGCACCTTCTGCCAAGCCGGGCGTCGACAGCCAGAATTTTGTGCTCTGTCCCGGCAAGGCCTATGACCGGTCGCCCTGCGGTACCGGGACCAGCGCCAAGCTGGCATGTCTATATCGCGACGGCAAACTTCGCGAAGGTCAAACCTGGCGGCAAGAAAGCATCGTGGGAAGCGTGTTTGAGGGAAGCGTCGTCGTACGCGAAGGCAAGATTTATCCCAGCATCAAGGGGGCCGCGTACGTGCAGGCGGAAGGGGAACTGGTGCTCGATCCTCGCGATCCGTTTTGCATGGGGATTCGAGCATGAGCAATGCCTCGTATGACGTTGCCATCGTCGGAGCCGGCATCGTGGGTGCAGCCTGTGCGGATGAACTCGCACGTCGAGGTCTGCGAGTGGCCGTGATCGATCGCGACACGGTTGGTTCTGGCGCCACTGCGGCCGGCATGGGCCACATCGTGGTGATGGACGACTCGGAGGCGCAGTTTGCATTGACCCGGTACTCGCAACATTTGTGGCAGGAGCTGCGACGTGAATTGCCCGACGATGTCGAGTACGAACAGTGCGGCACGATCTGGGTCGCGACCGACGAAGAAGAGATGACGGAAGTACGCCGCAAGCACGAATATTATCGTGAGCGAGGCGTCGCCACGGAAGTACTGGACGCTGCGACGCTGCCGAATTTCGAACCTAACCTGCGTCGCGGAATGGCGGGCGGGCTGCTGGTTCGCGAGGATGGCGTGTTATATCCGCCATGCGCGGCCCGGTTCCTCTTGGAACGGGCGCAGCAGCACGGAGCACAGGTTCGGCTCGGATGTACTGTCGCTCATATGGGACAAGGACGCATTGCCCTGAACGAGGGGCTGGAGATTCGGGCGGAATTTATCGTGAATGCCGCTGGCGCGGGGTCTCCCGAACTTACGTCGGGACTCGAGATCAAGCGGCGTAAGGGGCATCTCGTCATCACGGATCGTTACCCGGGATTCTTGCGACATCAGCTGGTGGAGTTGGGTTATCTGAAGAGTGCACACTCGGTGAGTGGCGATTCGGTGGCTTTCAATGTGCAGCCGCGCCGAACCGGCCAGGTCCTGATTGGATCCTCCCGGCAATACGGAGCGGAGCACAAGGAAGTGGATCACGCCATGCTGGTCTGGATGTTGCGGCGCGCACAGGAGTACATGCCGGGGTTGGGGGCAATGTCGACCGTGCGCTCGTGGACTGGTTTTCGGGCAGCGACCCCGGACAAGCTTCCGTTGATCGGCCCCTGGTCGGCCGATAAGTCGCTACTTCTGGCAACGGGACACGAGGGGTTGGGAATTACCACCTCTCTGGGTACGGCACGGATCCTGGCGGATCAGATCACAGGAGCAAAGCCGGAGATTCCGATCGAGCCCTACCTGCCTGCGCGAGTGGCGAGAGAGCATGCGCATGTCTAACCTGCTGACTGTGAGCGTAAACGGCGTGGCGGTCGAGGTTGTTTCGGAGTCGACTGTGGCCGTCGCGGTGGTACTGGCCGGGCAAGCGTGCCGAACATCCGTCAGCGGGCAACCGCGTGGACCGCTTTGTGGTATGGGGATTTGCTTCGAATGTCGGGTGATCATTGATGGGAAACCGCACTGTCGCAGTTGCCAGATCCTGTGCGAGCCGGGGATGGAAGTGAGGACCGATTGATGGGTAGCGGGTCGCGGCAACGATTCGACGTTCTCGTGATTGGCGGAGGTCCGGCGGGTCTGGCTGCCGCCGCGCGCGCCGCGGAGTGCGGTGTCCGCGTTGCCATTGTTGACGACAACTTCTCACTCGGCGGACAAATCTGGCGGCGCGCCACGGAAGGGTCGATGCCTGAGGCGGTTCGATGGGCGGAACGGCTGCGAGCTGCCACGGTCACGGAGTTGTGCGGGTTGCGCGTTTTTCACCAGCCGCAGGCGGGAGTACTGCTGGCGGAGGGCGAGGACGACATCCATGAACTGAGCTACGACAAGCTGACTGTGGCGACGGGAGCGCGGGAACGATTCCTGCCGTTTCCGGGATGGACCCTGCCCAACGTGATGGGAGCGGGCGGGTTGCAAGCCATGGTGAAGAGTGGGCTGCCCATTCACGGGAAACGAGTGATCGTGGCAGGCACTGGGCCCTTGCTGCTCGCGGTCGCGGCATACTTGCGGGAACATGGCGCCGAAGTCCTGATGATTTGTGATCAGGCGTCCCGCCGTTCGTTGGTCCGCTTCGGAGTGGCGCTTCTGCGTCAACCCGGCAAGATCGTTCAGGGCTTGCGGCTCAAGAAAGCTTTGGCGGGAGTTCCGTTTGCGACAAGCAGCTGGCCGGTGGCCGCGCACGGCGATCAAGTGCTGGAGAGCGTGACGATTTCCCGGGAAGGTAGGTCTGAAACCATCGCGTGCGATTACCTGGCATGCGGGTTCCATCTGGTTCCCAATACCGAGCTACCGTCTTTGCTGGGCTGCGAGATCGAAAACGGATACGTGTGCGTCGACGACTTTCAGCGAACTACGCTACCGGCAGTATTCTGTGCCGGCGAGCCGACTGGGATCGGTGGCATTGAGTTGGCTCTGGTTGAGGGTCAGATTGCAGGTCTTGCATCCGGGGGACGCGCCGCTGAGGCCCGCTCGCTCTTCGGCGAGCGGAAGAAACTACGGGTGTTCGCGCGGGCCCTCGACAAGGCATTTCAGCTGCGGACAGAACTCCAACGTCTGGCGTCTCCCGAAACCGTCTTGTGCCGTTGCGAGGATGTTCCTTACTCGCGTGTGAGCCGGTGTGCCTCGTGGCGGACCGCCAAACTTCAAACGCGTTGCGGCATGGGAGCGTGCCAGGGCCGGGTGTGCGGCCCGGCCACTCAATTTCTTTTCAACTGGAATCCAGATTCGGTTCGACCACCGATTTTCCCCGTCCGCATGGAAAGCTTCGCTGTCACGGCAGGCGTGTCGGAAGCGGTGCACCAGGAAGTTACAGGAGGCCAAGGATGAATTGGAAAGGCGTGATGCCGGCGATTACAACGTGCTTCACGGAAGACCTGCGCGTCGATTACGAGTTTATGGCTCGCCATTGCCGTTGGCTGCTTGATAACGGCTGCTGCGGCATCGTCGCACTCGGGTCTCTGGGTGAAGGCGCCACTCTCTCATTCGACGAGAAACTGGAGATCCTGCGGACCTGTGTAGCCGCCACGCGTGGTCGTGGATCGTTGGTCTCTGCTATTTCGGCGCTGACCACGTCGGAAGCTGTGACGCTGGCCAAAGCCGCTGCAGATCAGGGCTGCGACGGCCTGATGGTGCTTCCTCCTTATGTTTACCAGGGCGACTGGCGTGAAATGAAGGCGCACGTCACGGCTGTGTTCCGCGCCGCCCCACTGTCCTGCATGCTTTACAACAATCCAGTGGCTTACGGTACCGACTTTCTTCCCGAGCAGATTCGCGAGCTGGCGGATGAACATGAAAACTTCCGGGCGGTGAAAGAGTCGAGCATGGATGTCCGAAGGGTGTCGGCGATTCGCGCCCTGGTGGATCGGCGGCTCGAGATCTCCGTGGGCGTGGATGACGCCGTGCTCGAGGCCATCGGGGTCGGAGCCACAGGCTGGATCGCAGGTCTTGCCAATGCTCTGCCGCGCGAGTCTGTCGACCTCCTGAATTTTGGCATGAATGGCGACAGCGCTAAGGCTTTCGAAATCTATCGCTGGTTTCTGCCCTTGCTGCGAATGGATACGGTGCCGAACTTCGTGCAGCTCATCAAGATGGTGCAGGTCGAAGTCGGCATGGGCAACGCGCGAGTGCGCCCGCCGCGTCTGGAACTGGTCGGCCCGGAGTTGGGGCAGGTACGAAATACAATTCGCGGCGCTCTGCGCGCCCGGCCTCAACCCGTTGGGAGCTACGCATTGCCTGCGAAGTAGTCCTGGGAGGCCGGGCGCAGCGGTCGATCAACCCACGTCGAGCCCAGCCCCCGCGAATGAGGATGCGAACGGGCTCCTGATTGTGCCGCACACGTGAAGGGATAAAAAATCGTTGAAGGGAAACCTTCTATTTCAGACCGCAGGAGGCCACTTCAGCCGACTCGCCTGTGGCATAAGAAGGTCGTGAGAACCGCTGGGGTCAGAGGAATCCGGACCACGATCAGGAAAGGTGTTTCCAGCGTCTCGGCAATGTGCTTGCACATTTGGGCAGTTTTGTTTAACGTTTACCCTTTACGTTTTACTTTACACATCATTTATCGAATTTTGCGTCTACCGGCCAGATTGCCTCTGGCCGGGACCTTTGCATTGTCTGTATACGCGGCGGGCCACAGCACGAGCCAATAAATGGGTAAGCACCCGACTACTCTCCTGGACATTGCGAAGGCACTGGGCACCTCAATCGGCACGGTGCATCGGGCATTGCATGACAACCCGGACGTGAGTCCGATGACCAAGGCCAGGGTCTTGCAGATGGCGAGAACCCTGGGCTATCGCCCAAACCTTGCTGCGCGCTACTTATCTTCCAAAAAAGCCCTTCGGGTACTGGTCAATACGCTGGAGGGGACCACATCCTTCTGGGACGAAGTTCGGGCCGGCATTCGTGAAGAAGCCGAGTTGATACCACTCGAGAATGTCGAGATCGAGTCTCGCAACTACCCTCATCTGGGAAAGTGGGAAGAAGAAGTTTTCGAGACTGCAATCCGCAACAAGGTGGATGGGATCATTACGTTCCCCAGCCATCCCAAGACCTTCCGGCCGTGGATACGGCGCGCATCTCGCGCCCGCATTCCGGTGGTGTGCGTAACGACGGATGCCCCCAACAGCGGTCGCTTGGGCATTGTCGCCGTCGACACCCTGGCCAGTGGCTCCATCGCGGCGGATCTAATGGGGCGATTTCTTGGCAATCAGCAGGGAACGATGGCGATCACGCTGTTTGACATGGCGATCACCGAGCACGCGGAGAAGTACTCCGCATTTGAATCCACGTTACGGGCTTTCTATCCCAAACTTCATCTCTTGAAGCCGGTCGAAGACCATGGCATGGAGGCCGAGGCGTACTGCAAATGTCGCGAGATGTTTGAAAAATATTCCGACCTGGCTGGAGTGTATGTAACGACAGAAGACTCGATGCCGGTGCTGAAGGCGGCCCGCGACGCAAAAGTGCTGCAGCGTTTGACCATCATTACCACGGACTTGTTCCCCGGCCTGGTCTCCCAGATTCGGTCCGGAGCGGTGGCCGCGACCATCTACCAGCGTCCCCGCACTCAGGGCCGGATGGCGTTCCGCATGTTGTACAAATTTCTGTCGGAGGGCGACGGCAGTCAATCCCATCAAATTGCGATCGCGCCACATCTGGTCATGCGCGGGAATCTGGATTTCTTTCTGCAGAGGCAATCCGAAGAATCGGTCAAGGAGAAAGTTCCGGAAAATGGTGCGCGATCTGCCAGCAGGTCTCGCCTGGCTTAGGCGCCCCGGACTTCACCCAGGCTCACTGAACCGGCTCCTTCACGGCGACGATGCGGTCGCCGGTTACATTCCGTAGTTCCTGCACTATTCCTGAAGGCCACCTGATCTCGACCAGTTCGGCAGAGGTGTTCGTCCCCAGTCCGAAGTGCACGGGCCCCGCGCTCGACGACGCATAACCTGCGCTGGCGAACACGTGGTTATACTGCGCTCCCGACTTGGTCACCACTTTGATTCTCGCGCCAACGCCATCGCGATTGCTTTTTGTTCCCTGCAACTTGAATTCAATCCAATGATTGTTGCCCGGACTCTGGTTGATCCAGATTTCCGCCGGGGCGCCGATTGCGCTCACCACCACGTCCTGACGGCCATCTCCGTTCAAGTCGCCGACGGCGGAGCCCCTGTGCCGTGACGGAGCCTGAGATGTCAGTCCGGCCTCCGCGGTTAACGCTGAAAACTTCATGCCCCCAAGATTGCGAAAGACAGTGTTGGGTTGTTCGATAGACAGGTTCGGCGCTGACAACAGCGACTGCACATGACCGCGCGAGACAAAGATGTCTTTCCAGCCATCGTTGTCAAAATCGGCGATGGTGGGAGAGTAGCCCGCCATGGGCAGGCTTAGCTTGGTCATGCCGCTCTCGCGCGTGACCTCCACGAACTTTCCTTTCCCCGTGTTTCGGTAGATCGGAAATGTTTCCCCATCGAGAGCGACCACGACGATGTCGGGATAGCCGTCATTGTCGAGGTCACGAAAATCAACTCCCATGCCGGAAATAAAAGTGCCGTCTTCCAGCAGCGCCACGTTTGCCTCGAAACCTGCCTCCTGAAATCGGCCGCCGCGGCTGCGAAAAAACGAGTTCATCAGCTTGTCATTGGGGACGATGAGATCCATCTTTCCGCCCACATCGAAATCGCCCGCCGCCACCCCCATGCCTTTTCCGGGATGCGCGCGAAGGCCCGACTCGGCCGAGGCATCGCGAAAGGTTCCGTCGCCATTGTTGAGGAACAATTGATTGGGAGTTGGCGGGTACATCTTGGGATGGCAGTAGTCGCGATGTCCTCCCACTTCGCAGTCAGGCTCATGTTCGAAATCCCATTTCAGATAATTGATGACTACCAGATCGAGCAACCCATCATTGTTCACGTCAACCCACGCTCCGGCGACGGACCAAAGCTCTCCGAATTCCGGATCGGGCTTGTTGAGGCCGGCCTTGGCGGTGACATCCGTGAAAGTCCCATTTCCATTGTTGTGATAGAGGGTGTTGCGATGCACGCCGGCGACAAAAATGTCCTCATATCCGTCGTTGTCGTAGTCGCCGACGGCCACACCGGTGTCGTAGCCCGTCCCGAAAAGCCCGGCTTTCTCCGTCACATCGGTGAAGTGTCCCCGGCCGTCGTTCTCGAAGAGACGGTTGTAGTATTTGGCGGAAGTCTTGTGCAGCGTTTTGATGTCCGCGCCATTGGCGAAGAAGATGTCGAGCTTGCCGTCATTGTTGAAGTCGAAAACCGCCACGCCGCCGGCCATGGTTTCCGGCGCGTGGCGCTCCGGAGTCTCAGAACTGTCCAGCCTGAAATCAATCGGCTGAAAGACGAAACGAATGGGGCTGTCTGCGGCGGCCGTGGTAGCCGCTGCCTGGGAACGCAGGGACAGATGGGTGGTCAGCACGAACAGGAAGATTGCGGCCAGTGAGCCGGGAAACTTCCACATCTTCATGTCGGAGACGGCAGGCACGAGGCTGTTTTCATTCTACTCCGGCAATTGTTGCTCGCCGCGAATGGAAAGCCGGGTTTCAACCTGCGATGCGGCGGTGCCCGGTTGTCCTCCGCCGACGCTAATGGCATAGTCTCCTGCGCCGATCATTCGAACTCCCGACTCGTTCACATAACTCAAGTCGCGTGGCTGAAGCGTTAACTGCGCGTGCCGCAGCTCGCCAGCCTCCAGGTGAACGCGGGTAAATCCGCGAAGCGCGCGCAGTGGCGCACCCGGCAATCTAGGAAAATTCAGATACAGTTCCACTACTTCATCGCCGGTTCGCTGGCTTGTGTTCTTCACATCCACTTCGACCGTGAGTGGATCGCCAGCCGGCAGGCCGGTACTCGATAATTTGAGATTGCTGTATTCGAACCTGGAGTAAGTCAGGCCGTAGCCGAACGGATAGAGCGGCTCTCCGGCAAAGTAACGGTAGGTGCGATCCTTCATCGCATAGTCGTCAAATGGCGGCAACTGCTCCACGCCTTTGTAGAAGGTAACCGGCAACCGTCCCGCGGGATTGTTGACGCCGGCCAGCGTCTGGGCGATGGCGGTTCCACCTTCTTCTCCCGAGTACCAGGCTTCGAGAATCGCGTCAGCGTGTTCCTGCGCCCAATTCACCGCGAGCGCACTGCCGTTCATCAACACAACCACCAATGGCTTGCCCGCTCCCCGCAAAGCCCCAAGAAGCGACTGCTCCTCTTCCGGCAGGTTTAGATTAGTGCGATCGCCGCCGTGGAAACCGGGCAAGTCGACTTTCATTTCTTCGCCTTCGAGTTTCGACGTAAGTCCAACCACTGCGACCACGGCATCCGCTGTGCGAGCCGCCGTGGCAGCTTCGATAATCGGGTCAACGCTGAGAGGCAGCCATACCAGCTTTGTACCAAAGGCGCCTTTCATGTATTCGATCTTTAACGCGTAACGATGTCCCTGTGTGAGCTCAACGATCGTGGTGTCGGATGTGGCGTCGTGGAGTTTCGGGTCGTCCACGATTAATTTGTCGTCCAGCCACATGCGGTGCATCGAGCCCAGCAGGCCGATGCGATATCTGCCCGATTCGGCCGGCGTCAGAAACCCTGTCCAGCGTACGGAAAACTCTTTCAAACCTGCGGGAGGAGTAAGCGCGTGCGCATCCGGCCGGAAGAGCTGAAGATCTACAAATGGGTCCACGCGCACGGTCTGCGGCGTCCCGGCGAAATCGCCGGAAAAATATTCGCCCTGCAAGCCGGGCTTTCCATCGGTGGTCGAGAGTTCTGAAACAGGAATGACTGTTTCGGGGCGGAGGAAATTCGTCCCCGGCAGGTACGATACCTGAGCTGTGGAGAACTGCTTGCGGATTCCTTCCAGCGCCGTGGAGGCGTGCGAAGCCGTACCGCTATAGTTGCCGGCGAGCACTGCGACAGATTGTGCCAGCGGTCCCACCACCAGAATATTTTTCACACCTGGTGCGAATGGAAGAACGCCGTCGTTCTTGAGCAGCACCATGGATTCGCGCGCCACCTTGAGCGCGAGTTCCCGGTGAGCTGCACTGTCTATTTCCGAATCAGGAGTCTGAGCGTACGGCACTTTGTCCGGAGGATCGAACATTCCCAGTCGCATGCGCGCGGTGAAGAGTCGCTTGACCGCGATATCCAGTTCCTTTTCGCTCAGTAATCCCTGTTTTACGGCGTCCACGTACTTTACGTAGTCAGAGTTGTCTTTTGTTTCGGTGAAGAAGTCAGCGCACTCGTTGTCCATGCCCTTCTTCAAAGAGACTGCGGCGGCCTCCGCCGGGCTTTTGGTGAAGCGGTGTCCCTCGTAAATGTCAACGATCGCGTCGCAGTCTGATACCACGTAGCCTTTGAATTTCCAGGCGCCCCGCAACTGGTCCTGCAGAAGGAAAGTGTTGGCGCAAGCGGGTTCGCCATTAACTCGGTTGTAAGCGCACATTACGGATTCCGCTTTGCCTTCGACAACCGTAGCGCGGAATGCCGGCAGGTAAGTGTCTTCCATGTCATGCCGCGATACCTGCACATCGGCGGTGTGTCGCGTGGACTCCGGACCGCTGTGCACGGCAAAATGTTTGGGTGTGGCGATGACGCGAAAATACTTCGGATCATCGCCCTGTAATCCGGTGACGAATGCCACCCCCATTCGTCCCGTGAGAAACGGATCTTCGCCGTAGGTTTCCTGGCCACGCCCCCAGCGTGGATCACGGAAGATGTTAATGTTTGGCGACCAGAAGTCGAGACCTTCATTGATAGCCCGTCGTCCTGCCCTCACGGCCTGGTTATGTTTGGCTCGCGCTTCCGTCCCGATTGCGATCGCCATGTCGTGGATCAACGGGACGTCAAAGGTGGCCGCCAGCCCAACCGGTTCCGGAAAAACCGTGGCAGTCCCGGCTCTGGCGACTCCATGCAGGGCTTCACTCCACCAGTTGTAAGCAGGGATCTGTAGCCTGGGGATGGCTCGCGCCTGGTTCACCAATTGCGAAGCTTTCTCCTCGAGCGTCATCCTTCCCACCAGGTCATTCACCCGCTCATCAATGGGCTGCGAAGGGTCGAGGTAAACCGCCCCGCCAGTGGTCTGCGCAGGGGAAGGGATGAGAATAAGAAGCAGAACAACAACCACAGCCAGTCCGAAGGTTGCTCGCGTATGCGCTGCGTTCATCGAAATATCTCCCCCGCAACCGGGACGCTGAAAAGGCCCGGCGAGCCTGCGTATTTCGAAAAAGGTGTCCGTAAACGATTACGGTCTGTCGGTTGCTTTTAGCACAGGGCAAAACGCGCGGTCAACAGGTTCTCCGAAACGGATGTTGTCAGGAAGTGTTTTTTCGCAGCGCGGAGAGCGAACAAATTCTATTTTGACGCCCGCAACTCATCGGCGGCAAAAACGCAGGTGGTCAACTTGTCCAGTTTGATGTCGCAGTGATTGGAGGCAATCACCACAGCGCCATCGTCGTGCTTGCCGGACATCACGTCCCTCATCGGGACGCGGCGGCGCAAGGTGACGGCGGCAGTGGTGTTGGGCACGGCATCAGAGGAATTTTTCGCGTCACTGCCCGGAAATGGCTTCACCACTGGTGAATTCGGATCGGGGTACGCGCCCTCTCCGTTCCAGGTCGCGACCTGAGACTGCTGCGGCCCGTATTGCAAATCCTGCCCCGACGCCACGGTCGTGGGGTAAATCCACGCGGTCAAGTAAATCTTCACCGCAGCGGATCCATCTTTCCACTGCACGGAATCCATGCGAATCGGCAGCCAGGACGGTTCGGTCGAAGTCTTCGCGACGGACGCGATCACCTTTCCCGAAAAAACGGCGTTCTTCGGGATTACCGTGCCATCTCCGAGAGTGCCCACCACCAGCTTTGCCTGGACCTCGGTTCCGACCGGAGTTTTGCCGGCGGTTACGTTTTGCCGCATGATCACTGGGAATTCCTGCACACCGGAGGGGGACTGGAGCTGCGGGTTTCTGTTGTGCAAGCAAAGGGGCGGAGCAGAAAATACTGAACACCAGGGAACGAATTACTGTCCGTGAAAACATCTGGGCACTTCACTGCGTCGGCAAAAAGCAGCGTTGCTCTTCGGAAGCTTCTGAAGCGCGGCGCACATTTGTACCAGCGGAAGCTATACTTCCACCAAAATTCGGAGCTTCAGTCTTTCTGCGTCCCTCGAATGGACGGCTCACTGGTCCGGAAGAAACCCGCAACGACTCAGACATGCGCGTGCCAGGTCTTCGTGAATGCAAAACGAGGCGGTGGCCGGTCCGAGATTCGCTTCCTGGGCGGGAAATAAGCAATCAAATCCGGCCCTGGGAAACGCCTCACGGCACAGCCGGGCGGGCAGCGGATTGCTCTCACCCATCAATCTCCCACCCTGAACTTGTCGCGCTTTGTCACCGCAAGGCATTGTCTTGGAAGGCACCTATGAAAAAGAGTTTCCTTTCGGAAATGAGCCGGAGTTACCCGTAAAGTATGAGGCGCTGCCGTATGTTAGCTCGCCCGATCGGAATATCCATTTATTCATACCCTTGTTAGGAAACCATAAGGTTGCCCATCACGATTTTTTTTCTTGACAGTGCATCTTCAATGAATGTATCACCGTAAACGTTTCCGGTAAGGGGTTATCGCATGCCCCCAACGTCCGTGAACCAATCAATTCGGAGGCTGCCCCATGAAGCGCGTTTCGCCCAAGTTTGTCGAAATGTTCGGGCTTGCTCTGAGAGGCCGTATGATTCGCCTCACAGTTCTTGCACTCACCCTTTTTGTACTCTTTACCCTTCACGCCGTGGCGCAGGACGCAACTGTGGTCGGAACGGTGACCGATCCAACTGGCGCCGCCTTACCGAATGTTTCGGTACCATTTCACAAACACGGAGACAGGTCTTACCACCAAGGCCGTCCACGAGTGCAGACGGTCAGTATGTGGCGGCTAATCTTCACATCGGCCATTACACCGCAAACGTCACGGTGTCAGGGTTCAGGCCTGCCGAGAGGAGGGGCTTGGTGCTGAATGTGGGCGACCGCGACCGCGTGGACTTCCAGATGCAGGTCGGCCAGGCGACTGAGATGGTAACCGTAGAAGCCAATGCGGTTGCCGTACAGACAGATACCGGAGAAGTCAGCAACCTGATCACCGGCCGGCAGATATCGGACCTCGCCGTCAACGGCACGAGCCTGTTCCAACTTGCTGCATTGGCTCCCGGAGCATCGAACGATATCACCAATTACAAGGATGTCCCCGTGGGTGGTGATACGAACGTCAGCTTCAATGGTCAGCGCACCGGCCACAATGTCTTCATGGTAGATGGCGGTGAGAACTACGACCGCGGTTGCGGAGGCTGCGTAACTACGGCCCCTTCCAGCGAGTCGATGGCTGAGTTCCGGCAATTGACTTCGAACTACGGCGCCGACTATGGCCTTTCTTCTGCCGGAACCGTCACCATGGTTCTCAAATCCGGCACCAGCAGATTGCATGGCTCGGCGTGGGAAAACAACCGCAACGACGCCTTTGATGCTCGCAACTACTTTTTCCCGGCTCCGAACAACAAGCAAGAATTGCGCATGAACATCTTCGGCTTCAATATCGGCGGCCCCGTCACCTTCGGCCACCTCTACAACCCGGATAAAAACAAGACCTTCTTCTTTTACAACATGGAGTGGCGCAAATACATCGACGGCGGGTCAACCAACCAGACGGTTCCCGATCCCGCAACTTACGGCGGCAACTTCAGCTCGGTTACCGATCCAATCCTCGTTCCCACTGCAGCCAGAGTGGCTCCGGCCGTTCTGTTTGCCAACTGTCCTGGCGGCGTCGCTCCTGCCGGCGTCGTGCAAGGCCCGAACGACGCGGGCAAGCAAGCATTCCCCGGCAACGTCATCCCGTCCTGCATGATCCAGCCAAACGCGACTGCATTGCTCGGCACGGGCTTTTTGCCGGCGCCAAACTCAGGCATCGGCAACGGTGTCGGGAGCTTCGTGGGCGGCTCCAGCACTCCGACGAACCTGAAGGAGGAGATCGTCCGCGTCGATCACACCTTCAACAGCAAATTTTCCGTGTTCGGTCACTTTGTTGCCGAGCAAATCTCACAAGGCTACAACACGGCCCAGTGGAGCGGTGACAACCTGCCTACGGTTGGAGATACGTTCAACAATCCAGCTTACAGCTACGTCATTCACGCCACCCACACCATTAGCCCGTCGCTGCTCAACGAAATCGCCTTCAACTACAACGGCAACCGCATCAACATCATTCCCTTTCCCGCCACCGGGATGACGAGTCTCGCACTTCCGAGCGGATACGATGCGAGCGCCAGTCGCGTTGTTCACGGGGCCGAATAACCTGAATCGCATTCCCAACATCACCCTCAACCATCAAAGCAATGCGAACTTCCAGATCTCCAGCTGGCCATGGGTCAACCGCGCTGACGGTTACCAGGTCCGCGACGACGTCTCCTGGAACAAAGGTTCGCACAGCTTCAGGATCGGCGGAAGCTGGGCGCGCTACAAGAAAGTCCAGGACCTTTTCGGAACGACCCAGGGAGCATATCACGTTCGAGGGCGCAGATGCCCAGAGCTTCACCGGAAACAGCTTTGCTGACTTCCTGCTTGGCACTGCCGCCGGTTATAACGAGCTTGGCGTCCAGGACAAGGGCAACTGGCCTGCCGTTTCCTACGCCGCGTACATTCAAGACAACTGGCGCGCAAGTCGCCGGCTGACCCTGAACCTCGGCCTACGTTGGGATGGAGCGCCTCACACGTACGAATCCAACAATCGGATGGGGAACTTCTATCCCAAGCTTTACGATCCGTCCCAGGCCGCTACATTCGATAGTCTCGGGAATATCTGCAGTGGTCCAGCGGACCCGGGTTGCACTGCCGCAAGCCCTGGACTCGGCATCAGCCCGAACCAGATCCTGGCGGGCGTGCCGTTGTACCTCAACGGAATCGGAACGCCTGAGAAGAATGGCGTACCCAAGGGTCTGGTGAACAATCACTGGGCCATGTTCGGTCCGCGGCTCGGCTTTGCCTATGACCTGACTGGTAGCGGCAAGACGGTCATTCGCGGCGGGTTCGGCATCATGTACGAACGCATTCAAGGCAACGACATGTACAATGCCGGGCCGAACATCCCGTTCAGTCTGAACGTTAACCTGAACAACGTAACGTTAGCAAACCCCGAACATCCTGCTTTCGACCGGTGCTGCACCCTTGTTCCAGACCATTAAGGCGGCGGATATCACTGGGCTGGACATCAACGGTTACAAGCCGTCGACCAGCACGCAATACAGTGCCGGCGTTCAGCATTCGTTCGGCCCCAAGACCGTTCTGTCAGTGTCTTACGTAGGCAATCAGAACCGGCACCTGAACGACTATCTAAACACTAACCTGCCTTCGCTGAGCGATCTCGCGCTCATGACCGGAGGTACTCTTAACTACGAGAACGCGCCTAGCCTTCCGTACAAAGGGTTCAGAGCAATTAGTCAATCCAAGAACGAGGCGAACGGCCATTACAACTCGATGCAGATTGACTTGAACTCGCAAGCCAGCAGAGACTTGCAGCTGCGCGCCTTCTACACCCTTTCGAAATCCATCGATCCAACCACCGGTGGCAGCGGTCAGGACTTGAACGGTGTCACGAACCCATATCTAGGCTGGCGGTACGATCTTGGACCGAGTCAGTTCGACCGGCTCCATAACTTCTCCGTCAACTTCATCTACAACATCCCGGTTCTGCGCAACAGCTCGAACGGCCTGATGAAGTCCGTGGTCGGCGGCTGGGCAGTGTCGGGCATCATTACGGTCGAGTCGGGCCTGCCAGTCAACTTCACCGGGGGCAGCAATCTCGTTGGCGGCACCAACAGCCCCGGCAATCGGCCGGACTTGAACGGCAGCATCAAATATGAGCATTCGCCGGTGGCGTCCTCGGACCCCTTCCAGCACATCCAGTACGTAGATACTTCGGTGTTTTCGACTCCCGCACCCGGCACCTGGGGCAACCTCAGCCACAACGCTATCCGTGGACCGGGCCGCGACAACTGGAACCTCTCTCTCTTCAAGAACTTCGCCTTCACCGAGAGTGCGGGGTTGCAGCTTAAGTTGGAGACCTTCAACACCTTCAACCACACCCAGTTCCAGACCGTTGATAACGGCCTCGGCGACAGTCGCTTCGGCCAGTTCACGGCGGCCTATCCTGCGAGAATTGTCCAGCTCGCCGGTAAGGTTTACTTTTAACCTCTAACCGAAAGCCCTTCCCGTCCCGCTCGCAGCAAGCTGCGAGCGGGACAATGTTTTACGACAAACTTCAGTTGCTTCAACGGCTCGCATCTGACAAGGTGCGAGCTTTTCTTATTTGAATGGAGTTCCAGGCGGAGCTCGACAGGCTCCCAGGTGAGCAGCCCTGAAGCTGACAGTATGAATCTGTAATCACTTTGCTGGTGGTTCGACCGCAGCCAAAACGTAGGTCGTCAGTTTATTCAATTTTGATATTGGTCTTCCGGGACAGAAGCGCGACGCCGCCATCAGCTGTGGGCTCAAGTGCCGAATCGTGGGAATATCCGGGATGGCTGTGACTCGCTTCTGAGACTCTGTCGGAAAATGGCGGTACGCGGTGAAGCTGACAGTGCAAATCTGAGCTTATTTTGCTGAGGACTCGGCGGCAGCAAAGACGTAGGTCGTCATTTTAAACAACTTGATATTCGCGTGCTCGGACTCAAGCGCGATGCCCCCGGTACTTGTGGGTTCAAGTACCACATTTTTCATTCGGACAGGCCGACTCGAGAGGATGGCAACGTCCGGGATCGCCCCTTGATTACCTTCTGAGCCGCTCGGAGATGGTCGGGACATCGGGGACTGCGCCGACTGGTTGGGTCCATTCAAGGTCCTGGACTCCGGATCCGGAGATTCGTTCGGCGGATTCGGTACTGCCTCCCCGGTCGCGGAGTAATACAAGGGCATCAAATAAGCGTAGAGGGGAGCCCACCCGCCATTCCAGCTTACTGTGTTCATGCGGATCGCGAGCCGCGCTCGCTCCTCCCCCTTCTTGGGTTCGGATTCAAGAACCACCCCAGATGCGATCGCATTCTTGGGGATTAACGTGCCATTAAACAGGGTGGCGTCCGCAAGTTTTCCTTGAATTTGAGTCCCCGCTGGGGTTTTTCCGGCTTCGACACTCTGCTGCAGAACCACGGGGAACTCGCGCAAGACGGCGGTAGGAGAAGCCTGGTGACTTTGCTGGCCAATCGAAGCCGCAGAGCAAACCGCAAGTATTGCTCCTTGTATGACTAACTTTCGAGTCAACATCGGCTTTGTTTCCCCTGCACTATCGCAGGAAAAAAGTATATCTCTGGACCGTCAGATTCGGATAGCCCAAATGTTTGAGTTGTAGCCACCGCTGTCCTAATTAGCCTGATCCGTCCTGCAGGTGCCCGCGTTGCTTCGTCACCTGTAAGTGGCTATTCTGAGAGTGCGGGGTGTGGGCGGACCTCCCGGTACGGTAGCTTGGCCATGAAACGCTGGAAATCACTTTTGGTTCTTCTCGTTCTCTTGTTGCCGGCGTTTGCCAACCCGCAGACGGCCAGTCCGGCTGACGCAATGGCGCTGGATCAGCAGGGAAAGCTCCCGGAGGCGGTGGAGGCGTGGCGGGCAGTAACCGAACATAATCCTCGGGACGCGGGCGCTTTTGCCAGCCTTGGGGTGGCGCTGGCCCGGGAAACTAAGTATAAAGAGGCAGCCGCAGCCTACCGCAGGGCCATTGCCCTAAATCCAAGGCTTCCTGGCATCCAGCTCAATCTAGGACTGGCAGAGTACAAACAAGGACAGTTTGAGGCCGCCATTCCTCCCCTGAAGGCTGCATTGCTGCAGGAGCCGAGGAACATGCAGGCACGCACCTTGCTCGGCCTTAGCTGCTACGGCGCCAAGCGCTTTGTCGAAGCGGTGAAATATCTCGAGCCCGCGGCCGACGCAGACCCCACCAATCCGGAATTGCGGCAGGTCCTGGCTCAGAGCTGCCTCCAAGCGAAAAATTATCCTTGCGCCCAGGAGCAGTTTCGCCAACTCCTGCGGCAGAATCCGGACTCAGCCCCCGCGCACATGTTGCTGGGCCAAGCCCTGGATGGCCTGCAAAAGACCGGTGAGGCGATTGCCGAGTTCGAGGCGGCGGCCAAGGTTTCTCCGCAGGAACCGGGCGTGAACTTCAGCCTCGGATACATGTATTGGAAGCTGCACCAGTACGATGACGCAAAGCGCTACTTCGAGAGCGAGTTGTCTCTCGACCCCAGCCACGCCCAGGCACTGGCGTATCTGGGAGACATCGAATGGAAGAACAATCATCCGGACGCGGCGCTTCCCCTGTTCAAGCGAGCGATACAAGGCAACCACGACCTGCGCATTGTCTACGTGGATCTGGGCGCCCTCTACATGCAGCAAAAGAACTACAAAGAGGCTCAGGCTGCGCTGATTCGCGCCGTGGCGCTTAATCCCGATCTGCCCGATGCCCATTACCAGTTAGGACGCTTGTATCAGGCAATCGGGAACACGGCCGGCGCGGAGAAGGAACTAAGCAAGGTACGAGAGCTCCATGAGAACGCCGAGGAGAGCCTGGTGGGAAAGATGCCGGCTTCTCAGCCTTCAGCGAATCCATCGGAACATTGATGTAGCACTGGTGCCAAGGCGATCTACGTCTTAATAGCGATTCCAACAGCTCTAGCGGGCTACTTGTGGTGATAGCTTTCCGAAGGGCCCAGGTAGCTGGGTTTCAGGCCGCCTGTGTTCACGACAATCTTCTGCAGGACCACGCCCGGATCGACCATCCAAATCTTCAAAATGTGATATCCGGAAGTGGCAAGTGTGTGGGTCGATTGAATCTTGCGGACGCTGTCCTTGACCGACGTTTCCCAGTCGGTCTGCGTGTTGTGGGCGAGGATGTCGACCATCTGTGGCGGCTGGTCATCGAACGCGATCGCATATCTGAGGCCGCGTCCGGGAACAAAGTTCAATGTCGGGGCGACAATCGTTTCCACCTGTACCGTTCCCGGATTGAACAAATACATCTGGTACTGCAGGCAGGGAGCATCCGGCGGAGTGGCGCTGGGAGCGGTCACGGGGAATATCGTCATGGACGACAGAGTTCGCCCGTAGTCCGCGATTTCGTCCCATCGGGCGGAAGCTGTGTCCGTCGTGTGCGAATAGTGCGCGGCTTCGATCGAAACATAGCCTTCGGCCTCGACAAAGCCCTGAGGGAAACTCTTGTAGGCTGCTCCGGATTGAATGTTTCCACCTTCACCGCGACCGAACCAGTTCCGGCGCGCAGCGACGTCACCGTGCCGCTGCCTGAACCTTTCGGAGCCTTGCGCCAGTCCACGCTCACCCATAGACGCTGATCGCTGCCGACGGTGCCGTGGGTCGCGCTCAGTATGATCCAGGTCTGACTGGCGCTGGGCGGTGAACGCAAACGGCGTTCGGCCGCGATTGAAGATATCAATGTAGCGCCGTTGCTGATTGAAAACGTCCACCACGGGAAGGGATGGCTCAGGCTCTCTTCCGTTTCCCGGCCATGCCGATGCCGAGCCTTCGACCGCGACGCCCAACGCGGCGGGAACGGGAACCGCCACCTCCTTGACCTCGGGCATGACATTTGCCGGCGGATCGTGCCATCCGGTGTAGCCGATGCGGGGCTGGTCCATCATGTGGTTCCACTTGCCGTGTGCGAGAGTGTGGTTGTATTCGCCGGACAAGTCGGCGTCGGCCTGAAATAGTGCTCGAGCTTTCGCGGCCAAGTCATTCGTGCTGGCACGGCCCTGGCTGGCATAAAGACGGTTCTTGCCGACAGTAATGTAAAGTTCAGCGACCTGAGCGGATGCCTTGACGGGATAGAGAACGAGTTGGAAGAAGGCGTCGCGTTCATTCTCCGGCAAGCTGCTGTAGATCTGTTCCGCCTGGCGGGTGATGGTTTGCCACTCGTCCAGCACTTTCTCCGCCTCGTGATAGTCGACGAGACTGAATGTGTCTGGCTCCAGCAGTTCCGGTTTGCGGCGTCCGTTGAACTTGGTGTATTTCGCCATGAGGGCGGCAATCTCTGGCGCATACTTCGGTCCGAATTCACGCTGCGCCCACATTCTTGAGTATTCCGGAATGCGCTCCTGCGACCACTCCTCGGGATGCCATGCCAGGGTCAGAAAAAATTCGATGGGGAACTCCATCGGCTTCAAGTCGCCGACGTTTACGATCCAGATGCGATTCGCACCGTAGTTGTAGGCCAGATTCATCTGCTCCCAGACCTTGGTGATGGGGATGGTATTGAGCCATTTATAAGAGCGAGGATCGCCGACATAATCGAAGTGATAGTAGATTCCGGCGCCTCCGCTGCGCTTGCGTTCGTCCGCCGTCGGCAGCCGCCGGATGTTGCCCCAATTGTCGTCGCACCAGAGCAGCGTGACGTCATCTGGCACCCGCATACCTTTTTCGTAATATTCCTGCACCTCTTTATAGAGTGCCCAGTCCTGGGGCACGGCGGAGAGATCGGGATTCACGTGGCTGGCGATTATCTTGCGCTGGTCCGCAACGATTTTTTCCAGCAACGCGATGTTGGCTCCCTCAGTCATGGGGAGATCGCCGTCGCCTCTCATGCCAAGCGTGGTAATGCTTTCGTAGCTTTTGTTGCGCTCAATACCTTCGGTCCAAAACTTTTGCAGGACGTCGGAATTGAGCGAATAGTCCCAGGGACCGCTGCCATGCCTTTTCCATTCCTGCTGGGCCCGCAACATGGGTTCGTGATGCGACGTTCCCATCACGATGCCGTACATGTCGGCGAGCTGCGGATTCAGCGGATCATCTTCGTTGAACGCATTGTTCCACATGGCCGGCCAAAGATAATTGGCCTTCAGCCGAAGCAGAAGTTCAAAGACCTTCTCGTAGAACTGATGGTTGTAGTTGCCAAACTTTTCTTTCACCCAGCCGGAAAGCGCCGGCGCTTCGTCGTTGAGAAAAATGCCGCGGTATTTGACGGCAGGCGGTCCCTGAACGTATCTGCCGGGCCTGACGAACAGCGCATTCTGGTGTTGCACGGGCACGTCAGCCCACCAATACCACGGCGAGACCCCAATTTGCTCGGACAGATCGTAGATGCCGTAAATTGTTCCCCGCTTGTCGCTTCCCGCGATGATCAGTCCGTTGGCGACCCCGGGCAGAGGCTTGGGCACCACCTGGATCAGAAAGGACTCCCACTTGCCAGTGATAGATGAAACGTCGAGTTTCTTTTCCCGGATAAGCCGCTCGATCACTGCGCTCTTCCCGATGGTGCCAACGATGATCAGGTTCGCGCCGGATCCGATGTTGTCTGCGATCGCCGGCGTGTGCCCGGTGACGCGGGCAATGTCCGCTTGAAGATCGCCAACCGCGCGAACCACACCGGCATGGTCGTTCGCGTCCACGTAGATGGTCGCGAGCGATTGTTCCTGCGTGATGGTGAAATCATCGGGATGGCGACCGAACTCCACATATTTCGTCTGGCCGAGGGCAAAGCCGGCGCCGTGTAGTGTGAATAGAGAAAGTGCGGCCAGTGCAGACGCTCGAGCTGTTCTACCAAAATTCATTTTGGTTGCCGCGAGATGCCGAAGTGCCGGTCGGCGAAGTTCAGAAATTGTTCCCAGTCGTATTCGTCAATGCCGTGCGTGCCTTTCCTGTTGTGGAAACCGATCCAATCGCCGACTGGCGTGGCCACCGCGGGCATGTCGTCAACACTGAGCCCCGCTTCTCCAAACAGCTTGTAAACCGGCTCAGCGGCTTTTGCGGCCAGGAAGGAACCGTGAGGATCGCCCCAGTGATCCTCCTCAGCAGTGGCAATGTACACCGGCCGCGGAGCCATCAGAGCGATGAGCATATGCCAATCCACGGGAAGTTCGTTCACCCGGTCGCCGTAGGTCTTGAAATTTCCATCGAACCAGTACGGGAAGGTGCCAGTAATGGCTTTGACGGTTTCTCCGAATTGACGGCGAACGATATTCGCGCCGCCGCATCCTGACTCCCCGGAAAAAACAATCGCGAAACGCTCATCCTGCGCGCCCGCCCACATAGTGACCTTGCCATAGCGCGAGACACCGGCGATCGAGACTCTCTTAGCATCGATATCGGGGTCCGTGACGAGGTAATCCATCGCGCGGCTCATGGCCCAGGCCCATGCGCCGATTGCGCCCCATTCGTCCGGGCCTGGCCCTTTCTGGTTCGGAGGAGCGAAGAAGGAACGGACGCTCTTTGCATATCCATTGGTGTTGTCGGGTTCGACGGAAGTGGGATCGAAGCTGACGAAGCCGTAGCCCCGGTCGAGCACCTGCTGGGGAATACGGTGGAAGGTGGTGGGCATCAGAAATACTGGAACCGGCTTTTTTGCATTCGCGGGCAAGAGGATCTGCAGTACCATCTTCGGCGCATTCTTCTCCGCCTCATCCTTCTTTCCGGCGAGATAAATGATCACAGTCTTGGCGGCAGATATGCCCGGCGCCAGACCCGTGTTGTTTGTCGTCACCTCCCAGGTCATTGCCTGGGGACGGCCGACCATGGTTCGGCCATAGACGTTGGTTTCGAAGAGTTTCAAAATCTCGGGCCGCCGCCTCTTTATCCACGTTCTTGTGCTGGTCACTTTCTTTCCGTTGAGCAGGAGCAGTGGATCGGGCAGGGTGTACGGCGGAACTTTCGCTTCGTCGTACTGCCCCGGCGGGTCGGCCGTGGGCTTCTGTTGCGCGCCCAGCAAGGGATTTACGCCGATAAGAGACGCCAGAACAAGCAGGCCGCGGCGAATTGCGGAGGCTCGCGCGCGGGCAGCTGCGGGAGTGCCTGACAAACTCATGTTCTGAGTCTAACGAGCAGCTACATTCAATTTCGTCTCGACTAGATCCACCGAGTTGCCGCCAACCATGATCTTGAAACTCCCGGGTTCCACGACGCGGTGCATCTCACGGTCCAAAAACGACAACTCCTCCGGGCCCAGCCTGAATGTGACGTTCTGGGTCTTGCCGGCCTCAAGCGCGATGCGATGGAAGCCGCGGAGCTCCTTGACCGGTCGCGTCACCGAGCTGACTTCGTCGCGAATATAGAGTTGCGCGACTTCAGTCCCGCTTACCTTGCCGGTGTTGGTCACGTCCACCGAGACCGTCGCGATTCCTTCCGGCCCGATCGTGTCTGGAGTTACCCGCAGGTTGTCGTACTTGAAGCTGGTGTAGCTTAGACCCCATCCGAAAGGGAAGAGAGGTGTGATGGATGCGCCCAGGAATCCGCGTTTCGCCGAAGGCTTTTGATAATAATAGTCCGGCAGTTGTCCCACGGATCGTGGCACGGTGATCGGAAGCTTCCCGCCGGGGTTGGAGTCTCCGAAGAGTACGTCGGCAATCGCGGCTCCGCCCTCCTGGCCAAGATACCAGCCATCCAGAATCGCAGGGACGTTTTCTGCGATGTAATTGATGGAATTCGGCCGGCCATGCTGCAGGTAAACAATTGTTGGTTTTCCCGTGGCCAGGATCGCTTTGACCAGATCATCCTGATTGCCCAGCAGATCCAGGCTATCGCGATCTCCCAGATGGTCCACAGCCCAGGCCTCGCGCGAGGTTTGTTCGTTCTCGCCCAACGCAAGAATGACGAGGTCAGCTTTCTTTGCGACGGCGACCGCGTCTTGAATTCGTTTCGCATTCAGGACCGGATCACCCAGAACAACCTTGTTGGCATCCCAGTCGGGAAAGGTTTCCGTTATTTTGCAGCCCTCGGAGTACTGCACATCAGCGGAAGAACCCACCTTGTCCTTCACCGCCTGTAAAATGCTGACTCCGCGCCCCGGCTTGTTGCTGTATCCGCCCAGGTGCAAATCGGCGGCATTGGGACCGATTACGGCGATCCGTTTGTATTTTGATTTCTCCAGCGGCAAGAGATTGTTTTGGTTCTTTAACAGAATGATGGCTTCGTGCGCGGCTTGCAGCGCCAGTTGCTGATGTTCGGAATTGTTGACGAACTTTTCCGCATAGTCGGGATCAACGTACGGATTTTCAAAAAGCCCAGCCTCGAATTTCGCGCGAAGAAGATGCGCGACCGCCCGATCAACCGTTGCTTCGGCCACTTTTCCCTGGTGAACCTGATCCGCCAGGCTGGAGAAAGTGGCCTCAAACGGAAGTTCGATCTCGACGCCGGCTTCCAGAGCCATCTTTGCGGCTTCCGGATTGGTGGCAACCACATGATGCAGCGTCACCAGGTCGGTGATGCCGAAGTAATCGGACACGATCATTCCGTCAAAGCCCCATTCGTGGCGCAGAATATCGTCCAGAAGGTGTTTGTTGCTGTGCGATGGAATGCCGTCAATCTCGTTGTACGAGGCCATCACGGTCTGCACATGTCCTTCTTTGACGGCAGTCTCAAAAGGTTTCAGAAAATATTCGCGAACAACCCGCTCTGAGTAATTGCCGGGCGCGACGTTGGTTCCGCCTTCGGGCTGGCCATGTACGGCAAAATGTTTTGCCGTCGCCATAACATGCGACCCATCCATGGACCCCGTTCCCTGAAAGCCGAGGATGGCCGCAAGGCCGATGCGCGACACGAGGTATGGATCCTCTCCGTAGGTTTCTTCGGTGCGTCCCCAACGCGGGTCGCGGGCCAGATCAAGGACCGGAGCGAGGCAGTGGTGCACGCCGCGAGCACGCACTTCGGCGGCGGTAGCGGCAAAAACATTTTGCACCAGTGCGGGGTCCCAGGTTGAGGACAAGGCAATGGCCTGGGGATACGAAGTGCCGCCAGGCGCGACATGTCCATGCAGGCACTCATCGTGAAAGAGAACGGGGATTCCCAAACGGGTGTTCTCCTTCACCCACTTTTGCACTGTATTGGTATAGATCGCCATTTGGCGCGGCCCACGCTTCTCACTCGGGCGGGAGATCTCGCCCAGGCCGTTTTTGAGAAGGACCGCGGCGTTTTCTGGAACGAAGTTTCCGTCCTGGTCTACGAAGAGCGTCTTGGGATCACTGAAAAACTGGCGACTCTCCCACGCGCCTTCCATCTGTGCCACTTTTTCTTCCAGCGTCATGCGGGAGAGCAGATCGGCGACGCGTTGCTCGACCGGCAGTTTCGGGTCCCGATAGGGAAGTGCGTTCTGCCCGAAGGCGGCAGCAGACATGAACAGAAATATTGTGAACAAATAGAAAACAACCAGCCGAAGGGGAGGAGTTCGACGTGAGCATTTCACAGTGGGTCCACTTGTCCTTGTCTTTAAATCTTGTTTTGCCAGCGTTGAGCGTTTGCTACTATAGCACCGCCGTTAACGTTTACGGTACAGATTTAGGCCGTGGGCCGGTCGCAACCTGGGTAGCGTTTTTTCCTAATTTGTTTACGGAGGATCAGGCTGCCAGGGGATCACTCACTCTTCCTTATGTGCTCACCGGCGATCTGAAAGCCAGTGTTCGCCGCCGGCACTCCCGCATAGATGGCGGTTTGCAACAGTGCTTCCTTTAAGTCGCACAATTCGAGTTCACTGGCCAAACCAGCGCGCACATGGAGTGCAAACTCTTCCCACCTGCCGAGGGACGCCGTTATCGCCAGCACCAGGAGTCGCCGGGTTCGCCAGTCCAGTTCAGGACGAGACCAGATCGTGCCCCATGCATAGCGCGTGATCAGCTCTTGAAACTCACGCGTAAATTCTGTTGTCGCTGCGATTGCCTTATCTACGTGTGCGTCGCCGAGCGCGGCGCGACGCATTTCAAATCCGGCCGTCAGAGGATCCACACTCGGATCACGGTGCGGAAGCAGGAACTCGAGCAATGCTGTTGTAAACGAGCGTGGCCGCTCGATATTGGAAAGATGCGCCGCCTCCAGGTGAAGAACTTTCGCCCCGGGGATCTCCCGCGCCAGCCTTTCACCGTGACCGCTCCACGGAGTCGAGACGTCATGATCCCCGACGATCACCAGGGCCGGGGCTTGAATCTGCCGCAGCAAGTCCACCGTGATTGACATCGCGCAGGGCTGCACAACACCCCGTGTATCCAACCGGATCGGTGCCGAGCAGGACCGAGCGGATCGAAGCGGCGTGAGGATTTTCTTTGGCCAGCGTGTCCGGCAAAAACAAGCGAGACATCGCAAGGTCAACGATCGCCGACATCCCGTCCTTACGCACGGCCGCAATGCGCGATTCCCAGTTGGAACGTGGCACGAACTGAGGCGAGGTGTTAGCCAGCACAAGATGAGTGACGCGCTGCGGTGCGTGGGCTGCAACCCATTGCCCTATGGCGCCCCCCAGGGACAGGCCGCAAAAAGCAAAGTGCGGGATGCCCAAAGCATCGGTCAGGCCGAGAATGTCGCCGGCCAACATCTCAATGGAATATTCGCCCGCGGGTGCGTCCGATGCTCCGTGGCCTCGCGTGTCGTACCGCAGAATCTGAAAGTGCGGCAGCAGGTCAGCCACCTGAAGGTCCCACATTGAGTGGTCAGTGCCGATTGAGTGCGACAGGATCAGGACAGGCCGCCCCGCATTCCCTTGCAGGCGGTAGAACATCCGCGCATTTCGAACGGTTGCGAAGGGCAAATCATTGCTCCTTGTCGTCGTTGTTCTGTTCGGGTCCGGTTGCGTCAGCACAGCCTTTCGGAACGCCTCGGCGGACCCAAGATATTGTTCCGGTCTTTCCAACTCCTTCAGATCGGCGACACTCAGATGCGCAGTGACTTCAGGAATCTCGGCCAGGACAGCAGCGAGATTTCTGCCCTCCTTTACGCTTTTCCTCGCAGCGCCTTCGAGAATTTTGTGAGCAACGTCCCGCCCGAGCTTCGGCCCCAGCAGCATCATGGCGCGCTCGGCAAAAATTAATCCATTGGTTTGCAGGATGTTGACACGCATCTTTTCGGTATCCACCGAGAGCCCTTCGGCCAGTTCAGCCATCGAGGTAATCGCAACTCCGGTCAATTGGACCACCGCCGCCACCACCGGCCACTCCGCTTGCAATCCGCCAACTCCACGTTCGTGCTCCTGCACCATCGCGGAGAGAAACGATGCAACCAATCCCGGCACCCGATACGCGGCCGCCAGGGCGAGCGAACAGGCGGTAGGATTCCGCTTGTTCGGCATGGTTGAGGAGCCGCCGCGTCCCTCGCTTCCGGGTTCGCTTGCTTCCCCAACTTCGTTCTGCATAAGAAGAGAAACATCACGCGCCATCTTGCCCAGAGATCCGGTCAGCACTCCACAAGCACAGATCAGGGCCGCCACTTGATCGCGCTGGGTATGCCAGGGCCCGGCTGCGGGAGCTTTCAATCCAAGTTCCACACTGAGAGCTTCAATCACAGACGCACCGTGGTCGCCGAGCGACGCCAACGTGCCGCTCGCTCCGCCAAACTGCAGCATGGCCGCATTGTCAATCCCATCTTGCAGACGATGTCTTCCGCGACTGACCGAGCCGAGCCATCCCGCGGCTTTGAGTCCAAAAGTTATGGGTGGAGCTGACTGGAGCAGAGTCCGCCCGACCATGACGCTGTCTTTGTGACGCTCACTTACAGCCTTTAGCGCTCTCTCCAATCGGATCAGGTCGCCAATCAGAATCGGTTCTGCGCGCTTGAGCAGGAGAGAGATCGCACTGTCCATGACGTCCTGGCTGGTCGCTCCCCAATGCACGAATCGCGCCGCCTCTGCGTTGGTCTTCCGCACTTGATCCGTGAGCGCCTTCACCAGGGGGATAGCGGGGGTTCCAGCCCGGAATGCGGCGGTGGCGAGAGCTGGAGTATCGAAACTGCCGGGCTTCGCCAGGGCCGTGATCGTGTCCGCTGCATCCTTGGGGATGATTCCAACTCGAGCTTCGGCACGCGCCAGGGCCGCTTCAAAATCCAGCATGGCCCGAAGCACCGACTCGTCGGAAAAAACTTCGGCCAGGGCCGGCGTGGTTGCCAGGCATTCAATCAGTCGCATGCTCATGGTTGGCCTTGAGTTCGATGTTGGTTCGTCGGAGACGATGTGGTTACACATCGAAGAACACCGTCTCACTCTCGCCGCGCAGGCGAATCTCCAGTCTCCAGCCGCCGGCGCGAGAGGGATCAGGCTGCGCCAACAAAGTTGCACGACGATTTTCCGGGACTAATGCCAGTACAGGATCCTCGGAATGGGCAGGATCGCCGGCAAAGTAAGCGCGTGTGGACAACCGCTTCAGCAGGCCTCTTGCGAAAACCGATACGTTGATATGCGGCGCCTGAAGCGTGTCACCCGGACCCGGAACGCGTCCCGGTCGGATCGTTTCAAACGTGCATGATCCGTCTTCCGCGGTCGCCAATCTTCCAAAGCCGCAGAAAGTTCTGCCTTGCCGCGAGCTGCCGTGATGCGGGTAGTTTCCGTCCGAGTCGGCCTGCCACAGCTCGATCATCGCGTCCGGGACGGGCAAGCCGTCTCCATCAAACACGCGAAAGGTGAGCCACACTCGCTCGCCTTTCGCACCCTCACCGGCGACGCAGCCAACACTCCGAGTATCCGTGAGCCCGAGGTGGAAGAAAGGCCCAGCGGTCTGTGACGGAGTTGGTGTCGTGTCCATTCTTATCCCTCAAACGGCGTCGATTCACGGCCGCGCAAAACGATATCAAAACGATAGCCGAGGGCCCACTCCGGCTTCGTCGTCTCCAGATCAAATTTCGAGATCAGCCGCTGTCGCGCTTTTTCGTCAGGGATCGACTGCAAAATGGGATCATACGGAAAGAGCGGATCGCCCGGAAAATACATTTGCGTGATCAAGCGCGTGACGAAGGCAGGCCCAAACAAAGAAAAGTGAATGTGTGCCGGGCGCCACGCGTTGTCATGATTACGCCACGGATACGCACCCGGCTTGATCGTTACGAAGCTGTAGAATCCGTCCTGGTCGGTCAGCGCCCTTCCCGCCCCGGTAAAGTTCGGATCGAGCGGCGCGGCGTGGCTGTCTTTAACGTGCGTATATCGTCCCGCCGCGTTCGCCTGCCATATCTCGATCAAGGTATTCGATACGGCATGCCCATCGCCGTCCACTACTCGGCCGCGCACGATGATGCGCTCTCCCAGCGGTTCCGCAGCATGCTGCAGAGTGAGATCAGAGTCGTTGGGACGAACATCGGAATGGCCAAACACCGGCCCGGTTATCTCGGATCGCGTATGCGGCAGGAAGATCAACGGCTGCGATGGCGACCGCGACCTCGTCGCGCGATAGGCGGGATAAAGATAGTCAGGCTGCGTCCCCGGCTCGTGACGCCGGAAAGCGCTGACCGCGTCCTCGGGACCTTTGGCCTTGCCCGGGATCAGCGAAGAGGACATGTCTTCCTCACCAAACGATTAATCATCTTCACCAATGGAGGCGGTTCGTACCGCCCGATGCCACCGATAATACATGGCTCCAGCTGTATAGCTTCAGCTCATGGGAAGACCAACATAGTTTTCTGCGAACGTCTGCGCCGCCGCGCGCGAACTCGTCAGGTAATCCAGGTCGGCTAATTGCCGGTGCTCTTCGAAGCTGTCGCTGCCGGGAAACCGGTGCAGCGTCGTCGTCATCCAGAGCGAGAAGCGCTGTACCAGCCATACTCGCCGCAGACATCTTTCCGAGTAACGGTCGAGCGGTTGCAGTATTTCCCGAGCGGTAGAATTCCGCGATTGCTTCCGCCAGCACGCGAACATCGGCCACTGCGAGATTGAGTCCCTTGGCCCCTGTCGGCGGCACAATGTGGGCTGCGTCCCCGGCCAGAAAGAGCCTGCCGCACTGCATCGGATCTACGACGAAACTGCGCATCCCGGTGACGCCTTTCTGCAAGATCCGGCCCTCGGTTAGTTTAACTCCGTCCCGAGTGGTGAGGCGCTTCTGCAATTCCTTCCAAATCTTTTCATCGGGCCAGAGGGCCAGGTCCTCGTCTGGAGTGCACTGCAGATACAACCGTGTGATCTCTGGCGTGCGCATGCTGTGAAGAGCGAACCCGCGTTCGTGATAGCAGTAGATCAGCTCTTCGGATGAAGGCGGCGCCGCGGCCAGGATGCCGAGCCATGCAAACGGAAAGACTCGCTCGTACACGGTCAAAGCTGCCGTTACGGTTGGCCGGCACACACCGTGAAAGCCGTCGCAACCTGCAATGAAGTCGCACAAAATTTCAGAAGGCTCTCCATTGAGATGAAATCGAATCCTCGGTGCTTTCGAATCGAAGTCATGAACGCTGACCTCCTCAGCCTCAAAGGAAATCCCGGCCCCAGTTTCGAGCCGGGCCGCGATCAGATCTTTGACGACTTCCTGCTGGGCATAGATCGTAATCGAGCGCCCTGTCAGCTCTTTGAAGTCTATGCGATGACCTTGTCCGTTGAAGCGGATCTCCACCCCATCATGGATGAGTCCCTCCCGCTTCATGCGGTCGCCCACGCCCATCTCGGTCAGCAGGTCGACGGTGCCCTGCTCCAGGACGCCGGCTCGGACGCGCTGTTCGCAGTGCGTTCGACTTCGAGCCTCAACCACGGCAGAATGAATGCCTTCGCGATGGAGCAACTGCGACAGGACCAGACCCGCAGGTCCCGCGCCCACAATCCCCACCTGTGTCCGGATTCTCATCGCTTTTTTCGTCGCGAATTCTTGTGGGACGCCGGGTAGTTCCTTGCAGAAAACTTCTCGATCACTTCTTGGGGCACCGGTTTGCTTACGATCCGTTCCGGGTCGCTGGCAGAAAGCGCGGCCCATACCCTCGTCTCAAAACATTCGACGGCCAAGACATCGTTATTAAATAGCCGGTGGCGAACGCTAAAGCTGCTGCGGCCCCATTCGGTTATCTCGGACTCCACCGTCACGGTATCGGAAAATCGCGATGGCGCTGTGAACGAAGCGCGCACGTCAACCAGTGGAATTCCTATGATCTCGTAGGTCTTGAGCATTCCCCGCTTGGACAAGCCGGCCTTCTTGAATAGTGCGGTGGTGCAGGCATCGAAATAAGCGAAATAGCGTGGAAAGTGGACGATTTGCGCGGGATCGCAGTCGCCCCACTCGATGTGTATCGTCTTCCGGTTGATTACTTTCGCCGTCTTGCTCACCGATCTTCCTCTCGGTTGTGATTCTCTCATTGTGGCTCAGCCGCAAGCGAGATCTCGAAATAAATTATGATGGCGGGGGCGACACCTGGGATTGAACTGGTCACTCCCAGCCTGCATTTCGATAAGGCCGCACCACCTGCCCGCGGCGACAGGCACATGGTTGATCCGACCGGTTGATGTAAGCTAGGCAACCGTTCCCCCCACTGTCCCACCTGTTTGGGGGCCCGAGAAGTTTTGTCGAAGACGTCAGGTAGACTTGTCCGTGAAGAACTAAGAAACTCGATTGACGGAGAAACGAGAATGAACAAACATGCGTTTCTGTGCGGTCTGGCGGTGGGTTTGCTTCTGGGCACTACAAACCTGGGACTGGCAGCCGAGGCCGCAAACGGCGGCGATTCGTCTCTTCTGGCCGCAACTCCGCCCATGGGCTGGAACAGTTGGGACGGCTACGGCACCACGGTCAAGGAAGCGGACGTCAAAGCCAATGCTCAATGGCTGGCCGAGCACTTGAAGCCGTTTGGCTGGCAGTATGTCGTGGTGGATATGGAATGGTACGTGACCAATCCAACTCCCGAGGGAAACTCCAAGGCATCAATTTACAGTCTGGACAAGTACGGCCGTTACACGCCGGCGGTGAATCGGTTTCCGTCCGCGGCGAATGATGCCGGTTTCAAGCCTCTGGCGGACTATGTGCATTCGCTCGGCCTGAAATTTGGTATTCACATTCTGCGCGGCATTCCAAAACAGGTGGTGGAGAAAAATCTGCCGATCGACGGGTCTTCTTTCCACGCGACCGACGCTGCGGATACCTCGGACACCTGTCCCTGGAACTCCGACAACTATGGTATCGACGGCTCGAAGCCAGGAGCGCAAGCCTACTACGATTCAATTGCCAAGCTTTACGGGAGTTGGGACGTAGACCTGATCAAGGTTGATTGCATCAGCAGCCGCCCCTACAAGGCAGATGAAATTCGAATGTTGAGCACGGCGCTGGCGAAGGCCGGCCGGCCGATCGCACTGAGTTTGTCTCCGGGTCCTGCGCCTCTGGAGAAAGCCGAAGAGATGCGCAAATATGCGCAGATGTGGCGAATTTCGAACGACATCTGGGACCTCTGGCACAGCGCTGTCGAGTATCCCCAGGGATTGGGAGATCAGTTTGCTAACGTCGCGAAATGGGCGGGGAAGGCGCAACCCGGGCATTGGCCGGACGCCGACATGCTGCCTCTGGGGTATCTGGGACCGACTCCGGGATGGGGCCAGCCTCGCTACACGCGGCTTACCCACGACGAGCAGAGAACATTTATGACGTTGTGGTGCATCTTCCCCTCACCTCTCATGGTGGGTGGCGACTTGCCGAAGGCCGATGCTTGGACGACTTCGCTGCTTACCAATCCCGAGGTCATCGCGGTCGACCAGCACTCGAGTGGCAATCATCCTGTGATCTCGACCGACAAGATCGTGGTGTGGGTGGCAAAATCGGAAAAGATCGATGGCCACTATATAGCAGGGTTCAACCTGAGCGAGTCGAGCGAAACCGTGCACTACACGTGGAACGAGCTGGGCCTATCCGGCGCGAAATATCATTTGAGGGACCTATGGGAAGGCAAGGATCTAGGCGCGGCGGATTCCATGACCGTAACCTTGCCGCCGCACGGCGCTGTGCTGTATGGCGTGACCGGATTGCAGGCAGGCTCCAAATGAGTTGAAGGCGGAACCCGGCTTGCGGCCGTGCAGCAATGCGGTCTGCTGTCCCATGTGATAATTGCGCATGAGCTTCTGGACTCGCGACTAGTAGTACGCTTCTCCAGCCGAAGTCCAAGGAAAACTCAGAATGCATGTTTCAACGACGGAACTGCCGGCGCGTCCCGAGCAGACGCCCATAACTCTCTTTTTCCCGCTGGGCACCTCCTTCCTTTTATTCTGGTGACCGCACTTTTCTTCCTGTGGGGGATCCCAAACAATCTCAATGACGTACTGATTCGCCAGTTCATGAAGTCGTTCGCGATCTCACGCTTTCAGGCTGGCCTGGTGCAATCCGCTTTTTACATGGGATATTTCCTGTTGGCCATGCCGGCCGCGCTGCTGATGAGGAAAGTTGGCTACAAGGCGGGATTCGTGGCTGGTTTGGTTCTCTACGCGACGGGTACTTTTCTGTTCTGGCCGGCCGCGATCATGGGACGTTACGAGTTTTTCTGCTGGCACTGTTTGTGATCGCAAGTGGCCTTTCGTTTCTGGAAACGGCTTCCAATCCATTCATCGCGCAACTGGGAGATTCGCAGAGTTCGGAGCGACGCCTCAACTTCTCGCAGGCGTTCAATCCGCTGGGCTCAATCACCGGGGTCCTGATTGGCACGATTTTCATTTTTTCCGGGGTCGAACTGACGCCACAGGAAATAGCTGCCCGCAAGGCGCAGGGGCTGTACGAGGCTTATTTGCGGACAGAAACGCTGCGAGTGGTGAAGCCCTATCTGGTGATCGGCGTGATTGCCCTGATCTGGGCGGTGCTTATCTTGCTGACCAAGTTTCCCGGCATCGAGGGCGAGCACGAAAACAGTCCGGGTGACCACGGCCACTTCAGCGAGCTGTTCCGGTATCCGCACTTCCTGCTGGCTGTGTTGGCGCAGTTCTTGTACGTTGGCGCGCAGGTGGGAACCTGGAGTTATTTCATTCAGTATGTTCAGGAATATGCCCACCAACCCGAGAAAGTGGCGGGATACTTTCTGACGGGAACCCTGGCGGCGTTTGGAGTTGGCAGATTTGTGTCAGCCTACCTGATGCGCTTCATCGCGCCCAACCGGCTCATGGGAGCTTACAGCGTTGCCAGTATCGTTCTGGTGGCGACTGGTGTGTTGTTTCCCGGATGGGTCGGATTGTGGTGCCTTTTCTTCACCAGCTTCTTTATGTCATTGATGTTTCCGACAATTTTCGCCCTGGGACTGAAAGGCCTGGGCCCAAACACAAAGATCGGCGGTTCGCTGCTGGTCATGGCTATAGTCGGCGGGGCCGTGCTGACTCCACTGATGGGGCTGATCTCGGAGAAATCGGGCAGCATTGCAATCGCCTATTCGATTCCTCTTCTTGCCTACGTCTATATCACGTTCTATTCGTGGTTTGGATCGAAGCCGCGCGTCCCCAGTCAACTGATCTCATAACGGCGTCGTCGCAGCGAAGCGCGATGACGTTGTAAATCCGATCTCACATGGTCTACGGTCGCGTTCGCCTTAGACGTTTGCCGGAAGGCGAGGAAAAAGGTCAGTAGGGCGACGACGAGAAATGCAATGACGGTCATATGCAGTCCAAGACCCTGAAAGCCACAAAGGGGCGGAGCCCTCTCGGACGCCGTCCCTTTCCCGGTTTTGAGGTCCAATCCTTGAGGTCTTGTTCACCTTACTCGCTGCGAACCTTCCCCGGAATCGGGTAGAGACCCGAGGGTTGGGTGGAAAAATCATGTAGGTTGAGCTTCACTTGGGATGATCAGTCAACCACGATCCGTTTGGGTATTGAACCTCTTTGCGGATGCTTGAGGTCGACATTTTGCTGGATCACGTCGCCTGACGCGTGCAGGCCGGGATGATTGGTAAAGTCTTCCGCAACGAACCCGTCCAGAGACATATGTCTCGGCCCTCGCTGAACCGGGTGCAACGTTTCGGCCGAGACAGCCGCCCCCGAAGTTGACCGATTGGCGGTCCGTCCGGGTGATGCGGTCATCATGGGCAGGCCACGGTAGACCACAGCAAGAACCAATACTGCCACAACCGTGCTTAACGGATTTCGCAATATCCGGTAACACTGTTCTATCGCCAGCCGGCTTTTCTTTGGTTCGCGCGCGACCTGCGGAGATGAAGGAGCGGCAATCGGCGGTGGTGTGATGCGCGCCATCGGATGGTTGCCTTTTCCAGAGTTGCCCAAGACCGCCCGCGGCGCGGCCTCAGCAGCGGGGACAGTTGCTTCCGCTGCTTCGCTTTGAACGTTTTCGCTTTGAATATTCGAGCCAGTCGGACGGACAGTTTCACGTTTCATGTGGATGTCGCTGACTACAGCTGCCTTCAGGCAATTCAGAATTGCGGAGTCCGAACTTAACTGCGGACCCATGCCAGGAGCTGCGATGCCACCATGTTGGCGAACGGTTCCGATCGCGACGCCCTTGGGGCGAAGGGCAGCATCGGCGGCCTCCGGCGTCATTGCGAGCAGGCACTCGTCCTGCGTGATGTCGCCGGGTTTGAACGACTGGACGTGACAACCCTCAGACCGCAGGCTCCGCGCCAATTCTTCCGAAAGACCTCGAATGCGGGCGATGTAGATCAGTGAAGGCATGACCGCAGCAACGTTCAGTGCATTGGATGGCTCGTTCCTCCGGGGGGTTGGTTGCCCCCCTTTTCGAGCCAATTACGTCTTGTTTTGCACACAAGGACAGGTCGTTTTGAACACAGGGGACAAGAGATGGGCATTAACGCCTCCGCCCAAACAGGGAGCATTTCGGCGACAAGTCGCAAGGAAGTTCAAGCTGCGGGTAACATCATTTTACGTGCTTCATCAATGTTTTCCGTGCCCTGCTGCTCGAAAACAGCGCTCGCCACTGAGGCTAGACCCGGATCCTCAACATTGACGATGACAAGGGAGCGGCCCCGTTTCAGCAGCTCACGGTACAACAACGTGTCGTCTTTAGGAACGCCGATATCCGCCGCTTGCTCGGAGGCTTCTCCGAGGCTTGCCCCCACCGCCGCTCCGCCCAGCCCAAGTAGAGTAGCGGCGCCCATGCCAATCGCCACAATCGTACCCACGCCCGGCACGAGCAAGCTGGCAATGGCGCTCCCGAGGGACAATCCTGCGCTGGCGCCCACGGCGCCCCCCAATACACCGCCTACCGCTTCGCCCATTCCGTCGCTCTCCGCGTCGGTGGTAGTCAGGCTTGAGATCTGGGATCTGCCTGCTTCACCGCTCAAGAAGGTGATTGACTGAGGCGGAATAGGGGTGGCCAAGAGCCCTTGAACCGCCAACTCCGCAGCACTTCGGGAAGCGAAAATTCCCAACACACTTTGCATAGAGCCTCCTCCGGGTCGTACCAGGCTTAACTGGGATGCGGATAAGACTTCTTAAGTTTTCCGACCACTTACTTGCCAGGGAATACGCTTTTTCTAGCGGAGGCGAGAGGCGGACGTCCGGTTCATCTGAGCTGAGCGCCCGCCTGGCTTGGGAACAGAATAGGGAGAAATGAAAGAAGCATGACAGCAAGGTAATTACAGAACGCTGAGGGCGCCATCAAGTCAACGTTGTAATTTCCCCTCCAAAAATACTGTAGGCAGAAAGAAGTGTTCGAAGCGGGCCGAAGCGCTCGAATCGGCAACATCCTGGTTTGCTTTGACATCCAAGCTGGCCGTGCCAAAGTCAGTCAAACTCCCGGTGAGTTCGTCACGACAACCAAAGTTCCCTCCGAAACAGCAGGCTATGTTTCGGGAAACGTTGATGGTATTGAATCGCTGCCGTGTCCCGTATGTAGTCTCGGGTGCTTTCGCGCTTCAGGTTCATACCGGAATCTGGCGTCCCACCAAAGACCTGGATCTCTTCCTAACCCCCGAGGACGTGCCTGCCGCCTTTCGGTGTCTCACCAAGCAGGGTTTCCGCTGCCAGGTGAACGATCCGGTCTGGTTGCACAAGGCGCATCGCAACGGTTTTTTTATCGACCTGATCACCGGCATGAGTAATGCCGTGATAAGAGTGGAACGTTCCTGGATTGAAAACTCTCGTCCGGCGCTGGTCCTGGATGTCCGCGCACGAGTACTGGCTGCGGAAGAACTGCTTGCATCGAAGCTTTTTGTAGTGCGCCGCGAGCGCTTCGACGGAGCCGATATCGCTCATATTATCTTTGCCACTCGCGGAAACCTCGACTGGAAAAGGATTCTGTCGCTGGTTGGTGAGCACTGGGAAATTTTGCTGTTCGCTCTCGTGCTGTACCGCTACGTTTACCCGGCGAACAGTGAATACGTACCGTCCTGGGTGTGGCAGCGATTGCTGGTTCGCTTCTCCAACGAACTGGCCAATCGCGATCCAGACGCGAAATTCCGGGGCAGTCTGGTTGATGACAAGATGTTTGCTATCGACGTGGCGGAATGGGGAATGGAGAATGTGCTCAAGATTCATCGCGCTCGCCCCAAGGGTGTGATACGCCACCGCCCACGGCAATAAAAGAATGAGAATTGGAGCCACGGCCGATCTGCACTTCTTTTCTCCCCGTTTCGGGGCGATCCAGAACCAACTCGCGCAGGTGCGAGACCAGGCGGATGTATTGGTGGTCGCCGGAGACTTTACCAACTATGGCAAGCCGGAGGAAATGGAGCCGCTTCTGAACTCTCTGGTACGGCTGCGTCTGCCGATTGTAGCGGTGCTGGGAAATCACGACTATGAGAGTGGTAGCCAGGCCGAACTCATGCGGATGATGACGGAAGCCGGCATCAAGCTTCTTGATGGTACGGCTTACGAACGCGATGGTGTCGGATTTGCCGGCACAAAGGGCTTTCCCGGAGGTTTTGGACGCGGCGCGCTGACCGCTTTCGGCGAACCCGAAGTCAAGGCGTTCGTTCAGGCTGCCATTGACGAAGCTCTGAAGCTGGAACGCGCCATGTCGCAACTGCGAACCCCCAAGCGGGTCGTGGTTCTTCACTACGCGCCGATTGGGGACACAATCCAGGGAGAGGCCCTCGAAATCTATCCTTACCTGGGTAGCTCGCGCCTTGCTGAGGTAATCGATCGCCATGGCGCTGATGTAGTTTTTCATGGCCACGCTCATCACGGCTCTCCGGACGGCAAGACCACGGCCGGTATTCCTGTCCACAACGTAGCCATGCAAATCCTTCAAAACCAGGAACCACCCGCGGTTTTCCGAGTATTCGAGGTGTGACGCGGGGCTACGTGAGCTGTACGGCTCAGCTCCGAAGACCGATCGGCAAGTAGGCCAAGGTTCGCCATCTTAGGAGGCCAGAAATGAAACTCCGATTGTTGCTGCTTGCATCGTGCGCCGTCTTCGTGGCCGTGTACCTGACCCAGACTTTTGTGAGTCAGTCTTCTGCCCAAACATCGCCCGATACGGCAACGTCTTCCATGCAGCAAGACTCTCAGCCCGCTTCGCTGGCGAGTTCATTGAGCAAGGGTGAAAGAAAGCTTACTGGCTGTATCCGGTCGGACAATGGAGAGTATGTAGCGGAGACCAAACTTCACAAGAAAGTCGGGCTGTCAGGACCGGTGGACTTTACGCCGCATGCTGGTCACACCGTGATTCTCTACGGCGCCTACTTGAATGGGTCTACCCCGGCTAAACGTGCGCAAGCGGAGCAGAAGAAATCACAGGAACCCCCTCCGGGGCGGCAAGAGAATAGTTTCCAGGTGAGCAAAATCGAAATGGTTTCGGACACCTGCGCGGTTAATAAAGGCAATGCTTCTGATCGGCCATGAACCCAGCGTTCTACCATTTCTTTTTCGAAGCGCTACAGCATGTAGCTGATCGTGCCGCCGTCCCAGGCTGGGTAAGCTTTTCCAGCGCGACATGGACCATTTCAGAATTGAACCTCTATAAGGAGTGACAAACATGAAATCGAACATCGTAAAGGCGATCGCACTTGTTCCGGTCTTACTCATCGGCCTGGCCTGCTCGAGCCAGCGCCCCGGGCCGACGGCGGCCTCCAGCGACGCCAACTCTTATAAAGATGCCGTCAAGCAGGCACTTCAACAGGCAGAACTTCAGGATGTAAGTGTGGATGAGGATCGCGACAAGAACACAATCACCCTCGGCGGCAAGGTGCATTCAGAAAACGCCAGGATGCAAGCCAGCGAAGTGGCCAAGGCCGCAGCAGGAAACCGCACCATCGCCAATGAAATCAGCGTTCAGCCGGTCGGAGCGGAATCGGAATCCAAGGACATCGCGTCGGATCTCGACAGTGCGATCGAAAAGAACTACAAGGCAGCGCTGACGGCCAAGGGCCTGAACAAGGAACACATCCGGTTCGACGCTAAAAACGGCGTCCTAACCCTGACCGGCAAAGTAAGGAACCGCTCGGAGCGAAACCAGGCCGAAGAGCTGGCGCAGGCGACTCCGAACGTTCGGCAGGTCTTGAACCAGATTGATGTTAACCGGTAGACGGAAAACAGCACGTAGCCGTATTTGAGCCGAGCGATGATTAACCGCTCGGCTCTCTAAGTCATCACAGGTGTTGTCGAAAGTGGCGTAAGTAGGGTCGGCGCGGCCAGATCTTAGCGTGGCCGAGACGCCGTCAAGAGTCGGCGGGAGTTTCTTGCGGGATCACAGGGTTCGCGGTAAGGTTGCTAGCCAAGTTTTCCCATGCACACCAATCGAACTTTATCGAGGATTCAAACGCTTGTGCTGGCTGTGGGTTGCGTACTGTTAGCCCCACAGCAGGGCGTCGCTCTGGTGTGGCAATCGACGCCACCGCAACAGCAGCCTGCTCCGACTCCACCTCCGGCGCCCAGCCCGCCCCCTGCACAGTCGTCAGCGAATCCGACAACGCCGGCGACTCCGCCTTCCGCCAAGGTTTCTTCGAACCCAAGAGCGCAGGCATGGCAAATCCTTGAAGATGCGTGTGCCGGCGACAAGAGCGGAGATCGCGCGACAGCGATTCTAGTTTTGGGCCTGATTCCGAACGACGCGCGGAGCACCAAACTGGCGCAAAAGGCCTTGACCGACGACCGGCCGGAAGTGCGGGCTGCCGCTGCCGCCGCATTGGGCAACATGCAGTCGAAAGCGAGTATTCCGAAGCTGAAAGCCGCACTGGACGATCAGGATCCATCTGTGGCTCTCGCCGCCGCTCACTCCCTCGATCTCATGCATGACACTTCCGCTTACGAGGTGTACTACGAAATCCTCAATGGTGAGCGCAAGGCGGGAAAGGGTCTGATCGCATCGCAAACGTCCATGTTGCGCGACCCTAAGAGGATGGCGGAATTCGGATTTGAAGAGGGGATCGGTTTCATCCCGTTTGCAGGCATCGGATGGGGGGCGGTCAAGGCGATTCGGAAAGATGACTCGTCTCCGGTTCGCGCCGCCGCGGCCAGGGTGTTGGCCCGGGACCCCGACCCGGCCACGACCAAAGCGTTGATCGAGGCCACGGGCGACAACAATTGGATCGTGCAGGTTGCCGCGCTTGAAGCTCTAGCTAAGCGAGGCGACCCATCGGCGCTACCCACGGTTGCGAAATATATGTCCGATGAAAAGAGTGCGACCAAGTTCACCGCTGCCGCTGCTGTCATTCACCTTTCCGCGATCAAACAGGCTGGTACACGGAAGCAGCGCGGCGCCACCGACCACAAGCAACCGTGATCATGCTATAGGTAATACGCTTCGTGAAGCGCCCCGCGCCAACGCGCGAGGCCCAATGCTCAAATCGGGATAGTGCCCTGCTTTAGAGAAAAGAAACCCGGGTATGACACCAGGAGCCGCCGAACATGGGTGCTTCCTTGCTTTCTAAGAATGCGCGCCGTAAATTAACGCTTGATCGGACATCCACTGCATTGCGGATGCGCATCTTAGGATGCGCAAAATACAATGAAACACACGGATATTCGATGGAATCCGGGCACGCGGCAGTGGTTTTGCCAAAGTTGTGGTCGTACCTCCGACGTGGAGGACGAGCAGGGCGCGCAGACCAATCTGGACCAATACGAATGTACGGTCCCATCCGTAGATGTTTCCCGCTCTGTTCCAGGTACTGAAACCAGGCGGCTCATCAGGAAGCCTTACAAAATGACACTGAAACCAGAACGAAGTGGAAGCCGATTCGTCGCAGACCAGACCCAGGATGGCGGTCCCTCCATCCGACTCGAGTTGTTTCATGACAGTGTGCCATCGCTGAAGAGTCTGACGGTCGGATTTGAACTGCTGAGCGGAACCACGCCAGCGCAACTAAAAGCGCTGCTGGACGTAATGAACGAAAGGATCGTCGGCACGATCGTCACTCCCAAGGAGAACCACACCGGCTAGAACCGCTATCCTCGACTAGCGGTCGGTTCGATGCCAGACAATCTCGCCGGTGACGTTCGTAATCAGGACCGTCAGGCACCGGACGTTGGAACCGTACAGACCCCGTAAAATCTTCTGGGGAGATTCCCCAACAATCGTGGCCACCCGCGTAGGCACAACTCTGGACCGATATGTCATTGACGCCGAGCTCGGTCGCGGCGCGATGGGGGTGGTTTATCGTGCCCGCGATCCAAAACTCGGGCGGACCGTCGCCATCAAGATGGTTTCAACGGCAGGCCTGGAGCCCGAGGCGGAAAAAGAGTATCGCGAACGCTTCGTGGTGGAAGCCCACGCCGCCGGCCGGTTTTCGCATCCCGGAATCGTAACCATTTTCGACGTCCGAGAAGAAGACGAGCCTTACCTGGTAATGGAGTATGTCGAGGGCCAATCGTTACAGCAGCTCATGGGCCGAGAGAATCGCCCCCTGCCTCTAAGCACAACCCTTCGCATCATCCAGGAGGTTGCAGAAGCTTTGCACTATGCCCACTCGCAGGGAGTAGTTCATCGCGACATCAAGCCGGCGAATATTCTGGTTACCACAGATGGCCATCCCAAAATTGCTGACTTCGGTATTGCGAAGTTAAATCAGGCCGAGTTGACGATGCCTGGTCAGGTCTTGGGAAGCCCTGCTTTCATGGCTCCTGAGCAATTGAGTGAAGAAGGGGTGGATTCGCGTTCCGACTTGTTTTCCCTGGGAGTCATTCTCTACTACATGCTCACCGGTTACCGGCCTTTCCAGGGCGACAGCACCACTACCGTCTGCTTCAAGCTGGTCAATCATGAGCCGGTGCCGGCATCGGCCCTGGAATCGAAGGTACCTCCCGAACTGGACCGAGTCGTCGCGCATGCCATGGCGAAGGACCCAGCCCAGCGCTACCAGACTGGAATGGCTATGGCCGCTGACATCCAGGCGGTCCGGGAACGGAGCGGATTTATTCACAGCGCAGATTCGGTGGGACAAGATCTGAAGCGCGACGCGATTCCGCGCTACGTGGTCGGAGCCAGCGCGGGACCGTCAGCGGCAAAACGCGAGTCGCCGGAACAAACGATTGAAGATCGCACCACATCGCCAAGCAAGAAGGCGATGGCGGTGAAGACCGTTGTCGCTTCCGGTCTCTTGGCGATGGCTGTGGCCGGAGTCGCGTTTTGGAGCGTGCACAACCCCGAACCACCACAAAACTCCTCGCTCGAGAGACCACAATCTGCAAACACCATGGCAGTCGAAATCCCATCGGAAGCCGCAGGCGACAAGAATGTTCAAATCTCCCAGAAAACTCCTGAGCACAGGTCGAAAAAATTAAAGTCGCCCGCGCCGGTTTCTTCTTCGCAGGCCAAAGCACCACTCTCCGCAGCCCCGGCTGATGCGATGTTACAGATAGAGGTCGAGCATCATTTTGCCGACGCGACTGCCTCCGTCTGGGTCGACAACAGTTTGGTGTATACGCAGTCGTTGATGGGCAAGAAACAGCGCCATGGGCTCGTCTTTCGGAAGGTAGTCGGACATCAATTTCAAGTTGTCCGTGTGGCGCAGGGTAAACATCAAGTGCGCGTGCGAGTGCACTCCGCGGCGGATGCTTACGATCAGTCGAAAATCACGCCTGTGGCGTTCGCCGCGGGGGTTAGCACGCTCCGAATTGTTTGCGGAGACAAGGGCGAGGGGCTACAACTGGATTTTAAGAAGGACGGATATCAGTAAAGGCGCCTGTTTTGAGATTTTGTGGTCTTGCGTGGTCGCGGGCGACGCCCCCCGCGAGGCCTCGAGTCAAAGTCAAAAGCTGCACGCGAGTCGCCCGCGACCACACTGCTGCGGATCCGGCCGTGGATCGGGCGATTACGCTGGTCCCAAAAATCAATCATTCACCACTAGTGAGCCGGGCCGCCTTCGATACGAAGTTCGGCTTCGCCGCCGACATCGGGGATCATGACGTGGAGGGCCTTAGTTGCGGCGTCATACGACGTTGCCGACGGGGAACTGCCGTTCGACAACTTCGCATCGGCCTGAGACGAGGGCCAGTCGTAGACCACGACCTCCATATTTTTCCACCATGGTGCGTAGGTTCCCTGGCGTGCGCCGAAGTTGACCCGCACCGAATTTCCGTCGGACTGACAGCTGAACTTTTGGCGGAGAAATTCGCCGTGTTGATAGCCCAGGGTGTGGCCGTCATCAAGATAGAGGGAGCCAGTACACGGCTGACCGGGGTACACACGCAGTTCGAGCGGGCCGCCAGGAGTTTCGTCGGTGCTCTGAATGAGCGGCTGGAGAGGAAGAATACTTCCGCCCCTGACATATACGGGAAGGGTATCGAGCACCGGGTGGATTTTGGCAGGTGCGGGGAACGCGGCCCCCGGACCCGCATTGGCGATATCAACGATCGTAGGTTCCGGCGCGGCCGCAGCGGTCTTGAGGCCAGTCCAGAAGTCGTACCACTGGCCCTTCGGGAACGAGACAACGTAGTCGTCGAGGGTCTCGGCGAACGGCTGCGGAGCGACGAGCAGGCTGGGGCCCAGAAGGAACTCTGTGTCCAGGTTGCCGAATCCGTTCGAAGGTGGCGTGAACACGTCGGGGAACTCGAGAAAAATGGGACGCATCATCGGCAGCCCGGTGCGTGAGGACTCGTCAGCCAGCGTGTATATGTAAGGCAGCAAGCGGTAGCGAGTCTCAATGTAGCGGCGGCGAATTGCTTCCTGCTCCGGGCCGTGGACCCAGACTTCCTGCATCAGAGAGCCTTTGGTAGTGTGGTCGCGGAACATCGGATTGAACGCCCCGACCTCTATCCAGCGAGTGAGCAAGTCGGGCGGAGGCGAGCCATTGAATCCGCCGATGTCATCGCCAACGAAAGAAATTCCGCTGACTCCAAGATTGAGCAACTGCTGAGTGGCCAGACGAAGGTGGTTCCAGGTGGAGGAGTTGTCTCCGGTCCAGGTGAATCCGTAGCGCTGTCCGCCGGCGAACGTCGCGCGGGTCAGGACAAACGGGCGTTCGTTGGGCCGTAGCTTGAGCAGGCCCTCGTAGGTGGCGCGGGCATTCTCCAGTCCGACGATGTTGTGGATCTCGGAGTGAGTCGCGGTGCGTGTGGCGAAGCCCGGCTCTTCGATGCGATGAATGTTGTCGAGCGGCATTGTTTTGCCGGGTCCGTCAAAGACCGCGGGCTCGTTCATGTCGTTCCAGAAGCCGGCGATGCCGTTCTGAACGAACTCCTTGTAGAGGCCTCCCCACCACTCTCGCGTCTGGGAGCGAGTGAAGTCGGGAAAAACCGCCTGGCCCGGCCACACGATGCCGACGTATTCGCTGCCATCCGCCTTCTTCACAAAATGATTGCCTGCCTTGCCGGTGTCGTAAGGCGCATAGCCCTGATTTGGAGCGTGTGCGATGTGCAGGTCGGTGATCAGGACGAGATGAAAGTGCTGCTTGCGGAGATCTGAAACCAGCCCGGGAAAATTGGGAAAGGTCTGCGGATTGACGGTGAAGGGACGGTTTCTGTCCTGATAGTCAATGTCGAGGTAGAGGACGTCACCCGGAATTTTGTCCGCGCGAAAACGATCGGCGATTTCACGGACCTGCGATTCCGGAGTATAGCTGTAACGCGATTGCTGGAAGCCCAGGGTCCACAGCGGCGGAAGCGGATGGGTCCCAGTGAGGTACGCATAGCCTTCAACCACCTGTTTCGGAGTGGGGCCATAAATAAGGTAGTAGTTCAGCGGCCCGCCCTCGGCGCCGAAGGAATAAGTGTCACGCGCCTGCTTGCCGAAGTCGAACCAGCTCCGCCAAGTGTTGTCGAGAAAAATTCCGTAGTTGCGCCCGCCGCCGATGGCCAGGAAAAACGGAATGCTCTTGTAGATGGGATCAATCGATTCCTGCGTCCCGATGTCGGTATTCCAGAGGGTATACGCCTGATTTCTACGGTCGAAGGTGCCTGCCTTGTCGCCCAAGCCGAAGTAGTGTTCGTCGGAAGGCATGGCCTTGTGGATGGAAAAACCACCGAGCCGGAATTCGGTGGGATGGCCGACCGCGTCGGCCGAGATGATGTTGCCGGCGAGATCGCGAACCACGAGGCGGAGGGGGTTGCGCTCAACGCGGACGTCCAGCGCCGCGGTGCGAAAGCCGACGAATGCGGCGCCCTGCGGCGACTGCGGCTGCACATCGACTGACTTCCCGCGCGGCCCGGAAAGCACAGCCCATGAAGAATCCTCTGGAAATGCGCTGCCAGGAGCGATGCGCACGCGGAGAATGTCATCGCGCAGGGCGGTTATTCGCAAGGTCGCCGAGCCAGACTTGATCTCAATCCCGTCACGCAAGGGTTGGGAACTGCTTACCGATTCAAGCGTGATGATGTCGTGCGAGGGCGAGGCCGCCTGTACAGAGGCAAAAGGGAACGTGGCGACTATTGCCCCAACCAGAAGAATAATGAAGAGCAACTTGCGAGATGAGTGCATTATGGCTCTCTCCGCATACGAATTAGCGTCGGCACACGGATTCTATTGCGCCTTGCCGGTGAAATGAATGACGATTCTCTCACGAGGGTAGGGGTCGGATTCGTTCTTTGGGATTGTGACCGTGATTCTGGCGCTTTCAGGATTGGTCCTCAATAGCTCTGCGCCCTCGACCGACGCCACTTGCGCCGGGTTCCACAGCCCAAGTTCATACTGCTTGCCTTGAGCACCGGCGATTTCGATGGTGAGCGCGTCCCGTGCGGGAGTCCACGATTCCTTCAGCACTCGCAAGCCCTGACTCGTGCTTCCCAGAGGTGGCAGCGCCGGTGAGAGGCTTAGCCCGAAGTCGTTTCTGAGGCGAATGTGTAACGCATTCTCTCCGGCGGAGACAGGAATTTGCACGACGATGTGTTGGTCCACGTCACTCTTTTTGATCTGGAAGGGAACTCGCCGGCCGTTCATCTCAACCCCAATAAACTGGGCGCGCAAGCTCACTGCGGGAGAAAACTCCAGCGTGCAATCGCCGTTGCCGCTGCGGGTAACGTTGAGGGAAATATCGCCGGCGGTTTTGCGATAGGCCAGCCGCAACGACGCCGGACCCACGCGCACATGATCGAGGGTGAACCAGGTCCAGTCGGCGGGAACGTGGGGCGCCAGCGTCATCCTGCAGGCCCCGGCGTCGGTCTGCAGACCGAACAAGCCGCGCAGCAGCGGACTGACTACCATGGCCGCGGACCAGATCTGCTGCGGAGAGCTGGTGGAAAGAGGCTGATAATAGTCGCCCGACAGAACTTCGGTGACGTGTCCCAGCGATCCGTCGAGCGCCAACTGGGCATTTGCCTTCAGATTGGAAAAACCTGGCAAGGCGCGATGGTAGCGGTATTCGCCGACCGATGCCCATCCGGTAAAGAGCGGCCAGACGGAACCGAAGTGGTAGCCGCCGGCGCTGTACTTGGCGGCGCGGGTGGAAATGATCCTCATGCCCCAGTCGGCTTCGTGCTCCGGTGCGGCGAGTTCAGCAAGCATCGCGCCGGCCTTCTCGTCGTCCAGCAATCCGAACCACATGGGCACCGTGGCCAGCACGCTGGGTTCGTCCACCTGCTGGTTGTTTGTATCGAGTGCGAAAGCAAACCGGTTTTTCTCCGCGGACCAGAAGGTCTTGTTCAACAAAGGCTGTTGCCGCGAGAAATCTTCTGCCAAGCTTTTTGCTGACATCGTCTTTCCCAGTCAGGCGGGCCAGATTGGAGAGTGCTCGCAAGGCCTCTGCTCCCAGCGCGCTCTGATAAAGCTCGGTATGGACCGGCAGCAGCGGGCCGCCTTCCACCCAGCCGTGACCGATGCCGAAATTCTGCGGCAGCCCCTGCGCGTCGTAGGTTGAAAGCAGGAATTGATAAGCCTTCCACAGGCTGTCCCACTTCTCCCGCGCAAACGCCACATCGCCGCTCGAAACGGCGTAGTCGTTCATGGTGATGATGTAGAGGGGTGTGGCGTCGGCTGAAGCGTAGGGATAAGGATAGTCGGTGAACCAGGGAACGAAATTTGCGCCTTGGGAAATTTCGTGTGGGACCTTGCCGTCGGCGCGCTGATACTTGCTCAAAAAATCAAGCGCGACGCGCGTATTGGCAAAGTCGCCCTCGGCGTCGAGTGCCAGGGAAGTCCAGAGCGCGTCCCGGCCGAAAAACCAGGCGAAGCCCGGACGTTGACTTCCGCCCGAAGTGCGATAGCCGGCAATCAAACCGGTGCCAAGGAAGGGATTGGTCGCTAGTCCCTGCAGCACGCTGACTCGCGCCCAGTCGTATGACTCCTGCAACTCGCGATCCGGCAGGTCAACACTCACTGTGCTATCCAGATACGCCCGGTAGTACTCCGCCGATTCTTTCAGGAGAACCGAATAGTCGGACGCAATATGACGGTACGCAGCCTCGGCTTCCGCCTCGCCGTTCACTGAACCGGCGATTACGACGACCTTGGTTGCTTTGCCTTTGCTGGTGACGCCCATGTGGAATGAGTTTTCCTTCGAGCTGGAATAGTTGGTGTCGTATTCCGACTGAACTTCACTCGCCGTGGGGGAGCCAGCGAAGGCTACGAATTTCTTCTGCTCCTCGCCGAAATGGAAGGCGTTCAATTTTGGATCCCAGTAAGAATAAGTTCCCCCCAAGGCAGCCGGCCATTCCAGTTGGAAATCGCGCTCGAAAACAGCCTGGACGTCGAGGGGTTGCGCCGTCTCCACCTCAATCATGATGACCGCGCCCGGTTCGTGGACTGGGACAAAGAAGGTCTCACGCACCGCGAAAGTGTCGCCAGTGTAGAGAATTGTGCTTGATTCCGGACGGACCGTTAGCGTGCGAGTCAGCGCCTCCGCCGGTACCGTGCGCCCATCCATGAGAAAATTCAAATGGAAGTCGCGCAGAATCTTCAGCGGATAAACCCAGGCTTCGAAGTTTCCCGACTCTTTTCCAAAGAGTCCGGCGCGCCGTCCCACGGACGAGAGAAATTCCCAGGGGCGATCAGGACGCGAGAGTTCGACCGGACGCGAGGGATCATCGGCGATTGCCGGGCGGGGCACAGCCAGCAAGAGGGTGAGAATCAGGATCAATCCAAGCGCGATTCGGTGCGACGGATGTTGCGTGGGGCGTTTCATGTGTAAGATCGTTTCAGAGCGCTTGCATGAAGCTCGATGCGTTGAAGTATCGCCCGCGCTTGAACTGGCAAAGTAGCGACGCACTCAATAGAGTAGGGGCGAATTTTAGCACGAGCCAACTCTGGGAAGGTACCGCCCTTTTGTTTCCTTCGCGCCGTAGGTTTCTCCAATCCTTGAGCAGGTCGGCGGTCGTGTTGTCCCTCGATAGTGTTCTGGCGCTGGCCCGTCCTTTCAAGCCCGACCCGTATCTCGCGGCGACTGAGGAACCAGCAGAACCGGGCGCCGGCTTGGGCGTGAGTTTTATCAACGTCGCCCGCGAGTCGGGACTAAATGCAAAAACCATCTACGGCGGTGAGCACAAGAATAAGTATCTGCTCGAGACCACGGGTTGTGGTGTTGCTTTTTACGACTACGACAACGATGGCTGGCTGGACATCTTCCTTGTAAATGGCTGGCGGCTCGAGGGCTTTCCTGCCGGACAGGAACCCACATCGCATTTGTTCAAGAACAATCGCGACGGCACCTTCACCGATGTTACGACCAAGGCCGGCGTAGCCCACTCGGGCTGGGGACAGGGCGTCTGCGTCGGCGATTATGATAACGATGGCTTCGAAGACCTCTTCGTTTCTTATTTCGGAAAAAACGTTCTCTATCACAACAACGGCGATGGAACTTTTTCCGACGTGAGTGAAAAAGCCGGCGTCACCGGAAGTGGCAAGCGCTGGAACACCGGCTGCGCCTTCGTTGATTACGATCGCGATGGCAAGCTCGACCTGTTTGTTGCCAACTATATTGACCTCGATCTGGCGACAGCGCCTGTGCCGGAATCGGGACCGTGCCTGTACAAAAGCGTAATGGTGGCTTGCGGCCCGCCGGGTCTCAAGGGCGGGAAAAATATTCTTTATCACAACAATGGGAACGGAACCTTCACCGACGTCTCCGAAGCCTCGGGAATTTTGCAGGCCAATGGCACCTTTGGCCTGGGAGTCTTGACCGCTGATTTCGACAACGATGGCTGGCCCGACATTTACGTCGCCAACGATTCGACAGCCAGCGCGCTCTACCAGAACAAGAAAAACGGAAAGTTTGTCGATATCGCACTGGAAGCGGGTTGCGCGCTCAGCCCGGACGGCAAGCCGCAGGCGGGCATGGGCCTGTCCGCGGCCGATTACGACATGGACGGCAACCTGGATATCGTTAAAACCAACTTCGCCGGCGACACGCCCTCGCTCTATCACAACCTCGGTGACGGCAATTTTGAAGACACAACTTTTACGGCCGGCCTGGGCGCGCACACCCAGTACCTGGGATGGGGCTGCGGCTTTTTTGATATGGATAATGACGGCTGGCCTGACATTCTGATCTGCAACGGCCACGTCTACCCTGAAGTGGAGCAACTGAAAACGGAAGCGGGCTATCCGCAGCGCAAACTGCTTTATCGCAACCTCCGAACTGGCAGATTTGAAGATGTCTCCATGCAGGCGGGCCCGGGCATCTCGGTGCCGGTCGCATCGCGGGGATGCGCCTTCGGAGATTTCGACAACGACGGCGATATGGATTTTGTAGTGAACCCGGTAAACGATTTTCCGCAGCTTCTGCGTTGCGACCTGGCCCCCGGCAACAACTGGATCAAGGTGCGGACCATCGGCACCAAATCGAATCGCAGCGGTATCGGTGCCCGGCTACGCTGCGTGACCCAGGTCGCTGGCGAAAGCAAGCCTCATTCACAAATTGATGAAGTCCGCAGCGGCGGCAGCTATTTTTCGCAGAACGATCTGCGCGTTCACTTCGGCCTGGGCAAGGCTGACAAGGTGCAACTGCTTGAAGTTCGCTGGCCCAGCGGACAAGTGGATACTCTAAAAGACATCAAACCCAATCAGCTCATTTTCGTGAAAGAAGGCGAAGGGATTGTCCGCACTATGTTGTTCCCGGGTAAAGGTCGCTAGCCACTCGTCGTTCGCCGGAGAATTTGCGAACGACCAACGACCAACGACTGCTCTTAGAAGTTCTCGATCATCCAAACGTTGGCATTGCCGTCGGCCTGCCACAATGCCAGATAGCGCCCATCGGGCGAGGGAATTGCCCAGCCTACAGCCATCTTGGTCTGCTCCCACACCGGACGCACCCTGCCTTGGAGGTCTACGTTCAACAGTCCGTTCGTGCCAGTGGTAGTGGAAGCTCTGACCCAGAGGTTCTTGCCATCAGCAGACCAGTCGAGAGAGGCGATTCCCGACCAAGCAGCCACTTTGAGGATTCGTTCTGTATGGTCGCGAAGCATCAGGAGACGAATTTCGGGCTGCACTGCAACGTCCGTCTTTTTGGCCACCGCCAGCATGGAACCGTCCGGAGAGAGGCTCCAGTTAAAGGAGTAGGGAATATCGTCGTCGATGTGTGCCACGTCATGGCCCTTGCCGTTAACCGGATCGAAACTGAAAAACGTCATCCGCTTCTCATCAACCTGGCTGTACAGGCAAAGGGTTGATGGAAGACGCGCGCACTGCAGATTGCTGATACCTTGCCCCTCAAGCACGAGTTCGGGCGGTCCGCCGGAGAGAGAAACACGAAGCACGCGATCGACCTGAGCCTGATCGTATAGCCAGGGGAACTCCAGATATACGATTTGTTTTCCGTCCGGAGTCAGCCGGGGCAGCACCCATTGTTGATTGCCGCCCACGATCAACTCCGGCACATTCTCGTCCGGCGACTGCCGAAAAATGTGAAAGGCTCCATCGCGATCCGAGGCGAATATGACCTGCTTGCTGTCCGGCGTCCAGGCGTAGGGGAAATCCTGCCGCTCATCCAGGGTCAATCGTTTCGGTGGACTCAACCTGGTTCCGTTGGCTTCAAGTCTTGCGACATAAACATCGGGCTGCCAGCCCTGTTTCAAATATGCCAGCCGTTTGCCATCGTCCGAGAGGCTGAGGTACTGCACCGAACCTGGACTGGAAGTCAGGCGCGCGGGTATCCCAACCGGCCTGGAAGTCTGCGAATCGATTTTTATCCACCAGACATTCGAATCGTTCTGGCTGGGAGGCGCTTCGTTGAGAACATAAGCCAGATGGTCATCAACCCACGCGATTGCCGGGCCGAGTTGGGGCTGCGCGAGCACAATAGTTCTTTCATTCTTCGCAATCTCCAGCTTCGTGGGGTCCAGCCTGGTGAGGTCCAGAATTTCAATTTGCGGTTGCACACCCAGAGTTCCGGGAGCATATGCGGCACGCAAGTAAGCGATACGCTTCCCGTCCCGCGACCAGACCGGGGAGCGAAAAAGATCGCCAACTTCGCCCGTAAGCTTGCGTGGTTGTCCTCCATCGGCACGCATCAACCACATTTCTTCGCTATGCGCCGATCCTCTCAAAAATACGATTTGTGAGCCATCCGGCGACACCGCAGCTTCCCCGCCTTGATCGTTAAGCTTGCGAGGGCTGCCGCCGACGGTGGAGAGTTGCCACAGCGCAGGTCGTTCCGTCGGCCCCGCAACCGACGTAGCCAGGATGTGCGTTCCGTCGGGGAACCAGGACACAGGCTGTGCCTTGAATCCTTGCGGCAATACCAGCTGATGTGTTTCCCCGGTCTCTACCTGACGTAGATAGAAACCGGTCGGGTCGGAAAATGCCAGGTATCTTCCGTCGTGGGAGAGTGTGGCGTTGCTGATGGGATATTCGCTGGGGTTCGCTGTTAATCGCCGCTCCGCAATGGGCGACGCAGTGGGCGCCAATGGCGGCGACCCCGTCTTGCCCACAAACAGTCCAACCCCGAGCCCGGCGAGCACCAAAGCTCCCGCAGCGGCGGCGATCCGCCACCTGCGAGCAGGACGCAGCGAAGGAACCGGGGACTCAGCATCGACTGCCGCTCCTGATCCGTATACTGGCGCCAGAAATCGGTATCCTCGGCGAGCGACGGTTTCGACAAAGCGAGGATTCTCGGCGCTGTCGCCCAAGGCGTCCCGAAGCCGGCGCACAGCCGCGTTCAGACTGTGGTCGAAGTCAACAAAAGTGTCCGCGGGCCACAACCGGCTCTGGAGCTCTTCCCGCGTAACCACTTCTCCCGGCCGTCCCATCAGCAAGGCGAGAATCTGGAAGGGCTGTTCTTGCAGTTTTACCCTGACGCCATTGCGTCGCAGTTCACCAGCTCGCTGATCGACTTCGAAAACCCCAAACTGGACAATCCGACTGCCGTTGCTGCTCATTACGGTCACTTGCCCTCGGTCGAGTGTACGAAGTTTAGCAGGAATGCTCATTTTTCCCTGTGTCACCCACGCCTCTAAACATTTGACGTAGAAGCGCTTAACAGGTTACCCACATATGCGTTGCGGGTTATCGGCAAAGTCTTGAGGCACCCTCCGTCCGGCTCGAAGATCGGCGCGGCGGAGGTGATCTCCGGTGCCGCAATTTTCGAAAGCATGCCTGCTGTTAGTTACGTTGTGGCTGACGATTGCGTTCCCCGTTTGGGCAGAAACCCGTTATGACGAACGAGCGCCGCTGGTTGTTTCTGTCTATAACGATGCGAGCGTATCGGCGACGGTGCTAGCACAGGCTGAGCAAGAAGCGGCAAGGATCTTTGAGCGCGCCGGACTGGAGGTCGTCTGGAAGGAATGTCCCACGCACCATGTAGGCCCGAACGCCCTCGTCCGGGCAGGCGAGCGCATCTCGCGAGGGTCGGAGCAGGAAACCTCACCAGATTTGGCCCGAGAAGGCGCGCCAGGTCCAAACCCTGCCGGGCCTCGCCCGACTGGGCGGATGGGGGTACCCGCCCCTACGTGGTCCGATCTGAAGAGCGCGGACTGTGCCATTGTCGAATGGCCTTCCCACCTTGCGCTCCGGGTTGTGCCTCGGTCCCGACTCGCGACCAGCGAAGTGTTCGGTGTAGCCTTCCTGTCCGCCGACGGCGAAGGCTGCTACAGCGATGTCTTTTACGACCGGGTGATGGAATTAGACGCCGATTGGCACATCGCTTTGGCGGACACTCTCGGAAGTGTGATAGCGCATGAACTCGGCCATCTCCTGCTGGGCTCGAACTCGCATAGCGACATGGGAATCATGAGAGCACGGTGGCAAAGCGAGGAACTACGCCGTCTGGCGCGAGGCGGCTTGTGGTTCACTAACGAACAGGCGGGTCGAATGAGCGCTAGACTGAACAGATCGCGTCCAACAGTAGAGCTCGCGGCGCGCTCAAGCTACTGATGCCGATACAGTTTTTCTTTGCGTCCTTTGCGGCTTTTCTGTGCGAACTTTGCGGTTAAGAGCTTTTACCTCAAAGTCGCAAGGGACGCAAAGAAAACGCGGGGAGATCTCAGGAGCTCTTCGCGGGTGGCCTCACCTCTACTCCCGATCCTTCTTTCAGAGTGTGAATCGCATCCACAGAGATATTCTCGAAGCGTTCGTTGAGCCCGCTCGGCCAGCGGATTTGAATCCAGACTATTTTCGTCGCTGCTCCGAGACCGAAGTGGATGCGCATGTCGTTGTTCGAGTCATAACTGGAGCCGCTGCGGACTTCGTCCACCAGCACTCGCGCTCCCACTTTCAGCGTGACTCTTGCGCCGATTCCGTCCCGGTTGGATTTCGTTCCGACTACTTTCAGCCCAATCCAGTGATTGGGCGAGCGCACCTGGTTCACCAGCAGACTTGGACGCGCGTTCATGTTGCTGATCACGGCCGAAATGCGGCCGTCGTTCCACAGATCGCCGACCGCCAGTCCTCGCCCCGCATGAACTGCCGTGATTCCTGGCCCAGCCTGGGCGGAGATGTCACTGAACGTCTTGTCGCCGTTGTTGTGATAGAGAATACGCGGCTCTTCGTAGCTGCTGCCCAGGTTCTGTTTGTCGACCTCTGGATAGACATGTCCGTTGACTAGCAACAGGTCGGGCCAGGTGTCGTTGTCGAAATCCAAAAAGACGGTTCCCCAGCCCAGATAGCGGGTGTACAGACCCAGCCCGGCTGGGAAGGTCACATCATCGAAGGTGCCGTTGCCGTTGTTGCGATAGAGGGTGGATGTGTCATCGGAAAAATTCGTCTTGAAGATATCCAGGCGCCCGTCGCCATCATAATCGGCGATGGTGGATCCCATGCCAGCCTGCTCGCGGCCATCTTCGTTGTAGGCGGCGCCTGCCACTACCGCTACGTCGGTAAAGGTTCCGTCGCGGTTGTTGTGGTAAAGAATGCTGGCTGTGCTGTCGCAAGCCACATAAATGTCGGGCCAGCCGTCGTCGTCGAAGTCGAAGGTGGAGACGCTGAAAGCGTAGTGTCCGCTGGTCTGATCGATCTTCGCCTTCGAAGTGACGTCCTCAAACTTGCCGTTGCCCAGGTTGCGGTAGAGGATATTTTTGGCGCTGGGCAGTCCGCGCGGGCCGCACATCACCGGCACTCCCTTCCACACGCATGACGCTCTTTCTCCCGGCGCCGGCGCCGTAGACACGTCGAAGTCCACGTAGTTCGCTACCATCAAGTCAAGCAGACCGTCGCGATCGTAATCAACGAAGGCGCATCCTGTTCCCCAGGCTTTTCCGGTCCCCGCCACGCCGGACGCATCGGCAACCTCGGTGAACACTCCGCTCTGATTGTGATAGAGACGATTCTTGCCGTAGTAGGTGACGTATAGGTCTTCCCACCCATCGTTGTCGTAGTCTCCGACGCACACGCCCTGACCCCATCCGGTTGCCGTCAGGCCGGCTTTTGCAGTTACGTCCGTAAATGTTCCGTCGTGATTGTTGCGGTACAGGTGATTGCTGGGCGCGGGAACTTTTCCTGCTGGATAGCCTTCGAGCGTGGTTCCGTTCACCAGAAAAATGTCGGGCCAACCGTCGTTGTCATAATCGAAAATTGCTACGCCGGTTCCGGTGGTCTCGATGATGTATTTCTTTGTGTCCTTCCCACCGAAGACATTGGATATCGTCAGGCCAGCTTTCTCTGCGATGTCGGTGAAGTTGGCAATGGGGCGAGTGTTTGCGGATTCGGCAGCCGAAGTGACGACGAGGAGGATGAAGAGCGCAGCCAGTCTGCCAGCGCCGGGGAGTACGCGAGACGGCTGCGAAAAAACTGGATTCATGACCCAGCTTGAATACTAGGGCGCGGACTAGAGAGGGTCAAGGTGCACGGTTTCACGCGGGGAGCAACGAATCTGCGTATCGCTTCGAATAAGCAATCCTGCGAGGCGCGGCATAGTAATATTTTTTGGTGGCCTTCGAACCAAATCAGCCGTCCAGTCCTGACCACGGGCACGCCATAAATCCCTTCGTCGTGGTTTTATTGCGGCTGGTAATGTCTGCGGTGTTGCTCGTTCCATCTGCGCAATTCGCTTTTGCTCAACAACCAAACCAGGCCGAGGTGCCCTATCGCCGTGGCTTGACGGCGTTACAAAGTGGCGATCTCGCGAAGGCCCGAGCCGCCTTCGAACAGGTCGTCAAGCTCGCACCCGGCAGCGCAGAGGGACACAATCTTCTCGGTTGGGTGCTCCTGGCGCAGGATCATATTGCGGAAAGCATTTCGCAGTTTCGAATCGCGCTGCGTCTGAAACCAGACTTCGCCCAGGCACATATGAATCTGGCCAACGCGCTGGTCAAGGATGGAAAATTGCCCGACGCCGAGTCCGAGGCTCGCGCAGCCATTCGTCTGGCTCCAAAGGACGCGGATGCGCACCGAACGTTGGGACGGATTACCAGCTTTCGCGCCGATCTCGAGACCGCGAGTGTTGAACTGAGCAAGGCCGTGGAACTGCAACCGGAGAGAGCGGATCTGCGCGACGAACTGGGGTCCGTGCTGGCGCAGCGCTCGCTGCCGGACGAGGCTGCCAGGCAATTCTCCGAGGCGCTGCGACTTCAGCCCGGTTACGCTCAAGCCGCCTTGCATCTCGGCGTAGTGCGATGGCAGCAGAAAGAGTTGGGTGAAGCTCTGCAATTGATGCAGCGCGCGGCCAAAGCTTTACCCCAAAGCGCCCAGGCGCACTACTATCTCGGACGCGTGCTGGCAGACAGCGCGCAAGCCGACCAGGCCATCGAGGAATTTCGAGCTGCGGTAAAACTGCAGCCGAACCTTGCCGATGCCCAGACCCAGCTTGGGTTGTTGCTGCAACGCGCGGGCGATGCGCAGGCCGCCGTCGCGGCATTTCGTCAGGTCGTGGAGCTTCAGCCTAATGATCCCGATGCACAAAACAATCTGGGACTGGCGCTGCTTCAGGCGGGCGACGCGACCGCTTCCATTCCTTCCTTCGAAGCGGCACTTCGCTTGCGGCCGGAGGATGCCGGCTACCGCACCAACCTGGGAACCGCCTATTTGCAAAAGAGCGACTTTGACGCCGCCATTGCACAATTTCAGACCGCATTGAGAGCCGCGCCTGACGATGCGACGTTGCACTATGACCTGGGGCTGGCGTTGAAATTCAAAGATCAATTGCCGGATGCCGTGGCGGAGTTCAAGAAGGCCTCCGCTCTTGATCCCAATCAGGCTGACATTCATTACACGCTCGGAGTCACCTTGTGGCAGCAAGGCGACTTCGACCAGGCCGTGAATGCGCTCCGCGCCGCCATCCAAACCAAGCCTGATTACGCCGAGGCGCACTACACCCTGGGCACGGTCTTGAAGCAGCAGGGAAGACTACAGGAAGCGGCGGATTCCCTGAAGGAGGCGATTCGTCTGCAACCTGATTTCGCCGGTGCTCACACCACGCTTGCGACCATACTCCGGCAACTGGGCGATACCGCGGGCGCCGCGCGCGAAGGACGCCTCGGAGCACAGATCAGCAAAGACAAAACCAGCCTGCAGGCTGCGACTTTCGATACCAACTCCGGAATGAGACTTCTGAAGGTAGGAGATCTTGACGGAGCGATCTCGCAGTTCCGCGCCGCGATCGCCCTGGCCCCAAGCTATGCCCCGGCCCACTTTCGTCTGGCGGAAGCGTTACGAAGAAGCGGCGCCTCGGAAGAAGCCAGCCAGGAATTTCAACGAGCGGCGGAACTGGATCCACAGTTGAAGCAGTGAGGCGCAGCTGTCAGCTCTCAACCATCAGTAAATTCCCGAGCCGCGAAGCGGCGGAAGAATAGAGCCCACGGCGCGAGCCGTGGGTTAAACATTGAAGGTGGACCAGCCCCGTAGGGGCGAAAGAGGTCAGCCTTCAGCCGCCGGGTTTCCGACGATCTTTGTCAATAAATGCCGCGCCATTCGTTCGATATCACAGAAAGACCTCTTACACCCCTCCGAGGCTCGGTATGGTCTTCTGCTTTACCCACGGCTCGCGCCGTGGGCTCTATTCTTCCGCCGCTTCGCGGCTATGGATTTACTAGCTGATAGCTGACAGTTGCTTCTCTACGGTTTTCCAGTGCGGAGCGCCACGATGTCGGACTCAACTGGTACACCGCGAGTTACTTTTACCCTCAGCACGGCTTCGAAGGGTTTGAGTTCGCCGCCCTTCGGGACCTGCAGCCGGCGCAGAAGTTCCTCGAGCGAGTCCTGCTGGCAGACGAACTCGACGGCGGCTTGGGTGCCAAGGGTGGTCGTTCCGGCAAGGATCAGGACCGACTTGGCGGGGTTCAACCCGCGAACCAGGGCGACAATCGAATAATCTTCGATCAGATTGGCGTGGGAAGGGGTGCCAATCCACAATTGCGACTCGCCCGACTCGGGATGGACGTTCACGATCGCGAGATCGCCCTTGCGTGGTCCAGAATCGAGGTTATGGAATACAAAATCCTGGGTGCTGGGAATTTCGCGCAGGGTGAGGTTCTCCGCCGGCGAACCCACAAAGATCGTGTCGTTGTTCTTCACGTCATCCAGCGAAAGCAGGCTTCCGCGTTTCACTCGAATTTGCCGGTGCAGTAGTCCGAAAGTGTGGTCCAAAGCATGTATCGCCAGCACTTCGCCGACGCCGGTGTAGTGCTCGAGAATTTCCTTGCCCGAATCGCGGGCGGGATCGAAGTAACGCATTCCGGTTTCCGGCCGGCCCACGAAGGCCCCGTTGCTGAAAATCACCCAGGGCTCCTCGGGTCCGTCGGCGAAGACCTTCCAAAAAGTCGAAAATGCGGCAGGAGGCGGTTCCGCCGCCTTTTCCGCCGCGCGCGGATTGCGCGCGAGCAGCAATGCGACCGCAGACGCTGCGACGATCAGCAGGGCCAGGAGGACGAGAGAGACCAGCTTCCATTTTCCGTCAGTGACGGCTTCGGCCGCCTGACTCTCGCGTCGGGCCGAATCCGAAAGTGCCTGTTGCCGGGCGGCGCTGGCTTCCCGGCGGTGAAACGAGACCACGTAGGTCCCTTTGGGGATTTCTACCTGGATGGGTTCGTCAACTCCCTCGGAAGCGTAATACTCGGCAAGCTTCAGGCGCAGTCGTCCCGCCTGGACTCGAATTGTGGAATCTGACTGAGGATCGAAGTTTGGCGAGCGCCCGAAAACCTCGGTCGCAATCTGGTATTCCTTCAGCGGAGAACCGGGATGGTCGAGCGCATGTTCAGCGAGATAACGCAGCAATTTGCATAAGGATTCCGAGCCATGCAAGACGTGGCTGTTCAGCAAACGATCAATCTGTGCCTGGTACTGCTCCCTTTGAGGCACCTGAGCGCGTGTTACGTTCATTGTCACTTAGGGTAACAAGCTCAGAAATCAACTGCAATCCCAAGACTTGTTGACTGTAACCGTATCAAACTTCATGAAACCTGCGAACAACCCTCACTCGACGGCAGCTTTTGGCCCAAAAAATTTCTGTGGAATTCCAAGGGAATGGCCTGTGTACGGCTAATCGCCGGAGACTACGTGCGATGATTACTTCTTTTTAATCAATAGCTTAACAAATCATCACCAATTATCTGAGGGCGAAAACCGATTTGCGAGATTCTATTTTTTCATAGGGCGGCAATCGCGAATTTCCAAATGTCATAGGGTTTGGCGGCTAGTATTTCGGCACTCTCGTAACGATATCAACACTCTACAGCCAATTCTGATTAGGCGTGCCACCTGCACGTCGTTCAACAAAGCTAGTGCTTTTGTACTAACTGACAAATCTCTGAAACGGAGATGGAAATTTCAAGTGAAGTTTCCAGGCAGATTAGTCACCAGAAGGAATCGATCCCAGGGCGTGCGCTTCTTTTCAGAAGAGCTCTGTGAAAAGTCACTAGAAAATCGTGGGGAGGCTGTAATGAAGATAAAAGTCATTGTGCTGCTGGGTACTCTGGCCGCATTCGTTGTTCTCGGCACAATCGGGGCGCCGCAGGCGTCCGCACAGGCAGTCTACGGCAGTATCTTCGGGACCATTACCGATCCTTCCGGCGCGGCAGTCGCGGGTGCGAAGGTTACGGTAACGTCGGCGACGAAAGGTACGACGTTCGACACCACTACCAACAGCGACGGCAACTACAGCGTCACCCACCTCATCCCTGACTTGTATAACATCCGAGCCGAAGGCAGCGGGTTCAAGGCGTTTGAGAGCAAGAACATCAGTGTCTCCGCCGACGCTGGCTCGCGTGTCGATGGACAGTTTCAGGTAGGCGGATCCACCGAAACGGTCGAAGTCACCTCCGAGGCTCCGCAACTGACGACCGACCGAGCCGACGTCGCCACCACCTTTAATGACAAGTATGTCCAGGACGTTCCCATCCTGAACCGGAACTTCACCACTCTGCAGTTGATGGCGCCGGGTTCGCAAAAGATGGTGGGTTGGAGCCACGCCGCCACCGAGAATCCGCAGGGAAGCCTGCAGATTTTCACCCAGGGCCAGCACTTCAGCGGCACTGCTTTCGAACTGGATGGCACTGATAACCAGGATCCCATCCTCGGCATTATCGTCGTCAATCCCAATCTGGATGCTGTGACCGAAGCCAAAGTCTCGCTGCAAAACTATGACGCGGAATTCGGCAAGGCCGTATCCAGCGTCGTCACTGCGCAGACCAAGTCCGGTTCCAACCAGCTTCACGGCAGCGGCTTCCTCTTCCGCCGCTCGGATGCGCAGCAGGCTCGCGATCCCTTCACCCAATTCGCGAAAGATCCCATCACCGGCCGGTTCATTCCGCCAGCTCGCTGGGCGCAATTCGGCGGCACCATCGGCGGCGCCATTATTAAGGATAAGTTGTTCTTCTTCGGCGACTACCAGGGCACACGTCAGACCAACGGCGTGAGCGGCACGTTTACGGTTCCGACCGCCCGGGCAGCGGCGAGTTGCAACCCGGCCACCAACCCCACCAGCGCGACTCCTGGCTCTTGCGATTTAAGTGAGTATCTGACCGGCGGCGTTGCCGGTGGCGGCCAGGTGTTCGATCCCACGAGCGGCGATCTCAACACCGGCGCCGGCCGAACGGCGTTTGTCAACAATCAGATTCCGATTGGCGACATTTCGCCGGCAGCCGGAAAAATTCTGGCGGCGTTTCCTGCTCCGCAGAGTGGCACGGTTTTCAACAACCTGATCGGGTCGGGTTCGGGCCCGTTCACGCAAAACAGCTTTGACACGCGGATTGACTATGCCGCGAGCTCGAGCATCAATGTCTTCGGACGGTTCAGCCTCGACTACTTCAAGCTGTCGGGCCAAGGACTACTCGGCGCGGTAGGCGGTCCGGGCAACGGCCTGCTCGGCCTGGCCGGAAGTTCCATCACGCACAACTACAGTCTGGCCAGCGGCTTCACGAAGACGATCAGCAGTTCGCTGTTGACCGATTTCCGCTTTGGCTACTTCAAATACAATCCGCAGACCCAGAAGCCTGACGGCGGAACTCCGATGAGCGACTTCGGGATTCCGAACGCCAACACTTCGGACCCCAAGACGGCTGGCCTCGGCGCCTTCCTGCTTGGACCGGATCCAATCAGCGGTCAAGGTTGCACCACGAACAACGGTGGCCAGGGCTGCGTAGTCTCCAGTTTCGGAGACGGCCTGGGTGTGGCGCGCTGCAATTGCCCGCTCACTGAGAGCGAACAGCAGTTCCAGTTTGTCAACAACTGGACCAAGCTGAAGGGCAATCACCAGATCAAGTTCGGCGCCGACATCCGCTACGCCATGAACCTGCGCATCCCCAGCGACAACAACCGCACGGGAGAGTACAACTTCAGTCCTGAAGCCACCTCGAACGGCGGGAATGGCGGTCTCGACCTCGCATCTTTCCTGCTGGGACAGGTCACGTCCTTCGCACGCTACGTTAACAACCCTGATCTTCCGGGCGCGAACAACGCGGCCGAACGCCAGAAGCGCTGGTTCTTTTACGGCCAGGATACCTTCCGGCTAACTCCCAAGCTCACCCTGAATTATGGCTTGCGCTGGGAAATCTACTTCCCCGAGACCGTCAATGCCAAGGGCAACGGCGGATTCGCCAACATCAAGGACCTCGGTGGCACAGGCGCGATCCGCGTCGCTGGATTCGGCAAAGTCGGCTTGAATGGCAACGTGGACAACACCTACACCGCTTTCGCTCCCCGCCTTGGTATCGCTTACCAGTTGACGCCAAAGACGGTTGTGCGCATGGGTTACGGACGCAGCTATGACATCGGAGTGTTCGGTTCGAACTTCGGACACACCGTGACCCAGAACCTGCCTGTACTCTTGAAACAGAACGTGGATGCAACCGCGTTCAATCCGTTGGCGGCCGGGAGCAAGGTTCCCGTCTTCCTGCTGGACGCTGGACCGATCGCGGCAACCTTCCCCGCCGTGCCTTCTGACGGCATCATTCCGTTCAGCGCGCTCGGCGGCCAGATTGGTGGAACTCACATCCGTCCCACCAAGCAAGTCCTGCCGCTGGTGGATTCGTGGAACGCAACTGTGCAACACCAACTCACGAACACGGTTAGTGTGGAAGTCGCCTACGTCGGAAGCAAGGGAACGCACGGCTTCGCCGGTGACGGACCCAACTACGATGTGAACCCGGCAGCGGTCGGAGCCGGAACTGACCTGGTGGTGGCGGATCCCGCCAACCCCGGACACAACAAATATGCCGGATTCACTCCTGCGGTTCCGCAGAATCAGCGTCGCCCGCTGTTCCCCCAAATCCCATTCGACTTGGGCAACTTCTACGGAAACGACGCTTCCAGCAGCTACAACGCATTCGAAGCGCAAGGTGGAGAAACGCTTCAACAATGGCCTGCAGTTCATCACTCACTACACCTTCTCGCACGCCAACGGCTATGACAGCAACTACTATGCGATCAGCCATCCCGTTGCGTACGGGCCGGTTGATTTCAATCGCAACCACGTGTTCGTGTTCAACACCGTGTACGAGTTGCCGTTCGGAAAAGGCAAGAAGTATATGGGCGACTCAGGCCGGGCCATGGACTACCTGGTGGGTGGATGGCAAGTGAGCAATACCACCAACTGGAGCAGTGGCTTGCCCTGGACTCCCAGCTTCGGCGAATGCGGAAACGAACAGGATGCCGGCGTCTGCCGTCCAGACATTGCGTCGGGCTCGTTCCACGTCGGCACGGGTTCGCTGGATCCGGTCAAACACACGATCACTTACTTCACTCCCCTGGCGCCCATGGCTTACCCCAATCCGGATACGCTGGCGATTGGAACCGACGCGTGCACGCTGACCAGGCCGGCCTCCGGACCCTTCGTCACCAACGCTTGCGGGACCATCGGAAACATGCAACGAAATGGATTCCATGGCCCGTCGGGTTTCTACTCCGATCTGTCGGCGGTGAAGAAGTTCCGGGTGACGGAGCGGCTCAGCGCGCAGTTCCGCGTGGACGCCTTCAACGTCTTCAATCACCCCGTCTATGCCTTCAGCCAGAACAACGGAGCTAACGGTTGTATCGATTGCCAGGGCGGCAACAACGGCAAGATTACAGCCCTGGAGAGTGGCACAACCATGAGGCAGCTGCAGTTTGCCATCCGCTTCGACTTCTAGAGCAGAAGCCGGACAGCTTTACAAGGAGGGAGTCTTAGACTCCCTCCTTTTTTTCTTTTCTGGATTACGGCAGGCCGCCGGAAAACCTTTCTCGGGTAGCACCTCATCAAAACCTAGGGGCTGCTTCCGAGGACTGCTTTGGTAAGCCGGATCGGCCTTGCGGCATTGCTGTGGTTCAGTTGCGTTTCTGCCCTCGCGCAGTTTCAGCCTTCCCATCCGCCCGGGGTGATCGCTGGGGAACATCCAGAACGAACCGTCGTCCACCGCTCCCCAGTTTCTGCCGTTTCTGAAGATGCGGAAGGCTATGTGGGCAACGAAGCCTGTGCTGGTTGCCATGCGGCGATCTACCAGTCGTACGCGCGCACTCCCATGGCCCGTGCCAGCGGTCGCGGCGATCGAAAATGTGGTTCCGGCCGATTTTTTCCATCCCAGCTCAGGTGTGCACTACCGTGTTTATTCCGATGCCGGTCATGTCTGGCTCAGCTTCGAGCGGCCGGGAGATCCGGCAGTGCGGGGTAAACGGGAGCTGCTCTACTACATTGGCTCCGGGACGCCGCGGGCTGAGCTACCTGTTCGCACAGGACGGCTTCCTGTTCGAATCCCCGGTCAATTGGTATAGCAGCGAACGCCGCTGGGACATGGCGCCGGCATATCAGAATGCCCGCGAAATCCCTCTCAACCTGCCCGCCTATACCAGTTGCTTGCGCTGCCACGTCAGCGGCATGCGGGAGCCGGCCAGAGGAACGGATAACCTCTATCCGGCGCCGGCATTTCTCGATGCGGGCGTCACCTGCGAACGCTGCCACGGTCCGGGCGCGGCGCACGTCACCGGCGCGGAGACTGGCGAACCAGCCACAGGCACGATCGTGAATCCTTCCAGGCTCGCGCCGGAGCGCCGCGATGCCGTCTGCATGCAGTGCCATCTTGAGGGCAAGGTCGCAATCGAGCGCCCGGGGCGGCATGCGGACGAGTTCGAGCCCGGCGATTCTCTTTCCGAGTACATTCGCTACTACATTCTGTCGGGCGCCCAGCAAAAGGGGCTGGGAGGAGTCAGCCAGGTGGAGGCCATGGCGCAGAGCGTTTGCAAGAAAAAATCCGGTGACGGCATGTCGTGCACCAGTTGTCACGATCCCCACTATCAGCCTCCCACTGAAGAACGGGTCTCGTACTATCGCGGGAAGTGCCTGGCCTGCCATGGCGCCGACTTCGGTACCAGACACCATCCCGCGCAGCCCGACTGCAGGTCGTGCCACATGCCGGCCTCCGACAGTACAGACGTCGCACACACTCAGGTGACTGACCACCGTATTCCCCGGTTTCCGGAAACCTCGAAGCAGGTGTTGCGGGAAGCGAAGGTTCAATCCGCAGGACTGCGCCTGGTTCCGTTTCCCGATTCTCCCGACGCCGAGAAGGATGTAAGGGATCTGGCGCTGGCGTGGGAATCGCTGGCGAATGAAGGTGTGGACACGGACGAGCCCCAGGCGGAGAAGTTGTTGCGCTCGGCAGCCTCAAAGTTTCCCAATGACCCAGAGGTCTTGAGCGCGTTGGGTTACGTCGAACAAAGGCACGGGGAGACTCGCCAGGCCAGCGAACTCTACCGGCGTGCCCTGATTCTGGATCCGGACCTTATTGATGCCGGCGCCAACCTGGGTGTGATTGAAGCAAAGAGAGGACAGCTGAGCCAGGCAGTCGAACTTTGGCAGGGCGACTTTCGGCATGCGCCGGCCCGAAGCAATCTGGGCATGAACCTGGTGGTAACGTTCTGTGACGAGAAACGTTTCGACGAGGCGCGCGCGACGGCATTGCGGATATTGGAGTTCAATCCTGACATGGCGGCGGCGAAAGATGCCTTGCGGAGATTGAATCGTACTCCGCCGGATTGCGGGAATTGATGCTGTCGGAATGTAGGCGCGAGCGCCCCGCTCGTGCAGTAGCCATCACAAGCCATGTGGCGACAATCGCGCCCGGCCGTCCAATCAAGCGCAGCTCAATCAGCCTTCGGCAAAAGCATATCTCAGTGGCCCTGCAGCACGAGCGAGGGCGCTCGCGCCCCCATTAGCTGCCCAATCGGGCTTTGTGTTCTAATTTCAACTAGTGTGCACGGTTTGGAAAAATCCACACTACGGCGTCATCCTAAAGGATTTCAGATCCTGAGGATCTAGCGCGCACCGCCACAATCGTCGTGAAAAAGCAGTTCCGCTGCGCGCCAGATCCTTCGCAAGCTCAGGATGGCCGAATTATTAGTAGGGGATTCAAAACTGACCCACTACATGAGTTCAACTAGTATTCACTCTCTTCTCTGTCTGCCATGAGTTCGCCTGTGCCAACGAGATCGCTGCGACGGTTGAGATGGATGGGCGCGCTCTTATGTGCCAATTGCATTGCGATTTCGGCGCAGACATCCGCCGGGCCTTCGCAGACTTCTGCCACGACAGCGCAATCCGCACGCACAGATACCGATTTCGCCGCAGCGCGTCGGCTGTTGCAGCAGGGAAAATATGACGAGGCGGTTTCGCAGCTATCGGATCTCGCCGTCAAAAATCCTTCGATGAAGGGATTGTCTTTCGAATTGGGCACCGCTTACTACCAGAAGGGCGACTACATAAAGGCGATTGACCCGCTCAAGAGGGCGCTGGCGGAAGACCCAGAGAACAAGGAAACGATCCAGCTCCTGGGTCTTTCCTATTATCTTTCTGGGCGCCCGGCGGAGGCAATTCCGCAGCTCGAGAAGGCACAGGCGTGGTATCCGCGAGCCAATGTGGATGCTTCCTACATTTTGGGTCTGTGTTACATCCAGACCAAAGATTACCCGCAGGCGCGGAAGTCTTTCGCCCGGATGTTCGAAGTCCCGGCGGACTCAGCCGCCAGCTACCTCTTCACCGCGCGCATGCTGTTGCGTCAGGAATTCGATCCCATTGCGGAGGAGTATGCACAGAAGGCGATTGCCCTCGACCCCAAGTTGCCGCTGGCGCATTTCTTTTTGGGAGAGTTGCACCTCTACAAGTCCCGCGTCCCCGAAGCGATCACCGATTTCCAGCAGGAGTTGGCCATCAACCCCGGCCATGCGCCGACGTATTACAAGCTGGCTGACGCCTACTCCCGCGTCCAGAAATTCGATGAAGCCGAAAGGCTGCTGCAGCGCTCCATCTGGCTGGATGCGACTTCAACCGGACCTTACATCCTGATGGGAAAAGTTCTGGAAAAAAAGGGAGAAGCGGAGCTCGCGGTAAGGGCTCTGCAACATGCGTTGGGGATGGACCCGAACAATTCGGTCGCGCACCACCTTCTGGGTCAGGCGTATCGCGATATGGGCAGGAACGAAGACGCAGAGCGCGAACTGCAGATCGCCCAGCAGTTGCAGGAAAGCAGCGGCAAGCAGTAGGCAGGACTGAAGTCGTGCCCTTCCCGTTGCGTTTCGTCCGTCCCTTGCGTCGTGTCCGTCGCGCGCATCGCGTTGAAAGAAGGTCCGAATCACTTCGTAGCGGCGGACGTCGTGCCCGTCTGCTCTTTCGCCAAACGATCCACCATATCTTTCGGGAGTTCGTGCAGAAAAACTAGGAATGCGGCGTTGGTCCAGCCAAAGCCGATCACGTTCTGCTGATATCCCGCGTGAACACCCGACTCTGACGAGCGGGTCACCACGTTGTATTTTTCCCGAATGGTTCCATCGCGGCGGAAATTTTCCGCGATCGTGCTCAGAAAATTGTATGAGATCCGATTAGCCTCATCGTTGAACCCGTACTTCCGCAGACCCTCAATGGCGATAATCTCGGTGGGCGCCCAGCCGTAGGGATAGTCCCACTGCACATCCGCCTCCGTGGTGCTCATCGCCAGACCCCCGGCCTGCTCGAACAAGCTAAGGTTATGCGCCAGCCCGCGGGCCTGCTCGGGAGTTGCGATACCGGCCCACAGCGGATAAAAAGTCGTAACGTACTCGTAGGAGGAACGCACCCCGGTATAAAAGTTGTAGTCGAAAAATAGCCGCCGCGCCGGATCCCACAGGTATTTCTGGATGCGGTCTTTTCTCTCCTCGGCGCGCTGTTGGAACTTCTGCGCGTTCTCCGTGTGACCGAGAATCTGGCTCATCTCCTGCAAATCTTTTTCAGTCTTATAAAGCAGGCTGTTCAGGCAAACCGGCGCGTAGTGGTGGGTTGCTGCCCCGTAGGGTCCGAAGCGAAATGAAATATCGAAGCCCGATTCGCGCATGGACCGGTCGCCCTTGTAGTAGTCGGGGCTGAGATAAATTTCGTTAGACTTCTCACATTCGGGACGGGCCATGGTCGTGGCTGTATCGCATAGTTGCACGGAAAATTGAAATCCCACGGGCGGAAGGGAGCCAGGCGGGTTCTCGAGCAGGTAGTCCCGGCCGACATCAGGATGCAGGAGAAAATAGTTGGCCACTTTTCGATGGATTCCAGCTTCGTCCTTCAAACTCTCCGGAGCCGGACCGCTTCCAAAGTCGTAATAACGCGCGAGCCCTGTAGTCCCGGCGGTATGGGGATCGCGCGTCCAGGTTTCATAATCCTTGCTGGCGTAACCGTACGCCCTTTCCAACCAGGCGCGATTTTCATGCCCGGCAGCTTTATCGGCCTCATACACGTCCATGATCATGGAGGTGAGAAACGGAGGCTGCGAGCGGGTGAGGTAGTAGGCGCGATTGGCGTTCAGGATGGTGCCGTAATGCTCGATTTCGAAAAAGAAATTCTCCACCATACCCCGCGCCAGATCGATGCGCCCGTCGCGCAGCAGTCCGAGGATGATGAAGTAGCTGTCCCAGCCGTACATTTCGTTGAATCGCCCGCCTGGAACCACATACTTGTTCTGAAGATAGAGCAGGCCGGGAGCGATTTTGCCAGGATCAATCTGGCCGGGCGCGGTGATCACGGCGGGCAGCGGTCGCACTTGAATCTTGCAGCGCTTCTGCAGTTCCTGCACCGCAGTGGGAGCAGTAAAGTCAGCCGGCAAATACAGGACGGAAGCCTCGGTCAGCTTGGGATCCACCACCGTCTGGCAGTCCATCATCGAGCGCGTCAGGGTGTCCCAACCCCCTGAAATGTACGTAAGGATTGGGGCCAGCCCCTTTTCCGAAGCTGGGTCCTTGGCTTCTGCCGAGTAGGCCCGAGCTGGCGCGATGGCAAGCCACAAGCTGAAAATCGCAAAGACAAGAATTCGTTTGAACAGCTTAGGGGACGAAGCCGCTGGCGAGATGGTCATTAGGTTTTTGACGGGGCGCGTTTGTTAACGGCGCAAAAGTGTTATTGCGTAACTTGAGTTGACCGACTCTTGGTGACTGATTTCAGCCTGTTTGACGACCGCAAACCCTTAACCATTGCGGTCAGCTGGATCCGGGTAATTCCTCTCCAGATTATAGATGGCAAACTGGTAAATCCTCGTGAAATAAGCTCTGTTTTGGGCTCGGCTTGGATGTTTCAAAGCGACCACTATCAGAAGTTGGTAGCGACCATATCGCGCCAGTTTTTGCAGCCTGTTAAGTTGTTGAATGTAAATGACATAAACGGCGGCGGAGGGTCGGAGAATAGGGTCGGCGCGAATCTTCATTAAAGACTGTTAATTGGCAGCCGATAGTTGAATTGCAGGACAATTCACGTGGAGGGACCAGCAATGAGGAACGACCCGAACACCACTGTCGCACCACCTGAAAATTCCATATGCTGTTCAGCGCGTGGAGCGAACGCGAGGGCGAGCGCGAGCGCCCCGGTGGCTGCGAAAGCATCGGCAGAGGAGCGGAGCAGCGACCCGTCCGAATTCCTGTCCACGCAATCGCGGGCGGCAGTATTGGCGTCACGTCTCAATCAGCTTCCGGCCGTACGCGAGGAAAAAGTTGCCGCCATTGCGAACGCCGTCAAGCGGGGTACCTACCAGGTTTCGGCGGCGCAGACGGCCGAGGCGATTCTTTCCGAGCTGAACGCGCGAAGTAGCGCCGCCTGACCAGCCCCGGCGAAAAACATCATGTGTTGGCCACATATCCCCGGCCACATCTCTTGCTGAGCAAAGCAACTAGTCCTGTCCTAACTGCCATCTGATGGGGGTCGTGGATGATCTGACGCCACGCCCGGAGGACTCTATGAGCATTTGGACGATATTGTTTGTGATTCTGCTGATTGCATGGATCGGCGGCTTTACCGTGTTCCATGTTGCCGGTGGCCTCATTCACATCTTGTTGGTTCTGGCCGTGATTTCCTTAATCATGCATTTCGTCCTGGGAACGCGGACAGCCTGAAGCACTGCCATCACGTGATGAGCCGACTTGAGCCTGGGGCTCGGGTCGGTGTCACCTCTATTCCAGAATCTGCCCCAGCTGCCTAAGACGCACGTTGACTTCGTTAGTCGCCGGAAATCAATCCCCTAACCAGGCACCCAGCCCGCGCAGAGGATCGATGTAGTCGCAAATGATCTTGGTCGCCCCCACGATCGGCACTGCTAGGATCAGACCCATCGCGCCCCAGATCCACGCCCAGAAAAGTAGAGACAAAGTGATTGCCAGCGGGTTCAGTCGCAACCGCTTTCCCACAATCTTGGGATAAAGCACATTCAGGGTGAGAACGTGCAGACTCACCACGGTCAGCAGGATCACCAGAACTCCAGTCCGGTTCACGATTCCCACTCCACCCGCCAGGGGCGGAAGCAAAGCCAGGAATACTCCGACGTAGGGAACCAGACTGGCGAATCCACTGATCACTCCCAAAAAATAAAAATAGGGGATGTCCAGCTTCCAGAACACGATCGCGCTGACCACGGCATTGATCAGACCAATCAGTACATTGCCGGCAATAAAACTGCGGATCATCACCGAGATCCGCCCGACAGTACGGTGCGCCACCAACCGGTGTTCCTTGGGAAAGAGTCGCACGGTCGTGGAATGTGCGTGATCCTTCCAGGTGAGCATGAAATAAACCAGAAAAGGAACGAAGGTGATCGCCAGGAAAACTTCCCCCAGGGTGCCGCCGCCCGCCGAGAGCACTCGGGACAGGCCGGGCGACTCTTGTATTTCGACCGCAAGAGGCGTTTTCCCAACTCTCGGTGAAGAGATCATTGAACGAGTGCTCTCTTCTATCTGGTTGGTCTGTTCCCGCAGGACTGCAAAGGTGGAGCGTATTTTGCCAGAGTACTTCGGCAACTGGGTGGCGAAATCAACTGCGCGACCATAAAAGAAGAATATAAGCCCTACCGCCAAGCCAACCATCAGGACCACGGCAACCAACGCTCCGAATGCCCGGGGAATGCGCATCCGTACGAGTCCACCGACGAGCGGCTCCAAAATAAACGCCAGGAGCAACGAAGCCAGGGTCGTGACCAATACGAGCTTGAGCAGGTAAATCAGCCCGATTACCGCTATCACCGCCACGACAATCTGCGCCACCGATCCGGCTCGAATAGACGCCTGTAAAACCTCCGCGTCTTCTGCCGCGTCTGCATGAACTCCGTCTTGCGGAAGACCAGAGATCCGACTCGCGACTTCCGGCGTTTCGACGGGAGACAGTTCGGGGAGATCGGGGCTAGCTGCGGGTATCAGTGGAATGGACAGAGATGTCTCCAGGCGCGCAATGTTTGAGGACACTCGAGCCTGAACCGTTGCCCGTCAATCGTTATTTCGAGGTATGGTCGGCCAATTCTCAGTCCCAAACACAGGAGTCCTCTAGCAGCGCCGCCGTTCCGGCAACTGTCCCATGGCACCTTGTCCTCGGCGGTGCGCGCCGGACGCCTTCACAACAGTCGGCGGAGCGCCGGCGCCACGTTGGCCTGCGCACGGGGCGTACAGCATCCGGTGTATTGCGCAACTCGCATGATTCAGCAAATCTGGCAATGGAGGATGGCGGTGACCGTCAGAATTCTTGTGGTTGATGACGTACCGGCGATTCGTCGCTCCCTGCGTTTTTACCTGGAGCAAGACGGGGGTTTGGTCATCTGCGGCGAGGCCGAGAATGGGAAGATGGCCATCGATCGGGTGCAAGAACTAAGGCCCGACGTCGTGATTCTGGATCTCTCCATGCCGGTCATGAATGGGCTCGACGCTGCCCGCGCCATCAAAGCCATCGCTCCCGGCACCCACATCCTTATGTTCACATTGCACACTTACCCGCAGCTGTTGGATGAGGCCCGGAAGGTGGGTGTTGATCACGTGGTCTCCAAGGCAGAATCAAGCGGCACTGAGTTGCTTAAGGCTGTCCGCACTCTGATTCACTAGTTCTTTCTTTTCGAAAAGACCACGAAGCTACTTCGGTCCGGAGAACGTTCAGGCTGTGCAGGGCGTCCGCGATCGCTTGGTTTTCCTCGGGTGTTCCGCCATGGTTCAGATCGAAATCGTGCTTTCTCTTCTGGATCGCCGCCTCCGCTGCCTGAATGCGCTCCACCATTCTCGACCAGTCGGTTTCGAGCAACGCGGCCTTGTAGATGTCATGCCAATGGGGTGTCGTAGTCATTAGAACCTCGAAAGTTGGCATATCGAACTGCCGACTCAAGAAGAACGGATGGCTCAGAGTTTGCCTCTCTTCCACACATATATATTGCAAGTATTTTTTAACGTCAAGTAGAAATTTGTCAGCGTGCGAGCCCGGTTTCCCGCTCCCGTTCCATCGTCCTCGGCCTCGATTGTCCGGCAAATAACCCTGGCAAATAATTTTCTTCGGTTGAGCCACAGCCTAAGTGATGGCCGCATCCAAGGCTGCGGTTCCAAATTCCTAATAAGTGGAGAAGCCATGCCGGACGAAGGATTGAAAGAGCTCTACGTCGACGAACTTAAAGATATATACAACGCGGAAAATCAATTGGTGAAAGCGCTTCCCAAGCTGGCCAAGGCTGCTGACTCGGACGAATTACGTCAGGGTTTTGAGGAGCACCTGGAACAGACCAAAGGGCATGTCGCGCGCCTCGAACAGATATTCGAGATGCTCGACGAGAGTCCCAAGGGCAAGAAATGCGCAGGTATGGAAGGCCTGGTCGAGGAAGGTTCCGAAGTCATAAAGGAGGGTCTCGAAGGCGCCGTCCTCGATGCGGCACTGATCGGAGCTGCGCGACGCGTCGAGCACTACGAGATCGCCGCGTACAGCACCGTGATCGCCTTTGCCCAGACCCTGGGTGAGAACGACCACGCTGCGCTGCTCGAAGAAACTTTGTCGGAGGAAAAGGAAACCGACGAAACACTTACTGAACTCGCCCAACAGATCAACGAGCAGGCGGTCAGTGGAGACCGGATACAACCCGCCTCAGGCGAAACGTTGGCCAAGAAGCGCACAAAACGAATTGCGTAATCGCGCGCGAGGCCTTCAAAACCGGTCCGCAGCCAGCTTCCGGGATGCGGGCCGGTGTTCTTCCAGTTTTGGTAGTTTCTCAGTCAAAGGAGATCATCATGTCAGCAGAGAGATCCGAGAAGTGCGCACACGTACCCTGCCTTTGCATTCCGCCGAAGGGCGAGAAATATTGCAGTCAGCCCTGTAAGGAAGCAGGCTCGGAAGAAACGGAAATTGCTTGCGACTGTGGGCACCCGGCTTGCGCGCAGTGAGGTGAGTGATTGGTCCTCGAGCGTGCACGTTGTTGTGCAACGACTGAAGCAATTGGAAGGATCTATTTGGAATCTTGCTTAGGGATGGTCCCACTCGAGTCCGCTTCAATAGTGACATCGACCTTCACGCCCGGCTTGAGGGCCACAGGCTTGCCGTCTTCGTCCTTCAGAGTGTTCTCGACGCGGATCTCCCGGTAGAGGTCGTCCGCACCTTCAACCCCGATCTGCGCCTTTTCAGGTTGGCTCGGATGCGGTGGCGGGATGATCTTTTCAACCGTTCCAGCGAGGGTAACCGAAGGCTTCCCGTTATCCGGCTTGTCGTTTTTGTGCGTAGCCAAGCGACTCCATTCTCCACCAGCGCCAAGGGCATTTAGCTCTGAACCCAACCGCTGTGGTTTCTTTGGTATCGAATTTACCGCGATCCTGATTTCGTGATTATATCGCGAAGAATATTGTTGGAATCCCCGCAAATCTGCGTGTACGTTAGCGTACGCTTTTGCGACGGTCCAAAATAATGCCGGAAATTGCATTCGAGTTCGCAAGCGGAGCGCTGCGGAAGGCCGTCCCCCGAGTCGCGCAAAGTTACACCGTTGGATCCGCTTCCCGCATCTTAGCGTCATGCTATTCGACTTGCAGCAATTTCCAAATCCATCACAACCTCCCATAAACGATCCACCCTCTGGCCCCGAACCCGACGTTCCGCGCCAGGACCCTGATCCGGACGGGAACCGCGAGGTTCCAGTGCGCGAACCCGACCCGGCGGAGCCCAATCAAATTTAGAGGCTCGATACAGTCTTGATTTTCGTTGGAGCATTCGGGGTGGAGCAGCGCTTAAGGGTTGCACTAAAGTCTTTCGCGACGGCTTTGCCGATTATTCACAGGCGAAGGCAATGTCACGATCCACCGTCATTTTGTTTCGTTGCGTGAATTCTTGAGGATGTTTTCCAGTGAGGCCAGCAGGTTTGCGGGTCCGTCCGACTTTGAGACTACGTCTTTGATACCTGCATTCTGGGCGTCTTTCACCAGATGTTCGCTCGCATGCATGGTAAACAGGACCATCGCCGTTTTTGGCGCAACGGAAGCGATTTTTCGAGCGGCTTCAAGACCGTTCATGACCGGCATCGACAGGTCCAGGATGACCACATCCGGGTTGAGGGCCTTCACTTTTTCGACTGCCACAGCCCCATTCTCTGCTTCGCCGCAAACTTTCCATTCTCCGCGTTGTTCAAGCCACGCTCGAAGTGATCGACGAATGGGACGGCTATCGTCGACGATTAGAACCGTAGTAGACATTCGAGCCCGCTCAAGCCACGCCCTGGCCCGGGTTTGGCCCGATCAGGGTGCCGAAGGTCGATCGGCACAAACATGAAGACCCCATCCCGCATCATCATTCGCCATTCCCACCCGGTCAATCCGGTTGACACTGTACGGCAAAGGCCAGACCCGGGTGTGCGGCCAAGAGAGGTCTCAATTCGACGACGTACAGTATCGACTGTATTGACGCTGTAGGGGTCCCGGGCTGATAAGAGGTACGTTATTTCTTGTGTTGTTTAGTACCGAGTCGAGTCAAAATCCTGCGAGCATAAAAGTTCACTCAAGAGGAGCCATGCTATGAATCGCCTGCGCATTCTGGTTGCCGACGATCACGAAATCGTACGTCGTGGATTAGTGTCACTCATCAAGGCACATCCTGACTGGGAGGTATGCGCGGAAGCTGACAATGGACGTCACGCCGTGGAGAAGGCCAAGCAGTCGAAGCCGGACATTGCGATCCTCGACATCGGCATGCCCGTGCTTAATGGCCTCGAAGCGACTCGGCAGATTCTGCGGGAACATTCCGGGATCAAAATCCTGATCCTGACAGTTACCGACACCGATCAAGCTGTGCAGGCGGTATTAGACGCGGGTGCGCGTGGATTCCTTCTCAAATCAGATGCAGCTCGAGACTTGGTCACAGCCGTGGAGGCTCTGTCGCACAATAAGACTTTCTTTACCGCCCGGGTCGCCGATCTCGTGCTATCCGGCTATCTCAACCGGAGCCCGCGTTCCGCCAAGAGCGATCTAGGCCTGCCGGGTCTTACATCGCGGGAGCGCGAAGTCGTGCAACTGCTGGCTGAAGGCAAGTCAACCAAGGAAGTAGCCTGCCATCTCAATTTAAGCGTCAAGACGGCAGAGACTCATCGCAGCAACATCATGCGAAAACTTGGACTGCACTCTGTAAGTGAACTGGTTCTGTACGCCGTGCGCAACAGCATCGTTCAAGTGACTGTTGGTGTTCCGTATCTGCCCGCCGGTGCTGTGAATTCTGTGGAGGCAGGTCTTACCGCTTCGAAAACATGAATCCCGCGCTTGCCGAAAGAGCCGAGTACAGTATTTACTGTATTCGGCTTTCCCCCATCAAGAACTAACATGTAAGTGCCGTCCGTCCCATTCGGAGCCCAAATGAGCACTTCCATGTCCGGTCCCAACGTCGAGCTGGTTCCCTCGCTCGCGTACACCCCAAGTCACGCTCAGGACGGACACATCGTCCAGTTGTATGCGAATGAGGGTTTCCTCATTGATGTACTGAGCCGATTCATTGGCGGGGCTCTGGCAGCGGGTGATGCCGCGGTAGTCATTGCAACAAGTTCCCATCGCACGGAACTCGAGCGCCGGCTTTCGGCAAACGGGGTGGATACAGGAAAGGCAGCCATTCAGGGGCGTTACATCGCCCTGGATGCGAACGAGACTTTGCCGAAAGTGATGGCCCAGGGTTTGGTGGACGATACTCGCTTCCGTGAGATTGTCGGCGAGGTTTTGATCAGGGCCGAAAATTCTATTGCCCGCAAACGAGGACGGGTCGCGGTGTATGGCGAGTTGGTTGCGCTGCTCTGGGCCGGCGGCAAGCCCCTGGAAGCGATCCGGGTCGAGCAACTTTGGAATGATCTTGCCAAGAGCCACTCTTTCTGTCTGCTTTGCGCTTATCCGATCGCAGTTTGCAGTCATGAACGGCACATCGAGCCTTTTCTCGAGATGTGCGGGGAACACTCCAGGGTCATTCCCAGTGAGAGCTATTTAGTCCTGCGCAATGAAGAGGAGCGTCTGCGCAGTATTGCAAATCTACAACAGCGAGCCCATGTCCTCGAAAAAGAGCTGGCCCTGCGGGAGAGCGACACGCCGTTTCGCTTGCTGGTGGAAGCCGTGCAGGACTACGCCATTTTCATGCTGAATCCCGAAGGCCGCGTCAGCAGTTGGAACATAGGCGCGGAGCGCATCAAGGGATACAAGGCGAACGAAATACTGGGCAGGCACTTCTCGTGTTTCTACCCGGAAGAAGATGTGCGAGAGGACAAGCCGGCACGCGAATTGGTGGTCGCGGAAGCCGAAGGGCGTTTCGAGGACGAAGGTTGGCGGATACGCAAGGACGGTTCTCGATTTTGGGCGAACGTGATTATCACCGCCGTAAAAGATGACTCGGCCAAACTGCTGGGCTTCGCGAAAATTACGCGAGATGTGACCGAACGAATGCAAACTCACAAAGCACTGGAAAGAGAAGTTGGCGAGCGGCGCGACGCGGAGCGGCGCTTTCAAAGCTCAGAGAAATCGCTGCGGCAATTATCACTCCACCTGCTTCGCACGCAGGACGAAGAGCGAAGGCGCATCGGAAGAGACCTCCACGACAGCCTGGGGCAGTATCTCGCTGTGTTGAAGATGAAGTTGGATTCGGTGGCAGCCCTGATCGGACAAAAACAAGATGAGATGGGCCGAGAATTCGGCCAGTGCATTCGCCTGATGGAGGACTCAATCAGGGAAGTTCGAACCGTCTCCTATCTCTTATATCCTCCGATGCTGGAGGAGATGGGCCTGAAATCCGCGATACCGTGGTATCTCGACGGATTTTCTACCCGCAGCGGAATTAAAACCACCTTCGAGGTCCAGACCGAGTTCGGTCGCTTGCCGCGAGAGTCAGAGCTGGCGCTGTTTCGCGTTCTCCAGGAGGGCCTCACTAACGTTCACCGGCATTCCGGCAGTCCGACCGCCCACGTTCGCTTGTTGGTGAAGGACGGAATGGGTGTTCTGGAAATCCAGGATAACGGGAAAGGTATTCATCCAGAACTCCTGGCGGAGTTCTGCCAGGAGTGGATGGGCGGGCTCGGGATTGGAGTGCGGGGCATGAACGAGCGGATGCAGCAGTTGGGTGGCAGGCTGGAACTCTCTTCCAACCAACGTGGCACGACAGTGACCGCAATGGTTCCCGTGGCGAATTCCTTGCCAGCCCCGATAAATCAGGGCATGGCCCAGTAGACTGATCCTGTTGCAAAGGTTGCCAAGAGTCGGAGAATAGATGCCTGCCCGGATTTTGCTGGTGGATGATCATGAGATCGTACGCGAAGGCCTTCGCACACTTATTTCCAGATCACGGCCCGATTGGGAGATTTGCGGCGAAGCGCGGGACGGAGAGGAAGCGCTGGAGGCTGTCAGGACACTGAAGCCGGACGTTGTGATCCTCGACATCACGATGCCGAAGATGAGCGGCCTGGAAGCGGCGCCCCGCATTGCCAAACTGGGTCTCGGCTGCCGGGTCTTAATGTTTACAATGCACGATTCCGACCGGTTATCCAGCGAAGTTCGTCAAGCTGAGGCTCAGGGTCTGGTGCTGAAGTCTCAAGCTGCCCGCGATCTCATTCGAGCGGTAGACCGCCTGCTCGACGGCGGCACATTTTTTTCACCGCAGCAGGACGTCGCGCTGAGCTAGCGCGTCCAATCGCTTATTCCAAACCAAGCTGCCCGTTGTACTGTTGCATGATGTCGTAACACTCGCACGCCGACTCCTCGAGCCGCTTGCGATTGACGATGGTTACGGCGCCATGGCTGTACTCGATGCACTTCTCCCGCTGCAGAATACCGGCAGCCAGGCTTACGCTGGACCGGTTTGTTCCCAGCATGGTGGCAAGAAAATCGTGGGTAATGGGCAGAGATTCTGAATCCACTCTGTCCTGGGTCATCAGCAGCCAGCGTGCGAGGCGTGGCTCAAGATCATGCAGCCGGTTGCATGCAGCGGTTTGGGCGACCTGCATGCCTTGCAGAACGGCATAGCGATTCAGCAGCAATTGCATGTGGGGAGCAAATTCCAGTATTTTCTGCAAAGCTCCGACGGCGACGCGAAATCCATCCCCGGTAATTTGTACGATCGCTTGCAGTGGACTTCTACTTAGACCCACTGCGGCTGGTATTCCTGTGAAACCCTCATTCCCCACCACGCCGGCCTCCGCGGTCTTTCCATCCTTCATTGCAACCACAAGAGAAATCAATCCCCGATTCGGGAAGTATGCAAATTCCAATTTTCCACCCGCCTCATGAAGAATTAGATGGTTGGGCAGTTCGACATATTCGAGGTGAGGACGCAGTGAGTTGTAGTCACTTTCAACCACTGATAGCAGGATGATGTTGCCGACCGGTTTCCCCGCGGTGTTCGTACGCTCACCGGAATGGAGGGTTTGGAAATTCTTGCTGTTCACAAAACATCCTCGGGCATTTATTTGGTCGGTTCGCTCGCCGGAGGACTGCCTTTGAGCCTGCGCTCCTTGGCGTCCAATAACTGATTGATCTGGGCGATCAGTTCCATCAGCTTTTCAGGATCCTGCTCTTGCGCCGCCCGTGCACAGAGCTCCATCCATTTCTCTCGATTCTCTTCCATTCAGCGCCCGCCCTCAGGGGGAAAGCGCTTATATCACGACGGGCGGTATTAAGAGTGTTCGATACCAGACACTGTACGTCGACGATTACGACTCTGCGATCGACAGGCCTGCAGGGCTGGAGGGAGTAGCTACGCAGCTGTTTTCTCACCGTCTAAAAACGGTTTTGCGGAGTCAGGGTCCTGATTGTCGTTTTGCAGAAATACGTCGGCAGCGTTCAATAAATGGTCGCGCTTCAGTGCGTCTTGCTCGTCTAGAGCATCCCACACCATCTCTAACCATTTTGTGAGGTCCGTATTCTGCATTTTTCGGTCGCTCCTTTGGCGGCCTATCGTCCTATCTTCAAGTCTTCGTATTTGTAGAGAGCACGATCGCTGCCACTTCTGTATTTTGAGCAAGATGGGGACTTGACGTCTGGAAGGCCGGGCAGTTTCTGCTCAAAGGCGAGAAAATCTGATCTACACCAAAGGCTGTAGTGGTTGCGGCGGCGGGCTGGTTCCACCGGCTTGCTCCTTTAACCGAATTTTCATGGGGCTTGAGGCATCACGAAAACTAAATGGGTGTACGATCGAGAGTGATCCAGATCAAAATGATTTAAGGAGGGCATTCTGTCATGACCCCCGCAGCCTCCCCCACCCTTGCCGGAGTATCCAACCAGCCTCTTACTTCGGAAGAACTACGCAAGATCAATGCGTACTGGCGTGCCGCGAATTATCTCTCCGTTGGCCAGATCTACCTGTATGCAAATCCGCTCCTGCGCGAGCCGCTGAAAATCGAACACGTAAAACCCCGGCTGCTCGGGCATTGGGGCACCACCCCCGGACTCAATTTCGTCTACGCGCATTTTAATCGGCTCATCAAAAAATACGATCTGAATGTGATCAACATCACCGGACCCGGACACGGCGGCCCGGGCATAGTGGCCAATACTTATCTGGAGGGCACTTACACCGAGCTTTATCCCGACATCCAGCAGAATGAGGAGGGCATGCAAAAGTTGTTCAAGCAGTTCTCTTTTCCGGGAGGAATTCCGAGCCATGCCGCACCGGAGACGCCGGGTTCAATCAATGAAGGTGGAGAACTGGGGTATTCCATTGCCCACGCGTACGGCGCGGTTTTTGACAATCCAGACTTGCTGGCCTGTTGCGTGGTCGGCGACGGCGAGGCGGAGACGGGCGCGCTGGCCACCAGTTGGCATTCCAACAAGTTTCTGAATCCGGCGCGCGACGGCGCGGTGTTGCCGGTTCTGCATTTGAACGGTTACAAGATTGCGAATCCCACTGTGCTGGGGCGATTGAGCGACGACGAACTTACCCACCTCTTCAACGGATATGGCTACAAGCCGCACTTTGTCGAGGGTCACGAGCCCGAACCCATGCATCAGCTCATGGCCGCAACGCTCGACGCCGTAATCGGCGAGATCCGGGACATCCAGGAAAACGCCCGTTCGCGCGGATCCGAAACGCGTCCCATCTGGCCGATGATCGTAATGCGCACGCCGAAAGGTTGGACTGGACCGAAGGTTGTGGATGGTAAGCCGGTGGAAGGTACGTGGCGCGCGCACCAGGTGCCGGTCACGGATTTGGCCACCAAGCCCGGCCATCTCAAGATCCTCGAGGACTGGATGAAGAGCTACGTTCCCGAAGAACTCTTCGACGACGCGGGTAAATTCCGTGCCGAACTAGCCGAGCTCGCGCCCCAGGGTGATCGGCGGATGGGCGCAAACCCGCACGCCAACGGGGGTTTGCTGCTCAAGAATCTGCTGATGCCGGATTTTTGCGACTACGCCGTGAAGGTCGCGAAGCCGGGCACGGAGCTTGCAGAGGCCACCCGGGTGCTTGGCACTTTCCTGCGCGACGTGATGAAGCTGAACCTGGATGCGAAGAACTTCCGCGTGTTCGGTCCGGATGAGACGGCTTCCAACCGGCTGGATGCGCTCTACGAAGTTACCGACAAAGTATTGATGGAACCCTTCTTGCCCACCGATGAGCACGAGTCTACGACCGGACGGGTCATGGAAATGCTCAGCGAGCACATGTGCCAGGGCTGGCTCGAGGGCTACCTGCTTACGGGGCGGCATGGCTTTTTCTCCTGTTACGAAGCTTTCATCCACATCGTTGACTCCATGTTCAACCAGCATGCCAAGTGGCTGAAAGTGACGCGCCACATTCCCTGGCGGCGTTCGATCGCATCGCTAAATTATCTGCTGACCTCGCACGTCTGGCGCCAGGACCACAACGGCTTCAGTCATCAGGATCCCGGGTTCATTGATTTTGTGATGAACAAGAAAGCGGATGTCGTTCGCGTCTATCTGCCGCCCGATACCAATACGCTGCTTTCCGTGGCCGATCATTGCCTGCGCAGCCGGGATTACATCAATGTGATCGTGGCGGGCAAGCAGCCAGCGCTGCAATATCTCGAGATGGAAGCTGCCATCGAACATTGCACCAACGGGATCGGAATCTGGTCGTGGGCCAGTACTGATCAGAACACCGAGCCCGACGTGGTGATCGCATGCGCGGGCGACGTTCCCACCCTCGAAGCCCTGGCTGCGGTTGATTTGCTGCGCCAGAACTTCTCCGACATTAAAATCCGGTTCGTGAATGTGGTGGACCTGATGACGCTGCAGCCTCCTTCAGAGCATCCGCACGGTATCTCCGATCGTGATTTCGATTCGATGTTCACCACCGACAAGCCGGTCATCTTCGCTTACCACGGCTATCCCTGGCTGATTCATCGGCTCACGTATCGCCGACACAATCACGACAGCTTCCACGTGCGCGGCTATAAAGAAGAAGGCACGACGACTACGCCCTTTGATATGACCGTGCTCAATGAAATTGATCGCTATCATCTGGCGGGCGATGTGGTCGACCGTGTGCCTCGGTTGCAGCGCGTCGGCGCGCACTTCAAGCAGTTCCTGCGCAACCAGTTGGTGGAGCACAAGCGCTACATCCAGCAGCATGGCGATGACTTGCCCGCAGTACGCGATTGGACCTGGCCTTACTAAGCGATGAAAGTTCTGGTGCTGAATTCGGGCTCCAGCAGCCAGAAGAGCTGCCTGTACGAGATCGGCGACGTTCTTCCCGAGGATGCCCCAGGCCGGCTTTGGCAGGGGACGATCGAATGGGAAGGCGAGGCCGGTCAAGTCGAGATCAAGAATGGGCGCGGCTTCAGTCGGAAGGAGAAAATCAAGGTCTCCTCTCGCGCCCAAGCCACAGCGCATCTGCTCGACACCCTGTGGAAAGGGGAAGCCCGCGCCGTCTCCTCGCTTTCGGAGATTGACGTGGTCGGGCACCGGATCGTCCACGGCGGTCCGGCATTCGAAGAGCCGGTCGTGATCACTCCCGAGGTGAAATCGGCCATCGCCGCGGTTTCTGCCATTGCTCCGCTCCACAATCGCGCCGAGCTCGAGGGCGTCGAAATCATCGAAAAATTGTTAGGCGCGGTGCGCCAGGTTGCGGTCTTCGACACGGGTTTTCACAAGAAAATGCCGCTCTCGGCGGCAGTCGTATCCGGGACCGTACGAATGGTTCGCGGCCGGAATTCGCCGCTATGGATTTCACGGCATCAATCACAAGTATTGCGCCCGGCGCGCGGCGCAACTTCTGCGGCGAAATCCGAATTCATTCAAGCTGGTGAGTTGTCATCTGGGAAACGGATGTTCGCTGGCAGCCATCCGACGATGGGCGGAGCGTGGACACGACCATGGGGTTCACGCCGTTAGAGGGATTGATGATGGGCACGCGCTCCGGATCGGTTGATCCCGGAATCCTCACTTACCTGATGCGCAGATAGCCAGCTCACCGGGGATCAGCTCGATGACCTTCTCAATCAACACTCGGGCTTGCTGGGAATCTCTGGAATTTCCGGCGACATGCGCGAAGTCCTCGCCGCCGTGAAAATTGGACACGAGCGGGCCACTCTGGCTTTCGAAATCTATATTCACCGCCTGGTCGCCGGAATCGGCGCCATGATCGCGGTGTTGGGCGGTGTCGACGCGCTGGTCTTTACGGCTGGGGTGGGAGAGAATTCGGCCGAAGTGCGAGCAACAGCTTGCCAGAACCTTGAGTACGCCGGCGTCGAACTTGATTCGAAGAAGAATGCGGAATCGCCCCCTGACCAGGACATCTCTGATCCAGCTTCCACGGTCCGCGTCTTGTTGATTCGCGCCGGCGAAGATTGGGAAATTGCTCGCGATTGCTGGGAGTTGGAACATTAAAGTTGTGGGGCAGACACTCTTATCCGCCGCCTTTGAAGTTGATCTTGACCTTGAGCCAACAGCTACGCGTTCGCAAGATAGATGTAGCGCAGGATGAACAGGACGGTCAGCATCCAGATCAGCGCGATTGATTTCGCGAATCTTTCCCACAGCAATCTTCACCACCGTGTAGGAAATCAACCCCAGGCTGAGGCCGGTGGCGATGCTGAAAGTCAGGGGCGTCGCCAGCATGGTGATGAATGCGGGCACGGCTTCGCTGAAATCCGACCAGTCAATGTGCGAGATTGACTTCGTCATCAACGCGCCTACCAGGATAAGAGCGGGGGAGGTGGCATAGCCCGGAATCGCGGCGGCTAGCGGCGAGCAAAACATGGCGAGCAAAAAGAGCGCCGCGACAAATACGTTGCTGAGTCCGGTGCGTGCGCCTGCGGCGATGCCGGCAACGCTCTCGATATAACTGGTCACGGTAGAGGTGCCTGCCAGCGATCCGAAAATAGTCCCGGTAGCATCGGCCACGAGCGCCCTTCCGACGCGCGGTATTTTTCCGTCCTTTACGAATCCAGCCCTGCTCGCACACTCCCACCAGGGTTCCTACGTTGTCGAAGAGGTCCACAAACAGGAAGGCAAACATGATTTCCAGAAATCCGAGATGAATGGCGCCACGCAAATCAAGTTGCAGGAATGTGGATGACGGCGTGGGGCAGGGAGACGATGGCCGAGGGCCATTTCGAGATGCCGCGCAGCATCCCGAGAAGCGAGGTGCTGACGATACCGATCAGGATTGCGCCGTTGAGTTTTCGCGCCATCAGGATCAGCGTCAGGACAAGGCCGAAGCAGGCTGTCTGCACTTCGTGGTCGGCGAAGCTTCCCAGGCCGACGAATGTCGCATGGTTGGCGACCACAAGTTTCGCGTTTCGCAGCCCGACGAATGCGATGAAGAAGCCGATCCCGGCTGCGGTCGAATGTTTCAGGCAATCCGGCATGCCATTGACGATTTGTTCGCGGACGCGGGTGACGGTGAGCAAGAGAAATATGACGCCCGACAAGAAAACTACGCCCAACGCGGTTTGCCAGGGAACGTGCATGCTCAGGCAAACCTGATAAGTAAAGTAGGCATTTAGCCCCATTCCGGGAGCGAGCGCAATCGGATAGTTGGCGTAAAGGCCCATCACCAGGGTGCCGATCGCGGCCGAGAGGCAAGTGGCAAACACCACGCCCTCGACCGGCATTCCCGCCTGGGAAAGAATTTGCGGATTGACGACGATGATGTAGGCCATCGTCAGGAAAGTTGTAAGACCGCCGAGAAATTCCTGCTTTACGGTGGTCTGGTTTGCGGTGAGCTTGAAATAGCGATCGAGCAATCGTCTTCCCTCGATTGAAATGCAGCTATCAGTTCAAGCGGCTAGACCTATCTTGTCGGACTTTTCCTGCCAGGCGCGAAAGGCGGCCAGCGCCTCTTCGCGCATCATCTGAACCATGGGTATGCCGCGCTCGGGATGCTGCTGAGCGATTTCACGATAGATGAACGAGTCGTCGAACCCGGCCCGGGATGCGTCCGCGGCCAGGCTGCCGAAGTAAACGCGAGATAGACCGAGACCAGTAAATTGCGCCCAGACACATGGGACAAGGTTCGCAGGAGGTATAGAGTTCGCAGTCCTTCAGTTCGAAAATGCCGAGCTTGCGGCAAGCCTCGCGAATGGCCAGCACCTCGGCGTGCGCCGTAGGATCGTTGGTCAGAGTCACCTGGTTCGCACCCTCGGCAATGATTGCGCGATCCTTCACGATCACCGCGCCGAAGGGCCCACCTTGTCCAGAGCGGACATTTTCGACTGCGAGCTCAATCGCGCGTGCCATGAAAACGCTATTCATATGGAGAACCGACGGATCGTGACCGTGCGAATCCGGGCCCCGTCTCTATCCGCGCTAAAGGAAGCAGTATAAGCGGAGCCCGGAACGGGGCGAAATGTTTCTCAGTTCGAATTCTCGATCACGGCGAGTTGAAAAAGTGAAGCTGGCGCGATAGGCTCGGCTTCTGATGCTCACTTCCTTTGCGGGATGGCGACTCAAACCATGAGCATGCAGGCTTTCGTCTCCCGTCGAGTAGTCACTCCCGAAGGAATCCTTCCTGCGGCAGTTCTGGTCGAAGGTGAGCAGATACGGGCGGTTGTTCCGCCCGCACAAATTCCTTCCGGCTCGGAGATCCACGATTTCGGCGATGCCTCTATTCTTCCCGGGCTGGTTGATTCTCACGTACACATCAACGATCCCGGACGGACTGATTGGGAAGGCTTCCGCACTGCAACTCGCGCCGCTGCGGCCGGCGGCTACACGTTGCTGGTGGATATGCCTCTCAACTGTCTGCCAGCCACTACCACCGTCGCTGCTCTCAAAGCGAAGCGCGCAGCGGCGCAAAACAATTGCCGGGTGGACTGGGCAGCGTGGGGCGGCGTGGTGCAGGGCAATCACGCGGATATCGAAGCGCTCGCCGGCGCGGGAGTGCTGGGGTTCAAATGCTTTCTGATTCATCCCGGAATCGATGGCTTCACCATGGTCAGCGAGGACGATCTGCGATTGGCGCTGCCTCACCTGGCACGGACTGGCCTGCCGCTGCTGGTGCACGCAGAACTTGGCGCACCGATAGACGTGGCCACGGCGCATCTTGCCGGCGCCGATTGGAGACGTTACGCAACCTATCTGCAGTCGCGGCCTGACGAAGCTGAGCTGTCTGCGATTCGAATGATGTTGTCGCTGTGCCGGCAATATGATTTTCGCCTGCACATCGTCCATCTCTCGAGCCGCCTGGCCCTGGCGGATTTGCGGGCGGCGCGGTCCGAGGGACTCGCACTGAGCGTGGAGACCTGCCCTCACTATCTGCATCTCGCCGCTGAGGAGATTCCTGAAGCTGGCGACCTTGTGCAAGTGCGCGCCGCCAATCCGGAGTCGTGAGAACCGCGAAGCCTTGTGGCAGGCGCTCAGGGACGGAGTCATTGATCTCGTAGCCACCGATCATTCTCCCTGTCCGCCGGCGATGAAGGGGCTGGAGGAGGGAAACTTTAAAACCGCGTGGGGCGGTATTTCGAGTCTCTCGATTGCGCTTTCCGTGATGTGGACTGAGGCCAGCCGGCGGGGATTTACATTGATGGACATTGCCCGCTGGATGGCGGAGGGTCCGGCGCAACTGGCGGGATGCGCAGCTCGCAAGGGTCGGATTGCCGCGGGCTACGATGCGGACCTGGTCATTTTCGATCAGGACGCGACATTTCAGGTGACGCCAGAACGGCTGCACTACCGGTATCCGCTGTCGCCTTACCTGGGCGAGACTTTGCGCGGAGTGGTGAAGGCGACGTATCTGCGGGGGCAATGTGTTTTTGCGGACGACGATTTTCCCGGCGAGCCGAGCGGGCGAGAGTGGCAACCATAGCCGCAGCAGCCGGGATGCGATAATCGATCTCTATGACCGGTGAACGCATCGTTGGAGTGTCGGTTCCTCGCAAAGAGGGGCGCGACAAAGTCACGGGGCAAGCGCAGTACGTCGACGATATGACGCTCCCCGACATGCTTTACGGTGCGACCGTGCGCAGCCAGGTTCCGCGCGGCAAGATCCGGAAAATTACATTTGGGCCGGGAATCGCCTGGGACGAATTCGTGGTCGTCACCGCCAAGGACATTCCCGGTAAAAATGTCATTGCGCTGATCGCCGACGATCAACCGTGTCTGGCTGACGGGCTCGTGAATCATCCCGAAGAGGCGATTCTGTTGCTGGCGCATCCGAACCGGCACCTTCTTCCCCAAGCAGCGCAGGCGGTTTCGATCGAATACGATCAGCTTCCCGCCGTGTTCACCATGGAAGAGAGTGAGAGCCGTTCCGAAATCATTTGGGGTGCGGACAATACCTTCAAGACTTACACGGTAGAGAAGGGCGACGTCGACGGAGTTTGGAAGAAGGCCGACTACATCGTCGAAGGCGAATACAGGACGGGCGCGCAGGAGCAACTCTATATCGAAAATAACGGAATGATCGCCAGCTTCGATCCGCAGCAGGGAATCACGGTGTGGGGCTCGTTGCAGTGTCCGTACTATGTGCACAAGGCTCTGATGGCGCTGTGCGATTTGCCCGCCGATAAAGTTCGCGTGGTGCAGATGGAGACCGGAGGAGCCTTCGGCGGCAAGGAAGAATATCCCTCGATGATTGCGGCCCACGCTGCGTTGCTGGCGATCAAAAGCGGGCGTCCTGTGAAAATCATTTATGACCGCATGGAAGACATGGCCGCCACCACCAAGCGGCATCCATCGCGAACGCGCCATCGCACGGCGGTGAGTAAAGATGGAAAGATACTGGGTGGCGAAATTGAATTTACGGTTGACGGCGGGGCTTACGTAACTCTGTCGCCGGTGGTGCTTTCACGCGGTACCATCCATGCCGGCGGCGCCTATTACTGGCCCAGTGTCCGCATAAGAGCCAAGGCCGTCGCCACCAATGCCCCGCCCCACGGGGCTTTTCGCGGCTTCGGGGCCCCGCAAAGTCTTTTCGCGCTGGAGCGGCATATGGATCGCATCGCGCAGGTGGTGGGGCTATCGCCGGTCGAGATTCGAAAGCGAAACTTTTTGAAGCCGGGACAGACGACAACCACAGAACAGATCGTGCGCGATCCCATCGATCTGGAAAAACTTCTCGACCGGGCGCTGGAACTCTCTGACTATCAGGCCAAGAAGCAACGCTTCGCAAAAGAGAATGAGAAGGGTACGAGCAGAAAGGGAATGGGTATCGCGGCGTTTTTGCACGGCGCGGGATTCACCGGTTCGGGCGAGCGCAATCTAGGATCGGTGGTCGGCGTGGAGGGATGCGCCGATGGCAGCGTGCGGATACTGGTTTCAAGCACGGAATTCGGCCAAGGTACGAAAACAGTCCTTTGCCAGATCGCAGCCGAAACACTCGGATTGCCGTACGACAGCATCGAAATCGCCCAGCCCGACACGAACGAAGTGCCGAACAGCGGCCCCACAGTGGCTTCTCGAACCGTCATGGTTGTGGGCAAACTGGTGCAATCGGCAGCGTTGGGAATCAAACAGACTCTGATTGGAAGGGGACTGCTCGGCGATTCGTATTCGGCCGAGGAATTTCAGTCGGCATGCCGAAGTCAGGTCGCGACGTCCGGGCCGCTTCGATCGTGGGCACGCTACGAGGCGCCACCCGATGTTTTCTGGGATGACGATAAGTACCGTGGCGAAGCGTACGCGGCCTTTGCCTGGGCCGTCTATGTGGCGGAAGTGACGGTTGATTTGACGACTTATAGCGCATCGGTCGACGACTTTGTAGCGCTGCAGGAAGTCGGCAAGGTGCTGCATCCCGTGCTGGCCCGCGGGCAAATCGCAGGTGGCGTCGCGCAGGGAATTGGATACACGCTGTACGAGAAAGTGATTTGGCAAAATGGCCGCATGCAAAATGGCCAGATGACGAATTACATCATGCCTACGTCCGCGGACCTTCCTCCCATCCGCGTGTTCTTCGAGGAAATGGGGAACATTCATGGGGCGTTTGGCGCGAAAGGAATCGGCGAGTTGCCGATGGATGGTCCAGCTCCGGCCATTCTCAATGCGGTAGAAGACGCGCTCAAAGTTCGCTTCGATTCAATTCCGCTGCTTCCGGAAGACATCTTCGAAGCGATGATGGTGAACCGCGAGCCGCGCTTAGCCGGTGGACTGCGATGACCGAGTCTTCCTCAGCGGGAAATCCGGCCCCGTGCGAGGTTTCATTCACGGTGAACGGCGAGCTGAAGACGGTGCGCGCCTATCCCATGGAAAGATTGCTGGATGTATTGCGGCACCAGTTGGAATTGACCGGCGCCAAGGAGGGATGTGGCGAAGGCGAGTGTGGTTCGTGCTCCGTCGTGTTGAACGGCGCGTTGGTAAATAGCTGCCTCGTGCCGGTGCTTCAGGCCAAGGATGCGGACGTTGTTACGATCGAAGGGTTGGCTGCGGGCGCGGAATTGGATCATCTGCAGCAGGCTTTTCTGGTCTGCGGAGGTGCGCAGTGTGGAATCTGCACGCCGGGAATGATTCTCGCTGCCCACCATCTGCTGGACAAGAAAGCTGATCCCACGATGGAGGAAATCAGGGAAGGCCTTTCCGGAAATCTTTGCCGCTGCACTGGCTACATGCAGATCTTTGAAGCGGTGGCGGAAGCAGCGCGGCGCAGGGCCACTTCATGAGGTCAAATCCCACCGACTATCAGCTCGTCGCGCCCGCCAGCTTGCAGGCCGCGTTGTCTCTGCTGGCGGCGGAACCCGGCGGTTGGCTGCCGATCGCCGGCGGCACGGATGTGATGGTGCAGTACGCTGCTGGAAAACTTCCGGCGCGAAAGCTGGTCAGCATCTGGGATCTCCCAGAACTACGGCGTGTTGAAGTATCGCCTGACGAAATTCGTATCGGCGCCGGATGCACCTACACCGACTTGCGCGGACATGAATTGGTGCAACGCGAATTTTCGCTCCTGTCACAGGCTGCCGCGTGGACTGGGGGAATTGCGAATCAGAATCGCGGTACCATTGGCGGTAATATCGTAAATGCATCGCCAGCGGCCGACTCTCTGCCTGCACTGCTAGTGTACGAGGCCGAGCTCATTCTGGCGTCAGCTCGCGGCGAGCGAAGAGTGCCCTATCAGGGCTTCCACACCGGTTATAAGAAGACGCAGCTGGCGGCGGATGAACTGATTCGAAGCATCTGCCTCGTGCGGCGATTTTCGGGATACGTTGCCTATACGCGCAAAGTTGGAGCGCGTAACGCGCAGGCTATTTCCAAGGTGTGCATTGCGGCGTTAGGCCGATGCGAAGGCGGTGTGGTCGACGATGTCCGAATCGCCATGGGAAGCGTCGCGCCGGTCCCACTTCGGTTGACCGAAACGGAACGAGTGGTGACAGGAAAGCCGGTTGATCCGTCACTGTTGGCGTCGGCGAGGAAAGTGGCGATCTCAGAGATTCAGCCGATCGACGATATTCGATCGACTGCAAGATATCGGTCAGCAGTGGTGGGTAATCTGGTTGCAGAATTTCTTGAGAAGCTGGGCTCAGGCCAGACATTCGCATGAGTGGAGTGCTCAAGCGATGGAATGCGGTCCCGGTGGAGGAAGCGGTGAGGGAAATCCTGCCGTGCTGCGGCTCGAAGGCCTGGGCTGGCGGGATGGCGGTGCGAAGGCCGTTCCCGGACGTCACCAGTCTGCTAGCAGCGTCCGACGAAACCTGGGGTAATCTGAGTGCAGCGGATTGGATGGAGGCGTTCCGCAGCCATCCCCGGATCGGCGAGTCGCGCGCGGCACAGTCTGCGCCAGCTCAGTCTGCTACGTGGTCGGCGCAAGAGCAACGGAACGTTACAGGTATCAGTGACGCCGTGAAGGTCGCGCTGGCGGAGGCGAATCGCGAATACGAGCAACGGTTTCGGCATATCTTTATCGTGTGCGCTACGGGAAAGTCAGCGCTGGAGATTCTGGAGATTCTTCGCAGCCGCTTGCAAAATGACGATGCAACGGAACTTCGCGAAGCAGCCGAACAGCAGCGACAGATCACGCGCATTCGCCTGACAAAATGGCTCTCGGAATGAATCGAATTTCAACTCACGTTCTCGATACTGCACTGGGCAAGCCGGCCGTAGGCGTGCCGGTGCGACTGGAGCGGCGGGAGAAGTCCGGCAACTGGCTGTTGCTGGCCTCGGCACAAACCGATCAGGACGGACGTTGCAATCAGTTGCTCTCGGATGAAAGCGTTCTGTCCGCCGGGCTCTTTCGTCTGGCATTTGATACGGAGAGTTATTTCGCGGCTGCGAAAATCGCGGCCTTATATCCCGTGGTTGAAGTTACGTTTCAGGTGCGGGACGGCGAGACGCATTTCCACATCCCGCTCCTGCTGAGCCCGAACGGATACACAACGTACCGCGGAACCTGAACGCATGATCGCGCTGCTGAGAACCGATGAGGAGTTACGGTGACGTCCTCCGTCCGGGAGTGGCTCAATCTTCTGGTGCGGTGGTTTCACGTCTTTGCCGCGATCATGTGGGTCGGCCAGACTTATTACTTCACCTGGCTGGACGGTCAATTCGGAAAACTTGAGAAGAACGCGAAGGGAGCACCCGGAGCAGTTTGGATGGTCCACAGCGGCGGTTTTTATACGGTCGAGAAACAGAAATCGTTGCGCGTCGGGCCCGGGCAGGTGCACTGGTTCCGATGGGAAGCGGCCATGACATGGCTGAGCGGAATTGTCCTGATGTTCCTGGTTTACTACTTCAGTGGAGGACTGATCGATCCAGACATCGCAGATATTTCGCAAGGACGCGGCATCGTTATCGGAATCGGCGTGCTGATTCTGGGCTGGGTCATCTACGATGTGGCGCTGCGGTCTTCTCTGGGCAGGTCCGAAGTTGGCTTTGCGATATTTTCCCTGATCATGATTGCCGCGTTCGCGTTTGGTCTGGTTCACGTCTTCAGCGGGCGCGCCGCTTACATCCACGTCGGGGCAATGTTCGGAACCATCATGGTGTTGAACGTGTGGGAGCGAATTCTTCCAGCGCAGCGCAAGATGATCGCCGCGGCTGCAACTGACGCCACGTTCGATCCGGGGCTTGGGGCGCAGGCGAAGCTTCGCTCCAAGCACAATACGTTCATGGCGGTGCCAGTGGTTTTTATCATGCTCAGCAATCATTTTCCCGTGGCCACTTACGGAAACAAATACGGTTGGGAAATTCTTGTTGCCCTGGTGCTGATCGGCTGGGGAGCAGCGAAGGTCATACGCCACGCGTAAGATTTGCCCGTGACAATAGAATCCAGTGCGGACATCAGGTGACACCACAAGTCGTGCGGAAGAAGTCATCGCCCGCTGCCAGAAGCTGGCGCGTTTCAGCGAAGATTCCAGTGGGATACGCCGGACTTTTCTCTCCGTGCCTATGCATGATTGCCATAACGAGATCGCCGGGTGGATGACCGCGCTCGGAGCCGAAGTGAGAATTGACGGCGCTGGGAATTTCCGCGGATTCTATGCTGGAGCAGAATCAAAAGCGCCACGATTGCTTCTGGGGTCGCACCTCGATACGGTCCCCAATGCTGGAGCCTACGACGGGGTGCTCGGCGTTGTGCTGGCGGTCGCATTGCTGGAGACTCTGGATGGAAGACGACTTGCCGTTCGGAATTGAAATCGTTGGCTTCTCGGAAGAGGAAGGAGTTCGCTTCGGCACGCCATTTATCGGCAGCCGGGCGCTGACCGGGAGGCTCGACGAGAAACTTTTAGCGCTTAAAGATACCCGGGGAATTTCCGTGCGCAACGCTATCGAAGAGTTCGGATTGAATCCTCGCGAGATTCCCCTGGCCGCGTTGGGAAACGATATTCTGGGTTACCTGGAATTTCACATCGAGCAAGGCCCGGTTTTAGAAGTGATGAAGAGGCCGCTGGGAGTAGTGGATGCCATCGCTGGCCAGAGCCGATTGGAGTTCACATTTGTCGGCCGGGCCAACCATGCCGGTACCACACCGATGCATCTTCGCTACGATGCGATCGCTGGCGCGGCGGAGTGGATCAGCGCGGTGGAGCGGGAAGCGAACAGGGTTCCGGGGCTGGTGGCCACGGTGGGCGCGGTAGACGCGAAGCCCGGAGCCACCAACGTGATTGCCGGGGACGCTCGGCTGACCCTCGACGTTCGTCACGCGCTGGACGAAGCTCGAACCCGAGCGGTGGAAGATCTAATTCGCGAGGCAAACGAAATTGCGAAACGGCGCGGGTTGTCTGTCAACCAGAAGGTTCTTCTGAGTCAGTCGGCCGTGAGGATGGACTCGTTCCTCATCCATGAAATCGAGCAGGCAATCCGCAAAGCTGGATGTGAGCCGCATCATATGGTGAGCGGAGCCGGCCATGATGCGATGATCCTGGCTGAGAAAGTACCCGCCGCGATGATTTTTCTGCGAACTCCCGGTGGAATCAGCCACGACCCCGCCGAATCAGTTGCGATTGAGGATGTGGCGAAAGCGATTGAATGCGGTATGCATCTGCTCGATCAGCTCTCGTCGTCAACTACATTTCACAAAAGGATGTGCCGTGCATAACCTTGGTCAGACGCGAAGTTCTCAACAGCCCAATCATCTGCTGCTGACCGCCGACACTTTCGTCCGCACCGCCTTGCCGGGAATGAAAGGATGCTCGGCTGTTGTGCATGCGGGTCCGGCCATGGGCGCCAAGTTTACCCAATACACGGCCGAATTCGAAGCTGGTGGAGAGCTGGGTAGCACGCCGGCGCAGCGTGTTCATTTTTGTGATGGAGGGTGCGGTCACTTTGGAAGTTGGGGGCAAGAGGAACGAATTGGGAGCACGAGGCTACGCCTATTTGCCCCAAGCCTTACAGCACCGAGTGGTCGCCACGAAGAAGAGCCAGGTGGCTGTCATCGAAAAGCCTTACCAGACGCTGGCTTCGGCCGAGCCTCCGCCTCTGATCATCTCCAGTGAAGATAAGGTAACTTCTCATCCTCTCGGAGACGATCCCGATCTGCAAGTTAAGTGTCTGCTTCCCGACGAGATGAGTTTCGACTTCGCTGTAAATACCATGGAATACCAGCCGGGTGCGGCGCTCAGCATGGTCGAAATGCACGTCATGGAACACGGGCTGATCATGCTCGCAGGCGGCGGTATTTATCGGCTGGGTGATTCGTGGTATTCGGTAACGGCTGGAGATTTTATCTGGATGGGACCGTGGTGCCCGCAATGGTTCGGGGCGCTGGGCAAAGTGCCCGCGAAATATCTCATCTACAAGGATTGGAACCGCCATCCACTGGCTGATCATCGCCCATGAATCTCGAAATTGATCGAGATCGGCTGACCTCTGAGATCGAAGCCCTGGCCGCTATTTCCGACGCCGATCCCCCCGCTGTAACCAGAATCGTTTTTACTCCCACTGATCTTAAGGCGCGTGCCTGGCTGCGAGCGCGATGTGAAGAGGCCGGGCTCGCCGTTCGCCAGGATGCAATCGGAAACACTTTTGCGCGTTGGAACGGCTCAGACTCATCCGCCGCGGCGGTCGGTACTGGCTCCCACATCGATGCGATCCCAAACGCTGGGAAATACGACGGAGTGGTAGGAGTTCTCGGGGGACTCGAGGCGATACGAGCATTGCGGCGGAGTGGATTCCGTCCGACCCATTCGATCGAGCTACTGGTTTTCACTTCGGAAGAGCCGACGCGCTTTGGCATCGGATGCCTGGGCAGCCGGCTGCTCAGCGGAAGCCTCTCGGTCGAAGCCGCCAAAAGGTTAAAGGATAGCGACGAAAAATCGATTGAGGAAGTTCGCGAAGGCGCAGGATTGCGCGGAGATCTCGATGAAGTGAAGCTGGCGAATGGCTACTACAAGGCGTTCGTCGAGTTGCACATCGAGCAGGGCCCGGTGCTGGAACGTCAGCAGATACCGCTTGGCGTGGTTACGAGCATCGCCGCTCCCGCCAGCATGAAAATTGTGATCGAAGGCGCGGGCGGACACGCGGGCGGCGTCCTGATGCCGGATCGCCGGGACGCACTTTGCGCCGCGGCGGAATTGATCCTGGCGATTGAGAACGCGGCGCGAAGCACCGGCGCGGTTGATACCGTCGCGACGGTGGGCATCTGCGAGGTGTTTCCGGGCGCAGTCAACAGCATTCCCAGCCGGGTTCGCCTTAGCGCTGATATCCGCGACACCGATCTTGAGCGGCGTGATGGCGTGATCAAGGCGATGGAGAATGCGTGCAGCGAGACTTCCGCAAAGCGGAAGGTTGCGATTGACATCGAACTTCTAAACGCGGATGCGCCGGCGCAATGCGCGCCGTCGGTCGTAGAAGCTCTTTCTAACGCTTGCAGGAAACGGCAGCAGAAGTTTCTTCCCATGGTCAGCCGGGCCTATCATGATTCGCTCTTCATGTCGCGCATCGCGCCCACGGCCATGTTGTTCATCCCGTGCCGCAATGGATACAGCCATCGGCCGGACGAGTACGCGTCTCCCGAGGATATTGCTCGTGGGACGATGATTTTGGCCGAGGCGCTGGCAACATTGTCAGAATAAAGATAGCGAGGCACTGCCTACGGCGCGTGCGGAATAGTGGATTCGCGGTCAACCCAATGCTCAACGATATCCCGCACCACTTTGTCGCCGACTGACTGCGCCGCCTCGAGGGCTGGCATGTAGGCCGAGTAGTTGCCGGCGGCCATGGCCTTGAGGCTGTCAGAGGCTGTCGTGCCCGGCGCTTCGCGGTCATAGTTGCTGACGGTGCGCAGAACCAGCACGCGTTGCAGGTCCACACGCCCAGCCTGACTCAGGAAGGTAAGAGCCTGCATGGTTCCTGAATCTTCCATGCCCGCAATCATGTAGTTTCCTTTGCCGCCGGTGTAATAGCGAGTCCACTCGTTTGCCCAATCATCCATTTTTGAGCCATGCCAGAAAGTGCTTGCCGACAGAGTGTCGCCTCGGGTGACGAACGGCGGTCTCAACGCGTTGGGGAAGCCGCTGAAGCGGGCGCGAAATGTGCGTAGCTTTTCAGAGTCGGGCAGCGGTACTCTTTGCGTGAGTCCGAGGGCCCAGCTCACGAGACCCGAGTTGAGCGTGTAAGCCTCGCCGTGCCCCTCGCTTGCGACCGGCTGTTCATAGGGTGTCGCTTTGCGCAGAGGCACGTAGCCGGTCGGCCAGTCCGGGGGAATCTGACGCGCGTCAATCTCGAACGACAAATCGCCGTCAATGACGTGATCGGCCCAGACCGCCGAACCCAATGAAACGTCCGCCGGATCGCCACCGCCGATTCCAGCAACGATCCAATACGCTTTCGAGAAGTCAAAGCGTGGATCAAGGCCGAGGGCCATCACCGACGCCGCGGCTTTCGCAGTGCCGACGCCGGTTACCATGCCGAGCACCGCATCCTTGTTCAGCCGGACGTGATGATAGCCGGCAGGAACCTCAACGATCTGGTCGAGGTGTTCGCGTTCTACCCAGAGTTGGAATTCCCCGGGTGCGTCGCCGGTATCCTCGCCGCGCTCGAACATAGTAACGACCACGACCTTGATCAGGATGGGAGCCGGCGCCGCGGTCTGGGCGACAAGCGAGCCAGCACACGAAGCCAATATCAGCAACGCGGAAACTAATCGCGAGAAGAAGCCAGTCATGATTTCTCCGAAAAGGTCTGCCTTCTGATTGCTTCAAATACGCGCCGGTGAAAATCCCCTGCATGCGGCGTCATGCTGAGCTTGCGAAGCATCTTGCGTGGAGCACAAACGCAGCGCTCTCCGCGGCTGGGATGGTACGCGCAAGATCCAAGACGATACTGCGATATCAAAATTAGTTCTCTATTTCATTGGTCAAAATTGACCATCTTGTGCCGGGGCGACGCTTCATTATGAAGGCATGAAAGCCACGAAGAAAGCGACGCTTGCGATTCGGTGTCCGACGTGCGGTGCCAAACCGGGAGAGAAGTGCGAGCTCGGCACCGGCCAACCGCGCACTGAGACGCACCGAAACCGTCGCCTGCTGGCAGCTGACAAAATAATTGCCCCGATTGTCAGATAGAGTTCGAACCACGTGTCGCCACCAGCACCGCCAAAACGGTGGCGGCGTTGCGAACGCTTCCTGCGATAGTCATGAGCGCCTCTGCGACCGGGGGATGCTGCTCCGCCAGTCCTTCAAGACGAGTGCTGACGGTATGGAGTTTCTCAACTTCGTTCAGGATCGCCTCAAAAGGCATGGATACCCCGCTCTTGGGAGAAACCTAAGTTGTGGGAGCACTTCAGATTGACTGGCTTAGGTCAGAAGACCTGAAAGAGGAGAAGGTGGTAACCACCTCACGAGTTCAGCGTACCACGCACCGGTCCGATATGCTCGCTCCAAATGAGACCACCATAGTTTCGATCTGCCCATCTGTTTACTGGTTGAAGTAAATAGTGGCTAAATTATGCTAAACCGCTGAACGGCCGACACTTAGATGGTCTGGCTGAAGTACAGAAACAGGAGCGCGGCCGCGGAATTAGAAACGATTTACGCAAATCCGCCACACTCTCAGCGTAAGATGATGACAATGAAGCCTGTGGTCGTAAGTAAGAAGAGTCGTGAATTCGACCCCAACACCTTCCTCGCCACCATCGGCGAAGGCAGAAAGACTTTGGCTGTCTCGAAAAAGCAGGTGATCTACACCCAGGGCGATGCCGCCGACGCCGTGTTCTACATCCAGAAGGGCAGAGTAAAGCTGACCGTGGTATCCAAGATTGGCCGGGAAGCAACCATCGGGCTGCTGAGCGAAAAGAATTTTTTTGGGGAAGGCGCGCTGGCCGGTCAGTCTCTGCGCATGGGGTCCGCGTCAGCCATCACCGACTGCGAGGTCCTGCGCATCGAAAAGAAAGCCATGATGGCCGCCCTGCACCGCGAACACACGTTTTCCGACATGTTCGTGGCCTATCTGTTGGCGCGGAATGTTCGCTATGAAGAAGACCTGGTAGACCAGTTGTTCAATTCCAGCGAGAAGAGGCTCGCCCGTGTTCTTCTGCTCCTGGCCCACTTCGGCAAGGAGGGCGTGCCGGAGACCGTGGTTCCCAAAATAAGTCAGGAGACCCTGGCAGAGATGGTCGGGACCACCCGTTCACGAGTGAGTTTTTTTATGAACCGGTTCCGGAAGTTGGGCTTCATTCACTACGCTGGAGGTTTAGAGGGTGGGCTGCAGGTTCACAGTTCACTTCTGAACGTAGTTCTTCACGATTGAGCCTGATTTTTTTCTTGAGACAACACTCTCGACGCCGGCCAGCTTGTCTGGTGTCCCCACCGCAGTTGCCGCTGTGATCTGGTAATTCTGGTAGTCAATGGTGAGATTGGCCTGGCCTCCCAGCCGGATCGCGCTGGTGCTGCGATTGGACGCCGGCAGCCAGAAATCACCAACCTTCGTGTAGACCTGCACGATTTTCGTGTCTTTCGTCCAAAATGAAGGGTTCTTTGCAGGGGCCCCTTCAATGCGCGTCACGGCAAAATCTTCGGCGTCCACCCAGATTCGCCCGCGGTACAGGAGCTTGTTGTTAGTCCGGGGCTCAACCGACAGAATGTAGAACGAACCCGCCGGCGTAGTCTCGTACCCGGTCAGGGTGAAATTGTAGTTATCGTGATTGAGAGCGATATTTCTTTGATTTTCCTCGCTAACCGCCTCTTTCTCGCTCTGCAACATCCGCTTGAAGACCCTCTCGATGACCAACTGAGAGCCCTTTTCCGACCGTATGCTGAATTCCTTCGTCCCCGGGCTTCGGTACTTTACGTCCACGATCATTTCCGCGCTGCGGGAGCCGGGGAAGCCGTGATATTCGAGGCGATAAGTCCGGGTTCCTTCATAAGCGCCAAGCGCGCGGGCGCGTTCAAGGTTTTTTTGGACCAGGTGGTTTACGACTTCTTCCGCGCTCAATCCGTCCTTGGGAGCCGTTGCAGATCCATTCCAGGGCTGCGCGCGCGCGGCCTGCAGAGTGCCGAGGCCGATAAGTACCAACAAGGAGAACCGGGCGCAACCGTTATGCAGTTTCATCGGTGGACTCGACTACCTCAAGATAACCCGACGAGTTTCTCAAAAAGTGAGCAATTTAGAACACTTTTCTGACGCAAAGGTTCCAGACCAGGAGTGCGTGGACCTGACGTCCATGTGTAAACCTGGTAAAAACTAAACAGCTGGGCTCGGGATCGGGTTGCTGGTTGTGCGCGTTACCAAAGCGAGACCTCAGGAATGAAAGCCGGCGGCTTCGAATATCAGGTAGAGACCGGCCATGCGACGCTACCCGGACACCCCGCCGACACTTCGACCTTACCGTTTCATTTCTCTCGGGGAAGGCTGTTACGCCAAGCCGCGCCGTCCGCTCAGCAAATTGATGACGAGAACCACAAGCGCGACCACCAGCAGCAAATGGATGAGGCCTCCGCCGATATGGAGACTAAAGCCCAGAAGCCACAAGATCCCTAGAACAACGAAAATTGTCCAAAGCATGACTGTTCTCCTCTAAGAATTGTCAGCACCGCCAAAAAAGTTCCGGTCTGGTTGACAGTATCCGCTCAGAGTTTCCTGGGGTGCTGCTTTCGTGAGTCTGCCTCATCGCGGTCCACAATGCTGAGCAGGATTGCTCATCTGCGGCACCTTACCATGGCGCCACCCAGTTTCGGGATCTTCGCGGTCAGGCGCGCCGTCCGCGAGTCAAGCTGGTTTGAGCGACTTGCCGCACTCCAGACAAAATGTTCCGTGGCGCGGCGTGATCAGTCCACAAAACGGGCACATCCGCTGGGTTGCGAAATCGCCGTCCCGTGGTGTTACTCCCAACGACTTTCTGAGCGACGCAGCCACGAAGGCGCGCAGGCTACGAATGCGGCCAAGAAACGCTTGCAGGAGGGAAGTCATGGCTGAAATTCTGCGTTCTCAAAATCGCTGCCCAACGGGCAGTCTGGTGAGGGTAATGGTGACACGCCGCCGCCGCCGATTCTGTGCAAGATTGCTCGCTTTGGGCAAGAAACACGGGATGTACCCGCGAGAATCCTAAGTGGGCGGTTCGGGCTGCAGCGCGTATGTGAGCAATTCAGACCAGCTATTGTGTGGTGCCTGGGCGATCATAGGTCTGGAGACGACCATTCTTTCTGCCTCCTTTCAGGTCCTCTGAGCTAAGTCAGCCCATCTGAAGTTTTCTTCTCTTAGTTTCCGCAGATCCGAAAGGAACAATCACATGAAAAAGCTAATGTCAGTTTTGTTGATGGGCTGCATGGGCCTGTTTGGAACGCTAGCCTGGGCGGGAACCGCTCGCGAAGACACGGTCGAACGTTTCCAGTCGTCCGTTGACGTATTGCACGCGATCATGGAAGCGCCGGACAAGGGCGTTCCCGAAGAAGTATTGAGCAATGCGAAGTGCATCCTGGTAGTACCTAATTTGATCAAAGGCGGCTTCATCTTTGGCGGCAAACACGGCCGCGGAATCGCATCCTGCCGCACTTCCGACGGCTGGAGCGCGCCCGCGTTTGTATCGATCGGCGGGGGAAGCTGGGGATTGCAGATCGGCATCGAAGGCGTGGATCTGGTTGTGCTGGTCATGAACGACCGCGGCTTTCAGCATCTGCTTTCGAGCAAGTTCGCACTCACCGGTGAAGGATCAGTGGCAGCGGGCCCGGTTGGCCGTCATGCTTCCGCCGGAACGGACTGGAAGATGAATACTGAAATGTTGACCTACTCACGCTCCAAAGGCGTGTTCGCCGGCCTCACCCTCGAAGGTGCAGTAATCGAGCAGGACAACGATTCCACTCGCGCCATTTATGGCAAGCACATGACGTTCCGCAATATCCTTTCGGGCAAGGTAGCAACCCCGAAGAGTGCGGAAGCTTTCATGAGGGCAGTCTCACAGGCTGGACACCAGGCTGCCGTCGCGGAAGCGAACGACAACAAGTAGTTGGTACGAGCGTTTCGATTCTGGCCGAGACCGAGTAACAGTCTCGGCCAGATCCATTTGGATTGGGAGCCATCATGGTCCACGTGGGGACAGCCGGATTACTTGGCGGGTCAAAAGGGGTCCTGTCATCCTGAGCGGAGTAGCTGCTTCGCGTCGCGAAGCAGCCGCGGAGTCGAAGGACCCCTATGAGGGGCATAGCCGATGGGGAGACGGATGCTTGAAGCACCAAAAATCCCTCACTGGAATCGAGCCGCTGCTGCTAGGGGTCCTTCGACTGCAGAGGGCTCTTCGCAAGCGAAGAGCCCTCTTTCGCTCAGGATGACAAGGCTTTGAAGGATCAGAAGTAGTCCAGGGCTCGGAAAAAACATCCAGGCCAATCCACCCTTGACGGAAGGCGATCGCCATTCGGGGATGGGGACGGCTTCACGGTTCTGTTTTGTCGGCCGTAACTGGCGCCAGGTCCGACCGGATGAGCGATCTCCACACGCTTCCACACCGCTGCATCACATTCAATCTGGGTGTGGGCCTTCACGAAGACGCGGTCATACCAGGGATAGTGTTCGCAGCTGTAGTCGCTCGCTTTGTAGTCCGACCGAAAGTTTCCGATGATCCGCGTGCGGGTTGGATCGGCAGCGCGGATCGCCGCCTGGCCGCGGAGCGGCCCATGCGGCTGATAGAAATTCGCAGCCTGGGCCACGTTCGCCGGAATCACCCGATCGTTGTGACGAAGCGAGATGCTGTCTACTTGAACGGTGAGCAGTACCGGGATGCCATCCTTCTCCAGATCGCGAGCCAGGTTGATGGCTTCGGAGCCGCCCCAGCTATGTCCGTAAATGATGATGTGGGCATTCTGCTTTTCGCCGGCGGTTAGATTTCCGTCATGGTTGGTATCGAGCACTTCCCGGACCCGCTTTCGGGCTCTTCCTCTGTGATAGCTCTCAAAGATTTCCACGTCCACGCCCAACGGGTAAGCCTGGCGCAGCCGCGCCCCGAGTTGTACTTCGCTATGGGCGAGGTTGTCGTGCCGGATGAATCCGCCCACAAACCCGATCACAATGACAGGCGGCATGGGGCGGACAATCGTGGCGGGAGCAGATTGTGCCCGGCCAGTTTGGGCCAGGGTACAGAAAGCTACGAGGGAAAACATCGCAGTTCGAATGGCAGTCACTGTGCAGTGCGGCCGGCGACAGTCGCAGTCGGATCGACGGACTTCAGTTGGTTCAGCCCGGCCAGTACAGCTTGCCAGCGGGCCTCATCCTTCTTGGTCTCGATCGGTGCTGAGAGATCGGAATAGAAGCGCAGGACGTTCTCCCGCAATTCCGCCGTGGTCCGATCGAACTTCCGGTCGGAGAGTCGGCCCAGCAACTTTGCATAGCTGGCATCCGTCAACGAATATTCCGCTGCCTTGGTTTCATTGCCGGTATCGAAGTCGCAGTTCGGCAGCACCGGTGAGCCGGTGCGCACTTGTTTCAGAAAGACCCGATATTGATCAACCGTCGTATTGATGCTCTTGATGTACAGATCCGCGGTTTGCGGAGTCGGGCTATTGAATCCCAGACCTTTGAAGGGACCGATCCTCGGCATGTAGCGCAAGAGCGTGGACAAGATTCGTGTTCCCAAACCGGGTTTTACATAGTCTTTTCCCCACTCCTTCTCGTAGTCGGATCGGGAAAGACGGTAGAGGAATTTTCGTTTCGCGAAATTAGGGGTCTCGCGCATCAGGTCCTTCTTGTGGGTTTGCAGCGCGACCTGGGTCATTTGCGGAATCAGCCGGCTGACCGAGTAGCGATACGAGCCGATGGCAAGGTCTTCGTGGGCAAGCACGTCTTTCAACTCCACTCCGTACACCACGGGGAAGACGCGCTCCAGCAGGGACTTCGACACCTGGAATCCGATGAAATCGTGATACTGCTGCGACGCATAACGGTTCTTCGCCACCTGCGCCATGTCAAATCCGAACTCTGTTTTCAGATGGGCAGTCTTGTCCTGCGCATAGCGGACCGACTTGCCGAACTTCGCTTGCAGCTTGGGATATTCGATGGCGACTGCCTGGTTGACCGCGGGGTGTCCGGCGATGTCCGAGGCGTAGTGCGAGAGGGCGCCCAGCGCGAAGGCAAACTCGTTGACGTCCTGACTTTCGAGCAGGAGTTCGCGAACGAAGTCACCGCTGCGGACGTAATGCACCAGACTGCTGAACTCCGTGCTGCCGAACGGATAGTACCCGAGGTCCTGGATGACAGCGCCGCCGTAGGCGTAGGCGTGGGCCTCGGTGATCTGGGCTTCCGAAAGTCCGGGATAGCGCTGCTGTAAGAGTGGACGGATCTCGTCAGCCCAGAGCAGGTCCACGATTTCTTCGTGGGTCAGAACCGAGTACGCGGGCGAGCTGCCGCTGCACATCAGCACGATCAGGACGAATGCGGCGGCACGCCGTACGCGCAGGCGCCGGCGATGGGCTACGCCGCCTGGCGACCTGGAGAAGTAATGCATGGTTCAAATGCGGCCGAGAACCACGAGAACGATAACGATGAGAATGACCAATCCCAAACCACCGGTTGGGGCATATCCCCAGTCCCGGCTATGCGACCACCGCGGCAGCGCTCCAAGCAGCGCAAGAATCAGGATCACGATCAAGATTGTTCCAAGCATGTTTTTCTCCTTTCCCGCGTTTACGAAGTGCAGCCTCTCCCGAGGCTGCACCCGTGGACTCGCTACAGCGTGATGTTGATCGCAATTCCCTGACCGGGGTAGCTGCGGTTGTACAGGTAATAGCCGTTGTCCACGTAGTTGACGTAGACGTCGTCGTTGTCGTACCAGTCATTTCCCCAGGCTTCCGGCCAGGGATCAACCGTACTGATCCAGTAACCCTCGTACTGGAAGCGCGGGTATCCGCCGACTACCAGGAAGGGTAGGCCGTTGATGCGGAATCCGTGGCTGGGGCCAAAGTATCCGCGGTAGCGGTCGTCAGGAATGCGGTAGCCGCGGTAGCCACCGCGTTGCTGCCATGTGCGGTGGTCGGACTGCCAGTTTTGTGAGCGATGCTGCTGCCAGGCGCTCTGCTGGATACGCTGCTGTTGGTAAGTGCGTTGTGGCTGCTGCCGAGCCTGCTGTCGGTTTTGATTTTGTTGCTGTTGCCTCTGTTGAGCCTGCTGCTGGTTGCGCTGGTTCTGTTGTTGCTGCTTCTGCTGGGCCTGCTGCTGGTTGCGCTGATTCTGTTGCTGCTGCTTCTGCTGGGCCTGTTGCTGGTTGTGCTGGTTCTGTTGCTGCTGCTTCTGTTGGGCCTGCTGCTGGCTGTGTTGCTCCTGTTGCTGCTGGTTGTGTTGGTTCTGTTGCTGTTGCTTCTGCTGGGCTTGCTGCTGGTTGTGCTGGGCCTGCTGCTGCTGCTGCTGCTCAGCGTGTTGCGGTTGTTGCTGAGCATGTTGTTGCTCAGGCCTGCCTTGCTCATGCCCGCCCTGTTGTTGCCCATGATCCTGCTTCTCGCCCTGCTCCTCGTGCTGAGCATAAGCCGGAGCCGCGATCCCAAGTACCAGGGACAGAATGGCGGTGCTGGTGATTCCGATTGCTTTCATATTTTCCTACCTCCGTTGCTATGAGTACGTGTGCCTCTACCGCAAGCTTCCGGTTTGCGCGTTGGCCGGGTTGCCGATGGCATCGCCGGATACGAGAAGTTCCACTCTCCGGTTCTGTTGCCGGCCTGCCGCGTTGTCGTTTGAGGCCACCGCCAGCGTGTTGCCAAAACCTTTGGCTGAGACGGAATTGGTCGCGACTCCTTGCTGCACCAGGTAGTCGCGCACCGAGCTGGCACGGTTTTCAGACAGGGTCTGGTTCATCTGATCGCCGCCCACGTTGTCGGTGTAGCCGCCGACTTCAATATTGAGTCCAGGATAGGCGAGCAGAATGCCGGCTACTTTCGCCAGCTTCTCCCGTGCCCCCGGCTTCAACGAGTATTTTCCGGTGTCGAACAGGACATCGGACATGCTGACGATGAGACCGCGCGCGCTGTCGCGGGTCTGAAGAATTCTGTTCAACTGCTCGGACAATCGCACGCGCATGGCGGCTTTGTCGGCATCGGCTTGCTGGGCAGACAGGCGGGACCGGTCGGCATCAGCCTGGGCGGCAGAGAGGGCGCTGGCGGAAGCGGCCTGGCTGTTCGCCATATCGGCTTTTGCACGATCCGCGTCAGACTGGGCCTGGGCGGCATTGGCTTGCGCCGTTGCGGTGTCAGACTCGGCCTGCGCTTTCGCGGCTTGTGCACGGGCCGTATCAGACTCGGCTCGCGATGTGGCGCGCTCGGCTCGGGCCTGGTCGGCCTGCGCCCGTTCCTTCTGGCGGGTTGCGTCGTCGGCTTCGGCCTGGGTCTGTGCCTGGGCGTTGGCCGCGGCTTGACGTTCGTTCTCGAGGCGCTCCACTTCTATCTTTTTGACTGTGATGGCGCGGGCATCTTCCGCCGTCTGTACCACTTCACGAGCCTTCCCGATCATGGCCTTGCGATCGGTGTGCTTGTCGATGGCATCCTGGTCGACCTGGTCCATCAGCCGCGAGGCGTGCTGATAGCTGTCGCGAGCGTAGGTTTCGGCTCCCTCGGATTGCGCGATGCGCAAGGCATTGCGCGCTTCGAAGAACTCCAGCGGCAAACGGGTATTCAGAACCACCGGATCGAACTTGTAGCCGGTCGGGAATGTAACCGCCGCGCTCCAGAAGTTCATACTTGGTGTGCATCGCTTCGGTAGTCCCTTTGGTGTCCTCGCGGACAATGTTTTCGAGCACGACCACGTTGCTGGGCTGGCGCACCGCATAATAAGGTTCCGCGGTGACGACCAGCGCGAAGGCCTGAAGATCGGTGGTTACGTCCACCTTGCTGCGGTGGTTGTCGCCCACCAGGATTTCTCCCAGATTTATGGCCCGGCCTTCGGGCGAGATGGCCCACAGGATGTAGGTCAGATATTCGTTGCCGAATGTGGTGGGCCTTTCCAGGTTGCCAAATTCCACTTCGATTTCGATGTAGCCCTTCTTGCTTTCCACCTTGGCCTGGCCGTTGGCCTGAGGCATCAAGTCGGTGCCGGCAAAATCCACCTTGGTGGCCCCGCCGCGATGCTTGTAGTTGACGGCCTGCACATTGCGGCTGACCACGGTGACCCGGAAGGTCGGCGTGTGGTCCATGGGTTCGACCACCATGGTGGATTGAGAATTGGTTTGCGCAAACGCGCTCAAACTGAGGGTGATGCCGAGTGCCAGCAAAACTTTAGTCTTCAAAGGATTCTCCTTAAGGCAGATTTCTGCCGTGCTGCTTAAGTCTCTATCCTGAACGCGCGCGCCTCTATTAAGAGGCGCTTACAATCGGTCAGCCCTTCCCAACGCGGATATTCGAAAGGGAGTGAAATAACCCAAAAATGTTCAGCAGCCACAGAACCACGGCGATTACCACGACGCCGTTCAGAATGGACTTGATCGATGACTGCATCGGAATGAAGCGATTCACCAGCCACAGAAGGACACCCACCACAATGAGGACTTCCAGGAGTTGAATTAACGGCATGGTCTTGACCTTTCTGGTTGCGCGGGGCGACGCCCTCTTCGCCGGAGGTGTTGTCCCGTTCTTGCTTTTGAAAGCGTTTAGGGTCGAAACGTGCTGCCGCGGGATCCGCGACATACACGGGCGAAGACTCCCAATTCGCTGAGCGTGGTCGCTTAGATTGAATTGGCAGGGACCTGACCCGCCGCGACTGGACGATGAGAGCTACGAATTAGGGGTCGTGGCTCCCTCTACACACTCAACAGCATAGAGAATGACAGGCGGGGGCTGCAGTGTCTGAGCAAGATAGCTCACATTGCAGAAATGCAGATTCCGGACTTTGAGTCACGGTAAGAGATCGGTTGAGCGATTGCCGATTCCAGCTACGCCTTGATCGTGATCTTTACCGCGTCGCCTTTTTCGAGGCTCACTTCGTCGCCGTTTTTCTGGGTCAGAGTATTCACGATGCGGATCTCTTCTCTGATGTCATTGGCACTCTGAACACCGATCTGCGCCTTTTCGGGATCGCCTGAATCCGATGGCTTGATGATCTCTTCCACAATTCCAGGTAGCGTAGTTTGTATCGGCTTTGTCATAAGGACTTTTTCCTTGGCAGGTTCGGCTGAGGATCAAATCACGGGAGTTTCCGAACACTCAAACTCCCGTCCGCACTTGAAGCAGACCTGATACGTTCTGCCCTTGATGGTAAATATCCGGCTGAGCTCGCGATGCCGGCAGCGAAAGACGAATTCAAAAACCCACAGCAGAGGATTCATACGTCCTGTGCTCGGCGGCGGTCAAGACTTCCGTTCGCATCCAGCCACTCCAGCAGGGAGCGAACGCTGGCGCGGGCCAGGGCGATGGAGCAGTCGGCCGCTCCGTAATAGATGTTAACGGTGTCGCCGTCGGGGTCCATCGTGTATCCGCAGGGGAACACGACATCATTCACGTCGCCATTGCGTTCGTAGTCCGTCTCCGGCCCAAAAATCCAGGAGTCGCCGCGCAGCAAACATTTTTCCGGATTCTCCAGATCAAACAGCGCCAGGCCCAGGCGATACAGACAGCCGGAAGGCGTGTGCCGCACTCCGTGGTAAAGCACGAGCCAGCCTCTTGAGGTCTCGATGGGCGGCGGGGACAGGCCAATCTTGTTGGCATCCCACCAGGCGCCGCGCCGCGCTTCCAGCATGAGCCTGTGTCTGCCCCAGTGACGCAAGATCCGGAGAGTAGGAAATCCACATGTGCGCTCCGAGCGGCGTCATGGGGCGGTGAATGAGCGCCCAGTATCCGTCGATTCTGCCGGGGCAAGAGCGCGGTATCTTTATCGTCCGGCGGCATGATGACGCCGTAGCGCTCGAAGCTGCGGAAGTCTTTGGTCAGAGCCAGCGACACTCCCGGACCGCCGCGCGAATAGGAAGTGTAGGTGACGACATATTGCTGCAGCTCAGGTACGAACGTGATGCGCGGATCCTCAATACCCCAGACTTCTTCGGGATAGTCCTTGGGACTGGGCATCAACGTCGGTTCAGGGTCGATCTGCCAGTCGTCCACTCCATTGACCGAGCGGGCGGCGCAAAGATGCGACAAGCCGCGGCGGTCTTCAATGCGGCACAGCAGCAGAGTGGTTCCGTCCTGCAGCAAGGTTGCGCCCGCGTTGAACACGCTGTTGATCGAGTACGGCCAATGCTTGCGGGTCAGAATCGGATTGCCCGGGTGGCGCAGCAGTAGCGGCGGGTAGTGCGTGCTTTCGACTTTGACCAGTGTGGTTTCGGGAGCGGTCATGAAGGGTCTTCCAGCCTTTCAGGCGGCGGTTCAGTTTTTTGCAGAGAGCGCATTTCCAAAAGCGCCATCAGGAACGAGAGCGTGGATTCCGCCCCCTGATTCTGATTGGCGCGGTCGGGATGCAGGCCGTCCCGGCAACCGCCAGTTTCAGAATCGTAGAGAGAAAGCTGAAGATCGTTATCGCCCAGGAACCAGTTGAATGCCGACCACGCGGCCCTGCGCCAACACTAGGTCGCCGGTCACGCGGTAAGCCTCTAAACAGGCGGACACCGCGCCGGCAGCTTCAACCGGCTGCTGATCGAATCGAGCTTGTTGTCCGCCCTGGCGGTAAAAGCCTTGCGAACCAATCGGGACAAAGTGGCCGTTTGCCGGGCAACGCTGGATTTCCATGAGCCAGTCCAGGGAATCGAGTCCGGCGGAGAGCATGCGTTCATCTCCGCAAGCCGATCCCACCAGCAGCATGGCCTGGGGCAGCCTCGCGTTCCCGTAGGCCACAACATTTTCGAACCACTTCCAGTCCGGACGTTGAATCGACTCGTACATGTCGAGCAATCTTTGAGCCAGCGCGAATCGTGACGCGCTGGGCGTCGCGGTCTCCCGGGTACGAATGGAGGTACTCCTGAATGCCGAGGATGGAATAGGCGCAGGCCCGCGGACTGCGGAACTCGACCACCGCCGGCAGCGAGTATTCGAACAGACGTCCAGCGGCGCCTCTCAATCCCTGATTTGCGGATTGACCCAGGACAGTTCCCAGGGCCCACAACGCGCGGCCGTGAGAATCTTCCGATCCCTGCTCTTCCAGCCAGCGACGGTCGTAGCCGAGGAAGTTTCGGAATCTTCTATTCTTGGGATTGAAGGCGTGCTCGAGGAACGCCAGGTACCGGAAAGCCCAATCCGGATTGGCGGCTCCGATGGTTCCGGAGATGCCGGTTGGTTCGCCGACTTCTTGTCTCCAGTTGCACCGTGAAAATGAGGGCGCGTGCGTTGTCGTCGGTGGTGTATCCCTCGGCCCGGTTGGGGATGGTAAAGATGGCGTGCTGCAGCATTCCGGTGTCGTCGGTCAGCGCGTTTACGTGATTGAGTTTCAGTTCGGGCAGTTGATTCAGCGATCTTCTCGGTCGCGCGGGCCAGAGAACTGAACCCGGGGAGTTTCCATGCGGTCGCTGCGAACTCGGGCAAAACTTTCCATGTAACCCTGCGCGGCTTTTTTCCAGACCATATCGCGCGCGTACAGATAGGCGCGTTTGCGCATGGCGTGGCGCAGGGCCGGCGTGGTCAGAAGTTCGATGGTCTTTTGCGCGATGGCGTCGGGGTCCTGGAAGGGAACCAGGGCGCCGCGTCGCTCGTCCAACAATTCAATGGCGTGCCAGTAGGGAGTGGAGATGATCGCCTTGCCCGCACCCAGCGCATAGGCCAGGGTTCCGGAGACTACCTGCGCCTCGTGGCGATACGGAGTGATGTAGATGTCCGCGGCGCCGATGAACTCCGCCATTTCCTCAGGGCTGACAAAGCGGTCGTGGAAGATTACTTGCGATTCCACTCCTACTTCTTTCGCCAAAGCCTGCAAGCTGTCTCGATACTTGTCGCCCTCGCGGCGCAGGATGTGAGGATGGGTCGCACCCGCCACCAGGTAGACCACGTTTTCGTGTTTCGACAGGATCTGAGGCATGGCCTGAATTACGTTTTCAATCCCCTTGTTCGGCGAGAGCAGGCCGAAGGTGAGCAGCACCGCTTTGCCTTCGACACCGAAGCGGTCCTTGTAGAAATTGGGATCGAGAAACGGCAGGTCGGGAACGCCGTGCGGAACCATGTCGATCTTGCTGCCCGGCACTTTGAAGATTTCCTGCAGGAACTGCGAGGACAGCTGGCTCATGACAATGAGACGGTCCGAAAGCTCGGCAATCTCTTCCATGACCCGGAGCTGGTCGGGGTCGGGCTCGCGCAGAACCGTGTGCAGCGTGGTCACCACGGGCATCTTCAAGCCGCGCAGCAGATGCAGGATATGGCTTCCGGCCGGGCCGCCGAAAATTCCGTATTCGTGCTGCAGGCACACCATGTCGATGTTGTGAAAGTTCAGGAACTCTGCCGCTTCCTGATACGAGGCCACGTCGTCCTGCGCCAGTGACCATCGCACCCGCGCGGGATAGTCATATCCTTGTTCCGTGTCGTTCACCGGCAGCGCCAACAATCGAGCAGTTCCGTATTCCGCGGAGATGGCCTCGCACAGATCGGTGGTGAAGGTTGCGATTCCGCAGTGGCGGGGAAGGTAGTTGCCGATCACCGCAATTCGACTGGGCATGGAGGGCTTCGTATGCCAGCGGGGAACTGCGGTCTTAACCTCGCCCTGAATCGCGGGACGGGCTACGACTTCCAACATCCCTCGGGAAAGAATTGTTTTGGGTAGTGACATTAGCCCTTAAGTGGTGCCGAGAACGGTTGGCGGAGAATTGTGAGTGCCCTGGTCTTATCAGATACGGCGTAGGCCGGACGCCCCCGTCCGGGTGGGCGAGCAAGGCTCGCCAGAAATTGGCGCCCAGAAAACCACTGCGGAGCTTGCTCCGCTGGACGGACGAGGGCGCCCGCCCCTGCGTTAGCTCGCTGGTAGAATCTACTACTCACAGTATCGAACAACGGGATGCTTGAGGACTGGTCAAAATTGATCAGTAATGTGCAGAAACCCTGAGTACTGGAGAACACGATGTCCATTCGACCTGTTAAGCGGCTGGTGAAAGCCAAGCCGACCCTCGAAGGCGCGGGTGTCCACCTGCGGCGTGCGTTCGGCTTCGGCAACACGTCAGACTTCGATCCATTCCTCTTGCTGGACGACTTTCGCAACGATGTTCCCGAGGATTACCTGGCGGGCTTCCCGTGGCATCCCCACCGCGGGATCGAGACCATCACCTACGTTCTGGCGGGAACGGTGGAGCATGGCGACAGCATGGGCAATCGCGGCGCCATCGCCTCGGGCGACGTGCAGTGGATGACGGCGGGGAGCGGGATCATCCACCAGGAGATGCCCAAGGGCGATCAGGCCGGCCGCATGCACGGCTTCCAGTTGTGGGCCAACCTCCCAGCGTCGAAGAAGATGACCGCGCCGCGTTATCAGGAAATAAAGGCGCCCGAAATTCCGGAGATTAAAGACGACGACGGCACCCATGTGCGCGTTGTCTGCGGAACGTTCTGGGGGAAGACCGGTCCGGTGGAGGGAATTGCCACCGATCCGACTTACATCGACGTGTCGGTCTCTCCGGGCCGAAGGAAGACACTTCCGGTTGAAGTGACTCGCCACGCCTTCGCCTATGTGTTCGCGGGCGGCGGGAAATTCTGCAACGCATCAGGTCCGTTGACGGTTCCGACCGAGGCGGTCAAATGGTCGGACACGACGCCTCCGGTCGAGGCGGACAACCGCTCGCTCGTCCTATTTGATCGCGGCGACGAAGTTACGGTGCAAGCCGGGGATGACGGGATCCGGTTTCTTCTGGTTTCGGGCAAGCCACTGGAAGAGCCGGTGGCATGGTATGGCCCCATCGTGATGAACACGCAGGAGCAACTGCGGCAGGCGTTTCAGGAACTCGAACAGGGAAAATTCCTAAAGTAGGATGCACGAACCACGAGGGGACAGCCGCCCTCGGCTGTCCGCGGAGCGACGCTCCGCTATTTCTCTAGGTTCGGCAATGCACTGCCGAGCGTTGCTCGACCAGACAGCCGAGGGCGGCTGTCCCCTCGTGGTTCCCCGTGGTTACCGCACGAGCGGGGCGCTCGCGCCTACATTGACCTCTACTTTGTAGCCGGCTCCGCGATACCGCGATACTTCAACATCGGCTCAATGCTGGGTTCCGCTCCCAGCCAGGCCTTGTAGAGATTAGCCAAGGTCTTCGGTGTTACCCCGTGAAAGAATCATCCGGCGGAAACGATCGCCGTTCGCGCGAGTCAACCCGCCGTGGTCTTCAAACCACTGGAAGGCGTCGTCGTCCAGCATCTCCGCCCACAGATACGCATAGTAGCCGGCACCGTAGTCGCCGCCCCAGATGTGCGCAAAGTAAGTGGAGCGGTAGCGCGACGGCACGGCGCTGAGAGAGAGGTGGGTCTTCTTCAACGCCTCGGTTTCAAAACTGTCAGGAGTCTGCAGCGGCGTGCTTGCCGGAAGAGTGTGCCACTGCATATCGAGTTCCGCCGCCGCCAATACCTCGGTAAGGGCGTAGCCCTGGTTGAAGGTTTCGGCCTTCTTGATCTTGGCGGCCAGTTCCTCTGGTATGGGAGCGCCGGTCTTGTAATGTTTCGCGTAATGGCTGAATACTGCCGGATAGCTTGCCCAGTGCTCGTTGAACTGTGATGGAAACTCGACGAAATCACGCGCCACAGCGGTACCGGAAAGAGTTGGATATTCGCTGTCGGCGAACAAGCCGTGCAGGGCGTGACCGAATTCGTGGAAGACCGTCGTGACGTCGCGGAAGCTGAGCAGAGCGGGCTCGCCCGGCGCAGGCTTGCTGAAGTTGCAGACGTTGTAGACGACCGGCAGCGTGCCCAGCAGCTTGGACTGATCAACAAAGGTGCTCATCCAGGCGCCGCCATTTTTATTGTCGCGCTTGAAGTAGTCGACGTAAAAAAGGGCCATGGGTCGGCCGTCGTCGTCGAACACCTCGAACACGCGCACCTCCGGGTTATATACCGGAATATCTTTACGCTCTTTGAAAGTGATTCCGTAGAGCTGAGTCGCGGCATAGAACACGCCATTCTCAAGCACATTGTTCAGCTCGAAATATGGTTTTATCTGCGACTCATCCATGTCGTACTTCGCTTTGCGCACCTGCTCGGAATAGAAATTCCAGTCCCATGGCTCCAGCCTGAAGCCGCCCTTCTGGGCGTCAATAAGGGCCTGGATATCACGTGCTTCATCGGTGGCTCTCGCGGTTGCTCCCGGTACCAGCGCATCCATGAACTTCAGGGCGGCAGCGGGCGTTTTAGCCATCTGGTCTTCGAGCTTCCAGGCCGCGTAGTTGGGGAAGCCGAGCAGTTTGGCTTTTTGCGCGCGAAGCTGCGCCAGTCGGGAAACCGTATCTCGCGTGTCGTTCGGTCCTCCGCGCTCGGCGCGATTCCAGGAGTTCTCGAAAAGCGTCTGCCGGGCGGAACGCTGGCGAAGCGAATCCAACTCGGGCTGCTGCGTCGTGTTCTGCAGAGGCAGGACGTAGCCTTCTACCTTGCGATCCTTCGCGGCCAAAGCCGCGGCGGTGATCCGTGCATCGCCCAAGCCTGCGAGCGCGTCTTTGTCTTTGGTTACAAAGGCCGCATCCTTGGTGGCGGCCAGCAGCTTGGTGGTGAACGCGTTGGTGAGGGTGGATTCCTCTTCGTTAAGTTTTTTCAGCTCGGTCTTGTCGGAATCGGAGAGATTGGCCCCGGAGTGCACAAATTTCTTGTAGTAGTACTCGACCAGGCGAAGCGATTCCGCATCCAGTTTCAGAGAATTGCGCTGCTGGTAGATGGCGGAGACACGCTGAAACAGTTTGGCATCGAGAAAGATCGCGTCCGAATGCGCGGCCAGCCTGGGCGCTTCGAAATCCTGCACTTTCTGTAACTCAGGATTCAGATTTGCTCCCGTGACGCCGTTGAACGCCGCCATGGCGCGGTTGAACAACTGGCCGGTCTTTTCCATGGCGACCAGCGTGTTCTCGAATGTGGGCGGGGCTGGATTGTCCGCGATCGCCCGCATTTCCTGACGTTGCTCGGCCATGCCGGCTTCAATCGCGGGCTGGTAGTCGCTGTCCTTGATCTTGTCGAACGGCGGGGCTTGAAAAGGCAAAGTACTGGGCGCGAAGAACGGATTGGTCGGGCCAAAATCCATAGGTTTATCCAGGGCGAGGGTAGGGGAGCCGAGCATCATGGCTCCGGCTACGATCAGAATTCCCAATCTCGACAGCATCGTGTTGGTTTACGTGACCGGAGGAGTGCTTGAGGCCGATCGTTTTTCTCTGTTCTTATGATTGTAAATGAAATGGGTTTGTGAAGTGTGGGGCAGACACTCTTTCCGCTGCTTTTGACTCTGCTTTTTCGCAGCCAGAGTCAAAACCAAAATCAACGTCGAGGGAGGCGGACGAGAGTGTCCTCCCACAAAGGTTTAGACTGCCTTGCGGCTTAACGCCTCGCGGCTCGCCGACCAGTTCAGCACTTCTTCGATCACACGTTCGACTTCCTGGTTTGTGAGCTCTGGATACATGGGCAGCGACAAAACGCTGGCGGCGGATTTCTCGGTGACCGGCAACGAACCGAGCCGGGCGGGCCGTCCCCAAGGGAAACCTTCCTGTTGATGAATCGCAATCGGGTAGTGAGTGAGTGCGGTAATCCCCTTCGACTGGAGGTAAGCCTGCAGCCCGTCCCTGTCATCGCTGTCGATGACGTAGAGATGGTAGACGTGCTGATAGCCTGCCGGGGTAAAGGGAAGCGTGATGGACGCGTCGGCCAGGCCCTGATCGTAAAGCTGCGCAATCTGCCGCCGCCGCTCGCTCCATTCGTCGACGCGTTTCAGTTTGACGCGCAAAACTGCCGCGTGAATATCGTCGAGGCGGCTGTTGTAGCCGATGCTGTGATGGGAACGTTTCACCGAGCCGTGGTTGCGTAGCTTGCGGATCTCGGCGGCAAGCTCCTTATTATTGGTGGCCACGGCGCCGCCATCGCCAAAGCATCCCAGGTTTTTCTGGATGATGAAGCTCAGGCAAACGGCATCGCTGAGCTCGCCAATGGCAAAGTTGTCGCCGCGGGCCCCAATGCCCTGGGCGCAATCCTCCACGACAAATAAGTTGTGAGCTTTGGCGATGCGGGCAACTTCCGGCATGTCAGCGGTTAGACCGTACAGATGCACGGGCACAATGGCGCGAGTCTTCGAAGTGATCGCGGCCTCGATCTTGGTGACATCAATATTGCGAGTCCTGGGATCGCAGTCCACGAACACAGGCGTCGCGCCGGCCAGCCAGATGGCTTCGGCGGTGGCAAAAAAAGTGTTGGATGTAGTGATGATCTCGTCGCCCGGGCCGAGGCCAAGCGCCAGAAAGACGAGCCACAACGCGTCGGTGCCGGAGTTTACACCGACGGTTTCCTTCGCCTTCATGTAGCGCGCCAGCTCTTCTTCGAACTTGACCAGTTGCGGGCCGAGAACATAACTGCCGCTCTCGAGTACGTCGAGGATCGCCCGGTCAATTTCGTCCTTCAGATTGCGGTACTGCTTCACGTGGCCATAAAAACCGATGCTTGATTCCGGCATGAGGGAACCTCCTCGGAAAGAACTCTCGGGCGAACCGGGTCTGATTCTACTGAAACGATTCAGTCAAGGGAAATACTGGTCCGGAAGACTTTGTACCCTTTCGGATCATTTTACCTAAACGCAAAAATCCGATACTGATAATCTAAAAACCAGCTAACAGCCTGGCTCCCGCCTCATCACCAGGCTGATCGGTCTCAGCCGACGGCCACACTGCCGACGTAAACCGGTCACCCGAAAATAGAGAGACGAAGGCTGGATGCGGTTCAAGGTTCCTGGGGCTCAGTGATGCGGCCGGGCTAAATCGGGATTTCGCTGGTACGAAAGTAATGACGGGCCGGTGGCGACTGAATTGTAAGATTCGAGGTAGTCGCGTTGGAGGCCCTGATGCCCAATTCTACTGCGCGTTTCTTATTTCCTGCCCTGGTCCTCCTCGGACTCTCTATCGGCGTTTCGTCCCAGACTTCTCCGAAGCCGTTGCGGGCCAGCCAGGTGCTCGCGCTTCAAGCGGGTGGCGTATTGCCGGCCAATGTGGCGCATGAAATCGGGGTTCGGGGATTGAACTTTCACCCCGACGATGATTTCCGGGCCCTGCTGAAAAAATCGGGGGCCGACGGCGCCGTGCTGACCGCCTTGAATTCCGCAAAAGTCACAGCGCCGGCTTCGGATGGAAAGCCGGACAAGGAGCTGCTGAAACAACTAAGCAGCGCGCTGGTTCTCATCCGAGATAAGCGCTATGACGAAGCAGGAGTCGAGCTTAGTCACGCCCTCGAAAGCAGCTTCGCCGGTCCTGAAACTGGTTTTGTCATGGGCGAAGTGCTGCGGCGGAAGGAAGAATTCCGGCAGTCCGCCCAGGTCTATGCCGAAGTTCTCCATCAGGATCCTGACTTTCCCCAGGTGCACACCAAGGTCAGTTACGTTTTGTACCGACTCGCAGATCCCGAGGACGCGCTTCATGAGGCGAAGCTTGCCATGGCCCAGAATCCGGATGATGCCGAGGCCCACAAGAATGCCGGGCTGGCTCTGGGAGACGAACAGAAGTTTGATGCTGCCGCTTCGGAGTATCGGGAGGCGTTGCGGATCAAGCCTGACTACGCCAGCGTGCACTACAATCTCGGGCTCCTCTTTTACAACATGCACGACTACGAAGACTCAATTTTAGAGTACAAGAAGTCGATCACGCTCGACCCTAACAACTCGGACGCTCACACCAATCTGGGAAACTCTTACTCTGCCAAGCGGGACATGGCCTCGGCGATTGCTGAGCACCGCGAGGCCAAGCGGCTGGACCCCAACGATCCGATGATCCGGCAGAACCTGGCGTCGGCGTTGATGACGCGTGATCCGCGGGCTGCCATCGTGGAACTGAAGGAACTGGAGAAACTCTTTCCCAACTTCGAAATGTGCCATGTCTGCCTGGGGAAGGGGCTATTGTGGGCCGGAGACGCGGCTGGTGCTGAAGCTGAATTCCGTATGGCTGCGCAGCTTGATCCTTCGGACCTCGAAACTCATACCGGTCTGGGAAGCATTCAGGAACAGCAGAAAAATTACGATGCAGCGCTCGAGCAATTCAGACTGGCGGAGAAGCTGGGTCCAGACGTGGCCCACACCCACGCGGATGTGGGGAGAATTCTGCTGGCCAAGAAGGATGCCGCTGGAGCCATCGCCGAGTTGAAACAGGCCGAGGCGCTCTCGCCGAGCGACTGGCATATCCACGATCTCTTCGGGCAGGCGCTCGAAGCCACCAACCAGCACGACTTGGCGATCGCGGAGTTCAAGGAGGCGATCTCGCTCGATTCCAAGCAGTCGCAGGTGATTCTTGAGCTGGGGACAGCTCTCGAAAAGAAGGGCGATTGGGTGGGCGCGCTGGAGCAGGACAAGAAGGCGGCGCTGACCGAGGGGAGCGCGAATGGCAAGCGTCAGCTGGGAGAGGCTTTCTACTTCAGTACCGATGCTCAGAAGGGATACAAGGCGGCTCAACTGCGGTTCGCCGATCATGTGGCTGCGCTGAAGGCTGCGGGAAAATCTGCTCAGGCCGCGGACCTGGAAAAACGCGTTCAACTGCTGGACGGTTCAGCGGGGACACTGCAAAAAGTTCAAGTGGCAATGCAACACGGCGAGCAGGCCTTCCAGGAAAGAAGGTTCGCGGACGCCGAGAAATCCTACACCGAGGCTGTCAAACTGGCTGAGTTGCTGCCGCCGGGCGATGAGAATCTGATCGTTGCGCTGGGTCGCCTCGGAAATACGTACGGAATGCGGCAAGACTACGCGGACGCTGAAGCTGCTTTCCACCGTCAACTCGCAATTATAGAAAAGACTTTTGGGCCGGGATCTCCACGAATGACTGATCCACTTTTCTCTTTGGGGAGCTTTGCCGGTGGTCAGGGGAACTTTGTTGCCGCCGAAAGCTACTTCACGCGGGCGCTGGACATCAACGCGAAAAACTTCGGCGAGAACAGCTCCCGAACCGCGGAGAGCCTCAGAGCTCTGGCCGGACTGTACATGGCCCAGCAGTCGTGGCAGAAGGCGGAGCCATATTTGGTACGGGCGGTGAAAGCGGTAGAAGTGGCGAACGGACCCGACGACGGTCTGGTATTGGTCCCTCTGTGGGGACTCTGCGATCTGTACGATCGCATGGGCAAGGCTGATGAATCACAACCCTGTTGGCACCGGGCCACTGGACTTATGGAGAAGCAGTCTGGCGAAAACAGTCCCGGCTTGATCGCGCCTCTCACCAATGAGGCCAAGGCGCTGCGCCGCCTTGGGCGCAATGACGAAGCTGAAAAGCTGGAGCAGCGTCTGGCCCAGATCAATCGGACTACCGCACAGGCAAATTGAAGGCTTCTGGCGCTCCGAAAACTGGTGTTCGCAGATCAGTGCTGCCGATCCAGCTGGAACGCGGCCGCCTGGTAGTCTCCGCGAAGATCCAGCTGGATTCCGTGTCGCATCCACCACGCGCCGGACGCGCTTGCCGGAGTTTCCGGTACCGCTTTGCCTTCGATCCAACCGAGTTTGTATTCGGCATCCGGATCGAGGCCCTCGAGCTGCAGCAGTGGAAAACCGCGGCCTTGCCGCGTCGCGTTGGCGAAAGCAAAGACGACCGCCTGATTTTTGTCGCTCGAAACCGTCTCGCTTGCCGACATCTGACTGCCGTTGCGCGGGCTGATCAGCCGATAAAGATCGCCACGAACAATGGTTCGCTGCACGGAATGGTACGCGGCGATCAACCGCTTGGCTGTGGCAAAGTCTTCAGCGCTCCAATGATTAAGATTGGCGCCAATGCCCAACGAGCCCTGCATCGAGCTCAGCATGCGATAGGTCAGCGACGTGGAGCGGAAGTTGAACCAGTGCGGCGAGTCGGTGACCCAAGCCATCATGATCTGCGGTGTGTAGGCGTAGCTGAAGCCATCCTGCATGGCCAGCCGGTCAAAGGGATCGGTATTGTCCGAGGGCCAGACCTCGTCGGTGTAGCGCAGGATGCCCAGGTCCACGCGCCCGCCGCCGCCCGAACAGCTTTCGATTTCGACCTTGGGATGCTTCTTGCGCAGGTCAGCAAGGATCGAATAAAGATTGCGGATGAACGCAATATAGACGCCACGCTGCTCATCGATCGGGACCTGGTCCCATCCTGGCTCCGACCAGTTGCGGTTGTAATCCCACTTGAGAAAGGCAATATCGTTTTCCGTCAGCAGCTTGTCGAGAAATCCATAGACGTAGTCGCGCACATCCGGACGAGCCAGGTTCAGCACAAGCTGGGTGCGCGATTCGGAGCGCGGGCGTCCGGGAAAATTCAAAACCCATTCAGGATGCTTTCGGTAGAGGTCCGAATCCGGATTGACCATCTCGGGTTCGACCCACAAGCCGAAGTCCATGTTGAGCGAGTGGACCTTGTCAATCAGCGGCTTCAGTCCGTGGGGAAATTTGTCCGTATTCACGTACCAGTCGCCCAGTCCGGCATGATCGGTTTTGCGCTGGCCGAACCAGCCGTCATCCATCACAAACCGATCCACGCCGATGGACGCCGCTTTTTCCGCCAGTGCCATCTGCCCGGCTTCGTCAACTTTAAATTCGGTGGCCTCCCACGAGTTGTAGATGACGGGACGCGGCTTGGGGTCGGGCGCCTGCGGCAGAATGCGGGCGATTTCAAAACGGTGCAGCAATCGCGAAGCGCCGCCTAGTCCGTGATCGGAATAGCCGCCGTAAAAAATCGGGGTCTCCAGATGTTCGCCAGGTTTCAGTTTGTAACCAAAATCAAAAGGATTGAAGCCGCCGGTTACGCGCACGGCGTCAACCTGGGTATGTTCCACCGTAATTCGCCACGATCCCGACCACGCCAGCGCGCCGAACCAGACTTCGCCGTGCTCTTCATCGGCGACAGCGGGCCTGGAAGTGTCCTGGCCGCTGTCGCGGGAAATCGCAAACCATGGATTGGCCTGGTGGCTGGTGCTTCCGCGGCGGCTTTCAATGACGCGAGCTCCGCCCTGAATGAGTTCCTGATTCAAAGTCCACTCGCCGGCCCAGCGGCCGGTCAGATAGCTCAGGGTGTAGCGCGCGGGAGGCAGGGTCCACTGCGCGGCGGCGGCTTGTTCGATCATGACCGGCTGTTTTTCCCGATTTTCGATACTGGCGGAACGCGCCAGAATGCCGCTCTCAGGGTCCATGGAGTAACGCAGCGTGACGTAGATCTCGCGGGAAATATCCTTGAGCAGCACGTCTATCGCATGGGGATCGTTGGGCGTGGCCTTCACAAAATGAAGAACCAGATCGCGATTGCCGTCGGCAAAGCTGACTTTGAGCGCGGGTTCGGTGAACAATCCGGCGCCCCAACCGGCGTATTCCTGCGGCGTGGTGGTGGCGGGAGAATCGAACGAAGCCCACTCCGGAAGCGAATGCGCGGGAGCGAATGGTGTCGTGCGGGCCGACGCGTCCGCCCCAGTAGAGCGTCTGCAACTCGCCGCGCTCGTTGACCCCGAAAGCATAGGTGGAGTTGCCGCCATCGAGGCGGAAGACCTGTGTGGTCTGCGCCGTGATCGAAGTGCTGGCGAGGATCAGTACGAGGCATGGCCAGAGAAGGGAATCGAGCCGCATCTTAAAAGATGATTTCATGACGCCGTATCCTAGCACTGGCTAAATCTGTCTGTCCTCCACGGGAGACGAAGGGAGACGCGCTTTCATCTTTCCAGTTCGCTTAAGATGGTAGCTCTGGTTTAGCAATCGTGGTCATTGCAGCGGGTACATCCGTTAGGAGAGAAGAAAGCATGCACTACCGCGCACTTGGTCGTACGGGATGGAAGGTTTCAGAAATCAGCTTTGGCGCCTGGGCCATTGGCGGTTCATGGGGCCAGGTCTCGGATGAAGACTCGATGGCGGCGCTGCATAAGGCGATCGATTGCGGGATCAATTTCATTGATACCGCCGATGTCTACGGTGGCGGCCGCAGCGAGCGCCTGATCGCGCGGCTCAAGAAAGAGCGAAAAGAAGAGATTATCGTCGCCACCAAGGCGGGCCGGCGACTGCCACGCCAGACGGTGGACGGCTACAGTCGCCAGAACCTTTCGGCGTGGATTGACGACAGCCTGCGCAATCTTGCGACCGAGAGGCTCGACCTGGTCCAACTGCACGGCCCGCCGACTGAGCTTTATTCACGGCCGGAAGTCTTTGGGATGCTCGATGATCTGGTCGCAGCGGGAAAGATTCGATACTACGGAGTCAGCGTAGAAAAAGTAGAGGAGGCCCTGAAGGCGATTGAGTTCCCCAACGTGCAAACCGTGCAGATCATATTCAATTGCTTTCGGCAACGTCCCGCGGACGTCTTCTTCGCCAAAGCCAAAGAAAAGCGTGTCGGCATTCTGGCGCGTGTGCCGCTGGCCAGCGGACTTCTTACCGGCAAGCTGCGAGCCGACTCCACCTTCGCTGCCGACGACCATCGAAACTTCAATCGGCGAGGGGAAGCCTTCGACGTCGGTGAGACATTTTCCGGAGTGGATTACGACATCGGCCTTGCGGCGGTGGAAGAGATTCGACAGCTTTTGCCGGCAGGGGTTTCGATGAGCCAATTCGCGCTGCGTTGGATATTGATGTTCGACGCGGTATCGTGCGCGATTCCAGGCGGCAAGCGGGCAGAGCAGGTGGCTGATAACTGCCGTGCTTCAGACCTTCCGCCGCTCACGCCGGAGGCGATGGCGGCAGTGCGGCGGATCTACGATGCAAAGATCCGGCCGCTGGTACAGCATCGCTGGTGAGAAGTAAGGGAGGACGCCCTCTCCTCGATTGGCATTTAGCATTAGAATGGCTGGCGCATGAACGTACTCTTCATCGGCGGGACTGGAATCGTAAGCAGCGCCTGTACCCGGTTGGCGTTGCAACGCGGCATCAAACTCACGCTGCTCCGGCGCGGACAGCATCGCGCCGACTGGTTAGCCGGCGCGGAGACGGTCCAGGCAGATATCAATGATCCCTCCGCCGTGGCGCAGGCGCTGCGAGGCCGGCAGTTCGATGTGGTCGTCAACTTCATCGCGTTTACTCCGGCCGACATCGAGCGCGACCTTGAACTGTTCCGCGGACGCACCCGGCAATATATCTTCATCAGTTCCGCCAGCGCTTATCAGAAACCCGCCACCGACTATCTGATTACCGAGTCGACGCCGCTGGCCAATCCGCACTGGGACTACTCCCGAAACAAGATTGCGTGCGAGGAGCGCCTGCTGAAGGCGTATCGGGAAGAAGGATTCCCCATCACGATCGTCCGCCCGTCCCTGACTTACGGCGAGACCCTGATTCCGCTGGTCATCAACAGCTGGGCCGAGCTTTCCTACACCGTGGTAGACCGAATGATTAGAGGACAGAAGGTGATCGTCCCCGGCGACGGCTCGTCTTTATGGGTGATCACGCACGACAGCGATTTTGCTAAAGGTTTTGTCGGGATTGCTGGGTCATGAACAGTCCATCGGACATGCCTTTCACATCACCACCGACGAAGTTCTGAGCTGGAACCAGCTCTATCGCATTGTGGGGCGGCGGTGGGCGTGGAGCCTCGAATTGTGCATATCCCGTCCGATTTCATGGTGGCATGCCTGCCCGAGATGGAGGGCACGCTGGTGGGGGACAAAGCCGTAAGCGTGGTTTTCGACAACAGCAAGATCAAGCGCTTTGTTCCGGACTACGTGGCGACCACCCGCTTTGCTCAGGGCATCCGCCAGTCGCTGGCCTGGTTTGACGCCGATCCCGCCCGGAAGCTGATTGATTCTGAAGCCAATGCCACCTGGGACAAGCTGATCGAGAGCTACGAAAACGGACTGCGGGAAGCGTGTGGCCGCCTTCCAGCCCGCCGCAGTTAGCCGGTAGGAAGATTCGAAAATGGAGGACGGGCATCCCGCCCGTCTTTGCACAAGCCCAAACACCAGATGGGCGGGACGCCCGTCCTCCAGTAAACGCCCCCAAACCGCCCAATCTACGCCATTTCCAGCGCCTCGTCGTTTTCGGGACGGGCAGCATCGAAAATTACAAAAAAGGGGGTTGGCATGGCGCACAAGATGATCTATCTTGGCAGGCACAAAATCTAGGCTCCGGGGGCGGAACACAGATAGGCGAGCTTAGTTCGAATTCCGGCGTAGTGGCGGTACTCGGGCCCGGGTCAGAAACCTGACGTCACTCGCTAACGAATGTCTCTCCAGTCCCTGGCATCCTGCTATTTGATATCGAGTCATTCCTAAGATTTGTAAGGAAGGGCCAGCCGTGAAATCTCCTTGCCTCGTGTTGAGGGCTTCTGTCTCTGTCTTCCTGTTCCTCTCCGTAAGCGTTTACTGCTGCCGGGCTCAATTCCGCATCCGGTTCGCCATCGGACACTCCGACCAGCGCCAAGGCCGCGGAAGCTCCGCAACCCGGGCCGGTCGCCGGGGCGAGCGTTGCCATCCCGGGACCACTGCGTTCGTTCTTGCGCATGGCCGGCATCAGTCAGAAAGTTTCGCTGGAGGAGGTGCTGCCGCTGCTGGCACGCAATGTCGCGGTGGAGGGTTATCAGGGGCGCAAGGACAGGACGGGCAGGCCCACTGAGTTTCTGATCTTGCTGAAACGGTACGTGGAGCAGGCCAGGCAACTGGTCACGCTGGCGGGCCCGGAGGGGACCATTCGAGTGTCCAGCTGCGATCAGGCGGGACCTTTGCTCGATGTTCTCGGCTACCGAGTACGGGAGGGTTGCGGAAAAAGCGTTGCACTGGAGACCGCCGACCCGGAGCGAGCCTTTCTGACCATCGATTCCGGATTTCCTCTTGCCGAGCTTGAGCAGACCCTGCAAGGAGGCAAGCCCTTCGCCTGTCATTTCACGATCGCGCAGGTGCCAATGCTGTTCTCGGCGGCAGATTGGACCCAGGGCGGCGGAGATGTTTTGGACGCGATGCTCGACGACCCCATGCTGGCGCGGCTGTACTGGGCTGTCTCGCGGATGGATACGGAAACCAGCGCGAACTTGCGGCAATTTACGGGCATGTCAAATCTGCTTCCTTTCGCCGCCGTTCTCGATTTTTACAGCAGTCACATCTCTATTCGAAACGGACGCATGGTGGTGCCCGGAGGAGCGGCTGCGGAGCCTGCGTGGAAGGAACTTGCGGGCGCGAGTCCGGATTCGCCGAAGGAGTTTGTAGCGCGTCTGCTGGCGAAGGATGACGGCTGGCTGGCCGCTTATTTCGACACGCTTTCCCGCTTGACCCCCGCGCAACAGGTCTATTTCACGGACGCTCGCCGCTTGCCGCGTTTCTACGAGGCGTTGAAGGGAAAAGATATCGCGCCGGGCCCGGCCCGTCCTGTGTTCCGGCCCGACCCCGACCTGCTGATCCTGGTCACTCGACTTCAACTGGATCCCTCGGGACAGGCAACGGTGCCTGGAAATCTGGAGGTGTGGGATCAGATTCTCCGGCAGAAGACAGATTCCAAGTTGGTCCACCAGTGGGCCAAGCATTCCAGCCATTGGAAAGATACCGATCAGCTGGTGGAAGCGTTGTTCGCCTTCTCCCGGCAGAGTTCCGATGATGGGCCGCTGCGAATCTACCTGATGCTGAGTGCGATCGACAGCGCGCGGCCGGCGGGCCAGCGCATGAGTCCGGAGACGGTCCGGCTGCTGGCGCAGAAATTTTCGCGGTACGGCAACCAGTACCTGATTTTTTCTGAATTTCAGGGACTTGAACGACGAGTCCATCACCCGTTTTCTCGCGACGGCAGATGCCATCGACCGGATTTCCAATGTCACGTTGCGGGCCAACGCCCTGGGTATTTTCCAGTCCAACGTGGGTCTCTGGGAAATCCTGGCGCGCCAGGGACAGATTCCCGCGGCGAATTTGAATGCATCCTGGCAGGCCGTGATCGGTCCTTTTGCCAAGGGCATAGGTTCTTCTGCGCAACTGTTCGACTCGGCTCGGACCTCGGTGCGCGAGCTGTGGCGGGCCGCGCGGGAGCCGGCCGAATCTTTCCCAGGACGAAGTGGTCGCCCTGCTGGCCGGCCCGAGCCAGTCGCAACCCGACGGTCAAAAAGTCCGGCAGGAACTGGCGGACAGAATGCATGCCGTCCTGGACGGTCAGCGCCTGGTATCCCTCGACACTTTGCTAGCGCTGGGTGAGGGATTGAATGAGATGGCGCAAGGCAAGGACGTGGGCGATAGGTTGATCCCGCTAGCCGGACAGCTGCGGGAATTCGAGATGCCGCGCCCAATGTTTACCGCCAGCGAACGCAGCGAATGGGCGGCTGGGTTCTACAACACGCGTCACAGTTCCTTGCAGACGCGAACCGATCTGGCCAAGCTGATCAAGTCCCCGAATTCCGCAAGGATCTGGTTGACGCCCGCGGTCTGGTCGTACCTTTCCTGCGAGACACGCTGGTGGGCTTGAATTATGCCTACTACGCGCCGCCCGGGAGCCCAGATTCTTCTCAACAATCCTCTGTTCGTCCGCTCCCACGATTTTTCGGGGGAAATGGCGATTGGAGGAGGACAGTCCTGGCGTGTGCCTCACGTATTCGGTTCCGGCTTGCCGGCGGGCGGCGGCGCTCACCTGGCTGGTTCGCTGGCGGATCTGCCCTTTGTTCTGGCGGAAGCCGAGCAGGACTTTATCGTCCCGGAAAATGTTCAGGCCTTGATCTGGCATGAGTTGGTGCCCGGCCTGGTCAGCAGCTCGGTCCTGCCGCGCTGGTGGGGAGTGACCCGAAACGAACTGCATGCGGTCACGCTTTACCAGCGAACCGGAGAAGAGCTTTTGGCCTCAGCCGCTCAGGATGAAGCGTTGCGCGCGCAGGTGGTGGCGATTCTCTCCGAGCGGATGAACCCGCAGCGCTCCGAGCAAGTCGAGAAGGCCCTTCGGGCCGGGGCCGTGGAAGAAGCGCTTTCCCGGGTCATGCCGGGCGAGACCTTCTATCTGGCGGCGGAATTCCGGCGAAAGTATCCGGAACAGAACAATCATTGGGGGAAAGCCGGCGGGGAACTGGACGATCTCGTCCGGCAGTATCCCGCCGAGGTCAGCTGGAAACGGCTGTCCGAGGATTTCGGGGTTCCTCATCCGGCGTTGGCGCAGAGTTATTCTCGCGAGTTGATCAACGTGAAGCCCTTCCCCGCGTTCATGGGCTACTCCAGCCGCCTGCTGGCCGAGTCGTGGGACTCCAACAATTTGTACTGGGCCCGACTGGCGGATGAAAAGGGTTATTCGCCGGCCATGCTGAACCGCCTGGTTCCCGAACTGACCTATCGGATGGTGGAGAAGATTTTTGCCACCGACTTCGAGGATTGGCCGGCCATGCTGCGCGCCATGCGGGAAACCGGAGACGAGTTCCGCCAGGGCAAGATTACGTTGCTGCCGAAAGTGGCGTTGAACGGCAACGTGCAATGACAGCTTTGTAAGAAACTTATCAGGATGCGGAGCGCATCAAGAACGCTCCGGCAGGTGAAAACAGGCATATGGCAAAACAATTCTTTCTCTTTCTTTTGGTTCTCTCGATGGTCCTCTTCGGCTCGGTCAGTCGTGCGCCAGCGCAGGAGACGGAGACTGAAACCAAGATTCGCGTCGAAGTCAACATGGTGCAGTTGAATGTGGCGGTCATGGACAGCAAAGGAAACTACGTGACCGGCCTCCGTCCTTCGGACTTTGTGGTGACCGAGGATGGCATTCCGCAGAAAGTTGCCACCTTCGCAGAAGGCAACGAGCCCACGCGAAGAGTCACCTCGGACGGGCCCGACGGAAAGTCGGGGGACCTCCGCGTCCGAAATGGTTCCGCGGGATCGTCGGACCAATCGTCGGAGCTGGGCTCCGAGCTGGGCTCCATGATGGCAGGCGCCGACGTTTTCATCCTGTTCGACACCAGCAACTACATGTACCGCGGGTTTGTTTTCGCGCAGGATGCGATTGCCGAGTTTGTCCGCTCGCTCGATGGACCCGGACCGGGTGGCGTTTTATTCCTACAGCCGCGACCTTTCCCGCGCCACCACGCTGACCGCGGACCGCTCGCAGGTCCTGCGCGGAGTGCGCAGCACGGTCGCAGGCGACGATGCCGCCCTCTACAACGCTTTGCTGATGACGGTCAGAGACGCCGGCCAGAACACGGGCAGGAAAGTAATCGTGGTCTTCTCCAACGGACCGGACAACTTCAGCATGGTGCCGCCGGAAGATGTGGCCGAGCTGGCGCAATCGAAGGGCATCCCGATTTACATGATCAGCACGCGGGAGGCCAAGCTGGAACCGGTTTCCAGCACGGTGTTCAAGCGCATGAGCGCCGCCACCGGCGGCGAAGCGTACTTCGCCAAGACCTGGAAGCAGCAGCAGAAAGCTTTCGCATCGATCCGCAGCGACCTGGCTCACCTTTATTCACTGAGCTACTATCCGCAAGCCAATCCCAACCGCGGCTGGCGTGCGATTACCGTGAAGCTGGCGGGCGAACGGGCGCGAGGGCTTCGAGTGCGGACCCGAAACGGCTACCGGCCGCAGGCCGCAAGGGCGTCGGCCGAGGCGGTTACGCCGGCCTCGGGGTTGGGGTCGGCATCGGCATCCGGTTCTTCCAACTGAATGAGTTTTGGACTCAACGATCTTCAGAGTAACTCCGATCACGACTCTGCTTGCGTTCCCCTGCCATGACGGGGTCATCCTGAGCTTGCGAAGGATCTAGCGCGCAGCGAATACCCACTTCGCAGAATTCTGTCGGCACGGGTGACGCTTCGACTTCTCTCGGGGCAGGGCCTTCAGGATAAAGTCCCTTACGACGATAGGGAATCTCCAGGATGTAGTTGGTGTAAACGCCTGTTTACAACAGTTTCCCTTTGCCAATCTCCGAAGGGAAGGTTGTCACTCGGAGAATCTGTGAAGTCAGGAACTGCTACTCCGGTAGCCCGAGGCGACGCATCAGGTCCGGGTAGCGGCGATCAGAGCGCAGTGGGTCCAGGGCAGGATAACGAATGACCACGATCAGTTCCCGATCCCCATCGGAGTAAGCTTTCTCCAGGTATGCGAAGGCCTGGTCGTGGTTTCCTTCGAGCGTGTACGCTAGAGCAACGGCGGCCGATCGATCCGAATCCTCCATAGCTAACATCAGCTCGCGATAGGTCTTAGCGTCTCCAGGGCGAGGGCCAGATCCTGGAGGGCTCATCTCGCGTACTGCGTCGGCGAAGCGGCCAGTTGAAGCGTACAACTGCGAAAGCTTGTAATGCAGGGGGCCGAAGTCGGGATCCCGTTCGCGTACTTTTTCAAACTGGGCCAGCGCCTCCGGATAGCGATTGGCCTCCACCAGTATGCTGGCACAATTGGCAGCTGCGATCGAGGATAGCGGGTCGAGCGACAAGATGATACGGCACTGCTCCAGAGCCTCATCGAAGCGTTTCTCGGGAGCAAGATAGCCGAGAGCATAAAAATAGCGGGCAGTGGCGTTGTTAGGGTTCAGCTCAATTGCGCGCTTGAATTCAGACTCTGCCTCGCTCCACTTCCATGCGGTGGACAGAGCCCATGCGTGCGCGGCACGGGCCTCGGGCAGAGAGGGGTCGAGTTCCAGCGCCTTGCGCGCAGCTTCTTCCGCGAGCAAGTGTCCCTGCCTGGATCTCATGTCCATGTAGCTGGGGGCGATGGAATATGCGTCCGCCAGTCCCGAGTAGGCGAGAGCATAGTTAGGGTCGGCGGCAATTGCTTGCTGGAACAGATCAATGCTCTTTTTCATTCCCTCGGACGAGCGCCCATACCAGAGTTGGCGTGCTTCCAGGTAAAGACGGTATGCCTCCGGGTTGGTCGTACCTGCGCGGCCCAGGCGCTCCTGCTCCTGGCCACTGACCTGGCTGCGCAGGTGGGCTGAAATATCGCGGGTAATGTCGCTCTGCAGTTGAGGGACCTCATCCAGCTTGCGACTGTACTGGGAACCCCAAAGCTCGGCGCCATCGGCAGTACTCACCAGATCGGTCTGTACACCCACCTGGTCACCGTGCTGCGTGATCCGCCCCATCAGCACCGCGTTTACCTGCAGCGCGTTGCCAATCTTTTGCGGGTCCTCCAAATTTCCTTTGTAGCGGAAGACGGTGCTCCGCGCCATGACTTTAAGGTTGGGCAATTGAGAGAGCGTGCCGATCAGGCTTTCTGTCAAGCCATCGCTCAGGTACTCATTGTTTACGTCAGTGGTGGCATTAACGAACGGCAATATTGCGATCGATTTCACTTCGCTCGTCTGGGACTTGCTCCGCAGAAGGTAGACTCCCGCCGTCACCGCAACTAATAGGATCGCAACCGCACCGGCGATCATGTACGTGCGCCAACTACGTGGCTGTGGCGCAGCCGTGATCGACAAGGAACTGGAGGACGGCCCAGCGTTCCCGGCAACAGCGCTCGGCGAACGGCCCGAGTCGAGATCCCGTTTCAGGCGGGCGAGGTCCGTGCGCAGATCAGCCGCGCTCTGATAGCGCAGATTGCGATCTTTTTCGAGCGCTTTCTTAATGATGTGATCCAAATCTGGCGGCAGATCCGGGTTGATGCGCAGCAGCGGAGTCGGAGCTGCATCCAGAATCGCCTTGAATATCTCCGCGGAGCTGCCGCCGCGAAATGGCAGCGTGCCGGTAGCCATCTCGTAGAGCACTGCGCCAAACGAGAACAAGTCACTCCGCGCATCCACGTCTTTGGCTCGCGCCTGTTCCGGCGACATGTAAGCCACCGTGCCCAGCGCGGTGCCCGGGCTAGTCAAGTGTTGGTCATCAATCGTAGCCGTCATCGAATTTATGGATGCGGGGCTGGAAGAACCAGTGGGAGCTAGAGCCTTGGCCAGGCCGAAGTCCAGAATCTTGGCGTGTCCACGCTGGGTGACGAAGATGTTTGCCGGTTTAATGTCACGGTGGACAATGCCCTTGGCATGGGCGGCCTCGAGCGCATCCGCAATGTCGATGCCGAGCGACAGCAGGGTGGTGTCCTCCAGCGGTCTGCCCGCGATGCGGTGATTCAGCGTCATCCCTTCCAGGTACTCCATCACGATGAACGACTGGCCTTCATCCCTCGCGATTTCGTAGATGGTGCAGATGTTGGGATGGTTCAGTGCCGACGCCGCCCGTGCCTCTCGGCGAAAGCGTTCCAGGGCTTGCGGGTCTTTGGCAACATCATCGGGCAGGAACTTCAGAGCGACAAAGCGGCCGAGTTCGAGGTCTTCGGCTTTGTAGACCACACCCATCCCACCACCACCCAGTTTCTCCACGATGCGGTAGTGCGAGATGGTCTGCCCGATCATGCGCAAGGATGCTATGGCGGAAGCAGTAGGCGAGTCAATGAAAGCCATGGGGTTCGCGGTGTGTCACGAGGGGTTGTTGGCGTAACATCGCGATTACACTCATTGACCACGGGTTCCGAACAAGCTCAAGCAATTCTGCTGTAGCCTGATTAGAAAACTACACATTTCTAACGACTTAAGAGGAGGACCAAAAACCTAATGTTTACGGGGGTCCCTGAGGCACGAACTCAAAAGGGTTTTCTGACACGAGGAAATCAAGCCGGCGAGAGCTCAAGAACTGAATACTTAGTCGAGATCGGCACCCGGGCCGGAATGCAGGTCGATGGCCCAATGCTGGCAATCGGCCGCCAAACCGCAAGCCCTCAGAGCCGCTACCCGTTAAACAATCGTGTTGTAAACTGGCGATTACGCCAACCTACGGGTCCATTCTTCAACTCTGACAGTTGTGAGTTGCGGTGAGAGGAGACTGCCAGTGGTTCTATGCACGGCCCCGGGTCATTTGTTGGCCGAACAACCCGCGCGGGTCCTTGCCCTGCGTCCTACACATCCACCATCACTGCTCGGCCGCCCACTGGAAGGAACAAGATGCCGGCTTCGCCCGTGCGGGCTCGGCCGGCATCATTTCTAGAGTACATGGTCGTGGCACGCTATCGCCAGGGGCGATCTCAATGGTGGTTGTTGAATCGGAACATGTCGAAGAGGTCGTCAATGGCCGGGCTATTGAACGGAACATAGGGATTGTCGTCGCGAACAATCGGGTTCGGGAAATTGTCCCGGCTCCGATCGGTCAGCGGCTTCAAATGCCAGTTGCGCTCGATAAACTTCAGGATCGAAACGTGGTCGGCGTAAGAGTGATTGACGTGGCCGCCTTTGGTGTAAGGCGACACAACGATCAGCGGAATGCGCGGACCGTCGCCGAAGAAGTCGAGCGGCTGAATGTAGCCGGAGTCGTAGTAGCCACCGCCTTCATCTAACGTGATCATGAACGCAGTTTCTGCCATCAGTTTGGGTTGCGCCTTCAGGTGATCCATGATCTTCGTTACCATCGCCTCGAACAGGTCGAACTTGGAAGAAGCCGGGTGTCCGTCCAGCAGTCCATCCGGCTTTACGTAGGACACTGACGGCAATTCGTTACCATCGATTGCGGCGAAGAAATCCGTCGCATCCTTAATATGAGCGGCCCGTTGATCGGGATCGCCCATGATCGCATTCGAATACGATTCAAAGTTGCAAATGTTGCAGTAAGCGGCGCCCACCAGCACCGTTGGATCGGTGGTCCCCGGATTGTGCTGTAGATCTACCGCTGCGTTGTACGCCCCACCGTAGTAGGCCCACGAGATGTTCTTCTCGTTGAGCGCTTCGCCGATAGTACGCACGTTGATGGGAGGAACCGAGGCCCCTTTGGCAATGCCAGCCGTGTCAATCGTCCCGTCCGGCAGGAAGCCGGGCGAGTCGTTGTTCACCATGTAGTAGTGGTCCTTCTGGCAGTTGGGGTTGGGACGGTACGGGAGCGAGCGCAGGTAGTCTCGGATCGGCTTGATGCCGGGCTGGTTCGGATTGCCGCACTCAGTGAAGTTGCCATCGAAACCGACGTCCACCGTGTATACGTTGTCGGTGCCCGCCAGAGGATCGGGATTGGCGATGTGAGACGGCGGCGTGGTTGGGTTTCCATTGCCGTCGCTCCAGAAGATCGCGTCGCCCGTTCCAAGCATCACGTGATTGGCGCCGGTGCCGCCCATGAACGCCTGATGGTAGTTGTCGCTCATGGTGTATTGGTCGGCCAGTTGCTTCAGTACAGGGACGTCTCCAGCTTGCATGTTATAAAACGCCATCGAGTTGCTGCCACCATTGTCATCAATGGCGTTGCCGCTGAAGGGATCGGGAATGTTGGTGTAGGTCGTGATCACGAAGGGGTAAAGATCGTTAAGACAACCTGAGGGATTCCGACGAGTAGCATTCCTGATATTGCAGTCAGACTGCTGCCACATCTCGAACAACCGATGCGTGGTGTCGCCGGTATAGGAGTCGTATGGCAAATTGTCTCCGCGCAGAGGAAAGGGCCCGTTCGGCAGTGCGTTGAAATTCTCCACCCGCGAATCCGGATCGGGCAGCACAACCGTCTGGGTGAACTCCGTCGGGACCCCCGTCGTCAAAAGGGGCAGATCTGCTGTTTCTAAAGAGGGTTCGACCGAAGCCAGAAAGTTCACCGGCGTTCCCGGAGGAAAGAACTGCAATGGCTGGAACGAAAGATCGCCGGCTGGGAGGGGTTTCGGGATAGGCGCAAAGTTCAGGGTTGGCTCAGGCAGGATGCCGTACGCGTCCTTATCATCGTCGTCGAGGCTGATGAAGAACTTCTTTTTGAATGGCGCGATGGCCTGGAATTGTTTTGCTTTCCCGAAGTGCCGCCCGGGCGTGCCGTCGGCCTTGATGATGCCTTCAGACAGCAGATTATTGACTGAGTCTCCACTCGGCGAAACATAAGTCGCGAACAGGTGATCAAAGGTGCGGTTCTCTCCGATCAGGACAATAACGTGTTTGATTGGGGTTGCGGTTTTTTGTTTCGTAGCGACGGTCTCGACATCGCTTTGGCTAAAAGCAGGATTGGCAAATGACATGACCCCGCTCAGAAACAGTGCGAGGGTCGTGCGCGATCGCGGCAGCCTTGGAAGGGGCGTGGGCGGCATTCTTTCCTCCGTGTGGAATATTCCACGGGGAAAGCGTACTTTCCTGATGTCTCGTCTCGATTACAGAATGGTTAATTCTCGATGAAAGTTCTTGCGGGAGCTTATTCCAAAAGGCTACCCGCTTCTTTGGCTGAACAACAGCGGGCTGGCTTCTTCCTACCAGGACGGTTACCCAGGTAACCCATGCATGATCACCTCCACACCTAGAATAGCGCTATGGAGTCGCCTTCGATCGGGCCGACAAAGGGATGGGTGGTGGTTGCGTCGCTGCTGGTATGCGCCCAGTTGGTCCTAGCTCTGTCCATGAAGTCGTCCTACCCGTTGACGACATTCGGCGACACCAGTCAGTGCATTCTTCTACTGGGCGCTTTGCTCTCTGTCATCCCGATTGCCTTCCAGGCTGACGGGCGAACCAGGATCTTCGGCTGGTTGATGAGTCTTGGCTTCGTATTGTGGTTCTCAGCGCAGGTCCTGTGGACATACTTTGAAGTTTATCGACGCCAACAAGTTCCGAACCCATTTCTAGGGGATATCATCCTCTTCTTGCATATCGTCCCCATGATGGCTGCACTAGCGGTGCAGCCCCATCTCAAGGCCAACCGCTCGATTCGCACTGGCCGACTCGATTTCGCATTACTGCTCATTTGGTGGCTGTATCTTTTTTTCTTTGCCGTCATTCCCTGCAGTATGTCTCCCCCAACGAGTTGGTCGACGGTGCTACTTTGATATCGCCTATTTTGCAGAGCACCGTGTCTTTCTAGGCGCTCTCGGGTTGCGTGGCACAGGAGCGGGAGTTATTGGAAACTATTTATGCTCACTGGCTTGGCGCCAGTTGCTTGTATGCCATCGCTTCCGAACTCACCGGCGCTGCCATCAACTTCCATGTTTACTACACGGGTAGCCTGTACGACATTCCACTGCTGGCGGCAATGGTTTGGTTTATCGCCGCGGGCTTCGTTGCCCTTGTACGAAGTTGCATAACACGCACTCCGTAACACCATTCGATAACAACCCGGCGATTTGGCCTGCTCGACTGGCGATGGTGGCTGTCTTCTTCACGCCATTAATGGTGGCCTGGTCCGAGTTTTCTCCAAACACTCCCGGTCGCGTGCGCAAATACCGGTTGTTGCTAACAATAGCCACCATGCTAGTGATGGGAGGCCTGGTTTTCCTGAAGCAGTACCTTCTTGGTAGAGAATTGATCTGTCTGCTTCGAGAGTCAAACCAGTCTTTCGACAATTTGAATCGTTTGCAGACTAAACTCGTTCGCGCTGAAGAGAAGTACAGAGCGATCTTCGAGGATGCCGTTGTTGGAATCTTTCAGCTCACCGCTGATGGTCGGCCCGTGAGCATCAACCGCGCATTAGCCGAAATGCATAAGTATGCCTCTCCGGAACAATTCCTGGCGGAAGTCTCGAACGTGGTAAGCCAATTATTTGTAGACCCTAGCCGCCTGAATGATTTGCGACAGATACTTACCAAGGATGGCATCGTGCGTGGTGCCGAAGTGGAAGTCGACCGCAGTGACCGCACGAAAAAGTGGGTGTTGATGAATCTGCGGGCCGCATGTGACGCTGGAGAGCAACATCGCGCTCTACGAAGGCACTGTCGAAGACATCACGGACCGTAAAGCCGCCGAGGAAAGAGTCCAATATTTAGCCTACTATGATGCGCTTACCGGACTGCCCAATAGGACTTTGGTGCGGATCGTTTGTCAAAGGCACTCGCCAGCGCTCGTAGGCAGGAAGAGAGGGTCGCACTTCTGTTTCTCGATCTTGACCGCTTCAAGGACATCAACGACTCACTCGGACACTCGGCCGGCGATCTTCTCTTGCAAGAAGTTGCACAACGGCTTAAGAAGTGGGCGCGT
>CAWFMU010000006.1:0-106775 GCA_963816865.1 Terriglobia bacterium
TTGCCGTTGCCCGCATCGAATGCGGAACTCACGTGCTACCTCCAGGTGCCGTTCCCTTGCTTCGGGATACAGCCCTTATCCTTTTAATCAGCCTAGCAAAGAAAGGTCCGCGTCGCCAAGCGCGGGCTTAGGCCGGCGCGACAGCCGCGGGAACTTCCGGCTCGACGCCGCGCCAGCCCACGGCGCCGCCCTGCACGGCCTGCTTCACCGCGCGGAACAGGACCACGTACATCATCTGCCGGTAGTAGAAACGCTGCAGCAGGAGCGGCCATAGCAGCGACCAATCTTCGTGCCGCTCCAGCGTGAACGCGACGACGCAGGTCAACAAATCGATCAGCATGAAGCCGATGAAAAAGATCATCGAGCGCTCGACGTCGGCAGCCGTCCAGAGCTGCGGCAGGCGCGCCAGATGAATCTGCCCCACGCCCCACAGCGCGATCGAGCCGAGGAAAAGCAGATCGATCACGGGCGAGATCAGCGGCAGCAGAAGCTGGAAGAGAAAGATATTGGGCAGCGCCACAAAGCCGAGCGTGCCGTAGCGCGGCCGGCCCAGCGTGTCGCGATGCTTCCAGAACGATTGCAACGTGCCAAAGGTCCAGCGGAAACGCTGGCGAATCAGCGCGGCGGCGGTGTCCGGCGCCTCGGTCCAGCCGATGGCTTCCTCGTCGTACACGATGCGCCAGCCGATGCGGCGAATCGCAATCGTCAGGTCGGTGTCTTCGGCCACCGTGTCCGCCGTGAATCCGCCCGCGCCGCGCAGCGCCTCGACGCGCCAGGCGCTCAGCGCTCCCGGCACCACGGGAATGCAGTTGAGCAGGTCGAACGCGCGCTTCTCGAGGTTCTGGCTGGTGATGTACTCGAGCGCCTGCCAGCGGGTGAGCCAGCGGTTGCGATTGCCCACCTTGACGTTGCCGGCCACCGCGCCGATGCGCGGGTCGGCAAAGTGGCGCACGAGTTTGCCGATCGCCTCGGGATCGATGGAGGTGTCGGCGTCAATCGTGACGACGATTTCGTTGTGCGCCTCGCGCAGCGCGTGCGTCAGCGCCGCGGACTTTCCGCGATTGGACTGGTGCAGGATGCGGACGCGCGGATCGCCGCCGAAGTGCGCATCGAGCAGTTCGCCGGTGCGGTCCGACGAACCGTCATTCACGACGACGACCTCGATATTCCGGTAATCGCCGGCGAGCGCCGAACGCACCGTGCGGACGATGACGTCTTCTTCGTTATAGGCCGGGACCAGCACGCTCACGGCGGGCTGAAATCCGGGCTGCTCCGCCGGCGCGGGGCGCAACTTTTCGATCAGCGCGAGCACGCCGACGATCAGCGCCCGGCCGCTCACGAGAACGATGCCGATGACGAAGATCCAGGCGATTCCCAGGCGCAGCCACTCGAACAGGTTGAAGATCAGCGTGTCCGCGGCGACCACCACCCGCTCGCGCAGAGTCAGCGGCTGCATCACCTGCGCCCGCGTCTGGCCGATCAGGTCGGAAGCCAGGACCAACTGGAAGCCCGCGGCGCGCAGCCCGTCAATAATGTCCGGCAGCGCCTGGATCGTGTGGCTGCGATCGCCGCCGCCGTCGTGCAACAGGACGATGTTGCCAACGCCTTGCTTGGCCTGCTCGATCACCCGTTGCGCGATTACCTTGGCGGGCGCCGGCGGCACGCCTCCGGGCTCGCCCCAATCGTGCGGATCGATGCGCGATCCCACCAGCAGATATCCCATCGATTGCGGCAGCGGCAGCGACGCCACTTCGCTGGCGGTTTCCGGCTGGTGGTCGATGCCGTAGGGCGGCCGGAACAGCAGAGTCTTGACGCCCAGCGTGCTCTCGAAGAGCCGTTCCGTCAGGTTCAGTTCCAGTTGCAATTGCGCGCGCGAAATTTCGTCCACGCGCGGGTGCGTGTAGGTGTGGTTGCCAATCTCATTGCCTTCGTCGTATTCGCGCTTGCAGCAAGCCCAGGGATTGGTTGGCGTCGCTGCCGATCACGAAGAACGTCGCCACGGCGTGCTTTTGCCGCAAAATATCCAGGATCTGCGGCGTATTCTGCGGGTCCGGACCGTCATCGAAACTCAGGGCGATCTTTTTGCTGCCGCCGCCGAGCTGATCGATCCGATAGGAAAGCGGCATGCTCACGTAGCTTTCCTGCGACGATCGTGTTGCTCGCCGAATCGTAACGAAACGTCCGCTGGCCCTTCTGCGGCGTGGCCGTGATGCGCCAGATGTCGCCGTCTCCTTCGAGAATCAGATCGTACCCGGGGGCATCTCCGCGAGCCGCGCCCGCGAGGCATCGTCCGGCCGCGTGAGATCCCAGATCGACCAGAGCGACGGGTCCTCGGTTCCCAGGCGCCAGAGCGCCGTGCCGCGCACGCCTGCGCGCTCGGCCGCACGCAACTCGTTGTAGGCCGTCACGCCGTCGAGCAGCCACGCTTGGTGCACGTGGTCGCGCTCGTCGGAGTAGGAGTAATGCGGGTTGAGCGAATCGGGGTCGTATTCCACCTGCGCTTCGGATTCCGACGCCGTCACCAGCGACTGCTCGAAACTCTCCGACCAGCGGCGTCTCGTGCGCCTTGAGTCCGCCTTTGTCCGGCCAGTCATAGCCGTAATTGGCGATGCCCATCACCAGCTTTTCCGCGGGAACCAGCTTCAGCATCGCGGCCAGATTCCGCGTGAACCAGTCCTGCGGAGCGATGGGCCCGGGCGGCGAGGTCAGCCAGTGGTCGTCGTAGTTCATCAGGATGATGGCGTCCGCCTCATGGCTGATGGCCGCGTAGTCGTAGTCCCAATCCGCGGCGGGCAGCGCCACCATCAATTTCAAGTCCGCATCGTGAAGTCCGGCTGCCAAATCGGTGATGAAGGCCACAAAATCGCGCTGGCTGCTTTTCGGGCACCAGTTCGAAGTCGAGCGCCAAACCAACTTGCTGGTTTTGTTCGATGTGGTCGACGAGCTGCCGCACCAGGTGCCCGCGCGCCGCGGGGCTGTGCAGCATCGCGGACACAAAGAACATGATCCGGAACGTTGGGTGGTCGAAACTTCAACTTCATCTTCCAGCGGACAGCGAGGTTAATCGATGCCGGCTGAGTTCTTGGATCGCTGCGATGCGATAGAAGAGTGCTACGAGTTCATGCTGGCGTATGCGGGCCAGGGTTTGCCGAGCGACGAAGGCAGCCATGCAGGCAGCCAGGTCCGGGAATTTCTGCAGCGTGCGGTTAATGCGCTGACCGGTTTGGCCGAGAGTTGTGCGAAAGCCGTAGCCGAGGAAAGGCTCGATCCCGCCGAAAAATACCAGGCTTTCATTGCGGTACTGAAACGCGACGCCCAGGATTCCCTGGCCGCTCTCGAGCTGGTGCTGGCTCAACCGACCATCAGCTCTCAGCTGATCGACAACCTGAACGCTTCTATCCATCTCCGCGCGTTGCTTACGGACCTGTTTCTTGTTGGCGACATTCTGACCACCCAAGCCAAACGGGGACAGGCGGTCACCCCTTAGACTGCTGCCGCATCTCCTAGAATTCGGGCGGAGTTGCTTTTGCCTCCTCGAATGTCATACGGCGCTGGTGCCGGTAGGACAGGTTCGCCATGTGGGCCACGACCGCCGAACGGTATCCCAGTTCAACCGGCGCGTTTGGAGTTTTTCGGCTGCGCATGCACTCGATCCAATTGGCAATGTGGTTCTGCGACGGACTTTCGCCTTTGATGGCTGCGCCCTTCGGGCGATTCACCTCTTCGGGAAAGTAGTGTATCTCCTCTTCCGATCGTCCGGTGACCATGTCGTTCGCGGCGGCGACGTATTCGATGGTGCCGTCGCTGCCGAGAATGCGCTGGCCCAGTCCGTAACGGCGGTTGCTGAACGTGGATTGAAAAGTCACAACCATGTCGTTGGGGAAATCCACGCGTGACGGCGATTGTGTCCGGCACCTGGCGCCCATCTTTTTCCGAGAACACGCCGCCGGACATGTAAGCTGCGGTGGGCAGCGGGAGGTCGAGCGCGCTCATGATCCAGGCCATCTGGTGGACCATGTTCTCGGTTACGTTGCCGCCCGAGAACATCCAGTAGAGCCGCCAGTTGATAAACTTGAAGGCATCGAAAGGCGCGTCGGGCCTGCCGTTCAGGAAGGCTTTCCAGTCCACATTCTGGGCGGTGCAGTCGGCGGGAACGGCGCGCACCCATTGGCCCTGGCCGTGAGGGCTGTTGCGGCTCATCCACGATTCAACCTGGGTGACCTTGCCGACCATGCCGTCCGCGATCCATTTTCTGGCATCGGCCAGCGGGCCCTCGCTCTCGTGCTGCAATCCGATCTGCACCACGCGGTCGGATTTTTTCGAGGCCTCGAGACATTGCTCCGCTTCCGTGATTGACCAGGTCATGGTCTTTTCCGAATACAGGTCTTTTCCGGCGGCGAGCGTGTCCAGAAAATGCCGCGCGTGAATGTGGAGCGGCGTGGCTACCAGAACGCCGTCGATATCTTTCATGTCGAGAATGCGGCGATAGTCGCTGACGGTCTGAAGCCCCGGCGATATTTTCCTGGCTTCGTCGAAGCGCCGCGTGTAGACGTCCGCAACCGCAACCACCTGCGCATTGGGCAAGGTCAGGGTTTGCCTCAGGAGTTCCTGGCCGCGCTGCCCTACTCCGATCATCGCCAGCCGGACACGCTCGTTGGCGCCCAATACGCGGGCCGTGGGATACGCCAGGAATGCGGCGGTCCCCAGCGCGGCCTGCTTGATGAAATCGCGTCTCGTATTTTTCGGCATCGACTTTTCTCCATGGTGAGATGTTGGCGGGGTGACGACGCGAATAAATCCGCGTTGTTTCCCCTAGAGCGCTCCCGCCTTCTCCAGTGCCTCTTTCATTCCTGCCCAGCTTTGTACGGTTGAGGCTTCGGGCGTACCGGCACCGCGCCAGTGGGTTTCCAGGCTCACGACGTGGTGATAGCCGTCGCGCTTGAGCGCCTTGTATTGGCCCACCCAGTCGATCATGCCCTTGCCCATCGCGGCCCATTCGACGCCCTTCGCGGTCTTGGTCGCGTCTTTGCAGTGGCAGTGGCCGATGCGATCCTTCGGCAAAAGATTGTAGCCGTCGGGATATGGCGTCTCGCCGAACATGGCGGCGTTGCCCGGATCCCAGTTGAGCATGAAAGCCGGCGAGGGCACACCATCGAGCACCTTGGCGGCTTCGGCTCCGGTGGCGGTGTTGCAGGCGAATTCGTTCTCCAGAATCAGGATCAGGCCGATCTTGCGCAGCTTTTCGGCGGCCTGTTGCAGTTGGTCGTTCATCGCCTTGCGATAGGGATCCTGATCATCAAGCCGCCAGAAATCGAAGCAGCGAATGCGGTCGGTGGAGAACTTCTTGGCCAGCTCAATGCCGCGATCGAGAACTTCGCCCTGCTGGTCATAGGTAAAGTTGGCGTTGAACTGATCGTGTTCCGGACTGAATTTGGATTTCGGCGCGCCCGGCCAATCCACTTTAAAAAGCGGGCTGGCGATGTCGGTGACGCGCAAGATTGTTCTTCTTCAGGAGACGTTGCGCTTCCGCAATTTCGTTGGCATCCAGATTGGCCACGTTCTTGTTCCACATGCTGCGCAGTTCCATCCATTCCATACCGAATTGCTGGGAAGCCACCTCGCAGGCGTGGCCGAAATCCTGCGAAATCTCGTCATTGATTACGGCGATCTTGAACGGCGACTTGCTCAGGCGAGGACCTCCGGATGTGGCAGACGATTGAAAAGGAGCGGCCGAGAGCCTGCTGTTGGCTGCGGCCAGCACACCCAGTCCCGCAATGAACTCACGACGTGAAAAATCTGATCGCATAGGTGATCTCTCCTGGTCGAAATTTTCGAAGTCTGACTGCGTCCGCGAAATGCGACTGCGCTTCCCTCAACGAGGAGCCGCGAGCTTCGGGTCCAGCTTTTGCGCAATTTGCAACTCGTGCGCAGCTTCCTCAAGTTGGCCACTGGCTTTTAACGATGTAGCCAGATCGTAGTGAGCCGCCGCGTCCTCCGGATTCCACGCAACCACGGCCTGGAACTCGCGAACCGCCGTCGCCCAATCCTGGGAGTCCGAGGCCAGCCGCCCCAGCCCACGATGAGCTTCCGTCAGGCCCGGAGCCAGCTTCAGCGGCACTTTCTCAAATTCCGCCGCAGCCTCGGCCTTGTCGCCCAGCGACGAGCAGCAACCCCAACTGGAAGTGCGCCAGGCGCATGATTGGGATTCAACTGCAAGACCTGGCGAAAGGCAGATTCGGCTTTTGCCGATGCCATCCGCGGACTGCCGCAGACGCCAGTCCCAGCTGGTAGTGGGCTTCGGTGAAGTCAGGGCTGAGCGTGACCGCCTCTTGCAACTCCCCAACCGCCGAGGACTGCTCTCCTTTATTTATATGGCCCGCGGCGGTCTCCACCAGAATCATGGCGCGTCCCTGGTTGGCGACTCCCAGGTTGATCTTTTCCAACTCCGCCAATTCCTTCTGGGACTCTTCCTTCTGACCGGCTCTTTGCAGCGCCTGCGCCAGACTGGCGTGGGCTTGCGCCAGATCGGGATTGAGCGCAACGGCTCGGCGGAACTCTTCGATAGCGCCGTTCAGGTCGTTCAATTTCAGAAGCACCGTTCCCAGAATGTGATGGCCCTCGGCATCTTGGGGCAGCTGCGCCACAGCCAGACGAAGCTCGGCGGCTGCGGCCGGCAAGTCTCCGCTTCCCGCAATACCAGGCCCAGCGAGCGGTGGGCCAAAGCGTGATTCGGATTGAGCCGGATCGCCTCCCGGAATTGCGCGTCGGCCGGCTCCATGTCGCCCTTGAGCCGAAGCGCGAGTCCGAGATTGTAGTGGTATTCCGGATTCGCGGGATCCAGATCGACTGCCTTTTGCAGATTCTCCACGGCGGTGACCAGGTCGCCCCGATCTGCCATGACCTGACCCAGCACGAAATAGACCGCCGGCTGCTGGGGTTGGAGCCGGCTGGCAGTTTTGAGTTCCGTCCTGGGCATCGTCGAGATCGGTCTTCTGCCGGAGACCTGTCGAACTCTTGTACTGGTTCCACAGATTCAATCCCAGGTTGTAGTGGGCTTCGCCGAAGTCAGGCGCAGCTTTGATCACTTCGCGCAGCAGGCGGATCGCCCCATCGAGGTCGCCCAATTTTGGCGCAGACTGCGCTCAGGCTGTATTGCGCTTCCACCATCGCTGGATTGAGACGCAGCGCTTCGTGATATTCGGCGATCGCATCGTTGGTCCGCCCAGTCCGTTCGTAGGCCAGCCCGAGATGGAAGTGGGGATCGGGCGAACGCGGGATCGAGACGAGTCGCCTGGTCAAATTCCGCGATCGCCTCGTTCAACCTTCCCGACTCTGCCAGGATCACTCCGATGTAATCGTGAGCGACGGCGTCGTTGGGATTCGCTTGCACCGCAGCTCGAAACTGGCCCATGGCTGCCTGCATGTTGCCTTGCTTGAATTGAGCGATGCCCTGCTGCGTGATTCCGTCAGCGGAAGTCTGTTGTGCCGCGCTCCGCAGCGCGGCGTCTTCGGGAAACAGTTCCAGTCCGCGATGGATGGTCGCTAGTCCGTCACTCGATCTTTCCAGCAGCCATTTGGCGGGCCGCCAGGTTCTCATACAGATGCGTTGCTGTAAGGCGTGATCGAAACAGCCTGCTTAAGCACAGTGATGCTGGCTGGCAGATTTCCGGAGCGCGCCAGGAAACCGTCGAGCAGCAAGTAGTCGGAATCCGACGCCGAACCCTGCTCAATCACCTGCCTGGCATAGCGAATCGCTTTGGGAAGATCGCCGTCGCTCCCAGCTTTTTGAGCTATCGCCGACAGTACGAACGGATCTTTGTTGCCCGATTTCGATAGCCGATCCAGAAGAGCAAAGTAGTAATCCTTAAACTCCAGATGCGAGCGGATAAGTTCCTGACGGTAAGCCTTGAGCAGCGAGACCGGAGGGACACTGTCGGGCTTACCAGGAATTGCGTTGACATGGATGAATCCGGTCCCGGGAAGCGATGCTTTGAATGCGACGTCGGGATAGGGTTCTCCTGCGGTGCGCAGGATGCGATGTTCGGTGAGACTTGAGTGCGAGACCGTAAGCGCCGCTCGCTTCGGCATGTGACAGTTCGAACAGGCATCCGCAGGCTGTTGCGCCAGGCGAGCCTGCAGATCGAAGGTGCAGCTCTTCTCGGTGTGGCATTGAAGACATTTGCCGCGGAAATATTCCGGAGCTTCATCGTGGGAAGGCTGGAAGTGCGGATCGTGGCAATTCTGGCAACCGAACTTCCCACCGCTCGCCCGATAACACTTACTGAGACTCATCGAGTAGTAGTGTTCGAGCAGAGGCGATTCTGCCGACCGAGGATCAATGGGGGCCTTGAGAATCGCTACTGTGTTCATTGAGAGGCGTTCCCGGACGGAAATCAGAATCGAACTTGCCAGGTTGCAGGGCCCTGATATCACCCTCGTGGCAACTCATGCAGATGTTGTCCGCCAGCCAGGATGGAAGTTTGGCCGGGTTCACGATTGTCCGGTCAACCGCCGGCGGAACGGCTGCTCCCGCGAGCCGTTCATTCACGTGCAATTCGCCGGGCCCGTGGCAGTTTTCGCAGCCAATGGCCAACTCGGTCACCGGAGGATCGCGATAGAGCCCTTCCCTGCCCAATTCGGGTTGAGTCCTGCCCGCGTGGCAACCGATACAATCTGCCTTGATCGGGAGATTGAACCCCATGTCCTGTACTTCGAAGTTCGGGGAAAGGACCCCAACTCTTAGTGGCGGCGTAGTAAGAAAGCGGCGCTTCAAACAGGTAATTACCCCGGCGCACCACGGGAGTATCGCCGTTGACGCCGGAGCCGACCATATACGCCAGTTCTTCCGTGTGCCGAAACACTTCCTTGCCCTGCTCGTCCAAACCGTATTCGCTCTGGTAAACCTTCGAATCGCGCGCGAATACCTGATAGTGCCGCTTTACTTTTTCGCTATACACATCAACTGGTTTGTCCAGCCAACCCTTGGCAAGAATGTTCTCCGGCAAGATAGTTGAGTGGGCCATATCGGTGCGAGAGTACTGCTCGGAAATGGCAGAATGGCACCCCTTGCAGATTTTCGATCCGACATAGCGCACACCCGGCGCCGCATTGCGAAACTCAGGAACGACAGCCGCATCTTTACTCTTAGGATTTTGCGCGACCACCGTCAGCGTGATCACAAAACCCAGGTTGAATATCGCGGCAGCGCAGCGGCGCAACGTTTCCCAACAAGCCGCTTCGTGAAAACACCATCCGCGCCGGATTCCCATGGTCAGGGTGTCGCTTGCATTTGCGAGGGTGGAGCGCTGTCCTGACGGACCAGCCGTTTCAATTCCTTCTTAAGATCCAGGTTGTGGTCCTCGGAGTGCAGCTGCGCGATCCTGGCCAGCATTTCGTCGGCTTCAGCCTTCTCACCCTTTTTGCGGTACGCCTGCGCCAACACATACACGGGACCCGAGTCGCCGGGATCGAGCGTGGTTGCGGCTTTCAGTTCGGTGATCGCCCGGTCTACCTGACCCTGCTTGTACAGCAGCTTTCCCAGTTCCGCATGAGAGTGGGAAAAACTGGCGTTCAGACGGATCGACGAATCGAAGGCGGTCACGGCTTCATTCGCGGCTGGAGTGCCAGGCTCGGCGCCGGAATGGACCAGGGCGACGCCGAAGATGTAGGGAATCAGAAAATCCATGCCGGGCAATTTGCTTTTCTCACGAAGCACCCTCACCGCCTTCTCGGTTTGCGCGCTCTGCACCCAGACCCAGCCTAGTGCGAAATACGGGAGAGACTTACCCGGAGCGAGGTCGCTGGCCGTCTGGAAATCCTTTTCAGCCTCCGCCAGAGATCCTCGCATCACGAAGGTCACGCCGCGCTGAATATACAAACGATACGATTTCGGGATGTAGTGGATACCTACGTCCAGGATTTCCTTTCCTAAGGGATAGTCCTCGTACTCCAGGCACACGGAAGCGAGATCAACGTAGTTGTCTTCCGCTTCAGGCTCCAGGCGCGTCGCGGTACGCAACACGTCGTAGGCTTCCTGTACCCGGTCGGTCTTGAGATACGCTTCAGAAACCAGGTTGTAGAGTTCGGCGCGCTGATATTCCTGGCCCTGGCCTGTGAGTTCGTGGAACAGTTGAATCGCTTCCGGGTAACTCTTTCCCTTGATGAGCATCAGGAGTTGGTCATATCCGGCCGCGTACGGATCTCTATAGTGCTTGCGTGCCGAGGCAAAAAACTCGGAGGCAGCGGCGTAGGCTTCAGCACGGCCCAGAATCAGTCCAGCTTGAAATCGGCTCTCACCGTCCCCCGGCGGGAGCAACCTCAAGACAGTGGCAGCTTGGGAAACATCGTTTTGTGCCAGGAGGCATTCAGCGTAGTGCAAGACCCAGAGAGCTTTGACCCCGATTCGCTTGCGCCCCACTTCATAGTGTTTCGCTGCCGCAGCAAGGTCTTTTCTCCCGAAGCTTATCTCTCCTAAATAAAGATGGGAAATCTCGTCCGCGGGAGCGTCCTTTAGCACCCGGTTGAACTGTAATTCAGCTTCTCCCAAGTGCTTCTGGTCGAACTCGTTGATGGCCAGATTTTTTCTCGCCGGGTAGAAGTGAGGATCAACGATGAGCACCTGCTTGAATGTCGCGGCTGCCTTTTGCGGCTGCCCAGCCCCGGTAAACGCGATACCGAGGAGATTGAGGGCGTTCAGATTAGGAGGTTGTTGTTGCAATTCGGGGGTCAATGACTGGATGGCAGCTTGAAAATTCCGATGTTCAACGTCAACCAGGGCGCACTCATAACGCGTGCCCGTACACTCCGCCGCTTGAGCTGTATGGCCCAGCAAAGTCCAGACCCCAAGCGCAACCACAAAGCGGCCCGCGGCGAAGCGCATGATTCATTTTCGTAGGTTCAGCGCCCCGAAGCAAGACGATCCTGTTTCGGGGCGCTGGGTTATGCCGGCCTAGAAGGCGATCCGCAGGGCGAACTGAATATCCCTGGCGGGGTAGGTTGAGGTTGACTTACCGAAGTTAGAGAGGTTCGCGATGTCCGTGCCAACCTGGGTAAGGTTTACGCGATTGAACACGTTGAAGAACTCCGTCCGGAATTGCAGGTTCGCGCCTTCACCGCCAATGAACCACGGAATCTTCACGTTCTTGATCACCGAGAAATCGGTGTTGGCAAAACCCGGTCCATGGAACGTGTTGCGGCCCAGGTTGCCTTCGGTGAGACCAGGCGACGGGAAGATGCTTCCGCAGAAAGCCGTCCCGCCGCAGCCAAATATGCCCGAGATGTAGTTGGACCGCGAAAGGCCGGTCTTGGTGTTGCCAAACGACGGCGTATTGGGGCGGTCGTAATTGGTACCGTCAGCGTTGTAGTCGCAACCGGTATTTCCGATGACATTGCCCGCGCCATCGAAGACCGGGGCAAAGCTGGCAGTACAGATGACCGAGAACGGCGGACCACTCTGGAGAATGGTCACGTTCGTGAGTTCCCAACCGCCCAGCAACTTGTTCATGAACCCGCTACCGTGCGGATTGGGAAGAGACCACAGGGTGGTGAAGGCCAGCCGGTGCCGAACATCGAAATCGGCCAAGCCGCGGCTCAGGCTGTCGTTGAATGCGTCGACGTGTTCCGCGCCGTCGAGTTTGCTGGCCTGGTCAATTGCTTTGGAGTAGGTGTAGGCGGCGTTCAGGGTCACACCGTGACTTGCACGCTGACGTATGGAAGCGGTCAGGCCGTTGTAGCCACTGCTCTCGCTGTTCTGGCCGAAGTTGATGGCTCCGAAGCCTGGGGCCAGGCCGGTGAAGTTGCCGCCGTTCTGGATCAGGTCTCCGGCAAACCGATTGACGTTGTAAGAGGCATACAGATGTCGACCCACGGAGCCGATGTAGTCAACTTCTGCCACGGTCGACCCAGTAACCGCGCGTTGTACGCCGAAGAACCAGTTCTCCATGTATGACGGCCCCATATTCGGATCGGTGACCGTAACGTTGGCCTGGCCACTAATCAAGCCGCCACTGGGCAGCAAGCCCGGCTGAATCCCGGGAGGCAGGGGATAGTTGTAAGGCGGATCCGGAATGGCGCCCAGAGCAAAGAGCGGCTGATTCGTCCCGCACTGCAAACACGCGGACCCTAAAGCAAACTTCGGGCTGTTGGTGAAATAGTTGTTGTAGAGCTGTTCGGAAGGTTTGTCGTAGAAGATTCCGAAGCCGCCGCGGACCGACATCTTTCCTTGCTTGGTCGGATCCCACGCGAATCCAACCCTCGGGCTGAATGTATTCAGCGTGTGGTCGAGGAGATGCTGGCGGCACTTCATTACCCCAGTCGGGATCCTGCTCTCCAGGCTGCCGCTGGAACTGGGGAAAATCATGTTGCAGACTCCCTGACTTCCCAGGCCATCGGACGGATTAAAGAAGTCCTCGTAGCGGAATCCGAGGTTTACCGTGAGATTCGGCGCGAGCTTCCAGTCATCCTGGACGAACGCCGAGAGTGAACCATCGCGAACCAGGCTGTACAACTTGTTCAGCCGGGCGCCGGTGGTGGGATCGAATCCGAACTGGGATTCCGAGTTGGCTTTATCGGTCGCGAAATCGAAAACGCTGTTGAACTGGAACTCGGGCCGGTTATAAACCCGGGAGGATTCGTGATCGGCGCGTCCTCGAGTCACGTTGCCCCCGACTTTCAAGTTGTGCGCTCCGCGGGTAAACGAAGCCACGTCTCGCCACTCGAAGTTGTTTTGGACAAAAGCATTCGGACCCCACCCCGTCTGATATCCCTCGATACCAAGAACCGTGATTCCCGGCACTTCGGGATGGTTGACCAACGCCTCTCCAAATGGCCGGGTGGTGGCAAAGCCGAATTCATTGACAAAGTTGTTGGCGGAGTGGACCCATCCCGCGGCGAAATGCTCGCTGTAAGTGGGCTCGATCGTATTGAACGCGGGATAGACGAACGGAGCCCCGAACAGAACCTGATGCAGGGTCGTGCGGTTAAAAGAGCCGAAGATGCGGTCCTTGTTGTTGTTCATGGAGTGGTCTACCCGTACGGTGTACTGGAATCCGTTACGCGGAAGACCGGTTGCGAAACTGCCCACGCCGGTGACGTTCAGATTGCAGGGTATGCTTCCAACTTCAGTGACAATCGGATCGGAGGGGGAAGGCAGGGTGGAACAGTCCGTTCCGTTCATGGTCCCGGCGGTCGTGAAACCGCCGGTTGGGGTAATCGAGGCAGGAAAACTCTTGGCTACGAAGGTTGAAATATTGTTGGGGAAATTCGCCTGCATGAAGTTGATGAAATCGGGTGTGAGAATGGTGGCGTTTCTGCCGGTCGCCACGCCCGATTTGAGAATGTCCATGGAAGCGAAAAAGAAGGTGTGGTCCTTGCGAATAGGACCACCGAAGCTCCACGCTCCTTCATTCCGCCGGAAGACGGGGACCCCCGCCGTTTGAAATTCGTTAGCCGCTTGCAGCTTGTTGTCGGTGTGGTAGAAGCCGAGGGTACCGTGCCATTTGTTGGAGCCTTGCTTGGTAATGATATTGACCAGCGCCGCGCCGTTCCGGCCGAACTCGGACGAGAAATTGTTCGCGGCCACGCGTACTTCCTGCACATCTTCGGCGTTGGGGTTGATGTTGGTAACACCATTGCGCTGGCTGGAATCAATCGAAGCCGAGTCGATGAGAAAGCTGTTGGATTCGGCCCGCGAGCCATTAGCGCTCAGATTGACGCCGTACTCCGGGTTAAAGATGTCGCCGCTGGCTTGCGCGTAGGCCTGCCCGCCTCCGCTGGCCAGGCCGGTCACCCCCGGCGTCAGTACCACCAGCGTATAAAAGTTGCGGCCGGAGAGCGGAAGATCGTGGACTTCCTTTTCAGATACTTGACCCGATACGCGGGCCTGCGCAGTCTCAACCGCCGGCGCTTCGTCGGTAACCGTGACCGTGGACTCGGTCCCGCCGACCACCATACGGATGTTCAGAGTCTTGGTTTCAGCGACAGCCAGACGCACGTGCTCCTGAACCGTGGTCTTGAATCCCGCAGCCGCTGCACTCACAGTGAAGGTCGACGAAGGCAGAGTGGTGAAGCGGAACGATCCTGAGTCGCCGGTCTGGAATGTCTGCGATGCACCGGTGTCCTCACTTTTGATGGTGACCGTGGCTCCGGACAAAACTGCGCCGGTGGGATCGGTCACCGTCCCCTCGATGCCGCTGGTGAATTGCGCCCAGGCGCTTGAGGCACTCACCACCAGAACCAGCAATAGCATGCTAAACAGCATGACCCTTCTAGGGATCATGAGCCCACCTCCACGATGAGGATTCGAACCGACCGCTAACCGAAAAAGACTATTGCCAGCGTTTTCCTTAATTGCTTAGGTAGGTAACATCACAAGAAAATTGGTGTCAACGGAGTTCTTCTGAATTGTCTCTTTGATAAAACTGAAAGATATCGCGACGGCTCACAATTATCTCTGACTTGATTGCCAGTAATGCGGGCGCGCAGCCAGTGTTCTAGCCATGTTTGCGCGCACCGCTCGCGCCCTCCCCTGGCGCGGTCCGACCCCGCGGCTTTCGTGAGCAAACGTTCTCTTGCATAGCTCGACATGGCACCACGAAAGACAACGCTACCCAATGGAGAGGGGCGCCGCCCCTCAAGCCCATGCCGCTGTCCGTCGGCCGATGACGCGGCTCTTCCAGAGCGCTGGTTGCGGGAGCGCTATGATAGTTTGTTGAAGCAGACGCGAAAACGCTCCTGAGCTGTTCGAGGCGACACCATCAAAGCGCCGAAATGAAAGAAGTCTGTTCGATCACGCTGCGGATGCTGCAGACTGGCCTGCTTGTTTGTCTTTTTGTTCTACCCCAATTCTCCCAGACCACGCCATCCGGGCGTCCGGGCCAGGCCAACCCTTCGCCGCCCACGGTCGACTTCAGGGACGTTGCCTCCGAGGCCGGACTCACTGCCGAGAATGTTTCGGGGGACGCGGACAACAAGCGCTACATCCTCGAAACTACCGGCGACGGTGTGGCAATATTCGACCTCGACAACGACGGCCTGATGGACATTCTGCTGGTCAATGCCACCACCATGGACGGCAAGGGACGCGGCGAGAACATCAACCAGCCATCTTTATCGCAATGTCGGAAACATGCATTTCGTCGACGTCACGCAGAAAGCGGGTCTGGGAAAAGTCGGATGGGGCCAGGGTGCTTGCGTCGGTGATTACGACAACGATGGGTACGAAGATCTTTTCGTCACCTATTACGGCCACAGCGTTCTCTATCACAACGAGGGCAATGGAACGTTCAAGGATGTCACCGAGGCGGCGGGACTGAAGTCCGACACCGTACGATGGGACACGGGCTGTTCGTTCTTCGACTATGACCTTGACGGCAAACTCGATCTGGCGGTCACGGGATACGTTGAGTTTGATCGCAACAAGATTCCAGAGCCTGGATCCGGCGGATATTGTCAGTGGAAGGGCATGCCGGTGATGTGTGGCCCGCGCGGCTTGCCCTCGGGACGCAGCTTTCTGTTTCACAACGATGGCCATGGAAAATTCAGCGACGTTTCGATGGCAAGCGGAATCGGCAAACCTACAGGTTGCTACGGATTCACCGTGCTCGCGTCGGACTTCGACAACGATGGTTATCCCGATTTGTACATGTCCTGCGACTCCCGTCCGAGCCTGCTTTATCACAACCGGAAGAATGGCACCTTCGAAGAGGTCGGCGTCGCTTCTGGTGTGGCGCTGAGCGATGCAGGACAGGAACAGGCCGGCATGGGCGTGACCGCGTCAGACTATGACGAAGACGGATTCGTTGATATTGCAAAAACCAACTTCAGCGACGACGTGCCCAATCTGTATCACAACAATGGGGACGGTACGTTCACCGATCGGGTGTACGAATCTGGATTGGGAGCACATACGCAGTATCTGGGCTGGGGCATTCAATTCCTCGACGTTGACAACGACGGCCGCAAGGACATTGTGATGGTCAACGGACACGTGTACCCCGAAGTCGAACGTGGCCCGCTGAACTACAAGTACCATCAGCCCAGGTTGTTCTACTGGAACGCAGGCGGTGGAAAATTCAAAGACATGTCGAACAGCGCGGGACCCGGCATCAGTGAGCCCTGGGCGTCAAGAGGATTGGCGGTGGGAGATCTGGCCAACGACGGGTCGCTCGAAGTGGTCATCAACAACCTGGATACGCGGCCCAGTCTGCTGAAGAATTTTGGCATCAGGAAGAACTGGCTGATGGTCCGGTGCGTCGGGACCAAGAGCAACCGGGATGCGGTGGGGGCGCGAGTGTACGTTTACGTTGGCGACCGTCGAATCTCGGGGGAGATTCAGACCGGGGCAAGCTTTCTTTCCCAGAACGATCCGCGAGTACACGTCGGCCTCGCCGACGACACCAGCTTTCAGCGAATTGAGGTACAGTGGCCCGGCGGGCAGCGGGAAGTCTTTCCCGGCGGCAAGGCCAACCAGATTGTCGTGTTGACGGAGGGCACGGGCTCTCCCGTTGCGGCGGCCAAGCCGGCTCCGGCTTCACGGCCGTGAATTTGCGCACATTATTGACCACTCGCTAGTGGACCGGCGAGAGAACCAGCTTCTGCACGCGCCAGTTCAACAACTCACCCACGAAGAGTTCGTTTTCCGACGGGACACGCGATCTCGTGGATCCAACCGAATTGTTTTAGCTGCTTGCCCGACTCTCCAAGTACGCCAAGGATTTTTCCGTCGAGACGTGAGCTTGTAGATTCGGCCTGGGTACCCGTCAGAGCTGTACAAGAACTGATTGGGCGGAGGCGTGATGCATATGGCCCAGGGTGCGCCCGGCGCCATTGCCTGGTTGCCGGTAATTGGCAGCTGCGGTTTGTTGCCGATTGCCGGGCGCGCGTTGGGATCGAAGGGCACATCAATCACAATCTGCCGAAGGAATTTTCCCTCGCCGTCGAATACCTGAATGCGACGGTTGCCGCGATCCGCGACGTACACATTTCCCTCCGCATCGGTTGCGATGCTGTGTGGAGTATTGAGCTGCCCGGGTTGGTCTCCCGGTTCACCCCACGACTTGAGCCAGTTGCCGTTCTTGTCGATCTTCGCGATGCGTGAATTGATGTAACCGTCGCTGATGTAGGTGTTGCCGGCGGCGTCCCATGTCATGTCGGTGACCTGTCGGAACAGGCCGTCCACGGGCGGCAGTGGCGGCTTGGGATGCCTCAACGGCTCCGTGCCTTCGTCGGAAGCTTCCAGCTTGCGTCCAAAGACCATGGCGACGTGGCCCTCCGGATCGAACTTGATGACCATGTCGGAACCTTTGTCCGCCACCCAGATATTGTCATCCTTGTCGACCTTCACCGAGTGCGCAAATGACCACGCGTACAGGTTGTGGCCAATCTCGCGCCGAAATATGCCGTGTCCATCGAACTCCAAAAGTTGCGCCGCAGCCGCGCCATAAGCTGGACCAGTGGTGTGGCCTCGTGAGAAAACAAATACGTGACCCTTGGAATTGACTGCAACGCCGGCTACCTCGCCCAAATATAAATCCGGGGGTAGCTTTAGAAAACTAGCGACGGAACGATAAGGGATTGCGGGCACGCGCGGTTCTTGCGCCAGCAGCGAACCAGCGGTAGCGAGGACTAAAAGCAGAGAACAGCGTCTCATGGGCGCCTCCGGGCAGTCGGACTAAACTGACAGATGATAATCGGTCTAAACGCCATGAGGCGTGACAAACATTATGACAGTGCCGTCGGGGTCGGTAACGGACACGGCGTGACGGCTCTTTAACACTTTGAGTCCACGGCCGCGTAGATCGTGCCCGGTCTGCCGAACATTGTCTACCGCGAAAGTCACGCGCGGCTTCGCATCGGGCATGTCAGCCTGGAGCTCCACCTGGTCATTCGACTTCCCTGCTATGTACATCTCGTTTCCCTCGTCGCCCGCGCTTTTGAATGCCAGTTTGAGGGTGTAGTACGAACGCTCCGCCACCAGGTCCTTGGCTGCTGTGGTGGTCGCCAGCAGATGGGTCGAAATCCGGCGCGGCGACAGATGCTTGCCGTGATCCTGAGAGTGTAACGACTCAGGCATGTATTGTGTGTACTCGAGCAACTGGTTGTCCGGGCCATGCATGACAAACAACAGATTGCCGGCACGGGCCTTCTTGGGTTCGGTAGGTTGCAATCCTGCAGCTACGTAAGCGTTGTGGAGCGATTCGATGTCGGCCACCTCGAAACATGTGTGCAATATGCCTCCGGGCTGTGAATCGCTGGTACGCGGAATCAACTCGATAAACTGGCGATCATTGATTTTGATGTAGGACACCGACACTCTGCCCGCATCGGTGAATGAAAAAGCCTCTTCGAAACCAAGCGTGTTGTAGAAGTCACGCGACTTCTGCAGGTCGTTCACTCGCAAAGCCACGTGGGCAATGCCCATCAGGTCAGTGGATTGTGCGCTTGCAATTAGTGCGGTCGCGCACACAACAACGGCGATCAGCGCGCTCCTTGCTATGCGCCAACCATGTATTCTCACAATATCTTTCAATAGCCCCTCCAACCGCCAGTCGCAGAGCAGCCTACACCAACGTCGTGTGCGGTTGCCAGGAAACGTCCGTTTAGATTTTGTGAAATCAACCTTCACAATTTCCTCATGGTAAGGCAGTCAAGAAGCTCTGTTATGATGCCGACCGCAATCGGACTTCACCGATCTTCCCCAGGAGACGCACCGTGTCTATTACCCGACGTGAAATCTGTTTTCTGCTTCCCGGACTTTTACCAGTCGCCACCCAGCTGCAAGCCTTCGCACAAGACAAGTCCCTGGCTTCGGGAGCATTTTCCTTCGACAAGGCGCCGCTGCACGTGGCCAACAACAACGCCCAGGTCCGAATGATGTTGCGCGGAAAGCTGGCCACGGGCGAGGGCGTTGAAGTGCACCAGACCACGCTGCCTCCGGGCGGCGCGCCGACGGCCACCACCCATCACCATCCCCACTCCGAGATGTGGCTCGTTCGCGAAGGCACGATTGAGCTGACTGTCAACGGCAAGAACTTCCGCCTGGAGCCCGGCTCCGTCGGGTTTGTCGCCTCGAACGAGGAGCATGGAATCAGGAATGTAGGCACCACGCCAGCCCAATACTTCGTCGTCGCCGTGGGGCCGGGCGCAGAATTGCAAGAGTAGGGACGCCGCATCGGATGGCAATTCACATCGGATTGATCGGCGGCGGGAATATCACCGGCACTCACGCGCGGGCAGTTCGTGCGCATCGCCGGCGTTGAAATCGCAGCCGTCTACGGGACCAATGCCGGCAAGATCAACGGTCTTTGCCGTGAGCACGGCGGGACTCCGTACCTGGACTTTGAGGCATTCCTCGCGCATCGGCCCATGGATCTGGTCGCGATCGGAAGCCCGTCCGGGACTGCACGCTGCTCAAGGCATCGCAGCCGCGCGGCGCGGCCTGCATGTACTGACGGAGAAGCCAATCGATATCAGCACCAGGCGCGCAGACGATCTCATCGAAGCCACCGACCGCGCCGGAGTAAAACTTGGCGTCATGTTTCAGGATCGCTTGAAACCGGGAGTCCGCGAACTGCGCGAATGGATCAGCACCGGTGTCTTGGGCCGACCTCTTCTAGCCGATGCCAGGGTGAAATGGTTTCGACCGCCCGAATATTACGGCGGCTCGCAATGGCGCGGTACGTTAGCGCTCGATGGTGGCGGCGCATTGATCAATCAGGCTGTGCATACGGTGGATTTGCTGCTCTGGCTGCTGGGCGCTGTGGTTCGGGTGCAGTCGCGGACGGCAACAGCGCTTCACGCAATTGAAGGTGAAGACACAGCAATCGCGCTTCTCGAGTTTGCCAGCGGCGCGATGGGCGTTATCCAGGCGACCACCGCCGCCTACCCGGGATATCCGCGACGCGTGGAGATCACCGGCACCGGGGGCACCGTGATTCTCGAGCAGGATCGCATTCTGGCGGCAAACCTCCGGCGTCCGCAGGCCATCAATAGCGCGCTAGAGCCGGATGAAAACGAGAGCGCATCATCGGCCGTCGTAAGCGACGTTCGCGGACATCAGGCGTTGTTTGAAGATTTTATTCAGGCGATTCAGCAGAACAGAGCTCCAATCTGCGACGGCCGCGAGGGACGACGAAGTATAGCCTTGGTGGAAGCTATCTATCGCGCTGCGCGCAATGGCGGCGCGGAGTCCGTGTCGCTCGATAAACTCTGAACCTACCCGGAACCCAACCGGCTCGCACAATCTCGCAAGATGTCAGCTTCCCAATCAGGACGCTTTGGATTCCTGGGATGCACCCGGTCGGTCGGAATTCGTCCGGCCATATGCAGGAACACTGCCGCGGAGTGTTTGTAAGCCGGAACCGGAGAGCGAAAGGCAACGTTGCCTAAATACTGCAGCGCGTCTGAAAGCGCGTAGTACGCCGGATCACCCGCCTCCCACAAGCGGTCACGCTCAGCGAACTTTTCCGGAACAAAACTGGCGAGGCCTAGCAGATAGTCCGAGCCATACTCGATCATGTTGATCCCCAGATCGTTTCCCGTGTAGATGCGAAACTCCGGCCGCTGTTCGCTGCGCAAAGCCAGCCGCTTGAGTTCAACGAGGCGGTCCAGGGAAGAATGCTTCATCCCCTTGATCTCAGGAATATCCATCAGGCGACGGACTGTCTCCTCGTCAAAGATTTCTCCATTGGGCGCGAACATTGTGCCCAGCTCAAAAGCCAGCACATGCGGATATCCCTGGCATGCTGCTTGGTAGACCGCTGCCTTTTCTCTAGACGACAGACCATGAAGCCGTGCCGTCTGAAACACGATCGGAATACCGCCGGCCTGAACGATCGCATCCATCTGCCGCCGATAAAGAGCGACGATGTCGCCGGTTTCATTTTCGATATAGGCTCCGGCCACAAAGGGTACGTCTTTGCCCAGGGCATCAACCGTCCAGCGCAGCACATCGCGCTTTTCCGCCTCGCTCAAATAGTTGACATAACCCGTGTCCATGTTGACTGCATTCATCAGTCCGGCGCGATGGGTCGCGATCAAGTGCTGTTGGAATGCCTCTACCGCCACGCTTCCGTTCGACTCGTAAGGCAACAAAGCCGCGGCGATTCCCTGAACTTTTCTGCGAAGCTGCTGCCGTTCGATGAGGGCTGCTATGTTCATCCCGTTGTCCCTAGATTCGGATCTCCAGATTGCGAGTAGCCTCAGTGTTTCTTGGCGAGGGCCAACTGCGTCATGAGTTCAGAGTCTTTGTAGAAACTGTCCAGCGGATAACATCCCGAAGGCAATCCTTTTCGCGGAGCGGTCGTGCAATCGCTAAACGTTCTGCAAATCCGTTTCCGGTCAATCGTGCGTCCCTCGGATGCGTCCCATAGCAACTCGGGATAGGTCAGCACCATTCGCCCAAGTCCCACCAGGTCGACCCAGCCTTCGCGCAGGGCAGCCTGGGCTACGTGCGGCAGGAAATCCTGCAGGTAGCTGTAACCGGTCCCAACGAATATCAGGTTGGGAAATTGTTGCTTCAGGCGCTGCGTTGCTTCCATCTGGCGCGCCACGCTTACCAGCGGATCTTCCGGTGGCAAATATCCATCCGAAGGCGGATAGAGCGCGGGCCGCTGCAGGTGCGGGTTGTAGTAGGGACTGCCGGCGGTGATATTTACCAGCCGGATTCCAAGCTGCTCGAGCAGAGCCATAAAACGAACGGGCTCATTCAAGTCGGATTCGGTCGGCTCCAGCGGGTTCACGCCGAACCCCCAGCGGTACGGAATTTCGTTTTCGTAGGGCTCGGGAATTCCTTCGCCCGGCTTTCCGTTGGATGATTTCGTGGGATCGGGATAAAACGGTACGCTGTCGATGGCCGAAAGGCGGACGGCAATCTTCAGTCCTGGAGCGGATGGACCGAATGCCCTGCACCACCTCACGCAGAAATCGAGTTCGATTCTCGAAGCTTCCGCCATAACGGCCGGGGCGGGTGTGGGCGCTGAGAAATTCGTGACCGAGGTAGCCGTGACAATGTTTGATGTCCACGAAGTCAAAACCCAGCTTCCAGGCCATCAGCGCGGCACGATGGAAGTTGTCAATGATTGTTTCTATCTCCGCGTCGGTGAGGACGGGAAAGTCAGCAGGCAGCCCCAGCCGCCGGTCCAGGTACGGGTGATGATAGAGAATGCGCGGCTCGGGCCGGCCGTGCGCGTTGGGACGGCTGTAGCGACCGGAATCCGTCAGCTGCAAACCGATCAACAAGCCGTCGTCGGAGCCAGTCGTCAGGCGATGCTCCTCGATCAACGTGGCACGCAGCCTGGACAAGCCTTCTTGCGTATGCGCCGCAGCTACGAGTTGATTGGGATTGGCCCGCCCCGCATGCGAGACTGAAACCGCTTCCCCTCCCCAGATCAGTTTCGCGCCGCTATGACCGAAGCGCCGCCAGCGCCGGATCGTGTTTTCGGACGGGTTGCCGTCGGGAGAGCCGTCCCAGCCTTCCATCGGATGCACAACGATCCGGTTGCCGATTTTGATATCACCGCTGACGATGGTTTGCCGCAATGGAGAAGCGGGACCTTTCACGAGTTCGTCATCACACGGGATCGCCAAGCCAAGCGAATGCAAGTGCTCCTTAAAGCCTGTCACATTTTTTACGGTTCCAAGGCGCAGAATGGGTTTTCGAGTCATGCTGTCTTCCGCCCCTGAGGTAGTTTCAAGACGACCGCAGCCCCGAGTAACGCGATGCCCATCAGCACGAAACAACCTTCGGAATAATTTCCGGTCGCGTCGCGCAAACGCCCGGTCAGCCACGGCGAAACGGCTTCGGCGATGCCGCCGGCGGTCAGTATCACCCCTAACAACCTACCCAGAGTCTGCATGCCGAAGATTTCAGCGGTCATCAAGGGGATGATCATGTAGTCGCCTCCGAGGCCGACTCCGAATACTGCCGCCGCCGCATACAGGACTCCTTGCGAATGAGAGAGGAACAGAAACGGAATACCGGTTGCGACCAGCAGGTAGGTCAGCAGCATTACGTATTTTTTCGGAAAGCGATCAGCCAGCCATCCCATGAGCAGGCGCCCTACGATGCTGAACGACAGCACCAGCGACAATACCCGCGCCGCGTCGCTCTGGCTGAAGTGACGGTCGAGACTGAGGAAGAGTTTGAGATTCTGCTGCGTCCCGCTTACCGCCGCAATCGAACACATACTGCCGAACGTGAGCAGATAGAACGGCAGAGTCTTGAATGCTCCCATGACCTCCATGGTCCCGCTCATCTTGCGATCGGCTGCGAATCGGGGCGGAGCCTCCTTCACAAAGAAAGCCAACGGAAAGGAGACCACGATGATCAGCATACCCAGCATTCGCAAGGCCGATTGCCAACCGAATTGCTGTATCAATGCGTGCGAGATCCAGGGTACGGTCGCGCCTCCGATCCCGATTCCCAGGTAGGCGAAGCCCATGGCCTTGCCGCGAGACTTGTCGAACCAGCGCGACAACAGAACCTGGTTGGGCAGCGGCCCACCGCACACGTAGCCGAGAGCGTTGAAGAAGTAAAACAAATAAAACATGCCGAGAGTCGAAACCCAACCCAGTCCCACCAGCGCTCCACCAGCCATCAGGATGCCGGCCATCATGACGCGGCGCGGGCCAAAGCGATCGATGATCCAGCCCGCGATAAATCCAAAGACCGGTCCCACCACCAACTTGCTCAGTGCATTTCCCGAGGTGACCTGGGCGCGCGTCCATCCGAACTGCTGCACCATAAAGTCGTAATAGAAAGGCAGTCCCCACAGCGCAAGGCCCACAATGCAGAACAAGACGACAAAAGCGGTTGCGGCAACTTGCAGGGCTCCGGGTTGAAGTTCCGCTTGGCTGTTCTCACCGTTCGGACTAAGGTCCGACTGAACGCCCTTCAAGTTCTCCAGCAACTGTTTCGGTTCGTTCACCATGCTCCTCGAGGATTGCCAGTCTAACCTACACACTATTTCCAGCGAGAAAACCTCTGGTATGATGCCGAGCGGATTTCACAAATCATTCGCGAGAGACATATATGACCATCACCCGACGTGAACTGTGCTTTATGATACCCATCCTTTTGCCGGCTGCGGCCGCACTCGACACTTTCGCCGAAGCCGGCAATTCCCTACCCTCGGCGGACTATCCGTTTGACAAATTGGCCGTGCAAACTCTCGACCACGCCGAAATGCGCCGCGTCCTCAAGGGCAAGTTGGCTACCGGTGAGGCGCTCGAGGTGCACGAAACTACGCTGCCGGCCGGCGCCGCGCCTCACGCTCCACATCGTCACGTGCACTCCGAGATGTGGCTCATTCGTGAAGGTACGGTTGAGCTCACGGTCAATGGAGGCAGCTATCGTCTGGGTCCAGGCGGCGTGGGTTTTGTTCATTCGAACGATGAGCATGGAATCAAGAATGTCGGCTCGACTGCCGCCAGCTATTTCGTCGTGGCCGTTGGACCGGGCGCGGACGCCTGATCGCCATTTGCCATTTCGGTCGGTCGAGAACGAGTATAGGCTGAGACACAACCAGAGTTTGTTTAGTTCGACTCAAAGTCAGAATCAGTTTTTACGAATTGACACTGCAGAAGTGCGATTCTTATAGTTTGCGGGGCGTCGCGGGTGTGAACCGCCGTCACCAAGCGTCGAGGTGAGTAGATGAAAGTATGGGGGCTGCTGGGTTTGCTCGCGATCACTCTTCTCTTGGTCAGCGCGGAGGAAAAGGTGCCGGACGGATTCCAGCAGTGGACGGGCGCGTCCCTCAAGGAGCTTGAGCAGACGCTGAAGACCGAGGCCGACGCGAGCTCCCATCATATGTCGGTGCGCCGCCTGGCGGATTTCCCCCAGGATACGTTCATGCTTTCCCGGCGACAGGCCGATGGCGTCGTGGAATGGCACGAGAATCAGGCCGATGTGTTCTTCGTACAATCCGGCTCGGCAACCCTTCTGGTGGGTGGCACCATGGTAGGCGGTGAAGTGACCGAACCACACGAAAAGCGCAACGGAACCATTCAGGGCGGCATCAAGCGCAAACTGTCGGCGGGCGATGTGGTCCGCATTCCTCCGCAAGTGCCGCATCAGACTCTTGCTCGATGGTTCATCTGAATTCACATACTTCGTCGTCAAAGTGAAAGGCTACTAGTGTCCAGCCGTCGCACTTCGCTTAAGTAACTGCCTCTCCATCCTCCCGTGCTGCTGCATAGACGATGACTCGTCGGGGATTCACAAATAGCCAGGCCAGCGCTGCAACAAAAAACATCGCAGCGTTGAAATAAAGGCTGACCTTCCAATTGGGATGGCCGGGGTCGCCGGCCAGCACCGCCAGCCACGCGACCACCGGTATGCTGACCACCTGGCCCAGGTTGCCAATCGTGTTCATGAAACCCGCAACTGTACCGGAGTAGCGCTGTCCGATATCGATCGTGGTGGACCAACTCGCAGCCATTCCAAAATCCTTGATGAACGAAGAGAAGCACAGCGAAGCGAACGCCAGGCCGATGTGTCCGGGCGTAAGCGTGACACTCACCAGCATGCAAGACGCCGCCGAGTCCGTAAGCCACCACGCCTTGCAGGGTACGTCCCCAACGTGGCCCCCAGAGCCGCACTTGCCGATCGGTGAGGAAGCCCCCCAGCAGACACGCGGCTCCTCCAAAGAAGAGCGGCGCGCCAGAGGCGAGCAACGAGTCCAATGCCCGACAGGTGAAGATCGTTTCGCAGATAGGGCGTAATCCATGACGTGAAGAACGACCAGCCGGCATTGCTGCAGAAATACATCAAGCTCAGCGACCATAGAGTCGGGCTGAGGAGCATTGTGGTCCAGGAAAGAGGAGCGGCCTTCCCCGCATCCTTGCGTCCCTCTGTGATGAGGACACGCTCGGCTTCGTTCACGGCCTGGTCCGATTGGGGTGAATCCTTGTAGCGCGAGTTGAATCCCCAGAGCCACAAGGCACCGAGAATGCTCATGAGCACGAACCCGCCTCGCCATCTGAAGGGGTAGAGCCAGACACCATCATCAGAAGAGGGGCGAAAGCGCCGCCCCAACGGGCGCATAGCCACACCATCCCTTGGGTGAAGCCTCTTTCTGCGAACGGGAACCACTCGCGTGATGCCCGGCTGATGTTGGGGAACGCACCAGCTTCGCCGGCTCCGAAAAGAAATCGGAACATAATGAGACTAACCAGACCCCACGCCAGACCTGTTAGAGCAGTGAAGGCGATCCAGCAAAGGACAATACGAATCAGGACTTTGCGCGGCCCGAACTTGTCGCCCAGCCAGCCACTCGGTATTTCGAACAGCGCGTAGGCCAGAGAGAACGCAGAAAAGGCATAGGCAAATTTCTGAGGCGTCAGATGCAAGTCCAGTTCGATTTGATCCTGGACCTGGATGATGCCGACGCGTCCGACATAGGTGAGGGCAGAAAGGCTGCAGAGCCAGGCGAGAACCTTCCAGCGGACTCGGGTGGGGGCGGGCATCATAGGGAGTCTGTGGTCCAGCAAATGGGGGAAGAATCCGACAAAGATTTGCCTCAGTGCGGCGGAGTCTGTGGCGCTGCCTTTCTTTCGCCCTTTCAAGGCTTGATCAGTCTTTCGGCAGACTCAGGGCTTGCGCCCTCGGCTGTAATTTTGCGCTGCGTTGCGGCTTACTCGTGACCTATGGCAGGAACGGCTTCCATTTTTCCAGCAGCGCCTTGATCTCCGCGACTTCCTCGGGCCGCACATTTGGAAGCGGAGGACGGACCGGGCCGGCGGCAAGGCCGATCAGGTTCATCATCTCTTTCATGACCGAGACCTCGTACCCTTTTCGGCGCGCCCGAATCGCATAGAGCGGATTCACGTATTCGTTCATCAGCTCGGTGAGGGCAGGGGAATCTCCAGCGGAAGCAAGTTCATCCAGACGGAGCGAGAGTTTGGGCGCGACTGTGGCGATACTCGACGTGTAGGTGCGGATTCCGATCTTGTAGTAGGCAGGCACCCAGGCATCGCCGGCGCCGCCAATCCAGTACAGCCGGTCGCCGACGCGATCCATGATCTTCTGGTAGCTGACCACATCGCCCTGCCCGTCTTTCCAGGCGATCAGCGTGGGAATCCTCTGCGCCAACTGTTCGACCCACTCAGCGGATGGCTTTACCCAGTCGCGACTGTAGACGAACAGGCCCAAAGCAGTGGCAGCGCCAATCGCCACGTAGTATTCCGCCAGTCCCTCTTCGTCAGCGTTTGGATAGTACGGCGGCAGGGCCAGAATCCCGTCCGCGCCCGCGTGGGCTGATTGCTGCGCCAGCTCGATCGCCATTTGACGGTTGAAACCCGTACCCGCGATGACCGGAATCCTGCCCTGCACTTCCTCCACGATGGTCTTGACCACCGCCTGGTGTTCGGCAGGGGTCAGCGAATACATTTCTCCCGTACCGCCAGCGGCCACGATCGCCGCAATGGGATGGCGAAGAAGTTGATCAAGGTTCTTCCGAAGCCCCGCAAGATCCAGCGACAAATCCGTTTTGAAAGGGCGTGATCGGAAAGGCGATCACGCCCCGAAGACGGCCGCGGAATTCTTCTAATCTCATTTCTCCACTCGGCGGTTAGCGCAGGAACGCCGAAGCACACCATAAGATTGGCGCCTGCCCATGCAGGTCGCCGGTGAGCCGCTGGCGGTCGAGGTAATACTGCAAATCGTTCTTCTTGCCCGTGCCCTGGCACACGTTGCGCAGATCGGCGTTCGGCTCCAGATAACTGATCAGCCCCAGCCATCCCTTGCGCGCCGCCTTGGCATATGTCTTCTTGTCCAGCCACCCATTCTTCACTCCGGTGATCATGGCGAACGTGAACATGCCAGTCGAAGACGTTTCCGGCCAGGAGTCAGGATGGTCGATCAGCTGCCGCCAGACGCCATCCTTACCTTGATACTGCAGCAACGATTTCATCATCTTGCGATACGATTCCATAATGCGCGCGCGCCGTGGATGATTCTCGGGCAGCGAGCGCAACATCTCTGCCATGCCCGCCGCTACCCACCCATCTCCCCGTCCCCAGTAAAACGGTACGTCGGGTGCGTGATAGAAGAGGCCGTTCGGCTGTTGCAGCTTATCGAGATACGTGGTCATCTCCAGCGCCGCGCGATCGAGGTACTTCGAGTCGCCCGTCGCCCGGTACGCCTGCAGTTGCAGGATGATGATCATGTACATATCGTCGATCCAGTACCGAGTCTGCGAAGACAATCCGTCTGGGGTCGGATCTTCCCACTGTTTGTCGGCTGAGTTCTTCCCCAGGTCGAGATACTTTTGCTCCTTGGTCTGGATGTAAATCTCCAGCGGAACTGCGCCGAACACGCTCCTGTCCACATGATCCGGTACAGGAATCAAATTAGACTCTTCGGCAAAGATGGGCTGAAAACGCTTGATCAGTCGGGCGTCGAGGTCCTTGTCGCCGCTCAATTGAGCAAAGGTCAGCGCGCCATACCAGGTGGCCACTTCGGGATAAGTAATAAATGGCGGCGGACCGGGCCGGCCGAAGTTCGAGTGCGGAATCTGCGATCAACCGTTCCGCAACCCGCTTACCAATTTCCTGTGGCGAACTCCCCGCCGGCCATTTGGTGAATTCCTTCGGTTGCTTCTGCCCCTGCAGCGGCAAGGCTAACAGCAGTCGTCGCCACCGCCAGCAGTAGTCCTGCCATTCTTCGGTATCGTTCGATCATGAGTTCTTTGTCCCCTTAGGTTTTTTCGTCTTCACCACTGGGATGCCGTTCGTTGCACACTACTGCCCGGTACTTTGCCTTGTCAGGCCAGCGTCGCAGACTACAAAAGCTGCAACTCAAAGGTCAACGTTTAAAAACTTAAGACAACATTAAGTTGAACTAAACAGACCGAGGCCATAAGTCTGGGACACAGCTTGCCTGTTATGCTGACGCACGATACTCAATTCGGGTTGTCAAACTCGATCGGAGACAGAGTCGGTGCTTCGCATCCCTTATCAGGAGCTTTTCGATGCACTCCAGCGAGTATTGCTGAAGCTGGAATTCGCACCTGAGCGGGCGCGTCTCTGCGCCCAGCTCTTTGCTGATACGACCCGAGACGGCGTCTACTCCCACGGATTGAATCGCTTTCCACGATTCGTCTCCATGATTCGCAACGGGTACATCGACGTTCACGCCACGCCGGCGTTAGTCATGGCCTCTGGACCAATGGAGCGTTGGGATGGGAACCTCGGGCCGGGCAATCTGAACGCCTGGCACAGCATGGAGCGAGCCATCGCCCTGGCCCACGAACACGGCATGGGTTGCGTGGCGCTGGCAAATACCAATCACTGGATGCGCGGCGGCAGTTATGGCTGGCAAGCCGCTGACGCGGGTGTCATCGGAATCTGCTGGACTAACACGCTGCCCAATCTTCCGCCCTGGGGCGCTTCCGATCCGCGGGTGGGCAACAATCCGCTGGTGATCGCGGTTCCCCGCGCGGACGGACATGTTGTCCTCGACATGGCGATGTCTCAGTTCTCCTATGGCGCTTTGGCATCCTATCGGGCGCGCGGTGAATTGCTGCCGGTCGATGGCGGATTTGATCAGCAAGGCCGGCTGACTCGAGTTCCGGCGGAGATTGAAGCATCCAATCGCCCTTTGCCTATCGGCTTTTGGAAGGGTTCAGGGCTGGCATTGATGCTGGATCTTCTGGCCGCGATGCTCTCGGGAGGAAAGGCCACTCACCAGATTACCGCCGATCCGAATCGCGAAAATGGGCAGTCGCAGGTCTTCATAGCATTCAACGTGGCCTCGCTCGATCGGACCATCACCGCCTCCCGGATCGCAGACCAGGTCATCGAGAATTTCCAACTCCCGCCGAACTCTCACCAGGAACGCATACGCTATCCCGGCTACAGGGTGCTGGCCACGCGAAGGGACAACTTGGCCAACGGCATCCCCGTCGAACCTTCTGTCTGGCAGCAGTTGGATGCCCTTGCAGGTTAGCGTCTACTTCCGTTGAGTCTGGCTGAAATCACACTTCAATTTTTATGGTTTGACAGCTACAACCCGGTTTCTATACTTAAAACGATTTCTATGCCGGACGACTCGGAATGATGAATTTTACTGCTCGATTGGCAGCGGTGCTGCTCTGCCGGTGTAACAACTGAACTGGTTCGAATCGCAATCTCACATGTATCCAGCCATAGTTGCGAGTAAGAACGCGCTCCACTCGTCGTATGTTTTGCAAGGGAGTTTCTAATGGACACGCAGGTCGAAGACGGGAGCGATCAAATAATCTTTCGCAAGACGCACGCGCATACCGGACGGCACGTCTCAGTCACGCCTGGAAATAGTTCGATGAAACATCTGGCATACGGTCGTATTATCCTGAATGCCGCAAAGCCTGAAGAATCTTTCTCAACCGGAGAACGCGAGACCGGATTGATTGTCCTGTCAGGCGACGCCGCCGTGACAACCGACGCCAAGGAAGTATCGCTGGGACAGTTTGACGCAATCTATATTCCGCGCGATTCTTCAGTAAAGATTTCTACCTCGTCCAGTGTGGATATCGCCGAGTTTTCGGCCGAGGTTTCGAAACATTACCCATTTCAGGTTGTGCGTTTCTCCCAGGTCGAAAGCGATCCTGGGTTAAGATTCACCACCGGCGGATCGGGATCGTCCCGGAAGCTGCACATGTTGCTGGCAAAGAACATCGAAGCGGGAAGACTGGTAGCCGGTTTCACCATCTCCGAACCGGGCAACTGGACAAGTTGGCCCCCGCATGAGCACGCCAAGATGCTGGAAGAAATGTACGTGTATTTCGACATGCCCGACCCGGCATTCGGCATTCAACTTGTGTATAACCGTACTGACTATCCGGAGATCGTCACCGTCGTACGCGACGGCGACGCCGTGCTGATGCCCAGCGGATATCATCCGAACGTCTCGGTTCCGGGGCATCGCATCTGCTTTCTCTGGGCGATGGCGGCGCATCGCGAGGGCGAAGACCGGCAGTTTGGCGTGGTCAACGTGCAGCGCGGATTCGACCAGGGATCCTCCGGATTGGAAGCCGGACGTAAAAAATAAACGCTACAATCCCAAACATGGACCGAGCCGCTAGCTCCGCGAACCGTGAGTCCGCAGCGGATTCGGGAGCGGTGAAGTCCGGAGTAATTCCCCGAGCCGGATACTTCCGTTGGATCATCTGCGCTCTCCTGCTTTTCGGCACCACTAAAAACTATATGGACCGCCAGGTCCTGGGAATCCTTAAAGGCCCACTGCAACACGATCTGGGATGGAATGACATCGACTTCGGCAACCTGGTGCTTGCCTTCCAGGGGGCCTATGCGGTCGGCATGTTGGTGGTCGGCCGGGTCATCGATCGGCTTGGAACACGGCTGGGATACGCGTTGTCCATAGTCTTCTGGAGCCTGGCTTCCATGGGGCACGCCCTGGGCAGCTCCTTCACCAGCTTTCTTGTTGCTCGGTCAGCATTGGGATTGGGGGAGTCAGGTGTTTTCCCGGCCAGCATCAAAACGGTGGCGGAATGGTTTCCCAAGAAAGAGCGCGCGCTGGCTACCGGAATTTTTAATGCCGGGTCAAATCTCGGAGCCATCGTTACTCCCCTTATAGTCCCGTGGATCGCGATTCACTGGGGATGGCGCTGGGCGTTTCTGATTACCGGCGCTTCAGGTTTCGTCTGGCTCGTATTTTGGCTGCTGCTTTACCGCCGGCCCGGGGACCATCCTCGTGTTTCCCAGGCGGAACTGGATTACATCCGCAGCGATCCGCAAGTGCCGATGACGAAAATAAAATGGGCCCGCCTCATACCCCATCGCCAGACCTGGGCATTCGTAGTGGGCAAGTTCATGACCGACCCGATCTGGTGGTTCTACCTGTTTTGGATCCCGGATTTTCTGCAACGGAGACACGGACTGGCACTGATGAATATTCGCCTGCCCATCGTAGTGATCTATGTGATCGCGGACGTCGGCAGCGTCGCGGGTGGATGGTTTTCATCCTGGCTGATCCATCGCGGCAAGAGCGTAAACCTCGCGCGAAAGAGCGCGTTGTTGATTTGCGCGGTGTGCGTTGTCCCCATTGTGTTCGCCTATAACATGGATAGCTTGTGGGGAGCGGTGCTGTTGATCGGCCTCGCGGCAGCCGGCCACCAGGGATTCTCCGCCAATCTGTTTACTCTGACCTCCGACACTTTTCCCGCCCAGGCTGTGGGCTCGGTGGTCGGAATGGGAGGAATGGCCGGCGCCATCGGAGGCATGCTGATCGCCACCATCGTGGGCCACACCTTGCAGTGGACCGGCAGTTACATGATCCCGTTCCTGATGGCGGGTTTCGCCTATTTGCTGGCGCTCGCAGCGATTCAACTACTGATACCGAAGCTGGAGCCGGCTGATATCCACTGAGAGAAAATGATTCTTGAAGCTTTCGAACTCAAAGGTAAAAACGCGCTGGTGACTGGTTCGAGCCGCGGCCTCGGCGCAGCGATCGCCATTGCGCTCGCAGAAGCCGGAGCCAACGTCGGCTGTCACGGGCGAAGCCCAGACGGCAAGGCCACAAGCGAAACCATCCGGAAGATGGGAAGAAATTCCTTCTACCTGGCCGGAGATATGTCCGATGCGAAGCTATACCCGGCTCTGATCGGAAAAACAATCGAGGAATTCGGCTCCATCGACATCCTGGTCAACAACGCCGGCACTATACGGAGAGCACCGGCGGCTGAATATCCGCAAGGTGATTGGGACGAACTGATTGCGGTAAACCTGACTTCGGTATTCCGGCTTTCGCAACTTGCCGGCCAGGACATGCTGAAGCGAAGCGCCAAGGGCAAGATCCTCAACATTGCTTCCCTGCTTTCATTTCAGGGAGGGATTCTGGTTCCGGCATATGCCGCGGCCAAGGGCGGCGTGGCGCAACTTACCAAGGCACTCGCCAACGAGTGGGCGGCAAAGGGCATCAACGTAAATGCAATTGCTCCCGGCTACATGGCGACGGACAACACCACCGCGCTGCGGCAAGACCCCCAGCGCAGTCGGCAAATCCTGGAGCGGATTCCCGCCGGCCGCTGGGGGGAACCTGGCGACGTTGGCGGAGCAGCTGTATTCCTTTGCTCCTCGGCGAGCGATTACATTCACGGGCACATCATGGCCGTGGATGGCGGCTGGCTGGGTCGCTGACTGCCCATGATCATCAGGCCGTCAACATCGTCCGCAAGGACTCCGCAATCGATAGCGTGAGTTTACGCGGATAGTCGGTTTGCACCATTGCCAGCGCCAGACTCCGCGTGATGGGGTGCCCCTCAACCCGGAAGGTTTGGAAGAATCCCGTTCGTCGCCGCAACGCATGTTCGGGAAGAATCGAATAACCAAAACCGGATTCCACCAGACGCTTGATGGCCTCGGTATCCTCCGCCTCCATTACGACCTTCGGACTTACTCCAATATCCTTGAAGAAATGATCGATGAGTACCCGCAACACCGTTCCCCGCGGATAGAGCAGGAACGGGACCCGGGTCAACTCGGCAACCCGCACCGATCCCGTCTGATGACCGCGAACTTTCTTGCTCGACGGCCGCACAATCATAAGTTCTTCGTCAAAGAGCGGGATGATCTTGAGATTTTCTTCAGGAACCGGAAGAGAAATGAGGCCAAGGTCGAAGCGGCGATCGTGCAGCCCGGCAACAGTTTCCTCGGTCACGTTTACAGAAACGCGAATCTCCGCTTTCGGATACTGCTTCCGCAACTGTCGCAGCGGTTTTCCGAGCTGATAGATCAGCGTGGTTACACCGGTGGCAAAGTGGAAGGGCCGGATATCCGTCGCCAGATCATTTTCAAATTCCTGCTTGATCTGCCCCATCCGCTTGATCAGGTCTTTCGCATGTTCGGCCAGGCGAATGGCTGCGGGTGTGGGAATCAGCCGCTTCCCGCTGCGCACGAACAGCTCGGTACGAAGTTCGTCGGCGAGATTGTGCAGTTGAAGACTGACCGCTCCCGGTGACAGGAAGACCTTCTCCGCGGCGCGAGTCATACTCGGAGACTCCATCACGGCCAGGAACAATTCGAGCTGATGAATATCCATATCCCTACTCCAGTCGTGGCCGAACCTCGGAACGGACCCTTCCCCGCATCCCAAGACGACGGCCTGAAGAAACGGCAGTCTTTTTAGTCTTGCTGAAATCCCTCTTTAGCTTTTCCAGTTTGACAGCGTGGGCGCCCCTGCCTATCGTTTCAATGCCGGTAGGGTTACTTTAGCAAAATTAAAGGATGGAGGGGTCAACCGGGGATTTTTTTGAGGCTTCGCTCCTCGTTTGAGACACCTCGATGCAGGCCGCACGGCGACTCCCGAATAGAGCAAGATCTGCGCCGGGACGGTCGGGGACCACGCTCGGGTAAGGAGGCAAGAATTTGTTGAAGAAACTCTGGCTGCTCTGTCCCATCGCAATTCTCCTGCTGTCTGCGTCCGCACAGGAGACTGATCCACCGGGGTTCGACCACTGGACTCCGGCGTCGTTGCAAGCGTTTCGACAGCAAGATGCATGCCGACGCCTCCGTCGACCCGCACCATTTTGCCGTCGAACTCCTCGCGGACTTTCCCAATGACAGCGCCATGCTGGTCCATCGGGAGTCCGATGGTCAGGCCGAGTGGCACGAAACTCAGGTTGACGTCTTCTTTGTGCAATCCGGTTCGGCAACCCTGTTGATCGGCGGCACCTTGGTCAACGGAGAAACGGTGGGGCCCCACGAAAAACGCAACGGCACCATTCAGGGCGGCGTCCGCCGAAAGCTTTCCGCGGGAGATGTTGTCCGCATTCCTCCTCACGTGCCCCACCAGCTCTTGCTTGAGGGTGCTCCCGAATTCAACTACTTCGTCATCAAGATAAAAGGATATTAGGGCTGGTTCAGGGACTCGAATTTCCATAACGCCCCGGCATCAGTTCGAGAGCGGTTGGCGACGCTTGCGGCTGCAGCGTACCATTGTTGTGATTGAGGTTCGCCATGACCAGCACCTACTTGAGAGCTGTCGTACTCCTCGCAGGCTTGATTCTCACAGCGCCGTTGCTTACCGCCCAGCAGGCGCCAACAGATGGACCCGCCGTCCACATGGTGGTAACGGCAGAAGCTCGCCATGGCACTGACGTGCCCGTCATCCAAAAAGAGGACGTAATGATTTATCAGGGTCGCGATCGCGTCAAAGCGACCGATTGGATCCCCTTGCAGGGGGATCATGCGGAACTCGAGCTTTTCCTCTTGCTTGACGATGCCTCAGGTTCCAGCCTCGGTTCTCAACTCGAGGACCTTCGGCGATTCATCAATTCCCAGCCGGCCACGACCAGGATCGGGGTCGGCTATATGCGCAATGGCACGGTCGAGATCGTGCAGAACCTTACGAACGACCATGGCAAAGCCGCCACCAGTCTGCGGTTGCCGTTCGGAGATCCCGGCGTGAATGGCAGCCCTTATTTTTCGGTTTCTGACCTGATCAAGCGCTGGCCTGATGCTCCGGTGCGCCGAGAGATCCTGATGATTTCCGACGGGATTGACCGTTATGGGGTCGGTGGCGCGTCCGACCCTTACGTGGACCAGGCGGTGGAGCAAGCGCAACGAGCAGGGATCGTCATCTTCTCCATCTACAGCCCAGGGGCGGACCACTTTGGCCATAGTTTCTGGCGGATCAACTGGGGCCAGAACTATCTCTCGCAGCTCTCAGACCAAACGGGAGGCGAATCTTTTTATCTGGGCTCGGGGCCGCCGGTTTCGCTATCCCCGTACTTGGACGATTTGGGCCGCCGATTGCTTCACCAGTACCTCCTGACATTTTTGGCCAAGCCGGCCAAAAAGGCTGGGATGCAGGGCGTGAAGCTGCGCACGGAAGTTTCGAATGCGCAACTGGTGGCTGCCGACAGCGTTTACGTTCCCGCCTCGGAATGAGCGGGGGCTAATCGCGCCCGAAGATCCTCATCAGTTTCTAGAATATCAATTTCACCGCCAACTGAACGATGCGTGGATCCCCAGCCTGTCCTGCTCTGAACGTACCGAAGGACGAATTGCCATTGAGTTTGTCGAAAGCGCTGATTTGGTCTGTGCTATTTATGGTTCCGGTACCGATGCTTTCCGGCGCAAAGTTCGGGTGGTTGAGGACGTTAAAGTACTCTCCCCGAAGCTGGAGCTTCCAGCGTTCGGTGATGGAGAAGTATTTGGAAAGCTGAATATCCCAGTCCGATGTTTTGGGCAGACGCAATGCATTTTTCCCTACGTCCCCAAAGGTTCCGAAAATGGCAGGATTGTTGTCCCCGGCCACTTTTGTAGGTTGAAAGGCGTTGGGCGTAAGCCAGCTCACGCATGTAGCGGTCGCACCGGCGCAGGAGCTCTGGCTATACGGATCGGCGCCGGAGATGAAAGTCCCGCGGTCCCGTCCAATGCCGGTTCCGGCGATTTCTGTCCCTGGGGAACCGTCTCACCAGAAGCCTGGCCCTGGCCATGGTCGGCACCAGCTATCCGCGCAAGCTGGCGGAATCCGTTGCCGAATTTCTGCAGAAGATACTTACTAGCGAGCAGTAATTTGTCTACGGCTCTGCCTCACGCCGAACTTCATGCCAGGTTCACCCATTTTTCGAAATTCCCGCGGAACAGCCGGTTCACGTCGCGCTGAATGACTTGCCGCGTGACCGCTCGGCCGTCACGCGCCAGCAGGTTATAACTGTTGGCCAGAATCCCGGTCATGGTGGCACGGGTATTCCGCCACTTGTAGAGGACTTGTTCGAGAACCCTGGCGTCGGAGTGCTGCGGTATGAAGCTCGTGCCCAGCATTTCAATACGTTCGCGCGTGATCTCTTCCACGATGGAAGGATTGTTCAGAAACCACCAGCACCCGAAAGGCATGAGATTGCTGAACTTTCGCGCGTACACGCAGAGCTCGTGCTGGTTCTCCCGGCTCAGAACGCTCACCAGGAAGCGGTTATCCGGGTACTCCCTGCAAATATTCTCCACCGCGCGCAAGTCCGCCTTGCCTGACGCATCGCCGGCCAGACGGAGCCGAGGATTCACCTGGCGACGGACACCGATCATGAGTGACAGCGGCACATCAAATTCGTGGCACGAAGGCAGAACCGCTTCACTCAGCAGCTTGCCCTGAACACTGTCTTCAGGAAACTGGAAGTCATCAGTAAGGGATACCGCCATATACACCGGGCGCATGCGCTCGTGCCAGTCGGAAAGAAACCTGCGGACCTCGGCCACCGATTTGCCGCTGGCTTGCGAGTCCACCGCGTAGCCTTGCTCAACCAACTGTTGCCAGTGCCCGGCCCATCCCCAGAGAATCCTGTCCAGGCGCAACACCGCCTGGAAATCGGCGCTCGGTTTCGAGCCGTTCATCCAGATCTGCTGTTCTTCAGGGTGGAGTGGATCATTGGTCATGACCACGGAGCTCAGCCCTGCCATCTGAAGAACTTTCGAGACGTGCGATTCAATCCTTTGAGCGCGAAAGAACGAACGGGCTTCTTCGAGATCAGGACTCTCCGTGGGCAGGCCGAAGGCATCGAGAACTGCAATGACGCCACGCGTCGCTTCCGAGACAGGGCTATTTTCAACGAACAAGGCTTGCCAGATTGCATTCGCTTGCTCAAGTTTCGGCAAACTCCAGTAGTGCTCGGGAGAAATACTTGACGAGCGGAACAGTTCTGCTTCGAGATAGTGGTAGGTCAGCAGTTCGTCGATACCCCATAGACCCAGGCCGCCGAACGAAGGGGCAAAGAGGTGGGTGTGCACGTCAATAAAAGGCGTCTTGGCGAGTATTTCTTCGACGGTGGATTGGAGCTGATCTGTCGTCAGTAGATCGTCTCCAGCCTGCTGCCCGGTCGGTATGGTTTCCATTCGTTCCTGCGCTTCCATTCGGGGCGTCCCGTTCAATCGAGAAAGCTAGTGAGTCCCGATCCAGCCCAGTGCGACTGCTTATATTCGTTGGACATGTGTCGGGACGGCCATATTGAGAGGTTTTTTTACGTGTCCGGCTGCACCGTGTCAAATCAAGAGTGTTAAACGAGTCATTTAGAAACACTCAATGTGACGTTCAGCGCAGGTCTTGCGTCGGGATGGCCCGCCTTCGGTGTCGGAAGATGCTCACCCGGCTCGAACCAGACAAGCCCGAAACTATCTGAATTGAGCCGTTAAAATTTCTCGTTTGACAATATCTCTCGATTCCTTCAGTCTCCTCTGCGCCGCCTCGAACATAAGTGGTAACCGACATAAACAATCAAGGGAGAGATCATGTTCGCTAACCCCGCCAAGAGAAGAGACTTCCTGAAATTGACAGGCGCGGGGATTGCCGGGACTGCGCTGGGTACCGCCGCAGTGGCTCAGGCATCCCCCGCAGAGACAAGGTCAAACCCCGTAATCGGCGGTACGTTCAACGTAAGAGCCTTCGGAGCTACCGGCGATGGCAAGACTCTGGATACCCCAGCCATCAACAAGGCCATCGATGCCGCCGCGGACGCCGGCGGAGGCATCGTTCGATTTCCGGCCGGAAGCTATCTCTGTTATTCGATCCACCTGAAGAGCCATATCACTTTGTTTCTCGACCCAGGTGCGACCATCGTTGCAGCGGACACGCCGTCCGGGAGCGCAGGTGGTTATGATCCGCCCGAGCCGAATGCATGGGACAAGTTTCAGGATTTTGGCCACAGCCACTGGCATAACAGCCTGATCTGGGGCGAAGGTCTCGAAAACATTTCCATCGAAGGTCAGGGTCTAATTTGGGGCAAAGGCCTCAGCCGCGGCGACAGAGATCTCGCCCTTGCTGCAGGCGTTGGTAATAAATCCATCAGCCTCAAGAATTGCCGCAACGTGACTCTGCGTGATGTTTCGATCCTCCACGGCGGACATTTCGCGATCCTTGCCACGGGAGTGGACAACCTCACCATTGACAACCTGAAGATCGATACCAATCGGGACGCGATCGACGTCGATTGCTGCCGCAACGTGCGCATTTCGAATTGCAGCGTCAATTCGCCGTGGGATGACGGGATTTGTCTAAAGGATTCCTACGGCCTGGGATTCGCGCGATCCACCGACCACGTCACCATCACTAATTGCTACTGCACCGGCGGCTATGAGGAAGGCACGATGCTCGACGCCACTTACAAGCGCTTCGCCCCTGACGCTAAGGTTCCGCGCAATGGGCGCATCAAGTTCGGCACGGAGAGTAACGGCGGCTTTCGCAACATCACCGTCTCCAACTGCGTGATTGAAAATTGCCGGGGAATTGCCCTCGAGTCCGTGGACGGCGCAATACTGGAGGACGTCACCATCACCAACATCACCATGCGGGACCTCGTCGACGTTCCTTTCTTTCTGCGCCTGGGAAGGCGAATGCGTGGTCCCGAGGGAACTCCGGTGGGAGAGTTGCGCCGCGTGCTGATTAGTAATGTCGTCGTCTCCAACTGTGCCTCCCGCCAGGCCTCAATCATCACGGGAATTCCGGGTCACTATATCGAGGACGTCAAGTTCAGCAACATTCTGGTGCTGCATCAGGGCGCAGGGACTAAGGAAGGCTCGGCTATTCAACCGCCGGAACTGGAGAACGTCTATCCCGACCCCAACCGCTTCGGACCCATGCCGGCCCACGGCTTCTACATTCGCCATGCGAAAAGAATCGAGATGAGAGATGTCGAGGTCAGGCCCATGCAGCCAGACATGCGGCCCGGCTTCGTCCTCGACGATGTGAGCGGCGTGGAACTGGTCCGGGTAAAGCTGCCTCAGGTTCCCGAGGTCCCGTCGTTGGTGTTAAAGAATGTCAAAGACTTCAGCATCATGCAGAGCAAGCCGGTCGCGGATACGCAGGTGGAAAGCACGGAGCAGAAAACGTTGTGATATCAGATCGGTCTTGCAGATAACATCCCCGGGTACCGGCTTCATCCTGAGAGACTTTAGTCTCGAAGGATCTGGCGTGCAGCGCTGCGGCTCACGTGATCGGGCCAGGGTTGAACAGCGCCAGCGCATTGTGCAGCCCCCAGTGGTCCGCCCAGGTCTTCTTGCGGCCGCTCGCCACATCAAGCATGTAGCGAAATATTTCCCAGCCTACCTGTTCGACGGTGGCAACGCCAGTTGCGATGCGGCCCGCGTCAATGTCAATGAGATCAGGCCAGCGCTCCGCCAACGCGGTTCGTGAAGAAACCTTGATCACCGGAACCAAAGCCAGCCCGTAAGGACTTCCCTCTCCGGTGGTAAACACATGCAGGTTCATGGACGCAAGCTGCTGCGTGCCGCAGACGAAATCGCTGGCCGGCGTCGCTGCAAACACCAGGCCTTTGGCTGTGACCTTTTCGCCTTGTGCCGCCACTGCCATGAGTGCCGAACTCCCCGCCTTCGCGATCGATCCCAGAGCCTTCTCCACCACGTTCGACAACCCTCCGCGTTTGTTGCCCGGAGTCGGATTTGCGCTGCGATCGGCTGAGCCGCGGGCCAGGTAGTCGTCGTACCACTGCATCTCCCGAATCAAGTCGCGGGCCACCTCTTTAGTAATCGCACGCGGGGTCAGCAGATGAACCGCGTCGCGCACTTCCGTGACTTCCGAAAACATCACGGTGGCTCCGGCGCGGACCAGCAGATCGGCCGCATATCCCACCGCCGGATTGCAGGTCACACCCGAGAGGCCGTCACTCCCGCCGCACTGCAGGCCCACCACGAGTTCCGACGCCGGCATCGTCGTCCGCTCTCGCCGGTTGAGCTGCTGCAGTCGCTTCTCCGCGGCGCACATGATTGCGCTCACGACCTCGCCGAAGCCGTGCTCATTCTGCATGCGGATCAAATACGGATCGCTTTCAAGCACCCGCAATCTCCCAAATTCCGGCTCCGGAAAAAGCCGCTCCGGCTGCAGCTTTTCGCAGCCCAGGCTTACCACCAGAGGAGTTCCACCCAGGTTGGAATGGGTACTGATGTGGCGGATCGTTCGGATCGGTATTTCCGCGGCAGGCGCGTCCATCGCAATGCCACAACCATAAGTATGCGTGATGGCAACCACGTCGTTCACTCCGGGAAACCGCGGAAGGATTTCATTCCGGATTCGCCTCACGGCATACTCCACCGTGGGAGCAACGCACTGCACCGTCGTAGCAATACCTAAAATATTCTTTGTTCCCGCACTGCCATCGGCGTTGCGGAACCCGTCAAATGTATAACCCGTCAGGACCGGCTGAGGCGCCGGAGTGGCTGTCGCGAGAGGCAAATCATCAAGGTCGGGAGGATGGGGCAATTCGATCGCGTCTTCGTGCACCCACGAACCTGCGGCGACCGGGCGCGCCGCAAGCCCAATAATTTGCCCGTAGCGCCTGACGGCATCTCCGCGCTGCAGGTCCCTCAGGGCCACCTTGTGCGCTTGTGGAATGCGCTCCTTAAGCGTCAGCCCGTCAGCAAATTGCGCGGCCGCCGGCAGTCCGTCAGGATTGACGATGATCGCAACGTTGTCGCTCGGGTGAACCTTGATGTAGAGAGGTTTCACGTCAGGTGCAATCACTATTAAGACAGTTGCCGGGTACGTTATCACATCGAAGGAACCCGGGCGGAACGGCTTTATCCGAAACCGACTTCTGACTCCGGACAAAGCAGGCCTTAATCTCGTTCGTACTCCAGTATGTTTGAGAAATTTATGCAGTTGGCTGATCTGGATTTCGAGGACGCCATCCATACGCCACGATCGAGTTCCTCCAGAAATATTTCTCTGAGGCGCCGGGACCCTTCGTCGCTACGTAGCTCCTAACCAAATCCAGGGTTTCTGCATACGTAGCAAGGTGGTCGCTGTTGGGCCAGTCACTCCCAAAGAGCACGTGATCCTCGCCGAATACATCCCAGATACGATCCAGGTTGTCCTTGTAGAACGAGATGTCTTTCGGAACGCGATTGTCGATGCGAATCGGTACCTCGGAAAGCTTGACGAAGATCCGCGCATTCTGGCTGAGAGACCGCAAATTGGCCCAATATTCGCTGCGGACACTAGTCTCCGTTGGAACTGTGGCAGCAGGAAGGTGATCGATGACAATCTTCAGTTCCGGAACCTGCTGCGAAATCTCCAGGATCGCCCTGATGAGTTTCGGGTCCGGGTTGGCACCATCCAACGCAAGCCCGGCCGAAGCCAATTGACGAAGATCGGAAACAAACCCAGGCTTCTTCATGTCGACGGAGAGATCGCGGTCCCACAAGTTGCCGTAGCGAATTCCTGCAAAAAGAGGATTCGCGTGCAGCCGATCGAGCGCCCTTCCATACGAAGGAGTTCCGGGAATCAGATTCCCCACCAAGCCGACGACAACAGGATGATCGACAGCCTGTTGCAAGACCCAATCGTTATCACTCTCCAGCGGACTCGCTTCGACGGCGATCGCTCCGACCACTCCCAGCGTCCTTGTGATCTGCTCATACCGGCTGGGAAGCGCTGGCTTATAGACGACAGCGTCATCTTTCGGCGGCCAAGGGACGCCTCCCGTACGCGTGGGATCGAAGAGGTGGATGTGGGTGTCAATGATCGGAATTATGATCGGGAGTATGCTCGGAACTTTGCTCGTAACTCCGATCGGAAATGCGCTGCGCACCTCCGCCGCCGCCCCAGCGCTGGCGATAGCGAATCCCAGCCCGAGCTTCAGAACCTCTCGCCTGTCCATTGGCTGTCCAGCCAAGAGAGTGCTAAACCAACTTTGATGTCCGTTCTCGGAAAGATATGCGGTCAACAATATTCAGTGGGACAACCCAAGATAATTTCCGTAGCCTACAATTACGGTTGACCCTACCAGCAAAGCCAAAGCCAGAGCGAGCAGCCTGCCCGCTTGAACTCCCGCGCCCTTCCATTCTTTCAGGCCGATGCCCCACAGGCTGCTGAAGATGATGATGCTGGCCATGTGTAACGTCCAACTGGAAAATTTGTACCTGCCCATCTGCGTCTCGCCCATCGAGTAAAAGAAAAACTGGAAGTACCAGGTTGTGCCGGCCAGCGCGCAGAACAGGTAGTTCGCCAGCATCGGCACCTTTGCCCGACTTGCGTTTCCGGGATCGGGCGCATCTTCCACGGCCACCGAGGACTGCTTTCGCAACTGCGTCCTCGAGGAGGGCATATGCTCGACGACTTCCCGGCTGGGCGCATCGAGGGCGGTTTCGATGATGGTCTCGTCGTGATTATTCGGCTCGCGCGAAGTCGAAGTGAAGTACTGGTAGCCAGTCTTATTACGAACGTTCAGAATGACGCACCAGATGAAATTGGTAGTGAAGCCACCCAGCAGTACCACAACCAGCACAGGCAGGCCCTGCCAAAGATCCGGAGTTCCGTGCTTGATCGTGAGTGCCTTGATGGGATCTCCGGCCGCCAGGCCATATGCGAAACAGGCGCTCATCACGCCCGAAAGCACCGCCACGCCAACACCTTTCTTCAAATCGAATTCCTTGATGGTCTCCTTCTGCTGTTCGGGCGACATGGCGCGCTCTTTGTAGATGCCGGCCAAACCCGCCGCCGCAATGCCCAGCAGACAAACGAAAATGCCCAGAAGAATAATTCGGCCCGAAGCGGTCCCCAGCACCTGAGTCATGAATTCACCGCGGAAAATTGGCGGGATGAGCGTTCCGAAGGCGGCGCATAGGCCCAGCACTACGGCCATCCCCAGCGATAAACCGAGGTAGCGCATGGTCAAGCCAAAGGTTAGGCCGCCGATTCCCCATAGAAGTCCGAAGAAAAATGTCCAGAAGATGACCATCCCCGGAGTTTCGCGGAGTACCGGCAAAAGATCCCGAGTCATGAGCAGGGCAAAAAACCACGGAGCGATGATCCAGCTGAAAAAACCGCCTGCGAGCCAGAACGTCTCCCATGCCCACTTCTTCACGCCGCGGTAAGGCACGTAAAAGCTGCCGGAAGCCAGGCCGCCGAGCCAGTGGTACAGCACGCCTACTAAGGGATTCGGATTCATATCAACCTCGAGATCGGGATACCTGCTTGATCGCTATGTCAGTCAGCAAACCTGAATGCATTCGATACCTGTAAGCGCGCCGAGTTTCTTCAGTTTGCCCGCAATGTGTCCGATGCCTACGGCACAGTGATGAGCCGGGCCGTGCACGTTCCAGGCGTTCATGAAATTTCTTGCGCCGAGAGAGAATCGATATCGGCTGTTGGTGTTGCCAATCTCAAGAATTGGTCCAGCCAGGGATTCGCCTTCAGCTGTTAAGAGCTTCAATTTTCCATCCACCGTCTGGATCACCGATAACAACGTCACTGGACCATGCTTGACCGACATTTCCACCGATAGTCCTCGGCCCACCTTGCCGTGATACACCTTGAGCGGACGAACCTTGGTCTTGCCCTCGGCAATTGCAATATGGCCCGGCCCGTCGTGTCCCATGAGCACCACGTCATCCGCAAAATCTGCGGCGTAGTATTCCGTAAACGACCCGCCCGCGCCGAAGACGTCCATGATTTTCATTGCCTGCGCGTTCTTGATTTCATACTCGCCGGCAACTGGTATACCCCGCGCCGTCAGCAGGCTGGTTCCAAGGATGATCGAGCTGATGGCATCTTCGTTCTCCACATTGCCGGTCCCCTGGTAGTAGTACGCCAGAGAACCCAGCTTGTGGATCTCAACCATGCGATCCAGCGCCACCGAGGTGCGCGCCGCGCGATCTAATTCTTCAGGCGGGCAATCGGGCTGAACGTCAAACTTCTGACGGAATTCCGCCACTCGAGCCTTTATTTCAGCGTCGGACACTTGCCGTCGCAGGGCCGCCAGTTCATCCACCTCCACGATCTCGATATGCCCCCCGAAATAGGCACAATGCTGGGTGAGGTCGGAATAAATATCGAGCATTCCTCCGTAGTAGTGGCCCATTACGCCCAGTCGATTGTGTTCCATGGCATGAGCGACCCGGGCGGCTTCGACCCAGTCGTTGATTTCATTCCATGCGATCGGATCGTCTTCGAGCATGCCCGTAACCTGGAAAAACGGGATCCGGCAGCGGTTGAAGACATTCGCGATCTCGGGCACCGGGCAAGACTGGCAGTAGGCCAGCCATTCTCCGGTCATCTTGGTGCGGTCCCCGAGGCCGTTGAACCAGTCATAGTCAATGGACGCAGAAGGAGAGAGATTCAGAATGACGACCGGAACCTTGGCCCGCCGGACCACCGGGAGCACGGTCGACGAAAGCGCATAAGTGGTGACGTGCAGAAAGATGAGGTCAACATCGGCGCGCCGGAATTCGTGACCTGCGACGACAGCCTTTTCGGGAGTGTCAATCAGTCCCAGGTTCACCACCTGGGCGCCGGCCCGTTCGAGCTTCTGAGCAACCTGCTGGCCGTATCCCTTTAAGCGGTCTTCCAGGCCGGGGAACTGCGGCCAATACGCGTCCAACCCGATTCCGAAGAGCCCAATCTTCGGCTCGGCGTCTGCTCTGGGCTTGTCCATGGGCGAATCTGAACCGGCACAAATCCTACTCGCTCCAAACCGCTGAACTGTAGTATTCTGCGGCGGTCGTTGTCAATAGTAAGCTTATTTTCCTATTGAATTTGACTTGAAATGCCAGCACAATGCTGCCTGCATCCCGGAGGAATCGCGTGAATCGATATTGGCCATCCCTGTTGCTGGCTATTTTTACTGGTTTGATCGCAATATCCACTTCCCTAGCCCAGAATTCCTCGGCCTCAGATCAGTCCGCGAAAGTCGCGGCCCACTGGGACCAAGTTACCGGCGTCTCGAAAACGACGGCGACTCTGCAGGTGGTGGTGAACCCGCCACTGCGCCGTGGATCGCCGATTCACGACAACTCTTTTAAGTCGCTCCGCGATATTCAGGCCGACTACGTTCGCTACGTCCCCTGGCTGCCATATCCGAAGCTCGGCATTGCCGAACTCGAGCCGCCGGCAGATGGCAAAACCTCCTGGGACTTTTCGCTCATCGACCCAATGACCATCGATTTCCTCGACGCTACCAAAGGCCACTCCGTCATTCTGAATTTCAGCACGATTCCGGCATGGATGTTCAAGACCGACAAGCCCGTAACCTACCCGGCCGATCCCGACCTCGCGGTCTGGGATTACACCCAGGGAACTGAGCCGCGCGATCCCACGATGAAAGAGATTGGCGACTACTACGGCCGTCTTTTTTCGTGGTACACGCAAGGCGGCTTTACCGATGAGTTCGGCAAGCGCCACGAATCCGGCTACCACTACTCCATCCCCTACTGGGAAGTGCTGAACGAGATTGAGTTTGAGCACAAGATGACGCCCGAAACCTACACTAAAATTTATGACGCGGTGGTCGAGTCAATCCGGAAGGTCGCGCCTCAAACCAAATTTGTGGGGCTCGCGCTGGCCCAGCCGTCGGCGCACCCGGAGCAGTTCGAATACTTTCTCAACCCCAAGAATCACAAACCCGGCATTCCGCTCGATTTCATTTCTTATCATTTCTATGCTGTGCCGACTGGTGATCAGAATCCCACCATACAGCCCTACACCTTCTTTGCATACGCGGACGGCTTCCTTAGTACCGTCCGCTATATTGAAACAATCCGGAAGCGACTGTCTCCGGAGACCAAAACAACGGTAGACGAGATCGGCGCCATTTCCGCGGATGACGTAATGCAGGACCAGCCGGGACACGTCACCCAGCCGATCCCGAGTTCTTACTGGAATTTGACCTGCGCCATGTACGCCTACATCTTCGGCGAACTCACTCGCATGGGAGTTGATGTCGCGGGCGAGTCGCAACTGGTGGGCTACCCCACGCAATTTCCTTCGGTTTCCATGGTGGACTGGAACACCGGCAAGCCCAATTCTCGCATCCGGCTCCTGAGCCTGCTGAAGGAAAACTTTGGGCCGGGCGACAAGATTGTGGAAACAGAACCGTTCAATCGATCCGTAGATTCCTATCTTTATTCTCTGGCGGTGGTGAAACCCGATGGCAAACGGCGGATTCTCCTGATCAACAAACGGGATCGTCCCTTCGAGATCACAGTGCCTGGAGCTACCGGCGGGGAGGAGGATTACGTGGATCAGATCACAGGGTTTGATCCTCCGGGACGGGTGAAGTTAACAGGTGAGAAGATCACACTGAACGGGCTGGGAGTGGCGGTGGTCACCCTTCCATAACCACCACCGGCCGTGTGGGGACGGGTCTTAGACCCGTCCGGGCCGAGCAGGGCTCGGCTAGCCTTTCAGTCTCGAGGTTCACGGCATGGTAAGAACCTACCGAGCTGCGCTCGGCCTGGACGGGTCGGAGACCCGTCCCCACATGGCCGGTGGTAGACCGGCGGCGCTTCACAAAAGAGGTTCGCTATGATGGAGGTAGTCTTCTATACGGAGTAGCGGGCTGCCCTACATGGCGACTTCTCGAAGAGTATTCCTCACTGGGCTGTTTGGCGCCACGGCTACGGCCTGCCTGGGTCAGGGCGTCGCGCCTCACAAGGCCGCAGTCCAGCCCCGCGGCAAACCATCCGGTCTTCCCTTCAATGCCCACTTCACCGACGTTGCCGGCAAGGCGGGATTGCAAGCGATCACGGTGTACGGTGAAAGCGACCGCAAGGAATACATTGTCGAAACCCTCGGCTGCGGTTGCGCCTTCCTCGACTTTGACAATGACGGCTGGCTGGATGTGTTCCTTCTCTCCGGAAGCAGGCTTTCAAATTCCCCTGAGGGCACCAGTAATCGCCTCTACAAAAATAATCGGGACGGCACTTTCACCGATGTCACCGAGAAAGCAGGACTCTCAAAATCAGGTTGGGCTTGCGGTGTTTGCGTGGGTGATTACAATAACGACGGTTTTGACGATCTGTTCATCACCTACTGGGGACAGAACGTTCTCTATCGCAACAACGGGGACGGGACTTTCAGCGATGTAACCAAGGCTGCCGGCCTGGCATCCCCGGTGACACACTGGGGATCCGGCTGTACATTTTTCGACTACAACCGCGACGGCTTGCTCGATCTATTCGTTGCCAACTATCTGCAGTTCGATCTGAAAAACGCTCCCAAACAAGGTCAGACTGCCAACTGCCAGTGGATGGAGATGCCAGTTGCTTGCGGACCTCGCGGCTTCCCTTACGGCCAGCACAGCCTGTATCGCAACAATGGAGACGGCACATTCACGGACGTAAGTGTTGCCTCCGGCATAGCCGCTTCGAAGAGCAGCTACGGCCTGACTGCGATCGCGGCCGATTTTGATGATGACGGCTGGCCGGATATTTATCTGGCATGTGATTCGACGCCCAGCTTTCTCTTTCTAAATAATCATGACGGAACGTTTCGCGAGGAGGCGGCGCTGCGCGGTCCGGCCTATAGCGAAGACGGCCAGGAGCAAGCCGGCATGGGGGTGGCTGTCGGCGACTATGATCTCGACGGCCGCCTGGATATCTTGAAAACGAACTTCGAAGGTGATACTCACAATCTCTATCACAACCTGGGCAAGGCAGAATTCGAGGAGGCCAGCCGGCGTGCAGGTCTGGCCGTTGAGAATCGCTTTGTCTGCTGGGGTGCAGGCATCACCGACCTTGACAACGATGGACTGCCCGACATCTTCATCGTCGCCGGGCACACTTTTCCAGAAGTAGGAAAGCGCTATCCAGGCTTCCCCGCCAGGAATCCCCGGCTTCTATTTCGCAATCTGGGCAGCGGACGATTTGAAGAGCTTCTCAGCGAAGCCGGTCCCGCCCTGGCGGAACCTCACAACAGCCGGGGTTGCGCATTCGGAGATTTCGACAATGACGGCGACGTCGATATTCTCATCGTGAATCTGAACGAACCACCCTCTCTGCTGCGCAACGACGTCACCGGCACAAATTCCTGGCTCAAGGTAAAACTGATCGGGACAAAATCCAACCGCAGCGCAATCGGAGGCCGAGTCGTTGTTAAAAGCGGCGGCATCAGCCAGACGCAAGAGGTACAAAGCCAGTCGAGCTTCGTTTCCTGCAACGACTTCCGTCTGCACTTTGGTCTGGGGGCGGCGAAAAAGGCGGAAATCAAAGTTCGCTGGCCGAGCGGAGAATGGGAGAGTGTGCCTCCAGTTCAAGCCAATCAGCTCATTACTATTAAGGAAGGCACCGGAATCATAGCGAACCGCGGCTGAAGCGAAGAAACCCCTTACTGCGGAGCGCCTGAATCCAGCTCCTGCCGGGTAACCTCGCCGGGCGGAAGGAACCTTTTCCCTGCCTCATCGAGGCTCGCCTTCTGCTGGTGGAGTTGCTGGTACTTCGCAAACGCGTCCTGCGCTTCTTTGCTCTTTCCTAAAGATCTTTGGACCTGCGAGAGCCGGTACCAGGCAACCTCATTCTCCTGGTTCAGCTCGATTGCCTTTTGCAAATGCGGCAGGGCCTGTTGCGGCTTCTGTTGCGACATCAGCACCGAGGCCAGCCCCAGTTGGGCCTCTTCAAAATCGGGATGGGATTTGAGCGCTTGTTCAAAGAGCTTCTGCGCCTCCTCGAACTGCCCTTCATTCCGACGGGCCTCGGCCATCTCGTAGGCGGCGTTGCCGTTCAAGGGGTCCAAAGCCAGTTCCTGCTCAAATTCCTTCTGGGCGCTGGCCAGATCCTCGCTTGAAGTTGTCTGGCGGGCACGTGCCAGCAGGGTGCGTCCCAAACGAAAGTGGATGCCGGGACGACTCGGATCAAGCGCCAGCACCTGCCGGTACTCGGTGATCGCGGCGTCATACGATCCCTGGCTTTCGTCGGCCTCGGCCAGGGTCTGATGCCGCCACACCGATTCGGGGGCCACTCGCGCCAATCGCTGCATGGTGAGAAAGGCAAAGTTTCCGAAGATTTTTCCGGTGTGGTAGAGGACCTCCGGATCGTTCGGATAAAGCCGGTTCAGCTCCAATCCCAGCTTGACTGCGTCGCTGTCGCGATTGAGTCCAGTGTAGGTACGTTCAAGCTGCAAACCACAGAGGCGCTTCATTTCCGGATCGAAGGAACCATGGAATCCCTTTTCAAGACCTGGTAAAGCCTCCCGGTAACGGTTGACTTCAGAGAGGGACATGGCCAGAAAGACTTCTGTCTTGGCCAAACTCGGCTTCAGCTTGAGTGCGCGTTGGAATTCCGGGATCGCCTGATCGAATTTTCTTTCCTGGAAGTAGATCAGTCCCAGGTTCGCGCGCACCTCGGCGATTCCGGGCTCCAAATCCCTCAGCTTCTCGTAAGCCTGTTCGGCTGCGGCGTAGTCGCCAGCTGCCAGGGCCTTCTGACCGGCGTCAGAGTATTGCTGGATCGCGGCGTCCTGACCAAAGGCCACTGGTACGGAGAAACATCCAACCAGCAACCATACTGCTATGAGCCTGTGATGTGGGTGCTTCACTCTCCGAATGTACTCCAAAGAACCACCGCCAGGCCGAGACTTCAGCCTGGCGGTGTGGTTTTCAGTTCGACATGCGGTGGTGATCAGAAGACGATCTTTCCTCCCAGCTGCACAATTCTTCCGGGACGAGCTTGGGTCACTTGGCCGAAGTTTGCGCTGCCGAGGGTGTTGCTCACCGAGCTTTGGCCAGGACCGCCGGCAGCAGCCGCCGTCGGGTCGACGCCATATTGCGTGTGGTTAAAGCTATTGAACGTCTCCAGCCGGAATTGGAAACCCACCTTTTCCGTGAATTGGAACATCTTGCCTAAGCCGATGTCCCAGTTATTGATTCCCGGCTGCGTCAACGTATTACGCCCGGCGCTGCCATAAACCCCGAAAGCAGGCTGAGTAAAGGCTGCCGTATTGAAAAACTGGCTAATGCTCTTGGAGCCGGAATGAGGATCTCCCACCTGATTTGCCCGCATGCCAAAGCTCTGGTAGGCGCCCGGATCAGGGGCGTTGATTGAAAATGGGAACCCGGTCTGGAAGGTCGCGATAACGCTCAATTGCCACCCACCAATCACCAAGTCCTCAGCTCTGTTCATACTTTGGAGGTAATGCTTTCCCCGTCCCACCGGCAAACTATAAACAGCGCTATTGACGAAGCGATGCTTCACGCTGAAGTCCGACGGCCCGTAGTCGAGCGCCGGATTGCGGTCATTCATATGGCCTGCGAATCCAGCTCCGGCGGCCCCGACCCCGGCCGGCGCAGATTTGTCATCCAGGGCCTTGGAAAACGTGTAAGCACTCAATAGAGCCAGATCGGAGGCGCGATGCTCAACTTTTACAGTGCCGGCGTTGTAGTTGGAATAGCCCGTCCAGGAGCTGTTCAGAGGGCCCGGGCTGGAGAAGTTCGGGAGTGGTTGCCGGGCAAAGAACGGGCATTGATTTGCTAAATACGCAGGGTTAGTCGCTGGCAGCCCGGCGAATGCCGCCTGGCATGTAGCGAGCTGCGCGCCCTCAAGTTGCGAAGGCGTATTGAGACTGACGCGATCGAGCAAATGCAGGCCCCGATTGCCAATGTAGTTGACTTCCATCGTCGTATTCTTGAACAGCTCGTGCTGCACCGACAATGTGTATTGCTGTACGTAAGGGTTGCGGGGATGGTCGGAGATAATGACCGCTACGAATTGGCTGTTGGGAGAGGTGATCGGCACGATCGCCGTCTGTGCCGGAAACAACTGATCCGTTAGTTTAGGCGCGACCGCCACCGGCTGCGAGTTTGGACTGAGTTGGGTACGAGTCACAAACGGGTAGAGGTCGCCGGAATCGTCAATCTCGCGGCTGAGGGAAGAATCCCAGAAGATACCGTATCCCCCGCGAACCACGGTCCTGTTGCCGCCGAACGGCCGATAGGCGAAGCCAATGCGAGGAGCGAACGGCTTTTTGGAACCGTCAGCTGGATTGTGCCGCCCGCAAAAATTGTAGAAGCCGTTGCCCGGAGGTGCCACCCCGTTTGTCGCCAGCTCAGGATCTGCAAAACACAGCCCACCGCCGGTAAACCGGGATCCTCCAGGCAGGTTCTGGTCATCGATCCAGAACAGCTTGTTGCTCTGTTCGTAGGGCACGGAGCGATAATCCCAACGCAGACCCAGGTTCAGAGTGAGGCGGTTGCTGACTTTCCAGTCATCCTGCACGTACGGGGCAATGTACATGAACACGTATTTGTTCAGGTTGCCGGCAATTTTGGGATTGCTGAATGGACCAGGTTGAAACGTGTTGGCCCCGTTGTAGTATCCCAGAAGAAAATCGGCAACCTCATTGCCCGTCCCGCAGAATCCCGATGGAGTCGTACAGCCAGTGCTGTTGTTCAATATGTTGTTATTGGTATAGCCGTAGCCGCCCAGAAAATTCCCGGAAAGATTTCGAGCTTCCACAAAACGGCGGTAGTCGAAACCGACCCCAATGGTGTGCTTGCCGCGGATCATGGTAAACGAATCAGCAAATTCCCAAGTCGGGATGTCACTGGTCGAGGGGTTGTTGCCGGGACTTCCGAAATTGCCGAGGAGAGCGCCTTCAAAACCAATCGTCGGGAAGCCTGCCGCATAACTTGCCGGCAAGGTAGTGAATACCCCAGCCACGCCCAGAGCGGCGATTTGGTCGGTCGAGGCTGGTGGCGCGCCCTGAATGGCCTTGGCATGCAGGTATCCCACACGGAAATTGTTTATGTTGCGAGAGCCCAATTGGAGTGTGTGCGAGATCGACCAACTGGTGGAGTCCTCGGTGAACTGGTTAAAGCTGAAGGTGGGAGAGAGGTTCTGCGGGTTCTCGTTTTCGTACTTTGCTTTTGTATATCGGAAAAAGACCCTGCCGAAGCGGCCAAACTCCTGGTCCACTCGATAGGTTTGTTGATTGGTGGTATTGGGAAGAGAAGTTTGTAGCTGATAGTTGTTGATCCCTCCGCCACAGGCATTGGGATTCGCCACGCAGACCGGAGTTGGCGACGGAAATACGCCCGCACCGACGGCCACACTTGCGAGACGCGAGAAACTGCTGGTCGGAATGATGCCGCCCGCGAAACCCGCGCCAGTCGCGGGGTCTCCGGGGAGACACGGTTGAGCAGTGGTCGGGTTAGTGAGCGCCACCTGGCAGGGTGACCCAGGGGTCAAGTCAAAAGCCGGCAGTCCAGTGGCTGAGAAATCTCCGCCCAGTTCGGCGGGAGTTGGGACAATTCCCTGGATGATGGCGCCGTTGCCGATTCTCCAGCCTTCATAATTCGCCAGCCAGAAAGTTTTGTTGCGCCCGTCGTAGAGCTTCGGGATATACACCGGCCCGCCGAGGACGAAGCCGAATTGGTTTTGACGCAACACCGGCTTTTTGACAGCGGTTTGGAAAGGAGTCGGCGTTTGCGCGTCAAGGGCATCGTTTCTGAAGAATTCGAAGCCAGTGCCGTGGATCTGGTTGGTGCCGCTCTTGCTTACAATGTTTACCTGGTTGGCGCTGTAGCCATACTCCGCGGAATAATTTTCGCTCAGCACTTTGAACTCTTGAATCGCATCCTGCGACAAAATAACCGCTGGCGTGTTCAACGCGGTGTCGGTATTAATCAACCCGTCTAACGTGTAGTTGTTCGACTCTGGCCGGCCACCATTGAGGCTGATGGCGTTGCCTTGGCCTTGCCGCATCTGCCCTTGCTCGCCTACCGCCTGAACTGCACCCGCCGTGATAAACAGCAAGTTCAGAAAGTTCCGGCCATTGAGGGGCAGCTGGTCCACCTGCTTTTGGGTCACAATCTGGGAAACTGCGGAACTGTCGGTATCGAGCGAGACAGCGCTGGCGTTAACTTCCACCATCTCTGTCACGGTCCCGGTCTTCATGGTGACGTTGATCCGTGCCTGCTGCCCGACAACCAGTCCAACATTGTCCGTCACGGCCTTCTGAAACCCCGGTACTTCGACCGTAACCCGATAGGTTCCAGGCTGCAGGTAGGGCACAGTAAAATCACCGGTTGAGCTCGTCTGGGTATGAGTCGTTACGCTCGTCGCAACATTCATTACGTCCACGCCCGCATTGGCGAGAACAGCGCCTGAATTGTCAACGACGGTTCCTAGGATCGTGCCGTTAGCGCCTCCCTGCCCGTACAGCAAGCCTGCCGACGCGATGACGAACAGACATACCACCAGAATGTGGACTTTCATAGTCGCATTTCCTCCTGTGTCTCTTGGACACTGAGCGGTCTACACGGACCTGGCAGAGAGACTTCCGTTTGCCTTCCCGAACTGGCCGCACTCTAGCGAGCGGCGATAATCGTTGTCAAGAAAATAGTGAACTAGTTTCTCTATTGAAGTTTCGATTGCGGCTATCGAACCCGCGCCCGTAGACATTTGGGCGGGAGCTCCACAAATCTCACTGCCGCCGTCGCACCTCACTCGCTAGGTTCTATAGGCGAAAAGGCGGGGTCCAAGTTATAGTCTTTACGCAGTCATCGCCGTTCCCAAAGGCGCACGCGAATTGAAACGTTCAGCTCCCAAGCGGCTCTACTTGATCCCGGTGCTTTCGAAAGCACTCGACATCCTCGAGCTCCTGCAAAATGAGCAAGGCCCCCTTGCGCTCGAGTCCATTTACCAGCGAACGAATATTTCCAAGACCACGGTTTATCGCATTCTCAAAACGTTTGTGCATCGCGGATATGTAGCCCAGTCCCAGGACGGACTCTATCGGCTGGTGGCCCACCCCAAGAAGGCGCGGTTCGGTTTTGGCAGTGAATCCGCGGAAATGCCTTTTTCGGAAGCAGTGACAGACAGCTTGAAGGCTGCATCCTCCGCTGCCGGAGTCGACCTGATCGTGCTCGACAATCGTTACGACGGCCCCACCGCGTTACACAATGCGGATGAATTCGTGCGCAACCGGGTGGACCTGGTGATCGAATTTCAGATCGATCAGCATGTGGCGCCGGTCCTGGCAGACAAGATCGATGCCGCGGGTATCCCGCTGATTGCGGTGGACATACCGCATCCCCACGCGACTTTTTTTGGGGTGAATAATTATCGGGTTGGCTTCGAGGCTGGCGAATGTCTGGCCGTGTACGCGAAGCGGGTCTGGGACGGCAAGGTGCGCTGGGCTTTAGGACTGGACATTGACGAAGCCGGTCCGCTGGTGCAGAGCCGGGTAACCGGAGCCTTCGAAGCCATCCGCTCGCGGCTGCCGGGGATTCCGGCTGAATTTCTGGTCCGTATGGATGCGCGCGGCCTGCGTGACAAGAGTTGTGAACTGGTGCTCGATTTCCTGCGGCGTCATCCCAAAGATCGCGGCATCCTGATTGCCGCCGCAACCGACACTAGCGCCATGGGCGCGGTGCAGGCGGTGCGCGAGTTGAAGCGTGAGAAGTATGTGGCCATTGTTGGACAAGATTGTATTCCGGAGGCTCTGCAAGAGATTTCTCGGGGCGACAGCCCCCTGATCGGGTCGGTCTCTCACGAAGCGCAGAGCTACGGACCGAGGCTGATTCAACTCGGGCTGTCGATTCTGAGTGGTCACCGCATCGCACCCTACAATTACGTTGAGCACAAACTGGTGACCGGGTCCTGGGCATCCGCCGGTGGCAAACTGGCGTAGCTGCCGACGCTCCCACCGTACCTGCGTTTCCCGTCGAGTTCTCAGATAGAAATTGTTGCCCTATTGCATCGGTGGAGTATGATATGTCCGACTTCGGGGCGCGGCGGCCGTTTGGGTAAGATCTGAAAGGACACCGGGTCCCGACACTTTTCCGCAGAGAGCACTCCATGCAGCTCAAAACCAGTTTGCGTTATTTGGAAGATCGCTGGGATGATCAGGTCGCCCGCGGCCTCGACCAGCCTGAATTGCTGCGCTACCGCTCGAATCTGCTGGGCTCCGACCTTCGCATCACCAACTTCGGAGGAGGCAACACCAGTTCGAAAATCCAGCAAACCGATCCCTTAAGCGGCAGGCAGGAAGAAATTTTATGGATCAAGGGTAGCGGTGGCGACCTGGGAAGCATCAAGCTGAGCGGACTGGCAGCGTTGTACTCAGAAAAGCTGCACGGGCTGGAACAGAAATATCGCGGCGCGGAATTCGAAGATGAAATGGTGGACATGTATCCACTGTGCGCCTTCGGCAAGAGTACCGTCGCGGCCTCGATTGATACTCCGCTTCATGGCTTTCTGCCCTTTCCCCACATTGATCATTTGCACCCGGACTGGGGGATCGCGCTGGCGGCCTCAGCCAACGGCCGCGAAAAGATGGAAGAGTTTAATCGTCTGTATGACCACCATCTGATCTGGGTGCCGTGGCAACGGCCGGGTTTCGAGTTGGCCATGATGCTCCGTCGCGCCGTGCAGGAGAGTCCGGACTGCGATGGCGTTGTGCTGGGCGGCCACGGCCTGTTCACCTGGGGAAATACCCAGCAGGAATGTTACGAGAACACGATATCCATCATCGATCAGCTCGGACAATTCGTCGTAGACCACGTCGACAAGAAAGGCGCGGCCTTGTTCGGCGGCCCGCGCTACCAGCCTTTGGATAATCGGCGCGATCTTGCTCTCGACATTTTTCCCTTTCTGCGGGGAAGAGTTTCGGGCGCCCGGCGCCTGATCGGCAACTTCAGCGATCTGCCGGAAGTCCTGCGCTTCGTAAATTCAGCGGAAGCAGAACAGTTGGCGCATTTGGGCACCAGCTGTCCCGACCATTTCATCCGCACCAAGGTGCGGCCTTTGTTCGTTCCCTGGCAGCCGGCGGCGAGGGTCGAGGGACTGCGCGAACAAATCGATTCCGCGCTGAAGAATTACCGCATGGAGTACGCGGAATATTACAACTCGTTCGCGCAACCTGATTCCCCTGCCATGCGTGATGCTAATCCCACCGTAGTTCTTGTTCCTGGCATCGGCATGTTCAGTTTCGGAAAGAGCAAGACCGAAGCCCGGCTTACGGGCGAGTTCTACGTGAATGCCATCCATGTGATGGAAGGCGCGACTTCGCTGGACACGGGCAAGACGCCGGCGACGCTACCCCAGGCCGGGGCCGCGGCGCCGACCAGCGCATTCACCGTCCATGCCAACTATGTGGCGCTACCTCCCTCGGAAGCATTTCGGATTGAATACTGGGCATTGGAAGAAGCCAAGATTCGCCGCCAACCTTCGGAAAAGGAATTGAGCCGTCAGGTGGTCTTGATTGTTGGCGGAGGCAGCGGAATCGGTCGCGAAGCCGCCTTACTCGCGGCGGAGCGCGGAGCCCACGTTGTAGTCGCTGACCGCGATCATGAAGCCGCCAAGAAAGTGGCGGAGGAGATCAAGGGAATCGCGGGGAAGGAAGGCGGATTGTCCGTCGCGGTTGACATTCGCCGTCGTGATGTCATCCGGCAGAGCTTGCGTGAACTGGTTGCAGCCTACGGCGGGCTGGACGTTGTGATCAACACTGCCGCGCTCTTTCCCTCGTCGAAAGATGGGCAAATCAGCGACGAGCAGTGGGGAGTCACGCTCGACATTAATGTTACGGCAAACTATCTTCTGGTGGATGAAGCCGCGCGCATCCTGAAAGATCAGAATCTCAGCGCGTCAGTCGTACTTACCAGTTCCGCCAACGCGGTTGTGCCCAAGCGGGGCAGCGAAGCCTACGACGTGAGTAAGGCAGCGCTCAGTCATCTGGTACGCGAACTCGCAATTTCGCTGTCCCCGAAGATCCGAGTCAACGGGATCAGCCCTGCCACCGTGATCAAAGGCTCGACCATGTTTCCCCGCGATCGCGTGATCATGGCACTGAAGAAATATGAGATTGCTTACAGTGACGCGGCCAGCGACGAAGAATTGAGGACCCTGCTCGGCGAGTTTTACGCCCGGCGCACCCTCACCCATCGTCCGATTGATCCTAAAGATTGCGCGGAAGCAATTCTGTTCCTGGCGGGACCAAAATCTCCTTGCACCACCGGCCACATCATTCCCGTGGACGGCGGATTGACCGAGGCTTTCCTACGATGAATGAGGCCTCGCACGACCGGGATCCTGCATTTGGCGACCAACTCGCGGCCAAATCAAGGAAGAAGCCGGTGCTGGTGGCCGTGGACTTGGGCGCAGAAAGCTGTCGTGTTTCCCTGCTGCGCTGGATCGAAGATGAACCGGAAATTCGTCTCATTCACCGCTTCGCTAATTCAACTCGAAGTGAGGGTAACGGTCTTCGTTGGGATATTGCTGCTATTCAGGCGGGCGTCGAAGAGGGCTTGCGGGCCTGCGCGCAACTTGCGCCCGAGGGCATCGCGGCGATTGGGGTGGACGGTTGGGCGGTGGACTATGTGCGCCTGGGCCCGGGGGGACAACCCGTCGCCAATCCTTTTTGTTATCGCGACGAACGTACCGTAGAATCGCAAAAGCTTGTGCAGTCGAGGATCTCTCCGGACCGCCTTTATCAATTGACCGGAATTCAGATCCTCGCCTTGAACACGCTGTACCAGTTGCGCGCGGACAGCGATGCTCAACAGAATCTTCCCTGGATCAATTTGCCCGAGTTTCTGCTGCACCGCTTGGGCGGACGGCGAGTCTCCGAATACACCAACGCGAGCCATACCCAACTCCTGGGTGTAAAAGACCATGCCTGGAGTCCGGAAATTTTCGAGGCCGCCGGACTGGATGTGAACGCGGCGCCGCCGTTGGTAAATCCGGGAACCGATATTGGTCAACTCCAGGGCCCGCTGGCTTCCCTGCCTGCCTTCCGAAACACCCGGTTGATCGCCCCGGCTTGTCACGACACAGCGTCGGCCATCGCGGGAATCCCGGCGCAGGGAGACGACTGGGCTTTTATCAGCTCCGGGACCTGGTCGCTGGTGGGTTGCGTGCTTGGTTCCGTGTGCATCACCGAGGCCGCGCGCAGCAAGAACTTCAGCAACGAGGGCGGTGTTGGCGGCAGGGTCTTTTTTCTGAAAAATGTGAACGGGATGTGGCTGCTGCGCCAGTGCATCGAACATTGGCGATCGCAAGGTCAGAGTTGGACGATTGAGCAACTGGTCGATGCCTCCGCAAACCAGGGTGCGCCAGAGGCTCTGCTCGATGTCGACGATCCCGATCTGCTGTTGCCCGGGAACATGCCGGCACGTATTAATGCGCAACTGAAGCGCTCCGGCCGGAATGCCATTCCCGAAGGCGCAGGCCTGGCGCCCAAAATGACCAGCCTGATTCTGCACAGTCTGGCCGCCCGTTACGCGGCGGTGCTGGAGAATGCGACCAGCATCTCCGGGAAAACGTTTAATCGGCTTTACATTGTCGGCGGCGGAAGCAAGAACAGTGTGCTCAACCAACTCACGGCCAGAGCCACTGGGCTTAAGGTTTTAACCGGCTCCACGGAAAGTGCGACCGTTGGCAATTTCGCGATCCAACTGGCTGCGCTTGAAGGAAAATACGTGGACGATGTTGGGGTGACGGCAAACGCCGTGGCCGATTGGGCTCGCATTCTAGCCGACCAGCCTATTGATGCTCCCGGAAACACCCTCCCCGTTCACAGAGTCGAAGAGATACAACGGCCCAATGGAAAGGCACTCGCATGACGCAGAAACCGGAAGTCCTGATACATCGTGCGCTCGACAGTTTTAATATCGAACTGCCCTCCTGGGGTTTTGCCAACACTGGAACCCGTTTCGGAAAATTCATCCAACTCGCGGCCGCGGTCTCATTGGAGGACAAGTTCAGCGACTCCGGGCAAGTGCACGCCTTGACCGGGGCCTGTCCGACCATGGCGCTGCATGTGCAATGGGATCTTCCCAACGGCTTGAAGGATGTTGCCCAGGTGAAACGCCTGGCCGAAAAATACGGAGTGCAACCAGGCTCGATTAACCCCAACCTCTTTCAGGACCAGGAATACAAGTATGGATCAGTGGGCAACCCGGACCCTGCGATTCGCAAACGTTCCACCGATCACATGCTGGACTGTGTGGCCATCGCCACTGCGCTCGAGTGTCGCGACGTTTCACCCTGGTTTGCAGACGGATCGAACTATCCCGGCAGTCAGAGCATTCGAAACAGAATTGGATGGTTCGAGGAAGCGCTGAAGAAGGTCCACGATGGACTGAATCCCAAACAGCGTCTCCTGATCGAGTACAAACCGTTCGAGCCCGCGTTCTATCACACCGACGTTGCCGACTGGGGAATGGCGTTCTTGCTGGCCCGCGGAGCTGGTCCGCAAGCTTACGTTCTGGTGGACACCGGTCATCACTATCAGGCCCAGAATATCGAACAGATCGTCGCCTGGCTGCTCCATCACGGAATGATCGGCGGCTTCCATTTCAACGACCGCAGATACGCCGATGACGATCTGACGCTCGGGTCAATCGATCCCTACCAGATCTTCCGCATCTTCCATGAGATTCATACCTACGCCTTCGAAACCGGCGCATTCGCCGATGTAGCGTACATGGTCGACCAGAGTCACAATCTGAAGGGAAAGATGGAAGCCATGATCCAGACGGTCTGCACGGCGCAGGAACTTTACGCCAAGGCCGCTATCGTGGACCACGCCCGCCTCGCGCCACTACAGCAAAGCTGCTCGCTGGTTGAAGCTGAGGAAACCCTCCGCGGCGCGTTCTGGTATGACGTGCGGCCGGTACTGCGCGATTGGCGCCGCAGTCACGGTCTGCCAGAAGATCCCATGCAGGCCTTCCGCGAGAGCGGATATCTCGAACGCATCACCGCCGAGCGCAAAGAACGCAACGCCGTTTCAGTCACCACCTACGCATAATAAATGGAGGACGGGCGTCCCGCCCGTCCAGCCGGGCGGTTACGCTCGGCCTCCATTTCCTAGTCCTATTGCGCGGTTTCCTTTTCCAGCTTCACCGGCCCGAGCAGGCCAGAAGGAAGCAACGGCGAATTTGCCTTGTACGGCTTCACGTCCGCGAAGGTATATTTCGTCGTCGCGTCGGGTTGTTGATCGCCGATCAACCGGTTGACCCACGCGTTGGTCACCTTGATCATGAGTTCGTTCGCACCTGGCTTCAGCGCGCTGGTCACATCCAACCGGAATGGTGCATGCCAAACGATGCCGAGTGACTTTCCGTTCACCGTTACCTCCGCCAGGTTCTTGACATCCCCTAGATCAATCCATAGCTTGGCGCCTGGTTTGAACCAGTCCGCTGACGCCTGAATGGTTTTCGTATAAGTGCCGGTCCCGGAGAAGTACTTCACACCCTTGTCCTGGCTGTCGCTCCACGAACCAAGCGATTCCAGAGTGATGGATGCCGGCGCACCGCGCCCCGGCTGAAAGCTGACATTCCACGAACCATCCACCAGCGCAAGTTGCGTCTCCGCGCGCGTCGGCAAGGTAAGGGATGTGGCCTTGGAGGGCTTGCGGAACACAACAAACACCGTTCCCCAGGGCTCAAGATGAAGGGGTACGGTGGTGCGGCCGTCGGCGATTTTGTACGACGCAGGTTGCCCCTTGCCCGTCTCGGCGTACCACAACTCGGGCGCCTTGCCGGTCACGCGGAAGCTCGCGTCCACGGTCTCGTCGCGATCGTTGCGGTTGTCGACGAAGTAGATGTCAGTATCGCCTGCTTTGCGATGCACAAAAAGAATCCGTGTATCGCTGTGCGGTTTACTGTGATCAAAGTCCGGAGCCACGCTCAAAGCCTTCAGCGTTGCTCCCGCGTTCTGACCCGCATAAACTTTGCCTTTGCCAACTGAGTGCACGCCGCTTCCGTCGCCGAACAGTTCATCGTTAAGCTTTTTGAATTCGGCCGCATCGTCTGCCAGGCTTGGCGTGTCCGTCGGCTTCTCACCTGCCACCACCGCACCCTGCTCCACCAGTTTGTGGATGCCTCGCAGTACCGGCAGCGACATGTGCTTGCTGTACGGATCGAGCGCCAGCACGCGATAATTCATCCCACTCTTAGTCGTGATCCGCCCATCCGCGACGCTCAGTTCATGGATCAGTCCGTCGGCGTTGATGTAGTCGAAACCATAGCCGGCCGGCACGTCGGGAGACTTGTCGCCGAAGATCGCGGTGAGGTTCGAGTCTTCACCGTAGAAATAAATCACGTCCGCGGCAAAGTGCCCTTGCTGCAGCAAGTATGAACTGCGCGCCAGATAGTCCGTCCACGCTCCGGCCTGCTCGGCCCAGGTTTCATTGCGATTGAACCACTGTCCGAAGGGCCCAAGCGTCAGTCCCGGCGCCTTGTCGATCAAGGGCTGGTGCGCGGATTCGTGAATGACGAAGCGATTGATTCCGTTTAGTAATTCCTGGTCCGCTGTCGGCTTCAACGTTTCCGGCGACCACGCCCAGGGCGCCGCTGCCCGCGGTCAACGACTCTGCCGCCACAAGATTCTGGCCGTAGATATGCGCCACGGACGCCGACTCGCGATCGTCCGCGTTGTATCCGAACTGTTCTTTGTTTATACCGGGGACCTGCGTCCACATCGCGCTCATCGGGACGTCAGCCAGTTTCTTCACTTCCATACCATCGGCGACGAACGCTCGTCCGCTCTCGTGCGACTCCGAATAGTGGCCAATGCCGCGCTCTTTGAGCGACGCCTGTACCTGGCCGTAGTGCTCATCCGCGATCAGATCGCCAATGGTCTTACGGAAATCCCACAGGAACTGATCGCTGGCTTCGGCACTTTCGACCACTTGCCCGGTGAGGACGGGCATCCAGGGCGCGGGATCATAGCCCCGCCGTTTCTTGAACTGCGCAATCATGTCGTCGGTCCAGTTCTGCGAACCCGCCTCCCAGCTATCGGTAATGACGTAACGGATGCCGCGCTTGCCCATGTAATCCGCGCCTACGGTCTCCTTGTAGCTGTCGAGATACTGGTCCATGTACTTCTTCACGTAGCCGTGATTCAGCTTGTCAACCTCAAGGCCGGTGGCTTCCGCAGTCGCCGGATGATTGGTAATACCCAGTAACGAGTAACCAAAACGCAGCACGACCCAGTTGCCGGCCGGAGGTGTCCAGTCGAGCGTGCCGTCGGGGCGCATTTTCGAAGTCAGGTCCACTACGTCCGATTTTGAAACGACTTCCGCTGCCGGCACCTGAGGCGTGGCGAATCCATAGACGTCGGGCACCGGCGTAAAGGCAGCTTTTTCCTCGAAGCGATTGACTCGCGTTCCCGGATGCAGGACCAACTCAGCAATCTCGTAGTCGGTTGGAGGCGGACCGATCTTGATCCCCAGCGATTCGGGATCGATAGCGCTGGCCCACGCCGGCACGGGAGGTGGGGGAGTGCGTTTGAACGTGACCCGGAAAAACTTCGCCGTCACCGCCGGAAACGAAAGCGTATGTGAGGGAGCGCCGCCTTCGGGCACCTTCAGAACCAACCGGAAGCTTTGCCCATCGTCGCTGGCTTCCAACGACTTTTCCGGCTCAGAGATGCCGGCCACCATGGCAGTAATGAAGTCCACGCCTTTGGTGACGATGGTGAGGGAACGCAGTGTCTGCGGCTGCACAAATTCGTACTGGATCCAGCTACTTTCGCCGGCCTTTGGGATTGGAAGCCTGGTCGTCTTTTCCAGGTCTCCGTCGCTGAGAATCGTTGCATCAGGGCTGCCCGCACTGGCTGTCACCTTCGGATGCAGTGATTCAAGCGACACATCACTTGCTGCCCTGCGATACGCGATCACCGCGGCGTCAGCGTAATACTGCGGAGGCGGGGGAGCGCCCGCGGGCGCGGCAAGAGAGTCGCGAACGCCCATGTTCTGAAAAGCTCCAGTGTTCGACGGCGGATGAGCCAGCGCTCCCGTGAAGGGCTTGCCGCCTTCAACGAGCGTCTCACTCCACACATACTTCTTCATTCCCTGCGACCCGGGAACCCATGGTCCACCCGTTTCGCTCCAGCCCGGCGAACCCGCAATCGCCATTTCCATTCCCAGTTGATCGGCGAGGGTGGTCGCGTATTTGAAAGCGTCTTTCCACTCCGGCGTCATATAAGCCAGCCGGTGATCCACCACCTGGGGTGTGGCCAGCGCAGCATCGAAGTTCTGGAATCCTGCAATCCGTACGCGATGCATCCACTCCAGATCCAGCTTGATGCCTTCCTTGCTGATATTGCCATTCATCCAGTGCCACCACACCCGCGGCTGCGCCGACTCAGGCGGCTGCTGGAAGCCCTGCTCCAGAGGGTCACTTGAGCTTTGACCGCTGGCCAAGCCAGTCATGGCCGTCAGTGTGATTCCAATTGCAAGCCAGCGGAGCGACGAGGTCAGGTATCGGTTCATGTCAATATGTCCTTTGGGGGCATTGGGAAAATCGCCGGGGGAATGAAAATTCAGACCGCGGAGGTCTAAGCGAAAGGGGACACCCGAAGCTGCGAACGAAAATGTCCAGACGCACCCCTCCGCAACAAATCACTGAGTCGGATTGCCGGCGCAACTCTAGCGATGGGAGCCGTGCTCTGTCAAGCAAAATGAATCTATTTATCTATTGAATTTAATCGCTCGCCGCCATCCCAGGTTAGCGATTCCCTAAACACTCATTCCTCAACCGTGAACGTATAGGAGCCCGCGCCCGCTTCGTAGATCGCGTTGTGACTGTCTTTGAGAACCAGCGAGACTCCCGCGCTCTGCCGGATGTCCTTCCCACCCTCCAGAATTCTGGTGGCCACGCCGCCCGGCAGATAAATCAGGCTGGTCGTATTGGGCGGAATTACGACGTCCCACTTGACCGAATTGTCATCGACCTTCCAATTCGAGGTGATGGGACCATACGAGGAATCGAATGTCGCCTTGGCTTCCCCCAGAGTGGAATCGAATTGCGGATGTAAGACGATACGATGAAAACCCGGGTCTTCGGTGGATTCGTCGATGCCGGCTCCGTAGCGGTATAACCACTCGGCGACAGCTCCGTAAGCATAGTGATTGTACGAATTCATGGACGGGTCGCCCATCATCTGGTCGCCATTCCATCGTTCCCACATCGTGGTCGCGCCGTGCTCAATCATGTATCCCCAGGAGGGATAAGTGTTCTGCAATAGCAACCGGTATGCGACGTCGCTATGCCCGCTGTTGCTGAGCTCGATCATTAGATAGGGAGTACCGAGGAAACCGGTGGTCAGGTGCCAGTCGTGCGCCTTGATATCCTCCACCAATTTTTCCGCCGCAATCGCCCGATTTTTCTGTGAGAGAAGGTTCATGTGCAACGCCAGCACGTAACTGGTTTGGCTGCCGGTTCCGACCACCCCATCGGCTGTTACGTATTCCTGGTTGAATGCTTGGCGGACTTTTTCGAACACTTCCCGATACTTCTGCTCATCCTGAGGCCGGTCGAGCACCTGCGCGATGCGCATCATGAGGGACGCGTCGTAAGCCCAGTAGGCGGTGGCGATCAGGTCCTTTGACGTCTTGCTGCCGATGGCCAGCCAGTCGCCATAGTCGTTTCCGCGCTCTTTCAACCAGAGACCGTTCGGATTCGAGCCTGCGATGTGCTCCATCCATTTTTCCATCGCAGCCCAATTGTCTTGCAGAAGTCGGACGTCCCGAAATTGCAGGTATGCAGACCACGGAATAATGACGCCGGCATCGGCCCATCCCGCGACGCTGTCAGTGGTATCGCCAACGCGTGGCGACACATCAGCGAACGCACCTGTGGGACTTTGCGCGTCCCGAATGTCGGTGGTGAATTTGTGGGAAAAAGCGGCCAGGTTCGCGTTGAACGAAGCCGTTCTCCAGAAAACTTCCGCGTCGCCCATCCATCCCAGGCGTTCATCGCGTTGCGGGCAATCGGTGGGCACACTCAGAAAGTTGCCGCGCTGTCCCCATAGAATGTTGCTCCACAACTGGTTCACAATCGGATTCGCGGTGCTGAACTGAATGGTGAAAGGCGCCGCCGTATAAAAGACCACGCCTTCGATCGCGTCGGCAGTGGGGGTTCCCGGGTAGCCCGTAAGTTCGACGTAACGGAAACCGTGGAAAGTAAAGTGGGGCTCAAACGTTTCGCTTCCCTTTCCGCGCAAGGTGTAAGTGTCCGTGGCTTCGGCTGTACGCAAGTTCTCGGTGTAGAGTTCGCCGGTCGGTTTGAGGACCTCTCCGAACCGGATGCGCACCTTGGTCCCCGCTTTGCCCGAAACATGCAATCGCGCCCAGCCGACCATGTTCTGGCCAAGATCGAAAATGTAGACTCCCGGCGTCGGATTTGTGACGGTCTTGGGCTTGAGGACTTCGTTGACCCGGATGGGTTGAAAATTCTGCGCGACCACGGGAGCCGGGGATGCCGGCGCTACCGTAACCGCCCCCCAGCGCGAGTCGGAGAAGGGGGCCTGGTCCCATCCACTCTGTTCGAGGCGGGCATCATAGCTTTCGCCGTTGTAAATTTCCGAGCCGACGATGGGAGATTGCTTGGCCTTCCACGATTCATCGCTCAGAACGGAATCGCGCGAACCGTCGGTATATTCCACTTCGAGTTGCACCAGCAACCGGACCGGCGGCGGCCCGAAATTGTATCGCGTCTGCAACCAGCCCAAACCATCGGCGTACCAGCCTCCGCCCAGAATCGCGCCAACAGCATTTCCTCCCTGTCGCAGTTGCGAGGTGACGTCATACACCTGGTAAACCACCCGCTTGCGATAGTCGGTCCAACCTGGCGCCAGCACATCGTTTCCGACCCGCTGACCATTCAAATAGAGCTGATAAGTTCCCAGCGCGGTTGAATAGATGCGAGCGCTCCGTACTGGCTTGGCTACGCTGAAAGCTTTTCGCAGCAGGTTAACCGGCTGCGCCGGCCAGGGCGTGCCCAGCGGCTCCTGCCCAATCTCGGCGACCACCACAGCAGCAGGCCAGGACGAATCGTCAAATGTCTGGCCAGTCCAGCCATTGCTCGTTTGCTCGGGGCCAGCCTTCCATTCCGGCCCCGAAATGAAACGTTCGATTTTGCCGTCCGCCATCTCGACGCGGAGAACCGCGATGAAACCAGCCTGGGCAGGGCGATCGTGATCCTTTTGAACAATCGCCTCTGCGGCCAGAGAATTGGTTCCCGCGCTAAGGAGCTTTTCGACCGGGATGACCCGGAAATAACCCCACGGATCTCTAGCTCGGCCGAAGTTTCCCATCGGCGACTCGGTCACTACCTGCTTGCCGTTCACCCAGGCTGCGAGGTTGTCCTTGGCCGTTATGAAAAGCGTGGCGGCTTTGGGTTTTTGCGCGAGCTTGAGGGTAAAGCGAAAATCGTGTTTGCCCGGCGTCGCATTGGTGAGAGCATTATCGTTAGCTGCCCAGATCCACTTTGGCGACGACTCGTAGTCACCGCGTTCCAGCGGCATGTCACGCGTGATCCATTTCGCTTTCCAGTCCTGGGAAGACAGCAACCCCATCTCCCACCAGGTCGGCTGGCTGTAAGGCGAAGGTGTTCCCTGCAAATCCCATACGCGGACCTGCCAGTAGTAACGGCGTCGAGACTCGACGGCGGGGCCGCCGTAGAGGACATTCACGGATTGATCGGAGTTAACTCGTCCGCTGTCCCAGATGTCGGCGTGGTCCTGCGCCAGCGATTCAGCAGAACTGGCCACGCGAATTTCATACCCCGTCTGGCGGGCGCCGCGTCTTTCATCCCGGAGCTGCCATGAGAGCCGTGGAGCCGTGATGTCAATTCCCAGCGGCTCCTGCATGGCCTCGCATTGCAGACGGCTGGGCGCGTTGCTTTGGAAGGCCGCTGCTGCCGTGGAGAACAGTCCGACAGCCAGAAGGAGGAGTGCAGAGGAAAGTCTGAGGTCACGATAAGATCGAATCCTTCTTCTGATTTCATCCAAGGCTAAGCTGATGTTCCAGTGTTTTCCTGCCAGGTCTTTGGTCGCGCCTGTTATGACAGCTCGTGATTCGGTCATTCGCGGAGCTCCTGAGAAAGTTTCCTAATGTAGGTATTTGTCCTTTGAATTTACATGCCGGCCGGTCTTTACCAGTTCCGAGAGCTCGCGAACCAATGGAACGCTGAGCTGATCAAACTCGTCGGGCGCCACCAATACCCGATAACGCATTCCGCTGGCTAAAGCCAACCACCCGAGGCGGCCATCGACATTTCCAGGCCGAGACGCTGCACTTCGGTTCCAGCATGATGAAACACGTCCTTCCGTCCTGGGTCATCCAGATGATCGGCTCATCAATTGCGACCCTCGGTCCAGAACGGAAAGGCAGCCGACCGCCTGGGTGGCAGCCGCTCATGGAACCTCGGCGTAAACGCTTTTTACGAATCCGGCGGCGTTGGTATTGGGCCAGTCCGGATGCTTCGTCTTGAGGTCGGCGCTGATTTGTTTCCCGGCGTCGTCGGGCGACACTCCTTGAGTTTTGAGAGCGAGCGCACGGGTACGGATCTCGGAGATCAGAGCCCGTTCGTCCGCCACCAGCGAACCATCGCCCGGAGCACTATGGTCAGGCAAGATGTGTTCGGCATTAAGGGCGGCGACCTTATCCAGCACGGCTAACCAACTCGCGGGTGTGCCACCATCGCCGAAGATATTTGGTATGGTCTTGTTCTGCACCACATCGCCGGAGACCAATGTTCGGTCGGGCTCAACAAAGGTCAACTCGTCGCCTTTAGTGTGGGCCCCGCCAAACCAAAGAAGCCGGGCGGTCACGCCGCCAAGATCGATTGCCACTTCCTCTTTGAATGTCACGTCCGGCGGCCGCAATACAACGCCTGCGAGCAGTTCTTTATTCTGAGCCGAAAAGCCGCTGAACCTGTCTATCATTTCCTGTCCATGCTTCTCCATCTCCTGCTGCTGCACCGCGTCGCGGATCAGGATGGTCCCCGGCGGAAAGCCAGGCTCACCGCCCGCGTGCTCGGGATGGAAGTGCGTGGTGGTCAGAAAGAGTTTCTTGTTATTAGGCGCGAGCTTTGCGGCCACACGGGCAACAGTGGCGCCATTTTTCGGGCCCAGCCCCGTGTCCACGACCAGTGTCGAGTGAGCACCAACGACGATGGCAATATTGGGAAAACCCATAATCACCCAGACGTGGTCGGAAACCCTGGTCGTATTCTCGCCAATCATCGGCTGACTCATTTGTGCGGTTGCCCCCGTGGCGGCGAGCACGGCCAGGGTCAGAAGAGTCGAGAGTGATTTGATCTTTTTCCCCAATCGAGTATTCCTCAAAACCGATCTGCAAATCCCCTGGGCCCAACCGGGCAAATCCAAAGGCCACGATTGTGGCATGAAAAGGCTCAGTGTCCAATAGGGAAATAAAATCGGTATTGACAGCTTTTACGGATGAATAGAGTTCGGTATGTCTCCTTCGAGCTCACGCATAGAAAGAAGGACGCTGGAATTCGCAAACACGGGTGCGCATCGAGATTAGGGAGACCCTGTCCATGCTTTGAGGAACCGGGAATGAACTCAGCGTTCCCATCCCCCGCCCAAGCTCCTGTAGAGCTGTACCAGGGTCAATCGCTCATTCAGTTGAGCCTGTACCAGGCCGAGTTCGGCGGAGAAATAGTTGGTTTCGTTGGTAAGGACTTCGAGATAACTCGCAACACCGCCGTTGTATCGCATGTGCGAGAGGCGCGACGCGTCCTCTGCGGAGGCCACCAGAAGTTCCTGCTGCTGACGAAACTCCTGGGTCTTGCGGTATGCGACCAGGGAATCGGAAACATCCCGGAATGCTCCCTGGATGGTCTGTTCGTAGCCCAGCAGGAACTCCTGCTGCCGTGCTTCTGTCAGGCGGACGTTCGATCGCAACCTGCCCGCCGTGAAGATCGGTTGGGTGAGGCTTCCGCCAAAGTTCCACAATCCTGCCGGTCCGGTGAACAGACTGGTCAACGCGGAACTTTGATATCCGGCTGTCGCAGTGAGTGAGATCTGGGGAAAGTATGCGGCCCGCGCGACTCCGATTTGAGCGTTGGCGGAGATCAACTGTTCTTCGGCCTGACGGACGTCGGGGCGACGCTCCAGCAAGGAAGAAGGAAGCCCGGCGGGCACCACAGGGGGATGTTCCTGCTCGGTCAATTTTCGTCCTCGAGGAACCGGCGCAGGGTTGTTCCCGATAAGAGTGCTGATGAAATTTTCTTCCTGCTCAATCTGTTGTTCCAGGCTGGGGACTTCGGACGCCGCGGTAAAAACCAGCTGTTCGGCTTGCCGAACATCGAGCATGGAGGTTGAACCGCCGTCGGCCAGGAGGCGGGTCAGGCGAAGGGAGTCCTGGCGCGATGCCAGTGTGCGCTGGGAGATCTCAAGCTGCAAGTCAAGCGCGCGCAGTTGGAAGTAAGCGCCGGCCAGATTCGCAATCAAGGCAGTGATGACTTCCCGCCGAGCCCACTCACTGGCCGCCAGGTCGGCGCGGGCCGCTTCGGTGGCGCGGCGGTATCTCCCCCAGAAATCCAGGTCCCAGGCAAGGTTCCCGCTCACCTGGGTGGCGCTGGTTTCGTATGCACGTAAGAATTTTGTCTGCGGGTTGCGCAGATTCTGCGCTGCCACACCGCCTGCGATGGTGGGAAACTGATCGGCCCTCGTGATGCCCAACTGCGCCTGGGCTTGCAGAATCCGCGTGGCCGCTATGCGCACGTCATAATTCTGTTGCAGCGCGGTCTTGACCAGTTCCTTTAGTTGTTCATCCTGGAAAACCTCCCACCACTTCTCGTCTGCCAGGGATCGCGCGTCGCTCTTGGCAGCTTCCTCAGGCGTGAGGCCGCGATACGTAGGAGGAACATTGACCGTCGGCCTCTTGTAGTTCGGCCCGACGGCGCAACCGCAGGCGAATCCCAGAATCACGAGCAGGACTGGAAGAATAGTCCGTGTCCTCATCCTAGTCGTCTCCTGCTCCCGGATTTTCCGCGGGATGAGGCATCGCGCCCGCGGAAGATGGTTTCCTGGTCTCCGCACCGGAGAATTTCTCGACTACGCAGAACACCGCCGGGACAAAGAAAATGCCGATCGCGCTGGCCGCCAACATGCCCCCTATGACGGTCGTGCCCATGATCTGCCGGGCCACCGCCCCGGCCCCGGCGGCTGTCCACAGCGGGATGCACCCAAAAATGAAGGCCAGCGAGGTCATCAATATCGGCCGAAGACGAAGCTTGGCCCCGGTCGAGGGCCGCATCCACCAGAGGCTTGCCTTGTTCGTATTCGTCCTTGGCGAATTCCACAATCAGGATGGCATTCTTTGCTGCCAGGCCGATCAGCATGACCAGGCCGATTTGCGAGTACACATCGGTCTCAATCTGGACCATGTACGGAGGCAAGAAGGCGGCCAGCAATACGCGGCGCAGCCAAAGAATGAAGAACGCTCCAAACACTGCTACCGGCGTGCTGAGCAGTACGGTGAAGGGCAGCGTCCAACTCTCGTACAAGGCGGAGAGAATGAGAAAAACAAACAGCAACGACAATCCGAAGATCGCGGCCGGAGGCACGCCTTGCTGGGCCTTTTTCTCCTGATATGACATGCCGATATAGTCGTAGCCCATCTCTGCTGGCATGGTTTGCGCAAACACTTCTTCCAGGGCAGCCGTCGCCTGATCTGAGCTGTAGCCAGGAGCTGCGCTCCCATTGATCTGCGCTGAGCGAAACAGGTTGTAGCGCATGGTGAATTCAGGCCCGGAGAGCGGTTGGAAGCTGGTCAATGCGGAGAGCGGAACCATCCTGCCATTTTGATTTCTGACATAAAATTGCCCGACATTTTCGGCTCTCGTTCGGTAGTCGCCCTCGGCCTCGATGTAAACCTGCCACTGGCGGCCGAAGCGGTTGAAGTAGTTGATGAACAATCCTCCCATAAACGCCTGAATGGTCCGGTAAACATCGCCGATGGGGACGGCTTGCTTGATCACCTTGTCGCGGTCCACGTTGATGAACTGCTGGGGTACGCTGCCCAGGAACGTAGTGCTCACTCCCGCGATCTCAGGACGCTTGCGGGCAGCCGCCAGGAACGTGTTCAAGTTGTCGGCCAGGAATTGCACATCCTTGCCGGCACGATCTTCGAGGACGAATGTGAATCCGCCCGAGGTGCCCACACCGGGAATGGCGGGAGGTGAAAAATCAAAAGCAATACCTTCCGGGATCTGACTGAGCGCACGATTCAGCCGCGCCTTGATCACCTGAAACTGGGTTTCCCGGTCAGTGCGTTCGTCCCACGGTTTCAAGGTGACCCAAAAGAACGCGTTGTATGTGGATCGGGTGAAGCTGAGCAAACTGAAGCCCAGGACCGTAGTCGTGGTTTGCACTCCCGGAGTGTGAGCGAGAACATCCTCAATCTTTCTTGCCACCAGGTCGGTGCGCTCGGTGGAGGCCGCGCTCGGCAATTGCAGGTTGATGTAAAGGTAGCCCTGATCCTCGTCAGGAAGAAAGCTTGACGGAACTTTACCGCCGAAGAACCAGGCGCCGACACCAAACCCAACCAGCATGATGAAGGCCACGACACTCTTGCGAATGAGGGCCGCACAAACTCGAACGTAACCGTTCGTGATGCGTTCGAATAGCCGGTTAAATGCGTCGAAAAACCTTCTCAGAAGGCCTCGGCTGGGTTTCCTGGGGCGAAGCAGCAGTGCAGCCAGCGCAGGGCTGAGGCTTAGCGCGTTGAACGCCGAGAGCAGCACGGAGATCGCAATGGTCACTGCGAATTGCTGATAGAGCCTTCCCGTAATGCCCGGGATGAACGCGGTGGGAATAAATACGGCCGACAGTACCAGCGCGATTCCGACCACCGGGCCGGAGATTTCCTCCATCGCTTTCAAGGCCGCATCTTTCGGAGCCATCCCGTCTTCGATGTGACGCTCGACGGCTTCCACCACCACGATGGCGTCGTCCACCACCAGGCCAATCGCCAGCACCAAACCAAATAATGAGAGCGTGTTGATGGAGAAGCCGAACAAAGGAAAGAGCACGAACGTACCGACCAAAGAGACCGGCACCGCCAGCAGGGGAATCAGGGTCGCGCGCCATCCTTGAAGAAACAGGTACACGACCATGATCACGAGGACAATCGCGATCAACAACGTAATAATGATTTCCCTTATGCCCTCGACGACGGATCGCGTCGAGTCGAGCGACAAGGTGAAATCCATGTCTGACGGGAAACGGTTTTTCATCTCCGCCATGAGCTTCTTGACCCCATTGGCGGCGTCAACCGCATTCGACCCAGGCAACTGGTACACGGCAACAATGGCACTCGGTTTACCGTTCAGTCGTCCGGCAACGGAGTAGTCCTGCGCTCCCAGTTCGACCCGGGCGACGTCCTTGACCCGCACCACGCCACCCTGGGGCGATTCGCGGACCACAATCTCTCCAAATTCTTCCGGCGAGACCAGGCGGCCCTGCGCCCGCACCGCATAGGCGAACTGCTGTCCCGAAGGAATAGGTTCGCCGCCGACCCGTCCAGCAGGATTGACCGTGTTTTGCGACTGGATCGCGCTGACGATCTCAGTGACGGTGATGCCGAGCTTGGCTAACTGGTCGGGCTTGACCCACAACCGCATGGCGTACTGGCCTGCTCCAAATACCTGGACCTGGCCGATCCCCTGCGACCGCGTGATGGGATCAACCAGGTTGATGAATGCGTAATTCGCCAGGAACCTTGCGTCATAGGTGCCATGCGGGGAATAGACCGCGATCAGCATCAACGGAGCGGTGACTGATTTTCTTACCGTGATTCCATAATTGGTAACGTCAACGGGTAGCTGGGATGCGGCCTGGGTCTCTCTTGACTGGGCGAGAATCAGATCGGTATTGGGGTCCGTCTTGACATCGAAATTTACGATCAGCGTGGTTTGCGAATTCCCCGTCGCGTTCAGCGAGTACATGTAATTCATGTTGTCCACGCCGCTCATCTGCTGCTCGATGGGAGTGGCAACCGCCTGTTCGAGGGTCTGCGCATCCGCGCCCACGTAGGTGGCAAGTACCTGTATTTCGGGGGGCGCGATGTTGGGAAACTGGGCGACGGGAAGGCCGGTGATGGTCACGGCGCCGACGATGACGGTGACAATCGCGATCACCATGGCGACGATTGGACGATTGATGAAGAACTTGGACATGGTTCAGTTGCCTTGTCCTGGAGTCGCCAGAAGCGTGGGATTGACCTGCATGTTTTCCCTGACTTTTTGCACGCCCTCAACCACAACCCGCTCCTGCGGCTTGAGACCGTCGTTAACGATCCACATGGCGCCAGTACGTTCCCCGACTGTCACCGTCCTCAGAGCTGACTTTGTTGTCGCTCCCGACTACTGCCACCTGGTAGCTTCCCTGCAGCTCCACCACGGATTTCTGGGGCACGAGCAGCGCGCCTTTCCGGACATAGCTGATGAAACGGACACGGCCAAACTGGCCGGGACGAAGCACATTTCCTGGATTCGGAAACAGGCCAGCCAGCCGAATCGATCCCGTCTGGATATCCACTTGACGATCGGCGGCGAAGAATTTTCCCTTTCGGGGATAGGTAGATCCGTCGGAAAGGATCAGGTCCAGCTCCAACTGTTTCTCGCGCGCCGCTCGATCCGCTTCCGTCGGATTGCGTTGGACGAAGGCCAGATATTCCTGTTCGCTCACGGTAAAGTAAGCTTTGACCGGCTCAACCTGAGAAACCGTGGTGAGCACGATCTGCGGGCCTACAAGATTCCCCACCTGGCCGGCGGCGATTCCGGCAACCCCGTCGACCAGCGAACGAACATTGGTGAACTCCAGATTCAGTTCGGCCTGTTCCAGTGCGGCTTTATCGGCCTGGACGGTCGCTTTAGCGGCGAGATTGGCTTGAATATCGTTGTCCAGCTGGCTCTGCGCAATTGCTCTTTCTTTGGCCAGGGGAGTGTCGCGTTGCACGTCCAACTGGGTCTTTCCCAGCTGCGCTTCAGCCTGTGCGACCTGCGCCTTGGCTTGATCCACGATCGCCTGAAAAGGCCTGGGATCGATCTTGAAAAGCACCTGGTTCCTGCTTACCACCGCGCCTTCCACGTAGTTCTGCCGGATGAGGTAGCCCGAAACCTGCGGCTGGATTTGTGCGTTTACGTAACCATCCAGAGTCGCGAGATATTCGTGATAAACGGGAACGTCTCGCTGGATGATCTCGACAATCTGGACGTTTGGCGGGGGAGCCGCCGCTGCCGACACGTTCTTGCTCCCACATCCACCCGACGATAGAACCATGAAAACAACAAAACCAAGGCCCCACAGCGTTGTCGCCAAATTCCGGCCGTCGTTGGTGGAGGGTCTGACTCGTGAACTTGACCGGTGCCATCGGTTCCGCATGGCCTCTCCTTCTGGTTTGTGGACCTTGTGTTCTAAGCGCGCTAAAGCATTCGGGGAGACCACGGGACCAGCCCTACCAACGCTGACAGCGAGGTCCCGAGCGGCTCGCGGGCCATTCTACACTCCAAAAGAAGTGGTCTGCCACTCGCCGGCAGCCGAAGAGTCGGCACTGTCGAATCGAGCAAGCCGCCAAGGATTCTTCGCACGGCATCGCGGAAAGCATCGAGGGGGGATTCCGTTTCAGCGGCTTTTAGAGCCCGCCGAATCTGCCACCAGCCACGTCAAAGCTTCCTCGCGAGTAGTGAAGATACGTAGATCGCGTCGCGAAAAGCTCGTTATCTCGTCGTAGAAATCCCTCGGGAAGCTTTGCGTTCCCAGCAGCGCTGATCTCTTGATAAATGGTTTATCGAAGACAGCAGTTTCCTTTAAGGCTCTAAGTCCATCTTGGTTAAATTGTGCCGCCGTGAAGTCTGAGAGCACCAGAACCGAGTTCAGGGGCTGCGCGGTTACATAGTCGGGCACCGCGCGAGCAACCTCCTCGACCTTATGGACCGGGCATTTTGAAAAGTCAACCACGAGAACCCTTTTACCTTGATGATCGATGAAATAGATGCGCTCATGCATGACGGGGTCCCCTTAAGATATCAAGCGAAGTTTTCAGATAGGTCGCGGAGATTGTGACAAGCGAGAGCGCCCCGACTGAATAAAAGCGGTCGAGGTCGGTTTTCCGACTCTTAGAAAGGAATTAGATCGTCGCGGGAACTGAAGCGAGGACCTTGGTAATGATTCTCGAGAGTTCGCTCGAACACTGGTCGAGAGCTAGGCTTGATTTTTCCAGGTACGCCGCGGCACCTTCAGATATGAGCTTCAGCTCATTTTTTTGGGGAAGGCTGCTCAGAACAATCACCGGAATCTTGGCCGTCACGGGCTCGCCCTTGAGAAGTTGAAGAAGTTGCGCCCCGCCTAGCTTCGGCAGCATCATGTCCAGAACAATGACATCCGGCTTCTTCTCCCGCGCGAGACGAAGCCCCTCCTCACCATCTGATGCAGTGAGGATTTTATGCCCTGCTTTCGCCAATGAAAGTTCATTAGCCCTTCGCAGAAACCTGCTGTCGTCGATAAGAAGGACGGTAGACACGTTGTCCAGATATTCGGCCCACCGGGATAGCATTACAAGTTACGATCGTTCCGACAATGGGCCCACAAGCGCTCGACCCCAGAACGTGAGACGTGCTCTCAAGACGTTGCCGCTCTGCAGCGTCGGAATAGGGTTTGCTATCGGGACAGCCAGTTGGTGAAAAAGAGAATAAGACCTCCAGACAGGACTCCCAGGAGCATTGCCCAAAGCCACCCTCTATTTCGCCGTTGCAACCAGCGGTAAGAGGCTTTCGGGACCTCGGGTACAACCCGAAGGTGAGGCCGCTCAGGACGGAGATTTCGTCGAGGGAAGGACACAGCGATAGGTGGGATGCGGGCGTTCCCCATCGGTTGCCCGCCATCAAGCCCCGGGTACGCCGCCGCGCGGAAAAGCGGGGCCTCGTCTAAAGTATTTCCTGTATTGCCAATGCAGCTTCAGGATACTTCAATGAAGGCATGAAACCCACATCGCGCTGCCCCAGATGCTTCGCACAATTGGTCCTCAGAAAAGCGCACCTCACGACCTATCTGGCGTGCCCGAACTATCCCAATTGCAAGCGGCCGATTCAGCTTCCGAAGGGACCTCAAAGCGTCCGCGAACACCGCTGTGCCGCATAAGCATCGAGAAGTCTAGGTCCCCCACAAGGCTGTTAAGGCTCTAGCCGCGTCCGCCAAGGCTCGGTCGGTTGAATTGCCACCAATTCGGCTTCTTTCAACCAGAGGGCGATTGTGGCGAACTGCCAGATTGCCGGTTTCTGCGGACCCGCGATTATTTTGCAAAGCGTCGACCGAGGCCTCGAAGAATTGTTTAAGGTCTATCCCGGCAAAACCTCCGTGCTTCGTCATATCGGCTCCTTTGTGACGCTGAGCAATTACAGACGCCACTGGACCGATGGACAATACATCGAATCACTGAGTTCACTTCACTCCACCCGAGAGTGCGCCATGGCGTGACCGAAGAAACGTAGCGTCTCCGAATTGTCGCTCTTCCGCCTCCTTGTTGGCCGACTCTGATCATCAAAAAGTGAACGCCCTGCGCCCAGTCTGCATCTCACTTAGCTGGGGCGTACTATATTGCGGCCACATGGAGTCGTATTCGGGGTCGTCGGAGTCCTGAGCGCGCTCACCGCCGGGACGACGGGCTGCTCCCGCCGGCTGGACAACCCACAAGTCGTCTCCGAAGTACAAAACCGAATGCGAGCTGACAGCCAGTTGATGATGGGCCGATTTCAGGTAACCGGCGCCAACGGCGTTATCACGCTCGCGGGTTATGTTGTGAGCAATCATCAGCGGGCCGCCGCAGTGCGTGACGCCTGGCAGGTTAGAGGTGTCAAGGTCGTGGTTGACAATATGCGCCTCGTCGATTCGAGTCGCTCCAGCGTATATTCGGCATTTCTGAAACCGTCGGCGGCGCTGCAAAGCACCGTTCCCCGATCCCCGGCTCCCACGATCGCCGGGCCTTCAGTCTCCAGAAGAGTCTCGCCGGTCGACAATTCGACTCGTCTACCCGTCGCCGAAAGCAGCACAGCGGACTCGCCAAAGTACGCGGCTTTATCAGGCGCAAGTGTCGTGCCCGCGGCGGATGTCCGGTCGGATGTTTCTTCTTCGGCGCCACTCGCTGCTTCCGCGCTTCCCCCCCGCGCTCCGGAAAAAATCGTGGTGCCTTACGGGACCACACTCGCCGTCCGGCTGACGGAATCGTTGAGTTCAGACCTGAACGAAAAGGGAGACACTTTTCTCGCCAGCCTGGCCTCGCCCATCCTCGTGGGTGACAGAGTCGTTGTCCCCGAAGGCGCCGGCATGAAGGGCAGGGTTGTCGAAGTCCGAAGCGCGGGGCGTTTTAGTGGCCGGCCCGCCATGATCATCGAGGTGACTCGCCTGGCCTACAACGGGAAAAGCTACGATTTGCGTTCTAACCGATATTCCAAAGTGGGTTCTTCCCGGAGCGTGCGCTCCGCGGCGACGATTGGCGGAGGCGCAGGTCTGGGCGCGATTCTCGGTGGGATTGTTGGTGGAGGAAAAGGCGCCGCCATCGGCGCCATGATTGGCGCCGGCGCCGGAACCGGCATTCGAGGTGCGAGCAGAGGAGCGATGGTACAGCTTCCGGCTGAATCTACGCTCAGCTTCAGGCTTCAGGATGACCTCACAGTGACACCCGCCTCCACTCTCCAGCGAGGCCAAAATGGCGATCCGGATCCCTTTTCAGGCGATGACCGCCCGGTTTTGAAACGACGTCCGGAAATTACGCCTCCGGGAACGACCACCTCGGTTGGAGAGCCTACCGCAGATTCGAACTGACTTTGCCCTGCCTCTCTTACAAGCTCTCGATTTCCGTCTAGCGGCCCAGTCACAGGGAATCCGCCGAACGATCGAGGGGAACAGGAAGTCATCAGGCGGATTCTGCAGTTGGACGCGAACGGTTTATCTGTCGGTCACCGGTCCGGAGCGCGCAACAAAATAGCGCAAGCTTGGTGCCAGCGCCTTTTAACGTCAATGTGAGGCGAGCCTCGTCTGATTCCGAACGGCGGCCACGACCTCCTCCACTGCTTCTGCCACGGCCTTGGGATCATCGATTTGAATATCGTGCCCGCTGTTAACGTCGATAACGAACTTCGAATTCCGTGAAAGATGTGCGGCCTCGGCACGATCCTGATCGATTGCACGCCTGATATCCTTGTACGAGTCTTCCGTCATTCCAGGCGGTGGAAACCGTTTCCCCGCTGCCAATACAAAAAGCGGACGATCACCGAATGGCTGGGGGTTCTTTTCTCTCTCCAGCTAAAGGAGCTGAGCTTCGTCTCCGAGATAGTCCTCCTCAGGCTTGTATCCGGTGCTTGGCGGGCCGGTGTTCCGCGCCTGTGGAATCGTGCGGCCTATAGCCTGGTCCCGCAATTTCATCCAGCGTTTTGCTCGCACATTGAACAATATGCTGCCCTCGTCTGCCGGATCGACAAGGACGACTCCCGCTACATCGTTCCCATAGTCCTCGGCGAAAAGGCGCACGTCCAGTGCCCCTAACGATTGTCCCACCAGCACCAACGGACCGGATATGTTTGCTGATTTCAGAAGGGCGTGCAACTCGAATACCTCTTGCGCCAATGTCCGAGGCGCAGGTCCCGGATCACTCCAGCCAAGTCCAGCACGATCGTATGCACACGTTCTGACTCGTTCCGCTAAGAGGCTCTGCACGGCAGTCCAATCTTTCGAGAAGGCCCCGCCCCCGGCTTCGAGAATAACCGCAGGCTTCGCGTTATGCGGCCCGACGCAGTAGATGTGCAGCTTATGGCCACCTACGTCGATCATTTCCCCGGGCGCGGGTCCCGGTGGAACAGGAGACTGCGCAAATCCTGCGATGACAGCGACGAACACCAACACGAGCAAGGAGCGCGACATAACGAGTCTCATGCGATGACTGTGCTGTTGAACCCAAGAGATTGCCTCAAACGCAACTGCGGCAATTCCGAATCGTGGGCACCTGGGACATTATTATCTCTTGTTTGGTTGGCGTGCCATCTCTATTACACTCATTGACCCGATCGGACAAATCTCTCAATGAGTGTAATCGCCTGATTTCATCAACTGAGTGCTGTGCGACAATGCCACTGTTTAGAAAAAGCCATTGAATCGGCCCGCGACACGCTTCGCAATCTGAGGAGTTTGGCAATGAAGAATCCGGTTCGGTTCCTGCTGTATGTGCCCGTTCCTTGGGTGTTCGTGCTGACCTATCTCCTTGGAGTAGCCCTAGAACATGTGCATCATGCCACCATCCCTCCAACTGCGGCCTTGGTTAGTAGGACGGCCGGAGCTGTGCTATTTGCTTTGGGTGCGGTCATTGCGGGCTGGGGTCTCGTGCTTTTCGCTAAGGCTAGAACCACAACGGTTCCGGGTAAGCTATCTGGGAAACTGGTGACGTGGGGACCATATCGCTTCACTCGAAACCCAATGTATGTAGGCATTGTCCTGGCCTACCTCGGAGAAGCGGGATTACTGAAACAAATCTGGCCAGTCGTTCTTCTCCCCTTCACGGTTGCTTACATTAACTGGATAGTGATTCCGGTCGAAGAGGCGAAGTTGGAAGAAGCCTTCCCCAACGAATACAAACAGTACCGCTTGCAGGTGCGGCGCTGGTTTTAGGAAACAACAAGGAGCGCAGAATCCTGTCTATTACACAAGTATGGCATTGATCTCAGTCGTACCAATCGCTGGTGAAAAATCGCCATTACACTCACCGCCCCGCAGCAAGCTGCCCTTGGGGTGGTAGTTGACCCGCAGTATCACACTAGGGCAAAGCGGTTCACGCATACGAGGATCAAATCGTGGATAGCTTTTTGACATTGGAGAACCGGCACACTGGAGAGATTGTGCGGATGCGGCGTGAGCGTGACGCCTCCGGACAAATTGTTTTGACGATCGAGGGTTCATTGCCACCGCGAATGAACGGCCCGCCGATTCACGTTCACTTCCATCAGCGGGAAGAAGGAGGCGTCAAAGTGGGCTCACTCGGAGCCAGAGTGGGGAATGAGAAGATCATTGTGTCGGCGGGCGGGACTGCAGTTTTTCCTGCAGGCATCGTTCATAGTTGGTGGAATGCCGGGGAGGATCTCTTAGAGTTAAGTGGCCGTGCGATTCCGGCGGTTGACCTTGATCGCTACCTCCAGGCGCTGTTCGCGGTTCTCAACGCAAGTACGTCTGGTAGGCCGTCGGTCTTCTACCTGGCGCACGTGTTGTGGCGGCATCGGCACACACAGGCGGTGATGACGCCTCCTATAGCCATTCAGCGAGTCGTTTTTCCTCTGGTTCTGCTGGTCGGCCGCATTCTGGGCAAGTACCGAGGGACTAGCTGGCCGGGTTCGCCCGAATCGTGCGGAGGTGCCCCACAGGTGGAGGCTACGGGCACTTAGAATCCAACTAGCGGTAGCCTAGACGAATCGAAACGTTCTGGTATTTGACGAAAAATCGCCATTACACTCATTGTGGGAGTGGCAGCCCTGTCTGGGCTCAATGAGTGTAAACGCCTGTTAGCAATAGTTGGCGTTCGAGCGCGCATTCTCAAGGTGCAGACCTCTACCTGCTCTGACTCAGTTGCCGCTCGGTTCGCCAGGTGAAATGATGTTCGCATGGCTATCGGCACGCGTATCGCTCAACTCGTCGATATTGCTCCTTTGCGGGAAGCGTACCGCGAGGAGATGAAATGCCAGATCATTCATGATTCGATCCATGAACGACCCGGCTGGACTCGGGAGTACGCGCTGGAATTGAATGGCACCGAAGTGGGCTATGGATCAGTGGCGATGGCCGGGCCTTGGCAAGAAAGCCCGGCCCTGTATGAGTTCTACGTGCAACCTGCACATCGAATGCGAACGTTCGACCTATTCGCGAGCTTGTTGGCCGTCTGTGGCGCAAAGATTATTGAGACGCAGACCAACGACCGCTTGCTTACGACGATGCTTCACACATTCACGACGAACCTGCGGACTGAAAAGATTTTGTTCGAGGATGGTTTTGAGACCTCTTACGCACCACCGGGTGCGCAGTTTCGGGCTGCTTACGCGGATGACAGCGAACCTCTGCGGCAACGTGAACTGGATGTCGAAACAGGTTGGGTAGTCACCCTTGGGGGTGAGATCGCAGGCACAGGGGGAGTGCTATATCACTACAACCGGCCTTATGGTGATATTTACATGAAGATTGCCGAACCTTTTCGTCGCAAAGGACTAGGGGCGTATCTCGTTCAGGAGTTGAAAGCGGTGTGCCGAGGTGAGGGCAACGTGCCCGCTGCCCGGTGCAATGTGGCAAATCAGTCGAGCCGAAAGACGCTGCAGAGGGCTGGATTCGTGCCATGTGGAAACATCGTCGTGGGTGACTTACCGGCATAGCAGCAACGCATCCGACGATAACTGGTGATAAATCGCCATAACACTCACTGACCCGATGGTTGGTGTAATCGCCTGTTTTAGACCGTCACTCCGGGCAGACCGCCTTCGCTCTTATCGAGGGGCACCTTTGTCGGTTTCAAGATAAACTCGTGGGGCCGAAGGGTGGGCGTCGGTTGAACATGCATCTTGGACGGTGGGCCGCCGGACTAGACTCTGGAATCTGGACCGGACGAAGGCATCTCCATAGTTCTGGGTCATCCTAAATTTTCTGTCGGAGGAGAACTCTGTGGCTAAGACGCCATCCAGTATCAGAACCGGACCCGCTGCCGGGAATCCGCGCGCAACTGATCGCCACAGATCCGGCCGCCAGATAGGCGACCGGCACGCAACCTACGACAAGGCGAGACTCTTCCTGGTTAGCGTGCTCGCCCTGGTCACTGCGGGTATTGCAGCCAGCATTCGCGGCAATCTCGCTGCTGTTTTGCAGCATCAATTTCTTGATCCGATTGATCCGGTTCACTCAGGGCAAATGATCGGAACGGTTCTGGGGGTGGCGTTTTTCGGCTTCGCTCTTACCATCATGATCGGGAGTCCGCTGCTGGACTATCTCGGCATGCGGCCTCTGATGGCGCTTTCATCCATCTGTTTTATTGTGGGTACTTTGATCGTGATCTGCGCGGCGCCGCTTTCTGCCTGGTTCTCGGCGTATCGCGTGCTTTGGACCGGGGCGCTGGTCAGTGGTATCGGCTGGGGCTTGACGGAGACTGTGATCAACCCGCTCGCAGTGACGCTATACCCCGACGACCAAACGCACAGGCTGAACCTGTTGCACGCATGGTGGCCGGGTGGGCTGATTGTCGGCGGACTGATCGGCGCTGGCCTCAGCAAGCTGAACGTCGACTGGCGGCTACAAATGGCGTGCGTGCTGGTTCCTGCGGTGACTTTCGGCTCGCTTCTGCTCGCCAGCAAATTCCCTCCAACGGAGCGGGTGGCCGCCGGGATCTCGACCGGCGAAATGATCAAGGAGTTCTTTCGCCCGTTTTTCCTGGTGTGGTTCTTCTCTATGTTCCTCACCGCAGCCTCTGAGCTGGCGCCGGGTCAATGGGTGCAATTTGCGCTGACCCGGACCGTGCACATGCCCGGAATTCTGCTGCTGGTGTATGTCAGCGCCATGATGTTCGTGATGCGCCACTTCGCAGGACCCATGGCGCACAAGTTCTCGCCCGTCGGACTGCTTTGGTTCTCCTGCCTGCTGGCCTCGCTTGGACTCATTTCGCTGAGCATCGCCAACTCACCGGTTACGGGGTTGCTGGCGGCGACGATATGGGGAACGGGAGTCTGCTATATGTGGCCCACCATGCTGGCGGCAGCATCGGAGCGGTTCCCGCGCGGCGGCGCGGTGCTGATGGGGCTGATGGGTACGGCAGGCATGTCGTCGGTCTTCTTCGTGCTGCCACAGATGGGAAAGGTATACGACCACTACAAGGCGCAGGGCGGCGAAGTAATCGCGTCGCAGATGTCCTTTCGTCTGGTGGCGGTGTTTCCGGCCCTGCTGCTGATTGTCTTTGGAGCCATCTGGCTTTACGACCGCTCCCACGGCGGGTTCAAACCGATCAGGCTCACCGCTGACGAAGAACTCGCTCAACCAACCCCGCCGGAGCTTTGAGAGCGGCCCGGTGGCGCGTTCAGAGAGATTGGTTTAAGACTGAGACGGCACCTCTGTCTACCTACTGCGCTAGTCTGGAATTGGGCTTCTCGTCTAGCCGGGGGCCCGATATTTATGGCTGCTGCGATGTAGGAGGGACTTCATTCCAGCCCTCCTTCATGGCTTCGCTCACAACTCCCAGTTTTTCGTCCTTGCCTTCGGCGGTCAACACGTGGACACGGTTTTTTTCTACACGGAAACGAATCGCATCACCAATCTCGATCTTCTTCTTCCCGCCACATTCACTTGCCGAGAGAATGTGAAAGCCGTCCATCCAATAGGGGCATTCCAGCACGAAGACTCGGTCAGGCGTTTTTACAGTGTAGGTTCGATGTACATGAGTAACGACGGCAGTGCTTCCTCCACCCACGGCAGTGCTTCCTCCACCCGTCGTCTCCTGACTCGTCCCCAGCGCGGTGACAGTCCCCTGTATCGGGTATTCTTTGCCACCGGCAAGAACTAAGGTTGGGAAAGCTATGAAACCAAGAAGCAGCAGGTGCACTCCCAAGCACGCGAAACCAACGGTCATATCCCTCTTCATCCGTGACCTCCTGGCGCACTCGCCGTCTTTTCCGAGTGCAGCTCGCACATGCTAATTATGCGCCTGAACGTCAACTGTCGTTAACAGGCGATTACACTCATCATCGACGACCCACCCCTCCCCTGCCCCAAAGGGTCAATGAGTGTCATGGCGATTCTTCGACACTCATCTGACTTCGATGCTATGAGCGAACGTAATCTAGACGCCCACGGCCCGTACCTTCTACTCTTTAGCCAGAAAACTATGTTATCCCTCCTTGGAATTATCGCTAGGATCGCAATTGCAGTGGGAATGGCTTTTATCCTCAGCAAAACGGTGCCAAGCATACCGAACAAGTGGGTGTATCGTTTTGTCTTTTTGTTCGTAGTGGGCGTGCCATTCAATTTCGTTGTCAATTACGTCAATGTTCGGCTGCTTGGATACCACGAGATGGGCTGGGGTGCGGCATCCGTTATTTCTCTGTTTATTGCTCTGTTCTTTGCCACCTTCGGAGCCTTTTGGGAACCGCAACCGGCACAACTCGAAAGAAAATCTCGCTTGCGGGGATAACTGTCGGTAACAGGCGATTACACTCATTGACTCCCGGACAGGGCTGCCGCTCCCATAATGAGTGTAATGGCGATTTTTCAACAACTATTCAAGTCGAACGTGACCGCATTGCGCTCGATGGTCTTCGGTATGCCGGGCCGCCCAAACCGGGGATTATGAAACCAAAGAGAAGATTCGCCGACTACTTGGTTGCCGTACTTCCGAAAGGTGGTTCCGGCCCACCACGCAAATAGGCGATTAGGCGAGTCATCTCAGCGACAATTACATCGGGCCTGTCGAGTGGAACCATGTGTCCTGAGTTCCGCGCGATCACATGCCAACTCAGCGGAGACAGCGACTTGAACGCTTCCTGCTCCCGACGCCATTACAGGCTGCTGCGCCACTTGGAGCTTCGTCATACCCGCCCTTCGTAGGTCAGGATCTCTTGAGATGACCAGCAGGGGTATACGGCCAAGATTTGTGAGCCGCGCAGCCTGTTTGAATGACTCTTCGAAATAAGGCAATTCGAACTCGTCTGTATCTACATAATCAGGTCGGCACGCCATAGCATTGTACTGGCCTGTCCAGCCTAAATAATCCTTGGCCGGCACGGAGCAATGACCAATCAGGCGCTCCCATCCCGACCAGACGCGTAGCCTGTCTTCCCACAACTGGCGATTGGCATCGCGTTTGTCCTCTTCGTATGCGGCTCGGAAGCCAGGTACTTCATCCAGTTGGTCGGGGGAGCTCGACTCGATCAAGGCAACGCCGGCGACCTCAGCCGGAAATTCACGCGCATACTCGCGAACATAGAGACCACCGGCAGAATGACCTGCCAACACGATCGGTCGCTTCACTTCAGCCTTATCGAGCAATGAATGCAATTCTCGAACAATCGTCTCAGCATCTCGTGGACCTTTGCTCGGCTCGCTCCAACCGTGTCCCGCGCGATCATAAGAGCAAACCCGAGTGATTTGCGAAAGCTCCGGCTGCACTTTTCGCCACTGCGACCAGGGAGCGCTCGCAGCCGACTCCATGACGACTGTCGGTGAGCCTGTGCCCGAGCACTCTATGTGCATCTGCAGTCCCTCGACGGTATAGAAATTGCCCGGGACCGGGTTACGCGCATGCTGCCACTTCGATGCCGCCAGATTCCACAACGAGATCGTCAGCAGAAGCAACAGCAAGGAAGCCGCTAGTATTCCGACTCGACGCGCTATTGTTTGGACAAGGGAGCGACCCTTCGAGAGATCGCGAAGGCGGTGCCCGTCTTCGGCTGAATTTTTCACAGGCTCGAATTCTACCCGATGGTTGTTGTAATCAGGCGATACACTCATTGACCCCGGACAAGGGCTGCCCCGCCCTCAATGAGTGTAATGGCGATTTATCAACAGTTATAGGGGACAGCTCGGCAGGTAATCCAATGGACGCTCAAGATGTTGTATACCACGCAAGAAACCAGACAGAAAAGCGTGGAGGCATACCGCCATCTTAGTTCTCGGGTCACGCAGAGTAGCAGGAGTGCAACACCGGCACACGCCAGCACAATGAGCCCGGCTCTACCCAGAACAGGCGTGGTGTAAAAAGAGCTCTGTCCAGCAAACCACTCGAATGCGCACCGCCAGTCCAAACCGAGGCCGATAAACACAAAACAACATGCCAGCCACCAAGGCTGCTCAACTTTCAGTCTATCGGGTGTTTCCTTTCTTCGCGCGTAGGCGGTCCACAGGCGGGCAACGGCATAGAACGCAAACGTACCCCATACAAACACTTCCATTACACGGTCAGTGAGGGAATACGCCATCTCTTTGAGAGTTCAGCAGCCAGAACAATTGTTTCATCGTGGTTGTATCTCAGACTAGGTAACTGATGTAATCAGGCGATTACACTCATTGAGAGATTTGTTCGATCGGGTCCAATGAGTGTAATGGCGATATTACGTCAACAGCGCCCGCAATCGGAATCCCGCTTGTTCTTAAGTTCAAGGCAGACCATGGACTTTGGTGTAGTTTTATTCACCAAGGAAAGGCCATAATTGAAGCGTCCGATCTCTTCGCTGCAGGGAGACAATCCATCATGAACCGCCTCGCACTCGCCTTCGGCTTAAGTGTATTTTTTCTTTTCAACCTGTCAACCAATGCGCAAGACAACAAAACCTTTAGCGCCGATGCGCCCGCCGTGCGTGCCACAGTGACGAATTACATCGAAGCCTATTACATCGGCGATGCCGCCCGTATGCAGCAAACCTTGCATGCGCACTACCTTAAGCAAAAGATTCATGGAGACATTCCGGTGCGCGAGCAAACCGGACCGCAGCTAGTGCGCGACGTACGCGATGGCGGTGGCACTCGCGTGCCGCAAGCGCAGCGCACTGAACAGGTCACTGTACTGGACGTTGCCGGGAACATTGCGTCCGCAAAACTAGTTACTCCCGGGTGGACCGACTATATGACACTCGAGAAAGTGAACGGAGAGTGGAAGATCCTCTCGGTAGTGCAACGATTCGATGACTAGGACCTTCAGAATCAGTTCGGCAAGCCTAAAGCTGCTCGAAGTCTGGGCGGCTCTTTTTTCTCCAGAGGGGAGTGGCGACGCCACTGACGAAATCAGGCGATTACACTCAGAATCGGTCAAGCAGTCGCCCATGCCTTGAGGCACGATCTAGGCACGCGAAACAAACTCCAGATCCTCGTACTCGTCGATCTGGTCTGTGGGGATGAAAGTATGACCCGAGACCATTGGGTGCGGAGGATCGATTACGCCACCACCATACTCCTCCACGTGCCACGCTCCTTCTGGGTCATTTCGATCACAGGCCACAAGCTCGACTTCTGCTGGATTTCCGTGGAAACGTACGCGGTCACCCTTTCTTATCTCTTCGCCCGATCGGTACTTGAGAATCAAACTATCCATGCGGTTCTTTCCTTGCGCGGTGGAACTTCTGCCTTAGAGGTCAGTCGGATCGATCCGAACAAGCTTACCGTTGTTAACAGGCGTTTACATCAACTACGGGTCAACGAGTGTGAAGGCGATTTATCGCCAGTTGAGATGATTGCTGGCGGCCCGGGGCTTACTTCCGATTTGCTGAGTACCCACGACCAACCTCGTAAATGACCGGACTGACCCCTTTCAGATTGCCACGATACGACCAAAATCACTGCCACAGTCATCACTCCATCTCCATTCGTCATATTCCCCCTCGGCTCGCCGCACTTTCATTCCTCTACCAACCTCCGTTTGGCCAATGGTATAAACACTCATTCAAGCAACCCCATACAAAATTTTGACTGGCTAGATGGCTAAACAGATATCCGACGTACCACGCGTTACCCCGGCGCCGGCAACTCCGGCGAATCTGTTCACCACAAGACGCAACGCTTTTGTGTGGCTTGCACTTCTTCTGGTTGCGCTGGCAATCCTGCGTTCGGCCATTTCAACCCGCCTGGATGGCTTCACCATCGATGAGGCCTACCACATCGCCGCTGGCGTCTCTTACGTGAAGTACCACGATTTCCGAATCAATCCCGAGCACCCGCCTCTCGTGAAACTTTGGGTGGGCATTGTCATGTACGCAACAGGATTTCGACTGGATTCGCTTCGCCAATTCAACGACAAGCCGGGAGAACGGACGTTTGCGAATCTTGCCGTCTTCCGACAAAACGATCCCGACTCTGTGCAGCGGCGCGCAAGAGTGGCAATGTACGGGTTGAACGGCCTTCTGTTGCTCGCTTTGGCTTTTGCGCTGGAGCGCGTTTTTAACGCAGGTGTTTCTCTCGGTACTCTTCTTTTCCTCGCTATCGACCCGACGGTCGCGGCGCACCTGCCCGTTGTCATGACCGATCTGCCGGTGGCGCTCCTCTCGACTACGGCTGTTGTCCTCGCCGCAAGAGCCTTTCGTGATTGGATCTGGACCGACCTTGCCGCTTGCTCCGCATTTCTCGGGCTTGCTTTGACCGCAAAGCATTCTGCACCCGTTGTTGCGGTGGGCATAGCTCTCATTGGTGCCGTAATTGCTGTCGTCCAGCCACTTGAATCGCCAAGCCACTCGCGCTGGCTTAGAGTTGTGAAACTTGGCGCGGTACTGGGCGGAGCAATGCTGGTGCTATGGGCTTCCTATCTGTTCCGCTATTCCGAGTCTCCCGCTGGGCAGGAATCGTTCAACCGCCCGCTGGTTGACAAGATCAACGACGTTGCTTCGCCCAACTATCACGCCGTGCTAGCCACGATGGCCACGACTCACGTGGTGCCCCGCGCCTATCTCTGGGGTTTTGCAGACACCATCCGTGCCGGAATGGAGGGCCGCGAGAATCCTCAATTGATTTTTGGCAGGGTATACGACTTTAGAGGACCCAGATATTTCTTCCCCGCGATGATTGCTGTCAAAGTGCCCATCGGTCTGATCGTACTGATGCTGATCGGATTGTTTCTCTTTCTCACCCGCCGCATTCCGCCGGACTGGATATTGCCTTGTGCGAGTCGTGCTTACCGCGGCGGTCTTGTTTTTGCTCGTGCTTTCGAGGGGCGCGACCTATGCAGGAATTCGTCACGCTTTGCCTGTGGTTGTTCTGCTTTCCGTTTTCGCGGGGATCAGTTTTGAGATGGCGTTATCCTCCAAAACGTGGCAACTCAAAGTTTTCGTAGCGATCGCTTTCGTTGCTGCGGTCGCATCAGCGCTGCCGCAGATGCGTCCCTGGGAATATTTCAATGAGTTCGTCGGGGGCACCTCGAACGCCTATCACCTCTTTAGCGATGAAGGTGTGAACCTCGGACAGAGGTCAAAAGAACTGGCGGAATACTACAAGCGGGAACTCAAACCGAATGACCTCCGGCCTGTCTGTCTCTATTGGATTTGGGACGAAGAAAAGGTCGCAAGAGGCATCGACTGGCTTGGTAGCGACGAGAAACGTGACGCTGCGCTCATCGAACTCCCGGAAAGATCGGGAACCATCTTTGCCGGGCCATCCGACTTTATTGCAACCAGGTATTGGGATAGTCCTGCCTTGCGAGAAGCCAAGCCTGCAGAACGATTGGGAAATCTGTTCATCTTCCGTGGCACGTTAAACCTGCCCGGACAGGCAGCCTCAGAGTTTTACTGGCGTGGAATCAACAGGATTTATGGCGAGAAACCCAAATGACGCAGAGGCGGAGAAAGCGTTTCGTCGCTCCGTCGAGCTCGACCCGACGGCCTATTTCGTTCACATTCAGCTCGGAAATCTCTACCTGAAGAGCCGATCTCGCGAGAAGTGTGTGCGCGCATATTCCGAAGCACTCAAGTACGCGCCGGAAGACTCCGAGATTCGTTCTGCACTTCAGAATCAGATTCAGCGTGTATCCCGCCAGGACTTAGCGGAGGTCAGTCCACTGCGAGACCCTTACATGGAATGATCTCTCGGGAAGAGTCCGGTCGCTGTTCGATCATCTCTGGGTAACGGGCTAACTGGAAGTCAATTGTTGTTAACAGGCGATTACACTCAGAACCGGTCAACGAGTGCCATGGCGATATTACGCCAACAAGCACTGGCGGAACTTCTGTTCGCGGCTTTAGAGCGTGGGGCTCGGAGAAGTGGCGACGTTCGTTTGCCGTTGCCACGGATGCCGTTTGATCCAATCCTCGGCTAGACACTGGGCCTGAACGATTTGCGCTCTTGTCATGTGCCGAGCAGCCTGTTTCATATCGTCGTCAGTTGGAGGGTCAACAGAGGAGCCGACGATTGCGAACCACATGTATGCTTGCACTTTGTCCTTTAGTCGGCCATCGCGATACATGTATGCCAACTGAACCTCAGCTTCCCACACTCCCCCCAGATAGGCAGGAGAGTGGTCCGCTGCTTTCCTATACCAACTGGCGGCCAACGAGTTACTCTCGGGAACGCCTTCGCCATCCTCGTACATCTGTCCCAAAGAGAACTGGGCGTCGGGCAGTCCTTGTGCGGCGGCTTTCCTTAGCCATTGAAACGCCTCTCGATCGTCAAATCCTCCAAACCAGCCCCGCTGGTACGCTATTCCCAGCCAGAACTGGGCATCAGCATCCCCTTGCGCAGCCGCTAACCTGAACCATTTTTCGGCGTCATCGCGGTGAGGTATTGGCCCATTGTCCTTTACGCCAGCAATGTGCAGCTTGCCCATTCCAGCTTGAGCAGGCACATACTCCTGTTCAGCAGATTTGAGCATCCAGCTCGCGGCCGCGGCACGGTCGCGAGTTACTAGCCGGCCTTCTTCGTAGGCCAATGCGACCAAATACTGGGCTTCTCGTTCCCCCGCCTGCGCCTGAGAGACGACTTTTGTGAAGTCGTCTAGCGTCATGCCTTCGAGATGGGCGTCGGTTGCGAGCTGTCCTTGGGTTGACGTAGGGAGAGGTGCCTGTGCTGAGACACTCACGAAGAGGTAGAAAATCGCAAAAGCCGGGAGCACCTTATGCAAGGCCATAAGCCCTCCCGGCACAGAATCTTACACCCATTATGGCGTTGTTGCAGCTTGGCTGGATGCTGGTGGCAAGATCGACGCGAAGGACGCGAACGGAGACTCGCCTCTGACATGGGCAAGCTGGCATTTGCGTCCCGACTCCGTCCTAAGGAAGTTGCTTTACGGTGGGTTTTCGATCCACCAGGCCCGAGGCACCATGGATTCCTATCTCCTTGGGACGGCTCTTGCGAGTCCGAGAACGTGACCACTCCGACTCAATCGACGCAACCAGACGATTTCACTCACAACCCCTCCGAGAAGGTCAATAAGTGGAAATGGCGATATTTCACCAACTACTTTCCCCAGATCTAGAACAGACTTCTAGACCTTAACGAAGATCCGCTTCCGCCACAGGAACCAGAGCAGAATCCAGCAGAACATCACCGCACATAGGGAATACACGAGCGAAGCGTTCGTCGCGTTCGGGATGATTGATTCAATTCGCGACTGTGCAGCTTCATGCCAACTTACCGTGGTTCCGTTCGGGCCTCTGGTGTTGAAGCTGTAGCCCGGGCCGTATACCAAAGAGTCGGCGACGAAAGCTGCGATCGCATTCGTCCCGAATACCAGGATTGGCATCGTCCAGGAGCCGCGCCACCGCTTAATTTCCAGAGCCCAATACAGCAGGGCCAGGAAGCCAAGTGCGAAGCCGCCGGTGAACAGCGCGAACGAACTGGTCCAGAGATTTTTATTGATGGGAAACCACGGGTTCCAAGCATACCCCGCCGTCATGCCAAGGATGCCAGCGCACAGCATTCCCAACGCTTTGGTGATTTGGGCTTTCTCCGAACGCAGCCAGTGTCCCGTCAGAACCCCCATCAGGGTCGTGGCGATGCACGGGATAGTGCTGATGATTCCCTCCGGGTCTCGCGTTCCGTTGAACAGACGCCCCGGGAAGAGTGCACGGTCCAGCCATGCCACAATGTTCCGATCTTGATCCATGAAGGGAATGTCATGACCTGGTGCTCCAAGGCCAGGCACAGGCACGAAGCGAAGAAGTGCCCAATATCCCACCAGGCACACTGCCATGGCGATCAGTTGTCCGCGCCAGTCGGACCACAGCACAAGAATTGCCGCGGCGAAATAACAAAGCGCGATGCGTTGGGTCACGCCCAACAGTCTCCAGGTGTGCAGATCGAGGCCGACTATGGGGGAAGCATTCACCAGAAGCCCTATGGCGATAAGAAGCAGACTTCTCTTGAACGCATGCAGCAGGATTTGTTTCCGCGACTCGCCTCGGCGACGCCGAGCTCCAAACGAGAACACAAGGGAAACTCCGACCAGAAACAGGAATGATGGAAAAATTAGATCTGCTGGCGACCAGCCATTCCATGGCGTGTGCTGGATAGCCCAGTACGCCTTGTCATCGCTGCCTGGGTTGTCGACCACGATCATGCCGGCAACAGCGAGTCCGCGGAAAATGTCGAGACACATCAGTCGTGACGTGCCGGGTTTCGTTAGGTCGCTTTCCTGAACGTGCACCGGCGCGGAGAACTGTTGCTCGTTCGACATCGGCATCAATATACCGCTGTCAGTGGTCGCCGTCACTTGTGGGTTACCCGAAACCGATCGCTAAGGAACGGAGCAGAGAAAACCGGAGTCGGAACGCCACTGGGACTGTAGCAAAAAGAAAACGCTGCCAGACAGACCGGGGACAGACGGGACGGGACGTTCACTAATTTCCATTGTCGAAAAATGTAAACGTCCCGTCTGTCCCCGGTTTCCCTCCGATTCTTATGCCGCTGAAACCGACTTCTTCTTGCCATCGAGTGCCGGTAGAAGAAGTTTCAGAAGCGCCTCATCAGAGAACGGGTTCTGACCTGAGATCAGCTCGCGATCCTGAAGGACATAGCTCGTCCATGGTGCGAGCACGCTTACGTCACCGCCAGCCGTACTCAAGGCGAAGTCCGGGTAGAACAGAACCTTGCCACCAATCTCAAGCGGTTCCCGCTGCTGCTCTTCGGCTGTCGAAAAGATAGTCATCTTATACCCGGAATAGATCCAGCCTTGAGCCTTTGCGTGTGCTCCGGCGGCATCGCCCGCCGCCAGCGCGGCGACTACTTCCTTCGAATTAGGAAGTGCCGAGAGAAGTGAAATCGGGCCATGGCAGAGCACTGCCGTAGGCTTGGATGTTTCATGAAAGTGTCTCATCACGGTGCCAGCGTCGGGATCATCGAGCAGATCCATCATCGGGCCATGGCCGCCGGGGACGAAAACAGCGTCATATTGATCCAGGCCCGATGCGATGACATCCGAGATACGAGTTGGATTTTTGAGCCCAGTCAGGGTGTCGCGGAATTTTAGATAGTCCTGAAGCTTGGCCTCGTCTCCACCGAAGAAGCCGGCTACAGCTGAATTGACATCCAATTGCGGCGTGTTGCCTTTGGGGTTGGCGAAGGTGATTTCGTAGCCCTCCTTCATCAGGGCGCGGACCGGAACCGTCAGTTCGTTGAGGTAGTAGCCAGCGCCGGCATAAACCTTGCCATCTTTCAAGGGCAAGCCATGACCGCTCGAGACTAGTACCAGGACTTTTCCTTTAGTTGTCATTTTGTTCTCCTTTTTGAAATCGAATCTGTCTCCTGGGAAGACGCCATAAAGTTTCTCATCGAGGAAGCGATCTCGTCGGCAGCCGTGTCCAGGGCGAAATGGCCGCCGTCAACAATGTGGACCTCGGCGTTCGGAACATCCTCGCGGTAGCTCTCTGGCTCGCTCGGGTCAAACGATGTTTCGTATTTGCCCCAGATCACGAGCAGCCGTGGTTGCTTCTCGCGCATCCATTCCTGCCATTTCGGATAGGAGTCGACGTTGGTTCGGTAGTCGTAGAAAAGATCGCTTTGTATCTCAGCCTGGCCGGGCCGATTGAGAAAATAAAATTCGTCGGTCCAGAGGTCGGGATCGTGGCGCTCCACGTCGGGATCGTTTCCGGCGTGTCGCGCACGCGCGGCCTCGAGCGACAAGAGATTGGTGCGCAATGCGCTCTCATTGGCAGCGCGATCAGCCCAGAACGCCCGGCGCGTTTTCCAATTTGCTCCCAGGCCTTGGTTGTGGGCGACGGCGTCCTGCACGATCAGCGCTTCGACTCGCTCCGGATGTGCCAGTATCATGCGAAAGCCGACGGGCCCCCCGTAGTCCTGCATGTACAAGGTGTAGCGCGAAAGTCCGAGCGCTTCGGTGAAATGGTTCATGATCTCGGCGTAATGGTCGAACGTGTACGCGAACTTCTTCGGGTCCGGCCAGTCACTGTGTCCGAACCCCGGATAGTCCGGCGCGATCAGATGATAGCGGTCGGACAGCCGCGCAAAAAGGGGTTCAAACATGCGCGACGACGACGGAAGACCGTGCAGCAGGAGAAGCGTTTCCGTATTCTTCGCGCCGGCTTCCCGGTAGAAAATTGATAGACCGTCGATCTGGATGGTGCGATAAACCACGGGAGCCATCGGCAGTTCCTTCCCTTGTACTTCAGCTGGCGCCTGGTGTGGCAAGGTGATCATAAGGATGATATTCAGGAGCAGCAAGCGTTCGCGCCACGCAGCCAATCTGAAAATATTCATCGCGGTCTCCGCAATGCCACCCATTTCCTGGCAGGACAATGCTCACTCGTCCGTCACTTGGCCCCTCCCTGCGTATCTCTACCAGAGCGTAACCGGATTTGTTTCCCGGGTCCATGCAGACGGTCTTAGTGATCAGTAGAGCGATGATCAGGTTCGCCAATCAAAAGGCGTCGACGTCAACCACAGCTTTGGCAAAGGCCTGGGGAGCTTCCTGGGGCAGATTATGACCGACGCCACCCGTGATCAGCCGGTATTCATATTTGCCGGTGAATTTTCCGCGATAGGCCTCGGCGGGCGCGTGCAGCGCACCATTCGCATCCCCTTCCATAGTGATGGTTGGCACCGCGATCTTCGGGCCTTCGGCAAGCTGTGCTTCCAGATCGTCATACTTCGCTTCGCCGCTAGCGAGACTGAGGCGCCAACGATAATTGTGGATCACGATGTCCACGTGGTCGGGATTGTTAAACGAGGCCGCGCTCCGTTCGAAGGTGGCATCGTCAAAGTTCCACTTCGGCGAAGAGAGCTGCCAGGTCATCTTGTTAAAGTCGTGTGTGTACTTGGTGTAGCCAGCCCGGCCGTAGTCCGTCGCGAAATAGCATTGGTACCAAAATGCGTGCTCCGCGGCAGGGGGAAACGGCACCTGGGCGGCCTTCCGGCTGCCGATAAGATAACCGCTGACGGAGACCAGAGCTTTGCAGCGCTCGGGCCATAGAGCCGCAATGACGGCAGCTGTGCGCGCGCCCCAATCAAAGCCGGCGATGACCGCCTGTTTGATCTTGAGAGCGTCCATTAAAGCGACAACGTCGAGAGCGACCACAGCTTGCTCGCCGTTGCGCATGGTTGCGCTTGAAAGAAAACTCGTTGTGCCATAGCCGCGCAGATACGGGACGATTACCCGATAGCCGGCCGTCGCCAGCAAAGGAGCGACGTCGACAAAGCTGTGAATGTCATAGGGCCAGCCGTGCAAAAGAATAACCGCCGAACCGTTGGCCGGACCAACTACCGCGTACCCAACGTTCAGAACGCCGGCGTCGATCTGCTTAATTTGGCCGAAAGTCGCACCCGACGATGGGCTCGTTCCCGACTTGCTCGAGGTTTCGGCGCTCACCGAGCCAGGTACGCCAAACTGAGTGGCAGCCGCCGCCATCGCCGCGATGCCAACAAATCGGCGGCGATTGATCTCCGCGACTTTTCCTTTAGTTGTCATTTTGTTCTCCTTTTTGAAATCGAGTCTGTTTCCCGGGAAGACGCCATAAAGTCTCTCATCGAGGAAGCAATCTCGTCGGCAGCCGTGTCCAGGGCGAAATGGCCGCCGTCAACAATGTGGACCTCGGCGTTCGGAACATCCTCGCGGTAGCTCTCTGGCTCGCTCGGGTCAAACGATGTTTCGTATTTGCCCCAGATCACGAGCAGCCGTGGTTGCTTCTCGCGCATCCATTCCTGCCATTTCGGATAGGAATCGACGTTGGTTCGGTAGTCGTAGAAAAGATCGCTTTGTATCTCAGCCTGGCCGGGCCGATTGAGAAAATAAAATTCGTCGGTCCAGAGGTCGGGATCGTGGCGCTCCACGTCAGGATCGTTTCCGACGTGTCGCGCACGCGCGGCCTCGAGCGACAAGAGATTGGTGCGCAATGCGCTCTCATTGGCAGCGCGATCAGCCCAGAACGCCCGGCGCGTTTTCCACTTTGCTCCCAAGCCCCGGTTGTGGGCGACGGCGTCCTGCACGATCAGCGCTTCGACTCGCTCCGGATGCTCCAGTGCCATGCGAAAGCCGACGGGCCCACCGTAGTCCTGCATGTAAAGGGTATAGCGCGAGAGCCCGAGCGCCTCGGTGAAGTGGTTCATGGTCTCAGCCAAATGGTCGAAGGTGTATGCGAATTTCCTCGGGTCCGGCCAGTCGCTGTGTCCGAAACCAGGATAATCAGGCGCTATCAGGTGGTAGCGATCGGAAAGCCTTGCAAAAAGCGGTTCGAACATCCGCGACGACGATGGCAGGCCGTGGAGCAGGAGAAGCGTTTTCGCATCTGTCGGCCCAGCCTCCCGATAGAAGATGGACAGGCCGTCAACCTGTGTCGTGCGATAAAACGTGCGATAAAACGTGGGATTCATCGGTGATTGTTTTCCCTTCCTCATGGGCGAGGAAACATTGGCATCGGCGGATGATGTAGTTTATGGCTGCGGGAATCCGAACATCAACCACGACTGATTGGCTACCCAATGCGGGTACAGCTCCGTCATCTGATCGAACAGCTCCCGGTCGGATGCCGCGGTTTTCTGCAACCGGTCGAAGTCCTGCAGGTAACGCTTGGTCTCTTGGATCGTCGAGGGAGAGTCGGGCGCGCCAGTCTTCTTGTGACCGGCGACAACCATCGCCGGGTTCAGCGCCGCTAACCGGTCTAGCGCCGCGATCCAATTCTTTCGGCTCTCGGGGGTGGTGTCGCCGACGTAAATGCGGCATTGGTTGTACACAACGTCGCCGGCGACAATCAGGCCGATCGATGGAACGTATAGAGACGTCGAATCGGGGCTATCGGTGCGGCCCTGCTTGATGATGCGCAATTCGTGGCCCTCGAGAGTGAACGTGTCCTGCTCATAGGGCACAGGTGGAACCAACTTGGTAGCCACTTGCCCAGGAAAGAGCCGGCGGGCCAGCCGCTCCACTACGGGAGTGAAAGACATCTGCATGGCGCTTACTGCCTCGGGCGTTGCGATCGCCCGAGCGCCCGGGAAACGGTCGAGCAGAATGCTCAGACCGTAGAAGTGGTCGAAATGGGCATGCGTTATATAGATGGTCTCCAGGTTGCGGTTGTGCAGAGCGATCCAATCCGCGAGGGCCTCGGCCTCAGCCACTGTCCCCATTGCGTCCACCAGCACCGCGTCGTACTCGCCGAAAATTAGAGTCGATGTGATCGGGTCAAAGCCGAACGCTTCGCCGAAGGGCTTTGGCCGCTCGCCGACCATAGCCTTTCCCGGGGCGGTAAAAACGTTCACACTAAGCGTGCTCTCTTTCAGTCCATTTGTGCCATCCATCTGGTACTCCTTTCGATGTCAGAGCGAGTGACCGTCCAAGGCAAGCATGGGCAGGAGCGCGGGCGCCGAGTCTATTGGAGGAAGGTATCGAGGGATACCTACGTATCATCTTGAGCCTTCAATGTTTCGCGGATCGTCTTTCGGGCTGAGGTATTCCAGTCCAAGCGGCCCCATCGCGGTAATTTGCGTAACGTACTCGCCGGATTTCGCCCAGTGGAAATGGTGCGTGTTGCCCGGGAGAACGATCACGGCGCCGGGCGGATAGGCTTCCAACTTACTCGCCTCGAATTCATCACCCAGTCCGATATAAAAGACACCGGAAATCACGGTATAGACTCGATCCTCCGGGTGCTTGTGGGGCATCAGCTTCGCTCCATGGGGCGCTTTGACCCGGATGGTATAAGGGCCCGGCTCCGAGGGCTGACCCACGACGACGGCCAGCCGGACCGAAGCTGGGAACGCCGGGAACGGTTTCCAATCCACATCTTCGGGCACGATGGTTTTGAAAACCTCCTGCCCGACTTGGTGTGGACGGACTTCGCTTTGCTGAGCGCGCTCTACGGAGCTGGCTTTCTGAGACATACAAACCCCCTTCGTGCAGAAAATGTAAAACATCACTATCGACGTTCGAAACATGTCCGCCAGGATCGGCTTCGAATGCCTCCCATCCTCGACCTCCGGGGCGCCGGCCTGGCGTGCGATTTGGCCGAGATGGTATCCGAGCCGTCGTGCGACGTCAGCACCATCAGTATTTTCATGTTCTTCTCTTTAGTTCTTCAGTTCTTCGTTGTGTGCATTTCACTTGAATGGGCAACGCCCCAAAAGGAGTTCTGCAAGAGCTTGGCGCGGATTTCTTCTCCCCGGCCCAGCCTGCGTTGATATGCGGCCCTATGCGTAAGTCCACAAATACTCTTGCCTATGATTCGAAGCGATACGCCGCTGATCGGAATCATCAACCACCAAGATTCGGGTCGTCACCAAATTGCAAAAAAGGTTAATACCAATCGGCTTTGAACTTTGTAGAGATTTGTAAATGAGGTTCTACGCGAATTGATAGGTCACCGCGTTCTATGACGGCGATCGCACGGGCATCCTGATCGGAGCCACTGCGTCAAATTGCGAATGCGAACTGACACGATTGCATAGGCGGGCGGGAAAAGGCAGCTCTATTTACGTTGCTGGGAGGGTCAGACCAAAAAACGCCGGCTGGAACCTCGACTCTGGTCTAGAGATCAAGCATGATCCATGTTGGCGCGTGGTCGCTCGCGTTTTCCTGCCCGCGCGCCCATCGGTCAACACCGCCGTCCACGAGCCGGTCCGACAAATTCGGCGAGAGCAGAAAGTGATCGAGTCGCATGCCTTTGTCCTTCTGCCACCGTTCAAATTTGTAATCCCAGAATGTCCAGAGCGGCCCGTCCGGATGTAGCTTCCGCATGGCGTCGGTCCAGCCTTGAGCCAGCAAACGCGCAAAGGCCTGCCGGCTCTCGGGTTGGATTAACGCGTTGTTATCCAACGATCGAGTCGGATAGATGTCCTGCGGTGTCGGCACGACGTTGTAGTCACCGGCCAGCACCACGGGTGCGCCGCTCGCCATGAGTTCGGCGGCGTGGGCAATCAGGCGCTCAAACCAGGCCAACTTGTAATTGAATTTCGGTCCAGGCTGCGGATTCCCATTGGGGAGATAGATGGAAGTGATCAGGACTCCCTGAACCGCCGCTTCAATGTAGCGAGCTTGATGGTCTTCTTGATTTCGAACTCCCTGACTACGATCTTCCTGATTACGCTCCTGATGATTACGAGTTTTAGAATTACGCCCTTCAGGATTTCCCGGCAAGCTGGTGCGAGTCAGCACGGGAACGTGGTTTCGCGCGAGAATGGCCACGCCGTTCCAGGAGCGCTCCCCTTGCCAGACTGCTTCGTACCCGAGAGTCCGAAGGGCATTCACGGGAAAGGCTTCCTGCTCTGCCTTGAGCTCCTGGAGACTCACCACGTCCGGTTCAGCTTTCGCCAACCAAGCCAGGAGGTTGTCGAGCCGCTTATTGATGTTGTTAATGTTGAAGGTGGCGACTTTCACCGAGTGCCTTTCTGTCCCTTGTGCTTTCCGGGTGCTCCCCACTCAAGCCAACACCGGGCTTGAATGGGCCACCCGCCTTGGCCCCGCCGCCAAAGTCAGAATGCCCACTTCAAGAATCTTCGGCTATTCCGAGATGACCTGATCTCTAAATACCACGTTTGAGGTATTCACCAGGGCTAGCCCCGACAACTCGCTTGAACGCCTTACTGAACGCAGCGTCGGACTCATATCCAACCGACCGAGCAACGTCTACGAGCTTCTTGTCCCGCTGTTGCAGTAACTGCATCGCCTTCTGCATCCGCCACCCGGTTACATATTCCAGTGGTGTTTGTCCGACTAGCTCTTTAAAACGTGCTGCGAATGCGGAGCGAGACATGCCAGCCGCGTCGGCCAGGGACTCGACTGTCCAGGGTGTATTCACTCTGTCGTGAATGGCACTCAGGGCAGTGCCCATTTGAGGATCGAAAATCGCACGAAGCCATCCTTTGTTGCGTTCCGGTCCCGACGCGATATGCGCCCGGAGTATTTGGATAAAGAAGACCTCGGCTAGCCGATTCGCGACTACTTCTGATCCCGGCACCTGTTCTGCCATTTCTGAAGCAAGCGCTCGCATTGTGTCGTGAAGAGCAAGCGTGCGTGCCTGATCGGCCTTGATCAGAATGAAGCTCGGCAATAACTGAGTGATGGGCCTCAGGCTGGCGCGATCGAAACTAAAGGACCCACAAACGATTGTCGTTGGTGCACCACCACTTCCGAAATGAACGACATTACCGTTAGCTTTAGTGGCGATTTCGCGGAACGTTGACCTTGGACGTGTTCGCGGGCTGTCGCGCAAAACAATCGAAGTCTCGCGCGCCAGCAAAAAGCAATCACCACCGGTGAGAGGAATCGGATCCGCAATGCCTTCGACACTTAGCCAGCAGTTGCCGCGCGAAAGCATGGCGAAATGCGCCAAATCTGTGGGTGAATTGTTTTTGCCGGACGGCGTGACCGTTTCCTCGGTCCGTCTCTCCTGTATCAAGCCCCACGGGGCTGTGGCTTCGAGCCTGTGCTGACCGAAAGCGGTTACGTGCATCGTTCTGAAGATGTCTGTTATCGGGTCCAACATGGCCTCCCTCTTTTGGACGAATAGACAAAAGACTAGGACTTCCGAGCAGTTCTCGTCCGCTGCCAAAGGACTCTACTCTACTGTACTGAATTCTACAGACCTACCGAAGGGAGTAAATATGGGAAAGCTTGAAGGTAAGGTGGCAGTCGTCACGGGAGGATCGAGCGGTCTGGCGCTAGCAAGCGCCAAGCGGTTCGTTGAAGAAGGCGCTTACGTTTTCATCACGGGTAGAAGGCAGAAGCAGCTCGATGAGGCCGTCAAGTTGATTGGCCGGAGCGTGACCGGCGTGCGCGGCGACGCGGCAAATCTCGAAGACCTCGACCGTCTGTTCGAAACGGTCAAGCGAGAAAAGGGCAAGATCGACGTCCTGTTCGCGAGCGCTGGCAAGGGCGAGGCCGCACTGCTGGGTGAGGTTACCGAGCAGCACTTCGATGCGGCCTTCGACCTGAATACGCGCGGAACGCTGTTTACCGTCCAGAAGGCGTTGCCGCTGTTCAACGATGGTGGATCGATCATCATGACGGGGTCAGTTGCTTCGGTGAAGGGTTTTCCTGGTTTCGGCGTGTATGCGGCAAGCAAGGCAGCATTGCGCTCATTCGCACGCACGTGGCTCAACGAACTAAAGAGCAGGAATATCCGGGTGAACGTGCTGGGCCCGGGGCCGATCGCCACACCGATGCAGGAAGAAGTTCTCACCAAGGAAGCGAAAGAGATGTTCGAGTCCCTGATCCCGCGGGGAAAAATGGGTCAACCTGAAGAAATCGCGACGGTCGCGCTGTTTCTTGCTTCCGACGATTCGAGCTTCGTGAATGGGGTGGAGTTGAATGTCGACGGCGGCATGACGGCCATTTAAAAAGTTGGAAATCAATATCAACACAGATCGGAGAAAGAATTATGAGCTATGCGATTGTAGGGTTCGGCAAGATAGGCCAGGCGCTCGCTCACGCCTTCGCCCGTAAAAACATCAACGTGACTGTCGCGAGTCGGCGGCCGCCTGAGGCGTTGGCGGCACAGGCTCGGGCGATTGGACCCACGGTCGTCGCCAGGTCTCTTGCGGATGCACTCAAGGCCGACACAATCATCTTGGCGGTCCCGTTCGGGGAACATCGCGAGGTTGCGAAGGCCCTGCCAAGTTGGAAAGGCAAAACGGTCATCGACGCGACGAACGCGTTTGGAGTTCTCCCTGAAGAACTGGGGGGCCTCCCCTCTTCCGCCTTCGTTGCGAAGTCTTTCTCCGGCGCTAAGCTCGTGAAAGGTTTCAATCACCTGGTTGCAGCCATCCTGGCCACGGATCCGATTGTCGAGGGCGGCCACCGAGTCGTCTTTCTGTCGAGCGACGACGAGGACGCGTTCGCTCCCGTAGCGGATTTAGCCAAACAACTCGGATTCGCACCCGTCAAACTTGGAAAGCTCAACGAGGGGGGTGCGCTGGTGCACGCACGCGGCCGCACCTGGGGTCAGCTCATCTTCCAGGATTTGTTCAAGAAGGAGCAGTAATCGATCTATGACCGTGTGATTTGGCCCGAGCAGAAGGATTTCAAAGCGTCCGCTTGGATCGGACGCGGTCCGATGTATGGGAAATGGAGAGATTTCGATGAGTACACAAGAGAATGTCCAGATTGTGAAGAATTTGTTTGCCGCAATGGGCAGCTACAACGAGCAAGACCTGCTGGCGTTAGCTGCCGAAGATATTGAGTGGATCATTCCAGGCGAGGGCTGGCCGCTGGCCGGCACGTATCGCGGGCACGCGGAATTGGCGGCTGTGCTTAAGAAGGCGTCTAAAGAGGTGGAAATGAAATACACAAAGCCCCCTGAATTCGTGGCGCAGGGAGACCGGGTTCTGGTCATCGGCGTCGCTACGGGAAAAATCTATGCTACGAATAAGCCGTACAAGGACGAATGGGTCTTCGACATTACCGTTCGAGGTGGCAAAGTGAAGCACATCAAGGAATATATCGACACGCAAGCGCTGGCGCGGGCCTCCGAGACGAAGCCCTAGGAATAGATCCCGGGCGCTTCGTGTCCAAGCTTCTGGACATATTCAACATACGACCCAGGATAAACAGTGGGGTGGCGGTCCGTGCCGCTTTCACCGCCCAGTTCCAGCACACGTGAGCCGAGACCGCGAAGGAACATGCGGTCATGCGATACGAAGATCATGGTGCCTTCAAAGTCTTTCAGGGCGTCCACCAGCATTTCCTTGGTTGCAAGATCCAGGTGATTGGTAGGTTCGTCGAGCACCAGGAAGTTCGGCGGGTTGTAGAGCATGCGCGCTATGGCCAGCCGCGATTTTTCTCCGCCGGAGAGTGCGCGGATCTTTTTTTCCGTGTCATCGCCCGAGAACTGGAATGCTCCTGCCAGATTCCGCAATGAACCGAGACCGTCCTGGGGGAAATCCTGTTGCAACTGTTCGATGACGGTGAGATCGGAATTGAGTGTTTCTAAAGACTGTTGCGCGAAGTAGCCCATATACAGGCTGGCGCCGAGCCGCACGCTTCCCGCATCTGGAGCACTGGCCCCGGCGATCATTTTAAGAAGCGTAGTCTTACCAGCGCCGTTTCTCCCCATGACGGCCCAGCGTTCTCCGCGGCGGATGGTGAGATTGAATCCTTCGTAAATCACGCGCGGGCCGTAACTCTTGTGCAGGTTCTCAAGGACGGCAACCTGTTCGCCGGATCGCGGAGGGAGACGAAAGTCGAATTTCACGACCTGCCGTTTTTTGGGCAGTTCGATCTTCTCGATCTTGTCCAGGGCCTTGATCCGGCTTTGCACCTGGGCTGCTTTGGCGGCGTGCGTCCTGAAACGATCGATGAAGCGTTGCTCCTTGGCAAGCATGGACTGCTGCCGGGCAAATGCTGCCTGCTGATTGCTCTCTCGCACCGCCCTTTCGCGCTCGTAGAAGTCGTAGTTCCCAGAGTAGCTGATGATTTCGCCGCCATCAATCTCTGCAATCTTTGAGACCAGACGGTTCATGAACTCGCGGTCGTGCGAAGTCATGAGCAACGCGCCGGGAAATGACTTGAGGAACTGCTCCAGCCAGATGATGGATTCGATGTCGAGGTGGTTCGTCGGCTCGTCCATCAGCAATACATCCGGCATTCCGAGCAGGACGCGTGCCAGCGCGACCCGCATTTTCCATCCGCCGGAGAGAGCGCCCACGTCGCCGTCAATCTGATCGTCTTTGAACCCCAAACCATGGAGCACTTCACGGGCTTGCGATTCGAGCGCGTAACCGCCTAAATGCTCGTACTCTTCCTGAACGTGACCGAAGCGATCAAGGATGCGGTCCATGTCATCCGCCTTGTCGGGGTCGGACATTTCCCGCTGCAAGGCTTCGAGTTCGTGGTGCAGATCGCCGACGCGTCCGCTGCCTGCGATCGCTTCATCCAGGACCGAACGGCCCTGCATTTCCTCGACGTCCTGGCGAAAGTAGCCGATCGTCAACTTTTTGGGTACAGAGACCGCGCCCTCGTCGGGAGTTTCCTCGCCGACCACCATCCGGAAGAGCGTTGTCTTACCCGCTCCATTGGGACCGACCAGTCCAACTTTCTCGCCGGGATTCAACTGAAAAGAAGCATCCACGAAGAGCAACTGCTTGCCATACTGCTTATTGATGTTTGAGAAAGAGATCATTTTGAAGGAATAGCTCGCGGCACGATGCCGCTTCTAGTGTAGCGTGGCTGGAAAATTGGCGACCAGCGAACCCGCCGAGCTAAATGTAGCGCCGACGGTGTTCATCGGTGTATCCTACTCGTAAGGAAGGGGGCATATGGCCAAGAATGAGCTGTATATCGAGCAGCGCGAAGAGGGAGATTATGCGGTAAGAAAACCGGGTTCGGAAAGAGCCAGTGCAATACTTCCAACCCAAGCTGAAGCCATTGAGAGAGCTCGCGAGATGAACCCGAATGCAGCCGTTCACGTTGAGCGCGTCCGTGACACCAATGTCGGCGGCAGGGACAAATGGCGGAAACCCTAACGGCTGACTGCGTCACCGCGCCGTTTAAAGAACCGTCTTGCTTCTCCGCAGTGTCTTAGCGGTTCGCAAACTAGTCTTCAGCCTACATTGGTGTAACGGTTCTTGATCCGGGCTGCGGCCTTGTCGATCTCAGGGAAGAGTGTGCTTTCATTGATGCCAATATTTTCGAGTGCCCTTCGGATAGTGCTCATCTGATCCTTCGGAACAATGAATTGTTTTGGGTCAATCCGGGTTGGGAGGTATATCTTGGATTCATCTAGGCCGTAGAGGATGAAGGCACCGGATTGCGCCAGAATTCGCCTGTTGCTCATCTTGGGATGAACAAAATACGGCACAAACAAATCTATGGGGTTGATAATTGGCTGGAAATATGGTTTTTCAGACCGGATAAATTGATGAAGTCGTTGTATAACGTCGTATTTATTGAATTTCTTGATGTTACTAGCACTCGATATATCTCCCTTTAGATCCTTCCTCAATCGATTGATCTCGGTCTTCTCCTCGGATGTCATATTGGCCAAATTGGCAATGCAACTCACCGTATCGCTGTCAAACCATTTCTCGTGTTCCGGCTGAATTGCGAAAGCGGTCACCATGCCGTCGCTCGGTTTGCCACCAGCAGGGCCCAGTTCAGTTGCAAAATAAAGCGCGACCAGTGCATTCAGCGAAACATCAAGCAATCGAGTGGGCAGTCCAAAATGCTGCATCCGGACGAGTTTATCGACCATGGTTTCATCGGATGCAAACTCATGCGGCTGAACTGAGATCAGTTCACGAACAGCCCTTTTCTCATTCTTAAGAAGCTCTTTGAGATCAGGCCGGAATATACCCGCAACGTTTGGCCAAGAGGAGTTCTGCTGGCCGCGAAAGCATTTCAAGTAGTCAGAACCGGACGAGTACTCCGCAAACGCTTCTATGAAGTCAGTGAGGGTCCGAGGTGGAACGGACGTTGTGTTACTTTTTTTAGCCATGCGACCCTTGCTCTACATCTCCCACCCTGGCTCTGTCGACCGGTCCCCCGGCCCGAGCTTAATCGTTCTTTTTCGTTGCGGGCGGCGGAATGTTTACGGGGAACACCCAGTTCTTGTAGTCGGAATTCTTATGGCGATACAGGCGAATGAGCTTTTGTAGGCTCGTGGCATACCCATATGCAACGATGAACGGATGTATGACAACTTCACTTTCGATTTTCGCGACCCAGTAGCCAACGTCATGGATATCAGCAACAAGAAAAAGTTTGCGATCCAATGCGCTGCCAACAAGCGCGAGCCACGAAAGGAACATGTCCAGTGATGTTCTGTAAATCTGAACCCGTGGATCATCGTCCATGTCGCCAACCTGAAGGAATGGACTGACGGCGGCAGCGTAAAGCGTGCGATCGTGTGCGATGGTCTTCGTTCCATCTGGCAGGTATGGACGTAAACTTTCTGGCACGATTAACTTGCCGCCTTGCCAATCCAGGCATCTTCCTGCAAAGACGAGTTCGGGATTGTTGTTGAAATCCTTCATGTAGGTGTTCGCAAGTTCAGCCCTCTTCCAGCACACGGCCTTCCTTGCGTTGAAAAGTGCGACACCGCCGCCTACAAGGGCGACGAATGCTCCCACATAGGCAATCGCTGTCGCGGCGTCGGTGGGCATCTGGATCCAAATTTACCAGATTTCCCTTACACCCTCCTTGTCAGAGTCGGATATTTCCCGCTTTGCCTCAATCAGGACTTGTGCGCACTCCAAGAAAGTTCGCGGTAAATCATCGAGAAGATACAAATTCCCGCGTGCGACACTGTCTATTGATGTTTGAGAAAGAGATCATTGTGAAGGAGCAACTTGCGGCACGCTGCCTCTTCCAGTGTAGCCCGGCTAGAAAATTGCCGGCCAACGCTGGCACGCTGGGGATCAGTCAACAGAAATCAAGGACCGCCAAATCCACA
>CAWFMU010000007.1:0-151644 GCA_963816865.1 Terriglobia bacterium
AGTTGCCGTTCGGGCAAGGCTCATGATTCCAAAAGACTGCAAGCGCCTTGCCGAAGTTGACTTCCCGATCGCCGAAGTGTCGCGGCATGCGGCACGGGAGAAGCTGGTACGACAAGGACATCCAAGCACGCTGCATTTGTGGTGGGCGCGGCGTCCGCTTGCGTCAAGCAGGGCGGTCTTGTTGGCGCTTCTTTGGCCCGACCCCTGCGATCCGCTATGTCCGCGCGATTTCAAGGAACAGGCACGAAAGCTTTTGCGGCAGGTCGGAGGCTGCAATCCCGGAACCACAGACGATAATTTACGTCAAGCCCTGCTTAAGTTCATTGCCGACTTTGCTAACTGGGATCTAGCGACCAACGTCACTTATCTCAAGTCAGCAGAGCGTTGGTAAGAGCCGCGCACGGGGACGCAGCCACCGGTGGTGGTGGATCCTTTTGCGGGCGGCGGCTCAATACCCTTGGAGGCGTCCCGGGTCGGATGTGAGGCATTCGCCAGTGATCTTAATCCCGTCGCGTGTTTGATTTTGAAGGTGATGCTGGAGGACGTTCCTCGGCATGGCACGAAACTCGCCGAAGAGTTGCGCCACCTCAGTACAAAGATCAAGCAGTTGGCAGACTGGGAACTGTCGGACCTCTATCCGAAGGATCCGTATGGCGCAACACCAATTGCTTACCTTTGGGCACGAACAGTGCGCTGCGAGTCACCGAACTGCGGCGCCGAGATCCCGCTGATCCGGTCGTTCTGGATCAGTAAGAGGACGGACGACAGAATTGCACTTCGATACCACGTCGAACGTCCGTCCGACGGTGTGCCGCGGGTCGAATTTGAAGTCTTCAAGCCCAGGGTAGAACAGGAGGTGCCTCGTGGGACAGTGGCGCGCGCAAGAGCGACATGCGTCTGCTGCGGTTCCGGACCTGCGCCCGAGCGTGTCCGCGCACAGCTAGTAACCCAACGCGGAGGTGCTGACGTGATCTTCGACCAACACGGTGGTGCTCGATTGCAGGCGGTGGTGACACTGCATCCAGGCAAGAGCGGTCGATATTATCGAACTTCCAATCAACGCGATTAACTCGCTGTCCGCGAAGCGCAGCTAAAGATTGCCGAGATCTTGGCGACCTGGGCTGAACACGGGAAACAGGATTTATGCCCCGTTCCCAACGAGCCAGTGAGACGGGTTCCGGTCCCCTTTGGGGTTATCAATGTCTGGGTCTACGGGCTGCTCGAATGGGGAGATCTGTTCACAGCGCGACAGAAGACGGCGCTTGTTCTATTGCTCCGCGTGATTTTGAGCATCGACGCAACAGAAAGCGCTTTGGATGTCCTTGCGCTAAGCGTTAGTCGGTTTGCCGACATCTACAATTCCCTTTGCCGCTGGGAAAATACCAAACACCAAGTCCGGAATTTGTTTGGGCGCCAAGCCATTCCGATGCTTTGGGATTTTGCGGAGGCTGGGGCATTGGGAGGACAGGCGGGTGATCATTCGACGACTTTGAGCACAATGCTCCGTGTAATCGATTGGCTGTTGTCAGGTAACCTCGTTGCCGCCCATGTCCAGCTTGCTGATGCTGGGGAGCATCCACTTCCTGACGATAGTGCGAGTGAGCCTGAGCACGGAAACGTATGTGTTATCGGCGGTTTCTGATCACGGAATTTGAGGGGCGGCGGTTCGTGTCCCTCGCGTATGTTGGCGGGTCCATGGGGTCCTTCCGGGTCATTCCTTGGTGGGACTGACGGACCATTCCTCGGCGCCGACCTGCGCGGCTGGGCGCCGGGAGCGCAGGCGGGGTCAAGGAGGCTCCGCGCTGCAGGCGTGGATGCCTTGACGCCGTCGAGCACCCGGCGACGCTGAAGCGGGGGTTGGAGCGGCCGGCTCAATCGGCGGTGGCGTCCGCCTTCGGTTCGAGCCGATCGATGAGCTTTTGGAAGACGGCCTCGAACCCTGGATCGTAGTTGTCGGGGTGGTTGCGGATGACATTGATGGCTTTGCGGTAGTAGTCGGCGGCCTGGCGGTGATCGCCGCGGGCTTCGCAGACCATGCCGAGACGGTCGTAGCCGTCGTGGACATCGGGGAAGTGCGCGAGCAGGTCGTGGGCGACCTGTTCGGCGGCATCGAGATTGCCGGCTTGGATCATGTCGACCACGGCGTTGGATGCCTCGGTCAGTTCGTCGCGTTCATCGTGTTCCTGGACATAGCTGACCACAGACGGCCGGCGCGTCGGCGCCGCGGCAGGCTGAGCGGGACGTGCGGCACGGGCGGCGGCCTCGTCCCTGGCCATGCAGCACTTCTTGTATTTCTTGCCGCTGTTGCAGGGGCAGAGATCATTCCGTCCGATTTTGGCCATCTCGCCAACTTCATTTCAAAGGACCGCCCGAGTGTATCAAGCCGTGCTGGCCGACGCCAAGTTCCCTGAGCAGTTGCTCGTCTTCGACCGCGACCTTGCGGCCTGCGCCCGAGCAGCGCGGTGCTGGCTGTGCGGTGGCGCGCTGCATTCGGCAACGTATGACCGCAAGCCGCGCGGCTGCCCGGGTGGGTTAGGCCAAGAGTATGCCGAGCGCTTCAGCTTCTGCTGCGCGGTCGATGGCTGCCGCAAGCGCACCACCCCGCCGTCGCTGCGCTTTCTCGGGCGCAAGGTCTACCTCGCCACGGTGGTGACGTTGATCTCGGCGATGCTGCTCGGGACCACGCCGGCACGCTTGGCGCGTCTGTCGGCCATGCCGGGGATCGATCGGCGAACCCTCGCGCGCTGGCGCACCTGGTGGCGTTCGACCTTTACCGATGGACCCTTCGCGTCGGTCGCCAAGGCCGCCCTGGTTCCGCCGCTCGACATCGCCGGTCTGCCGGTCTCGCTGCTCGACCGCTTTGCCGGCGACATCGAACAGAAGCTCACTGCCTTGCTTCGGTTTCTGGGTCCGCTGACCGGCGGCGCGTCGGCGATGCGCGCTTTCTGACGGGCGCCGCCAACCCGCAGAGGATGCGCGTCGCCGGCCCTCGGGGAGGGCGCTTAGCGTCGGCTCGTGCATGTTTCGGAGGGCGGACGTGGCGGAGCGAGGCGGATCGCGGGTGCATGAGCGTTGGGCGCAGCTGCGCTTTTCGGTGGTTGGCCAGTTGCTCGCCTCGCCGCCGGCGAAGGGCGCGCTGCGTGCGGCCCTTGAGGAACTGGCCGCACGCGAATGGCGCCACCCGAGCACCGGTGCGCCGGTCCGCTTCGGCGTCTCCACCCTGGAACGATGGTTCTACTGCGCCCGGAACGAACAGCATGACCCGGTGAGCGTGCTGCGCCGCAAGCGGCGCCAGGACGCCGGCGAGCAGGCATCGATGACCCCGCCGCTGCGCCAGGCCCTGCTGGCCCAGTATAGCGCCCACAAAAGCTGGAGTGCCCAGCTGCATCATGACAATCTGGTCGCCTTGGCCGAGACCCGGTCCGAGTTGCGGCCGGTGCCGTCGTACGCGACGGTCCGGCGGTTCCTGGCCGCCCACGGCCTGACCAGGCGTCGCCCGATGACGACGCGTCAGACCGAAGGCGCGCTGGCCGCCGCGGCCCGGCTCGAGGCGCGCGAGGTGCGCAGCTACGAAGCCGAGTATGTCAACGGGCTGTGGCACTGGGATTGTCACATCGGTTCCAGAAAGGTGCTGACGCCGCGCGGCGAATGGCGAACGCCGATCCTGTTCGGCGTGCTCGACGACCGCTCGCGGCTGGCCTGTCATCTGCAATGGTATCTTTCCGAATCAGCAGAGAACATCGCACACGGCTTGTCGCAGGCGATGCAAAAGCGCGGTCTGCCGCGCGCCGCCATGAGCGACAACGGAAGCGCAATGACGGCCACCGAGATCAGCGAAGGCCTCGCCAGGCTCGGCATTCTTCATCAGACCACGCTGCCGTATTCGCCTTATCAAAACGGCAAGCAGGAGACCCTGTGGGGATCAGTCGAGGGCCGGCTGATGGCCATGCTCGAGGGCGTTGACGATCTCACCCTGGCCCGGCTCAACGAGGCGACGCAGGCCTGGGTAGAGCAGGATTATAACCGCAAGCGGCACAGCGAGATCGACGACACGCCGCTCGCACGCTTCCTCGCCGGCCCCGCGGTGACGCGACCCTGCCCGGATGCCGCGGCGCTGCGGCTGGCGTTCACCCGCACCGAGCGGCGCACCCTGCGCAAAAGCGACGGCACCGCCGTCATCGAAGGCCGCCGCTTCGAAGTTCCCAACCGCTATCGGCATCTTTCCCTGCTGGAAGTCCGCTTCGCTGCCTGGGATCTGACGCAGGTCCACCTCGTCGATCCGCACACCGGCACCGTGCTCTGCCGGTTGTTCCCGCAGGACAAGGCCGCCAACGCCTCCGGCCTGCGCCGAAGCCTGCAGCCGATCACCGCCAAGCCCGTCACGTCAGCGCCGCCGGCGCGCGGCATCGGACCGCTGCTGGCGCGAATGATCGACCGCCAGGCCGCCACCGGATTGCCGCCCGCTTACCTCCCCAAGGACGAAGGAGACGACGCGTGAACAACAAGATGCTCGCGCTTTACGGCCTCAAATGGAACCCGTTCATACCTAGCGTGCCGACCGAGGCGCTGCACGTCAGCACGCGCCTGGAATCGTTCTGCTGGCGCGTGCAGCAACTCACTGGCGAAGGCGGCTTCGCCCTGCTCACCGGTGTGCCGGGCTGCGGCAAATCCGCCGCCTTGCGCATCCTGTCCGCATCACTGCCGACACAGCGCGATGTGACGGTCGGCGTGATCAGCCGGCCACAGGCCAGTATCGCCGACTTCTACCGCGAGATGGGCGAACTCTTCGGCGTCGAATTGCGCCCGCATAACCGCTACGGCGGTGCCAAGACCCTGCGCCAGCGCTGGCAGGGGCACATCCAAAGCACGCTGTCCAGGCCGGTGCTTCTGGTCGATGAGGCACAGGAGATGCAGCCCGGCGTGCTTGCCGAGCTGCGCCTGCTGGCCTCCGCCGACCTCGATTCCCATATCCTGCTGACCGTCGTGCTGGCCGGTGACGGACGGCTGGTCGACCGTCTGCGCTGCGATGATCTCCTGCCTCTTGCCAGCCGCATGCGAGTGCGCCTGGCAATCGAACGCGCAACACCACTGGAACTCCAGGACTGCCTCCGGCACGCTCTGCAGCAGGCCGGTGCACCCGCCCTGGCTGGAGCCGATCCAGCGCGGCGACATCGTAGTTTTCCGCTACCCGCGCGATACTTCGAAGAGTTTTATCAAACGGGTGATCGGCCTGGCAGGAGACCACATCCGCATTGAATCGGGGGAAGTATTCGTGAACGGCGAAGCGCTCGAGGAAGACTACGTTCCCGCTGCCTACGCCGACCAGCGTTCCTATTCCGAGATGGTGGTGCCTCCCAACAGCTACTTCGTGCTGGGCGATCATCGCACCATGTCGAACGATAGCCGCGACTTTGGGCCGGTCAGCGTCGGCTACATCTATGGCAAGGCCGTATTTGGATATTGGCCGATGGATAAAATGGGAAGAGTGCGGTAGGACTTTCTTTGCGACCTCTGCGGGTTCTTTGCGATCTTTGCGGTAAAAGCTCTTGACCGCAAAGCTCGCAAAGAAAATCCGCCAAGGCCACAAAGAAAATCAAAATCATTTGTTTCGCGATTTCGGCATCCCTGCTAAAATCTCTAAAATCCACTCCCTGGAGCAGGAATGCAAGCTACGCTTGCTCTCGAAGACGGCAGAGTCTTCCGAGGCAAAGGTTACGGCGCCAAAGGCGAATGCTACGGCGAAGTCGTTTTCAATACTTCCATCACTGGCTATCAGGAAATTTTCACCGACCCTTCCTACTGCGGCCAGATTGTAGTTCTCACCAATCCTGAAATCGGAAACTACGGCACCAACGCCGAAGACAACGAAGCCAATCGTCCGTATATCGAGGGCTTGATCGTCCGCGAGTTTTCCCGGGCGAGTTCGAACTGGCGCTCGCAGCAGGTCGCGGAAGAGTACCTCGAACAATTCAAGATCCCGGTGCTGGCGGAAATTGACTCGCGTGCACTGGTGCGGCACCTGCGCGACCACGGCGTGATGCGCGGCGTAGTCTCAACTTTGGAAGGCGACGCCGACAAGCTTGTGGCGAAGGCGCGCTCCATCCCCAAAATGGATGGGACTGATCTCGCCAAAGTTGTCAGCACCAAGAGCACCTACGTCTGGGAAACCGGCGAGCGCTCGCATCTACCGGACGAAGTTGTGGGTGTCAAGGACGAACCGGCTCGCTTCCACGTGGTGGCCTACGACTACGGCATCAAGCAGAACATTCTACGCAAGCTGCGCGGCGAGGGTTGCAAAGTCACGGTGGTGCCGGCACAAACTCTGGCAGAAGATGTGCTCGCGCTGAAGCCGGATGGCGTTTTCTTGTCCAACGGACCGGGCGATCCAGAACCGTGCACCTACGCCGTAGACAACATTCGCCGTCTCATGGGGCGACAACCGATTTTCGGAATTTGCCTGGGGCATCAGCTTACCGGGATCGCTTTAGGCGGGAAGACTTTCAAGCTGAAGTTCGGACATCACGGCGGAAATCATCCGGTGAAGCAATTGCATTCGGGAAAGATCGAGATTACGGCGCACAATCATAATTTCGCCGTCGACCCGGATTCGCTGCCGCAGAGTGAAGTGGAACTTACCCACATCGACTTGAACGACAACACGCTGGAGGGGATGCGGCATCGGAATCTGCCGCTGTTCTGCGTGCAATATCATCCTGAGGCTTCGCCGGGTCCGCACGATTCGCATTATCTGTTCAAGGATTTTGTGAAGATGATGGAGGAGTGGAAAGGGTGAACAGACCTTCAATCATTTTCGCTTGCTGCCTGCTGTTGGCCGGCATGGCTATGGCGGAGTCGGTTGAGGTGGGGCTGGTGAAGGCTCAAGAGTCCTCCCGCAACGTTAGGATCGCGGTGGTCTTGAACGGGAAACCCTTAAAGCTTGCAAAGGTGGAGTTTTGTACGACAACCGGCAAGCAGGCCTGCTTCACGGTTCTCACCGGAGACGATGGTGTTGCGGTGCCGAGCGTCCTCGCTCTGACGACCTATCACGTATTTGCACTATTCGAGGATGATCTCAGCTCGGATTTGTATTTGCATGTCTCGCCTCAAGGCAACGCAACATCTTTCGCGATGGACTTGACCCCATCTTTCAAGGCAGCGCAAGCGGTTTTAGCGGCCGCGGAAAAGCTGCCTGTCCGAGAGCTCGTGCGAGAGTTCACGGGATCCGTGCAAGATTCCTGGGGAGCAATGATCACTGGAGCGAACATCAAAGTGGTACGAAAAGGCTCAGCCGACAAGGCGAACGTGCTACGGCTCAAGTCGGATGCGAACGGACACTTTTCGGCGCAACTGACTGAGGGAGCCTACATAGCTTTCTTTTCGTCGCAGGGATTTCGCACTGAAATCGTGCCCTTCGAGGTGGCAGCACAAGGAGACAAAGAAATGCTGGTCAAGTTGCAGATCGGCCACGTAACCCAAACAATGAAGGTGAACACTTAAAGCTAGATGCCGCGACGAACTGACATCTCGAAAATTCTGATTATCGGCTCTGGCCCCATCATTATTGGCCAGTCGGCGGAGTTTGATTACTCCGGGACGCAGGCTTGCAAGGCGCTCAAGGCTGAGGGATTTGAAGTGGTGCTGGCCAATTCCAATCCGGCCACCATCATGACCGATCCGGAGATCGCCGACCGCACTTACATCGAGCCGCTTACGCGGGAATATCTCGAAGAGATTATTCGCATCGAGCGTGAACTGTCGGGCGGCCAAGGATTCGCCATCCTGCCTACCGTGGGCGGACAGACCGCGCTCAATCTGGCCATCGAACTTTCTGACAGCGGCATACTCGACAAGTACAACGTGCAACTCATCGGTGCCAACGTGGCGGCGATCAAGAAGGCCGAAGACCGTCTCTACTTCAAAGATGCGATGCAGAAGATCGGCCTCGATGTTCCGAAGTCGGCGCTGGTGAACAATCTGAAAGATGGTCTGGAGTTCGCCGGCAAGATCGGCTTCCCGGTAATCGTGCGTCCATCATTCACGCTGGGCGGCAGCGGCGGCGGCATCGCTTACAACCGAGAAGAGATGCTGGAAGTGCTGGCTCGCGGACTTGATTTCTCTCCGGTGCACGAAGCGCTGATCGAAGAATCGGTTTTGGGTTGGAAAGAATACGAACTCGAGGTGATGCGCGATCTGAAAGATAACGTCATCATCATCTGCTCGATCGAGAACTTCGATCCCATGGGCGTGCATACCGGCGATTCGATCACCGTCGCCCCGGCGCAGACTCTTACCGATCGCGAGTACCAGGCCATGCGAGACGCTGCGATTGCCGTCATCCGCGAAATCGGCGTCGAAACCGGCGGATCGAATATTCAGTTCGGCGTTCATCCCACGACCGGGCGGATGGTCATCATTGAGATGAACCCGCGGGTCTCGCGATCGTCGGCACTGGCCTCGAAGGCGACGGGATTTCCGATCGCCAAGATTGCCGCCAAGCTCGCCGTGGGCTACACGCTGGATGAGATTCCCAATGACATCACCCGTAAGACGCCTGCCTGTTTCGAGCCGACGCTCGACTACGTGGTGGTGAAAATCCCCAAGTGGCAGTTCGAGAAATTTCCCGGCGCCGACGAAAGCCTGGGCCCGCAGATGAAGTCGGTAGGTGAAGTGATGGCCATCGGCCGCACTTTCAAGGAAGCGTTGCTCAAGGGCGTGCGCGCGCTCGATACCGGCAAAAGAGTTGGCGCGGAAAAAATCGAGCCGAAGATTCTTACCCAGCGGCTGGTGACGCCGCATCCCGAGCGGCTTTCATACGTGCGTTATGCGTTGCGCCAGGGGCACACGGTCAAGCAACTAGCCAAGATGACTTCTATCGATCCGTGGTTTCTGTACCAGCTCAAAGAAATTAACGACATGCAGCTGGAACTGGAAAAGCATCCCATGGAATCGATTCCAACCTCGGTGCTGCGCGACGCCAAGCGTATGGGCTTTTCCGACGGCCGGCTGGCTGGAGTCTGGCGGCTTGACGGCAAGGGAGCACAGGAAAAAGTCCGGCATCTGCGCAAGAAGCACGGCATCGCGCCGGTCTACAAGCGTGTGGACACTTGCGCTGCGGAATTCGAAAGCTACACGCCGTATCTGTATTCGACCTACGAAGAAGAAGATGAGGCCACGCCGACCGAGAAGAAGAAAGTCATCATTCTAGGAAGCGGGCCCAACCGCATCGGGCAGGGAATTGAGTTCGATTACTGTTGCTGCCACGCGGCTTTTGCCCTGCGCGATGACGGTTACGAGACGATCATGATCAATTGCAATCCCGAAACGGTCTCGACCGATTACGACACCAGCGATCGCCTCTACTTCGAGCCTCTGACTCTGGAAGATGTGTTTGCGATCTGCGAGCACGAAGCTTCTGGCGGAGCGCCGGTGGGCGTCATCGTTCAGTTCGGCGGACAAACTCCCTTAAATCTGGCTTTGCCCCTCAAAGCGGCGGGTGTGAACATCATCGGAACGTCGCCGGAGTCAATTGATCTCGCGGAGGACCGCAAGCGCTTCGGTAAATTGCTCGATGAACTTGAGATCCCGCAGGCCCCCGGTGCGATGGCAGCTTCGGTGGAAGAGGCGATCGCCGGCGCGGAACGCGTGGGATATCCGGTGCTGGTGCGGCCCTCGTATGTGCTCGGCGGACGCGCCATGGTGATCGCCTACGACGAAGAGATGGTCGTCCGCTATATGAAAGAGGCAGTTGAATATTCGCAGGATCGCCCGGTGCTGATCGATCACTTCCTGGAAGACGCGATCGAAGTAGACGTGGATGCGCTCTCGGACGGCGAAGACGTAGTGATCGGCGGCATTATGCAACACATCGAGGAAGCCGGCATCCACTCTGGCGATTCTTCCTGCGTGCTGCCAGCGGTGGATATACCAGAGCGACTTTTGCAACGGATGCGTGAGTACACGTTCAAGCTGGCGCGGGCGTTGAAAGTTGTGGGGCTGATGAATATTCAGTTCGCGATTCCGCGGGCGAGTGTTTCTGGGGGCTCTTCGGTTCCCTCCGAACGTGATGGGGACAAGGTCTACGTGATCGAGGTGAATCCGCGGGCTTCGCGGACCGTGCCTTACGTTTCGAAAGCGACCGGGGTGCCCATGGCAAAGATCGCGGCCCGCCTGATGACCGGACGCAAGCTGCGAGAATTCTTGCCGGAATTTATCGAGCGCGGCGCGGACCTGGACACTGGGCACTGCTACTACGTGAAGTCCCCGGTTTTTCCCTGGAACAAATTCCCCGGCGTGGATACTGTCCTTGGACCGGAGATGAAATCCACCGGCGAAGTCATGGGCGTGGCCGACAATTTTGGCGAGGCCTTTGCCAAGGCCCAGACCGCGGCCGGACAGAAGTTGCCCACCCAAGGGATGGTATTCATTAGCGTCACCGATCATGACAAGCCGGGCGTGGCCGAAGTCTCGCGCAAGTTTGTGGACATGGGCTTCAAGCTGGTGGCCACGGCAGGCACCGCCGACGTGCTCGAAGAGGCCGGCATGTCGGTAGAGCGTGTCTACAAAGTAAAAGAAGGACGCCCCAACGTGGTGGATCTCATCAAGGGCGAGCGCATTCACCTGATCGTGAACACGCCGCATGGTGTCGATCCCTGGTTCGATGAAAAGGCCATCCGGCGGGCAGCGGTCCAAGCGCGGATTCCCACTATCACCACGCTGTCGGCCGCCCGCGCCGCGGCTGAGGGCATCGCTGCCCTGCAGCGCGGCGAGCTTCGAGTCCAGGCATTGCAGCACTTGCACGCGGAGCGTACAGTGAAGGGCCAAAGAGGGTAGCTTTCCCTCGGAGGTGCAGTATGGCGCAGGAAAATAGCGCGCTGATTCGCCGCTGGTTTGAAGAAGTCTGGAATAAAGGCCGGATGGAAGCGATTGACGAGATGGCGTCTCCCGACGTCATCGGCCATGGCCAGGCGCAGCACGACACCGATGTCGGCCTTCACGAATTCCGGAATTTTGCGGTAGGTCTTCGCAACGCGTTCCCCGATATGAAAGTTGTGATCGATCAGACCCTCGAGCAAGGCGACAAAGTTGTAGCTCGCTGGACGTCAACCATGACCCACACGGGCGAGTTCCTGGGATTTCCCGCGACCGGGAAGAGAGCCACTGTCACCGGCACTTCGATTCAGCGGATCGTCGGCGGCAAGATTGTGGAAGGCTGGGACAATTGGGATCAGTTGGGTCTGCTGGTGCAGATTGGGGCCGTGCCGGCCGCGCATTTCGTGAAGCCTGCGGAACGTCGCACGGCATAAGGTCTCAAGTTCTAGGGACTCGGTGGCGAGCATAGGGGTCCTTCGACTCCGTCGGAACTTCGCGAAGCGAAGTTCCGGCTCCGCTCAGGATGACAGACTAGATATTTTGATAAGCTCTGAGCATTGGCGCTCCCATGCTGCTGAACGGTATTTTCCCTCCCATCACGACGCCCTTCTATCCTGAGGGCAAGGTGTACTTCAAGAAGATCGAGCACAACGTCGAGCGCTACTCGAAAACTCCTGCGGCTGGACTCGTGGTCCTGGGCTCGACCGGCGAGGCCGTCATGCTCTCGGATGACGAACGCCGCGAAGTTTTGAAAGTTGCGCGGGAGGCGGCCGCGCCGAACAAAGTTTTGATCGCGGGCACAGGCATCGAGTCCGCCGTCGAAACTTTACGGCTTACAGAATATGCGGCTGAGCTCGGCTATGACGCCGCTCTAGTCCGCACACCGCACTTCTACAAGAGGGCGATGCAGCCGGCAAATTTGCTGGCGTTCTATCGCACTGTGGCGGACCGTTCGCCGCTGCCGGTGCTGATCTACAACGTCCCACCTTTTACCGGATATGACATGCCGGCTGAGCTGGTCATCGAACTGGCAGGGCATTCCAACATCATTGGGATCAAGGAATCGGGCGGCGACGTGGAAAAGATCCGCCGCATGGTGGAGGGCACGCGCCACATCAAACGCGCGGCCACCGTCACCGAAACCTTTGACGCGGTCACGCCCCGCATGTTGAAAGCCTCTTTGGGAGGCAACGGGCAGGGCGGGGAACTGGTGCAGGTGGCCGGACTCGGCGGCGGCAAGCCATCGTCTTCGGCTGTAAATGTGGTGAGCGGGATCAAGACGCGCCAGAAGGAAGTGGGATTCCAGGTGCTGGCCGGTTTGGCGCAGAAGCTAGAACCGTCATTGCAAGCCGGAGCTGTCGGCGCGGTGCTGGCCTTTGCCGACGTGGCACCGACTGCTTGTTATGAGATTTACGCAGCCTGGAAAGAAGGCGACGCCGACCTGGCGCGCTTGAAGCAGGGGCGGATCACCGGCGCGGCGCAACGTGTAGGGAGCGAACTCGGCATCCCGGGGCTGAAGTACGGAATGGATTGGAATGGTTACTACGGTGGTCCGGCTCGTTTGCCGCTGTTACCGCTTACCGCTGATCTGAAACATGAAGTGGAGCAGTTGCTGGCGGATGTACGGAACTGAGAATCGCGCACGCCAGACTACAGCGTCTTTAAGCCAATAAGCCGGGAAGAGTGGGAGCAAGGCCTGCTGGAGGAGAGCACTCGACTTGGCCCGGCTAAACCTGGAGAAACCTACGAAGAATACCTGGCTGCCGCGGCCAGCGCCTTTTCCGGTCTCGAGCTGAGCGAGGACGACGAATAAACCGTCCGAGGTAAGGCACTAATTACCTTGCTAAACGGTTGTACGATTCCGGGAGAGGGTTTAAACTCTACATACCAGTTTATAAACCCATCGGGAAGCGTGTGCATGTCCGAAGACCTGCGATTCGTTCGATATTCCGTCATCGTTCCCCTCTGGAACGAGCGGGAGAGCATCACGCCTCTCTACGGGCGGCTCAAGGAAACGCTGGACGCGACCGGCCACACGTTTGAGTGCGTTTTTGTCGACGATGGGAGTACCGATGGCAGTTTTCCTCTCCTCCAGGAAATCGCGCAGGTAGACAGCCGGGTCACCGTCGTTGCCTTGCGCCACAACGCGGGCAAGTCCGTTGCCCTGGGTGCGGGCTTCAATGCCGCGCGCGGTGACTTCGTCATCACCATGGACGGAGACCTGCAGCACGACGCCGCCGACATCCCAAAATTCATTGAGCGCCTCGAAGAAGGCTTTGACATCGTTTGCGGATGGCGCAACCAGCATGAAGGTTCCCTGCTGCAGCGGGTAGCGACGCGCTGCGCGAATTGGGTGTTGGGGAAGCTTACCGGGGTTCGTATCCACGACTGGGGTGGCGGATTCAAGGCTTACAAGCGTCAGTTGGTTTCAGAAGTTCCGATTTATGGCGAGCTGCAGCGGCTGATTCCGGTGCTCGCGCTGCGTCGGGGCGCGAAAATCTGCGAAGTTCCCATCACTACCTCGCCCCGGGAGTTTGGGGTTTCGAAGTATGGGATGGCGAGTAAGCTGCCAGTCTTTCTTGATCTGCTTACCGTCCGGTTTCTGCTGCGTTATCTCTCCCGCCCGCTGCATTTCTTCGGTACCGCGGGTGTGATGGCAATCTTCGGCGGCGGCGTGCTCAGCCTCTGGATGGTGCTGTGGAAGCTGCTTTACGGCATGCGCATCATGTCTGACCACGGCCCCTTGCTGATTTTCAGCGCTGTGCTGATACTCGCCGGTGTGCAGCTTCTGGCGCTCGGGCTGCTGGCTGAGATGCAGGTTCGGCACTACTACCAGAGTCGCGGCCGACATACTCCGTATGACGTTGCGTGTGTTATACGCGCCCAGAAGAACGAGGAAGAAGTGTCAGACTAAACAGTCGATGACACCCATTCTGAGCCCTCTTATTTCCATCCCTGAAAGTCCTGATCGATCCGCGAGGCTGATTCCCGCATGAGCCGGCGTTATGAGTGGATCGTTGTGCTCTTCGCATCGGTTATTTTTCTCACTGGAATCATCAGTCCTCCGTCCCTGATGGACGATGTTGATGCCTCCCAGGCGCTGATCGCGCGCAACATGCTGCAATCGGGAGATTGGGTCACGGCGCGGCTGGACGGCGTCGCCTTCCTCGACAAGGCCCCGCTCAAGTACTGGATCACGGCAATTTTTTATTCTGCGTTCGGAATCCGTGACTGGGTGGCCAGAATTCCCAGCGCGCTCTCCGCGATCGCGCTTTGCTGGGTGACGTTCCGCTTTGGCCGCTGGGCGTTCTCGCCCAAGGTGGGCTTCTACGCCGGACTATTTCTGTCCACGTGCATAGGGCTGTTCCTCTTCACTCGGATCGTGATCCCGGATGTAATCCTGACGTTGTCGGTAACGGTAGCGCTGTGGGCTTTCCTCCGCGCCCTGGACGAGCATGAGGAAAATCCGCGGTTGTGGGCTTACGTGATGGCGGGCAGCCTCGCCGCCGGACTGCTGCTCAAGAGCCTGATCGGTCTGGTGTTTCCGGTCGGTATCGCCTTTGTTTTTCTTGTGTTCACGCGGCGTCTTTTTGATCGCCAGACCTGGAAGCGCCTCTATCCGTTCACCGGATTTTTGATTTTTGTCGCGATTGCCGCACCCTGGCACGTGCTGGCCACCATCCGGAATCCTCCTTACTTTGATTTCACTATGCACGCTGGCCCCGGCCAGTACCATGGTTTCTTCTGGTTCTATTTCATCAATGAACAAGTGCTGCGGTTCCTGAACGCGCGGTATCCGCGCGACTACAACACGGTGCCACGTCTTTACTTTTGGCTCTTCCACCTGGTTTGGCTATTTCCCTGGAGCGTATACCTGCCAACGCTCGTGCGTCTCGGCTACAAGCCGGTGGACCGGCAGGGACGAGCACGATTGCTGGCGCTGTGCTGGATCGGCCTGGTGATGCTGTTCTTCACCTTGTCCACGACCCAGGAATATTATTCGATGCCTATCTATCCAGCCCTGGCGCTCTTGCTGGCGTGCGGAGTTGCCGCGAGCGACCATTCTATTCGCTGGGGCGCAAGGATCGTTTCGGTGGTTGCGGCTTGCGCCGCTATTGCCATCTTCGCGATTCTGGTGAGCGTGCGGGGGCTACCAACGCCCGGAGACATTTCATCAGCCCTCACGCAAAACGCCGATGCCTACACGCTCTCGCTCGGGCACATGCACGACCTCACACTCAAATCGTTTGCCTATTTGCGGTTGCCTCTGGTGATTGCAGGAATAGCCTTCCTCATCGGAGCCATAGGAGCATGGCGTCTGCGGGGCGAACGCGCGCTAATCGCCATGGCGGTCATGATGTTGATCTTCTTCCAGGCGGCGCGGCTGGCGTTGGTGACCTTCGATCCTTATTTGTCTTCGCGTCCCATCGCGGAGGCCCTAAAGCGAGCGCCGCAGGGACAACTGGTGATCTACGGTAACCACAATGCAATTTCCTCGCTGCTGTTCTATACCGAGGACAAGTGCTTGATGCTCAATGGGCGCTATTTCAACCTCGAATACGGTTCGTACGCTCCGGACGCGCCGCCGGTCTTTATCAACGACGATGACTTTTCACGCCTCTGGTCAAAGCCTGAGCGATGGTATCTGGCGCTGACCGACGACGATCTTCCGCATGTGCAGAAGCTCTGGTCGCTCCTGACCATTTGCATCTTGTAGCGGCGGTGGGCGGCAAGTCGCTGTTTTCGAATCTGGAGTGAGCACTCCCAGCTTCTGGCTCAGATCTGAACCGGTTGGCCTGGCTAGAAGCCAGGAGCCGGCGGCCAGAAGCGCTGTTGTGCTATGATTTGAACGAACGTTCGAACTATGGGAACCGCATCTTCGATCCAGTCGCAACCCGTGCCACGCCGTCGCGGTTCAGCGTCCGGGCCTCGGTTGGAGACTCGTTTCGATCGCCGCCTGGCCCGCATTCTCGTCCATGCCACGAATGTTTTTTGCGACAAGGGCTACGCCGCTGCCTCGATGCGCGATCTCTCACGCGCGAGCGGGGTTTCGCTCTCGGGTCTGTACTACTACTTCGACTCGAAAGAAGAGCTTCTGTACCTGATCCAGAAGCACACTTTCAGCACCATCGTGGATCGGCTGCGCGAGCGGTTGGATGAAGTCGTGGATCCGGCCGACCGGATCCGCATGTTTATCCTCAACCATCTCGAATATTTTCTGGCCAATCAGAAAGCCATGAAGGTGCTCTCGCACGAAGATGAGGTGCTGAAGAACGGCTTTGGCTCGGAGATCGCAGCCATCAAGCGTGAGTACTACCGCATCTGCATGGAACTGCTGGACGCCTACAAGCTGGCGCGCGGACTGGAGTTTTCCAGCCGGACCGCCGTGCTCAGCCTGTTTGGCATGATGAACTGGATCTACACCTGGTATAACCCGCGGGTCGATGCCGGCGCCGCGGAGCTGGCGCGTGAAATGGGAGACATTTTCCTGCAGGGCATCGGGACAGCGCGGTCCAAGGGGCCACAGAAGAAAAGGCCCGCAATATCGGGCTGAATCGTGACATCTTAACCATTGCGAAAAGGAGTGCGACTATGGCGACTACAGTGCAACCGGCGAGCGGCGAGGCCACCAAAAAACTGATCAACTACCGCGTCGACGCGGGCGTGGCGGTGATCGAATTGTCCGATCCGCCGGCGAATACTTACACCTACGAGATGAACCGGCAATTGGACGAAGCAATTCTCCAGGCGCGCATGGACAATGATGTGTACGTGATGGTGCTGACTGGCGCGGGCGACAAATTCTTTTCCGCCGGGGCGAACATCAAGATGCTGGTCAGCGTCGATCCGACATTCAAGTATTACTTCTGTCTGCATGCCAACGAGACCCTGCTGCGGCTCGAGCACACGCCCAAGCTGGTGATCGCGGCGCTGAATGGACATTGCGTCGGTGGCGGGCTGGAAATTGCCATGGCCGCCGATATCCGTATTGCGCGCCAGGATGCGGGCAAGATCGGCCTTCCTGAAGTGAATCTGGGCGTACTGCCCGGCACCGGCGGCACGCAACGCCTCTCACGCATTGTCGGCAAGAGCAAGGCGATCGAACTGATGGTGACCGGTAACACGTTCTCTTTTGAAGAAGCGAAAGAGTTGGGCATTGTTAACGACATTTACGAGCGCGACAATTTCATGGAAAACATCATGGAATATGCCCGCCAGTTCTGCCCGCCAAACAAGGCGGCGAAGGCCGTGGGGCGCATCAAACGCGCAGTGCAGACGGGATGGGAAATTCCGATGGAGTCCGCACTGGCGGTGGAGCGCGAGAATCAGCAACTCCTGTTCCAGAGCGAGGACGCCAAAGAAGGCCTGGCTGCGTACGTGGAAAAGCGGCCGGCAGTATTCAAGGCGAAGTAGGGTAGCGCCGGCGTCACGTCGGTCCGATAGCGGGCGGAATCGCCCGCAGAATTGTCGGCGCCGCAAGCAAACCGAAATTCGAGGTGTTATGCCAGGCAAAGTAGCAAAGATCGGAACATTCAGCGATTGGGTCGGACTCTTCGACGATTGGCGCAAAGAAATCGGCGTCAACCACGACGAGATTGCCAGCTTCAAGTTCGACACGCTCTATGGCGCGATCGAGACCGAGGAGATCCAATTCGGTTCGTACAAAGGCCGCCGCAAGTGGGAGAACCTGCGCCAGATACCCACGCAGCAAATGCGCGACGCGCTGATGAACATGATCGTGTACCAGGGCGATACGGAATTCGCCAGCGTCGAGCAGCAGCGCTATCTCTTCGAAAGCGCCCCTACCGATTGGGACCGCCGCGCCATCACCCGCGTCATGATCGAGGAAATGCGTCATGGCTGGCAGATGTGTGCGCTGCTGGTGGACCACTTCGGTTACTCCGGCAAAGTCGAGGCGCAGAAAATGCTGGAGCGCCGCGCTTTTGAGAACAAGCGCCTGCTGGGCGCTTTCAACGTGGAAGTGGACAACTGGATGGATTTCTTCACCTACACCGACTTCGTGGATCGCGACGGAAAATTCCAGCTACAGATGTTCAAGTATTCCGCCTTCGCGCCGCTCGGACGCTCCATGTCGTACATGCTGCGCGAGGAAGCCTTCCACATGGGAACTGGCAACGACGGCCTGCGTCGGATCGTGGAAGCCGGGGTGGTTCCGGGCTGGCTGATTCAGAAATATCTCAACAAATGGATTTCGAGTTCCTACGACCTGTTCGGCACCGACCATTCTTCGTCGGCGCACTGGGCCTATGTCTGGGGCATCAAGGGTCGGTATGACGAGCCGAAAAATGAGCAACCGGCGGATCTCGATGACTTGAACGACTACAACCGGAGCCTCTATCGCGACGAGGTCGCCGGTTTGATCGCCCGGTTTAATACCTTCTTAAAGGCCGGACAGCCAAAGCTTTACGCACCACATATCAAGTTCAACCGCAACATTGGGCGTTGGGCAGGGCAGAGATTTCATGCCGAGACCGGTGAGGCGATTGACGACAGCTCCTACGAGCAGCATTTGAAGGAATATTTGCCATCGGCGGAAGACAAGAAATTGCTGTTGGACATAATCAGCAGTGAGAAGAAATGGATTGCGCCCAAGGAAGGCGCGCGCGATCCGCTGGCTTCGATTGGTGAAGTACGCAAATCCGCGATTAATTTGTAGATACTTGCGTGGCCGGCCCGGTCATTCTCAAAAAGCCCAGTTTTCAGATACGAGTTCTCGGTTCTCAGTCGGTCTGATGGCGATGACTACTGTTATTTCGGAGAAGCAGGCTTACACGCCGGGAGAGTTGATGGTGGTCAGCGCCGCCCGCGAAATCCGCGACGGTGAAGTGGTGTTTGTCGGCATGCGACTGCCGCTTGATCGCATTCGTGGTGGCGAAGAAAACACATGCCCCGAATGCGGTCGGGCTGTTTGAGAATGGCGTGATCCGGAGTACGCCTTCTCCAGAACTGATCTACACCATGGCCGATCCCGCCAACATCAAGAACGCCACCCAGTGCCTGGATATGCTGGGGGTCATGAGCCTGCTGCAATCGGGACGGGTGCATCTCGGCTTTCTGGGAGCAGCTGAAGTGGATCGCTTCGGCAACCTGAACTCGACCGAAGTGCACGGCGCAAAAGGAATGACTCGGCTTACCGGGGTCGGGCGGCGCCTGCGATATCGCTTCGCTGGCCCACCGTTTCGTGGCCTTGCTGGAGCACAGCAGGGAACGCCTGCCGGAGCGCGTTTCGTATGTCACCAGCCCGGGCAACGGCGATGGGCGCGGTTGGCGGCAGCGGGTCGGCTTGGTTCGCGGCGGTCCGTCCGCGGTGATCACCAGCAAGGCGGTGCTGCGGTTCGGCGACGATGGTGAAGCTTACCTGGCGTCCACACATCCGGGCGTAGAGGTCGAAGATGTCTTGCGCAATACCGGATGGCCTCTGCGAGTCTCTGCGGAAATGACGTCGACGCCCGAGCCGAGTGCGGATGAGCTCAAGGCAATCCGCGAATACGACAAAGACGGCTTCTGGACAAAATAAATGGCAACCGGAACGCTCACTCAATCACGAATCACGCTGGACTTCCAGCCTCCGGTGGCGCGTCTCACGCTACACCATCCGCCGCTCAACGTAATCGATCTTGCGATGATGGATGAACTGGCGCAAGCGCTGGCCGAGATCGAGGCCCGGGATGATGTGTCCACCGTGCTATTGAGCGGCGCTGGCAAGTCGTTCTCGGTTGGCGTAGACGTTGCCGCGCACACTCCGGACAAAGTGGCGGACATGCTGGCCAAATTTCACGCCGTCATTCGCGCCTTGGTTAACAGCAAGAAAGTGACGATTGCCGCCGTGCATGGCCATTGCCTGGGCGGAGGGGCGGAGCTGGCGATGGTCTGCGATCTGGTCTACACCGTCGACACTGCGTCGTGGGGATTTCCTGAAATCAAGCTGGGATGTTACCCGCCGGTGGCGGCTACGGCTCTGGCGGCACTGGTCGGGCAAAAGCACGCGGCCGATTTGATCCTGACCGGGCGCAGCATTACGGGTACGGAGGCGGCGCGCATCGGCCTGGCCAACCGCGACGTGGCTGACACCGAGCTTGAACTGGCGGTGAAGGAAGCGATACAGCATCTTTCGAAGTTTGAGCCCGGCCGCTCTGGCGATCACCAAGAAGGCGAACTATGCCTGGGACTCGATGCACTTCGACAAAGGGCTGGCACGGGCGGAGAAAATCTATCTGGAAGAGTTGATGAAGACGGAAGACGTTCACGAGGGCATCAACGCCTTCCTCGAAAAACGTCAGCCGGTGTGGAAGGGGAAGTAGGGATTCACCATGTCGAAGCTCGTCACCATGCGCGAAGCCATCGCCGACCTGGTGCCGGACGGCGCTTCCGTCGCGCTCGGCCTGCAGATGGAGCAGATGATTCCCGTTCGCGGCGGGCCACGAAATGATCCGGCAGAAGAAGCGCGGCCTCACCCTGATTGGACCGATCTCCGACATTCTCTTTGATCAAATGATTGCCGCTGGATGCGTGGACCGGGTTATCGCCGCCTGGGTGGGCAACGTGATGATGGGTTCGGCTTACAACTTTCGCCGCGCGGTCGAGCAGGGCGGGTTGAAAGTCGTGAACCTGAGCAATTTCACGGTGGCGCTGGCGACTCCAGGCGGCGGCGATGGGCGTGCCCTTTCTGCCGACTCGAACCGCGCTCGGAAGCGATGTGGCTCGAGACAACGACTTCTTCGCGGAGATTGATTCGCCGTTTGAGGAAAGGCAATCCGGCGAGTCTTCGACTCGCCCGGGCGGACGAGGGCGTCCGCCCCTACGTGGACAAGACAAGCTGCATGCGGTTCGAGCGCTGACTCCTGACGTGGCGATTGTCCATTTGCAGCGCGCCGACCGTGAAGGCAATGCGCACTGCTGGGGTAACTTCGGGGTGATGATCGAGGCGGTTCGCGCGGCCAGGCGTGTGATCGTGGTGGCGGAAGAAATCGTCGACGCTGAAGTGATCTCGAGCGATCCCAATCGCACGGTCATTCCCGGATTTCTGGTCAATGCCGTGGTCGAGTGCCGCTACGGGGCGCATCCTTCGCCGGTCCAGGGATACTACAAGCGCGACAATGCTTTCTTCCGTCAATATCACGAGCAGACAAAGACCAAAGCCGACAGCGAGGCGTGGTTGCAGCGCTGGGTGCACAGTGTGGCCGATCGCAAGGCGTACATGAATCAGCTCGGCGGATGCCGCGTCGAAGAGTTGGGCGTGAAGCAGCACGCATATGCGGCGCAGACGGATTTTGGATATTGAGGGCGAGCTTCTGGCTCCTGGCCTCCTAGCTTCAAGCTAAGCAAACCCAGAAGCTAGGATGGCTGAAGCTAGAAGCTAGAAGCTAGAAGCTAGGAGCGGTGTTTCATGGACTTCGAAATCAGCGCCGGACAGGTGAAAGCCATGCTCAAGCACGGCGACAAGTTCACCTTGCTCGATGTCCGCGAGCCGTGGGAGCTGGAAAAGTCTCATCTGGAGGGCAGCAAGAATATCCCCATGGGTGACGTGCCCGACGCGTGCCAACCAGGAACTTGATCCCGACGAACATATCGTCGTGATGTGCCATCACGGCGTGCGCTCGTTGAGCGTCACCAACTGGCTGCGGCAGCAGGGATTCGAGAAAGTGCAGTCCATGCGCGGCGGGATCGACGGTTGGGCGCGAACGGTGGATCCGAAGGTGCCGTTGTATTGAAAGCAGCTGTTAGCTTTCAGCTCTCAGCTTTAGCGTGAGCTAACGGATCAGAGCCGAAGAGCTGACAGCTTCCAAAGCAACTATCTCGACGTGAACAGGTGTCCCAGCTTTTCCTTCTTGGTCTTGAGGTAGTCTTCGGAGTGGGCTGAGGGCGCGGCTTCGCAGGGCACGCGTTCGGCCACGACAATCCCACCCTTTTCCAGCGCAGCCACCTTGTCGGGATTATTCGAGAGCAGGCGCACGCTTGAAACTCCGAGCGCTTTCAGAATTTCCGCGGGGAGCGTGAACTCGCGATGGTCGGCTTTGAAGCCCAGGCGTTCGTTGGCCTCTACCGTGTCCAGCCCCTGGTCCTGCAATTCGTAAGCCTGCAGCTTTGCCATCAGGCCGATGCCGCGGCCTTCCTGCTGCTCGTAGATCAGGATGCCCGCGCCTTGCTCGGCAATCATCGCCAGTGCCATTTCCAGTTGTTCGCGGCAATCGCAGCGCAGACGAGCCGAAGACATCTCCGGTGAGGCATTGGGAATGAATGCGGAGCAGCGGCGGCGCGGAATGGATGTCCCCCATGACCAGAGCGACCGCGTCTTCGTCGCGCGGCGAGCCGGGAGTGCCGAATTCGCCGCGAAACCCGTAGATGCGAAACTTGCCCCAGCGGGTAGGGAAGTCGGCGGAGGCTACCTGTCGAACCTGGTCGGAAGACACATCAACATTATAGCGGGATGCGAGCTGAGCCGAAGTCCGTGCCGGCGCCGCACGAGCGTGGCGCTCGCGCCTACACTAGCCTTTGCCCAGGCGCGGGAAGTGGTAGTACACGTCCTGCTTGGACGCGATGGCGATGCCGTTGCGCGTCGCGGGGCGGAAGCGCCAATTGTCCAGGGCCTCGAGCACCTTGCTGTCGATCGCCGGAGCCAGGCTCTGCACCACAACTTTCTGGACAATGTTGCCCTTTTCGTCGATCGTGACTTCGACGACTACATCTCCCTGAAGACTGCCCAGTTCGTCGGGGGCGACGTGAGGATCAGGCGAGACCACCGGCAACGCGGGACGGACTTCTTCTCCGCTCAATGGACCTTCAAGAACCGTGCCCAGCGGCGAGCCGGCAGGACGGGCCTGTGCAGCTTGCCCGGGCGCGCTGGTCTGGTCGTCCAACCCAATCTTGGGGCGCGGCAGCTCGCGCTCGACGGTCTTGGCCGCTTTGGTACGGCGCTTCCACGTGAGATGTGCGTTCAACTGCTGCCGCGAGTCGGCAGCGGAAGTGCCCGGAGAGGCGTCGCTTGTAGACCTGGGTCGGCTGGTTTGGCCAGTAGAGATGCGCAATCTGATCGCCGTGATCGCCGTGGACCACAAAAGCGGCGCCACCAGCTTCGGACTGGCCGGGTGCAGCAGCCATAGCAACAACAGGCCATGCGCAGCCACGGAGCAATACGTCGCCAGGCGGGGCCGACGACGCAACGGGTCTGAATCGGGGTAAACATCTTTCTCTGCGGCTCTTGTCTTCTTCTTCATTAGACGCGGAAGAACACGCCAGGTAAACATAATTTTCCGGGGTTCTTTCCCAGTTACTCTGGATTGGTCTCTGGCTGAAAACGCTGCTAAAATCGCCTGTATCGCTCGATCTGTTCACGCCAAAAGTGGGGCTATAGCTCAGCTGGGAGAGCGCGTCGTTCGCAACGACGAGGCCGTCGGTTCGATCCCGACTAGCTCCACCAAATTTTCAATCCTAAATCTGCTCTGCTTCAGCACCTCATCACCGCGGGATTCTGTTGTCCGCCAAGGGCGCGGCAGATATAGTGTTTGGGACTTTTACGGGCTGCGGTAGCTGTCTTCGGCTGTAAAAGCGGGGATTTACGGACCTGAAGGAGCACCATGCCTCTGAGTATGAACAGCCGCCCGGTGGGCGACGTGACCATTGTGCAATGCAACGGCCGTATCGTAGCCGGCGGGGAAGTGTTCTCGCTGCAAGCGCACCTGGGAGACATCCTGCCCCATCACGGAGACGTCGTCCTGCAGCTGGAGCAGGTGGATTTCGTCGACAGCAGCGGGCTTGGGGCGCTGGTGCGCCTGGTGACCACCGCGCGTGCCGGGGGTGGCGACATCAAGCTCTGCGGAGTGCAGCCCCGCTTGCGCAAGACGCTGGAGATGACCAGCCTGCTGACCATGTTCGAGATCTACGACTCCGAAGCGGAAGCGATCATTGCGGCGTACCTCGGCTCACGCTACTCCAAAGAGAAGTCGGGCGGCGCGCAACTTCGAGTCCTTTGCGTTTTTGATTCCCTGAACGTCCGCACTTTCCTGCGCGAAGTGCTGTGCCGCGCCGGCTACAGCGCCCTCACCACCGCCAATGTGCCGGATGCGAAAATTCTGATGAAAGCTACGAAGGCGAAACTTGTCATCCTCGGGGCGAAACAACAGTCGGTGCACGGCGTGCCGGCCAAGAAGCTGTTTGAGGAAATCGACCCCTCGGTTTCCGTGGTGGTGCTGGACGAGAATTTTGAGAAACTGGATCCCGGCGAATGCGCCACCGAACTTCTGGACAGAGTTCGCGCCATCGCGCAGCCCGAGAAGGCGGAAGCCTGAGTCCCCGTATCGTAGAATGAAACTATGAGCGAAGTGGACTTCCGCAGTACAAGTCCTGAATCGTTTCTTCGATTTCCCCAAGATTTTCTGTGGGGCGTGTCCACGGCGGCTCACCAGGTCGAAGGCGACAACAGCAATCAATGGTCGGACTGGGAACTCGCGGGACGTATCAAATCCGGCGACGCTTGCGGCAAGGCCTGCGACTGGTGGGAGAACGCCGAGCGTGATTTTGATATTGCCCGCGATCTGGGGATCAAAGCACTCCGGCTCTCACTGGAGTGGAGCCGCATAGAGCCCGAGGAGGGCCGATTTGATCCGGCCGCGATGCAACGCTACCGGCAGATGCTGGAGGGGTTGCACCAGCGCGGCATTGAGCCGATCGTTTGTCTCCATCATTTCACCCATCCGCGATGGTTTGAGCAGCGAGGGTCATTTCTCAAGGCGGACGCGCCCCAGATTTTCGAACGGTTCACTCGCGAGGTGGTAAACGCAGTCGGAGACCTTTGCCGCTTCTGGGTCACCTTCAACGAGCCTAACGTGTACGCGGCGTGCGGATATGTTCTGGGCGAGTTCCCTCCGGGCCACAAAGGGCAATTGCTGAACGCCCTCCGGGTCAACCGCATTCAAGCGCGCGCCCACGTGCGGGCATACCGCGCGATTCACGAACGGGTGCCGGGGGCGCAGGTTGGGTGGGCGCAACACTATGTGGTCTTCGAACCCATGCCGGGGTGGGCCAACCGCTGGATCGCGAGCCTGCTGGACCGGCTTTTCAACCACACTTTTTTCGATTTGATCGAAACCGGTCGCCTGGGCTTTCCTTTTGGGTTGCTCAACCTGCGCGACGACGAGGTCAAAGGTTGTTGCGATTTCGTCGGCCTGAATGTGTACGGCCGGTTTCATGTTGCATTTGATCTGCGGAGTCCGAAAACATTCTTTGCCAACGTATTTGTGCCTGCGCATGTCCCGCAGGGCGACGCCGGGGTTGACCGGCCCTACGGAGAGGCCTATCCCCAGGCGATCAGCGATGCCGTAAAGCGCGCCGCGCGGTTGGGCAAACCGATTTACATCATGGAAAACGGTGTGCCCGATGCGGAAGACCAGATTCGTCCCTGGCTGATCGCGAATGCCCTGCGCGAACTGCATGGCCTGATCACAAAAGGCTACGACGTTCGTGGCTATCTGCACTGGACGCTGACCGACAATTTCGAGTGGAACGAAGGTTGGACGCTGCGCTTCGGATTGGTGGCGCTTGATCCCGAAACCCAGGTCCGGACGATGCGAAGCAGCGCAAAACTGTTCAGCGATATTGTGCGCAGTAACGGGCTGGCTCCGGTAGATGACCCATGCCTGCCACTCTCGACCACCTCCCGGTAACTCGTCGCCCACACCGGCGTGATCCTGAGGGACTTTAGTCCCGAAGGATCTGGCGCGTACGACCACCATCCCCGGGGGAACGTACTATCCGCTCAGCGCTGGATGCTTCGCTTCGCTCAGGATGACGCCATCAATGGGGGAACTCGTGGCAACGGCGCAGTAACGTTACTTGTTCTCCTCGACATTAATTCACGAAATATTAATAGAGCATTGATCTGACCTTAAGACGAAGTTGAGATGCTCGAAGGCGATAGTGGTCAAGGAGGTTGGCGATGCATAACCTCACGATCGTCTTTCACGACGCAGGCGGCGGGCACCGTAGTGCCGCCGGAGCATTGAAGAGCGTCCTCGAAACGCAGTTTCATCCCTGGAACGTCACGCTTCTGAACCTGCAAGAATTACTGGATCCGATTGACTTTGTTCATCGCGCCACGGGCCTGAGAATTCAGGACGGCTACAACCTGCTGCTGAGAAAGGGCTGGACGCGCCTGACCCCGCCGTTGCTCTCTCTCTTTCAGCGCACCATCCAGCTGCATCACTCGCGCATCGTCCGCATTCTGCGGAAATATTGGGCACAGAATCCCACCGACCTCGTGCTCTCGGTGATTCCGCATTTCAATCGCTGCCTCGCGCAAAGCATTCGCCAGGAGATGCCGAACGCCGCCTTCGTCACGCTGCTCACCGATCTGGCGGACTATCCGCCGAATTTCTGGATTGTGCCAGAATCGGAATTCATCATCTGCGGAAGTGCGCGCGCCAAACAGCAGGCACTGACGATGGGGCATCCCAAGGGAAGAGTCTATGAGACGTCGGGCATGATCCTGAAGCCATCGTTCTATCGCAAGCCGGAAGTCGACCGGGCTGAGGAAAGAGTCAAACTCGGCTTGCAGCCTGACTTGCCGACCGGAATCGTAATGTTTGGAGGCCACGGTTCGGCGTCGATGCTGGAGATCGCAAAGAAACTGGAACAAACCTCGAATCGTTTGCAGCTGATCTTCCTGTGCGGGCACAACCTCGATTTGGCAGCCAAACTGCGCGCTTTGCAGTTGAATAAGCCAGCAGTAATCGAAGGATTCACAACCAAGGTTGACTACTTCATGTCCCTGGCTGACTTCTTTATTGGCAAGCCGGGACCGGGCAGCATCAGTGAGGCCCTGCAATTTGGATTGCCGGTCATCACCGAGCACAACGCACGCACCATGCCGCAGGAACGCTACAACGGAACCTGGCTGGTGGAAAAGCGGTTGGGAATCGTGGTGCCGGACTTCCGCGAAATCGGGCCCGCAGTAAAGCAGCTGCTCACCGAAGCTACGTTCGCAGAATTTCGTCGGAACGTCGGGGCTTACAAAAACTACGCGATCTTTGAGACCCCGCTGATCCTGGATCAGATCATGGCCGAAAAGGCTGTCGAGTCAATGGACGTCTTCTCCACGCTGGCCTCTGTAGATCCCTTTGCCAGCGTCGCCTGGGCAGGGCTGACCTAACCCGCAAGTGTCATCCTGAGCGGAATCAGCCCATTCGCTCTGCGAATGGGCTGATGGAGTCGAAGGACCCTATCAGCTTAACGGCAGTTGTAACAGGCGAGGAATCCGCAGCGAGAGTGTGCAACCGGTAGGGGTCCTTCGGCTACGCAGCTGCTTCGCGAAGCGAAGCAGCCACTCCGCTCAGGATCACAGCCCACACTCAGCGCAACAAAATTCCCACGATCGAAGCCGACATTAAATTTGCCATGGTGCCGGCAATCATGGCGCGGAATCCCAGCTTGGCCAACTCGCCGCGTTTGTTGGGCGCCAGTGCGCTAATGCCGCCGATCTGAATTCCAATCGAACTAAAGTTCGCGAAGCCGCATAACGCGAAAGTCGCAATCGCGAAGGAGCGCGGATCGAGAGACGCCTTCTGCGCACCCAGCATGCCGTATGCCACCAGTTCGTTGATCACCATGCGGGTTCCCAGAAGGTTGCCGACGATCCCGCACTCGTGCCACGGAATGCCGATCACGAAGGCAATGGGAGCGAAGATCACTCCGAAGACTTGTTCCAGGCTCGATGGGAACCAGTGGGCTATATGGTTGTGAATTCCGCCAAAAATACCGTTGACCAGCGCGATCAGGGCGAGGAAGGAAATCAGCATGGCTGCGATGTTCAAGGCGAGATGCAGGCCGTCGATGGTGCCGCGGGTGATGGCCCCGAGAACATTTTCGTCCTTGGCGATCGCATCGGGGTCGATGTCGGTGACCAGCGAGGGTGTCTTCTCTACGTCTGATTTGCGATTGGGGCTGGTAACCGGTTCCTCTGTTTCGGGAACAAACATTTTCGCCATCAGGATGGTGCCGGGCGCGGTCATGATCACAGCGCTGAGCAGATTCTTGGCCTCGACACCATAGAGAATGTAGGCGCCCATGATTCCGCCGGAGACGTGCGCCATGCCGGCGGTCATCACGGTCATCAATTCAGAGCGGGTCAGTGTGGGCAGGTAGGGACGGATGGTCAGCGGCGCTTCGGTCTGCCCCATGAAGATGCTGGCGGCAACGTCGAGCGATTCCGCGCCGCTGGCGCCCATGCGGATCATGACTTTCGCCATCTGGCGGATGATGAACTGCATCACGCCGTAGTAATAGAGCACGGCAAAGAATGCCGAAATGAAAATCACCGTCGGCAGCACCTGGAAGGCGAAGATCATTCCCAGGGAGCCGCCTTTTCGTCCCAATTCGCCGAACACCAGCTGCGAGCCGGCGAAGGAATACTCCAAAAACTTCTCCACGCCGTGGCCTGCAAACTCCAGCAAATTGCGGCCAAAGTCGAAGCGCAAGACAAAAAGGGCAAACAGGAATTGCAGGAAGAGTCCCAGGGCAACGGTCTTTCCTCGAATCGCGCGCCGGTTGCTGGAAAATAGATAGGCCAACCCCAGCATCGTAACCAAGCCCAAAAGCCCTGTCAGACGGCCCATTCGCGCCTCCCATTCGTGCGGATAAAAGTTGTGATTGCCATCGGGTCCGGGGGAGATGTCATGCCTGCGGTCCCTTTCCGGGGATGACACGGTGGATGAGCGGGCGCGTCGTTACCGGAGGCCTGTCGGCGATACGATACGCCCGTTGTAGCAGGTTCTGTGCACTGCTGAGGCGGGCATCCGAGTTGTAATAAACGGTGCAGAACGCTTCGCCTTGCTGAACCGCGTCGCCGACTTTCTTGTGCAGGACGAGGCCGACCGCGGGGTCGATGACGTCGTCCTTCTTCTCGCGGCCGCCGCCCAGCACCAGGCTCGCAATTCCCACTTGCTCGCATTGGATGGCCTCAACGAACCCGCTGGCAGGACTGGTCACCGGTATCCGGTGCTGCGCTTGCGGCAAGCGCTTGGGATCGTCAATCGCGCCTGGGTCGCCGCCCTGTTGCACGACGATCTCGCGAAACTTCTTGAGCGCGGACCGGTTGCGGATCAGTTCGTCCGCCAACTGGCGGCCCGCATCAACGCTCGGAGTACGGCCCGCCAGGTAGAGCATCCAGGCAGCGAGTTCCACCGAGACTTCGCGCAGATCGGCAGGACCTCCGCCGTTCATCACCTCGATGCACTCTTCGACTTCAAGCGCGTTGCCGACTTTCAGGCCCAGAGGTTGGTCCATGTCGGTGATGAGCGCGACCATCTTCTTGCCCATGCGCTCGCCGGTTTCGACCATGAGTTCAGCCAGGTGGACAGAGTCTGCTTCGGTCTTCATGAACGCCCCGCTACCGGTTTTCACATCCAGCACCAGGCCATCAATGCCCTCGGCCAACTTCTTGCTCATGATGGAGGCACAGATCAGGTTTGGACTCTCCACCGTCGCGGTCACGTCTCGAAGGGCGTAAAGCTTCTTGTCGGCCGGAGCGATTTCGGCGGTCTGGCCAATCAGGCCGCACCCACAACTCTTGAGCACGCGCCGAAACTCGCTCAGTGACAAGTTGATGTTGAAGCCGGGGATGGATTGCAGTTTATCCAGCGTGCCACCGGTGTGGCCGAGCCCACGCCCGCTGATCATCGGAACAGTCACACCAGCCGCCGCGACAACGGGCGCGATGATGAGCGAAGTCTTGTCTCCGACGCCTCCGGTGGAATGTTTGTCCACCTTGGGGCCCGGAATGTCAGAGAGGTCAAGGACCTCGCCGGAATGAAGCATGGCGCCGGTGAGGGCGCTCAGCTCGGGACCGCTCATTCCTCTTATGAGCACGGCCATCAGCCAGGCTGCCATTTGATAGTCGGGAATCTCGTCGTCGGTGTAGGCGCGAACCAGAAAGCCGATCTCGTCGGAGGAGAGTTCGCCGCCATCGCGTTTCTTGCGGATGAGGTCGAGAGGACGCATGCTCGTGGTTGGCGGGGGAGAGGTCAGTGAGGCTGGCGAATTCGACATCGGTCTCCGTGCGGCAGGAACAGGGAAGCTTACATTGGGGGACGGGGTGGTGAAAAGACCTTCCTGCAGCTGCTGGTCCGCAGTGGGAAGCGAACCTTTGGTAGTATTTCCCGAATGCGATGGCTCGCCCTGCTTCTCGTCCCGGCTCTTGCCCTGGCACAAAGGGATCCGGGCAACCCTCTCGAACATCTCCCGAAGAATATTGAGGTTTTGACCCACTTCGGCGAGCGTGCGGACATTTCTCCGGACAACCAGCGTGTCGCGTTCATGACGAAGAGTTTCGGCGACGCCATGGTGGTGGACCTGAAGACGCGCGTTATTCAATGCCTGACCTGCAACGTACCGGCAGCTGTCTTTCTTCGGGTGATGCATCTCGTGACCGGTGACTACATCCTGATTGGTCCGGACCACTTCGAGAATCTTCACACCAGCCGCACACGCGACAATGAACTGTGGTTCCTCAGCAAAGAGCGGGGAGCGAAACCGGTCAAGCTGGGGCAGAAGATGAGCGAGGGCGCTGCGATTTCCAAGAAGACTCTTAAGATCGCGTTTTCACAGACCGCGGCCCAATCCCCGGATCTCGCACCGGAAGCTTCTCGACTAGTCGTGGCGGATCTGGATATCTCCGGCGTCCCCAAACTGGTCAACCAGAAGACGGTCTATGAAAGTAAGGACCGCAATTGCACGATCGAGGCCCAGGACTTCTACGACAACGACAGCAAGATGACTTTCACCTGCTATGAACCCGAGGGCCAGTCGTCAGTGATGGGAATTGATCTGAAAGCCGGCCAGGTGACGAACTTTTCGAAAGCCCCGGGAACGTATAACGAGGTGGAAGGAATTTTCCCCGACGGACTTTACACGGCCGTGGAGGCCGATCGTCAGTGCGAGCAACTGGGAGGCACGCGGGGCGCGGGAAACATCGATATCTGGAAGCTGAGGCTCGACGGAACGGGGAAAGATTTTACTCGACTGACAAACTTCAACGACTACGAAGGCGGCAAAGCCTCGAACCCAGTCCTTTCAACCGATGGACGGTTCATGGCGTTTCAATCCGCCAAGACTACCGATCCGGCTGGCGTGGGCTACGGCATTCTCATCTACTGGTTCAAACCCTAGCCCTCACAACCGAAAGCCTTCGGGCAGCAGCTTCGTGATTGCCATCTGCTCCGTACCGGACTGCCCGCGAAAAAGAATCAAAGCATCCGGACCGAATTCATAGATGACCTGCCGGCAGGCGCCGCACGGCGCGCAGGGAACGTCGCGCTCGGTGGCCACGGCAACAGCTTTGATCCTCATGCCAGACCCTTCGGCAGCGACGGCTGCAAAAATGGCATTGCGCTCGGCGCAAATGGTCAGGCCGTAGGACGCATTCTCGACGTTGCAGCCGGAGTATAGAACGCCACGCTCGGTGAGGATTGACGACCCTACGCGAAAATTTGAGTAGGGAGCGTGGGCATTCTTGAAAGCGGCGCGGGCGGCGGCGAGCATTTCTTCCTGCTTTTCGGGTGTGAGGGTTACGGGCATGGGTCATTTCCTTTTCTCAGAATCTTGTAGAGCTCGCGACCAGTGTACCGAGTCGGAAACCAGATACAAAAATCCTCTGTCATCCCGACCGGAGCGAGCGCAGCGAGCGAAGTGGAGGGACCTTGTGTTTATCGCTTGAGCCGGTCCCTGCTGGTCTTGCTACAAAGTCTCCCTGCCAAGGCGAACTGACCCGGACGTTGGCTCCACAACACAAGGTCCCTCCACTCCGCTCGCTGCGCTCGCTCCGGTCGGGATGACAGGTCTTGTGAGAGGGCTAGATCGCGGGGCAAGCACCTCGCTTGATGAACTCACCCTGCCCCGGACGGCCGTAGAATTTCTCGCCTTCAACCAGAACGCGCCCGCGGGAGAGCACGACGTCGGGCATGCCGGTGACCTTGATTCCTTCGAACATGGAGTAGTCCACGCGCATGTGATGGGTCTTGGCGCTGATGGTGTGCTCGCGCTTGGGATCGAAGATGACCAGGTCGGCATCGCTGCCCACGGCAACCGTACCTTTGCGGGGATAGAGGCCGAAGAGCTTCGCGGGAGTGGTGGCTGTCAGTTCGACAAATCGATTTACGCTGAAGCGTCCCTGTGCGACTCCGCCGGAGTAGACCAGGCTCATGCGATGCTCGATGCCGGGGCCGCCGTTGGGAATCTTGGTGAAGTCGCCGATCCCCATTTCTTTTTGTTCTTTGTAACAAAATGGACAATGGTCGGTGGAGACCACCTGCAGATGATCGTGCGTGAGCCCCTTCCACAATTTTTCCTGATGCCACTTCTCGCGCAGCGGCGGAGTGAAAACATATTTCGCGCCTTCGAAGCCGGGAGCGTCCATGTTTTCGAGCGACAGGTAAAGATATTGAGGGCAGGTCTCAGCGTAGACCGGCAGGCCGCGATCACGGGCCTCGCGAACTTTCTCCAGAGCGTCGTTGCAACTGAGGTGGACGATGTAAACCGGCGAACCAGCCATTTCCGCGAGCGCGATGGCGCGGGACGTGGCTTCGGCTTCCGCCGTGGTCGGGCGAGTGAGCGCGTGGTACTTGGGAGCGGTCTTGCCCTCGGCCAGGGCCTGCTTGACGATCACGTCGATCGCTCCGCCGTTTTCTGCGTGCATGCAGACCATGGCTCCCGCACTGGCGGAAGTGCGCATGGCCTTGAAGATGCTGGCGTCGTCGAGCATGAAAACGCCCGGGTAGGCCATGAAGAGCTTGAAGCTGGTGATGCCCTCGCGCACCAGTTGCGGCATCTCGGCCAGTTGCGCATCGGGCAGGTCGGTGATGATGCAGTGGAATCCGTAATCGGCAACGGCTTTCGAGGACGCCTTCTGCATCCAGGCATCGAAGGCGGTGCGCAGGGACTGGCCTTTGTACTGGATGGCAAAATCGATCAGCGTGGTGGTGCCACCGAAGGCGGCGGCGCGAGTGCCCGTTTCAAAATCGTCGGCGCTGGTGGTGCCCCCGAACGGCATATCGAGGTGGGTGTGGACATCGATGCCACCGGGGAATACATATTTGCCCGCCGCGTCAATGAGGCGCTTGGCATTTTCGCGAGGCAGGCTGCTGCCGAGCGCGACCACTCGTCCGTTTTCAATCGCAACGTCGGCCTGACAAGTGTCCGCAGCTGTGACCACGGTGCCGCCGGTAATGATGGTGTCGAACCCCATTCGCTAATCCCCTGTGCTGCGAGAGTCCCGTCTGCGCGTGCAGAAGCGTGATGTATTCTATTCTACAAACTGACGGCGATGTTTTCCGTAAGGCCGCGAAGGAAGAAAGAAAACCGCATGAAGTTCGGCATCACCATCAAACCGGATATTTCAGTCGAGCGAATTGTCTCCCTGACCCAGCAGGCGGAAGCCGCCGGGTTCGAGTATGGCTGGATTTTTGACTCCCACGTGCTGTGGAAGGAGCCGTACCCGCTGCTGACCTTGATGGCGAACGCCACCCGGAAGATGCGGCTGGGGCCGTGCGTGACCAATCCGGCGGTGCGCGACCTTACGGTGACAGCCAGTCTGTTTGCGACGCTCAACCTGATTTCGGGCGGACGCATGGAGTTGGGAATCGGGCGTGGCGATAGTTCGCGCCGGGTGCTGGGCAAAAAGCCTGTCACGCCCGCCGAGTTGGAGCGCGCGGTCGTCACCTTTCGCGAACTGACTGCGGGACAAGAAGTGCAGTACGAAGGTCAGCCTGCACGACTCACCTGGGCGACCGGCTCTCCGCCGGTCTGGATTGCTGGTTACGGGCCAAAAGTTTTGAGCCTGGCGGGACGGATCGCGGACGGCGTGATCCTGCAATTTGCCGATCCCGACCTGATCGCCTGGTGCCTGGGCTTCGTCCGGCAAGGCGCCAAGGAAGCGGGCCGTGATCCCAAGTCGGTTGAGGTCATGGCGGCGGCCCCGGTGTGGGTCTCCGATGATCTGGCTCTGGCCCGGCAGCGGGTGCGGTGGTTTCCTGCGCTGGTTTCGAATCACGTGGTGGATCTGATTTCGCGCTACAAGCCGGAGGAGCTGCCGGCCTCGCTGACTTCCTACGTGCAGGACCGTGCTGGATACGACTACCAGCATCATGCCGAGGTGGGCAGCGACAACGCCAGCTTCGTCAGCGATGAAGTCGTGGATCGATTTTGCCTGGTCGGGCCGGTCGAGGCCCATCGCCAGAAACTGCGGAAGCTGGCGGAAGTGGGAGTCACGCAGTTCAATATTTATCTGATGTGCGGGGATGAGGAGCAAACTTTGGAGATTTACAAGAGGGAAGTGCTGCCTGGGTTTCGTGGAGTTGCTTAGGAAGCCGGAAGAATGCAAGGGCTGGGTGGTTCAATTCCCGGTTTTCAGTTTTCGGTTCTCAGTTGCCAGCGCAAACTCGGCTAATATGTCCGGTTGGGTGCGAACACACTTTGGATTCGAACTCCTCGCAGATCGCAACCGGTTCCGATAAGACCACGCACCCCGCGTGGTTTCGATTTCTTGCCCCATCGTAGCTGACCTGATCTTCATCATCCTGCTGGTGGCATGAGCGGCGGTGTGCTCTCTGCCCGTCTGCTGGGAGATGCCAGCATTGGCTGGCATATTCGCAATGGCGAGCAGATGCTGCGCACGCACGCCATTACGCGGACGGACTTCGTTCTCCGTGACCATGAGCGGTCAGACCTGGTATGCCTGGGAATGGCTGTACGACTTGAAGATCGCTGGCATCCACCATTGGCTTGGGCTCAACGGCGTGGTCTTCTTTACCGCGGTCATCATTGCCCTGACTTTCGCCCTCACGTTGCGCTTGAGCATACGGCGTGGCGCCGACCTGCCGGTGGCAGCGCTTCTGCTCGTCTTGTCCCTGGGCGTTTCGATGATTCATTTGTTCGCGCGGCCGCATGTTCTGAGCTGGTTGTTCACTGTGATCTGGTTCCAGATTCTGGATAGTTCGGAGAGCGCGGATGGTCCCGAGAGTCGCCGCCGGTTATGGTATTTGCCCGCTCTGATGCTGCTGTGGGTGAACCTGCATGGAGGTTTTGTTCTGGGTTTTGCGCTGCTCGGCCTGTACCTGCTGAGCGGCGCGATCAGCTACTTCCGCTGCCGGGATGAGGAAACGCATCCGCGCATGGCGAGCCGGTTGCGCGAGTTGGGCATGGTGACCGCGCTCTCGCTGCTGGCGAGTCTCATCAACCCGTACGGCTACAAACTTCACCTTCACGTTTATCGATATCTTTCCAGCCGCTGGCTGATGAACCACATTGACGAGTTTCTCTCGCCTAACTTTCACGGCGTGGCCCAACAATGCTTTGTGGCGATTCTGCTGATCACGATCGTGGGGTTGGCGGTGGCGCGCAACAAGCCGTCACTCTCGCGGGTGTTGGTCCTGCTGTTTGCGACTTACAGCGGTTTGTACGCTTCGCGCAGTCTTCCGGTTTCGTCCCTGTTGCTTACCTTGATTGTTGCGCCGCTGTGGACGCAAGCGCTTGCCGACGCCCGCGACAATCCGGATCTCTCGCTACGCCTGCGAGATTTTCTTTCACGATGGCGGTTGCTTACCTCGCGCGTGGAACGGCTTGAACTCGGCTTCCGCGGCCATCTATGGCCAATCGCCGCTGTCGTTCTCGGACTATTGGCTGTGCTGCAGGCGGGCCAGCCAACGTCGCATCCGTGGATGGATGCGCATTTCGACGCCGGGACACTTCCCGGTGCAGGCCAGCGACGTGATCGTGCAACGCGGCATTCACGAACCCATCTTCGCTCCCGACTCCTGGGGCGGATACCTGATCTACCGTCTCTATCCTCAAAACAAAGTCTTCGTGGACGACCGTCACGACCTCTACGGAGAAGAATTCCTGAAGGAGTATTTGAAGGCGATTCGCCTTACGCCCGATTGGAACGGGTTTCTGGAAGAGAAGAAAGTGAATTGGGCGCTGCTGCCGGCAGAATCCTCGCTGGCGAACATGCTGAAAGAAACATCCCGGTGGAATCTGGTTTATCAGGATGGAACTTCGGTATTGCTGGAACGAAAAGAAAAAATGTAGCGCAGCCCTCGAGGGTCCTACGAAGAAGGAAAATCCTAGAATCGATCGTTGGTGTCGATATTGAATCCGAGGATGGCGTTGACCTCGATCGGTTCGTTTCCCCGCAGGACGGGACGAAACTTCCAGCTGTTGAGCGCGGTCAGGACTTTGCTGGTCATGACTGCCGTAGCGGGTTCGAGCACTTGAGGCCGGCGCAGCGAGCCGGTGCGGTCGAGGACGCAGGCGATCACCAGCCGCGCCTTGGGTAGTCCCTCTGGCAGTTCGGAGCGCATGGCCTGCGGCGCGGTAAGGTCTTCGGCGTAGCCGTGGCCCGCCGAGGAGGGGTCGGCAAACTGCATTACAGCCGTGCCCAGGGAAGTCGTGATGTAGATGGTGTAAACCTTGTCGCCCTTGAGCGCGCCGTAGAAATTAAATGCGCCGCCCGAGCGCGAGCTGGCGACGATGGTAATGTCCGGGCCGTGATTTCCGGGAGTGGTGTTCGAACGTCCCGGAGCTGGCCGCCGGCTTTGCGCCAGATCCGAAGCTGGGCAAGGTCACGATGTTGCTGCTGCCACCTTTTACCGAGACTCCGGGCATGGCAGGAGTGCCGTTGGTGCCCGTGCCGGCGCCGCCGGGGCCGGGATAGGGCGAAATTCCTCCCCGCGCCATGGGATCGGATCCGGGGCCGGTGCCTTCTTTGCCCGCTCCCGAGCCTGGGCCGGAGAATCCGCTGCCGGGTCCATCGCCGCGGCCGACGCCCGCGCCGCCGCCCGATCCACCGAGGCCGGGCTTGTCGCCGCCGGTGGGAGACATGGCCAAGGCTCCGCTTCCGCCGTTGCCGGGCAAGCCAACTTTCGATCCGGGCTGGCTGGAAACGACCACACCGGAGGCGCTTCCGCCGCTATTGCTGGTGGGCGGCGCTGTGGCCACGCCGGCGTCCAGCGGGCCGCCTAGTCCTACGCCGCGATTTCCTCTGCCCTGGCCGGTCAGCGAACCGCCTGCCAGATACCGACGGAGGAGGCGGAACAACCGCCGTGCCGGTGCCCATTCCTCCAGCGACCGAACGTTGCGCTGCACCCGCGCCCAATTGGACTGTAGGAGGCACAACCGACGTGCTGCCCAGGCCGCTGATCTGTCGCGCAGCCGAAGCATTCCCGACCTGCACCGCCGGCGGAACGATCTGGTTCTGCAGATCGCCCGGCCCGAAGCCCGGTCCTGTTCTGGCAACCTCAGTCGCCATGGTGGGCGGCGGCGCGACCACGCTCGGCGCCGGCATGGCCAGCCTCGGATTCAGATTGGTCACTTGTTCCGGAGCCGACACCGGCGGCGGAACCACCTGCACCGCATTCGATCCGGGCAGACGAAGGGTGGAGACCTCACGCTGCGGCACTGCCGCGCTGGGCGGGACTGCGCCGATATTCATCTGGGGCGTCGCCCGCATCTGCTCGGGCACCTGAGGAGCCGGAGCCACCGCGGTCTGGGTCAATACCGGAGCTCGCAGAGAAGACCGCATGCCTTCCGCCGGGGCGGGGCCGGGAAGCGCCTTCAACGCGAGCAGATTGGCTACCGCGGAATTGGATTTCGGCAGATCAAGCTTGGGCGCGTCCGCCACGGTTTCCCGCACCGTGCTTCCGCGCGCGACCCGAATGGTTTGCGTGGGATGATGCGCCTCGCGCCCGCCGGAGCGGCCGGAACGGCCTGCCTGCGCGCCGCCTACGTCTTCGGTGCGCGGCAGTTCGTTGCTCGAGTAGTAGATGATGTCGTACTTGGGCTTGGGCGGCAGCTTCATAGGGCTGCATGCTGGCCAGCTTCGCCGGCACCACGATGACCGCGACCAGCAGCAGCAACTCCAGCGCCCACGAAAGAAGTATCCCCCACCAGGGAAACAGGCCGACCTGGGCTTCGCCGGCCAGTCGCTTGGGCGACTTGCCCATGAGCGGGGCCGATTGCGGTCAAGAACTCGTCCCACCGCGAGGGCCATTCGACGAGAAAGTTGGGGGCGTCGTTCACTCTTGGCCTGCCTGTCCCAAAGCAATCTCAATCTCGTCCCCGATGGCGGTTTGCGTAGAACTCAAAGTGCTGCCCGGCAGCTCGAGCACAGAAGTGGCCCGCAGCCGAACCGGAGCCAGGCGCCACGGCTTCAGATTTTCCTCCAGGTGGACGACGACTTTGTCGCTATCCAGGTAAATCACGTCAATGGGAAAGCGCATGGCGAAGGTGTGTACGCCACGGCGAGGGAACGATCCACAAGCCTTGTCCGGCGGGAAAGCTGCCGGCGTCGGTGCCCATCAAGCCGCAGAAGCGGGACCAGTGGGTATCCGCGACGCGCAGAGTGCCGGGCCAGATAAGCATGGCGCGTTCGATTCAGGGCATATCCCGTGGGAACCGGTACCGACATCACAACTCCTGGGCTGGACCGTGCAGCAAAGGCATTTTCAGTGTCCTGCCTCTGGCGCCAGGATACGGACCAACTGGATGATGGCGGGTCCCAGAGTCACGAAGATGATGGAGGGAAGGACAAACAATACCAGGGGAACGATCATCTTGATGGTGGTTTTTGCGGCCTGCTCTTCGGCGCGTTGCCGGCGTTCGGTGCGCAGCGAGTCGGAATGGATGCGGAGCGCCTGGCTGACGCTGGTTCCGAAGCGGTCGGTCTGCACCAGGGTGGCGACCAGGGCGCGAACGTCGTCGACACCGGTGCGCTCCACCAGATTTCGCAGCGCTTCGGCGCGGGGCTTGCCGGCCCGCATTTCGAGATTGACCAGATGGAACTCGTCGCTGAGGTCGGGATGAGCATGCCGCAAATCTTCGCCGACTCGCATCAGGGCCTGATCGAGCGCCAGGCCGACCTCGACGCAGATTACGGTGAGGTCCAGCGCGTCCGGCAAGGCCAGGGTGATGCGCCGCTGCCGGTTGCGGATCATGCGCTTGAGAATGAAGCGGGGAATGAAGAAGCCAAATCCGCCCACTCCGACCATCCACAGCAGATCGAAATTGCCCTTGATCGCGATCACGCCCAAAATCCCCAGCAGGCCCAGCAGCACGCGCGCGCCCACGTAGATCGTCAGGTGGCGAGGCTCGCGATAGCCGGCCTGAATCAGCCATTTTCGCGCTCGTGAAACTTCACTGGGTGAGAGCGGAAGGGCTTTGCTGAGGGGATCGAGCGCCTGCTCCAGGCGGTCCTTGAATGCCGGCTTTTCCTTGGCTTCGGTTTTCTGCCAGCCCAGGGCACGCAGGCGCGAGCCCAGCACCGAGAACGGTGCGTAGGCCGCCGCCCCGAACGAAAACACGACCAGGGCGATGGTCAGAAACAATATGATTGCCAGTGCCAGAGCCATGCTTTAGACCTGAATCTGAATAATCTTTCGGATCACAAAATAGCCAATCGTTTGCAAGGTGATGCCCACCACGATCAGCAGGTGCCCAATGGGATCGTCAAACAGCGGCCGGATAAAACTGGGGTTCATGGCCTGCATCGTGACCACGATGATGGGCGGCAGGCCCATCAGCAGCATCATGGTCATGCGTCCCTGGGCGGTGTGCACCCGCACCTGCCGCATGATCTTGAAGCGTTCCCGAATCACATAAGACAGGTTGTCGAGGATTTCCGCAAGATTACCGCCGGTCTCGCGCTGCAGCATTACCGCGGTGACAAAGAACTTGACGTCCACCAGGGGCACGCGTTCGGTGAGATTGATCAGCGCGTCGCGCACCGGCAGACCGAATTTCTGCTCTTCAAACAGTTTGCGGAACTCGGACGCCACCGGCTCGGCAATCTCGCTGGCGATCAACTCCAGCGCGGTGGTGAAGGCGTGGCCGGCGCGCACCGCCCGGGCCAGGGTGTCGATGGCTTCGGGAAAAATTTCCTCGAATTTCGAGAAGCGCTTGGTCCGCTTGTAGTTGGCGTAGGAGTAGGGCAGGAACGCTCCCAGGATCAGGCCCAGCCAGGCAAATTGCGGGAAGCCGCTGAAGAGCAGAACGATCAGGCCCAGCCCGGCCCCGCTGACCAGGCACAGCAGCAGCACGTTGCCGGCGCGGCTCTTCACATCGGCCTGCTCGAGCAAGGTCTGGAGGCTGGAAATGCTGGAGGAGCGGCGCAGCAGGTTGTCGAGCGCCGGAATCTTGCTCATCACTTCGTCGCGCAGCAGCGCCAGTTCCTGGCTGGGCTCGCGTTCGGCCGTCTTCTGCACGGTCGAGAGGCGTTCGCGCAGCAGGCGAGCTTTGGAGCTGCGCTCGTCCATCAGGGAAGCGATGACAAACACCGCCAGCGCGACCACCACGAAAACCGCGATTGCGATCAGGATGAACATACGATCGGAAAAGCTCAATGTACTGCAGCGGCTGAAGCCGCCATCTCTATTCAGAATTCAGACTTTAATGCAGCGCTGAGACGCCGCTCCACCAAATCCAGCGTGGTTGTGTAGTCGCCCGCGACCACACAACTTCCCCCACCGCTGGCGCTAGACCTCCATGTGCGATTCGAACAGCGCGGGACGCAGGCGGCAGCCCGCCGGGCCAGCCGGTCGGCGAACTTGGGCCGAATTCCGATGGCGCGAAATGTGCCCCGCACCTTTCCGGTTTCGTCGATGCCCTGGCGTTCGAAAACAAAGATGTCCTGCATGCAAATGACGTCACCTTCCATGCCGGTGACCTCGGAGATGGTGATCACTTTCCGGGTGCCGTCGGAGAGGCGCGAAACCTGGACCACGGCGTGAATGGCGGCTGCGATCTGGTGCCGCATGGCCCGCTCCGGAATATTGAGATTGGCCATGGAGCACATGTTTTCGATACGGGCCAGCGCGTCTCGCGGCGTGTTGGCGTGCACCGTGGTCAGCGAACCCTCGTGACCGGTGTTCATGGCCTGCAACATGTCAAAGGCTTCTTCGCCGCGGACCTCGCCAACCACGATGCGGTCGGGACGCATACGCAGACTGTTGATGACCAGTTGCCGTTGCCGCACCGCGCCCTTGCCTTCGATGTTGGGCGGCCGGGTTTCGAGGCGGACCACGTGCTCCTGCTTCATCTGCAATTCGGCCGCGTCTTCGATGGTGACAATGCGGTCGGAGTTCGGAATGTATCCCGAGAGGACGTTCAGCAGCGTGGTCTTGCCGGCGCCGGTTCCGCCGGAGATCAGGAAGTTGAGCCGCCCTTTGACCATGGCCGACAACAGTTCCAGCATGGGCTCGGTCAGGGTCTTGTTCTCGATCATGTTGCGGGCGGTGACCGGGTCGCGGCCGAAACGCCGAATCGAAAGGCAGGGGCCGTCAATGGCCAGCGGCGGAATGATGGCGTTCACACGGGAGCCGTCGGCCAGGCGCGCATCCACCATGGGCGACGATTCATCCACGCGCCGTCCGATGCGCGAGACGATGCGGTCGATGATCTGCATCAGGTGCGCGTCATCCTTGAAGCTCAGGCCGGTGGGCTCGAGTTTGCCCGCGCGTTCCACATAGACCTTGTTGTAGCGATTGACCAGAATGTCGGAGATGGTGGGGTCCTTGAGCAGCGGCTCCAGCGGGCCCAGACCGAAGATCTCATCCAGAATTTCGCGGGCCAGGCGTTCGCGCTCGGCGAAGCTGAGCGGCACGGCCTCGCTGTTGACCGTGTTCCGGATCAGCAGCAGGACTTCTTCGCGCGCGGCATCGCTGGGGGTGCGCCCCAGTTTCTCCAGGTCGAGACGGTCAAGGATCTTGCGGTGGAGATCGGCCTTGACCTGCTGGTACTCGGTTCTTTCGAAAGTCTGCAAATTCGCCATACCTTCTAACCTAACACTCGCTCAGCCGGACCGCAGGCTGGCCCCTAAACCGTCTTGAACAGCGACCAGGCTTTGCGCTTCACATCAATGTCGTTCTCGGTCAGGACGGCAGCCAGCCCGGCAAAACTCTTGGCCATCTCGCTGTAGGCCTGTTGCATGAGCGGGAACTCCGCGATCGATGGCAGCGGACACCGCGAAATATTGATTGGGAATCTTCCACAGCAGCTTGACTCCGGCGGCGGCCTCGGCATCGGCTTCGCTGAAACCCGCGATCTTGCGGAAACGGTTCAGCACCAGGCGCACCCGCTCCCGGCCTCCGGTTTCGCCCAGATATTGCTGGATCCGGGTCGCGCTCCACAGGGACGCGACATCGGCATGGGCCACCAGCAGTACGGTTTCTGAAAGATTGCAGACCAGGCGCGTGGTCGCGTCCACCCGCGAAGACGCATCGACCACGACGTAGCGGAAGTGGCCCACCAGCAAATCGAACAAGCGCGCGAACTCGGCGGTCGCAGGTTCCACGACCACCGGCGTGCTGGCGCCGGCCAGCAACTGCAGGCCGCCGCTGTGCCGGGTCATGAAGCTTTCCAGCAGCGAGCTGTCCAGGCGATGCAGATTGCGAATCGCGTCCACCACGGTGAACTGCGGCTTCAGGTTCATGTGCAGGGCGGTGTGTCCCAGCGGCGCAATGTCAACCAGCGCCACGTTGCCGTGGGCCGAGTGCAACGCCAGCGCCAGGTTCACGGCGGTGGTGGTGGCGCCGCTGCCGCCCTTGGCATTGACCACGGTAAAGACTTTTCCCCGAGGTCCTTCGCTGCTCGACTTTTCGCTGCGCCGCGGTCAGGCGGACGAAGGCTTCCAGCAGGTCGGTGGTGGTGGTGGGACGTTCGATGAATTCGCGCGCACCGGAACGCATGGCGCTGACAATGACCTGCGGCTGGGACATGCTGCCCACGGCAAAGATGACGGTGTCCCGCACTTCCTGATGGATCAGTTCGATGGCCCGCAACGCCAGGGTGTGATTGTCCGTGGGCACGTCGACCAGCACGACCTGAGGATTGGCGCTCTGCACCCGGCGCAAGACCGGGTCGGTGACCACCACCGGATAACTGGTGCAGGTGTGCACCACCCGCGCCACGCTGGTGCCATCCACCAGCACCTGCAGCACGGCACGCTGCTCGCTATCCTGGGCGATCACTACGACGGAAAGTTCGGGCATCGTATTTCTGGCCCCCTACTGGTCCTTATCCAACATTCTACGTGCCGGAACTATAGCTTGCAGATTACGCAGGTCATGCCTTCGCTTCGAGCCTCACTTCTTGTCTTCACTTCTTATCCCCGGACGGCTTTCGGCCGTCGAATTTCTCTTTGTCCATGTACGGCTTCGGGGTGACCGGCAGCGCGGGCGCCTGGTCGCTGGCGGAAATGCGATGCGCCGTGCACAGAACCATCAGTTCGGAATTGGTCCTCTGCGCGCTCTTGCTGCGGAAGAAATTTCCCAGAATCGGGATGTCGCCCAGCCCGGGGATCTTGTTGTACAGATCGGTCACCCGGTTGTCGATCAATCCCGCGATCACAAAGCTCTGCCCGTCCTGCAGTTCGAATTCGGTTTCCGCCTTGCGCGTGCTCAGCGCGGGTACGGTGAAGCCGGAAATGGTGAGCGCATTGGCGAAATCCAGAGCGCTGACCGACGGCGCCACCTTCAAATGGATGTTCCCGTTGGGCATGATCACGGGAGTGAATTTCAACTGCACTCCGAATTCCTTGAACGAGATGGTGACCGCGGTAAAACCCTGGCCGGGCTGGACGATGGGGAAGGGAAATTCTCCGCCAGCCAGAAAGCTGGCTTCCTTGCCGTTCACCGCGATCAGGTTCGGTTCGGCCAGGATCTGCAACAGGTTCTTCTGCTGCAGGGCCTTGATCACCGCGCCGATATTGATGTCGGTGCGGGCCACAAAGAGATTGAGAAAGTCGTTGATCGTAGTGGTAGGCGGCGTAGCAGTGGTGGTCGTGGTGCTGTACCGCCGGCGTGGTCTGGGTGGTCGTGGCCGTATTGTGAATCTGGACCGAGCCGAATTGTCCGGTCTGGCTGGTGGCGATGGTGTTGCCCAGCCCCGGCATGAAGATGTTGACTCCAAGTTGCGTGACCGCGGAGCGATCCACTTCGGCGAACTTCACCTCGAGCAGTACTTCCTGCGCTCCGACCGGACCGAAGGTCAGCACGTTGACCACGTTCTTGGAGTAGGCTTCGGCGATCATTCCGGCGCGTTTCGAAACATCCTCGGTCGAGACGTGGCCGGAGAGCACGATGGCGGAGCGCGACGGTGAGACGGTGATCTGTTCGTCGGGGAAGACCCGCTTTTCTTCTTCGGCTGCGGTGCTGACGTCCACATCCACGCGCAGGTCGAAGCTGCGCGAGCGCTCCAGTTCGTCCCAGATCAGCAACGACACTTCGCCCGCGGCACGGCCGTGCACCAGAATCTGGGTGGGCGTGACGACGATGGCGTCGGCAACGGCATCATCGGTGACGGAGACTCGCCGCAGCCGCTCGGTGGTGTTGATGAGCAGCGACTTGCCCACCATGACCCGCAGGGGCGCGGCGCCTTGAGCCGCGGCTTCAGGAGCCGATGAGCTGGCCTCGGGGCCGGGAGCCTGGGCCGGCGCCGGTTGAGCGGTGGCAGGCGGCTCCTGAGCGACAGCCACGACGGACAGCGTGAGCAGCAACGCCACGGACAGCGCCCTTCGTGCCACCGGGCTCAAGTTCACTTCGTGTTTCTCCCACATGCGGGAGCGGATCGACATGTCGGGTTCCTCGGAATGCTGGCTTACTTGGGTGTGACTTCTTCTCGCTTCGTTCCCTTGATCACTTCTACCGAATAGGCCGGCAGCGGCACTGGCGCCGGGGTCTTAACGGCATGCGATCGTGGATTTGGGTCGCGGAGCGGCTACAGGCGTTGGCGGGGGAACGCCTTTGTACAACGAACTCGTCGCTACCGAAGCCAGCTCCTGCTGTTTGGTGTCGAGCGGGTTGCGCAGCGCCAACTGGATCTTTCCCTGGCTGGTGGCCAAAGTAAGCTTCTGCGCGTCGTCCGGAGACACCAGCAAGGTGATGACCGGCGTGAGTTGCGGTTCACCTGCGGTGTTGCGTTCCAGCTTCTGGCCGGTGGCGATGACCGCCACGTTCTCCAGGACGGTGGTGGTCTGCTGGTCGGAGCGCACCGGAGGGGTTGCCGGTGAGCAGCACATCCACGCGCGTTCCCGGCACCACAAAGCCGGCGACGCCAATGACTTCATTCACTCGCACCGACACCGCCCGCATTCCCGGCGGAATCAGAGACTGCATTCCGGACCCGGCATTTTCTCCCGCCAACTTGTTGGGCAGAAAAAATTCTCCTCTCGCGATGGGAAGAATTGCGCCTCGTCCCACGACGGAGGTTTTCAGATGAAAAATATTGGCCGGCAGATCGGCGGCGGGAAAGCGCACCAGCTTCACGTCGCTCTCGGTGACTTTGGCTCCCACCGCGATGTCATTGGCCGCTACCACCACTTCGACGCCGGGCGCCGTGTCGGCGCCGGATCGCGTCTGCAGAGTGCGATAAACGGCGTAGCTCACGATTGCTCCCAGGGCGAGGGCCACAAAGCCGATCAACAAAAGCCGGGTGCGATTCATGCCTGCTCCTCAAAAGTCAAAATGGCAGTCGCCGGAGACGCGACACCATCCACAAGATTGACGGCGCCTGTCCGCGACCGCCGAACTTCGACTCCCGATTTTCCACTCACAGAACTTCGACGCGAAAACTTCGACTCTAAAAAGCAAAGCCGATTCCGGACCGACTGACGCCGGCACAACAAGGCGGCACATAGGCCTCCGCGCTCGCGCGCGAACCAAGGTTCGCGGCCAACCTCAGCCCAGGGCCGCGGCCTGGGCCACTGCCGACTTCGCTTCTACTGGACTGAACTGGCGACCGAAGAGAATACGTTGTTGGCGTTGGAACCAATCAGCCGAATGGTCCCGACCACAATCACCAGAATCACCGCCAGCATCACGGCATATTCCGCGATGTCCTGACCCTGGTCTTCCCGCCACAGACTTATAGCTTTCGCCTTCATTGTTGTCCTCCTGTTGAATCAAGCGGATGGGCAGCGAACTCCCATCCTGATGCCGCTTGCAGAGTCTTTCCACACCGGAACGCGATTTCTATTGTTGTTTCTAAATCAAGAGTTTACGCGCCGCCGGAGCGAAAGCGACGAATCCCCACGCTCATAATACCCTGCTGTCATCCCGCTAAGCGACAATTTCTTGCACTCTTGTGCCGGATATCGGCGGGCGAGTCGCCCGGTGACGGTTCGAATCAGGGTTCGTTTCAAGCTCCCCGGGGGACTGATAACGGGCGGGGTACAAGCCGGAAGGAAGCCGGTAGCAACTCGACGGACGGTTCGCTCCCCCAACCCGAAGACCTGGCTGCTCTTGGGGAAAACGCGGACCGTGGCCGGACTTACTGGATCGAACTGCCTACCGAGGAAAAGACGTTGTTAGCGCCGGATCCAATCAATCGAATGGTGCCTACCACCACCGCGAGGATTACCGCCAGCATCACCGCGTATTCCGCGACGTCCTGACCGTCTTCCTCCCACAACCTGCCCAAAGCACGGATCATAGTGACCTCACTTGTTCCGATACCCCAAAACCGGAGATTCACGCCGAGCGAGCAAACCGATAATTCAGACGGAATGATAATGTCGGGTGTGCAATGTTTTGCAGCTCAAAGTTGATGCGGGGGATTACCTAACTTGGTTCCCGGCGGGCAGGGACTAGGGTCGCCGGGTCAGAATTACGGCCTCGGAATCGGCGTAAATCTGCTCCCATTCCGGGCCGGATCGAAGGGCGGTGATCAGGGGAGCGTCCGGGGGCAGAACCACGGTCTGAATGCCCCAGGTCTGCAGGGATTTTCTCCAGTCGTCGGTCAGGTAGTAGCAGTCGCTGAAGTCGGTCATCAGAGCATCGCCGTAAACGTCGGCCCGGCCGTCCATGAAGACGCGGTATTGGGGGTAGAGCTTCCAGATGAAGTACCCGCCCCAGTTGTAGTGGTTCATCATCGGTCCGGGGGGATGCTGCTGCTGGAGGAAGGCGGCTGCGGCCACGGGGAAGTTGCTTGCCTCGGTTTCCGCCTGCCGGTTCACCACGTGTCGCACCCGGAATACGGTGAACCCGGCAAAGGCAAAGAGCACGACAAAATTAATCACGAGAGTGCGGGATGCCGATCCCGTCAGCGGCGTCCTGAATAGCCGGTTCGTGCCCGAGCGCTGCAGCCACGCCTGGGCCAGTTCCGCGAGAACCGGGACGATGACCAGCACCAGGATCGGAATGTGCCGGATGGAGCGCAGCGCGGCCGGGATGGTGGCCAGCACAAGCAGGAGATTGCGAAGGCGCGGACAGCGAGGCAATAGCGCCAGGCCGGCGACGAGCGCCAGCAGCATGAGCAGAAGCGGCAGGTAGGTGGGATCGTGGAAATCCGGAGAAAACCACTCGTGAATGAAACGGTGCATCGCAGCCGAGCGCAGAGTCTCAAACGGGTACCAGTAGATTTGGAGGCCATTCGGATTCAGCGCAACCAGCGCCAGGCAGAGCCCGAAGGCCATCGCCAGCTGCTTAAGACGCGGCGCAGGATTTCTGCCAGGGTTCCGGACTGATCGCCGCTTCCAGAGCTTCGCCCAGCAGAAATAGCGCGATGAAAGCCAGTCCGATGGGATATCCCGCATGCAGGTTGGCCCACAACAACATCAGCGGAGCGGTCCACCACAGCAGCTTGGGCCGCTGTTCGGAGGCTTCGAGCAGAACCAGAAAAATGCTGGCCAGCAGAAGAGAAAACATCTGCGGACGAACGCCCCAGGACGGGGCCGAAGCCACCGCGCCCCAAAGCGTCATCAGGGAGGCGAGGTAGGGGCGTCCCGCTGAGCGCGCGAAAACCAGAAGAAAGTGGCGGCGATGACGACGGCAAAGGCCACGATCAGTCCGCCAAATCCCGCGACCCGATACAAACCGAACAGCAAAATCTTCCGAGAGCCACTCGTGGTTGATCCAGGGCTGGCCGAAGCGGGTAAACGAATAAGGATCGGTGTGGAACAGACTGTGATTCTGGAGGATCAGTTGTCCGGTGCGGAGGTGCCACCAGACGTCCGGGTCGGTAATACCGCGAGCCGCCATGGTGAACAGGCCGAGCGCGAGGATGGCCACGAAGACCCGGCGAGTTTGCAGGAACCCGGTCATGGTGCGAAAAAAGCAACGAGGATAGGCGCCCGCAGCAGAGTGTACTGTTTTCGCGGAGGAATCAGAACAGAAGTATTCGGTCGCCGCAATCACCGTTCATCTTTGGATACTGTTCTAGCTTCTCGCGCCCACCGCCGCAATCGCCGTGAATGGAGGACGGGCGTCCTCGCCCGTCCTCCAGCTTGCGTATCCGCTGCGCGCCAGATCCTTCGCAAGCTCAGGATGACGCCATCATGCGATGGGGAAGTTAAACCAGGCCGCTACCGCTTCACAAACTAAAGACGCGGGCGAGTCGCCCGCGACCACACCGGACCCCGCATCATCCGAAAGCGCATCGCCTGAAGCGCCGGCTCGATGGTAAACTCCCGGCAAAATGGATTGGTACCGCAAACCTTCTTTTCTCCTCCCGATGATTTTCCTGGTGAGCTTTGCGGCCTGGCGGTACGGCAACCAGGTTTGGCAGGGGCACCCCGGCGACATTTATCAGCGCTGGTTGGGAAGCCGTGAACTGTTGTTGAACGGGCGCAATCCATACGGCGAGGAGGTAACGGAGGAAATCCAGATCGGCCTAAGCGGTCATAAGTATGACCCGCGGCGGGATGCGTTTGAGCAACATTTCTATTATCCCGTCTACGTGGTCTTTCTGATGGCGCCCACGGTGCGTCTCCCCTTCCCGTTGGTGAAGAAGTTGTTTGCCATCCTTCTGCTGGTTTTGACTGCGGTCAGCGTGCCCTTGTGGCTGGATTTCCTGCAATGGCGTATCACGCCGATGCAACAGTTGCTCGCCGTAGGGCTGACGTTGGCCAGCATGCCCGCCCTGCAGGGGATCTACTTGCAGAACCTCGGCCTGCTGGTGTCCGCGCTGATCGCTGGCGGGATGTTTTGCGGTGCGTCGCGGATGGCTGATCCTGGCGGGAACTCTGCTGGCGTTTTCCACCATCAAACCGCACCTGGTCTTGCCGCTGGTTGGCTGTCTTTTCATCTGGAGCACAGGAGCGTGGAGTGAGCGCCGGAAACTGGTATGGAGCTTTCTCCTCAGCATGGCCGTACTGATCGCGGCAGGGGAATTGATATTGCCTGGCTGGGTAACGCAGTGCGTCCGGGGCATTCTCGTCTATCCCGAAAGGTCGTACGGGTATTTCGCCGTTGCAGCTGGTGTTCACCCGCCCGCTCGGTTTGCTCGTGGCGCTGCCAGTGATGGCGGGCACGGTTTATCTGGCGTGGAGGCTGCGGCGGGCACCCGCCTCCTCCGCGCAGTTCTGCCTTGTAGTCGTCTCGGTTTTGGCAGCAACTCTGGTGGTTACGCCGAGCCTGGTGCCTTACTCGGATCTGCAATTGGTGCCTGCGGTTCTGCTGCTGTTGAAACAGAGAAAGGAAATTTGGGGACTCGGACGCTGGGCGAGGCACACGTTGGTGGCTGCTCTGGGCTTGGTGGCGTGGCCTTATATCGCGACAGTCTTTTTGACGATGATATCGCTCGTGATGCCTTCGTTTGCTTCCCGTCTCTGGGTCGCTCCCCTGGCGGTCATGCCCGTACTGCCATTGTTTGTTGTGGCGGGGCTTGGATGGGACGTGGTCCTGCAACTACAGCGCATTGATCAGCTCGCGGCAAGCGCAGCTGGATAGCCTGCCGATCAGCTCTCTTCGCGGTCGAACTGCCGGAACAGTATCACCGCCAGCATCGGCAGGTAGATGAACAGCACGGTGACCCGTCCCACTTCCGCAAAGCTGTGCGGGATGTGGTACCAGCGCCAGATGCCGGCTCCCCAACTCAGGGCGGCAGTGAAGAGAATCTCGCGGCGCGACTTGGGAATGAGCCACAGGATGAAAGTGTCGAAGAACCAGCGTTGCGGCATCATGCGCGGTCAGCACCAGGAACCAGGCATCCTTATCGCGATAGCGCCACAGCGCCAGCACCAGCAACGGTCCGGGCAGGACCAGCAGCGGGAATGAAGTGCTCGTAGTTCTTCAGTTGCCCCAGCCAAAGCATCGGCCAGTGCGGCAATCGCGAACAGGGTGAGCAGCGCGACAGCCACGCAGGCCATGACGCCGCGCCGGCTCAGGTGAGTCAGCGCCACCGGCAACCCGAGCTGTGGCTTGGCCATGGTCACGGGCAGCAGGAGAGGGAAGAAGGCGCTGGCAAAGATCAGGGTCGACCACTGCACCGCCAGCAGTCCTCCCCAATACGGATAGGCGAGGAATACAAGCAGGCAATGGTAGCCGTGGCGGGTGAGGCCAAACGCCAGCAGGGCGGAGCTGATGCCGTAGAACAAAGCTCCCGCGACCTCCGGCCGCAGGACGACAAAGGGCAACGCGAAAACCGCGGCGGTCAGCGGATATTGTTCCAGCGGAGTGTCGTAAGGATTCTGTCCGGCCAGCAGACGCTGGGCGGCGTGGATGGCCCAACCGAAATCGGCGGCGCCCTGATGGAAATGCAGCAGCAGGAAATAACAGAACGCCGCACTCGCCACTCCAATCGCCGCGGAGATGCAGATGCGCAATCGCAACGGAAGTTCGCTCGCATAAGTTGTAACATGGAGCGGCTTTTGGTTCGCTCACGCATTGTTCAAAGACTCCAGACTCGGGCTGCTCCGCACTGGCGCTGCTGTTCGCCGGAAGCATGTGGTTCTACGTGCAGCGCGTGCTGGTGCCCTACCAGAAGGCGGACGCCGCCGCCCACGGACGGCCGCGAGGCAATCTCTCCGATCTCTATCCGCGCTGGCTGGGAACCCGCGAATTGCTGCTGCATCATCGCGATCCTTACAGCGCCGAAGTCACGCGGGAAATCCAGATCGGATATTACGGGCGGCCGCTCGATCCAGATCGTCAGACCCGCCGACGATCCTAAAGATCAGCAGGGTTTTGCCTATCCCGTGCATGTGGTCTTTCTGTTGGCGCCGACCATCGGTTTGCCGTTTCCGGTGGTGCAGACCGGCTTTCGCTGGCTGCTGGTGATCCTGACGCTGGCCAGTGTCTTCCTTTGGCTGCAGGTTTTGCGCTGGCGGCCGTCAGCCACGGTCACCGCGATCCTGATCGTCCTGACGTTTGGCAGCTATGCCGTGGTGCAGGGAATCAAGCTGCAGCAGTTGACCCTGGTGGTGAGCGCACTGCTCGCGGGCTGCGCCGCGGCGCTGGTCGCGGGATATTTCTCGCTCGCCGGTTTCCTGCTGGCGCTGGCGACCATCAAGCCACAACTGGCGTTGCCGGTTGCGGGCTGGCTGCTGTTGTGGGCGGTCAGCGACTGGCGCCGGCGTCAGATCTTCGTCTGGAGCTTCGCTGTGACAGCCGCGATTTTTCTCGCCGCCTCGGAATACGTCCTGCCGGGATGGATCGGGCAGTTTCGCGATGCGGTCGCCGCCTATCGCCAGTACACCGGGAGGAGCCGGTTCGCTGCTCGACGTGCTGGCTACGCCAGCACTGGGGAAGATTCTTGCGGCCGCGGCGGTGATCGCGGTTGCCGTCACCGGCTGGCGGGTACGGCTCGCGTCGCATGATTCAGTCAGCCTTCAGCACCATGTTCGCGCTGGTGCTGGCGGTAACGCTGGTGATCGTGCCCAGCTTCGCGCCCTACAACCAGGTGCTTCTTCTGCCGGCGGTGTTCCTGATCGCCGCTTCGTGGAAAGAATTGTGGGGCCGAAACCGGCTTACGCGCATGGCGTGTGGACTGGCGGTGCTGGTAGTTTTCTGGCCGTGGCTGGCATCGCTGCGGGTTGATGCTGGCTTCCTTCTTCTTGCCTGCGAGTTCGGTGCAAAAGGCCTGGGCCGTGCCGCTCTATACCAGTCTGGGTATTCCTCTCGTGGTTTTGGGATTGTTCGCGGTATGCGCTGGCGATCGATTGAAAACCCGCACCCTGTCATCCTGAGCGGGCTTGCTCATTCGCTTGCGAATTGCGGGCGGAGTCGAAGGACCCCATCATTTTCACGGTCGTTGCAGAGAGGAACTGGGTGCGACTCCGCAGACGTGAAGCCGGAGTCCTTCGACTGCGGACAGCTTCGCGATGCGGCAGCCACTCCGCTCAGGATGACATGTACGACTTGCGCAGCCTTCCCATTCTGTCAACCCGTGCCGGCCTTGCATTGGGCCTGCGATCACAGGTTAGTCTTCTCCCACGCGGCGGCCAGAATGACGTTTCGGAGGACGACATGAACCTCAAAATCGAGAAACGCCTGGTCGACGGCGTCAATGTGGTCTCGTGTCAGGGCCGCATCATGTTTGGAGAAGAGGCCAACGCGTTGCGCGATTTTCTCAAACAGACTTTGACCGAAAGCCCGCGCCTGGTCCTGAACCTTTCCGGCGTGACCTATATTGATAGCGGCGGCCTGGGGACGCTGGTTGGGGTGTATTCTTCCGCCCGCGCGGCCGGGGCCGAGATCAAGCTCACCGGCCTGGGCCAGCGCCTGCACGATGTGCTGCAGATTACCAAGCTGGCAACCGTTTTCCAGGTTTTTGACAGTGAGCAAGAGGCGCTCGCTGCCCTGGGTCGCGGGGCCGCTTGAGCTTTGAAACCATTACCTCTCCCGTGCCGGAACAGATTGGGACGGGGAAGGCTGAGATCGAACTCCTTGCCTGCCGGAGTCGATTCTCTTGAAGACAGTAACGGCAGGCCAGTCCAAATGACTTATCCACCTATCACGGGCCCAATTTCATCGCCGGGGTCGGGAATTTTTCCTACCCTGGTTTTCGTGCAGGGAAACGACCAGCGCACCATCAACCTCGACCACACTCCGTTCACGGTGGGTCGAAAGGTGGATAAGGACCTGGTCATCGCCGATCCTCGCGTCTCCCGCGACCACGCTCTGATCACCTCGGAAGATGGGCAGTTCTGCGTGGTGGACCAGGGCAGCAAGCATGGAACCTTCGTCAACGGCGAGAGGATCCAGCGCAAGACTCTGGAGCGAAACGATCGCGTCGAGTTCGGCGTCCGCGACGTTTCTTATGTCATCTTCCATCCCCATCATGCCAGCTCCAACACGGCCCGCGAGTTCCTGAGCCAGATTTCCGGGATCCAGATCTCGACCGACACCACGGACCTGGAAAAGCTGACGCTTTTTCTCGAAGCCGCCCGCAAGCTGAACACCACCGGCGTGCTCGACGAAATTCTGGTGACGCTGCTGGACGCCACGCTGAAACTTACGCGCGCCGAGCGCGGCTACGTCTTCATGCGGGACGAAGAGGGCAACCTGCGTCTGGCCGCCGGGCGCAACTCCAAGGGCGAACCGCTGCTCGATGACACCACGATTTCGCACTCCATTCTGGATGAAGGAGTGAAATCGAATTCGGAGTTCGTGATCACCGACACCAGCCAGTCGCTCGATCTGGCGGGCCGGCACAGCATCGTGGCCTACGATCTCCGCACCGTGATTTGTATTCCGTTGCGCAAGCCGCAGGTGCAGACCACACGTGACACCGCCGTGGTCGCCACCGAAAGCTCGGCCGAGGTCATGGGCGCGCTGTACGTGGACTCGCGCTTCGCCTCGCGCGACATCTCGAGCGTGAGCAACGACATTCTGCGGGCCATCGCAACGGAAGCGGCCTCGCTGATCGAGAACGCGCGCCTGGTGCAGGCCGAAGAAGCATCCCGCCGCTACCAGCAGGAACTCTCCATCGCCGCGTCCATTCAGCAGCGGCTTGATGGCGGTGACCATTCCTGAAGTTCCCTTTGCGACGCTTCAGGGGCAGAAATCTTTCTTGTAAGGAAATCGGCGGCGACTTTTTCGACGCGGTCAATACCGAGGAAGGCCTGGCGGTGGTGCTGGCGGACGTCAGCGGCAAGGGAGTTTCAGCCGCGTTGCTGGCTTCGACGCTGCAGGGCATGATCTTATTCCCAACTCACCGCCGGGATGCCGCTGATCGATATCGTGGTCGCCGCCAATCGCTTCTTCACCCACAAACATATCGGAGAGAAGTACGCCACGCTGATCATCGCGCGCATCCGGCGGGACGGGGAACTGGAATACGTGAACTGCGGCCATGTGCCTCCGTTGCTGGTTTGCAATAAAGAGGTGATCCGGCCGCCTCACGGCAATCTGCCGGTCGGCCTGCTGGGCGACGCTACTTATGAGAGCGACCACGTCAGCCTGCACGCCGGCGATCGCCTGATTCTGGTGACGGATGGAGTCACGGAAGCAGAAAACGCCCGCGGCGACTTCTTCGAAGATTCGCGCCTGGAAACAGTGGCCGCGAAGAGCGCGACTCTCGAAGATATTTTCACCGCCGTAGCGAACTTCTGCGGAGGCACTCCGCTGAGCGACGATTGCACGGTCGTCGAACTGGTGTACTCGGGTTAAAAGCTGTCAGCTTCCACGCCACACGTAGGCCCGGACGCCCTCGTCCGGGCAGTCGAGCAACGCTCGCCTCCGATTTACTTGTGCCCGAAGACATAGCCGGGCTTTGCCGGCCAGGCGGGCGAGGGCGCCCGCCCCTACGCAGTTCTGTGCCGTTCCGTCGTTTGTGCATTCTTCTTTTCTCAATGTGGAGGCGCAACCGAGTGAAGAGCCTTGCCTTGCGGTTGCTGATGATCTCACTGATCCTGGCTGGCAGGGCATTCTGCCAAGCCTCCGGCTCGACGTCCGACGCGGTCGCACGGTACGTGCAGGCGGAGATGGCGCGGCAGCATATCCCCGGCGTCGCGCTGCTGGTCTCGCGTAACGGTGAACCAGTCCGGGCCCAGGGTTTTGGCTTCTCCAACGTCGAGCTGCAGGTGCCGGTCAAGCCCGAGACCCTTTTCCAGTCGGGTTCCGTGGGCAAGCAGTTCACCGCTACCGCCGTCATGATGCTGGTCGAGGAAGGAAAGATCAGCCTGGATGACTCGATCACGAAATACTTTCCCGAGGCCCCGGCCACGCTGGAAGCCGGTACTGTCCGTCATCTGCTGAGCCACACCGGCGGTTTCACGGACTATCCGAAAGATTTTGATTTCCGCAAGGACCGCGGCGAAGACGAACTTCTCAAAATCGTGGAGGCAATCCCGCTGGCCTTTCCGCCGGGTACGAATTGGAGCTACAGCAATCTCGGATACCTGACGCTGGGCATTCTGATTCACCGCGTGACTGGCACGTTTTACGGCGACGTGCTGCAGGAGCGAATCTTCCGGCCGCTGGGGATGCAGACTACTCGCATCATCAGCGAGGCTGACATCATTCCCAATCGCTCGGCGGGCTATCGTCTGGTGAAGGGCGAGTTAAAGAACCAGGAGTGGGTCTCGCCCGTTTTGAATACCACTGCCGATGGCAGCCTTTACTTTTCGATTCTGGATTTGGCGAAGTGGGACGCGGCGCTGTACACCGAAAGACTTCTGAAGCGCTCCAGCCTGGATCAGATGTGGACCGTGGTCAAGCTCAACAACGGCCAACCCAATTCCGGTGACTACGGATTTGGCTGGGAGATCACCAACTCGCACGGACATCGGCTCATCGATCACGGCGGCGTCGTGGCAGGGATTCAAGACGCAGATTTCGCGTTATGTGGACGACAAGCTGACGGTGGTGGTGCTGGCGAATCTTGCGGAGGCCGATCCGGGGAAGATTGCGGAGCATGTGGCTGAGCTTTACCTGGCAGCGTCCGGACACTAGAAGCGCCTGTCATCCTGAGCGGAGTAGGTCGATTCGCTTTGCGAATCGACCACGGAGTCGAAGGACCCCTAGCAGCGTATCGAACATTGCGGTACGGACGATTCCGGTGGCTGCGCCCGTAGGCGAGCTTGGGAAGAGTAGAGATCCTTCGACTGCGCGGCTGCTTCGCTGCGCGAAGCAGCCACTCCGCTCAGGATGACAGGGTAGTAAGGAAAAGGGTACGCAACTGCTATATAACACTTTTTTGTTCGAATCCGGCAAGACCTGATGTATCCTCCCGCCATGAATTTCACTCTTCTCGACTGGTCGGCCATCGTCCTCTATCTGGGTATCACGCTGGCGCTCGGCCTGTATTTCCGCTCGCGCTCGGGCAAGAGTGTGGACGATTACTTCGTCTCCGGGCGCAACGTTTCCTGGTGGCTGGCCGGCACGTCCATGGTGGCGACTACGTTTGCCGCCGACACGCCGCTGGTGGTCACCGGCCTGGTTTATACGCAGGGCATCGCCGGGAACTGGCTGTGGTGGGCGTTCCTGCTCTCCGGGATGATGACGGTGTTCCTGTTTGCCCGTCTGTGGCGCCGCTCCGGACTGCTGACCGACGTGCAGTTTGCCGAGATGCGTTATTCCGGAAAGCCGGCCGCGTTTCTGCGCGGCTTCCGCGCCATCTACCTCGGCCTGCTCATGAACTGCCTGATTCTGGGCTGGGTGACCAAGGCCATGACCAGCATCGTGGCGGTGACGCTGGGCGTGAGCGATCGCAACGCCTTGGCCATCTGCGTTCTGTTCTTGATTCCGTTCACCGGCCTCTATGTCGCGCTGGGCGGATTGTGGGGCGTGCTCTGGACCGATCTGTTTCAGTTCGCGCTCAAGATGGCGATCGTGATCGGAGTGGCCTGGTACGCGGTTGCCGCTGCCGGCGGTATGAACACGCTGCTGGCCCGCCTCGCGGAAATGCGGACTGCCGCGGGCCCGGGCGCGGGCGATGCGACGGCTTTCTTTCCCGATTTCTCGCGTCCGTTTTCGCAGGAAGGTTTGTGGCTTCTGCCGGTCATAACTTTTGTGGTGAACATCGGATTGCAGTGGTGGGCTTTCTGGTATCCGGGAGCGGAGCCGGGTGGCGGCGGCTACATCGCGCAGCGCATCTTCAGCGCGAAGGACGAGAAAAACGGTCTGCTGGCCGTGCTCTGGTTCAACGTCGCGCACTACGCTTTGCGTCCCTGGCCCTGGATTCTGACCGCGCTGGCGGCGGTGGTTCTGTATCCGCACCTGGAACATCCGGAAACCGGATACATGCTGGTGGTAAGCCAGCATGTGCCGCCGGCGCTGCGCGGCATTGTGATTGCCGGCTTCATGGCGGCCTTCATGTCCACGATCGCGACGCAGCTGAATTGGGGCGCGTCGTATCTGGTGTCGGATTTCTATCGCCGCTTCATCAAGCGCGACGCCGACGACAAACACTACGTGCTGATCTCGCGCCTGGCGACGGTGCTGCTGGTGATCGCGTCCGCGGGAGTTTCGGTTCTGCTGTCTGACATTCGCTCGGGATGGCAGGTGGTGCTGGAAGTGGGCGCGGGCACTGGCGGTGTCTACCTGCTGCGCTGGTACTGGTGGCGCATCAATGCCTGGAGCGAGATTTCAGCAATGGCGACGGCGCTGGTGGTGACCATCTGGCTGCGCTGGACCGAGCCTTTTTCCGGAACCAATCCGGTGGTTTTTGCCAAGACGGCTTTGACTACGACTGTCATCACTACGCTGGTCTGGCTCGTCGTCACTTATCTGACCAAAGCCGAGCCGGAGGCGGTGCTGCTGAAGTTCTACCGCAGCGTTCGGCCGCAAATAACAGGGTGGCAGCCACTTGCCCGTCTGGCTCCCGAGGTGCCTCCGACCCGCGATCTGGGACGCAATCTGCTTTCCTGGGTGCTGGGCTGCCTGATGGTCTACCTGGCGCTGTTTGGGTTGGGACACGTGCTGATTGGGCCTTTCTGGGAAGGAGTGGGACTGCTGGCGGTGTCTGCGATTTGCGCGGGCGCGCTGTATTCGAATATCTCTCGCAGCCTGGGCGCTCTGTCATCCTGAGCGGAGTTGGCCGATTCGCTTCGCGAATCGGTCAACGAAGTCGAAGGACCCCTGTCAGCTTATCGACCGTGGCGGCGGCGGCCTGTTCCGATGGCTGCGCACGTAAGCGAGCTTGGGAAGAGTAGAGATCCTTCGACTGCGACGTTTGCTTCGCGAAGCGAAGCAAACTCTCCGCTCAGGATGACAAGGCTCCGCTCAGGATGACAAGGCTCCGCTCAGGATGACCGGGCGTACAGTTTCCAACTTACTCGACTCTTACCGCGTAATTCGCACCTTCCCAGCGCTGTTCCTGCGGCCAGTAAAAGGTGAAGACAATCTCGCGTCCTACCGCGAGTTGATCGGTCGGCAGGTCTGCGACGAACATGCCTAACGGGTCGCGGGTGGTTGTGTCCTGCGCGGTCTGCCATCCATCGAAGCTCCAGTGCACCGAGGCCGGGGACGGCAGCAGCATGCGCAGCTTCTTTCCCTGGGGCATGCTCCGGCATTTGTTGTTGAATCGCCACTCGAAGTACACGGCTTTCTGTTTTTCAACCTGGTAGCGCTGCACGGTTTGCGGCGGCTGGTCGAATATCTTGCCGTCGCGCAATGATCTTCGCAGCTTGACGTACTCGGAGTGCGCCCACACCAGCGGACACGCCGAACCCGTGGGCTTTCCGCGAAACAGTTCGAGCGCTGGAATATCGTCTGCATCCCAGACCTGCTCGGGAATCAGGCGGCCGCCTTCGGTTGAAAGCTCCATCACTTTGAGCAAGTCCTCGGCGGCCTGGGGACGTCCCGCCGCCAGCTCGTAGTGCGCCCGCTCGCCGGCCAGCAGCGGCCAGGGCCGTCCAATGCCGGTCCCGTCGAAGGGCGAGCCGTCTTCGTGCTCGCCGTAGCCGTCGCCGTTGTAGCGGTACCAGCAGGGGCCCTGGGGCAGGTTCGCTTTGAGCCGTGCGTCGATGACTTTTACGGTGTTCAGGATTCGCGGATCGTCCGGCGCCCGCAAACCAAATCGCACCAGGGCGAGCGAGTCGGGACTGATCAGGTGCACGGCCAAAGCCACGTTCTCTCCCGGCGGCCGGTTCTTGATGGGGACAAATCCCTCCAGCGGCGACGGCGCGCAGTCCGATTCCGGGGGCGCAATCCGCACATAGTAGCCTTCCACTCCGAGCTGCCGTGCCAGGTCGCTGTCCGTCGCGTAGACCCAGCGTTCAATGTTGTCATTCCAGCAATCCGCGGTCTCGCGCAGGTGGTTGGCAATGTCTTTTTGTCCCACCGCGTCGGCCAGGTCGGCGGCGGCGAGCAGTCCTGATATTTCTACCGCCAGGGTAAACGGCGAATAGCCGGCGTCTTCTTCCCAGCGATCCTGTTGCGTGACCGGACCGTTGCGCAGGATGAATCCCGCGGCCCGGCTGACCAGCGCCCACCAGCGCGACAGGTCTCCCAGGACAAAGGGAGAGTGCCGCCGCAACATGTCGAACAGCAGAATGGGGAAGGCGGCCTCGTCCATCTGCATGCCGTTCCAGTAGGGACGCCCGTCCAGCCACATGTTCTGGGCCCAATGTCCGTCCGGTTCCTGGGTAACTTCCAGATAGCGCAGGATGCGCAGGGCATCAGGCTCGGCGCCCGCCGCCAGCAGACCGAAGGCAGTTTCGACCAGATCCCGGGGCCAGACCAGATGGTATCCGCCCAGGTCTTCATCGCCTTTGTTGAAGCCCCACGGAATGGAAAGGCTGGCGATTACGCCTCCCAGGAAGTCCTTGGACTCGTGCGAACGCATCACGGCCACGCTGGCGCGATACAGGTCGACTTCGCGGCGGGGTTCGTCCAGCTTCAGGAGGCTGTCCTGCCAATGCTTCCAGTGCCAGACGTAGTGCTTGCGCAGTTCGTCGCAGGACTCGAGCAGACTGGAGCGCGCCTCTTGTCCGGCTTCGGACCAGATGCCGCCGAAACCGAGCGCCAGGGTGAACTCGCCGTTACATGCCGCCAGGTCAATCTCGCCGGTGAGCGCGACATTTCCGTTTTCCGCGTGGGTGTAGTTCCAGGTCATCTGGAAATGCTGTGAGAGGTCCTGCCAGCCGTCGGAGAATCCGGCAAAGCCTACCGACATCTTCCGCCAGGGAACCGAACACATAAGGCCAGGGCGATCGACTCGCGATGCGCATACAGTGTAGGCGTGCCTTTGTATTCTCCGACCCATCCAGTATTTTCCTGGCCGCAGTTCGCCAGGTGAGGCGCCAGCAGCGCGTACAGGCGATAGTCGGCCAGCGTGCCCTGCAGCGGCACGAAGCGGATCCTTTGCAGTACGACGTTTCGGTAGGGATCGGAAAAGACTTCTTTCTCGATCCGGTAACGTCCCTGCAGTTCCGTGTTGGTCAGTTTGTACACCGGCACGCCCGGCTCAATCGCATGGTTTTCAAACTTGCAGCTGCGCTTTTCTTCGGAGAAATAACTGGAGCCGTCGGTGACAATCAGTCCCAGGTCGCGGGTGCAGGCCTGGTCCACGCGCGGGTAATAGACTTCGTTCAGGATGCCGTGGCTGAGCGTGAACCATACGCGGCTGTGCAGGTTGAGCGCCGTCCCAATACCGCTTTTGGCGCTCGAAGTCCAGCGCGGCGCAATTCCGGGCCAGCCCGGGGCAAAGCGTTCGTCGTTTCACTCACTCGAGAAGTCCTGTTCCATAATTCTTGCCGCTTCAAGCTGAAAAGCGCATCCTATGTGGCAAGGATTCTACCAAGTTGTGTGAGGCCGACACCTTGTCCGCCGCTTTTGAAGAGGTCAAAAGCGGCGAACAGGAGCGTCCGCCCCGCACAGGCGCAGTAGGAGGACTGATGAAGGTCTTTTCGATATGGGTTGCGGCGGTGATCTTGCTCTCCGCGCTGTGGGCCGCGGCCAGCGATATTGACACCCAGAAATCGGTGATGACGGTGCGCGTGCTTAAGTCGGGAATGTTCTCCGCCTTTGGGCATGAGCACGAGATCAGCGCACCCATCAAGGATGGAAAGTTCAGCGAAACTGACCGGTCGGTCGATCTGACCGTGGATGCGCGCCAGATGCGGGTCATGGACAAGGACGTTTCGGAAAAGGACCGGGCGGAGATACAGGAAACCATGCTGGGACCGAAGGTTCTCGATACCGCCAGGTTTCCCGAAATACACTTCCGCTCAACCGCGGTCGAACCCGCCGGCGCGGGCCGCTGGTCGGTAACCGGAGAGTCTGACGCTGCACGGGCAAACCCATCCGGTAAAGCTCGAAGTTCGGGCCCAAAATGGACACTATCAGGGCACAGCCGAGCTCAAACAAAAGGACTTCGGAATCGAACCCATCGTCGTGGGCGGCGGGGCGGTGAAGGTGAAAAACGAGCTGCGTGTGGAGTTTGACATCGTGGCGAAACCGTAAAAGACCCCTGGTAGCGCCGGCGCTACTCAGGTACCAACCAGCCGCTCAGGTAACCCCGGTGCGCGAATCCTGCGTCCAACTCTATATAGGTAAATCCCAGGTATTGGTGTTTCCTGGCGGGCGTATAATCGGGCCAGAGTCCCTCCTGGGCGGGACGGAATAAAGGGAGTCCATTATGAAGTTACGGCTCTTGGCACTATCGGCTGTGTTGTTGACGCTGAGCTATGCGGCTCCACGGAGTTCGGCACAAGACCAGGGCAATTCCGCCCCTGCTGCCTCCGATAGCGCGCCCAAAAGCACAGCGCCCGCGCCGGTGAACTCCTGCCGACCCGGACAAGGTCAAACATGACGGTGGCAAGGAAGACGTAGATGCCGTCGGCAACCGGAATGTGGGTTGCAAGACCGGCATGGGCAACTGGTATGGCGTGGAAAAACAGATCGCCATGGGCAAGCAGTACGCCCAGCAGGTGGAGTCGAGCGTCAAGCTGATCCAGGATCCGGTGGTCACCGAATACGTGAACCGGGTGGGCCAGAACCTGGTGCGCAACTCCGACGCGCAGGTGCCTTTTACCATCAAGGTGATTGACTCCGATGACATCAACGCCTTCGCGCTGCCCGGCGGATTTTTCTATGTGAATTCCGGACTGATCCTGGCGGCCGACGAAGAAGCGGAACTGGCCGGGGTGATGGCGCACGAAATTGCCCACGTGGCGGCCTGCCATGCAGCGCGTGAAAATACCCGCGGCAACCTGATGCAGATGGCTTCGATTCCCCTGATCTTCGTGGGCGGAGCGATCGGCTATGCCGGCTACGAGGCGGCGGGATTGGCGCTGCCCTTGACCTTCCTGCACTTCTCGCGCGGCTTCGAAGCCGAAGCCGACTATCTGGGACTGCAGTACATGTACAAGTCAGGCTACGATCCGCAGGCTTTCATCGCCTTCTTCGAAAAGGTGCAGGCCCAGGAGAAGAAGAAGCCGGGAAGCCTGGCCAAGGCCTTCTCCACCCATCCTCAGACGCCGGACCGGATCGCCAAGTCGCAGGAAGAGATTGCGACCATCCTGCCGGCGCGGGCGCAGTACACGGTTTCGACTTCTGAGTTCGACGACGTGAAGGCGCGGCTGGCGGCGATCGAGAACCGTCACAAGATCCTGGACAAGAAGGAAGACAAGAACAAGCCGACTCTGCGGCGGACCTCGACGCCCGACAAGAATGGCAGCGACGACAAGGGAACCAACGATGATGATCGGCCCACGCTGAAGCGTCGCGACGACAGCAGCAGCAACTGAACAATGTAGGCGCGAGCGCCTCGCCGTGCGAGTCGTTCGGAATGCTGCAGCACGAGCGGGACGCTCGCGCCGACATTTCAAAACAAAAAGCCGCGAGAGACTCGCGGCTTTTTCATTGAACAAGCTAAAACTGTCTTAGGCAGCGGCCCGGTGCGCCAGGGACGCCACGTAATTGCGCTGCTGCGACGGGGAAGTGATGACCTTCATCTCCTGCCAGTCATAGGGAAATTCTCTGCCGCAATCCAGGCATGCCACGTAGGTACCCGTCAGCTTCGACGCCGAACTGCGACGCGAAGCGGGCCGAACCGAGATAGGAAAAGCTATAATGAGAATGTTTGCAACCAAAGAAACTGTCGAATAATTCCGCGATCATACGACCTCCCCACCGGCCCTCTGAATCAGCCGGCCAACCGCTAACAAAATATTAGATTCAGTCTGATCAAAAAAGGTTCCACTAGTACATGAAGGGAGAAGCGGCTTGCAAATGATTGCGGACAAGCACGAACCACGTGGGGACAGCCGCCCTCGGCTGTCCAGCGAGCGAAGCTCGACGGTTTGCGCAAACAAGCAGCGAGCTTGCTCCGCTGGACAGCCGAGGGCGGCTGTCCCCACGTGGTCTGTTGTGATTATTGAGGGTCGGTCAGGCTTCCCGCGGGCCGGTTTTCTTGTGGGCTTCGCACTTGGCGACAATGGCGGAACGGAGACGGTTGCGCAGATCGTCGGGAAGCTCGTAAAGCTGGGAGTCGCGGTAAATCTCGATGGTCTTCTTGGTGGTGTCGCAGACCACGTAGCAGTTGTGGCACCAAGCCAGATGGTCTTCCAGTTCGGCCTTGGTGCGGTCGTCCAGGACGCCGTCCAGGTAGTTTGTCAGTTCCTGCAGAAACTCAGCGCACTTCACTGTTTGCCATCTCCACTCTCACGTTTCTGGAAGTAACGGCTGAGCCGTTCCCGCAACTGCAACCGGGCCCGCAGGAGCCGCGATTTGACCGCCGGAATGCTGAGTTCCAGCGCCTCAGCGGTTTCCTCGGTCGAAAGCCCTTCTACGTCGCGCAGCACAAAAACCGTGCGAAAACTCGGAGGAAGCCCCTGAATGGTCTTGCTCAGGATCTCCTTCAACTCCGCCTGGTTGTACTGCTGCTCCGGGTTCGGACTCCAGTCCGCGACTTCGCGCGGAACCGAATCCTCTTCGGTCTTTACATCTTCGTCCAGCGAAACCATGCGCTCGGGCCGACGGCGCCGCAACTTCATCAGCGCTTCGTTGACCGCAATGCGCACCAGCCAGGTATAAAACTTCGACTGACCCTGGAACTGGGCTAGATTGGTGTAAGCCTTGAGGAACGCATCCTGCACCACATCTTCCGCGTCTTCGCGGTTCTGCGTGATGTGCTGCGCGATGCGAAACACATTCCGGTCGTAACGCCGGACCAGCTCCTCGAACGAGCTTACATCACCGCCCTTGGCGGCCTGAACCAGCGCCAGCTCATCGCTGACCGGCTCACTTACATTTGGTTGGATGGCTGTCATCTTCCTTCCGATGCAACAATTTTCACGCCCTTGAGGCCGGCGGCAGAAATGTTATTTTACTTGGTAACCCAAGTTTCGGCTTATTTGTTTTGACGTATCTATAACTGGGCGGTTTGCGATAAATTCCAAGGAGCGGCCATTCCGCATTAGAACACGTCCTTAGGTGACCGGAAAACACCGGTCAAGTGACCCTATAATCAGGGTTTAACCGAGATGAAGGGCAAAAAAGCCGGATCCAGCGGCCGAACTGCTGACCTGACCATGGCGGAGAGAAGCGAAGTCGAACAAATCGTCGAGAGAGTGGTGTCGCAGGTCCTGGACAACCACGTCCCGGAGTTGCGCAACGATCTGGTACGCCGGGTCCTGGAGGAGCTTCCGCAGGCGAACAGGCGGGGCGGCAGCCGGGCGTTTCCGGAGACAGTGGATCGGCCAATCTGCTGAAAGCGATTTCCGCCATCCAGTCGGGCACGACGCAGCGCGAGATTTTGCGCGCTCTGCTGGACAATACGGTGCGCTACAGCGGGCGCGGTGCGCTGTTCGTGGTCAAAGCAGGTGCGGCCACGGGCTGGCAGGGACGCGGCTTCACCAAAGACGGCGACGATACCATCAAGGATTTTGCGCTCAACGTGACCGTCGGAGTGCCGGAGCAGGCCTTGCGGTCGCGCATGCCGTTCAGCGGCGCGACCCACGATATCGATCCGGAATTTGTTGCAAAATTCGGTGCGCCGGCCGATGACCAGGTGCTGGTGCTGCCGCTGCTGCTGAAGGAAAAAGTTGCGGCCCTGGTCTATGCCGATGCCGGCGTTGAAGGGGGCGGAAAGCTGGACGCCGCCGCCGTCGAGTTGCTGGTGCTGGCGACCAGCGCGTGGCTCGAAGTGGCATCGCTGCGCAAGCAGGCGCTGAAAGAAGAATCAGCCGAGGCGGCCGGCGAGAAGGCTGAAAGTGCGCCCCGCCACCGGTGCATGCTGCTCCGGCCCATTCGGATCCTTTCGCGGCGCATGCGCCGAAGCACGTTGCACCCAGTCCCCGAGCCGGTAGCGTGCTCCCCCGGTTGAAGTCGAGCAGCCGGTCGCGGTGGCTCAATCCGAGCCGGTGGTCTCAGCTGCGGCCGCGGCCGCGCCCGCTCCTGCCACCGACCCTTATGCCAACCTCTCGCCCGAGGATGCCGACGTCCATCGCAAGGCGCACCGTTTCGCCCGGCTGCTGGTGGATGAGATCAAGCTCTACAACCAGGTGAAAGTCAGCGAGGGACGCAAGAACAAGGATTTGTACGACCGGCTCAAGGAAGACATCGAAAAGAGCCGGGCCACTTACCAGAAGCGATACGGCAACACGGCGGCGGGCGGAGCCGATTACTTCAGCCAGGAACTGGTTCGCAGCCTGGCCGAGGACGATACTTCCATCATGGGCGCCAATTTTCGGCGAAATTAATCAGAGTGGTCCTTCATCGTTGGCAATCGGTCCTGATTAGATTTTCTTTGATCGTGGCAGTCCTGTGCGTCGATCTGCCTTCCTTCGTCTCGCCGGCGGCCGCGCAGTCATCCACTAAAAAAACCCAGACTGCCACGGAAGAAAAAGAGCAAGGTCGCGGCCCGACGCCGCAGTCATCCCACGCCGCGGTCACGCCGGATGCACGCCGCATTCGTTGCCTCCACGAGCCTGAAGCCGATGGCGCAGCAACTGCTGCAGGACCGCACTCCCGCCGCCTACGCGGGCGTCGAAGCCTACGCCCGGCGTCACACCCAGGAAGATGCAGGCGCGCTGGCCTGGCTGGTGCTGGGATACGCGCACATCCTCGATAAGGACTACGCCAAAGCCGTGGATCCGCTCAATCGCGCCAAAGCCCAGGCCGGAGATCTGGGCGATTACGTCAGCTTTTATCTGGGCACATCCTACTTTCAGAGCGGCAAGACGGCGGAAGCCGTCACCACGCTGGCTGATTTCGACAAGCAATATCCGGAGTCGCTGCTGTTGCGCGATGCGCACGTTTTGTATGGCACGGCGCTGCTGGCGGAGAACCATGCGCAGGAGGCGATCACGGTTCTGGAGAAAGACCGGCAGCCGCCACGCGCCGATCTGGAGCTGGCTCTGGGACGGGCCTATGCCGCAGCGGGCCAGCCGGCCAAAGCCGCTGAGATCCTGCGCAATCTGTACATCACCATGCCGCTGAGCGCGGAGGCGACCCAGGCTGATGTTGAACTGAAGAAGCTGGCTTCGACCACGCAGTTGCCGCCGCTGGGACTGAACGGACGCAGAACGCGCGCCGATCTGCTGGCCAAAGGCAAGCGCTACAGCGATGCCGCGGATGAGTATCGCGATCTGATCCCGGTGGCGAGTCCGAGCGATCGTCCCGATATCCAGTTGGCATTGGCGATCGCCTTGCACAAGTCGGGACAAGACAAAGAAGCGAAGAAGATCCTCGAAGCGCTGGACAGTTCGGCGCCGGACATCAACACACAACGGCTTTACAACCTGGGAGAGATTGCGCGCGGCAGCGGTGACGAGGATGGCTTCCTGCGCTACCTGGGTGAACTTCGCCAAAGCGCGCCCACCAGTTTGTGGCTGCAGCAGGCGCTTGCTTTCGGCCGGCAATTTCTATCTGCTCAAACCCGACTACGACAAGGCGATTGATGCGTATCGAGAGTTGCAGCAGCGCTTTCCCAACGCCGGCCGCGCTTCGTACGCACACTGGAAGGTGGCATGGCTGAGCCTGCGCCAGGGAAGAACCGCGGAGGCCAAGACCGGATTTGAGCAGCAAATCGCTTTGTATCCCACTTCGGCGGAGATTCCCGCGGCCCTGTACTGGCGGGCTCGCCTGGCGGAAGAAGACAAAGATACCGCCATGGCGCGCGCCTACTACCAGAAGCTTTCGGAGCGCTTCCGCAATTTCTACTATGGCGAACTGGCGCGCCGCCGTCTGCAAGAGATTCAAGTCGGACGACGATCCCGCGCACTACGCTTTGCTGGACCGGGTTCCGGGCATCGATGCCGGAACCAACATCACGACCACCGATCCGCCGACCGACAACCTGCGTTATCAGAAGGCGCAAGTGCTGGAGAATGGCGCGCTGTTGGATTTCGCCGTTCGCGAGCTGCAAGCCGCAGCCACCGAAGACCAGGGAAACTGGCTGGCGGCCGAGACCGCGAAACTCTACGAAGATGCCGGACGCTACGACGGAGCGATTCAGGTTTTCAAACGCGCCGTGCCCAATTATTTCGCCGTGGATTTGCCCACGCTGCCGCGGCCTTACTGGGAGGCCCTGTTTCCCAAGCCGTACTGGCCTGACCTGAAAAAGTTTTCATCGCAGAATGCGCTGGATCCCTATCTGGTGGCGTCGCTGATACGGCAGGAGTCGGAATTCAATCCCAGCGCCGTCTCGCGAGCCAACGCCCTGGGCCTGATGCAGCTGCTGCCCAAGGTCGGCAGCGCGGTGGCGAAGCAGGAAAAGCTCAGGCATTTTTCGTCCGACCAATTGTTTACTCCCGAGGTAAATCTGCAACTGGGCACGCGCTATTTCCGCGAGATGGTGGACAAGTTTGGCGCCTTCGAATACGCGCTGGCCGCCTACAACGCCGGTACGAACCGGGTGGATGACTGGCTGGGACAGGGGAAATATCGCGATCCGCAGGAGTTTGTGGAGTCCATCCCGTTTACCGAGACCCGGGAATATGTGCAGGCCATTCTCCGCAACGCCAACGTCTACCGGCAGTTGTACGGGGCGCCGTAACCACCTTCTTGTCATCCCTGAGCGTTCTGTCATCCTGAGCGGAGTGTTGGCTTCGCAACGCGAAGCCAACGCGCAGTCGAAGGACTCTCTACTCTTCCCATAACCCGCTTACGTCCGCAGTCACCTGGAACAGGCCGCGCTGCAACGTTCGCCATGCGAAGCCTACGTAGCGAAGGATCCTTCGACTCTTCGCAAGCCGCTAAGTGCGAGCCAGTGGAACAGGCCGCGCTGCACGTTCGATAAGCCATAGGGGTCCTTCGACTCCGCTCAGGATGACAGGCGGAGGGGCTGGGGCCCCCGGACCTCTGTTACTTCTTTTTACAATCTTTTGTTGTTCCTCACAGCCGGAGGAGGACTAAGATGTCCGGCGGCGTGGAAAATACGCGCCGCGAAGAATTACTTTCTATCCAGCCAGCAGTCACAAATACGAAGGAGATAGTCTCATGACAAATTCTGTAAAACCGGTTCCTGAGGGCTTCCACACCGCAACCCCGTCCCTGGTCGTTAACGACGCCGCGAAGGCCATCGAGTTCTACAAGAAGGCATTCGGCGCCGAGGAGCGCATGCGGATGCCGGGTCCGGACGGAAAAATCATGCATGCTGAAATAAAAATCGGCGATTCGATCATCTTTTTGTCCGATGAAATCCCCGGCATGGGCGGCAAGTCACCGCAATCCGTGGGCGCGTATACCGGCGGCATTTATCTTTACGTGCCCAACGTTGACGAGGTGTTTGCGCAGGCGGTTGCTGCGGGCGGCAAGCCCAACGGGGGCGTGAACGACATGTTCTGGGGAGACCGCCTGGGTCACTTCGTTGATCCCTTCGGCCATGCCTGGACAGTGGCCACGCACGTGGCAGACCTGACCGAGCAGGAAATGGAAAAGGGAGCCCAGGCCTTCTACGCTTCGATGGCGGAGAGGAAGTCGGCGTAGCTTTACGGGAAACACTTAAACCGCAAAGGACGCAAAGAGAACCGCAAAGGCCGCAAAGATTTTCTTGGCGACCTTTGCGGTATTTCTTTGCGCTCTTTGCGGTTAAGCTTTTAGGCCGACTTTTCAGGCGCCGGAGATTTCCCGAAGAGAATTTCGATCACCAGCAGCCCGGCGCCGACAACGATCGCGCTGTCCGCCACGTTGAACGCCGGCCACTGATATTGGCCGACGTAGAACAGCAGGAAGTCGACCACCCGGCCGCTGAGCAGGCGGTCCCAGAGATTGCCCACCGCCCCGCCAAGAATCAGCGCCAACCCAATTCCCGTGCTGTTCATCGAGTGATTGTTTCGCCACAGCAGGACCGAGACAATGGCCAGCGCCACAATCGAGAACAGGACCAGGGCGGCGATCTTCCATTCCGAAGGCGAGTCGGCGAAGAGACCGAAGGCGGCGCCGCGATTCTCCACATGGGTCAGGCGGAAAAATCCGGGGATGATCTGAATGTTATCGTGCAGCGAAATATTCTTTGCCACAGCCCACTTCGCCGCCCGGTCGAGGACCACCACCAGCGCGGCAATCAGGAAGTGGAAGCTACGTGTGGATTGAGTCGTCATTCAAGTTTGAATCGCGATGCGGCGCCTGGGTTCACCCGCCGATCTCTTTCAGCACGGCACTGCAGCGTTCACACACCGTGGGATAGACGGCATCCTCTCCCACGCCGGTCGAGTAATTCCAGCAGCGTTCGCACTTCTGGCCGTCGGCCTTACTCACCTGAACACTGACGCTGCCGGTCCCGTTTCCTGACTTGCCTTGCTGCAGCGTGACCTCCGACACGATGAACAGATAGCGCAACCGGTCCTGGTAGCGCGCGAGAACCGAGAACACCGGCTCGGCGGCCGTGACCGTGACTTGCGCCTCCAGGTTGGCGCCGCCGATCAGCTTGCTTTGCCGGGCTTCTTCGAGGGCCTTCAACACTTCGGTGCGGACCGCCAGCAGCGTGTTCCAATCTTCGCGTTGCTTGGGATCGTCCACCGGGACTGACGCGCCCAGTATGTCAGATGCGCTGGGGAAGTTTGCCAGATGCACACTCGCCGGACGGTCGGGCAGCGCGGGCAGATACTGCCACACTTCGTCGCAGGTAAAACTGGTGATGGGCGCGAGCAGACGGACCAGGGCCTCACCGATGCGCCAGATCGCCGTCTGCGCGGCCCGGCGGGCGCGTGAGTTCGGTGCGTAGGTGTACAGCCGGTCTTTCAGCACGTCGAAGTAGAAGGCGCTCAACTCCACCACGCAGAAGTCATTTATGCGATGGTAGATTTTGTGAAACGCGAACTCGTCGTACCAGCGCAGGACGTCCGCGGACATGGCGACGGTCTGGCGCAGCATGTACTGATCGAGGATGTCCATCTCATCGAATGGGACCGCATTCTTCTGCGGATCAAAATCGCTGAGGTTGCTGAGAACGTAGCGAAACAGGCTGTTGCGGATCTTGCGATAGCTTTCGGCCACGCGCTGCATCAGTTGTTCGGAGCCCACCACGTCTTCGCGAAAATCGACTGAAGCTACCCAGAGACGAACGATCTCGCCGCCCAGGCGGCTGGCGATGTCGACCGGATCGACGTCGTTGCCGCGAGACTTGGACATGGCTTGTCCCTTCTCGTCGAGCGTCCAGCCCGGGGTCACGACCCCGTGGTAGGGCGGGCTGCCGCGCGTGCCCATGGCGCAGAGCAGGGAAGACTGAAACCATCCGCGGTACTGGTCGCCGCCTTCGAGATAAAGATCGGAGGGCCAGGGATAGCCGGGTTCGTCGTCGATCAGAGCGAGATAGCTGGTGCCGGATTCGAGCCAGACGTCGAAAATATCGGTCTCGCGCTCGAAGCTGGTTCCGCTGCAGTGCGGACACTTGGTGCCGGCGGGAAGAATCGTGTCGGCTTCGGGCGTGTACCAGGCGTCGGCGCCGGAGCGCGCGAAAAGCTCGGCCACCTTGGCATTGATCGCGGGATCGTTCAGCGGCTTGCCGCAGTCCTTGCAGAGAAAAACAGCGATGGGCACGCCCCAGACGCGCTGGCGCGAGATGCACCAGTCGGGGCGCGTGGCAATCATGTTGTGCATGCGCTCTTTGCCCCAGGCCGGGTCCCATTTCACTTTCTCGACGTCTTCGAGAGTCCGGCTGCGCAGGGTTCCGCCGCCCGGCATGGCCGCTTCCATCGAGATGAACCACTGTTCGGTGGCGCGGAAGATGATGGGATTGTGGCAGCGCCAGCAATGCGGATAGGAATGCACCAGCTTTTCCGTGTGCAGCAGCGCGCCGCGCTTCTTCAGCAACTCGATGATCGGCGCATTGGCGTCCCAGACCTTCAGCCCGTCGTATTCAGGAAGGCCGTTGCGCATGATGCCTTTTTCGTCCACGTTGCTGGTGGCGTCGAGGCCGTACTTGACGCCGGTGGCGAAGTCCTCCGCGCCGTGCGAGGGCGCGGTGTGCACCACGCCGGTGCCGGTGTCCATGGTGACGTAGTCGGCCAGCACGCCGAGAATCTTGCGATCGAGAAACGGATGCTGAAAGTTCAGCCGCTCCATCTTGCTGCCGGAGAAGCGCGCCAGTTCCTTCGGGTCTTGCAGATTACATTTCGCAACCACATCGGCAGACAGCCTGTCGGCGACGATGTAGACCTCGCCGGCAGATTCAAGCGCAACGTACTCTTCGTCGGGATGGAAAGCCACGGCCATGGAAGCGGGCAGCGTCCAGGGAGTAGTGGTCCAGATGATGGTGGAAACTTTCTTGCCTGCCAGCGCCGGATCAATCTTCGCCGGATCGTCGAGCAGCGCGTACTTTACCCAGACGGTCGGCGTGGTGTCGTTCTCGTATTCAACTTCGGCTTCGGCCAGCGCAGTCTCGTCGTGCATGCACCAGTAGACGGCGCGCAGGCCCTTGTACACGAAGTTGTTTTCGTAAAAGCTGTAAAAGGTTTTCAGCACCACCGACTCGTACTGCGGAGTCATGGTGGCGTAGGGACGGTCGAAGCGTCCGAAGACGCCGATACGCTTGAACTGCTCGCGCTGCAGATCGAGAAACTTTTCGGCAAACTTGCGGCATTCGCGGCGCACGTCGAGCGGCCGCATCTGCAGCTTCTTGCCGCCGAGCATCTGGTCGACTTTGATCTCGATGGGCAGGCCATGACAGTCCCATCCCGGGACATAGGGGGCGTCAAATCCCGCCATGGTCTTGGACTTGACGACGAAATCCTTCAGACACTTGTTGAGCGCGGTACCCAGATGGATCGGTCCGCTGGTGTAGGGCGGTCCATCGTGCAGGACATAGAGTTTTGCGCCGCGCCGGGCCTCGCGAATACGCTCGTAAATCCGCATCTGCTCCCAGCGGGCCAGAGCCTTGGGCTCATTCTGGGGCAGGTTGGCCTTCATGGGAAAGTCGGTCTTAGGCAGATTGATGGTGGATTTCAGGTCCAGCGGCACTCGGTTGGTTTCTCCCAAATGATTGATTTTTTTCATTATAGGGAGCGGCGGAACGAACGTCCATTGACCGGGGGCGAAGCCCGCGAAAATGCTGGCTGGAATCGGCTGTCGGTGAACCTGCTTTTGGCACAGGTTGGGCTTGCAAAAGCACTGTCAGAAAGACCGCCGAAACGTGTACAATTTTGACAAGGGTAACGTTTGCCTTGACGCAGCATCTAAAGGGTCTAGGGAAGCGCTGTACCGGACCGGCCGTGGCCGATCGAGTGACCAAAGTATTCGGAGCCGTCCGAGCAACTTGGCAGCTAGTGTGCTCATCAAGTTTAAGATAGATCAGTTTAAGATAGGCTGACGCGTAGAGAAAGCCGATTCGGGTAACTATGCCAACACTTGACGTCAAACCCCGCGGCGAAGCCGAACCCGAACTGAATTTGTTGCTGTCAAAAAGCGTACTGGAAGAGCCGCTGTGGAAGTCCCTGTTTCAGAACCTGGACGAATTTTTCTTTCCTAAGAAACTGCCCCCGCTGGTGCTGACTTCGAAGCCAGTCCCGGTCAAGGATATTTGGGGCTTTTACGATTACAAGAAAAACGGCTTCTGGGGAACGACCGCCCTGCATGTGCTGGCGATCGTAGCCATCATCGGTCTGACGCTGCTGGGACGGCGAATGGTGCCGGCGATCGCGAAGCCGCACGAGGCGATTACGCTGGTTTCTCCCGACGATATTCCTCCGCTGGAGCCGTCGAAGACAGTCTCCGGTGGCGGTGGTGGCGGCGGCGATCGCGACAAGTTCCAGGCGCCCAAAGGCAAATTGCCCAAGCAGTCGATGGAGCAGATCACGCCTCCGATGGTGGTGGTGCGAAACGATAATCCCAAGCTGACGGCTGAACCGACGGTGGTCGTTCCTCCGCAGGTCAAGCTGGCTTCGAATAATCTGCCGAACCTGGGCGACCCGATGTCGCATCTGCCTTCAGGACCTCCCTCGAACGGAACCGGTTCGGGCGGTGGTATTGGTTCAGGCTCGGGCGGCGGCGTAGGCGTAGGCACAGGTCCCGGCGTGGGTGAGGGCCGTGGCGGCGGCGTCGGCGGCGGCGTGTTCCGCGTCGGCGGCGGAGTGAGCGCGCCACGAGTGACGTATCAGCCCGATCCTGAGTATTCGGAAGAAGCCCGCAAGGCAAAGTACCAGGGCACGTGCGTACTCTGGCTGGTGGTCGGGCCGGATGGCAGGCCGCGAGACATTCGCGTGGCCCGCAGCCTGGGCCTGGGACTGGACGAGAAGGCCATCGAAGCCGTCAAGACCTGGAAGTTTGAGCCGGCGATGAAAGACGGAAAGCCGGTGGCAGTGCAGATCAACGTGGAAGTCAGCTTCCGGCTGTACTAGATTTACTCTTGGTGAAAGCGGCCGCGAATTTCGCGGCCGCTTTTGTTTTGCGCGCGCCTTTCCACATCCGACGACCAATGTCACCCTGAGCGAGCGCGGATCGTCCGCTAGCGGACGATCCACGGGAGTCGAAGGGCCCCTATAAGCGGCAATGACGCGGGCAGCGGGGGGGCGTGCGGCTTGAGTGACTACGCGGCAAGCAGTGATCCGCTTAAAGGGGCCCTTCGACTGCGCAGCTGCTTCGCTGGCGCGACGCAGCTACTCCGCTCAGGGTGACACTGCCGTTTGAGTTTGCGTGCTGACTACTCTTTGAGTTCCACGTGCTCGACATCTTCGATTGGACTGCCCAGAAACTGCGCGCCCAGGCGGCGGAACTTCTCCACTGAATCGGTCACAAAGAATTTCAGGCGAGGGACTCTGCGGCGCTCGGCTTCGGAAGAATGCTTTGGCAAGCCCTTGACGGAGCAGATCGCTGACCACGCGGGCCGTGGAGTCGGCAGAATCCACGATGGTGACGTGGTCTGGCACCAGCTTCTGCAGCAGGGATTTCAGCAGGGGATAGTGAGTGCAGCCCAGCACCAGGACGTCCGCCGATTTGAAGTCGCCGGTGAACGCCTGGTCGAGATAGATCCGGGCCACCTGTTCGGCAACCGAGTGTTCCGACCATCCTTCTTCCACCAGCGGCACAAACAGCGGGCAGGCCTTTTCCGTGGCCTCGATGCCTTGGGCCTGCAGGGCTTTCGCGTAGGCATGGCTGGTTACCGTGGCCTCGGTGCCGATGACCACCACCCGCCGGGTCTGGCTGACCGCCGCGGCGCGGGCAGCGCCCGGTTCGACGACGCCCACCACGGGAACGCTCGACGCTTGCGTGATTCGGTCGAGGGCCAGCGCTGTGGCCGTGTTGCAGGCGATCACCAGCATCTGGGCGCCGTGCTGTTCGAGATATTGCGCCGCGCCGATGGCGTAGCGGGCAACGGTTTCGGCTGACTTCGAGCCGTAGGGCAGCCGCGCCGTGTCGCCGAAGTAGATGTAGTCGGCTTCGGGGGCCAGCGCGATCAGTTCTTTGAGGACGGTCAGTCCGCCAAAGCCGGAATCGAATACGCCGATGCAGGGTCGTCGAGTGCTGGTCATGAGGGATGCGAAGAAAACATCATAATGGCGCACCGAGCTTTTGCGCAGAGAATCCGTCGCGTTTACGATGAGCGGGATATCCGGATGGCTGGAGAGGAATCTATGGCTCGTTCAACCACAATGCTGGTACTGGTGCTGATGGTGGCATCGCTATCGTTATCGTCGTGCACTTTCCGCAATCGCCCTTCGATCACGCAGGACGAACTTGTTCGCAATGCGCAGGAGATGTTCGACGCTGTGGCTGCGGGCGACCAGGAGCCGTGGAAGAAATATTTTGCCGACGACAGCATGTACTTCGACGAGAAGGGAAGAAGCATGGACAAAGCGGCTCTCGTCAAAGACGTGACTCCTCTTCCGCCGGGCTATTCCGGCAGCATCAAGGTGGTAAATCCCAGGAGCAATATACAGGGGGACACCGCCATCCTTTCCTACGACTTGAACGAAACCGAGACGATCTTCGGCCAGAACATGACGGCACGCTATCACGGCACCGACACCTGGATGTATCGCAACGGAAAATGGCAGATCGTGGCGGGTCAAATGTTGCGCTACTACGAGGATCCGGCGCCGGGAAAAGGGGATGTCACGAAATATGCTGATTATGCGGGGACCTACGAGCTGGCGCCGGAGGTGACGCAGACGATCTCCGTCCGGAGCGGCGGGTTGTATGCACGTCGCGGGGAACGACCCGAAGAAGAACTGGTCCCCGAATCGTCCGACATATTCTTTCGCAAGGGCGTGGAAGGCCGGCGTTTGTTTCGGCGCGACGACAGCGGCAAGGTTGAAGCCATGATCGATCGCCGAAACAATGAAGATGTGGTTTGGAAGAAGATCAAGTAGGCAGCAACTGTCTGGTCTGCGTTGGTAGCAAGTCGAAATTACGCGGCGTCATCCTGATGGGCTTTAGCGCCCATAGGCTGCGAGTGCATATCCGCTCCGCGCCAGATGCTTCGCAAGCTCAGCATGACGCCGGAAGGTGGGTGGCGAAACGTCGAACTGAGTTAGCACGCGACAGACAATCTAGGGGACCGACCCGCTCTACTTGAGGCGCGAAGGCTGTCTTCGTTCCTGCTTCTCCTCTTGGACAGCCAAATTGCCTTCGCAGCACGGCCCGAGCGGGATCGGCGCTCCGTGCGGGCAGGTGCGGGGATGGCCGAGGAAGCTGCAGATCTTGTCGGTGGCTTCGGGCGAGAGAATGTGCTCGAACTTGCAGGCCTGCTGCTCGATTTCTGATTCGCTGTCGAGCGCCAGGCTGTCGGTGAAGAGGCGCTCGGCCAGGCGGTGGCGGCGGATAATGTCGGCGGCGCGCAAACGGCCGCGCGGCGTGAACTCCACGATCATGCTGCCGTCGCCGGTGGACACGCCCGAAGGCTTGAGAGCATCGTGACACGGGTTCACGAACGGCTTGTGATTGTGCACTTCCGGCGGATGCGGCCGGGTGGTGAGCAGGCCCAGGGCAGTCATCTTCTCGACCGCGATGCTGACCGGCAGCGCGCCGTGAACTTCCATGCGCTCGATTTCGGCAATCTCTCCGTGCTCCTCGACCGCCCATAGTTCTTCGAGGACTTCGTCGAACTGCTCTTCGTCGGCCATGGCGAAAACTTCCTGATCGGCAATCTTGCCGTGATGCAGTTCGATGCGGCGATCGGCCAGGCGGGCGACGACCGGGTCGTGCGTGACCATCACGATGGTGCGTCCCTGGCGGTGCAGTTCGCGCAGCAGGCGCAGGACAATTTCTTCGTTGACCGCGTCCAGATTGCCGGTCGGCTCGTCGGCCAGAACGATTTTCGGATCGTTGATCAGGGCGCGCGCGATGCAAACCCGCTGCTGCTCTCCGCCGGACAGTTGCGCCGGCAGATGATGGGCGCGATCTTTCAAGCCCACGTGAGCCAGGGCCGCGAGCGCTTCCTGCTCGTCGGTCATGCTGTGGAAGTACTGCGCCAGCATGACGTTTTCGAGCGCGGTGAGATAGGGAATCAGGTGGAATTGCTGGAAGATGAAGCCGACTTTTTCCGCCCGGGCGCGGTTCAAGTCCTGGGTGGAAATCCTGGCGACGTCTTCGTTGTCGAGCCAGATTTCGCCCGAGGATGGGCGATCGAGGCATCCGATCAGGTTGACCAGGGTGGACTTGCCGGAGCCGGAGGGGCCCATGACGGCCAGCCACTCGCCGGGCGCAACCTCGAGAGAAACGTCATCCAGCGCACGGATGACGCCGCCATTGCTCTCGGCCCGGGCCGGATAAAGGCGGCTGACATGGCTGAGTTTAATCATGTCATTCTCCCCTCAGGATGTTAGCAGGTTGAACCCGCCGGAGCAGAGATATCGGCACGATCGCGGCGACCAGGGCGATGACTATTCCGCCCACCAGAACCACCGGCAGCACGCTCAGGCGCGGGCTCACCGGGGCGTGAAAATTCGCCCGGCCGATCCAGATGGCGACTCCTACGCCGATCGCAAATCCCAGGGTCGAGCCGATCGCGCCCAGGGCGGCGGCTTCGGCGGCGAAGAAACTCTGCAGCATTCTGCCGGAAGCGCCCAGGGCCTTCATGAGGGCAAAGTCGCGGCGGCGATCGGAGACCCATCCCGTCAAAGTGGAAAGCACGCACACCGCGGCGGTGAGAATGATCAGAATGGCAGCCACCAGAAGCGTGGCCCGCATCTTGCCCAACACGTTGGCCTCGCCTTCGGTGACCTGGCGGACGGGGTGGACGTCGGCGGCGGGAAGGGCCTGCGCAAGTCGCTGAATGATCGCGCCGATTTCTTGCGGCGAACCCGAAGCCGAGATTTCAATCGTCGAATACGGCACTTGGGTCCACTCGGCGAAATCGGCGAGCGATACATAGATACGACTATCTTCGGCCGCGCCAGTCTGCAACGTGCCGGCCGGATTCAGGCGAATCGTGCGTCCCTGAAAGCTGAGGTCGAACGGCTTGCCGGGCGGGCCGACAACGCCGACGGCGCGAGTGCCAACCAGCGCATCGTGGGAAGCTTTCGGCCAATCAGTCACTGACCACCAGGTGCTGTCCAGCTTCTGCACTTGTTCGAGATCGGTTCCGGCAACGACGACGGAACGGCCGTCGGCGGTGCGGGCGACGGCATACGCGAAGGGAACTGCGATTCCTTCGTCACCGAGAACAGACCTGACGGTCGAGAGAGTATCGGCCGGCAGGTTCTGTCCGTCTTTGGCGACCACCACGACGTTGGCGCCATACTTGCGAAACTCGCGGCCGCAGCTTGGCTTGGACATCCACGTAGAGGTTGAGCATGGCGGTGGCCACGGCGGCGGCGACCACCATGGCCAGCAGGGCAGAGGCAGCGCGTCCACGCCGCAGGACGGCGGCACGCACCAGCATGCGCAGGAACATCGAAGTGTGGGGCGCGGCGGCTCGGCGCCGGGCGACGTGACTCGTGTCGGGCGCGTTCACGCGTCACCTCGCAGCGCGTACACGGGATCGAACTTTACCGCTCGCCGAATCGCAGCCGCGCTGCCGGCAAAAGTCACCAGCACGGCGATGGTCAGAATGACGGGCAACAGCACCGGCTGGATGGTGATCTGCGAAGCAAAGATGGAGTGTCCGATCTGGCGGGCCAGCAGCGCGCCTCCGGCGAAACCTACCGCTCCTGCCAGCAAGGCCAGCAGAGTAGCCTCGGCGAAAAACAAGACGGCCACCGCCAGATTGCCCGCGCCCAGGGCCTTCATCAGGCCAACTTCGCTGCGCCGCTCAATCACCGCAGTTGCCATGGAGGCGGAAACCGCCAGCGCCGAGGCCAGCAAGCGCCGCCAGCGTGATCAGGAGCATCAGTCCCTGGATGCGCGAGAGCACCGTGCCTTCGTTCTGCGCCACCTGGCGAATCTGCTCGGCGTGGGAGTGCGGAATTGCCTCCTGCAACTGGAATGCGATGGACTGCGCATACGGCGAGCAGTACCAGCGGTCGTACATCTCCGGCGACATGCTTTTCGGATCGCGGCGGGCGAACGCATCTTCGGGCTTGGTCACCGCGCTGACGTAAATGCGGCGTACGGCGCCGGGCTTGCCGAGAATCTGCTGCGCCAGCGCCGAGCGGCGCGACGATCTGATCGTCTTCGGGTCCGCCGGTCGAAAGAATGCCGGCAATCGCGTCGCGGCTGGCCGGCAATTTCAATTTCCTGACCCGGCGTCCGGCTGAGTCTTGCCGCCAGATGTTCGCCGAGCAGGACGTCCTCCGAGTTGTCGTCCGGCCACGCGCCCTGCACTTTCCACCAGGGATGCGTGGTGCGAACGCCGGTGACGAAATCCTGCTTTCCAAATACCACGTGCTGGGCGAAGTAGGTTCCGAGCAGGGTCAGGTTCTTGGTCGATCGTCGTCGCCCGCGGTTACGCTTACCGGCAACATGGGAGCGAAACCCACGATGTTGTTGCGCCAGAACATGCCCTTGATCTTGGGCAGGTCGGCTTCGTTGAGGTAGGCGCCGTCACTGGGCGGCTTCAGATTCACGCCGCCAATCTCGACGTCCAGCGTGTCTTCCTGGGGAGTGACGATCAGGTTGGCGCCGTAGGTGCGCAACTCGCGGCTGATCTTGTCGCCGATGTCGGTGGCGACGGCGATCATGGCGGTGGCGACGCCCACGCCCAGCATGATGGCGACCCCGGCCAGCAGCTTGCGCCGCTTCTGCCGCCGGAAGGACTCGTAGAGTAGGCGCAGGAACATGGTTATGGTTGGAAAATGTGAGCGCCGGCCGCGATGTCCGTCTCTCGAATGATGACCGCGTCGGCGGTCTGTTCAGCGTGCAGCGGAATCGGATTGCAGCCGCCCGTCATGCCCACCGACTGTCCGTTGATCGGCGCGGCGCAGTTCTTGCAGACCACTCCGTTCGGTCCCTTGTAGAAACCTACCGGTCCGCAAATCTGGCAGGCGTCGAAGACGGTGGCAACTTTGCCGTCGGGCTTCTGATAGAGCCAGAAGCGAACCGCGGTGCCGTTTTCCTTGGCCTCGAAGCGATGCAGATCGCCGTCGGCGACCTGGGTCAGCGGAATGCTCACCTGTCCGTTCTGGAAGGTCACTTCGGTCGCGGGCGACAGCGCGCTCACGCTCTTGGCGTAGATGAATTCCGCCGTGACCATCACGATGAACAGAAACGAACTGGCATAGACCGAGACCATCCACAGGCGTTCGCGGCGGGCGCTCCACAGGGCTTTGCGGCGCTCGGCGGGAGAGTCGGGAAGGGCAGCGGGCTGGCGGCGCTTGACCTCGAACAGCACCATCAGCGCAGCCAGGGCCACGATGGTGATGAAAAAGAACAGGTCATTGCGGACGATGGGGCCGATCAGGGCCATCTCCTCGCGCGAGGAGGGAAGCACGCCGTTTTCAGAAAGCTCGTGCAGGCCGGAGATGATCAACTGCGCCGCCACGAAGAACAGAATCGCGGTCGTGACCCGGAAGAACTTCTGCAGATTGATGCGCACGCTGCCCTTGACGAACATCACGCCAAACAGGATGGCGACAATCACGCCCGACAACGTGCCCAGAAAGCTGAGCAGTTCGGTGGAGTTCAGCGAGACCGCTCCCAGGATGAGGACGGTTTCCACGCCCTCGCGCAGGACCATCAGAAAGACGAACAGAAACAGGCCAAACCGGGCATTGCGGCCGGCCAGGAGGCCGACTTTGCCTTCAATCTGTCCCTTGAGCGCGCGGCCCGTCTTCATCATGAAAATGATCATGGTGACGACGAAGAAGGCGGCGACCAGCATGATCCAGCCTTCGAAAATGTCCTGATTCCACTGGGTGCGCGACAGCAGGATGGCGATGCCGATGCTGCCGAGAAAGGCGGCGATCAGGGCGGCGAAGACCGATTTGCGCAGCTCCGGCCGGCCAATCTTGGCCAGATAGGCCAGGGTGATGCCGACAATAAGGGCGGCTTCGACCCCTTCGCGCAAAGTTATGATGAAGGCTTGCAGCATCTTGTGGAAAACTCCATTATTGCAACTCAGTTGCAACTAAAAACGCAATTGCCACTCCGTTAAGAATAGTCTCCCCCTGGTGCAGGCGTCAACGCAGCTAGGCTCATTAGCGGTCTGTGATCTGACCGCGGGGTAGCTCTACCGCGTGCGCCAAGGCTCGCAGTCGCAAAGTTCGTCGCGAGCGAAAGGTACTGGCTTACAGCTGCTTCAGGAATTGCTTTACTTCTTCCAGGTGAGGGAACAGTTTCTCTTCCGCCTGAAACTCGGCGGAGTGCACGCACCTGCGGCTGCCTCGCAGTCTTACCGGATGCTTCAGATGGAGCATCTCGTGATAGACGATGTACTCGACGGCGGAGCGGGGAACGCGGGGATGGTCGAAGATGCGGCTCACGACGATGGCATTGTGCGCGGGATCGTAATGGCCGAGGCTGTTGCGGGCACGGTCGCGGCTCCAGGTCATCTGCGGGCGAGCCAGCAGGCCATGGAAAAACCGCGTGTTGAGCTCTTCAAAGACAGCTTCCAGATCGTAGCTGCGGCCCTGGGGCGAGTCGAGACGCTTGCGTCCGCGCATCTGGCGCACCAGGTGGGCCTTCCGGCTGATGTGGTGGCTGGAAACGTAGCGCCGGTAGCGGGCCGCAGCTTCGCGGTCAACCGGCCGGCGGTACATCTTGGCCAGAAGGATGTGGGCGATGGCTTGCAAGACGGTCGCGGGCGCGCCTTCCAGCAGGTCGGAGAGCCGCACCAGCAGCTTGCCTTCGCGCATCCGGATGGTGTTCTTGATGCTGGTGAAAGCGAAGAATTCAACCTTCAGTTCGGGAATGGGCGCATCCGGGCGGAGTTCGCGATAGGCTTCCTCAAAGATGTGGAGAAGGTTCTTCCTCACGTGCGGCTAGATTAGCATGCGAACTTCTAACAGCGCTGTCATCCTGAGGATGCGGAGTCCTTCGCTGCGCGAAGCACTCCCGACGAAGGACCCGTGCATTGCCTGGCGATTGCGGCGCCCAAACCATCGCCAGATCTGCTGATGCGCTTCCATTCTGGATTTGAGCAGACACTATGGGAATGTGGCGCGGAATGCATAGGTCCTTCGCTTGCTTTCGTCCCGCATCGCGGGGCGAAAGACTGCGCTCAGGATGACAGCCTTTGGTGGCGACCTGCCACTCAGCGACGCCAGAAAATCAAACTCAAGGTTTCACCGGCTTCTTTTTCTGCTTGGCGGCTTCTTCCTGTTCGGTCAGCAGCTGGCGATGGTCCTGCACGCTGCTGTCCAGGGTCTCGAGCGCGTTGGAGAGCAGGAACTCGTATTGCTCCATCTCTTCTTTTTTGGCCGTGGCGTCGTCTCGCAGGGCCCGAAGCTTGGCCTGGAATTCGGTGTCCCCGTCAATGACGGTTTTCAGCACCTTGCGCAGGTCTGATTTGCGACCGACGTAGGTGTCGATGTTGTCGTTCAATTCGTCGTAGACATCGAGGAAATCCTGCAAGCCGTCGTGGGTGGCCAGGCCGCGGTCAGTCGTCTTGGGATCGGACCGCGCCTGCTCGAGCGCCACCAGCCGGGCCCGGGCGAACGTGACATACAGCTTGAGGCGAAGGTCCGGATCCATGGCGGTATCGCGCAACTGATCGATTTCCAGGAGCGGTGAGCGGATCGCGCTTTTGCTGAGCCAGCGCGGGCGAAAGCAGGAGAAGGAACGCGCAGCACGCGAGGCCAACGAGATTCATGGTGTCGCAGAAGGGATCGCCTCTCGGGTGCGTTGGACGATCTCCATCACCCACCCTTTTCGCGAAAGTGCGCGAAAAGGATGGGGCACCCTCGGCGGTAGTGCCGGGGCGCGTCATTTGTCCTTCTTCTTGCCGAACATGGCGGAGAGCAGGTCGGTCCGCATCTTCTCCAGTTCATCCATGGTCTGCTGAATCGGCGCCTGATCTTCAAAGGCGACGGTGCGTTTGATGTCGCGAAACTTCTCCGCCATTTTGCGCAGCGCAATTTCGGTGTTCTTCAACTTCTTTCCGGTCTCGATGGACGCATCCGTGGCCTTCTTGGAAAAGGTCACCACATCCTGCAGGGTGGCGTTACCCGCTTCCGGCGTTGCCGGCGTGGTAGAGCTTGTCGGCTGCGTCGGCCTTCTGGCGGGCGATTTCGAGGTAGAGGGCCGGGCGATCCTCCGGGCGGGCGGATTCGGCTCGAGCGATGAGCTGATCAAGGCTCTCGTCTTTCGCCGCGAATGCGAGCGGAGTGGCGCCGCGGACGAAGGCGGCGGCCAAAGAAGCCGCAAGCCAGAAGCACGAGAATCGCTACCCGAATGCGCATCATGGATTATCTTTTGGGCTCGATCGCGATCAGGCGATGGCGAGCCTGCCATTCCTGGTCGGGATAGTTCCCGGTCGCCGTTTCAAGGAAGCGATGGTAATTCTCCGCTGCCGGCTTGTATGGCGCGCAAGTGATCATAGGCCGTGGCCCGCAGAAAGTAGCCAATCGGAAGTTCGGGCAGAAGTTTGGCGCGGGCATCCAGGGCCTTGATGACCAGTTCGTAGTTCTTGTTTTCATTGGCGGCGGCGGCCAGATCGCCGTAGGCGGTACCCATGCCGGGCTTGAGCTGGATCGCAGCCAGCAGTTCCTGCTGGGCTTCGGGAAACTTGTGCTGATTGAGCAAGACCCGGCCCAATCCGTAGCGCAAGTCGGGATCGTTGGGCTTGGCCGCGAGCAGCGAGCGGTACTGGGCTTCCGCCAAATCGTACTTTCTTCGCATTGGCGTACAGGTCCGCCAGGTCGAGTTGCAGGGAAGGATCGGCCGGAGCCAGCTTCAGCGCCACCTGCAATTCGGCGATGGCCGGGCTCGTTCTGGCCGTCGGCGGCCAACATTCGGCCCAGCTGCATGTGGGCGCCTGCGTCGTTGGGATGGAGCGCCACCAGCTTGCGCAAAATCTCCTCGGCTTCGGTGTAGCGATGGCCGCGCATGTAGATGTTGGCCATGCCGGTCAGCGCGTCGGTGGATGAAGGATCGATCGCGAAGGCCTGCTTGTATTCCTGCTCGGCGTCGGCAAAGCGGTTTTGACTTTCCAGGATCGGGCCGGCGGAAAGGTGCGGTTCAGGATCTTTGGGATCCAGCAGGGCGGCCTGCTTGTAGGCCTCGATGGCTCCGTCGGGGTTGCTGGTCTCGAGCACATGACCCAGAGAGAGCCAGGCCCGGGCTTGTCCCTCCGCCACATGCGCCGTGGGCTTCAGCTTGGTGGCGGCGCGTAGAAACTGTTCGGCGTCGGGCTGGTGCGCTTTCACCAGCATGAGACCGAGATTCAGATTGGATTCGAACACGCCGGGCTTGGCGGCGACGGACTTGCGGTAGGCGGCGATCGAGTCGTCGGTCTTGCCCAGCGCGTTGTACAGAAATCCCAGGTCAAACCAGGCGGCATAGTTGTCGGGATCCTGTGCGACGACTTTTTTCAGCAAAGGCTCGGCGGTGGCGTAGTCCTGCTTTTCGATGGCGCTCTCGGCCTGTATGAGTTCTGGCGGGGAAGAGGGATCGTCGACGGCGACTTTGTGGTGACGGACGGTCTTGCTGGAGCTCTTGGGCTTGTGCAGAGCCGGTCAGGGCAAATAGCGTGACGAGTACGATCACACGTAGGCCCAGACGCCCTCGTCCGGGCGGGCGAGCGGAGCTCGCCATGGCCTTGGGATCGCCTCGAACTGCGAAGCGCTCGCCACGTTTGCCGAGCTGCGCTCGGCTGGGCAGGTGAGGGCACCTGCCCCTACGTGGGCTGTGCTACTTCCGGCCGTTGGTTGGTTGTCCATTTCCATTCAGGACTCGCGCCAGAAACTTTCCGGTGTACGAATTCGGCAGCTTCGCGATGACTTCCGGCGGACCGGCGCCGACCACGTAGCCGCCGCGTTCGCCGCCTTCCGGGCCCAGGTCAATGACCCAGTCTGCTGTCTTGATCACTTCCAGATTGTGCTCGATCACCAGAATCGAGCCCCCTGCTTCAATTAGACGGCGGAAGGCAGAGAGTAGTTTGCTGACATCGTCAAAATGCAGCCCGGTCGTGGGCTCGTCAAAAATATAAAGCATGCGATTGCGGCGGCGGGTCCGTTCGGCGGAATTTGAAGGACGGCCAATGTCCCGCGATGCCGGCTGCAGGTGGGCCGCCAGCTTCATGCGCTGCGCCTCGCCGCCGGAAAGCGTAGTCGCGGACTGTCCCAGGCGCAGATAACCCAGCCCCACTTCTTCCAGCACGCGCAGCTTCTCCACGACTTTGGGCACGCCGGAGAAGAAATGCAGAGCCTCTCTTACGGTAAGGTTCAGGACTTCGTGAATGTTCTTGCCGCGATAGCGTACTTCCAGCACCTGCGGCTTGTAGCGCGCGCCCTTGCACTCTTCGCAGATCAGTTCGACGTCGGCGAGAAATTGCATTTCCACGGTGACCGTGCCGTCGCCCTGGCAGGTCTCGCAGCGGCCTCCGGGAATGTTGAAGGAAAAATGTCCGGCGGTGAAGCCTCGCTTCTTGGCCTCGGGCAGGGAAGCAAAGAGGTCGCGGATTCCGTCGAAGGCCTTGATGTACGTGACTGGATTGGAGCGCGGAGTGCGGCCGATGGGCGACTGGTCGACCAGGATGACGTCGTCAATGAGGTCGTCGCCCTTCGACTCCGCTCCAGTCGGGAGAGGGAAGCGGCTCTCCGTTGGTCTGTCTCTTGGCGGCGGACAACGCCTGAAACAGCACGTCGTGCAGCAGGGTTGATTTCCCCGATCCGGAGACGCCCGTGATGGCGACCAGCATTCCCAGAGGCACGGCGAAGTCGATATTCTTGAGATTGTGTGCCCGCGCTCCGGAGATTTTGATCTGCCGCGAGCCGGTTTGCGCCGCGCCGGGGGAAGCTGAATCCGCAGTTCGCCGGAGAGATAGCGTCCGGTCAGGGAACCGGGTGCCTTCAGTATTTCGTCGTAGCTTCCGACCGCGATCACCTGGCCGCCGCTCTCTCCCGCGCCGGGTCCAAGATCGAGAATGCGATCAGAGGCGCGCATGACATCGGGATCGTGCTCGACCACCAGGATCGTGTTTCCCAGGTCGCGCAGGTCGTGCAGAGATCTTGATCAGGCGGTGGGTGTCGCGGCTGTGCAGGCCGATGGAGGGCTCATCCAGCACATATAGCGTTCCTACCAGACGCGAGCCCAGCGAGGTTGCCAGCTGAATGCGCTGGGCTTCGCCGCCGGAAAGAGTCGAAGCCAGCCGGTCGAGCGTCAGGTATTCCAGACCGACATCGATCAGAAACTGCAGGCGCTCGTGGATTTCCTCCAGCAGCTTGTCGCGCAATGGCCGATTCCTGATCGGTCAGCTTGACGCCGGAGAAGAACTTCGAGGCCTCTTCGACCGTCATGCTGGTGACCTGGCAGATGTTCTTGCCGTTGATCTTCACCTGTTGGGCTTCGATGCGAAGCCGGGCGCCGCCGCAGGCTGAGCAAGTCGAGTATCCGCGATAGCGGCTGAGAAAGACGCGCACGTGCAGCTTGTATTTCTTGCGCTCGAGATGATTGAAGAAGCCGCGTATGCCGAGGAATTTGCCTTCGCCTTCGACCACCATCCGGCGTTGCTCGGGGTCAAGCTCGGCCCAGGGCGCGTAGAGCGGGATGTTGGCCTGCTTGGCGAAGCGCTTGAGCTCGCTGAAGAGCGTCCGATACTTCGGCTTGGTCCAGGGATCAATCGCGCCTTGGTCCAGGGACTTCGACTTGTCGGGAATGACCAGGTCGAGATCGAAGTCAATGGTGTTGCCGAAACCCTGGCAGCGCGGGCAGGCGCCGTACGGATTGTTAAACGAGAACAGGCGCGGCTCGGGCTCCTCGTAGCGCAGATTGCAGTGCTTGCATTCGAAGCGTTGGGAAAAACGCAGTCGCTGCGCGGGCTGATCGTCGCGCGGGGCGGTCTCGAAGATGACTTCGCCGGACTCGCGATAGCTGATTTCGATGGCGTCCACGATGCGGGCGCGGGCGTCTGGGGAGACGACCAGGCGGTCCACCAGCAGAAATACTGGCTGGCCGAAATTGACGTCGAGCAGGGACTCGGGAGTGGAGAATTCGAAGATCTGGCCGTTCTGATAGAGGCGGTTGAAACCGCGCTGGCGGAGTTCGAACAGGCGCGTTCGCAGTTGATCGGAGAGGGCGGGTTCGGGATTGCTTTTGCGACTGCGCGGGCGGGACGCCCCCGCGACAGCCGGCGGGACGCCGGCGCTACTTTCAGTGGTCCGTTTCTTGGAGCGGGGTTCTTTGTCTTTACCCGGGGCTGGGACAGCTCCGGTCTGCAACGGAAACAGGGCGTTCAGGCGCGTGCCTTCGCCCAGGGCCAGGACCGTCTCCGTTACCTCGTCTACCGTGTCTTTCTTGACTTCCTGGCCGCACTGCAGGCAGAAAGTACGGCCGACCCGGGCAAAGAGCAGCCGGAGATAGTCGTAGATCTCGGTGGCCGTGCCTACCGTCGATCGCGGGTTGCGGGTGGTGTTTTTCTGGCGGATGGCGACCGCCGGGGCGATGCCGTCGATGGAATCGGCATCCGGCTTCTCGATGCGTTCCAGGAACTGGCGGGCATAGGCCGAGAGCGACTCGACATAGCGGCGCTGGCCTTCGGCGTAGATGGTGTCGAAGGCGAGGGACGACTTGCCGGAGCCGGAGACGCCGGTGACGACCGTCAATGAATTGTGCGGGATTTCGAAGTCCACGTTCTTGAGGTTGTGAACCCGGGCACCGCGAACCACTATCGTTTCCGTGGACATCAGTTAAAAGGGACCGTCGCAGCCGCTTTGACCCTTCCGAGGGCACTCAGGAGGCTTCAGGAGCGGGTGCGAATCTTTCTATTATAAGGCAGGGCGGGAGTTCCGAGAAGCAAGCTGGCGACCAACAGCTTGTCATCCTGAGGAAGTGGAGCCTTTCGCAACGCGAAAGGCTCCCGACGAAGGACCTCTGCATTTGCGGGCAGCGCCAAAGCTTAGGCTGTGCAGGCGCGCGTATGCAAAAGGGACGCTGGCTAGGAATGCACAGGTCCTTCACTTGCTTCGTCCCGCTTTGCGGGACTAAAGACTGCGCTCAGGATGACAACCCTACACGGTTCGGGGATGGTTACTGGTTTTCTTGGTCGCGCTTCTTGCTGTAGCGAACCGCCATGCCTGCTCCCAGCGTCATGAAGGCGACCGGCGGCAGCAGCAATACCAGCACGCCTCGGCTGATGGCGTTCTGACCTTCTTTGGTTGCGCCCTTGGCGGTGCTGTAGCACATGGCGCAGCCCTGGCTGAAGGCAGGGGCGACCCACAGCAGCAAAAATACCGCGAGCGTGGCCAGGCGCAGCTTCATTTCGGTACCGTCGTAATTCCTACTCCCAGGTGCAGAATCCGGTAGGCGTCGGGCAGAAAGACCAGCATCATGGCCAGACAGAATACCAGCGAACTCATGGTAACCCACTTCATGGCCGAGATCTCAAACTTCAGGTGCATGAAGTAGCCGATGATGAGTCCGGCTTTCAGGAGCGACAGTCCCATCAGGATGGACAGCATCCGGACCAGTTCCATGTTCTGATAGGCCAGCCAGACTTCAATGCCGGTCATCACCAGCAAGGCGGCCCAGACCCACAGGAATTGTCCCTTGGAATGATGCCGTTGCTCTTCGGCGGCTCGCTGTTCCAACACTAATTGGGTTTCGTCCATCATCGGAAGTAGAGCTCCTCAAAAGTTTTGGACTTACACAATCCTGGTCGACATCAGGTACACCAGCGGGAAAATGAACATCCAGACCAGGTCGACGAAGTGCCAGTAGAGACCCGCGACTTCGACATCCGAGGCGTCGTATACCTTGGGCTTCAACCAGAGAATGATCGAGATCACGATCGCCGCCACCAGCAATACGTGAGCGCCGTAGTGGAACGGGCTATAGGCGGGCGTGCCCAGCCATGCCACCAGCCACAATCCCAGCAGAACCGGGATGAACCATCTGCGCAGAGCGACCACGCCGAGGTAGACCACGCCCAGCGTGACGTGCAGCATGTGCATTCCGGTCAAGCCGAAGAACGTGGCGGCAAATTGCGGCGCGGTTTTGGTGACGTTCACAAATTCCGCATTGCCGGCTTCGCCGGGAGGAGTGGGGAAGACCGGCAAGGTCAATCCTTCCGCGATGAGATTGGTCCACTCGCGGCCGTGAAGGATCACGAATCCCAGGCCGCAGGCCATGGTGGCAAACAGCCAGAGGCGCTGCGCTTTCTGGTTTCCCATCACCGCCGAACGCACCGCGAATACCATGGTCAGCGAACTGGTGAGCAGGAACGCAGTCATGAACGTCGCGTTCCGGATGCTCTCGGAATGAAATGGCGTCGGCCAGTTCGGCGTAGAGATGCGGCCGTAGGTGTAGGCGTACAACAGGGCTCCGAACGTCAGCGAGTCGGAGAGCAGGAACAGCCACATCCCGATCTTCTTGGAATAGGTGCCAAACAGGGAAGGCTCGTAAACCCCTGGGACCTGAAGCGCCACATCAGACATTTCTTGATCTCCCGGTATTAGTTATGTCGCCGCTTTCAGACATTCACCCAATACTGTCATCCCGACCGAAGCGCGGCGAAGCAAGCGCAGTGGAGGGACCTTGTGTTTCAGCGATCTCAACCTGTCTCGCATTTCGCATATTTCCGCTACCTCAACCGCGCATCCTTAACGCAAAGCCGCGCGCCTGCAACACGCAAGGTCCCTCCACTGCGCTTGCTTCGCTGCGCTCCGGTCGGGATGACAAGTCGTCAGCGCACAAATTCCAACAGCCCAAAAATGTAAAGCCACACCAAAGCCATGAAGTGCCAGTACCAGGCGGTCACGTCCACGACGATGCGCCGGTCTTCCACCGGCTTGTGACGCAGCGCCGTGGCGCCTGCGTACAGCAACACCAGCAGACCTCCCGCCAGGTGAAGGGCATGGGCCCCGGTGAGTACATAAATCATGGAACTGCTGGGGCTGGTGGCCAGATAGAATCCGCGATTTCCCAGCTCGCGCCAGGCCATCCATTGTCCAGTCAGAAAGGCCAGCCCAAGAAGTACCGTCATGCCGAGCCAGGGGAAGTTTCGCTCTTTGCCGATCGAAACTCCTGGAATGGATCGAACCGGAGCCAAAGCCGCCTGGCGAGTGATCTGCCGGCGCGCCAGCTCCACCGTGACGCTGCTAAGGAGCAGCAGAAGAGTGTTCACCAGGAGCAGCGTCGTCGGCAGACTGACCTGCAGCCAGTCGCGGACGTAGCCGCCGGTGCGGTCATCCAGCGTGGGCAGGCCGCGGCGCATGACGTACACGCTGGTGAACGACACAAACAGCATGGTGCTGGCCACCAGCCCGACAATCAGCCCCAGCCGGGTACGGCGCAGACGCTCGCCATGGTCGGAAGACCCGTTGCCGCCACGATCGCCACCACCGCCGCCCGGCAGAGGAGGACGCGTCCCACCGCTGCCGCGGCCGGTCTTGGGATCCTTGACGACTGGATCCGTGATCGTGACTGTTGAACTGAACGTTGCCATATCGGAGATGTGTGGCCGCGGGCGACTCGCCCGCGGATCTTTCTAATGTGACGGAACCGTCGCCGGGTCCGTCTGCATTACATAATCCTTCGGCGCTCCCGGAACGCTGTACTCATAAGGTCCGTGATAGACCACCGGAGTCTTGCCGCCAAAGTTGTCATGCGGAGGCGGCGTCGCCGTCGTCCATTCCAGCGTGGTCGCTTCCCACGGATTGTCGCTCGCCTTCGGTCCCTTGAACATGCTCCAGAAAAGATTGATCACAAAAATGAACTGCGCGGAAATGGTGATGATCGCCGCGTAGGTGATGAACCTGTTCAGCGGAATCAGATGCTGCAGGTAGGCCAGTTCGGTGAACTGCGAATAGCGCCGAGGCTGCGCCGCCATGCCCAGATAGTGCATGGGCATGAAGATGGCGTAGGTTCCGGCCAGCGTGAGGAAGAAGTGCACCCGGCCCCACCTCTCATTCATCATGCGGCCGAACATTTTGGGGAACCAGTAATAGGTTCCGGCGAACATGCCGAAGATCGCAGCCACACCCATGATCAGGTGGAAGTGTCCGACGACGAAGGCGGTGTCATGCAGCGGAATATCGAGCACCGGCTGCGCCAGGAACGGACCGCTCAGTCCGCCGGAGACGAACAGGGAAACGAATCCGATGGCGTAGAGCATCGGAGTCTGAAAACGGACCCGTCCGCCGCGAATCGTTCCCAGCCAGTTAAAGGTCTTGATGGCCGAGGGTACGCCGATGGCCATGGTCATGATGGAAAACGCAAAGGCCGAGTACGGACTCATGCCGCTCATGAACATGTGATGGCCCCAGACCATGAAGCCCAGGAAGCCGATGCCCATGATGGCGTAGACCATCGCCTTGTATCCGAAGATCGGCTTGCGCGAGAACGTAGACAGCAGCTGCGAAGCCACGCCCATGCCGGGCAGAATTGCGATGTAAACCTCAGGATGTCCGAAGAACCAGAACAGGTGTTGCCAGAGCAGCGGCGAACCGCCCTTGTGTCCCATGATCTGGCCATTCACCACCACCAGCGGAACGTAGAAGCTGGTGCCCAGATTGCGATCCAGCAGCAGCAGAATGCCGGCCGAGAGCAGGACGCCGAAAGCCAGCAAGCCCAGGATGGCGGTGATGAACCATGACCATACCGTCAGCGGCATGCGCATCATGGTCATGCCCTTGGCGCGCAGATCGAGCACGGTGGTGATGAAGTTCAGCGCGCCCATCAGGGACGCGACACAGAAAATCGCGATGCTGGCGATCCACAAATCAGCGCCCAGTTGTTCGCCGGGTCCGGCACTGGGCAGCGCGCTGAGCGGAGCGTAGCCGGTCCAGCCATGCAGCGGAGCGCCGCCGGTTACGAAGAATGCCGCGAGAATGACTACGAACGCAATGAACGTCGTCCAGAACGAAAGCATGTTCAGGACGGGAAACGCCATGTCCGGCGCGCCGATCTGGATGGGCAGAAAGTAATTTCCGAATCCGCCCTGGGGCGCCGTGGTCAGCACGAAGAACACCATGATGGTGCCGTGCATGGTCAGCAGGCTGAGATAGGTTTCCGGCTTGATTTCGCCCAGCAGCGGCAGATTTGCTGTCGGCCAGATCATGTGGATGCGCATCAGCAGCGACAGGAACATGCCGACAAACACTGCGGTCAGCGCCAGAAAGTAGTATTGAAGCCCGATGACCTTGTGGTCCAGGCTGAAGATGTATTTGCGAATGAAGCTGGTCGGGGCCGCGTGAGCGTGAACGGCGTGGCCGTGAGAGTCGTGTCCGTGAGGATCGTGTGCGTCCTGGGCAACCATTATTGTTTATCCGCCTCCCGCGCGGCCAGCCACTTGTCGAAATCTTCCTGGCTGACAACCTTCAGAATGCCGTGCATTTTGTAGTGGCCGAGACCGCAAAGCTCGGCGCAGGCAATTTCGTAGTCTCCGACTTCGGTAGGGGTGAAGTGCATGTGGATTTCGAGGCCGGGAACCGCGTCCTGCTTGAAGCGCATGTTGGGAACAAAGAAGCTGTGAATGACGTCTACGGCGCGCAGCCTGAGGTCCACCTGGCGATTGACCGGCAGATACATGGTGCCGGTAACCACATCGTCTTTCGATGCCGGATCCGAAGTATCGAGTCCGACGGCGGCTTCGTTGCCGGCGGAAGGATCCATCAACTTGGGACTGGTGGCGCCGAACTTGCCGTCCGCGCCGGGATAGCGGAAGTACCAGGCAAACTGCATTCCGGTGACTTCGACCGGGACCGAACCCGCATCCGCCGGCGCAAAGCGCTCACGAGCCCAGACATTGCTTCCCATGAGGTTCAGTCCGACGAAGAGAACGGCGGTGAGGACAGTCCAGACCACTTCAAGCTTGGTGTTGCCGTGGGAGTATTCGACCTTCTTTGCGTCCGGCCGTTCGCGGTACTGCCACACGAACAGGCCCAGCGCACCCTGGGCGGCCACAAACACGATACCCATCAGCACCAACGTCAGGTTGAACTGACTGTCGATAAAGGCCGCAGCCGTGGACGCCCCATGAGGCCACCAGGTGTTTGCTACGAAGAAGTAAGTGCTAAAGAAGGTGATCAGCCAGATAATCGCGAGCAGAGCGAGGCCCATCTACCAGACCTCCTAAGGGTCGTGGAATTCGGACACCTGCACCGACAAAGATCGTAAAAAACAAATTGGTGGAACGCCCGGAAGTCTATCACAGCTATACGTGAGGGGCGCAAGAGTTAGATCGAAAGAAGATAACCACGAAGAGCAAGGCCGTGGGCGCTGCCGCACGAGCGGGGCGCTGTGAGCAAAGCCGTGTGAACTGTCATCCTGAGGAAGTGGAGTCCTTCGCGCAGCGAAGGACTCCCGACGAAGGACCCATGCATTCCGGACGATCGCGGCGCCCAAAGCCTCGCCAGATCTGCCGATGATCTTCCACTCTGGGGTCGAGCAGACAGTATGTGGAGGTGGCGCGGAATACATGGGTCCTTCGCTTGCTTTCGTCGCGCTTCGCGCGACGAAAGACTGCGCTCAGGATGACAGCCTTGTGGTGTCCAGCTCGGGGCGCTGCCGCACGAGCGGGACGCTCGCGCCTACATTTTCGCGGACGGTATAGAATTTCTCGCCTATGCCGACGAAGCATCATGGCCGCGGTCACGGTGTGCGCCTCAACAAGAACCAGTGCTTCGCCTGCGGCCCCGACAACCTTGCCGGCATGCACCTGAAATTTACCTTCGACAAGAAACGCCAGATGTTTGTCTGCCGCTTTCGCCTGGATGAGCGCTACACCGGGCCTCCGGGACACTGCCATGGCGGCATCATCGCGACCATTCTCGATGAAGCCATGGGGAAAGTGAATAAGATGCGCCAGGTGATCGCGCTGACTTCGCAGATGACCGTGGACTACCTGCGCCCGGTGCCGCTCAATCAACCGTTGCGTGTGGAATCGCGCGAGGTGAGTGTGCGCGGACGGAGGCATGTGAACATGGGCGAGATCCTCAATCAGAAAGGCGAAGTGCTGGCCCGCGGCCGGGCGGTCTTCATCGCCATTGATCCCCGCAGGTTCGCGAAGTTCGTAAAATAGCCGAACCGTTTTCCCTTACATGGTCTTGTGCAAAGACTGGATGATGCGATTGATCTCAGGCTGCGTAACCCCCACGGCCTCCCGGTAGTTCTGCTTGGTGAAAATCAGTTCCACGCTGCCGTCGTCGGAATAAAGGTTGACCACCACTCCGTTTTCTCGAGCCTGCGTATTGCCCTGCTGAAAGCCTTCGAAGCCTTGGTTCTGCACTTTAAAGATTCCGCTCTCGGCGGATTTCGCGGTCGCCAGAGATTTGAGGACAAGGAGTAATGCGTCGCGAGAAAAAATTCTCGAGGTAACGTTCCAGTGATGCATGGTATCCGGGGTGAACTCGTAGAGTGTCTTGACAAAATTGTAGTCAGAATTCATGGCTTCGTGTCCGAAGGTCGCTTCCATCTTCTGAGGGGAGGTTCTAAGTTCTCCGGAGATACCGTTGATCAGTTCGCGAGGAGGAAGAGCGGTTATGATCAGCCTCAATCCGGAGTGGAACATAAGAATGACCCGGTTGGGCTTGTCTTTTGGATAGAGCTTGGTCTGGCTTTCGTCAATATCGTTCCACGGGATTTCGAACTCATACCCGAAGTACGACAGCCGCGATCCCGGAGCCTGGGAAACAGTCTGGTCTGGCAGTTCTGTCGGCACGATTCTGGTGACTGCAGGAGCCTTCCTCGCTCCGTAATAGGAGAGCGCCACCGGAGCGATCCACTCCACGCTCACGAACACGACCGCGAGCGTGATGACCAGAGTGACTAGAATGCGTCGCAGCAATCTCAAAGGGGCATTCTCCCGGGTGCCAGTGATCGACTCATGCTAGCATCCGAATAAATGCGTCCAAGTTACGCTCGTACCCGCCCGACCATAGTTCTGCCCATTCTAATTTCTCCGCTGGCATGCCTCCAGCGCCCGCGCCAGTTGCTCCACGCCTCGCCGCAACTCTCGCGTGTCCACCGCGGCAAATCCAAGCAGCAGCCCTTGCCGCTGGGAGCGGGACGCGGGAAGAGTAGCGGCTCAGAGGAATCACTTCGACCTCGTTCTTCGCGGCCTCCTCCGCTGCCCGCTCGGCCCGGATTCCATTGCTCCAGCCAGCCGACGGTTTGCAAGCCAGCTTCGACGTCGGGGATTTCGAGCAACCCTCCGAAGCCGGGAGCGCGACGCTTCCAGAAAACGCGCCTAGCCTCTCGGAATAAAGTTCGCGCATGCGCCGAATGTGTCGCGCGAAATGCCCCTCGGTGATGAAGTCGCACAGTGCGGCCTGGTCCAGCAGAGGAGCATGACGCATGCTGACCGACTGCGCCGCGGCAAACCGGTCCACCATGCCGGGCGGCACGACCAGATAAGCGAGGCGCAGGGCGGGAAACAAGACCTCATTGAACGTGCCTGCGTAAATGACCACGCCGGCACGATCCAATCCCTGCAGGGCAGGAATAGGACGTCCCTGGTAACGGTATTCGCTGTCGTAGTCGTCCTCGAAAATCAAAGTGCGCGAACGCCGTGCCCATTCCAGCAGCGCCAGTCTGCGGCGCAGGCTCATGGTGACGCCCAGCGGAAACTGGTGCGCCGGCGTTACGTAGACCAGCTTGGCGCGGGCCCAACGTCGCCGGCCCCATTCCAGATCCAGGCCTTCAGCATCGACCGGGACGGGTCGGACTTTGGCGCCAACCGCGCGGAAAACAATGGCCGCGCCCGGATAGCCCGGGTCCTCTACCCATACCGGATCTCCGGGATCGATCAGCAGGTGAGCCGCGCGCTCCAGCGCCTCCTGCACTCCGGAGATGATCAGCACCTGGTCGGCGGAGCACTTCACGCCGCGCGAGGTGTTGAGATATGCGGCAACCGCCTGGCGCAGCGGACGGTATCCCAGCGCCTCGCCGCCGGACAGTAATTGCGCCGACGCGCGACGCAGGCGCCGGGCCACCACCTGGGCCCAGAGCGTAGTAGGAAAAACATCAAGTGCGGCCTGATTTGCGCGGAACGCCCGGGTAATGCGGGGTTCGCCTCCGCCGCGAAACAGCTGCAGGCGACGGGCATAAGACGACCATCCGACTCGCCGTGGCCCCGCGACCTTGCCTGCGCTGGTACGCCCCACCTGCAGAAAATCGTCGGGCAGTACCTGGCTGACATAGGTGCCGGCCCCGACCCGTCCCTCGACGTATCCCTCTGACTTCAGTTGCTCGAAAGCAGTAACTACGGTCGCCCGAGACAACTTGTATTCGCGGGCCAAGTCTCGGGTAGCGGGAAGGCGCGCGCCGGGGACGATTCGGCCGTCGAGGATGGCGGACCGCAGTTCGTCGTAGAACCAGCGATAGAGTGGAGTTCCGGCGAGGGGCGCGGCTAGACTCAGGGGCAGGGATGTAGTTTGCTTGGGCATTTTCGATATTGGTATGCATAGAATAGCGTAAATGGACCTTATGACAAGTCCAATCTGAGACTAGTCTATGTTCTTAAGCTCATCGAAAAGAGGAGAAGCTTCATGTCGCAAAACAATGGAAGTTCGACCAGCTTGCGTCTGAAAACCGGCTTGGCGGAAATGCTCAAGGGCGGAGTCATCATGGACGTCACGAACGCCGAGCAAGCTGTGATCGCCGAGAAGGCGGGAGCGGTTTCAGTGATGGCCTTGGAACGCGTACCGGCGCAGATTCGCGCCGAGGGTGGCGTGGCGCGCATGGCGTCACCGAAAAAGATTCGCGAGATCATGGCCGCGGTGTCCATCCCCGTAATGGCCAAGTGCCGCATCGGGCATTTTGCGGAGGCCCAAATTCTTCAGGAACTGGGTGTGGACTACATTGACGAATCCGAAGTTCTGACCCCGGCCGACGAAGCCCATCACGTAGATAAGCACGCTTTCAAAGTTCCATTCGTCTGCGGCGCCCGCAATCTGGGCGAAGCGCTGCGCCGCATTGCCGAAGGCGCGGCCATGATCCGCACCAAGGGAGAAGCCGGCACTGGCGACGTCGTCCACGCCGTAAAACACATGCGGCAGATCGTGCAGGAGATGAGGATTCTCACCGTCCTCGGCGAAGAGGAACTCTACGCCAAAGCGAAAGAGCATCAGGCGCCGTACGAACTGGTTCGCATGGTGGCCAAGGCAGGGAAGCTGCCGGTGCCAAACTTTTCAGCGGGCGGAATCGCCACTCCGGCGGATGCAGCGCTGGTCATGCAATTGGGCGCGGAATCGGTGTTCGTCGGCTCCGGCATCTTTATGCAGGATTCGACCACGTTTGCCGATCCCGAGGAAGCCGAGAAGCGTGCCAAGGCCATTGTGCTCGCCGCCACCCACTTCAACGATCCTAAAGTGTTACTTGAAGTCAGCGAGGACCTGGTAGGCGCCATGAAAGGCCTGGCGGTGTCCGGCCTGAATGACGCACAGATGCTGCAGACGCGGGGCTGGTAGCGCCCCGGGCGGACAGTATGGCAGAGGACGAAACATTCATCATTAATCCGAAAGACCCGACATCAATCGTTAGGTTGCAAGATCCGACCGTAATCGAGCAGCTTCTCGAAAATCCGCCCGCCGTTTTGGCCGAGCTGCTGGCCGGATGGTTCTCCTCTGGCAACGGGTTCGTAGCGGCTGCTGGATGTAGGATCGCCCAAGGAGCGTTCAAGGGACGAGTATTCGAGCAGTTCGCAAGAGAATTCAAGTACCTGCGGGAGAAAGGGAAGATACCAGATGACTTCGCCGAGAAGAAATACGGCGGTAAGTCGTGGGTGGAGTTGCTCACTATTCTTGATGAAGAGATGCCAGATGAAGACAGACTTGAAGCACTCAAGGCGATGTTCTATTCGGTGAACAAGACTACCGCCGCTGATGGTGAAAAGATCCTTGCTTACCAACTATTTCAGATTGCCAAGAAACTAAACTCGGGTCAATTGCTGCTGCTAAGGTCGGCATACGATCGATTGGGCTCCCCGACACTTGACGATGCTGACAAATGGCTAGCTCAAATGGCCCAGCGGCTCGGTCATAACCTACCGGAGCTTGTCGAGCAGGATGAGCGGGTACTCATGGAGAATCGTCTGCTGACCGCCAGACGACCGAGGGCGAGTGTTCAGTCGAATTTTTCAACCGCGCCTATTGACGAGCGCGGGGTAAACGACGCCAACGGACGCCTAACCGGTCTAGCCCTTAGGTTTTGCGAGGGGATCCAAAGTTATCGGATTGATCTAGCAGCCTGCGCGAAATGACGGCCGAAGAATGCCAGGATAAGCTTCTTCGTCGTTGAGGTGCATAGCCGCTGTGCTAGCCTGTCTCCGGTTCGGAGCCGTGTCGATCAATTTTACTCTACGAGCGTTTTGCAGTTTCCACAGCTCCCGCGCGGCCGAGACGCTGATTTGTCCGCGGATTCTCAGTCCCCCGAAGTTTCGCAGCCGTTCCAATCCGCGTTCAACTAAGGAAAGTCCGCATGAGAATCGGTGTCTTAGCACTACAAGGTGACTTCGACGCACATCGCAAACGGCTCGAAGAGTTGGGCGCCGAAGTTGTACTGGTCAAGAAGCCCGAACAGTTGGACGAAATTGATGGCCTCGTGATCCCCGGAGGCGAGTCTGGCACGTTTCTCAAACTGCTGGGCGAAGCCGGCTTCGAGAAGCTGAAACAGTTCGCGCGTGCCAAGCCCACCTTTGGAACTTGTGCTGGAGCCATCCTGCTGGCGAGGGAAGTAGAGAACCCAAAGCAGGCAGGGTTGGGAGTACTGGATATAGGCATCCGTCGCAATGCTTACGGCCGCCAGCTCGACAGCTCGATCCGCGAAGGTCACCTGGGAGGATCACCCATTGAAATGGTGTTTATCCGCGCGCCCAAAATTGAACGTGTTGGGCCCGGAGTCGAAGTGATTGCGACCGAAGGCACGGATCCCGTTGCGGTGCGGCAGGGGAAGGCAATGGCGGCGACTTTCCACCCCGAGCTTTCCGAAGATACACGCGTCCATCGTGCGTTTCTGGATTTGGTGGGTAACGGAGTCAAGAAACAAATCGACACCGTGTGATCTACGTTTTGGAATCGCGCTGAATGTCACGCTGGCGTAGCCGCTTCAAGGCTCTGGAAAGTGAAGGACCGCCCTTGAGCATGCCTCGTGTTTTCTTAACCAGTGCTTCTCGCTGTTTGCCAACCTTGATGATGCGTCTCGTCATCGTCTAACCCATAGCACGAAGGACCGACCCACAGAGTTAGATTTTCCTCTTGACAGGTTTATATATGTAACGCTATGGTTACGCATTATGCGGAACCGTTCGGTTACATATTCGACCGAAGCTGCCTTTCACGCCCTCTCCGATCCCACTCGACGGGCCGTACTCGACCTGTTACGGCAAGGAGTCCAGCCGGCGGGGCAGATAGCGCGGGCGTTTCCAGTGTCGCGGCCCGCTATTTCCAAACATCTGCGCCTGCTGCGCCGCGCCCACCTGGTGCAGGAGAAGCGCGAAGGGCGGCATCGCCTGTACCAGCTCAATCCCGAGCCGTTGAAGGCCGTGGATTCCTGGCTGCAGCAATATCGCGTTTTCTGGCAGACCAACCTGACCAGCCTGAAGGCATTTGTCGAAGCCGAACATGCGCGGGAAACTGCCGCCGCGTCGGGCGTGGCCCCGAAAGACGTTAAACGATCAAGGAAGAACGAGCAATAGAACTTCGAACACCGCCATACCGGTCGTCGCGACCGATCTTACGAGGAGGAATTGACCATGAAAGCAATTCGCATCGCTGTCACCCTGCTATTTGTCTTCGTCACATCCGCGGCCTTTGCCGCATCCGCCGCGCAGAAGTCCTTCGACGAACTCAAGTCTCTGAATGGGACGTGGGAAGGCAAGACTCCGGACGGCCAGACCACCCAGGTGATCTATCGCGTGACCTCGAACGGGTCAGCATTGATGAGCGAGATCAAAGGCAAGGAAGACATGATCAGCATGTTCAATCTCGACGGCGACCGCGTCGTGCTCACCCACTACTGCTCCGTCGGCAATCAGCCCCGCATGGTGGCCAGCGGCTCGCCTGATGGCAAGACCATCACGTTTGATTTCCTCGACGTCACAAATCTTGCCACTCCCGACGCCGGCCACATGACTCGAATGGTCTTATCAATGCCGGACGCAAATCATCATACCGAGGAGTGGATCTACAGTGACCACGGCAAAGAGATGAAGGAAGTCTTTGATCTCTGGCGCAAGAAATAGTCTGTGAGCACACTGCGGGACGGGCGGGACGCCCGTCCTCCATCCAGGGGACAAAATTTATGAGCAAAGCGTCAACTCAAATCACGCCCGATCAGGATGCGATTGTCACGGAAATCGAAATCGCAGCCCCTCCGGAGCGAGTCTTTCAGGCGCTGACCGATCCGGCCCAACTGATGCTCTGGTGGGCAGCCACCCCCAAAGGGGCGCTCTGGGAGATGGACGCGCGTCCGGGAGGCAAATGGCGATACGAATTGACCGATCCCAGCAGCAAGATTGCGGTAAACGGAGTGCGTCATTTCAAGGCGCACGGAGAAATCACAGAGTTCGATCCTCCGCGCCTGCTGGCCTACACCTGGCTGGGGAACTGGCACGAACATCCGGAGCGGCCGTCCACGGCGCGGTGGGAGTTATCGGCAACCAGGACGGGCACCCGGGTGAGGGTCACGCACAGCGGCCTCGCCAACGAACCGATCGTCCGCAAGGATTACGCGGGTGGCTGGCCAGGCGTGCTGGAAAAGCTGAGAAAATATTGCGAATAGGAAACGATGCGAATAGAGGATTCGAATAGCGAAAGAGGAGAAAGATCATGGCCACAGCCGCAGTTACTCCCGACAATGACGCGGTTCTCGCGGAGGTTTTTATCGCCGCCCCGCCGGAGCGGGTATTTCAGGCAATCACTGATCCTCAGCAGATGCCCTTGTGGTGGGGACAGCAAGGTCTGTATCGAGTTACCGAGTGGAAGGCCGATGTGCGCCCGGGGGGCCATTGGCGCAGTGACGGGGTCGGAGCCGATGGTCACCGGTTTAACGTTCAGGGTGAGTATCTGGAGGTTGATCCGCCTCGGCTCCTGGTTCACACCTGGATTGCAAGTTACTCGCCCGCGTTGAAAACGGTGGTTCGCTGGGAATTGGAAGCACGCGGGGTTCACAACTTGCACCATGCCGGACCGAAAAAAGCCGGCACAGGCACGTTCGTGAAGATCCGCCACGATGGGTTTGCCGGCAATGTCGAACAGGCCAAGGGCCACGGCGACGGCTGGATCCGCGTGCTCGGCTGGATGCAGGCTTTTGTGGAAGACGGCAAGACAATCGACACGCGCGAAGCCAAAGTGGTTTCGTAGCGTCGGCCTTTCGAGCGCGATGTCATCCTGAGCGAAGCTGGCCCTGCGCTAGCGCAGGGTCAGCGCAGTCGAAGGACCCCTATTGTGGGACTGGACCCAAAGGTCCGGAGAATTTGTTGAACTCTTAACGGTCGTGGCAGAGGATAGGGTGCTTCGACTCCGTCTGCGCGGTCGCGAGCGACCGCACAGGTTCCGCTCAGCATGACAGGGAGTCGGCTACGCCGTGGCTCCGAACCTGACCGACACCAGCTTGGAAACTCCCGGCTCCTGCATGGTTACGCCGTAGAGCACCGGTGCGATGCTCATGGTCTTCTTGCTGTGGGTGATGAGCACGAACTGGGTTTGAATGCTCATCTCTTTCACCAGTTCGGTGAAGCGCCCGATGTTGGCCTCGTCGAGCGGCGCGTCGACTTCGTCGAGGATGCAGAACGGGCTCGGCTGATATTGGAAGATTCCGACCAGCAGCGCCAGCGCGGTCAACGCCTTTTCGCCACCGGAGAGCAGTAGAACGCTCTGCAGCCTCTTTCCCGGAGGCGACGCGACGACGTCAATTCCGCTCTCCGCGCTGTTTTCCTCGTCGGTGAGCCGCATGAAGCCCTGGCCTCCGCCAAAGAGTTTGCGGAAGGTGGCCTGGAAGTTTTCGTTGATCTTGTGGAAGGCCTCTTCGAATTTCTGGCGTGAGAATGTGTCAATCTCCTTGATCGTGGCCTGGGTGTTCTCGATCGAGTCGTAGAGATCTTTTCTCTGCGTTTCGAGAAATGCGTGACGCTCGGCGGTTTCCTTGTATTCCTCGAGCGCCATCATGTTGACCGGACCCATGGCATCGAGCCGGGTGCGCATATCGCGATAGATCTGGTCTTCGACGGTGAGCTGTTCGCCGCGCGCGATGGGAATCGTAGTGTCGGCCATCAGTTCGTCGCGTTGGACGCCCAGCTCGTTCAGGCAGGTCTCCGCCATGTATTGTGCGTCGGACTGCAGCTTGGCCGCGCTCGCCGAAAGCTCGGCACGGCGGTCGCGCGACTGGTCGAGCAGTTGACGGGCCTGGTGCAGAGTCTGATCGATTTCCGCCAGGCGGGCCCGCACTTGCTCCGACTCGACCTGCAGCAGGCTGTCGCGGGTCTCGCAGGCGTTGCGCTCGGCGTCGAGATCCACCAGGCGGACGGCGATTTCCTGGTTCTCGGTTTCGCGCCGCAATTTCTCGGCCGCCGAGGACTCGATGTGCATCCGGAGCGCCACGACGCGCTCGATCATTTCGGTGACCAGCGAACTCGATGCGCTCCAGGCCGGCGGTCGCGCTGCGATGACGTTCTTCGAGCGTGGCCACCCGGGCGAGACGTTGCGAGGCGTCCTGCGCGGCTTGATCGCGGCGCGTCCGCACGCCGGACAATTGTTCGTGGCCGGCGGCTGCGAGATGCTCCAGTTCGATGCGCTTTTGCTCAGCACCGGCAATCTGCATCTGCAGCTGGTCGAGCAGCGTCGCCTTTCTCGGTGCGCTCAGCCTCCAGCCGTTGCAGCTCCTGACGTGACGTCTGCAGGCGCTCGCTGACCCGCGAGAATTCGGATTCCAGTTGCTGCAGCAGGTGGCCGGATGTCATCGCCTGCTTTTCCGCTTCGCGTTTTTCACCCTCGAGGCGATCCAGCAGGGAAGTGAGGTCTTTGATTTCGCGGCCCAGAGTCAGGACGCGCATTTCTTCATGGCGCAGCGCCTGTTCCAGTTCTCCGAGCTGGCGCAGCACGTCGCGCAGTTCGCGCTTCATCGAGAGCGGCCCTTCCGCGCGCTGCTTGCCGCCGGTCACGGTCACGTTGTGGAAGCATTCGCCGGACTGAGAAAGGAAGAACGCATCGGGATTTTCCAGCGCCAGTTCGCGGGCGAACGTGGGATCGGGAACGATGTAGCCATCGCGCAGCTTGGGCAGGATGACTTCGAGCGATCGGCCAAAACCGTTGAGCACGCGAATCGCGTTCTTCAGCGGAACAATCGGCCGGTCGGGCTGCACCTGGTGCGCGTTTTCGTCAATCGCAAACGAAAACTTGGCTTGCGAATCCTCGGGATGCACCAGGAATGTCGCGCGGCCGTCCACGTCAGTGCGGAGCAGACGCAGGCCTTCATCCGCCGCGTCCCACGACTTGACCACGATGTAGTTCAGTTCGTCGCGCAGGAAGTCTTCGACGACGCCTTCGTAGCGCGTCTCGACTTCGAGGAAATCGGCCAGCACTCCCGCCGGAGCCATCCCGCCCTGCATGACTCCCGATTGAAAGAGCCGTCGCACCGACTCGGTCGAATATCCATGCTCGGCGATGACGGCTTCGAGCGAACCTTTTTTGCCGATGGCGGAGGCATACTCGGCGCGCAGGCTGTCGAGGTGGTTCTTGGCTTCGGACTCTTCGTGGCGCCGGGCGTCAAGCGCCTGCCGCGTCTGGCGCAGTTCCTCGGTCAGTCCGGAGACACGCTGCGACACAGTTTCAAATTCCAGTCCCAACTGGCCGCGCTGTCCGCCGAAGGTTTCCATCTGCGAGGTTGCCGTGGACATTTCCGATTGCAGACGCTGGGCCTCGCGATCCACTCCCGCCAGCCGCTCTTCCACCTGGGTGTGCTGGTTGCGCAAGGTGGAAGCGGCTGCCACCGCCTCCACAATCATGATTCGCGATTGTTCCTGCTGATGTTCGAGTTCTGCCAAAGCCGCGGCTGCGGTGGCAGCTTCGTGCTGGCTTTCGGCCAATTCCTGTTGCGCAGCGGCCAAGTCGCCCGCCGCCGAATCGAGAATCTGGCGATTGGCATCGCGTTCCGCCGCCAGCGCCGCCAGCCGCTGCTGGGCTTGGGCCAGTTCGGCCTCGGACGCGACCGTGCGCGCCACCAGTTCCGCGCAGCGTTCCTCGTTATGACGACGCTGGGCAAGAGCACGGTCAGACTCCAGCTTGAGCTGGCTCAGGCGCTCGCGGTTCTCGCGAACTTCGGTCTCGATGGCGTATCCGCGCTGGGTGCGCTCGGCGTGCTCGGCCTCGGACTGCTGAACGGTTTCAGCCTGCTGACGCATCTCTTCCGAGATGGCGCTGATCTGCGCGTCGAGCGCTGCACTCTCCTGCTCCAGTTGGGCAAACTTGCTGGCCAGGACCAGTCGCAGCTTGGCCCGCATCTCTTCGCGCAGCTTGGCGTAGCGCTCGGCCTTGGAAGCCTGACGTTTGAGCGAATTCATCTGGCGCGTGACTTCTTCGAAAATGTCATTCACGCGGGCCAGGTTTATCTTGGCGTCTTCGAGACGCGCTTCCGCCAGGCGCTTCTTGGTTTTGAACTTGGTGATGCCGGCCGCTTCTTCGATGATGGCGCGGCGGTCGGTGGGACGGCTGCTCAGGATCTGCCCGATGCGTCCCTGCTCGATCAGGGCATACGACTCCGGCCCCAGGCCGGTGCCCATGAACAATTCCTGAATATCGCGCAGGCGGCACAACTTTCCGTTCAGCAGGTATTCGCTTTCGCCCGTGCGGAAGAGCCGCCGGTTTACCACGATCTCCCCAGCCTTAAACTGTTGCTTGAACTGTCGACGCCGAATCTTGAGGATGACTTGAGGTTCCGTTATCGCTACCACAGTGGAGGCCTGGGCGTCCTCGCCCGGACCGACAGACGGAGCACCGGATTCTCCATCATGTGGGCTGGACGATGCTGTTACTTCAGCTTCAATTTCTTCCACTTTCCCCGGACGCGTTTCTTCGGTTATGCGTTCGGTTTCTTCCGCAGCCTCGGCTCGTATTTCAGCTTCGTCCCAGTCCTCGGCAGCCCGCGGCATTTCGTCCTGGATTTCCACTTCGGTCGGCTCGTGCGCGTCGGCTCCGTCATAAACCTCGGGGTCGATCAGAGTGAGCGACACCTCGGCCATGCCTGTCGGCTTGCGATCGCGAGTGCCGGCAAAGATCACGTCTTCCATGCGCGAACCGCGCAGGGTCTTGGCCGACTGCTCACCCAGCACCCACGAGATGGCGTCCGCGATATTGGACTTGCCGCAACCGTTAGGGCCAATGATGGCGGCCACGCCGTCCCCATGAAACTTGAGTTCGGTGCGGTCGCAGAACGATTTGAATCCGAGAATCTGGAGTCTTTTCAGTTTGAGCAACTTCTACTCCTTAAGGTTCGCCGAAGTTGTGGTCGAGCTTTTATGTGGCTGTGTGGCCGCGGGCGACTCGCCCGCGAACTGTCTCCGCAATCAGCCCTCTGTCAGGGAAATTGAACCATGCATCAGCCGGGTTGATTAATTGGATTCCTCCAATACATCGCTCTGATGAGCGCCGCCCAGGCTGGATTCGGCGAGGCACAAATTACAGCTACTGTAACGGCCAAATCATGCCCGGGTCAAGGACGAAAACACTATATCTGGTATGGCCTTACGCTCGACCGCGCCAGATTGAACACACAATGCAGCACCTGTCTGCAAATCGGATGGGGAAGTGACGAAGGAGGGGAGAAGCGCGAGAGCAAAACAAGCCTAACCCAACTTAGGAGCAAAGGCAACCGAGTCGCTGTGTTGAAGCCTTGGGATATGACGCCTAAACTTAAGACCGCTTTCGGAGGATTTTCTTAAGATGCGCGTGATGTTCTGGTCGCTACTCCCGCTACTGGTCGCGGTTACCGGAGCATATGGAGTTTGGCACAGCGCGGTCGCTAAAGAGTTCACGGCGCGCGAGATTCAAACTGGACGCGCGAAATATCTGTACCGACCCCATTGGTATCAGCGAACTCTCCATTTTGTGATCAGCTTTGGTTTTATGATTGCAGGTGTGGCTGCGCTCTGGCATCTGTGGAGATCAAACTGACCAGTGCCGCTCGGTCAGTTGCCGAACCACATCTCTGCCGAGCTTCGCTCGGCCTGGACGGGCGAAGACGCCGTCCCCACACAGTTCTTGCCATTTCACAGTCCGTGCCGCTTACTGTTCGCCCAGCTTTTCGAAGAACAGACAGATCGATTCGATTCCGCGATAGAAATTTGGGATGTGGAACTTCTCGTTGGGCGCGTGCAGATTGTCGTCGGGCAAGCCGAAGCCCATCATCACGGACGGAATCTTCAGCACGTCCTGGAAATCGGTGACGATGGGAATCGAACCGCCGGAGCGAATGAAGACCGTCTCTTTCTTGAACACATCGTGCAGAGCTTCGGTCGCTGCTTTGATGTATTTGTTGTCGGTGCCTACAACGCACGCCGGGCCTTTGCTCCAAACCTTGATGCTGGTCTTGAATGCCTTTGGGCGTGAGCTTCTTCACGTAGTTCTTGTAGCGCTTGAGGATGTCTTCGGGATTCTGGTTCGGCACCAGCCGCATGGAAACTTTGGCTGAGGCCTTGGCTGGAATCACAGTCTTGGCGCCGGGAGCGACGAATCCGCCGGGCATGCCGTGAACTTCGAGCGTGGGTCGCGCCCAGGTGCGATACATCACCGAGTAGCCGGGTTCACCCGTGAGCACGGTCGAACCTACTTCATCTCTTCGGTAGTGTTCCTCATTGAAGGGCAGCTTCTTCCACGCCTTCAATTCATCTTTGCTGGGAGCTTTTACGTTTTTGTAAAAGCCCGGGATCAGGACTCTGCCTTTGGCATCTTTCAATTTGCTGATGATTTCGATCAGGCCAAAGAAGGGATTGGGCGCGGCTCCGCCGTACATGCCGGAGTGCAAGTCGGTCTTCGCTCCCACCGCTTCAATTTCGGTGTAGATCAGGCCGCGAAGTCCCACGCATAACGTCGGCAGATCGGGAGCAAAGAGTTCGGTGTCGCAGACCAGCGCGAAATCAGCTTTCAGCTTGGCCTTTTCCTTGCGCACATACGCGGCGATGGATTCGCCGCCAACTTCTTCTTCGCCTTCGATGATGAATTTCACATTCAGCGGCAGAGTGCCGTTGTGGCCCTTCATCAGGGCTTCGATGGCTTTGACTTCCATCCAGAGCTGGCCTTTGTCGTCAACCGCGCCGCGAGCGTAGATATTGTTGTTGCGCTCGGTCGGCTCAAACGGCGGAGTTGTCCATTCGTCGAGCGGATCGGGAGGCTGCACGTCGTAGTGCGCGTAGCACAGCACGGTCGGCTTGCCCGGAGCGTGCAGCCAGTCGGCGTAGACCAGCGGATGACCCTTGGTGGGAATGATCTCAACGTGCTCCAGCCCGATGCGACGGAGGTCGTTGGCTACAAACTCAGCAGCCTTCTGGACGTCGGATTTGTGCTCTTGCAGCGTGCTGACGCTGGGAATGCGCAGCAGGTCCTTCAGTTCGTTGAGGAAGCGCTGCTGATTGTCGCGGGCATAGTCAACTGCGGGAGAGGCCATGGGCGGTGCCTTTCTAGGGAGAAAACGCTTTAGTATATCCGACGACGGGGGGGCGTTCTTCCGCCCTTTCAGGGCTGTGTGTTGCGCGCGCTACCCACGGCTTGCGCCGTGGGCTACATTCTGGCGCCGCTTCGCGGCTCGGGGTCCATCGTAGCGCCGGCGTCCCGCCCCCCGCAGCGATGACCCGTCCTTTGAAGGATCGATGATTTCACTGCCACCGGCTGTATCGCGGTTTCCACGCTGAGGGCAGGATGCCCTCAGGAGCGCCGGCGGGAACATCGGCGCTACGAAGGGCGTTCGGCGACGATTACGGTGTAGGTGAGATCGCCGGAGCGGTAGGCATCCAGGATGATGTCGATACCCTCCACGAATTCGCGCGCCGCTCTGGGCAGCAACTTGACGGCAACACTGGCCGCGCGCGCCCGTTCCCGACAGATCTCCCACGTGCTCAGGATTCTGGCGGTGAGATTTTCGCGATGGCGCACTCTCATTCCGGCCGACTCGATCGCAGACTGATATTGTTCGGCGGTCCACAACTCCGGACAGAGAAATGCGCGCCCCACTTCGCGTACGAGGGGACGATCCATGGCGCCCGTCCATGCTGCCAGCAGGAGTTGGCCACCCGGTCGCAGGGTGTGCGCAACATTGATGAAGTAGCGCGATTTGTCGGCGAAGTGTTCGGAAGACTCCATCGTCCATACCAGGTCGAACGCCGAGGCAGGAAACTCGAAGTGGTCGGCGTTCGCGACTTCAAAGTTCACCTGCGACTCAACTCCTGCCCGGGCCGAATGCTCGCGCGCCAGCTGGGCCTGCTTGGGACTGAGGGTAAGTCCCGTTCCGGTGCACGACTGCGATCGCGCCAGATGGATAAGAGTGCCGCCGTGCCCGCAACCAACGTCCAGCACATGAGCGGCGGAGGAGAGGCCGAGGAGGTCAACACAATAGTCGACCATTCGGACCTGCGCATCTTCCGGCGCATCTTGCTTGTCCAGAAACAGTCCGTGATGGATGTGGTCGCCCCAGAAGGTGCGATAGATGAAGGCCAGAGAATCGTAGTGGTCTCTGATCTGATCGGCCGTGATGGCGATGGTGGACATCAGTTCTCAAAGCGTGCCGGCGAGAAGGCGGAGATATCATATTCCGGTTCGCCGCCGGTGATCATCTGCGCCATCACGTGCGCGGTGACTGGAGTGAGCAGAATGCCGTCACGGAAGTGACCCGTCGCCACGAAGTAGCCCGGGGTCCGGGTGGCCCCGAGAATCGGCAGGTTATCGGGAGACCCTGGCCGCAATCCGGCCCATGCTTCCAGCATGCGAGCCTGGGCAAGAGCGGGAACCAGATGGATTGCCGCCTGGTGCATGCGCTGAATCGTGTCCGCGTCGGTGCGTTTGTCGAATCCGGCTTCTTCGACCGTAGCTCCCGCCAGAATGCGGCCGTCGCTGCGCGGGACCAGATAAATGTCAGGAGCGCGAATGACGTGCCGCAGCAAATCGCGCGATGCTCCTGCCAGCGACAGCATCTGTCCTTTGACCGGGCGAGTCGGAAACCGGTGTGGCGCCAGTTGCCCGGCCCACGCCCCCGCACAATTCACGATCACGGGAGCGCAGGTAGTTCGTCTTGCCGGTGCCGACGCCGGTGGCGCGTCCACTGGACAGAAGCACTTCGGTCACAGTCGTGCCGGAAGAAATGTCCACGTCGCGATGCCGGGCGGCTTTCAGGGCGGCCGCGGTGAGCGCTCGCGGATCCACGCTGCACTCCTTCAGATAGACCGCCGGCAGATTTACCTGGCCGAGCGCGGGCTCGAGTTCGTCCAGCGGTGAGGGAAGCGGACAGTCCGTCGCCAGGCTGGGATGCTCACGAAGGTGTTCCGGCGTAGCAAAAAAAATCGTGCCCTGGTCGCGCAGATCAACGTTCATGCCGGACTCATCTTGCAACTCATGCACGAACTCGGGATACATGCGCGCGCTTGCGGCGGCGAGAGGTTGAAGCACAGACGGCATTTCCAGCGGGAAGTCGGCCAGCATTCCCGCGGCGGCATGAGATGCTTCGCGCCCGGGCTCGCCGCGTTCGACGATGAGGACAGTGGCGCCCCGCTTGCGCAGCGCGATCGAGAGTGAGAGGCCGATGATCCCGCCGCCGATGATGATGACGTCCCACGTCTTCACCTCGTGATTGTAAAGCAGCATTGGGATGGAGAACGGGCGTCCCGCCGTCCTGCCGGGCGGACTTTTAGACAGCGCCGCTCAATTTCAGCGCGGCGCACGGAGAATGTGGATGGCTGCCATGACCGAAAGGACCAGAGAAAAAATTAGACCAATGCCCGCACCCAAGAACAGCGCGAAGCCGTCGCCGGGAGCACTTCCTGTTGGGTCTGGGGGTAGCATGAGACCCGCAATCATTAAACCAATTACAGTTCCAATGATGGGTCCGAGCACCAAAACGAAAGAAACCTTCGCAAGTCTATTCTTAGGCAGCACTCTCGGCCTTCTTAGTCTGCAATAATCGCACCAATTCCCCCGACCTCCAATCCTGATCCGATAGACCGGCAGCCAACGTGGAAGTGATCCGCAAAACTGAGACACTACCCAAAACTTTGGTTACGTTACCGAACCCTTCTGTGTACGCCGGCTGTCTCTTTCGCAACTTATAATCCGCGAAGGATCGGACCTGCTCCGTTCCACAACCGCAATGAAAACATCTACTGCCGGACCGCGAGTTGAGACTGCCACTGCGGTCTGGGTCTACAACCCATGGCTCGATCTTATCGTCGGATGTGGCGCCTGGTCGGCGCCCCTGCTCCTGCTGGCTTACTATGCGTCGCAATCGAGCGCGCTGGGCTGGTCAATCGCGTTTTACGGGCTGGCTCTGTTCTTCAACTATCCGCATTACATGGCGACGATTTACCGCGCCTATCACAACCAGGCAGATTTTCAGAAGTACCGCATTTTCACGGTTCACATCACCGCACTGATTGCGCTGACATTAATTTTGTCGCACTTCTGGTTCCGCGCTATCCCGTGGATTTTCACGCTTTACCTCGTCTGGAGTCCGTGGCACTACAGCGGCCAGAACTACGGCCTGTTCATGATGTTCGCGCGGCGAGGCGGCGCCAACCCCTCGGCTGCGGGGCGACGAGCCTTGTACTCGGCATTTCTGATTTCTTATCTGATCCTGCTTCTGAGCTTCCTCACCGGTCCATCGAACGATCCTTTGTTTGTCTCGCCGGGAATTCCCGAACGGATCAGTTCGGTCGCCGTCTTGTTGCTCGGAGCAGCATTCATCGGCTGTTCGGTGTACGGATGGTCGGGACTGGCAGAGCAGGTGGGTTGGCGGCGTTTGCTGCCCGCAGTGACGCTGTTCTCGACGCAATGTCTGTGGTTTCTCTTGCCGACCGTGTTGTCGCTCGCCGGGGGACTGCGCGTTCCGCAGAGCCGCTACAGCAGCGGAGTGTTCGCGGTCATGCACTCGGCGCAATATCTATGGATCACCAGCTACTACGCCCGTCGTGAGGCAGGGGCAAAAGACGCGGGCGGTTGGCGTCCCTTCGCTTACTTCGCCGTGCTGGTGGCAGGCGGCATCGCACTGTTCGTTCCCGGACCCTGGCTGGCCAGCCGGATCTTCCACTCTGACTTCGCCGCCAGCTTTCTGATTTTCACGGCGCTGGTGAATATTCATCACTTCATTCTGGATGGCGCGATCTGGAAATTGCGGGACAGTCGCATTGCTGCGCTATTACTGAATTCGCGCGAGCGCTTGTCGGATGCCACGGCTGAGGCCGGGAGCCGGTGGGGAAGCAGATTGCGCTGGGTCGTGGGGAACTCACGCCCAGCCCGAACGCTGCGCATTGCGGCAGCGGTAATTCTGCTGGCCTGGGGAAGTGTTGACCAGGTGCACTACTACCTGGCACTTCATCAGGAAAGCTTGCCCGACCTGAGGCGCGCGGCGGCGCTCGATTCCTACGACAGTTCTCTGCAAACCCATCTCGGATGGAAGGAACTCAAAGAGGGAAGACTCGAGGAAGCGGCGGCCGCGTGGAATCAGGCGCTGCGGGTCAATCCCAATAACGCTGCTCCGCGGGATGCGCTGCTTAATTATTTAACGCAGAAGAATCGCTTCGACGAAGCCTATGCGTTGACGACCGAGTCGCTGCGGCATACGCCCAAGGATGTGAATCTGCTGGTGAACCATGGCATTCTCGCCAATCAACTGGGACACGGTGACGAGGCCATCCAAAGTTGGAAGCAGGCCATCGCCCTGGATGGTTCACAAGTCGCCGCATATCTCTATACGGCGGGCGAACTGGATCGGGAAGGGAAGGCCGACGCCGCAATTCCCTACTACATGATGTTTCTGAACAAAGTGGCGCAAGCCGGGGCAAAGAGCCGCCCCCCGGCACATGACTTGATCGCGATCGTCATGCGGCTGGCGCAGTGCCAGATTCAGGCGAATCATCTGGATCAGGCGGCGAAAAGTTACGAGCTGGCACAGAAAATCGCCGTCCAGTCCGGAGAAGCAAAGATGGAGAGCGCGGCCAGCATCGCCGAAGCGGAGCTCAAGTCTGGGCAGGGCAAAACTGCGCAGGCCCTTCCGCTCTATCAGCACGCCCTCGAGCTCGACCGCAAGCTGGACGACTCCCAAGCCACTGCCAGCGATCTCTACAGCTACGGAATTTTTCTGCGCGATTCAGGCCTTTCTCCCCGATTGGCCTATGCCTGCATTCTGAAGGCGCAGTCCTTGATGCAACAGTTCAAGGACACGCCGGAATACAAGTCCGTTGCCATGGCTCGTGAAGATCTGGAGAAGAAGCTCGCCGCTCAGGCGGCGGTGCTGAAACAAAATCCGGATGCACAGGTGCAGGAAGCACTTGCCCTGACTCTTCCTTGAATGTGGGCGCGAGCGCCCCGCTCGTGCTGCAGCGCCACGAACGACTCCGCACGAGCGAGGGCGCTCGCGCCCACATTATTTTCAACTAAAGCTTGCCCAGGTAATCCTGGATCTCAGGCGTGCCCCAATCGATGGCGCCGATGAACTTGCGGCGCAAGACTCCATTGCGGTCAATGATGTAGGTCTCGGGGAACTTGAACGTCCCGTAAAGGTTGTTGCTCTTCTGGTCGGCATCGCGCACGGTGAGCAAGTCAACTTTGTGCTCTTTGAGGAAGTCCTGGTAGGCACCCTGGTCGGCGTCGACGCTGATCGCCAGCACTTCAACGCCTTTGGCTTTCATCTTCTGCTGCATCTGCACCAGCGAGGGCATTTCTTCAATGCAGGGCGGACACCAGGTAGCCCAGAAATTCAGCACCACCACCTTGCCGCGCAGCTCGTCGAGGCTGACCTTGCGGTCGCTGTCCTGGACCGTGAACGTAGGGGCCGCCGTGCCGATGTTGGCAGGCCGGGATCCGCCGTAACAGCCGCTCAGCGTCAGAAGAAGGGCCAGGATAGCGGGCAAAACCGAAGCACGTCGCACAAAGTTATAATACCTAATTCGGCCTATGGTGGCGCCAGAGACAGTGACGAGCACGCCAACCGTGTCGGTAATCGTGCCGGCGCGCAACGAAGAGGCTTGCCTGGGCGCCTGCCTGGAATCGCTGGCAGCTCAAGACGGGCGTTAGCTCCGAAATCATCGTAGTGAACGACGCTTCGACCGACCGCACTCGCGAGATTGCGCAGTCGTTTCCACGAGTGCGCGTGGTGGATGCCGGCCCACCGCCTTCAGGGTGGACCGGAAAGAACAATGCCATGGCGACTGGAGCAAGTGTGGCTCGCGGCGAGTGGCTGCTGTTCACGGATGCCGACACTGTCCATCGTCCTGGGTCTCTGGCTCGCGCTGTCGAGGAAGCAAAACAGCATGGTGCCGCATTGCTCTCCTATTCTCCCGAGCAGGAAGTTCACGGGTTCTGGGAAAAGGCGGTGATGCCCGTCATTTTCGCCGAACTGGCGGCGACGTACCGGCCCTCGCTGGTGAGCGACCCGCAGGTCGCCGGCCGCCGCCGCGAATGGCCAGTACATCCTGATCACGCGCGAGGCCTACGACGCGATCGGCGGACACGCGGCGGTAAGCAATAGTCTGCTGGAAGACGTGGCGCTGGCCAGGGCGGTGAAAGCTTCGGGCCGCAGGATTTTCTTTCGCTTTGGCGGCGACGCTGTCCGCACCCGCATGTACCGCAACTTCGCGCAACTGCGCGAAGGCTGGACCAAGAATCTGGCGTTGCTATTTCCATCTCCCGTACGCCTGGCCTTGCTTCGATTGACGGAATTTCTGCTGATCGCAGGCGGAATCGCAGCCGCCGTTACGGCCACGGTGCGCGGCCACCTCAAGCCGGCCGTAGCCGCGGCGATTCTGGCGGTGACGATCTACGGTTTTCTTCTCAATCGCGTTCGCAGGGCGCATTTCTCCTGGCAGGCAAACGCGTTGTCGCCGGCTGGCCTACCCCTCTTTGCGTATCTTTTGCTGCGGTCCAGACTCTCTCATAGGAGGGGAAGCGTACGCTGGAAGGGACGGACCTACGGAAGCAGCACGAACCACCCAGGGGCGGATGCCGTCATCATAGAACGGCAGCGCCCAGCCGAGCGCAGCTCGGTATAGGAAAGCAGAACGAATGGTCTATCTCACTCGCAAAGCCGAATTCGCCGCATCGCACTACTATCACAATCCGGATCTCACACCGGAAGAGAACCAGCGGATTTTCGGCAAATGCAATAACCCGAACGGCCACGGGCACAACTACACGCTCGAGGTCACGGTCAAAGGCGAAGTGGATCCGCGCTCCGGTTTCGTGGTTGACCTCAAGCAATTGAAAGAGGTTCTGCACCGTGAGGTGCTGGACGCCATGGACCATCGGTTCCTGAACAAGGAAGTGCCGGAATTCTCCACCCGGATTCCGACCACGGAGAACCTGGCCATCGCTATCTGGCAACGCCTGCTATCGAAGCTGAGCAAGGCGCAGTTGCATCGCGTGCGGGTATACGAAACGCCCGATCTGTTTGTTGATTTCTACGGTGAAGCATGAGAGCGCATTTGACCCGCCGCTATATGTTTTCCGCGTCGCACCGGTTGCACAGCGATGCTATGTCTGACGCCGAGAATGCGGCCACCTACGGCAAATGCAACAACCCGTTTGGCCACGGTCATAACTACGCGCTCGAAGTTACGGTCAGCGGGCAGGTGAACGAAAGCACGGGCATGGTCTGCAACCTGGTTGATCTGGATGGCTTTGTGCAGCGCGAGATTCTGCAGCGCTTCGACCTGGAAAATCTGAATACCCATGCGGAATTTTTGCAGACGGTTCCGACCACGGAAAACCTTTGCACTGCCATCTTCGATATTTTGCAGCGAGGCTTCACCCAGGCTCATCTGGACAAGATACGCATAGAAGAAACCATGATGAATTCCTTCGAATACGCCGGGTCCGCAGAGATCGGTCACTGAGGAGGAGCACGTGGGGACAGCCGCTATCGGCCGTCCGGGGACTAGAAGGGAACAGGGACCTATGAAACCATCCGTAGAACCAGCCACTCTGACCAGCGCCACCTTCGAGGAACTGGTGCGCGAAATGATTGTCCGCATCGGCGAAGACCCCGACCGTGAAGGCTTGGTGCGCACCCCGGACCGCGTCCGCCGCTCCTGGGAATTCCTCTCGCGCGGCTACAAGGAAGATCCCGACGCGATGCTGCAAAAGGCGCTTTTCACCGTCACCTATGACGAGATGGTGATCGTCAAAGACATTGAAATGTTCAGCCTGTGCGAACACCACATGCTGCCGTTCTTCGGCAAGGTGCACGTGGCTTACATCCCCAACGGCAAAGTGATCGGACTCAGCAAGATTCCGCGCCTGATAGAAATCTTTTCGAGACGGCTGCAGATTCAGGAACGTCTGACCACGCAGATTGCAGAAACCATTCAGAAAGCGATCGAGCCGCAGGGCGTTGGAGTCGTGATCGAGGCGCGCCATCTGTGCATGATGATGCGCGGCGTCGAAAAGCAGCACTCGGCCGCCGTGACTTCCTCCATGCTAGGGTGCTTCCGCAACGAACAGGAAACGCGCACGGAGTTCCTCTCCCTGATTCGAAACCGGGCAAACGGGATCTAGAGGCGGACCTCAGGCGTCAGACCTCAGTCCTCAGACCCCCGCTTTTTGTAGCGCCGGCGTCCCCGAGGGCATCTTTACTTCGGCGTATGCGCTATCGTTCTATCGAGGTTCCAGCAGTGACGGGAGGGACGCGCCGTCTTCCATTCGGCCGAAGTCCGAGGTCCGACGCCCGAGGTCAGGGAAGTCACCATGTCCCGTAACGATAGCGGCGAGGTCGTTCGGGAAAGATTTTGATCAGAATGATGCCCGCTAGAAATCCTCCCACGTGCGCCCAGAAGGCAACCCCGCCGCTGGTTTCACTGTAGCTCGCGAGTGATGTCGCGGCTCCACTCACGAATTGCATGGCGAACCAGTAACCCAGCGTGACCCATGCCGGCAAATAAAAAAGAAACAGAATGGGAAACCAGATCAACACCTTCGCGCGCGGATACAGAAGGAAGTATGCGCCCAGAACTCCCGCGATCGCTCCGCTGGCCCCAACCGTAGGGACGCGGGAATGAGGATTGAGGACGAGTTGCGCGAAGGCTGCCCCCAACCCGCTGAGCAGATAGAACAGCAGATATTTGAAGTGCCCCAGGTAGTCTTCGATGTTGTCGCCGAAAATCCACAAGAACCACATGTTGCCGATCACGTGCATCCATGAACCGTGCAGGAACATGGAGGTCAGCATCGGCAGAAAAGCCGCCACCAGGCCCGGCCGTCCGGTCCCGCCTAGAGAGGCCGCGATGTTGGCGGGCACCATGCCCAATTGAAAGAGCAGGTCCTTGAAGCTTTGCGGGGTCGAGGCTGGCCTCGAAGAGGAAAATCACCAGGTTGAGGCCGATCAGAAAATAGGTGACGTAGGGTGTGCTGAACCGGGGCTGATCGTCGCGAATCGGGATCATGGGAGGTCAGGCGATCTGGTAATTTGGTAATTGAGTAATTGGGCAATTCCAGAACCGTCAGGAATTCGCCTCAAGAGAAGACAAGTGCAGTGCCACCGCAAGCTTCTGAATTACTCAATTACTAAGTTACCAAATTTCTCAATTTCCAAACTTTAATGAACGGCGTTCTCATCATCGATAAGCCCGCTGGACTGACCTCACACGACGTGGTCAACCGGGCGCGCCGCATTCTGCAGCAAACTTCAGTGGGCCACCTAGGAACCCTGGATCCGCTTGCCACGGGAGTTTTGCCGCTGGTCACCGGCAACCTGACCCGCCTGGCCCAGTTTTACGGTGCTTCCGGCAAGACTTATGAGGGCGTGATCCGCTTTGGTTTCGCTACCGACACCTACGATTCCGACGGCGAGGCACAGGGCGTGGATCAGACAGTTAATGTGTCGCTTGAACAAATGCGCGCACTTGCTGCTCAGTTCGTAGGATTGATCGAGCAGATGCCGCCCCCGTTTTCCGCCAAGAAAATCAAGGGAGTGCCGGCGTACAAGTTGGCCCGCAAACACCAGGAAGTTGCACTAAAACCGGTGCAGGTCGAGATCAGGGAATTCGAGATATTGGGAGTCCAGGCCGATCAAGCCAGTTTTCGCGCCCGCGTGGCGTCCGGCACCTACATGCGGTCTATCGCCCATGACATGGGTCAGCAGCTGGGCTGCGGAGCGCATCTGCAGTCGCTGCGCCGCACCGTGCTGGGCGAGTTCGATCTGAGCCAGGCCCACACGCTGGAAGAACTGGACAGCGCCTGTAAGGCCGGAGCCGTGGAAGAGATTTTCATTCATCCGCGGCAATTGCTACCCGAGTTTCCGTGCGTCACCGCCAACGAAGAAGCTGCCGCCCTCATTCGCAACGGGCGCGCGGTGAATTTGCCAGAATTATCCCAGGCACGGCAGGTGAAGGTGTTCGCCGGGCAAAGGGAACTGATCGCCATCGCAACCCGGATCGCCGGGACGCTCTTCCATCCCAGGATCGTGCTGGCGGCGGAGCCAGTGCGAGAGGTAGCTTCCAGGAAATAAATGTCATCCTGAGCGGAGTAGCTGCTTCGTTTGGCGAAGCAGTTTCGCAGTCGAACGACCCTAGCAGCGAGAGTGGCCTCGCGTGCGAGGTCTTCCTTGATCGCACCAAAGAAACTCAGATCTCCCACCCCCGTGCCAATCGTAGGGGTCCTTCGACTCCGCAGGATCATTCGCAAGCGAATGATCCCGCTGCGCTCAGGATGACTGGGTGGGGGACGAGGCCCATGCCGGATGGGGGACAAGGGCGTCCGCCCCTACGTGGCCTTATTCGATAATCGGCGAGCAGCACGGCTTCTGGACCGGCTTCGGCTCCATCAACTCAACCCGGGTGAAGTTGGGATCATACATGTTGTATTGCCACTTGCCATCGCGGCCCATTTGCGGCTTTTCTTTTCCAGTGTATCCACGAGCCACGGCAATCTTGTATCCCGCCTGAATATCGGGCACACCCAGCGAAAAATGGTGCATGACTCCGAGCGTGTGTGGGTCCGGGTTATTCACGTTCAGCATGTACTCCAGCCAGTCGGTGCCTTCGGGTACGCGCATCGCCACCCAGTCTGTGTCCGTGTCTTTCATGCCGCCGTACCACTGCAGTTTGAATCCCAGAATATCTTTGTAGAAACGGTCCGCGGCAGCGCGGTCTTTCACCACTACGCCGACGTGGATGATGCGTGTCGAAATGCGAGTGTCGGGAAGAAACTTGCCGAAGTTACGGCTGTGCAGGGAACCGGGACGGTACTCCACGAACTCCACGTCGTGGCCGTCGGGATCGGTGACGTCGAAGCCGCGGTTGCCGTCCTGCATCGGTTCGAGCTTCTCGGGTACTTTGACGCCGCGGCTGGCCAGATAGGCACGCATCTGTTCGGCATCGGTGGTTTCAAAAGATATATGGGACAGCCGGTCCATCTTGGGATCGGTCAGCTCGGGAAACACTTCGATGTACTGGTGGTCGTTGACCTTGAAATATGTGAGCAGCAGACCGGTGCCTTCGCCCGGCGTCTTGTTCAGGCTGAAGGGCTCCTGGAAGCCAAGAATTCCGGTGTAAAACTTGCGGGCGGCCGCGAGATCGTCCGTTTTTAGTCCAATGTGAGCGACGCCGACGATCGCGGGACGGGCCACCATAGCCGGTGAATTCTGGGCGAAAGATGCACTGGTCAGCAGGGCGAGGCAAATGCAGCAGGTTAAAGCCAGCATCGTAGGTTTCATGGACGAGATAGTGCGGCGGTCGCGGCAGAGTGTCAAGGAGGGTGCAGAGATTCAATGTCCGATAATTAGTATTATGTTAACTAAAGCCTGGGAACGCCGTTGCCTTCCTTCAGGATGCGGCTCAAGTCCTCCCCACCCCCAGCCGATACTTCAGTTGAGGCCAACTCATGTCCGAAGCTCCTGCACTCGGCCGTTTGCCAGATTACACTTCGGGTCGTCGCTGGCAGCGATACAAGGTCAATGTTCCCATTCGAGTGATCGTTTGTCGTGCCATGCGGGCTTCCATCTTTGACGGCCGAGGAACTTCCTTGAGCGAAGGCGGTATGGCGCTGTTCGCAGGAGCGGAATTGCGGCCGGGCGACCAGGTGGCGGTCGAATTTACCCCCCCTTTTTCAACGCCTCCTATACGTGTGGACGCCATGATCTGCAATCGGGCCGGCTATCACTACGGAGTAGAGTTTCTGGAGCGCGACAACGCCCAGAGACAAAGCGTGGAGCTGCTCCGCATGCACCTTGGCAGTTTTGCGATCATTGGTTGAACCGGCCGGCCGTGGGTCCACGAACCACGTAGGCCCGGACGTCCTCGTCCGGGCAGGCGAGCAAAGCTCGCCTAATGCTTGGATGGCCACAATTAAGCCCGGCAGGCTTTGCCCGGCCAGGCGGGTGGGTACGCGCTCCTAGGTCCGGTTGTCCCCCAGAAGCGTCTGCAGATCTATGCGAAAGCTGCGAAGCGCCTCCAGCCTCTCCGGCGTGGCATCTACGATCTCCTGCTTGGCCTGGAAGACCTGGCGGCCTTCCTTCTCGGTCAGCACTCCGATGGCTTCCCCGATGCGCCAACCGGGCGTGCCCAGCATCTGCATTCCTCCGACCGAAGGTACGAGCAATGCAATGCAGCTATCGCGCACCACCCCAACGCACTTGGGAAAACGATCGAATGTCTGGAGTTCGAATCCGGCAAGATAAATACGCTGAAGTTGTTCGGCGGGGTCAGGCATGAAAAAGCTTTTAGCTCTTAGCCCTTAGCTTTTAGCCAAGAGCTAATGGCTAAAAGCTGGAAGCTGCTTTACATCTTGTATCTGCCCAGGTCTTCGTCGTTCAGACCTTCCAGCCACTTGCGCAGTTCTTCGCTGGTCACGCGGTCGGAGACGTTGGCCGCCAGTCTGGAATTCTTCAGAACATCGTCTTCGACGAATATGGGGCAATCCACGCGTAGCGCGAGCGCCAGCGCATCGGACGGTCGGGAATCTATGCTGATCACGTTGCCCTGGCGCTCCATCCAGATCACAGCATAGAAGGTGTCTTCCCTAAGCTCAGTGACCACGACTTTGTGTACCTGGGTGTCGAGCCCGACCAGGACATTCTTGATCAGGTCGTGCGTCATGGGGCGCGGCGTGCTGACTTTTTCGATCTCCAGGGCGATCGCGTTGGCTTCGTAAATCCCCACCCAGATGGGCAGGACGGCATCCCCGCTGGTGTCCTTCAGGATCACGATGGGCATGTTGGTAACCGGATCCATCATGAGCCCGCGAATTTTCATTTCAACTTCCATCGTGGCCCCCAGCGACCTTCCCTTCTTCGCTCCTTATATCACCATTTCGCCCAACAGGCTGTTGGGAAAGCTCCCGGTGGTAACCACGGGGATATAGCTGCCGACTTCCGGAACCACGGTCTGTGGCGCCGTGAAGTTCAGCGTTTTGTTCTGCGAGGTGCGACCGATCCACTGGCCGCGGGCTTCGTTCTTCCCTTCAACCATCACTTCAAGGACCTGGCCCACATGGCGCTGATACCGCCGTCTTTGGATTTCTCGTTGCCGCTCTTGCAAGACAATCAGCCGACGGGATTTCTCTTCGTCCGGGATCGCGTCTTCCAGTTTCAGCGACGGCGTATTGGGACGCGGCGAATACTTGAAGCAGAAAATGCTGTCGTACTCGACTTCGTCAATGAGCGAGAGGGTCTGCTCAAAATCCCATTCGGTCTCGCCGGGAAAGCCGACGATCATGTCGGACGTGATGCTTATTTCCCGCTTGGCTGCTTTCATCCAGGCGACGCGTTCCAGGTACTGCTCGCGGGTGTAGAGGCGTTGCATAGCATCGAGCACGCGGTCGGAACCGCTCTGCACCGGCAGGTGCACGTGGTCGCACAGGGTCGAAACCGATTCGATGGCTGCGATGATGTCACGGCCAAAATCACGGGGATGCGAAGTGGTGAAGCGTACTCGCCGGATGCCGGAAAGCTCTCCCACCGCGGCCAGAAGTTCGGCGAACGTCTTCTTTCCCGACGGGTCCTTGTACGAGTTCACGTTCTGGCCGAGGAGCTGGACCTCGGTGTAACCGAGATCGGCCATTTGCCGGGCTTCCGTCAGAACGGAATCTGAAGTCCGGCTGCGCTCCTTGCCGCGGGTGAAAGGCACTACACAGTAGGCGCAGAACTTGTCGCAGCCTTCGATGATGGTGAGGTAGCCGCGGTGCGGGTTGGTGCGAGCGGTGAATTCGGTTTCAAAGCACTCGTCGGTCTCGCGATCGTCCAGGCCGGTAATGCGCTGCTTCCCTGCTTCGAGCTGCACCAGCATCTGCGGCAGATTGCGATAGGACGCGGAGCCGCAAACCATCGAAACGTGAGGAGCGCGCTCGAAAATCTTTTCGCCTTCCTGCTGCGCCACGCAGCCCAGCACTCCAAAACGCTTGCCCTGCTTCTGCAGTTTCTTGTAGTCGGCCAGGCGGTGAAAGACTTTCTGTTCGGCTTTGTCGCGAATGGAACAGGTGTTGTAGAGGATCAGCCCGGCCTCTTCGACGGTGGAAACTTGCCGGTATCCCTCGGACAGGAGCGTGCCGACGACCTTCTCCGAATCGTGGACGTTCATCTGGCAGCCGAAGACTTCCAGGTAAAACGTCTTTTGGGGATCGGCCGACATCGCAGCTTAAGTATAACGCAGTCTCGCGCGCGGTCGTGGTGGCTGTACTGTGGCGCTCCCAACCTTGCACAGGCTTCCTCAGTTTTTCCACAATCTGGACCGGTCAAAAGCCTTGACTGGCGGGTAATCCAGCCGCTTGCCAGACCTGTCAATTAAATTGCACTCTGCAACCGGCGGTGTGCTGGAGCGAACGTTAGGCGGGGCGTTGACAAAAATTTCTTTAGGACTAGAATACGCGACGATTTCTGCCTGTAGAATTTCACTCATGAGCCCTGAACTTCTCGACTCCGTTTTGCTGCAGACCGACTTCCCCGAACTCAAACTGCACGCCAGCGGTAAAGTGCGTGATGTCTACACCCTGGACTCCGACCGGCTGCTGTTCGTGGCCACCGATCGCATCTCTGCCTTCGACTACGTGCTGGCTACCGGCATCCCCCACAAGGGCCGGGTGCTGACGCAAATCTCGCTCTTCTGGTTTGAATTTCTTCGCGACCTGGTACCTAACCATCTTTTAACCGCCGACGTGAGCCAATATCCAGCGCCGCTGCAAAAGTATGCCGACCAGCTGCGTGGGCGTTCGATGATCGTGGCGCGCGCTGAAATGTTTCCGGTGGAGTGCGTGGTGCGCGGCTACATTTCCGGATCCGCCTGGAAAGAATACAAAGCCACGGGCACAGTTTGCGGCATTGAACTGCCCAAGGGCCTGCAGGAATCGGACCGCTTGCCGGAGCCGATCTTCACGCCTTCGACCAAAGCCACCAGCGGACACGACGAGAATATTTCATTTGCCGAGATGTCCAAGCTGGTTGGACCCGAACTCAGCGGCCAGCTACGCGATCTGACTCTGGCCGTTTATAAGCAGGCTGCGGACTACGCGTTGCAAAAAGGGATTATCATCGCCGACACCAAGTTTGAATTCGGGCGCACTCCCCGCGGCATCACTCTGGCGGACGAGGTGCTTACCCCGGACTCTTCCCGCTTCTGGCCGGCCGACAAATATGTTCCCGGGAAAGCGCAGGAGTCGTTCGACAAGCAGTATGTGCGGGACTATCTGGAAGAGATTCACTGGAACAAGCAGCCGCCGGCGCCGGCTCTCCCTGCCGAAGTGGCGCGCCGGACCAGTGACAAGTATGTCGAGGCTTACCACCAGCTCACGGGACTGGAGCTGGATGTTTAAGCGCTCCGTATTTAGCCGCACCGTGAAACGCAGGAAGGCGGCATGAACGGCGCGGACTGGGTCATTCTTTTGGTGGTGTTGTTGTCAACCATTCAGGCGGCTCACTCGGGATTCTTCCAGGAGGCGTTTCACCTGGCGGGCCTGGTAGCGGGATACCTGGTGGCGGCGTGGCAGTATCAGCGGCTGGCGGGATGGCTGGAGAAGTATCTGAAGTCGCCCTGGGTGGCTGAGAGTGCCGGGTTCCTGATCATTTTTTTTGCCGTCGCGGTGGCCGCCGGTATCGCCGGGCGGACAGCCCGATGGGTGATGAAGAAGTCCGGCCTGCGATTTATAGATCGGTTTCTGGGCGGTACGTTGGGATTCCTGCGGGGTTGTCTGATTGTGGCGGTCGTGGCGGTGAGTATGACCGCGTTCACGCCGTCATCCCGATGGCTGGCAGGTTCCGAGTGGGCTCCGTATTTCCAGGCGGTGGGGCGGGCCGCCATCTGGGTCGCCCCCGCGGAATTGCGTGCCCGGTTTTACCAGGGACTGGATTTGCTGCGCCGTATGCCGCAGACGGTCCCGGGCGGCGCCGCACCGTCTCAAACTCCGGTGAAATAGAAAATCGCAAAAGATTGATTTGTTGATTTGAAGAACCAGCAGTTTTTGCGGCCCGCGATTCTTCGCGCAGAAAGAGAGACGCCGTGAGAGATCAGCTTGAAGCTCTTATCATGCAGATGTACCGGAGTAACATTCTTTACTCTGAAGCTGTTCGCGAATTCAAAAAGAAATTCATTCTGACCGTTCTGCAGGAGAACAAGGGCAATCAATGCCGGGCCGCGCGCGAGCTTGGCATGCACCGCAACACTCTGAGCCGCACCATTTCAGAACTCAAGATTGACGTACGGCAGTTGCGCGATGGGGTCAAGCGTCCGCCACGGAGCGCGCGACCGATTGGGTATGAGAAGAAGGCGATGCGCTAGGGCTACAGACCCTCCATTCTCTTTCATCCTGACGGAGCTGAATGTTTCGCTTGCGAAACGTTTTAGCGAAGTCGAACGAACCCTACAGGCGAATAAGTCCCTTCCCATCCTGTCATCCCGACCGAAGCGAGCGCCGCGAGCGAAGTGGAGGGACCTTGCGCTTACCGAGAGCGCCACGGTACCAAGTTTTCGCTTGAATTCAATTCAACGCAAGGTCCGTCCACTTCGCTCGCTTGCGCTCGCTACGGTCGGGATGACAGAAAGACGGGCGGGACGCCCGTCCTCCACTTTTAGATCAATAAAAAGGCAGCCCCGCGGGGCTGCCTTTTTATTCAATCTGTCGAACTCCTGCCTTACTGGGGCTTCTTGCGCACCGGAGGCTTCCTTGCCGGGGCAGGTGCTGCCTTGGTCAGCAGCGCGCCTTTTTCCATGACCATCACGAACGGGCTGGGAGTATAGGAGACGGGCGTGCCCTCAAAATTAATCTTGTCTCCCACCTTGGGCAAGCTCCTCGCCGGGATCGGTCCGGGGAAGGCGAGCTCGATATCCGCCCGCTTCTGGTCAATATCATCCACGCTGGCTGCCAGTTCCAGCTTGGTTGGCGACGCCGAGATCACCTGTACTTCCGCCATTTGCAAATTCTTGCCTTTGAGCGAATTCCAGACTTTGTCCTGGTCTTCCTGGGATCCGACCGAGAGAACCAGTTCCCATTCCGCGAAACTCATCTCTTCGGGCTTTTTTGTTTTCACCAGGTCCGCTGCCTGCTGCGCTGGCGTGGGGGGAACGTACTGCGCGATGGTGAACCCGGCAGGAGGAACCGGCGTGGTCTTGGTCTGGGCCAGCAAGTCATCCCAACCCTGCTCCGAGCCGTGATACTTCACGTACCGGCTGTGTCCGAACTTGATGATGGACGCCTTCCCTGCCGGATCTGCGACCAGGTTGGCCGCGCGAGCGATGAAAAAGAGGCCGTTCACGTCGTCGGGAGGAGTAGCCGTTAAATACGAAAGCGCCAGGGGATAGACGTTCTCGACATTGTTAGGATCGCCTTCGACGGCGGGCCTGAGATATTTTTGCGCCGACGCATAGTCTTTCTGCTGCAGGGCGGAAAATCCGGCGACGCTGTTCAGCAGGCCGCTCAGTTGCGCCTTCTGCTTGGCGAAATCCGCGTCCGAAACCCCATCCGGCTTGGCCATCTTGTCCACGGCCTGCAATCCGCGCTCGGCGTGTTGTTTGGCGTCTGGCCACTTCTGGGCGGCGCGCTCGTTGTAAGCCAGCAGGACCAGGGCGCGGGCGTTGTCGGGGTTAGCCGTGAGGAGACGATTCGCAGTTTCGATCACCTTGGCCTGATTGTTCGACTGCTGGTAGGTTCCCATCAGTAATTCCAGCGCGTCTTCTTTCATGACGCTGTTGGGATATTGAGTGAGGAAGGCTTCCAGTCCGCTAATTTTCGCGGCGGGGTCGGTCTGCTGCACCGCGCCGACGTAGGCGTTGTATTCGGCGGGATCCTTGATTTCCTTCTTTTGCGGCTGGCCCGGTGCTGGAGATGCCTGCGGTTGAGCCGCCGGCGGCGCCGGCGCCTGACCTGATGCCAAGTTAGCCAAAACCAGCAAAAGCGCCACTAGACTTGTCTTCATTCGAATCGCTCCTTAGATATTCGGGAAAAACGGCGACAGCGCCGAGGTATCGCCCAAGCCAGACAGCGCAGGTCTTCGCACAACATGCTGTGCCCATTCGGACGGGCTCCGGAAATTCACCGCCGACTATCAGCACGCCCAGGCAGCGTTTCCGGTGAGGCGGATTATAAGTATGTGTCTCGTCTAAGGCAAGTTCGTCTTTACAACGGTTTATCTCCCGGTCTTGTAAGATGCGGGCGAGGGCATTCGCGTGCCCTCGAAATGGGGACCAAAACACGCTCCGGAGGCTCTTGGCTTATGGCAGATGCACGCGAGAACGCGCTGCAGGGACAGGTGGCAATCGTAACCGGATCGGGCGGGGGCATCGGAGCGGCCATCGCCCGCCGGTTGGCCCGCATGGGAGCCGTGACTTTTCTTTGTGGACGCCGCCGGTCGCCTCTCCAAGGTGTAGCTGAAGCCATCCTTAAATCGGGCGGCAAGGCAGAAATCGCCGAGTGCGATGTGACCGACCTGAGTTCAGTCGAAGCGCTCGCCGCACTGGTAGAGCGCAAGGCGGGCCGCGCCGACATCCTGGTGAACAACGCCGGCGTGGGCAGCTTTGCCGGCCCGCTGCACCAGATGGCTCCCGCTTCCTGGGAGCAGGTCATGAATACGAATCTGCGCGGCGTGTACTACTGCATGCGCAGCTTCTCGCCCATGATGATCCGCGCCCGCAGCGGCCACATCGTGAACATCTCTTCCCTTGCGGGAAAGAATGCCCTGCCGAACGGCGCGGCCTACGCCGCATCCAAGTGGGGGTTGAACGGCCTGAGCTACTCGGCGGCGGAAGAACTGCGCGTCCACAATATCCGGGTATCAGTGGTCTGCCCCGGATCGGTGCACACCGACCTGAGCCCGCACGAAGGCAAGGATCCGAAGAAGATGTTGCAGTCGGATGACGTGGCACACGTTGTGGCCATGCTGGTTACTCAGGAGCCGCAATCGTTCGTCAGCGAAGTGCTGTTGCGGCCGACGCAGAAGCCGTAACCCGCCACAGGCCACGTGGGGACAGCCGCCCTCGGCTGTCCGGTCGAGCGAAGCTCGACTCCTTTTGCCGCGAGCCAGACCTTGCGGAGCTTTGCTCCGCCGGACAGCCGAGGGCGGCTGTCCCCACGTGGCCTGTGGCGCAGGTTGCAATTGACATCCCTCCCATGTCGCTTCGATCATGTTGCTGCCCGGAGGACGAACCACATGGCAAAACAACGCAAGACCGCCGATCCAAAACCCAGCCGTCCACAAATGCCCGGCTACGGCATGCCGAAAAGCACCAAGGGACTCCTTCCCTGGAAATGGGCGGAGCAGCGCCTGCGAAAGAGTCACAACTACTGGATTACTACCGTGAAGCCGGACGGATCTCCGCACACCATGGTGGTCTGGGGTCTCTGGCTGGATGGAGCCTTTCTGTTCAGCACGGGCAGTCAGTCGCGCAAGGCCAAGAATCTCGCTAAAAATCCGCGCTGCGTGGTCTGTACCGAGCAGGCGGAGGAAGCGGTCGTCGTTGAAGGCGTCGCTGAGCTTGCTGAGGTACCGGCCCGCCGTGTGTTTCTCAAGAAGTACAAGCCCAAGTACAACTTTGATATGTCGAGCATGGAGCAGGACATTCTCTCCATGAAAGAGCCGGTGTTTGCGGTTCGCCCGCGCCTGGTCTTCGGGCTCTACGAGAAGAAATTCATGGAAAGCGCCACCCGCTGGAAGTTTAAGGACTAGCCACGAACCACGTAGGCCCGGACGCTCTCATCCGGGCAGGCGAGCAAGCTCGCCAAGTCGGGACTCACCCTCAATTGAGAATCACCTGCCATGTGGCCGAGCTGCGCTCGGGCGGGCGGTGGGCGAGGGCGCCCGCCCCTACGTGGACGTTTTGAGAGACAATAGGAAACAGAGGTTGGCGTGATGAAACTGGTCTCCGTTTCGCGCTGGTTATGTGTCGTTGGCCTGCTATTGGCCGCATCAGTTCCCTCCCTGGCGGAAGTTCTGAAAATTGTCGTCAACGACGCCATTCATCCCATCACCGAGGAGTACATCGAACGTGCTCTGGCCCAGGCCGAGCTGAACAAAGACCAGGCGTTGTTGATCGAGTTGAATACGCCGGGCGGCCTGCTGGAATCCACCCGCAACATCATCGAGAAAATTCTGGCCTCGCCGGTTCCGGTGATTATTTACGTCACACCTGGCGGCAGCCGGGCAGCATCGGCCGGATTCTTCATCCTGGAAAGTGCGGACGTTGCGGCCATGGCTCCCGGGACCAACACTGGTGCGGCCCATCCGGTTACGCTCGGCGGCGGCAAAGTGGACGACGTCATGAAAGAGAAGATGGAGAATGACGCTGCCGCGCTGATGCGCTCCGTCGTATCGAAGCGCGGACGCAATGTCGAAGTGGCCGAGAGCACGGTGCGGCAATCGAAGTCTTTCACCGAACAGGAAGCCCTCACCCAGAAGCTGATTGACTACGTCGCGCCCAGCGAGCAAGACCTGCTGCAGCAGATGCAAGGGAAAACCGTAAAGCGTTTTGACGGGAAGACGATCACCCTCAACCTGAAGAACGAAACCATCCGCCCGTTCGATATGACCCTCAAACAGCGGATTCTGGCCTTCATCATGGATCCCAACATTGCGTTCATCCTTCTGGCCATCGGAGGGTTGGCGCTCTATGCCGAGTTTAACCATCCCGGCGCGGTAGTACCCGGGACGGTAGGAGTCGTGTTCATCCTGCTGGCGGTTTTCGCACTCAATCTTTTGCCGATACGTTTTGCGGCGGTGGTGCTGATCTTCGCGTCGTTTGCCCTGTTCGCGCTGGAAGCTAAATTCGCCGCTCACGGGGTTCTGGCAATAGGCGGGATGGTCACCATGGTGTTGGGGGGACTATTACTGGTGGACGCACCGATTCCGGAAATGCGGGTGCATCTTCTGACCGCATTGGCGGTAAGCATTCCGCTTGGCGGCATCACAGTCTTCCTCATGAGCATTGCTCTGAAGGCGAGAGCCAACAAAGTGGTGACCGGAGCGCAAGGCCTGGTTGGAGAAATCGGCATCGCGCAAAGCGAGCTGGCGCCACGCGGGAAAATCTTCGTCCACGGCGAACTTTGGGATGCAACGTCCACGAGCGGCGTACCCGCCGGGCAGTCTGTGGTGGTCCTCAGTGTGGACGGACTGCAGTTACGCGTGGAGCCCTCGGCGGCATCGCAGCGCGCTCCGGCCGCCAACACCGTTTGAGCATTTGTGTTGGCATCTTGCGAGGCACCCCCCTCTCGGGGGAGATGCCGTATCCTTTAACCATGTTGCGGTACAATCCGCCACAGAAGCGTTCCTGACGTTCAGGCGCGGAGGCTTCGGATGGGTCTGTCTTTCACCGGCATTATCATTATCGTTGTTGCCCTCTACTTCCTCAGCTCCATCAAGATCCTGGCCGAATATGAACGCGGCGTAATTTTCCGCCTGGGGCGCCTTTTGTCCGACGCCAAGGGTCCGGGACTTATTTTTGTCTTCGCGCCTCTCGACCGCATGGTGCGGGTTTCGTTGCGGCAGGAAGCGCTGGAAGTGCCTCCCCAGGACATCATCACTCGCGACAACGTGACGCTGAAAGTGAATGCCGTCATCTTTCTCCGGGTGATTGAGCCGCGCAAGGCGGTCGTCGAGGTTTCCAATTACGTTTACCAGACTTCGCAGTTCGCGCAGACCACGCTGCGTTCCGTCCTCGGCGAGCAGGAACTGGATGAACTACTTTCCCACCGCGAAAAAATCAATTTGCGTCTGCAGAGCATTTTGGACACGCACACCGCCCCGTGGGGTGTGAAAGTCACGAATGTGGAAGTCAAGCAAGTGGACATGCCGGAGTCCATGCTGCGCGCCATGGCCAAACAGGCCGAAGCGGAACGGGAGAAGCGATCGAAGATCATTCACGCGGAAGGCGAATTCTCCGCCGCGCAACGGTTGGTGGATGCGGCAGCCCTGCTGGCCAAGGAACCGGTGAGCGTGCAGTTGCGATATCTGCAGACTTTGACTGAAATTGGAGTGGAGAAAAATACCACGGTGATCTTCCCCGTGCCAGTGGATTTCTTCTCCGGCATCCAGAAACTTCTGGGGAAATCTGACGGCGACAAGAGCTAGACGGCAGTTCAAAATGTCGGGCAGCGAGGTGGAGTGAAATATGGCGGTTTCTGAAGACACAGAGATCACGCTGGGCACAGGCAAGATGCTCATCCTGTTTTTTGGGCTGGTGGCGCTGTGCGCGGTGTTCTTCGGAATGGGATATTCGCTGGGCAAGAACTCCGTCAAGTCGGCCAGCGATGTCCAGGCAGCATCGGGCGCGCCCAGCAACGTGCGTCCCACGGCAGTGAAGGCAGCTGAACCTCACGCCCCCTCTGATCTGACGTTCTATAAGGCAGTCGGCCAGAAAGATCCGAATGCCGAGCTCAACACAAAAACTGCCGACGCACCTGTAGCTCCTGCCGCCAAGTCCACCTCAGCCGACAACGACTCGCCACCGGACCCGACTGCGGTGGTTGGAGGCCAGAGTAATTATTTCGTGCAAGTAGCCGCGGTCAGCAAACAGGAAGACGCTGACGCCTTGGTGGATGCGCTTAAGAAAAAGCAATACGCCGCCTTCGCGGCCAACACGCCGGCCGACAAGCTATTCCATGTGCAGGTCGGACCTTTTTCCGACATCAAGGACGCAGAGGGCGCCCGCACCCAACTGGTGAAGGACGGCTACAATCCGATTCTGAAGAAGTGATGAAGCGGGCGTCAGGCGTCGGACTTCGGACCTCAGGCGTCAGACCTCGGCAAAGCAACTCGCCAAAGGGCTAACCGTCATGCTGAGCTTGCGAGCATCTGGCGTGAAGCGGACGTGCTGCAGGGCAGCAATTGGGTAGTACGCGCAAGATCCTTCGTGGCCTGAAGGCCACTCAGGATGACGCTGCTAAGGGGATGCCGAGGTCTGACGTCCGAGGTACGAAGTCCGATTCATCACCTGCTGAACCTCTGCTCTTTCCACGGATCTCCGTACATGTGGTAGCCGTTCTGTTCCCAGAATCCCGCCACATCGTGGTCGAGAAATTCCAGCCCGCGCAACCACTTCACTGACTTCCAGGCATAGAGGTGGGGAACAATCAGGCGCAGCGGGTAGCCGTGCTCTGCGGTCAGGGGCTCGCCGTCGTGATGAGTGGCGAGCAATACTTCCGGGCGGTCGAGGTCGGCGAGAGGCACATTGGCGGTGAATCCCTGTTCGGCGTGCACCAGCACGTATGCCGCGTCCGGCTTGGGACGGACGCGGGCCAGCAGTTCTTGAAAGGCTACGCCGTCCCAGTGGTTGTCGAAACGGCTCCATCGAGTCACGCAGTGGAAATCGCTGGTGCGCTGAATTTTGGGCAGGGCGTTGAATTCTTTCCAACCTAGCCGCAGCGGAGAATCAACCAATCCGCTGACACGCAGGTCCCAGGTGTCAGGGTCAAACTTCGGCACCGAGCCGTAGTGCAGCACCGGCCACTTGAGCGTGAGGGATTGGCCGGGAGGCAGCAGACCCTCGCTCTTCTTCAGCTTCTCGAGTTGTCGGCGATCACTGCCCTCGAATAGCAAAATCGGACCTCGGGCGCGGAAATCGGACCTTGGACGTCGGACCTCGGCATCCCGCTATGGCATTTGACTAGGAGATATCCGGAAAAGTTTCAATATCGCGTTTTAGTCTGAGGTGCGACGTCCCGAGGCCCGGGGTCGGCACATTGACAACTGTCAATGCGTGATTTATTTCTTGCAGCCATGACCGAGCCCGAAGTGGATCGCATTTTTCACGCAGTCGCCGACCCGACTCGGCGGCGGATCTTGACTGCACTCAAGGAACACGGCGGGTGTTCCATCGGCAAGGACGTGGGTTTGTGCGCTTCGGACATCGAGCAGCGCATTCACCTGTCCCAACCTACTATTTCGCATCATATGGCGATTTTGACCAAGGCGGGGGTGGTGGAGGCGAAGAAGTTGGGGCTTTGGGTTTGGTATCGGCGGAATGAGGGCGCCTTGCGGGAATTTGGGCGCTTGCTACGGAAGAGCCTTTGATCTTTGTAGTGCCGGCATCGTGCGGACCCTGCATGTCCAGGGATTCAGGCGACTCTTCGGCTAGCCGCAGAGCGGCGTCGAGAATATAGCCCACGGCGCAAGCCGTGGGTACGAGGTCAAAATGGAATAGCCCCGACGGGGCGGAAGAAACCTCACGAGCCTGGGACGGACAGGTCCTTCGCCCCGTTGGAGCTCGGTCCGAGTGGGATCTTCAACCCACGGCTTTCGCCGTGGGCTATATTCTTGGTGCCGCTTTGCGGCTCCGATCCTGTGCAACGCGTCGCGCGGGTTGCGTCACCAGGCTTTTCTGGCTCGGGGGCATCTTGCGCCGGGGTCGGGCAGGATGCCCGCCCGACAGCCGGCGAGACGCCCGGCGCTACACCGCTAGGGGTGACACGAGCGGGGGCGCTCGCGTCTACATTAACCGGCGACGGCGGCCTGGGTTTTTTGCAGCAGGCGGCGGGCCTGCGAGATCAGGTCGCCGACCTCGAAGGGCTTCACCAGGTAGGGGACATTGTTGTCGTGCAAGAAGGTGCGAATTTCGGGTTCGACGGCGGTGGAGAACGTAAACATCAAATGTTTTTCCAGGCCCGGCCGATTCTCGGCAATCCAGCGATAAACGTCTGGCCCGTTCCATCCATTCGCCATCTTTCCGTCAATAATCATGGCGTCGAACGACTCTTGCAGCAGTCGGGCTTTCACCTCGTCGCCGTTCATCAGGGTGACGACTCGTGCGCCCGCACCGGACAGCACATCGCGCTCAAATTCGAGGACTGCCTCTTCGTCCTCGACAAGAAGCACACTGCCTTCGATGACTGAGGTGCGCGATGAGGCTGGCAGAGCCGGTTGCGGAACCCCGGCGCTGTCATTGGCCGGGAGACGAACCTCAATGATAGCCCCGCCAGCTTCAAGGTTGCGCGCGGAAATGTCTCCACCGTGCTCCTTGATGATGCCATAGCAGATGCTGAGCCCCAGGCCTGTGCCCTTGCCGACGCTCTTGGTGGTGTAGAAAGGATCGAAGATGCGGTTGGGCTCCTTGATGCCGGGACCAGAATCCTGGAACTCCGTGATGACAGTTCCCTCTTCGGCGTAGACCCGAACTTTCAAAGTTCCCACTCGACCTGATTCCAGCATCGCGTCCACACCGTTGTTGATGATATTCAGAAAAACCTGCTCGAGCTGATGCGGATCGGCGGTGACTGCAGGAATGGCGGACACGATATCGCGCTCCACCTTGATGTCGTTGACCTTTAAGTCGTAATCGCGCAGGGCCAGAGTTTCGTCCAGCACCTTGCAGATATCGACCTGCTCTTTTTGTGGTTTGCGCTGGCGGGCAAACGACAGCAAGTTTTGCACTACGCGGTGCGTGCGCTGAGCCTGCTTGAAGAGTTTGCTGACAAAATCAGCGGCGCGCTCCTCCAGTCCTTCGCTCTCGAGCAGTTGGGCGTAGCCGAGAATCGCAGTCAGCGGATTATTGAGTTCATGCGCAACCCCGGCGATCAGCTGCCCTACAGCTGACATTTTTTCGCTCTGCAGCAGTTGTTCCTGGGTGTGGCGCAAGTCCTCATAAGCGCGGCATGTTTCTTCGTAGAGCCGGACTTTTTCGACAGTGGTGGACAGTTGCCGACCAATCGCTACCAACAGACTTTCGTCATTGCTGGTGTATTCACGGCTTTCCCGGCTGCTGATGCCCATGATGCCGATCGGCTTATCTTTTCCCCACAGCAACACCCATATCCACGACGCCAGACCGTCCGCGCGAATGAATTCCGCGACCTGGGACGGGAGATGAGGCACATACTCTGCGGTAATCACTTCGGTACGGGAACGGGTCACCAACTCGCCGAAGCCTTCCGTGAACTTGATTTCAGAGAGGCGGGCGCGCTCGGCGCTGCGCTGTCCCCAACCGGCACGGCGGCGGAAAGTGGTTTCGTCCAGATCGCACAGATAGATGGAACCGGTCTCGGCGCCGAGCAGCGTGATCACCTGGCGCAGCGTGAGGTTCAGAATTTCGTCGAGATCGAATGACTGGGTGGCGATGACCGCCATGGCATTCAACGCGTTGAGTTCGCGGTTACGCCGGCGGATTTCGTCCTCGGCGCGCTTCTTCTCGGTCATGTCGAGCAGGAAGCCCTGGTAGCGCTCGATCTTCCCAGTGGCGTTGCGAGTGGCGAAACTGCTTTCCATCGCGGTGAGCAGCGTGCCGTCCTTGCGGCGCAGCGTGACTTCAAAATTGCGCACGTAGTTGTGCAGCTCCACCTCGCGCCGGAACACGTCGCGCTGTTCCTGGGAGGCGTAAAGCTCGGCGTCCACGTTGAGCGCCATCAGTTCTTCGCGGCTGGTGTGTCCCAACATGCGAATGAAGGCGTCGTTGCAGTCCAGCAGTTTGCCCTCGGGAGTGGCGACAAACACGCCTTCCTGCATCTGATCGAAGAGGAGGTGGTATTTCTCCTCCGCTATGCGCCTGTCGGTGGTGTCGCGCACCACGTGAATCGTGCCCTTCTGCTTGCTTCCCTGCTCGACGTACGAGGAAGTAGAGACCATGCAGAAGCCGCCAAAGCTGGAATCGGTGCCTTCGTGGAAACCGTCTTCCGCATGTCCGCAGTAGGGACAACCTTTCCACTGCCCTTGGTTATGCGGCAGCACGCTCTCGCACAGCTGACCCACAACGTCGGCGGGCGCCAGGTGCAGGCGCTCCAGCAGGGCATGATTCGCTTTCATCACGCGGAATTCCGAGTCGTGCAGCAGCACCAGGTCGTGGATGGAATCGAAGGTGTTGGTCCACTGCCGATGAGAACGCAGAATCTGTTCCACCAGGCGCAGGTTTTCAACTGCCAGTCCCAACTGGTGGGCCGTGGTGATCAGGAATTCCATTTCATCGGGTGAGTAGTGCAGGCGATGCCGGCTGCCCAAAGCCAGCGTCCCGATGACTGATTTCTTGCCCAGCACCGGCACCATCACGATATGGTGAAAGCCTTCATTTTTGAGATAGGGACGGACAGTCTCCGCGGAAGCGGACGCCTCCAGTACGATCGGCGCGGTGGCGCCGAGGGTACGTTCGAAGTCATCGTCCAGAGGAACTGACTGCCGATCCTGAACGAAACCGGCGGAAAGGCCGATCTGCTGGGCAATGACCATGCGATCGTTCTCGAGCAAGCGGAACCACGCCGCCTTGGCGCGCATGAGCCCTTTAAGTTCCTCGAGCGCTGTTGCCATGATGGGCCCGTGATGCTGGGCCCGAGTAATGCTCGTCGTGAGCGCATTCACCACGCCCAGCCGCCGCATGTGCAGCTTGTAATCGTCGAACACCAGCAGCAGCATGCTCAACCCGGCAAGCAGGCAGACCATCAGGCCGGATCCGGCGGGCAAATGCGAGGTAATTGGATCCCAGCGCAGATGGAGCAGCAGCATGCTGACACTGAGCAGCCAGGGACCAATTTCCCAGCGCGCCCAGCGGTAGCGAATCAGCAGGAATGCGGCCGTGACCGCGACAATGCGGTAAGCGACTTCCAATGCGACGCGCAGCGTGATCGATTCCGGCCAGAACCAGACTCGTGCAACGGCGAAGCCCATCACGGTCAGGGTAATGAGCAATAGGGGCGCCAGCAGCCCCCGTGCATGGGTGTAGACAAAAATCGCCGCCGCAAACAGACACACCGCCAAAACGAACTCAGCCTGTGAGATCGCTGTCAGGTAGGGAGGGACGGGTCCGGTGGACCCCGCCAACGTCCAGCGTGAAACAAAGTAGGCCAGCCAACCCAAGGTCCAAATCAGCAGGTAGCGTTCGCGGAAGGCGCGGAAGACCAGCAGGCTGGCGGCGAGCAGCACCAGCGCCGCCGACTCCTGTGGGGTCAGACCGGGGACAGTAAAGTTCCCCAACGCAAGCCAGGTAGAGAAACTCAATGGATTCATCGCGACCGGGGGTGAAGCGCCCATTCCCTTAATAGCACGCTTCCGCGGAAGTCCAGTGGGCTTTCCCTGCCCTTCTGGTTACTTTCGGAATCTCGGAACTACGGTAGAATTGGCCGTAGACTCTAGAAAACCATGCCAGTTGATCGCATCCTGGTTGTTGACGACGAGGAGACCATCCGCGAGATTGTGTCCTCCATGCTGACCGCTGCGGGCTACAAGTGCCGGCAAGCGGCCTCCGGGATGGAAGCGTTGGCGCTGCTCGAATCAGGCGAGGAATTCGAACTCATGCTATCCGACCTGATGATGGCGAATCTGGACGGCATCGGCCTGCTTGAAAGAACTAAGGAACGCTTTCCCGAAATGCCCGTCGTGATGGTCACGGCAGTGCATGATATTTCAGTGGCGCTGGCCGCGATTCGCAATGGCGCTTACGACTACTTGCTAAAGCCTTTCGAGCGCGAACAACTGTTGGCTACGGTTCGCCGGGCGCTGGAGAATCGCCGTCTGAAGCAGGAGAACCGCGCCTACCAGACCGGGCTGGAATCCCTGGTCGCGGCGCGCACTGAACAATTGAGAAAAGCTCTGGTTGATCTGGAGCGCTCCTACGACATTACGCTCGAAGCCCTGGGCGACGCATTAGACAAGAAAGATGCCGAGACCGAGGGCCATTCCAAGCGTGTCACCGCCTTTACCATCGCCATTGCCCGCGCCATGGGATTGTCGAAAGACCAGATTGCGGTGATTGCGCGCGGCGCCTTTCTGCATGACATCGGCAAAATGGCGATTCCGGATGCCATCCTCCGGAAGCCTGGCAAGTTAACTCCTGATGAAATCCTGATCATGCAGGAGCACTGTTTCCACGGCTACGAAATCCTGAAAAAGATTCCGTTCCTCGGCGAAGCCGCCGAAATCGTCTACGCTCACCAGGAAAAGTATGACGGCACCGGTTATCCTCGCGGATTGAAGGGCGAAGAGATCCCACTGGGAGCTCGAATGTTCTCGGTGGCGGACACGCTCGACGCGATTACTTCTGACCGGCCGTACCGTCCGGCGCAATCTCTTACAGCTGCGCGGGATGAGATCAAACTGTTTTCGGGACGGCAATTCGATCCCGAAGTGGTCAAGGTCTTTCTCGAAATGGATCAGAGTATCTGGCCCGATCTGCGCAAAGAGGTCAACGCCCAGGTGCAACGCTTCGCTTATTCCACTTCCGCCAAGAGTTCCACGTAGGGTTTTGCCGACTGGCTTCGTTCAGAACACAGCACATTCGATACTCTTAATAGGCGTCATGCTGAGCTTGCGAAGCATCTTGCGTGTAGCGCATTTACAGCGGGCGACAGCCGTTCAGATGCGCGCCAGATCCTTCGGGACTAGTCCCTCAGGATGACGCTGAGTTGGCGAGAATCGTTCGAATCGAGTTGCGACCAAGTCTTCGTCAAAACACCCGCATTTAAGCTGGCCTTCATATACGCGCCCATCACGAAAGGGCAGGCAGCAATTTCGAAGCGGCCCACATCCAACCAATTGACGGTTCCCGCGGAGGACATGCTATGCGTGCGCGTTCGTGCTGGCTCTGCTGTCTGGTTTTCATGTTCGCGACCGTGGCGCTTCATGCTCAAGATCTTGACCACTACCAGAAGTCAGCCCCTTCGCATGCCATTGCCGATGGAACTACCTTCCTGATCCGCCTTGAGGACAGGCTCGATGTAAGTCGAGTCCAGCCGGGGAAACACTTCAAGGCGAAACTGGAAGAAGACATGATGGGAGCCGACGAGACCATGATTCTCCACGGCGCCAGGATCAGGGGACACATCAGCGCTGTTGGCACTGGCTTTCATCCTCACCTATTGCTCAGCTTCGACGAAATCGACACGCAACGCGGATGGGCTCCGCTGATGGCGACGATTACCGCAGTCCCCGGAGAGCACGGCCTGGCAATAGGCGATGAAGGTGAGATCGAGCGCGAAGGCCCGGGCAACCAGCGTCACGACCCGGATTCCGATGGAATAAGTGCGAAGGCGGGAACGGCTGCAGCCGTGGCACGCACCATATTCAGCGACCACAGACTGCAATTACAAAAGGGCACCATTCTCGAAGTGAGGCTGGACCGCCCGCTGCGAGTACGATAAGCGGAGTGTGTTGTGTAGGGCGGACACTCTTGTCCGCCTTTGATGTTGGTCCTATCGACAAGAATCAAAGTCCAATCAAAAGCGGCGGACAATAGTGTCCGCCCCCCCCACACCTATCTCGCATCCTGTGGCATGATGTGTAGCTCGTCAGGAGAGAACTATGAAGACCGTATTTGCACTGCTTCTTGTACTGCTAACTTCTACTGCCGCATTTACTCAGGATCGCCCGACCGTCGCTGCCCAGCCCAACACCGTCTTTGTGGGCGCTGATGGGAAGTTTGAGGCCAATCCCGATACCGCCGTGATGCAATTCAATATCTCGGCGCAGGAAGCCACCTCGCGCGAGGCCTACGATCACGCCTCCAAATCGACTGAGCAGGTGCGGCAGATTCTGCGGTCGAATGGAATCGATCCCAAGACGGCGGAGTTCGGCTCCCTTTCGCTGCAGCCGGTTTATGACTACAAGACGCCGAAGCGAAAATTGGTGGGATACCGCGTGAATGCGAGCGTTTCCCTTAAGCTAAAAGATTTTTCCAAGGTAGCGCCCATTGTGCAGCAACTCGCCGATGCCGACATCACGGACACGCAATCGCTGAACTACACGCTGGAGGATATGGACGCAGCCAAGGCGAAGGCGGTTGACGACGCCTACCGACGAGCGCATGAATCGGCTGCGGCCTTGGCCCGGAGCGCTGGGCGGACACTGGGAGAATTGTCTTATGCGTCGGTGGACACGTTTGAAAATGTGCGCCCCATGCCCATGGTTGGAGCGATGATGAAGATGAATATGGCGGGAGCCCCGCCTGCGCCTACGGAGGAGTTCACGCCGCAGACAGTTTCGGTGACGGCGCATGTGAATGCATTGTTTACTTTGAAGTAGGTGAGTGTCCGTGTGGGGCGGACGCCCTCCCCCCGCCGCCTCTGACTTTTAATCTTGAGTTTTACAGCACCCGTCAAACCCAGATTCAAGAGCGGCGGGCGAGGGCGCGCCCGCCCCACACAGGCCGTGACTACTGTCTGGGGATGCGGCTGGCATCCAGCGGAACTTCGCGCTGGATCACCATTTCGAGAGTCGTGCCGGCGTCCATTCTGACGTCATTGCCGCGGGTCAGCAGTCCGATGGCGGTGCCGATCCCTCCGCCGATTCCCGCGCCTATCAGTCCGCCTTTTACACCATTGCTGAGGCCGCCAACCACCGCCCCAGTCCCCGCGGCCGTGGCCACGGTCTTGGCCTTCTCTCCGGTCTGGCTGTCCTGGCGGATGGTGCCTTCTTCATCTTTCATCGAAGTCTTTTCAGCTCCAGGGACATTCTCCACCGCGCCGGGCAGCACCACAGTGTATCCGCTGGGATAGATGAGGGTGCTGAAGTGCATGAGGACTTCGGCCCGGCCCTTGATTCTGCCGCCGCGCTTCACGTTGCTGATCCGGCCCTGCACATAGGTGCCGGCGGGAATCACGATGCGCTCATTGATGACCACCGGGAAAGTGGTCACGGCGTAGACGGCGTCCCCTTCACGGGCGTTCTTGGTCGAAATCGATTGCTTGAGCGACAGCGGGACTTTGGTGCCGGAAGGGATCGAAACCTGGTTGACGTCAGCCAGGGACGGATCAGGCCGTGCCGCCAAATTTGTCTGGGCGCCAGCCAAGCCACACGCCAGGAACATCACAATGATTGTGCGCATTGACCAACTCCCCAAAGCATAGACCAACCGATGACGAGTCAAGCGGGCCCGAGATCACACTACCTTATCCCAGTACGATGCAGGTTGAGGATCGAAAGGTTTTCGGAATCCTGGCTGGGAGCTACTTCCTACACGCTCGCCGAACGCTGGTTTTCCCGGACGTTTCCCATGAACTGGGACTGCAGGCGCTGGGCGCAGAGCTCACCGCAGACATGCAGAGTGCCTTCGCGCTGGGCAATCTCGTCATCCCATGGGCACAGGTAAAGCACCGGGCGGTTGAATTCGACGAACGAAGTCCACATCAGCCACCAATGGTCGGTGGCGCCTTTGAGGGTCCCGCAATTGGGACCGGCGCAGCGATACATCAGATTTGCGGGTGCGGGTGGTTTGACAACTTTCATCCTCAACTCCACAGCGTGCACGGATTGGTCAACAGATATTCTAGCGGAAATGAGGCACGACGGCGGAGTTACAGCTACTTGTAAATCAGGTACTTCTGGCGGACCTGGAGAAACTTTTCCAGGGGCTCCCGCCAGTCTTCAGCGATCCGGCGGGGATCCTGGCCGGAGACTATCGCGTCGTACACCGATTGGTTACCCAACAGCTCAATCATGCGCTCCATGTGATATGGCTCGGGATAAAGCTTGTGCAGAGCGGAAGCCAGCTCGATGCCCAGTTCGCCCGAGTCGAGAGCATTGCGCTCAAGCACGAAAATATTGACCCCTTCGCACTTCTGGCCGGAATAATTGCTGGCAGTGGGAGTAAAGGTGATAGGGACGAATCGCACGCCGGAGATGTTTCTCGCATTCAAGTACTGCGCTAGCTCCTTGCCCTTGATCCAGGGCGCGCCGAGCAGTTCAAAAGGAGTGTCCGTGCCTCGGCCTACCGACACGTTGGTGCCCTCGACCAGTCCGACGCCCGGATAGAGCGTCGCTTCGGTAAGGCTGCGCATGTTGGGCGAAGGATTGATCCAGGGCAAGCCGGTAGAGTCGTACCAATCGCCGCGCATCCATCCGTCCATGGGGACAACCGTCAGCCGGGCATTGACGTCGCGCTCGGTGTTGAACATTTTCGCCAGCTCCCCCATGGTCATGCCGTGACGAACGGGAACGGGAAAATAATTAACGAAGCTCTCGCGGCCCGGGTCGGGGATGGCGCCCTGCACAAAGGAGCCGGTGATCGGGTTCGGGCGATCGAGGACGATCATTTCGATTCCGGCTTTGGCTGCGGCTTCGAGGAAATATCCCAGGGTGGCCTCGTAGGTATAAAAATGGCTGCCGACATCGTGGACGTCGAACACCACCGCGTCGAGAGTTTTCAGAACGTCGACCGATGGTCGGCGCTGCGCGTCTTTGGCGCCGTAGACGCTATAGACCGGCACGCCCGTGGCTGCATCCTTCGAGTTGGCGATGCCTGTGGTGTCCAGCTCCCCGGTCACGCCGTGCTCGGGGCTGAAGATCGCATCTAGCGAAACGCCCGGAGCCTGAGCCAGGACGTCGATGGTGCGCCGTCCCTGCAAGTCAACGCCAGTCTGGTTGGTCAGGAGTCCGATTTTCTTTTTGCCCGTAGAGGCGCTGAGCACGTCGAAGTTGTGCGCCTCAAGCACATCAATCCCGGTCTGCACCGCTCCGTTGCGAGTAGCCAGGCGGCGGGCAGCAGTCTGAGCTTCGTTGTATCCGGTGATGCTCTTCCACCGCATTTCGTCCTTCTCGGTGACCGTGAGTGGCAGGGCCGCCGCGACGGCGGTGGCAATCTTGGAGCGCAACGCGACCGCACTGCCCCTTCCGCGCGGATGGACGGCGTTGGTCAGCAAAATAATGTAAGTCTGGGTCGTCGGATCAATCCACAGCGAAGTGCCGGTGAAACCGGTGTGCCCGAACGATCCCACGGGAAGAAGGTCGCCGCGATTGCTGGAAAACGGCGAATCGATGTCCCACCCAAAACCGCGCAGGACCTGTGCGGTGGGCGGCTGCTGAGGCGTGGTCATCTTCTCGACCATGTCTCCCGCCAGGATCGGGCTGCCGTTTAATAGCGCTCGAGCGAACTTGGAGAGATCGTCAGCCGTGGAGAAAACTCCAGCGTGCCCGGCTACGCCGCCCATGCGGCGCGCCCGGGGATCGTGTACCACTCCGCGCAGCATCTTGCCCTGCTCGTCGTACTCGGTGGGAGCGATCTTGGGCCGCCAGGACGCGGGCGGCAGAAAACGGGTATGCGACATCTGCAGCGGAGCGAAGATTTTCCGGGTGCAGTATTGATCGAGCGTAGTCCCGGTCACGCGTTCCACCAGCGCGCCCAGCGTGATGAAGTTGGTGTCGCTATAGAGAAAGCGGGAACCGGGCGGGTACGCGGGCTTCTCGGCAAACGCCAGACGGAAGCCGGCGTCCCTGCCCTGCCAGGGTGGATCCAGATCAAAATCTTCACGCAGGCCGGAGAAGTGGGTCAGGAGGTTACGAACAGTGATGTCGTCCTTCCCGTTCTCGCCGAATTCCGGGAGGTACTTTGTTACGGGATCGTTTACCCGGACTTCACCCTTTTGCACCAGTTGCATGACCGCCGTGGTAGTGGCGACAACTTTGGTGAGCGATGCGATGTCAAAAATAGTGTCGGCTGTCATGGGCTCGCGGCGCGGCTCCAGCGCGCGATTGCCAAAAGCTTTGCGGTAGATCACCTGTCCGTTGTGGCTGACCAGGAGTACGGCGCCGGGAATCTGGTGATCGTGGATGGCGTCGAGGACGATGGCGTCGAGGATCGCCAGGTTCGGAGCGTTGGAACCCTTGGCGGTGGCCGCCACCGCCATCATGGAAAAAAGGCTGACAAACAACCCGACCGCGGCGAAGCCACACGTCTGCAGACGACGAGTTGTGAAAATTGAGTGGATGCCTTGAATTTACACAAGCGGTGCAGGATTGCTCAAGGAACTGAAGTAAGGGGTGCCGTTTGTGCTATCGCGGCCCTATCGATGGCAGGAGGCAGTGCTGTACTTCAGGCGCTCCCGTCCGTAACGGCCACGGACGGGACGTCAGTTCTAACTGCCTGATTTTCCTCGCAGGGGGTGGCGACTTTGTTAGTGCTGATCTGGGTGGGCGTGACGCCACTTCCAGTATTGTGACTGCTCCCTCTTGTTAGCCTTGTTGTATTCGTGAGAATTCCTGTGGTTTTCGCTAAGGTACTGCCCCCAGGCGCGATTCTCGTTGTCATCCCAGTTGTGATAATCCTTGTGGCTCTTATCGTAAACTCGGACCTGCACGCCCACTTGTTGAGGTACGGGGATGGCCATGATCGTACCCGGCGCCGCAATGGCAGCGCTCAGAAATAGCGAAGCGATGTAATGATGTGCACGGTGCATGTTGTCTTTTCTCCAAATCAGAGTGTTCCGCTTCCGGAATCGCGGCAGCAACAAGTGTGCGCTGGGGCGGGTTTGATTTGTGTCTCATATAGCTCAGGTGCTTCACTTGACGGGCTCGTAAGCATTTTATGAATGAGTTCTAATGCAAGGTCGGGCCAAACTCGCCAACCTCGCCGCCTTTACCCTTCCCCGGAACTTTGTTATAACCCGAACATCGAGCATACGATCCCTTTGTCAGAGAGCTTTTCCTCGCCGCAAATCGGCACGCAAAACGGGCATTACTTCCCTGCTCCTGCCTATGAAGGGCAGAACGGAATTTTTGGGAAAGCTTTTGACATCCTGCAAGGGGCCATCGTTCAGAAAACCTTTCCCGCTGCTTCGATCGCAATTAGCTTCCGAGGAAAACTGGTTGCGCTGAAGGCCTTCGGCCGCTTCACCTACGAACCCGACTCTCCTCCTGTAACCGTCGCGACTGTCTTCGATCTGGCTTCGGTCTCGAAGGCGGTAGCGACCACCAGCATGGCGATGATTCTCTACGAGCGCGGACTTATTGATCTGGAAGCGCCCGTGGTCAGCATCGTGCCCGAGTTCGCTGGAAGCGATGCGCGGCGCGGCGAGGTAACCGTGCACATGCTGCTGGCACACTCCTCCGGATTGCCAGCCTACGAAAAGCTCTTCTTGAGGGCGAAGACCAGAGATGAGTTACTCGCGGCTGCCTTCGCCACTGGACTAACCGCCGATCCAGGCACGAGAGCTGAGTACAGCGACATCGGCTTCATCATTCTGGCGATCGCATTGGAACGAGTGGCGGATGAAAGCCTCGACCGTTTCTGCCAGCGCGAAGTATTTGGTCCGCTGGGGATGTTACACACGGCGTACAGTCCGCCGGCGTCGTGGCGCTCTTCGATTCCGCCCACAGGGGATGACCTTATTTTCCGAAAGCGAATCATCCAGGGCGAAGTCCAGGATGAAAATGCCAGCGTTCTGGGTGGCGTCGCGGGACACGCCGGCTTGTTCGGAACCGCAGAAGATCTGGCGACTTTCGCTCACGTTCTTCTGCAAGCTGGACAGCCTCTGGTCCGTCCCGAAACCCTGGAGCTCTTTACTCGGCGGGAAACCTCGCCGTCTGGCACTTCCCGGGCATTGGGCTGGGACACGCCTTCCTCGCCATCGCAGTCAGGAAAATATTTCTCGCCTCGCTCCTATGGGCATCTGGGATATACGGGTACTTCGCTGTGGATCGATCCCGAGCGCCAGCTTTCCATCACGCTGTTAACCAACCGCACCTGGTCCGATTGCAGCAATAAAGCGATCAAGGACGTGCGCCCCGCATTTCATGATGCCGTGGTGGAAGCACTGGAGAAGGGCGCTTTGAAGCGGCGAGCCAGCAAGACGCGGGAGAACCTGAGTCGGCTCACCACCGAGCAGCCTAACCGCGCTTCCGCGGACCTGGATTTGAAGTCGTCCCTGGAGATAGTCAGTGTCATCAACTCCGAGGACGCCGTGGTGGTGGACGCAGTGCGGCGTGCCCTCCCTCAGATTGCGCGTGCCGTCGGCTTGATCGCAAACGCGCTCAAGCGCGGCGGCAGACTGATTTACGTCGGCGCAGGCACCAGTGGGCGCATTGCGGCCCTCGATGCGGCCGAGTGTCCGCCCACGTTCAACGTGGATCCCAGGACAGTACAGTTCATCATGGCCGGCGGACCCGCCGCCCTGGCGTCGGCGGTCGAGGCGAACGAAGATTCCCGCGAACTCGGCGTGCGCGAAATGAAGAAGAGAAAACCCGGCCGGAACGACGTCATCGTAGGAATCGCAGCCAGCGGGCGCACGCCGTTCACCGTCGCCGCCATCGAGCATGCCCGGAGCAAGGGTGCACATACGATTTCCGTAGCCTGCAATCGGAATACGCCACTGCAAAGAGCAGCGCACCTCGCAATCGTGACCGAAGTGGGGCCAGAGGTCATCTCGGGTTCAACCCGCATGAAAGCTGGCACGGCGCAGAAAATGGTGCTGAACATGCTCTCCAGCGGAGCCATGACCCGCTTGGGATACGTTTATGGAAACCTCATGGTGAACGTCACTCCCAGGAATTCGAAGCTGGCGGCGCGGGGCGTAAGCATTCTGAGGCAGGCAACGGACGTGAGTTCGGAGAGTGCTGCGCAGGCTTTGCGGGCGGCGGGAAACAGCGTCCCGGTAGGATTGGTCATGCTGCAGGCGCAAGTGGACCGCCGGGATGCAGAGCGCGCCTTGAAGTCGGTCGGCGGGCATGTGCGCCGGGCCATCACGGCGGCGCGGAGTTTGTAGCATAGAGCTGGCGTCGGGTGGGCGGATTGCCCCCCGGAGGCTTACCCGTCCGTAGCGTGCACTCGCGGGCGAGTCGCCCGCGACCACACAACCACATCATCCCTATAGGCCGTGTCCTCTGGAGTAATCGATTCCCACCTACGCTTTCCTGCCTTCACCGTTACAATAAGCGGGCGTATGGACAAGTTCGTGATTCGCGGCGGCAATCCGCTGCTGGGTACAATTCGAGTTAGCGGGGCGAAGAACGCTGCCCTGCCGGCCATGGCCGCCGCCTTGCTCACCGAAGAACCTGTCATTCTGGAGAATATTCCCCAGGTACGCGACATTGAAACTACGCGAAGACTGCTGGCCGCAATGGGCGCCGAAGTCGAACTGGGATACGGACGGGCGCAGCATCGCACCACTATCTGTGCCCGCAATCTGACCAGTCCGGAAGCGTCTTATGAGCTGGTCAAGCAGATGCGGGCATCATCGCTCGTCCTGGGGCCGCTGGTGGCCCGTTGCGGGCGGGCACGCGTCTCTCTTCCCGGCGGATGCGCCATCGGCGCCCGCCCCATCGATCTCCACATCAAGGGGCTGGAACGCCTGGGAGCGAAAATCACTCAGGAGCACGGATACATCGAAGCCAGCGCCGGCCGTCTTCAGGGCGGCGAAATTCTATTCGACAGGATCACGGTTACCGGCACAGAAGACTTGCTCATGGCCGCAACCCTAGCCGAAGGCGAAACTGTAATGCAGAACTGCGCTCGCGAACCCGAAGTGGCAGACCTCGCCGAACTGCTCAACAAGATGGGAGCGCAAATTGAAGGCGCGGGTACCTCTACCATCAGAGTGAAGGGCGTGAGCCAACTGCACGGCGCGAAACACAGAATCATTCCTGATCGTATCGAGGCCGCTACTTTTATTATTGCCGGAGCCATGACCGGCGGAGATCTGAACGTCGTAGGCTGTGATCCCACCCACTTGAGCGCGTTGCTCGAAAAGCTGGACGAGATCGGGGTCAAGACTCGCCACACCCCCGAGTCGGTGCGGGTGATGGGCGACAATCCCATCAAAGCCGCGGACATTGTGACCGAAGAGTATCCCGGCTTCCCTACCGACATGCAGGCCCAGTACATGGCCCTCGCCACGCAGGCTGAAGGCACATCTATCATCACCGAAAATATCTTTGAAAACCGTTTCATGCACGCGTTGGAAATGATGCGCATGGGAGCGAACATCAAGATCGAGGGACGGCGCGCCGTGGTGCGAGGCCCTTCACCGTTAAGCGCAGCCGCAGTCTTGGCATCGGACCTGCGGGCTTCGGCGTCATTGGTTCTGGCGGCGCTGGTGGCGGAAGGCGAGTCGATCATTGACCGCGTTTATCATATTGACCGCGGCTACGAAAATATCGAAGAAAAGCTTAAAGGTGTGGGCGCCCAGATTCGTCGCATCGGAGAGATTCTGCCCAAGCGCGCGGCAGCTCCCGCCCGAGTTTAGGCACGAGCGTCCTCGCTCGTGCTTCCTGCTCCTTCACTTTTTCATGCCGCCAGATGAAAGCGTTCACGGAGAACGCACGCGCTCACCAGAATCATCAAAACCTGATCGTTGGCAACACGAGAACCCTCATCCATGGTGGCCAGACTATCCAGCAGACGTATGATCTTTTTCTGATCGAAAAACGGGATGGATGCGAGGACAGGGCCGCGCAGCGTGTCCTGGACCAGGGCGCTGAGTTTCTCTTGCGGATTCAAGGTTGCAGGCGGACTCAAAAACGGGTGTTTCTGTCTCCGGTAAACGGTATCGGTGATGACGTCGCGGACCGCTTCCCTGAGCACGTACTTCTCGGTCATGCCGCGGATCTTCTGAGTCACGGGCTGCGACCGAATCACCTCCACAAGATGGTGGTCCAGAAAGGGCACGCGGCCTTCGATAGAATGCGCCATTTCCATGCGATCGCCCAGCATAGCCAGGATGTAATTGGGTAGCAGAGTCTTTGACCAAAGATAAAGAGACTGATTCACAGGTTCCCTTCCCGCAAGCTGGCCGCGAATGTCGATGTCGTTCAACAGCGCGCGATATCCCTCGCGCTCACCTGCTCTCGCGCCGAAATCCTCAGCCAGCAACTCTTGCATCTTTGCCGATCTTGCCGAGAAGGTTTCGATCCAGGAAGGCACGAAGCCAAGAAGGCGCTTCACATTTTCAAGCGGCTTTGCCTTGCCGTGGGGCAGTAATAATCCCCGAGATACGGGATTAAGATTCTCCAGGTCCTGAAGGAGTGTTGCCACCGTGACCGGATATTGGCCGTCCCGGTTGTAGAGCAGCATATCGCGACGAAAATGTGCGTAGCCGCCCAAGATCTCATCGGAGCCCTCTCCCGTAATCACGACTTTGTAACCGGCATCGCGCACGGCCCGGCTTAGAAGAAATTTGGCCACGCCATGGGCATTGAAGCAGAAGGTTTCCGACTGCTGAATGGCGTCGGCAAAATGATCGGCAAGGTCGTCCTGTCGGATGGGAATGGGGAAAAAGTCGGCGCCGACTTTCGCTGCCATCTCCCGGGCTTCTTTTTCCTCATCGTAATCGGCCCGGTCAAAGGTCAGCGTGAACGCACGAATCGGATCGCGGCGATGTTTGGCGGCCAGGCCCAGTACCGCGCAAGAATCCAGTCCACCGCTAAGATAACAACCTACGGGAACGTCGGCGCGAAGCCGAAGACGAACTGCTTCCTCAAGCGCAAACCGAAATTCCGCGACGTAGTCGGCATCGGAACGCAATGCAGCTTTGGGGTCGGCTTTTGGATAGTCGAAATCCCAATAGCGGACCAACTGAGTGTGCTTGTCGGTTGCGAGCAAATAGTGGCCCGGAGGGACCTGAAACACACCGTCGTACAGGGTGCGAACCTGATGGCCGCCATACTCGACAGATTGAGAAACGGACTCGGCGTCCCACCGGGCGGGCACTCCGGCTGCAAACAGAGCTTTTACTTCCGATGCGAGATACAGAGTCTCGTCGTGGAAAGCGTAGTACAGCGGCTTGATGCCGAACCGGTCACGGGCGGCGAAGATCGTGCGGTTGGTCTCATCCCAAAGCACAAAGGCGAACTCGCCGCGCAACCGATGCAGACACTGTGTGCCGCGGTCCTCATACAGATGCAGCGCGATCTCGCTATCTGACCGGGTGCGCAGACGATGCCCGGAGCTTTCCAGTTCGCGCTGGATCGATTCATAGTCATAGAATTCGCCATTGACGATGATCCGGGTCCGTCCGTCTTCGCTGGCGATCGGTTGATCTCCAGTCGTCAGATCGATAATGCTGAGGCGCGCATGCCCGAGCGCGACTCGCCCGTCGGGTGCGATCCAGTGACGCTGTCCGTCGGGGCCGCGGTGATACAAACTCTGAGTGGCCCGCTCCATTGTTGCGGCCGAGATCGGATCACGCCGCGAGAAGAGAGCGACAATTCCGCACATGGCGAATGCTCCTGACAGTTTCGGATCTGCTGATGAGGCTTGGCTTGGCTTTGCTTTGCTTTGCGCGGAGGATTATAGCGCTATTGGATAAATGTGGAATACGCAGACGCATAACCCAGCTTGTATTTGTGAAGATGCCAGCGCTTCCGTCCGTGCAAGCCAGAAAACTCAAAGAAATCCGGAGGTTGCCCCCGCTCAGCGGGGGTTGTCGAATCCTCGCTCGCGTACAATGTTTTCCGTTCCGTGGAGGACGTTCATGTCATCGCGCTTTCTGTCGCGAGTTTTCGTACTGCTGTTGCTGGCTTCTGTCTCTCTCCACGCCCAGACTCCCGAACTCTCGAAGGCAGTGCAGGAGTTCGTGCGCGTCAACGCCGGCAAAGTTGTCCTCACACACGTTCGAGTCATTGACGGCACGGGAGCTGCGGCGGCTGACAATCAGAATGTCACGATTGAGGGTGGGAAGATCACCGCAATCGAGAAGGGCACCGACGTGGCGGCGGACAAGGGCATAGCGGTTGTTGATCTTCACGGACACACCCTGATGCCCGGCATCGTCGGCATGCACGATCATTTTTTTTATATTGTGCGGCCGAATCTGGACAGCCGGCGGCATTTTGACGATCCCGTCCTGGTGACGCAGATGACGTTTTCGGCGCCGCGTCTTTATCTCGCCAGCGGCGTCACTACCATGCGTACCACCGGCAGCGTTGAGCCCTATGCCGACCTGAACCTGAAGAAGGACATCGACGCCGGCAAACTGCCTGGTCCGCATCTGGATGTAACCGGGCCCTATCTTGAGGGTGGCGAAAGTTATTTTCTCCAGATGCCGCACTTGACTGGACCGGACGACGCGCGGCAGACGGTCGAATACTGGGCTGATCGCGGCGTGACCTCGTTCAAGGCGTACATGAACATTACGCGCGCCGAGTTGAAGGCCGCCATTGATGCGGCCCACAAGCGCGGCATCAAAGTGACTGGGCATTTGTGTTCGGTTACCTACAAAGAAGCGGCCGAACTCGGCATTGATGATCTCGAGCATGGCTTCTTCGTGAATACTCAGCTTGATACCGACAAGAAGCCCGACGTCTGTAGTCAGAGCGCGGGCGACGAAACTCTTGCCCGGATGGCTTCGGACACTCCCGAGGCCAAAGACCTCATCAACACTCTCGTGAGCCATCATGTGGCCATCACTTCCACGCTACCGGTTTTCGAAGGAGACCTGGGTGGAGGGCGCCCGCCCTTGCGCCAGCAAGCGCTGGATGCGATGAGTCCGCAGGCGCGTGACCTGGAGATGGAACGTGCATTCGTCGCTGCCGGAGGATTGCTGCTCGCTGGCCCCGATCCCACGGGCCGGGGAGACGTGCTGCCTGGATTCGGGGATCAACGCGAAATTGAGTTGCTGGTCGAAGCTGGATTCTCTCCCGTCGAGGCCATCAAAATTGCCACGCTGAACGGTGCTATCTACATGGGCAAGGACAAGCAGATCGGCTCGATCGCCGAGGGGAAGAATGCGGACATGGTTGTGATCAAGGGTGATCCGTCGAAGCAGATTTCGGATGTTGAGAATGTCGAGATTGTTTTCAAGGATGGGGTGGGGTACGACTCGCGGAAGCTGCTGGATTCGGTACGGGGGCGGTATGGACAGTATTGATCTGGGGCCGGCGGGCTGCGCCACGAAGATTTTCGCAACCACCACCTGGTGTGTGGATCCAGCCAACTTATGAGATTGCATCGCGCGATCCTGATCATTGTCTGCCTGGCATTTGCCCACGGGCACGCTCAGGCTCAGATCGCGCCGTTGTCTTTTCCGACTGGCAAGGTGATTCCCAAAGTAATGTGCAGCGCGGACAACAGCCAGAGTTATGCCCTCTATCTGCCTTCCACGTTCTCTGCCATACGGAAGTGGCCGATTGTCTATCTTTTCGACCCGCTCGCCCGGGGCGAAGTAGCCGTAGAGGCGGCACGAGCGGCCGCGGAGAAATTCGGATACATCCTGGTGGCATCGAACAACTCCCGCAACGGATCCATGCCAGATTCGGCTGCAGCCGCGAATGCGGTCTGGAAGGACACGCAGGAACGTTTTCCGGTCGAAGAACGGCGCCGTTACTTGGCTGGAATGTCGGGTGGAGCGCGAGTGGCTGCGGCCATCGCGCTTTCCTGCGAAGGTTGCGCGGCTGGGGTGATCGCAAACGCTGCCGGTTTTCCGATCAGTAAAACACCAGTGCCGAACATGAGGTTTACATACTTTGGCGCCGTGGGCAATGCCGACTTCAACTATGCAGAGTTCGTAGAACTGCGAAGAAAGCTGGAGGAAGCCGGGGCGCAGTACAGGATCCAAGTCTTTGATGGGCAGCATGGCTGGGCCCCGCCAGATGTGTGGCTGGAAGCGCTGAACTGGATGGATATCCGGGCCATGGAGGCGAACGTGTTGCCGCGCGACCCGCAGCGCATTCAGCAAACCGCAGACGAGGAACTGGCCAAAGCCCGCGACCTGCAAGCGAAGAACAGCTTGCTCGCGGCGATGCGACGATACCAGTCCCTGGTGCGGGATTTCAAGCGCCTGACTGACGTAAGTTCCGCCGAGAATTCCCTGGCTGAGCTGGCGAAAAGCAAGGAAGCGAAAGCCCAGCAAAAGCAGGAGACATCGGCCCTGGAGCAGCAGGCGCGGATCAGCGATCCTCTTTCATCGCAAATGCAGGCGATCGGATCCGGCGAAAGCGACAATGTCGAGGTCGGCGCGCTCATAAACGAATTTGCCGATCTCAAGAAACGGGCCGACGACACTCAGAAATCAAGCGACATAAAAACCCTGGCGGTACGGCGGGCACTGGGAGGTTTGGTGATCGCTGCCTATGAATCGGGCCAGCACAGTATGGAACAGAAGGATTATCGTGCGGCGTTGGTCTATTTCGATCTTGCGGCGGCAGGAGCGGCCAATCCTGCATTTGCGCATTATCAGCGGGCACGAGTCTACGCCCTGCTGATGGATAGAAAACGCACCCTCAGCGAGTTGCGACTGGCGCTCGCCGGGGGCTTTCATGAGGCCTCGGCGCTCGATGCCGGTGAGTTTCAGGCTCTGCACGGATTTGAGGAATTTCAGGCGCTGGCGACGGAGTGGGAGGCGGCTGGAGAAAAGAAGAAAGAAAAACCTTGATTGGCGGGTGCCCCACTCAAGACCTGTTTTGGGTTGCGTTGGGGTGCGACAACCGGACACAGTCTGCAGTTGTGACATCATCCAGATGCAAGGGGCGTTTGAGATTGACTCGAGAGGAACGACGCGAGAACGCGAAAGAGCAACGAGAACGAGATCTGAAAGATCCCACTCTCAAGCCAAAACCGAGCTTGAGTGGCCGCCCCGTCCAGTTACTGGCCAGCGATGGCTAGAAGATTCTCCACACGAAGTGGGCGATCAGGGCGAAAACTACGATCATGAACCCGGTAATCCAGATCAGGAATCTGGCGGTGAGCCTTGGGGATTCGATTTCTTTCTTGTCCATGAGGGCTAGGATACGCCGGGTGCCCCATTTGTCGCATCTTTTGCGACAAGTGGGAATGACTGTCGAGTGCCACTGAGAGATCTGGTTCGACGACGATCGCGTAGTGCGATCCGTCGATCGCCCGGAAGTCTACTCGGCTGTTCTCTTGGCCGGCAGTTACTTTTCAGACGCAATATATGGAGCAACGCTTGCTTAACCCGACGATGAGGCTTGTGGTATTCGCGGGGAGATATCGTCGCACAGCCAGGGACACGCCCGATGCGCAAAAATGCCGAGCTTCGCT
>CAWFMU010000008.1:0-40022 GCA_963816865.1 Terriglobia bacterium
CTGAAGTCGTTCGGGATGACCCGATGTGGGGACGAGCTTATACACAACATCAGTGTGCAATAAGCCCGAAGACGTCGAACTGTCCCTGCGTCCCCATGTAAACCTTTCCATTGGCCACGGTAGGCACGGAAAATTTCGTTGAAAGGCCGGCTGCGCCAGCCCCGGTGGTGGGACTGCTGTAGAGCTGATGGCCCAGGTTCGTTGCGTCGTATGCGTTCAATATCGCGGGCGCTGCGGGAGTGGTCGCGGTAGGATAACCACTGACGTCGATCGCCCACACAATTCCGCCGCTCGTTCCGTTCGCCGAAACCGACGGCGACAAACCTCGGCCATTGTAGGCGCCGGAAGACTGGGAAAGCGGCGTAGCCGAAATTGCGCCGGTCTTGATGGTGAAGTGCTTCAGGAAATCTTTGTTCGCCGCGACGTAAATGTTACCGTTCCAAAAGGCGGGGCTACCGAAGACGCCCCCGCCGATTTTGAACTGGGTGTTGGGCAGGACGGGGACTTCCTGCAAGTCCTGGTTCAGGACCGAGTTGAACTTCCCCAGATTGTCCCGATCGAGCAGAAAAAGATAGCCGGGCTTGCCAGTCGCCAGCAGCAGGCGAGGATGGGCCCCCGAGCCCACGGAATCGGGAAGAACCATGGCCGGAGAGGATCCCAGGTCAACATCGTCGAGCGAAAGAATGGACTCGTTGGACGGAGTGAAATAGTCAAGCACGGCACCGCTGCTGCTCAGCTTCATCACGGAATCCGAGTAGTTGATCCCGCCTGAATCGGCGTTGAAGTCTCCGTTTGCGGTCTCCAGATAAACATTGCCCCCACTATCCAGCGAGGGGCCGCCTCCGCACTGCCAGATCGCGCCCTCATTGTTGCCGCTCGTCGGGTCCGTCGTAGACCACACGAATTCCTGCGCCAGAGTGCTGGCGTTGTAGCCCATCAGCCAGCCCTGATAGGTGTTGTTGTCGCCGTGCGAGCCAAACGCCACGTATACCGTCCCATTGTTTTTGTTAAGCAGAAGGGCGGCCCGCTGCAGATGAAAGAGCGGTACAAAGCTGGGGGCGGTGATCAGCGCCGGAGTTACCGCGTCATCGCCAGAGACCAGGCGGAGCGCGTGCAAACGGTGAAAGTAGACATTAACGTCTTTTGACTTGGCGCAAACATAAATGAGTCCGGCGTCCACATCGATCACGGGGGTCGAAGTGATGCCAATCTCCGGCGTAAGGTCGTTCAACTCACCCGTGTCTGCGAAAGGAACGGTGGTCTCGCCCGGTGCAAGCATGCTTTTCTTCCACAACTGCTGGCACGAACTCGAGTCAGCGTCATAGGCATAAACCCAGTCGCTTTCCGTGACCACGAAAACCACATTGTGCTTCTTGCCGTCGTTCATCGTGAGGTTGGCGACGTACAAGGGTTCGGCGTAGACGTATCCCGGAGCGTCCAGGGTGCAGGAGAAAAGTTTTCCGAAAGTCGCGGCGGACACAGTGGAAGGCGAAAGCGCGTATTCCTTCACATTTTGCCCGGTGCGCTGAGGGTCGTTGTGGTGAGTGAAGACCCCAGGGAGGTCCGTGACCGCGACGGTGACGGCGGCACTCATGGCCCCACTGCCTGCTTGCGCCGTGATGCTGTGGCTTCCGGGCGTGGTGGTCGAGCTGGGCGTATAGATTGCCGTGGTGTCACCGGTGCTGGTGATCGTGCCCGCGGCAGCGCTGCCGTTCGCGACCCCATCCACGAACCAGGAAAGAGTTCCGGTGCCCGTTACTGTTGCGGTGAAGGTTTGAGATTGCGACGTAGTGACCGCAGCCACACCCGGCGCGAGCGTGATACCACTGCCCGTACCCCCGCCACCCCCAGTGCCGCCGCCAGAACCGCCAGTTGAGCCTGAAGAGTTTCCGCCGCCGCAGGAAATCAGCCCGGGAGAGAACATGGCTAAGGCAAAGGCCAGCAACAGGATGCGACGACTCATATTCCGGCGATCGGTATTCCCGCGATCCGTGCGCAGGCGTGACGAGGGATGTTTCATCAGCTTCTTCAACATTAAAGGTTTCTCCCGGAACTGTGATGTGCGAAGCGGCTCTACCGTTGTCCCCTATGCGGGGTATCGGCGGAATTGGCGGCGCGCCCTTATTACGGAAATCCTCATCCCGGCTAGCAGGTCGTTAGGACGACAGTGGGCGCTGCACAAGGCATTCAACAGATTTTACGGAGTTATCCGCGAAATTACAATGAGAATGGCTGGTGTTTGAAATGCAGGCGGAATGGGTGCGCATTAAATTGCGTTTCAACATTTGCTTCCGTCCTGGAGCTCTTTCTTCCACTGTCCGCCTGCCGATGAGACAATAGCCAATCATCATGCGGGCCATTCTTGAAGATGTTCGCTCCGGGGAAGTGGCGAGCCACGAAGTTCCCCAGCCGGAGCTGCGTCCGGGTGGAATCCTGGTGCGGACTGCTTTCTCCGCGATCAGTGCAGGTACCGAACTGGCCCATCGCGAACAGGTGGAAAAGTCTCTGCTGGGTAAAGCTTTGGCCCGCCCTGACCTGGTACGGCAAGTGGTCGACTTCGCTCGCACCGCCGGAGTGAAAGCGGCCTACCAGAAAGTGCAATCGCGCTTGGATGCGCTTGCTCCCATGGGTTATAGCTGCGCCGGAATTGTGATCGCAGCCGGCTCGGGCGTGACTGAATTTCAGCCAGGCGATCGCGTGGCCTGCGCCGGCGCGGGCTACGCCAGTCACTGCGAAGTCAACTTCATTCCGAAAAATCTCGCGGTGCGGGTTCCGGACGGGGTTCCGCTGGAGGCGGCTTCGTTAAGCGCGATCGGAGCCATTGCGCTCCAGGGGTTTCGTCAGAGTCAGGCAGTGCTGGGCGAAGTCGTGGCAGTTATTGGCGCTGGACTGGTGGGCGTGCTCACGATCCAGCTCGCGAAAGCGGCCGGCTGCCGTGTGATCGCCATTGACCGCGATCCACAAAGAGTTGAACGCGCCCGGCAGTTTGGTGCGGATCTGGCTCTGGGCTCGTCGGACCGTGATATGCCGGCGCGAGTCCAGGAATTTGCCCGCTACGGCGCTGATGTCGCAATTATTACGGCTGCAAGTCCGTCCGCCGAGCCGGTCGAATTGGCCGCCGCCATTTCTCGTGATCGGGGCCGCATCGTCGCAGTCGGTACTGTGGATCTCGGCGTCTCGCGCCAGGCGATGTATATGAAAGAGCTGTCGCTGGTCCTTTCTCGTTCGTACGGACCCGGCCGCTACGATTCTGAATATGAAGAGGAAGGTCGAGACTATCCCGTGGGCCACGTGCGCTGGACGGAAAAGCGCAACATGGAGGCCTTTCTCGATCTACTGGCTTCAGGCGCGATCCAGGTGTCGCCTTTTCTCGAGCGGCGCTGTCCGGTGGAGCAGGGAAGCTCGGCCTACGAGGAGTTGAAGACCACTGGCGTGTACACGGTTCTGCTGGAGTATCCCAACCGCGCGCTCATAAGCATGCCGACGGCATCGTCTACCGCGTCGCGCGCGCCCCGCTCCGGAGAACTCAGGGTGAGCTGCATTGGCGCCGGCAGCTTTGCGCGCGCCGTTTTATTTCCAGCGTTGCGTAAAAACCGCGGCGTTGTTCTGCACTCGGTCGCGACCGCCTCGGGCGTGGCGTCGGAATCAGCCCGCCGCCTGTTTGGCTTTGCTCGCGCTGTACCAACGGCGGAGCTGTTGCAGGACCGGGATGCGGACGCCGTCTTTATCCTTTCTCGCCACGACAGTCACGCCCGCTACGTCGTGGCCGCGCTGGCCAATCACAAGCCTGTGTTCGTGGAAAAGCCTCTCGCTATCAACCGCGAACACCTCGAAGAAATCCGTTGCGCCTACCAGGCAGAGAAAGAGAAAGGCCTGTCGCCATTCCTGATGGTAGGTTACAACCGGCGCTTCGCGCCCTTCACCGAAAAATTGCAACAGTTCTTCATCGGTCGCGGCGAGCCCATGGTGGTGCAAATCCGGGTGAATGCCGGATATCTTCCTAACGATCACTGGGTGCAGCGCAACTCCAGCGGAGGCGGAAGAATCCTGGGCGAGCTCTGTCATTTTGTGGATTGGGCGCGCTGCGTAGTGGATCGTGACATGATCAGCGTCGCGGCCAACGCCCTGCCGGACGCAGCCCGCTACAACCGCGACAATGTCGTAGCGACCCTCAAATTCAAGGATGGCTCTATCGCGACCATCGCCTATCTCGCAAACGGTGACAGGTCGGTTCCGAAAGAACAATTCGAAGTCTTCTGCGAGGGCAAGGTCGGACGTATCGATGACTTTTGCACCCTGGAGCTGGCTCGCGACGGTAAAACGCGGCGCAACAAGGCGCGGCGCAATAAAGGACATGAACGGGAGATCGAACTCACCGTTCAAGCCATACGCCGGGGCGATGGTTCTCCCATTCCCGTCGAAGAACTTATGGATGTTTCCGAGGCGACCATCGCGATCGAGGAAGCAATCGCAGGCGGAGAGGCGATTTCACTTCGCAATACTCCGATCTCGGCGGAGCAGAAAACCGCGGAAAAACTCTGATTCGCAGAATCAAGAGTCTTCCCACTTTCTCCCAGGCTAAAGCCTGATCAGGAATTAGGGATTGTGACCCGAACGGGGTTAGAGAACTTACTTTCGTGCCCTTTCTGATTGACCGCGGTCGTCACATAAAAATAAGTCTTTCCACTCGCGACTCCGGCGTCGGTGAAAGTGGCTTTGGGATGCAGAGCCGCGTTGATCTTCGCGAAGGGGCCCTGGGATGCGGCCCCGCGGTACACGTTATAACCGACAACCGAGTTCGCCGTCGGACGCCATGCCAGCGTGACGCTGTGGCTGCTCGTGCCTTTGCCCTGGAAAGCTGCCCGTGCCACGTGCTCGGCGTCGCTCTGGAAGCTGATCTTTCCCGCTGAACGTCCGGTGCGGCTCGGCGAAAAAGTAATTTTGAAAGGGACGCTCTGTCCGGCGCGTACAGTGAGCGGAAAAACAATCCCGCTGATCGAATAGCCGTCTCCGCTCCAATCCGCCGACGTCACCGTGATGCTGGAATCGCCGGCAGTCAGAGTGCCGGTCTGGTGTTTCACTTTGCCCAGTTCCACCTGGCCGAAATCCAACGTGGACGGCGAAACTGCAAGATCCCCGGCGGCAACCTCACGGTTCGCGGTACTTCCGCCTCCGCAACCGATCGAGATCGTGCTTATCAGGATGGCGAAGCCAAGAAACAGTCGTCCCCACATGCGCGCTGTGCTCCTCACCAGAAAAGTTTGCTAGTCGCGAAGGAATCTTAATTCCGTAACCGGACCCTGGAAGGGGTATGGCGAGAACTTAAATCGCGCAACGAAAACTGAGAAGGTCTGAGTAGTACATAACCTCGGGTCGTAGCCCGGAACTAACCGAGTTGACGCAAGGATCTTCGATGTGAGCACGCGATGGCGCTCGCGCCACATCAGCGCAAATAAAAACGGGGCATGAGATTTCTCACGCCCCCTTTCATTTTGCTCAGAGGTTTGCAACCCCTAGGGGACCGCAACCTGGGCCTGGTTCGAATTGGCACTTTCGTTCCCGGATCCATCCACGGCAGTGGTGACGTAGAAGTAAGTCTTTCCGGATTGAACCGAGCTGTCGGTGAAAGTAGTATCGGCATTCAGGGAGTTGATCTTGGCGTACGGTCCACCCGACGCGTTACCGCGATAGACGTTGTAGCCGACTACCGTGGATGAGCTGGGATTCCACGACAGAGCCACGCTGCGCTGTGGCGCTGCCGTACCCGTTCCGTTCAGGGCTTGCGAGAGAGACGGGTTGGAAGCATTGCTGTTATAGGCTCCGCTGGCTGATGCCGCACCGCTGGACTGAGGCTTGAAGGTCACCGTGAACGAGGTGCTCTGTCCCGCCGTCAGGGTTAGTGGGACCGCCAATCCGCTGATCGTAAACTCCGAAGTGCTCATGTTGGCGCTCGAGACCGTGATGCTCGATCCCGTAGCGGTCAGCGAGGCAGTCAAGCTCTTGCTTTGCCCGACGGTGACCGCGCCGAAGCTTAGGGTGGCGGGACTGACCGCCAACTGACCTGAAACAGTCGCTGTTCCGGCGAGGGTGATGGTGACATTGGCATCCGATGCGTCTGAGACCACCAAAATTGATCCGTTGAAATTCCCACCCGAAGTGGGCTTGAACGTAGCAGCGAAAGTCGAACTCTGCCCAGGGTTCAGGGTCAGCGGAAGGGTCAATCCGGTGATACCGAAGCCGGTGCCTGAGACCGTGGCCTGACTGATGATGACGGTGGCTCCGCCCGAGTTCGTCAAAGTCTCTGATTGCGTGCCGGTAGCGTTGAGCTGAACCCCACCAAAATTGAGGCTGGAGTCGCTGGTGCTGAGTACGCCGACGGCGGCGGCATTCGCCACCAACGGAATGGTGAGCGAGGCGTTGGCTGCATCACTGGTAAAGGACAGCCCACCGCTGACGGCTGCGGTTGATTGCGGCTTAAAGGTCACGCTGAACGATGTGCTCTGCCCCGGCGCCAATGTTGCGGGAACGCTCAAGCCACCGACGGTAAAGCCGGCGCCGGAAACGGTCGCCTGTGAGACCGTCACAGTGGAGCCGCCGGAATTGGTGAGTGCGCCCGACAAGATCTTGCTCTGACCAAGCTGCACACTTCCAAAGCTGAGGCTCGAGGGATTCGAAACCAGCGTGCCCGAAGCAGTTGCGACCGCGGTTACCGGTACATTCACTGCTGCGGTCGAGTCGTCAGTAGTGACGACGACGCTTCCGCTGGCGTTACCTGCTGCCAGCGGCGTAAATGTCACCGAGAAGCTCTTGCGCTGGCCCGCTCCCAACGTCATGGGGAAGCTAAGCCCGCTCATCCGGAAACCCCTGCCGGTGACGGTGGCCTGGCGTATGGTTAGGTCCGCGCTGCCAGAGTTGATAAGGGTCGCCGACTGGGTCATGCTGGCGCCAATTCTTACCTTGCCCAGGGCCAGACTGGCGGGCGAGACGGCGAGTTGACCGCCACCCATCCCAGTCCCCGTGACTGGTGCGGTGAGGTTGGCTCCAATGGTGTTGATCGCGACGGTGGTGAACTGGCCATCCCGTTCACCAGATGTGCCAGGACGACGCGGTGCTTTCAACGGAAGCGTACCGGATACCGCGATCGTGCCGCTCGCATTGCCACCCGTAGTGGGTGTGAAGCTCACCTTGAGGGTGACGCTTTCTCCGTTCTTCAGAGTCTGCGGCAAGGTCACTCCGGTCAGGGTGAATCCTTTTCCTGTGATCGCGGCGCGAGTTACGGTCACGGGAAGAACTCCTGAGTTGGACAAAGTGGCAGATTGGGTTTGGGTCTGTCCGATCTGCACGTTCCCGAAACTTATCAGGCTCGGGTTCAGCTGCAGACGGCTCCGGAGGGTCGCTGTGCCTCTCAATCCGAACACGGAGAACACACGGTTCACATTGCTGGCGAGAACAATCTTGCCTTGGGCGGTTCCGTTGCTCTGAGGCGAATAGGCGATCTGGACGGTGACGTGTGCGCCCGGCGCAAGAGTCAGGGGCAACTTTTGGCCGGTGATCTTGAACTCGCTCTGATCAATCTGAGCGCTGGTGAGGACAACCGGGGACTTGGTGTTGTTGGTGATGGTGTTGCTGCGCACCTGCGTCGTGCCCACCGGTACGCTGCCGAAGTCCACAACCGCTGAAGTCGCGGCCAGTCCGGTGTTTGATTGCGCTGCCGGGGTACCGGCGTCAAGGGCTCCGCAGCCCACCATGGTGATCAAAGAGAGGATAACTGCTGCCAACTTGCCGCGAGCGCCAAAATCTTTCACGGAGGCCTCTTAGCCGTACGGCCATACGGCGGGGGATTTACCATGCTCGCTGCACCATTCCGAGTGCCAATCCGGGAACTGACTGAAACGTGGAATAGTGCAGCCAAGTGCAGTGTCCACGGGGGTTTGTCCATACGGTAGATACCGTAGGTGAATGCGGACGACGGCCAGACGGCCATGTCCAAAATGGAACGGTGGTTACCTGGGTACTTTGTGGGCGCGGAAGACCGATCGAAAGGCGTGGCTGCTGCGGCGGAATTTTGTGGAAGGAAATGTGTTGCGAGCAGCGAAAACAGTAGGGAGAAACGCTATTTGCGCGGGCGGCTATTCCGTCGGCGGGGATAAAAGCAGTCACCGGTAACAGCTATTTTCAGAGGACGGCAACGCAGTAATCTGATTACGAAGAGGTGGAGAAGTGACGAAAGTCCATATCCGAGATGGCCATATTTCTGTCTGGCCCTTACTACCGCATGCTGTAAAACTCCCGCGCCTTATGTCATTCCGAAGCCGGGGTTATCGGCAAGGAATCTGCTTCCGGCCGGCGGCGAAAGAGCAGATTCCTCGCGCGACGAGGCGCGCTTCGGATAACAAGAGTTTTCGGTGATTGCGGGGGCCGCTATCTTCGAAGGAGTGCGATGCAGTAATATTGCGGCGAGTTGGGAGTGAGCGAACCGACCATTTTCCTGCATGCCTACGACGAGTTTCAGGCAGTCCGCGCACAAGGGCATCATTCTGGCCGGCGGATCGGGTACGCGTCTCTATCCCGTGACCCACGCGGTGTGCAAGAGCCTGCTGCCGATCTATGACAAGCCCATGATTTATTACCCGCTCTCCACTCTGATGCTGGCGGGTATTCGGGACATTCTCATCATTTCCACGCCGCACGATGTATCCCGGTTCGAACAGTTGCTGGGAGATGGGACGCGCTTCGGCCTGAATTTTCAGTACGCGGTGCAGCCTCGGCCGGAAGGAATCGCGCAGGCATTCCTGGTGGGCCGGGAATTTATCGGCTCCTCAGGTTGCGCGCTGGTGCTGGGCGACAATATTTTCTACGGACACGACTTCGCCGGGATCCTCCGGCAGGCCGGCCAGCAAAACTCGGGTGCGCGGATATTTGCTTATCCCGTGCAGGACCCCGAACGCTACGGCGTGGTGGAATTCGACGCGCAGGGCAAAGCGTCTGAGTCTGGAGGAGAAGCCTAAGGCGCCCAAATCGCGCTATGCCGTCACCGGACTTTATTTCTACGACAATCAGGTGGTCGATATCGCGAAATCCTTGAAGCCTTCCGCCCGGGGAGAACTGGAAATTACCGACGTCAACAAGGAATATCTGAGGCGCGAAGCAGTTGGACGTCGTCGTCATGGGCCGGGGCATGGCGTGGCTCGACACCGGGACGCACCAGGCCATGCTTGAAGCTTCGCTCTTCATTCAGACCATCGAGACCCGCCAGGGGCTCATGGTTGCGTGTCCGGAGGAAATTGCGTTTCGCTACGAGTACATTACGGCGCAGCAACTGGAGGAGACGGCGTCCGCGATGAAGGGCAATGCCTACGGCGCGTACTTGCAGCAGCTGCTGCGGGAAAAGGTGTTCTGAACAATCTCTACCGGGATTGTTTCCACCATGAAGGTCATCGCAAGCCGCGCTGCCCGGATTGCTCATTCTCGAGCCCGAAGGTATTTCGCGACGCCCGCGGGCTATTTCCTGGAGAGCTACAACGAAAGAACTCTGGCGGAAGCGGGAATCCGCGAGCGCTTTGTGCAGGACAACCATTCCTTTTCGATCCGCAACGTGGTGCGCGGCCTGCACTACCAGGTGCGTCCCCAGGCCAAACTGGTGCGGGTTGCGGTGGGCGAGATTCTCGATGTGACGGTGGATTTGCGGCGCAGTTCGCCGACCTTCGGGACAATGGTGTGCCATGACTCTTTCGGAGGCGAACCAGCACATGTTGTGGATCCCCGCTGGTTTTGCGCACGGATTCCGCGTCCTCTCGGAGAATGCTCACGTGCTGTACAAGGCCACCGATTTTTATGATCCCGCGAGCCGAGCGCACGATCGCGTGGAACGATCCCGGGTTGAAGATTGATTGGCAACTTCACCAGTCCTCCGATCATCTCGGCGAAGGATGGTCTTGGGGTTCCTTTCGCAGACGCCGAGGTATTTGCATAGCGACGAAGGGCGACCCTCGCGGCGTCAGAAGCTCGCTCCAGAGGCATAGGCTCTGAATAATTCCACAGCAATGTCTTGACAGCGGCTGCTCAGCGAGCGCAGAATCACACGCAATCACGGTAAGTACCAGCCGCTTTACCCACCAGCCTTTGAGGTTCTTGCCTCTCACAAACTCCCCTGGATCAGCCTCGCGCAGGCGAGCCTGGTTCGCATAGAAAGGCTGGAAGCATGATGAGCATCGTGCGTAATTTGTGGCATGAGGATCAGGGTCAGGACATCGCTGAATACGCGGTGATGCTGGCGGTCATTCTGGTGATCGTCGTGGGCACCATACGTTTGGTGGGCAACAATGCCAACAACGTCTTCTCGTCGGTAGGCAGCTCCGTTCAATAGAGTTGGCTCGACAATCTCGGGCGAGCGCGGATGAATAGCCGCGCGTCGGGATAGCTGTGCGGCGCGGGCGCCCGGACCGCGGCTTTTGACTGGTGGTTGAAGCTGATGGGCTCTCGCGGGCGTGGCGTGCCCGTGCGGCACAGCACTTATCTCGCGCCGAATTGCAGGCGCACTCCGGCCCTGGCAAGAATCGGGGGACCGACGGTGAGCACCGGGGTTCGTCCCACGTCGTAGCGCCGGTTGGTCAGGTTCTCCACCGCGACAAACAATTCAACTCCGTGACGCAGAGTGTGAGATGCGCTGGCGTCGAGGACGAAATAGCGCCTCAGCAGCAGTGTGTTCTGGTCGTCGTCAAACTGGTTCCCTCCGAAGCGTCCCTGCACTCCAAGAAGAATAAAAGGCCGGAAGTAGCTCGCCTGGAAAGTGAACTGGTGGCGGGGAATCTGGGGAACGTCGAGACCCACCAGGCTCGGATTCAGCCCGGCCAGCGCCGGATCGATGGTGAAACTGGTCACCGTGGCGTCGGTGTATTCGTAACCGCCTGAGACCGTCACCGAATTGCTCAGTCGTCCGCTGGCTTCGAATTCCACTCCCTGGGAACGCGTGCTTCCCAGATTCTGGCGCTGCCGGGTGATCAGGTTGGGAGTTGTGGTCAGCGTGACGTTGGCCACGGGGCGCGTGATCTGGTTCCAGAAAAAATTTCCGCGCAGCATGACGCGCTGGTCCCAGCCGGTGACGATCGCGCCGCCTTCCGCACCGGTCAGACGTTCGGCGCGAAGGTTAGGATTGAATTCGGTAAACACGTTGCCCGCGCGAAAGCCGCGATAGAGTTCGTTCAGAGTGGGCGCGCGGAACGCCCGGTAACCCGACGCAGTGAGAGACACATTGCTGGTGAGCTTGTGCAGCAGCGCCAGCCGAGGGCTGAAGAAGGTCTCGCTGCGATCAGGGAGAGGAACCGCGCCGACAGCTTGCGCAGGATTGGGCGGCGCGAAGGCATCGAAGTTCTGCCAGTGGTCCACTCGTCCGCTCGCGGTCAGCAGCCAGCTCGGGGTCACGCGGATGATGTCCTCGAAATAGGCGCCCCAGTTCACCTCGCGCCCTCCGCCCTCGGAGGTGCTGGTAGGATTGCCGCCGAAGAATCCCTGCTCGTTGGTTTGGCCGTGAGTGTTGGCTTCCTCCAGCCCCGCCACCAGCTGCTGGCGCGTCCCCAGAGCGTGCTGCCATTGGGCGGAGAATCCTACCTGCTGGGCGGGAACGTCCTGGGTGCGAGTCAGGCTCTCGCTGTTGCGGTTGGCGGCGATGGACGAGAAGGACTGGTTCAGGCTCTGACGGCTGGCGTAGGCATGCAGCGTAAATAAGCCCAGTTCATGCCCGTCCCAGTTCCCGCCGAGGTCTAGTTCGCGGATGGTGGTGCTGTTGGTTTGCAGCGGCGTGCCGTTGTGCCGCGATTCGCCGAAGAGAGATCCACGAACAAAGATAGCTGCCGCTATCGCCAAACTTGCGTCGCACCGTGAGGTCGCCGCTGGCATCCTGCGAGTTCACCGGCGTGTCTACCGTGCCTCTCAAATCCGAGGGCACTGCGATGTAGCCGTCGGTGCGGAAAAGCTCCGAGGTCAGGCCGATGGCCCACGGTCCTATGCTCCGGCTGACGGCCAGAGATAGATCGGGTGAGTTCTCGTTTCCGTAGGCAGCTTCGAGCGAAATCGCATTCCGGTCCACGGGCGCGCGAATAATATTGATGACGCCGCCCGAGCGCGTCTGACCCGTAGAGATGGGACGCGCCGCCGCTGGCCACTTCGATGCTGCCAATGCTCACGCGCGGCACCCGGTCCCAGTACACCCATCCGCCGAAGGGATCGTTCAAAGGGAATCCGTCGCTGAGCACCAGGGCGCGGCTGGCGCCGCTCGCGCCCAGGCCCCGCAGGGAGACGCCTTGCGTGGTCGGGTTCGCGGCGCGGCTGGTGGTGCGACGAAACAGGCTGAATCCCGGCACCTGGCGCAGGATGTCGTCAGTCCGGAACGCGGCGGTGGTCTGTAAGTCCTGAGCAGAAAGAATGGTGACGCTGGTTGCGCTTTCAACCACCCGCACGCCTGTGCGATTGGCCGTGACCGTCACCTGCTCGGCCGCCGAGGCCGGCAGCAAGACGATCTGAAGAAGTCGGCGCCGGCGTGCCAGTCCACGCTCCGGGCCTGAAATCCGGCGGCGGAAACTTTCACCACTCCGGAGTCGGCCGAGAGTTGCGAAAATACGAAGCCGCCCCGATCGTCGGTGAGTCAGCGTCGCCGAAAGGAACCACTACTGAAGACCACCTCGGCCCCAACAATCGCGGCCCCCGTCTGATCGGTGACGACGCCGGAGATCTGGCGCGGACGTCGGACCTTGAGCCGAACAACGCCAGCGGCGCGGTCAGCCACAGTAACCCGATCCACAGGATTCGCTGCGCCTGGTGACCTCCGGAATAATGACAGCCGATGAGAAAGCAGGATGATCCCCCTGATTCGAACCCGCGAGCAGAAGATAGCTTGAACTCAATGTACCGAAAAATCAGTCTGGATCATAATGCGGCACGACTCACCGTTGACAGATTTTGTCATCGCACGGCGCTACGCCAACATTCGCCCTCATAAACTGCAATGATTTTCACCTTGGTGCCATGACAGGTGTTTCGCCGACGCCACTTAACTGCTTGTGTATCAATCACTTACATAACACTCCCTTGGCAGGTCGATTGCCCCTCGATTCACGTGCATCGGAGCGTGGCTCGCAACCGCCCTCCGCGAGGGAAATAAGCAGCATGCCGTTTCGCAGATTAGTGGTTTCTTGCCTTGATTGTTTGCTACTTCCGGCTCTGTGCCTCGCCTCGATTGGATCCGCTCCCGCGCAGATTCCGGCGGTCAGGTTTCGCTGGCGGAGCGGGAGCATCACGTGTGGAGTTCGGCCGTGCACGATTCGGAATTTGCCACCGTGGCGCATCCGGCCGCTCGGGCCGAATGCGGAGCGGTACAGCCTCCGCAGGCTCTGGCCACGCCGGATCCCTTGCTGGACGAAACCGACTTGAACGCGAAAGTCAGCGTCAGCTTCGTGATCGGGACTGACGGCCGAGTGCACAGCGCGCTGATTCTGGAGAGCGCCGGACCCAACGAAGATCGCACTATTCTTGATGCCGTGCGTTTCTGGCGCTATCGTCCTGCCCTGTGCAACGGTGTACCAACTGAGGCAGAGGCCAAGGTGGAGTTTTCCAGTCGCTAGGAAAGTTTTCGACTAGAATGAGCGAGGCCGGTGGTTTGCTCGGTGCAGTCCGGAAAGCGGGGACACAGGTAGGCATGGATGATCCCAAACTGGGCTCATCGCTGCCCAACCAATCCAAAGCTGGCGTGCTCCGGGCCATGCAGCAGTTTGCCCTGGAGCAAAGCGTGGAAGAATCTGTGAAAGTGACCTTTGAACCTGAAAGCGCAGGCCGGCAGATTTGCACGGCTTGCGGAAGCTCGAATCGCAAGGGAAACAGCTTTTGCGCCAATTGCGGCGTCCCGCTGCAGAAGGCACCGGAAGGGGCGGAGATCGCGCCGGCGAATCCCAAGCCGCATACCTGAAGCGCCCGGCGACCATCACTACCATCATCACTATCATCACCATTATTTCTCCGGCGGCGGCGGCATGGAGCCGGCGGCAACCCCCGACGTGCGCGCGGCAGGCGCGGTGGCTCTCCCAGCTCGCGACCTTGCCCGGGTACGTAACTCCGCTGAGCGGGGCGTCAATGAGCCGGGCAGAAATCGCTCTCCGCAAGACGACCCAGGATTGGGCGATGGCCTGCAATACGAAACAACTGGACGATCTGGTGGACCTGTATGTTCCGGATGCCACCGTGCTGCGGCCCGAATGTTCCGGCGGTGCGCGGCGCGGCCGCCATTCGCGAATTTTTCTTCGGACTGCTCGACGCCGGGATGAGCGAAGTGGAAATGGATTCTCAGCGCGCAGAATTGTTCGGCGACTATGGCTACGACACCGGGCGCTGCAAGTCGCTGGTCCCGAGCGCGGTGGGCAAGCGCCGCGAGGAGCGCGGCAAATATCTGGTTCTGCTCAATCGCCAGGCCAATGGCGACTGGAAGATTGTGGCTGATAGCTGGTCCAGCGACCTCAGTCTCGGAGGCGTGACGGAATCGCCGGTGAAGCCGGGCAGCAGCTCCGGGAGCTCCGATTGCGGGGCCGCTGCGTAAGCCGTAGGCTTGTTGTCATCCTGAGCGGAGTAGCTGCTTCGCGAGGCGAAGCAGCTGCGCAGTCGAAGGACCCCTATGAAGCGCCACGTCCCTCGAGGATTGCTTTCCGACCACACACCCCGGCTACAGCTGAAAGCTTATAGGGGTCCTTCGACTCCGCCATCCCATTCGCGAGCGAATGGGACTGGCTCCGCTCAGGATGACAGTTCCTGATGAAACTGGAAACATCTCCCCAATATTGCGAAGTGGACTAGACTGGCTTGTAGAGCTTCAGGAAAGAATCCGTCATGCGAATCATCGAAATATCCCAGGCAGAATGCCGTGAATTGTTGGAGCGCGTTTCGATCGGAAGGCTGGCCTGTTCATTGGACAACCAACCGTATATCGTGCCGGTCGCCTTTTCGTACGAGCCCGACAGCATCTACGTCTTTTCGACTCTCGGCAAGAAGATTGAGTGGATGCGGCAAAATCCCAAGGTTTGTCTGCGAAGCCGACGAAATAGGAAATCGGTCGAACTGGGTGAGCGTGGTTGTGACTGGAACCTATCTGGAACTCAGTGAGGCGCAATATCCTGCGCAGCGCGAACATGCAATGGAACAACTCTCGCAGTACTCGGAATGGTGGCGAAATCCGCTGGCGCAAAGGCGTGAACACACCAGCGACCTGGCAATTGAGCCGGTGTTTTTTCGCATCGATATCAAGTCGATGACCGGCCTCCGTGGTATGCCGGAAGCCAAGTAAGAGCGGAATAATCCCCATCCTCAGCCATCACGCAATGGAGGACGTCCATCTTCAGACATCGCTGACGATTCCTGTACCAAGTGAAAGAGCCCCGAACCTGAGTGCCAGGATCGGGGCCTTAATGTCTTGGACGCGGGCCAATTTAGGCGCCGCGGGCCTTGGCCAGGTTCTTGGTCTTGGCGGCGGTGCGGCGGGTGCTGGGCACGTAGCTGCAGGTGCGGAAATCATAGTGCTGCCCAAGACAGTCGGCGCACATGTGGACCTGGTGAACCTTGCAATGGATCACCGGCAGGTCTCCGTGGCAGATATCGCAACCGCCGCGGACCCGTCGGGTCGAGTTCTTGGCTTCTCCCGAAGCCGCCTGGCTTCCCGCCGGAAGACTGGATGGCCCGGGCTTTGAAAAAAATGCCCGAGGCTGCGGTCAGCGAGCCCAGGGAGACTCCGCACGCACCCAGGATGAGAAGACTAGTGTCCGGATGTTCGCCCAGCGCCGCGGGCAGCATGATCAGTCCGATGCACGCTCCCAGCGCTCCCAGGACGATCAACCCGGTGCCCATTTGTGATGACATCTTCAGTGCCTTTTTGGCGGAGTAGAAATTCGCTCGCCGCAAAACTTGGGGTGACTTGCCATTGCGACCATAGCGAGTTCTCCGGTTTAACTCCAGATGACGAAAGTCACCCCCGGCCCCAAAATTCGCCCTCGATGACCGAGGTAACTTGTCTCGCCTTACCGCGGAACCCTAACATTCTGGAAGTATGGCGCTTACGTCCCTGGTGGTGTGTGCTGACTTGAAAGCCGTGCAGGTGCTCAGCCAGATTCTGCGGGAGCTGAACATCGAAGCGGAGCATTGTGGTGATTTGGCGCAGGCCACGGCGCGGCTGGCGGCCCAACACTTCGACGCGGTTGTGGTCGATTGCCAGGACCAGATGCCCGCCATCGAACTGATTGCGGGTGTACGCAAGTCGCAAATCAACCGCAGCACGCTCATCATTGCGCTGGTGGACGGACGGGAACAGGTCCGCGACATTTTCGGTCAAGGTGCGAACTTCATTGTCTACAAACCGGTTTCGGTGGAGCGGGCGAGCAGCAGCCTGCGGGCGGCGCGAGGTCTGATGGCACGCGAAAAGCGCGGCAAATTACGGGTCTCTCTGCACGCTCCGGCTTCGATCACCTACGCCAATGCGGAGAATGTGGCGGCCACTCTTCTGGATCTGAGCGAGGATGGACTCGCCATTCAGTCCGAACGCCGGCTGCCTCCCCGCTGCAAGGTCTACTTTCAATTCAATTTGCCGGGAGAAAAATCCTCCGTCCGGCTTTCCGGCGATGTGGTGTGGCAGGACTCTTCCGGACGCGTGGGCATCCGCTTCGTGGACGTGCCCCAAACTTCGCGGCGCACCATGAACGAATGGATCAAGAGCAGCCTTGCCCGGCTGGCCCAGGCCGAACAGAATGCGCCCAAGAAGGAACAGGCGCCTCCGCCTGAAGCGGTGGCCACCCGGCTCGCCGGCCTGGGACTCTCGGCCGCATCTTCGAATCGCCGCATCCAGACGCGTCGCGCTTGCCGTCTGAGCGCCGATGTCTTCCGCCTGGGCGAGGGCGTTCCCAATCGCTGCACGCTGAGCGATGTGAGCACGGGCGGCTGTTACGTCGAGACGCAGTCTCCGTTTCCTTCGCACACGGTATTGGATATCGTAGTCCGCACCCACGACATGAAATTGCGGGTTCGGGGAACGGTGCAGGTGGTGCATCCCGGCTTCGGGATGGGAGTGCAGTTCAGCCTCAACACGGCCGATGAGCGGCAACAGGTAAAGCAGTTGATCGCTGCCCAGGCGGCTCAAGACAGTCTGGCGTAAAAACCTGAAACCTCTGTCATCCTGAGCGAGTAGCTGCTTCGCTTCGCGAAGCAGCTGCGCAGTCGAAGGACCCCTACCTTTCCACCGACTGATCAGCTTATAGGGGTCCTTCGACTCCGCTAAACGTTTCGCAAGCGAAACGTTTAGCTGCGCTCAGGATGACAGGAGATTGCGGAGATGGAGGTCTAGCCCACGGCCTTGCGGAAATAATCCAGCGACAGGCGCAACCCGGTTTCCAAATCAATCTTCGGTTCCCATCCCAGCAGGGTCCTGGCTTTGGTGATGTCAGGGCAGCGCTGCTTGGGATCGTCCTGGGGCAAGGCTTCGTAGCGAATCTTGCTCTTTGATCCGGTCACCGCCAGCACTCGCTGGGCACATTCCAGAATCGTGAACTCGGTCGGATTGCCGATGTTGACCGGCATATGTTCGTTCGACTTGGACAGCCGCAGGAAGCCGTCAATCTCATCGCTGACGTAGCAGAAACTGCGGGTCTGGCTGCCGTCCCCGTAAACCGTCAGATCTTCGCCGCGCAGCGCCTGCTTCATGAAGTTCGGGACCACCCGGCCATCATTCAACTGCATGCGCGGCCCGTAGGTATTGAAAATTCGAACGATGCGCGTGTCCACCTGGTGATAGCGGTGATAGGCCATGGTGGCGGCCTCGGTGAATCGCTTGGCTTCGTCGTACACCGAGCGCGGCCCGATGGAATTTACGTTGCCCCAGTAAGTTTCCTTCTGGGGATGCTCCAGCGGATCGCCGTAGCACTCCGAGGTCGAAGAGACCAGATATTTGGCGCCGTATTTGTGGGCGATATCGAGCGCGTGAAATGTGCCCAGCGACCCCACCTTCAGCGTGGCGATTCCGTGCAGGGCATAATCCACCGGACTGGCGGGGCTGGCGAAGTGGAAGACGTAATTCACCGGGCCGCAGTCGAACGGCTCGTTGATATCAATTTGCCGAAATTCAAACCGGGTTTCGTTGCGCAGGTGATCGAGGTTGGAAAGTTTTCCGGTCAGCAGATTGTCGGCGACCACGACGGAGTAGCCTTCGGCGAGCAGGGCATCGCACAAGTGCGAGCCCAGAAATCCGGCTCCGCCAGTCACCAGGGCGCGTTGCTGGCTCATGATTTCTCGATGTTTCTTGCTGGGAGGAACCGCAGCGCCCGCTGTGACCGCGGGAATTCCCGCCGGGCGGCCGACGCTGTAGTAGGTAAAGCCGCGCGCGGCCATCACGTCTGGATCGTAAAGATTGCGGCCATCGATCACGATGGGATACTTCAGCAGCTTGTGCAGACGATCCAGGTCGAGCGTAGCGAACTCTTCCCATTCGGTAAGAATCAGAAGCGCATCGGCGTCGCGGGCCGCTTCATACGGGTCATTCACGAACTCGGTGCTGGAGTTCAGGACCTCGCGCGCCCGGGCCGTGGCCGCCGGATCGTAAGCTGCGATCTTGCAGCCCTCCTGCAAGAGCGACTGCACCAGCAGAATGGCGGGCGATTCGCGGATATCGTCGGTTCCGCCCTTGAAAGCCAGGCCCAGCACGCCCAGACGCTTGCCTCGCAACGTCCACAGGGCAGTGCGCACTTTGCGCAGGAAGCGCTGGCGCTGGTCTTCGTTGATGCGCATGACTTCATCCAGCAGCCGGAACTCGTAGCCGCACTCCCGCGCCACCGAGCGAAAGGCCATCAGGTCCTTGGGAAAGCAGGACCCGCCGTAGCCGATTCCGGGATTCAGAAAGCGCGGACCGATGCGGCTGTCCGTCCCGATTCCCTGGCAAACCTGGTGCACGTTCGCGCCCACCGATTCACAGATGGACGCGACCGCATTGATAAACGAAATCTTCATGGCCAGGAAAGCGTTGGAGGCGTGCTTGATCAGTTCGGCGCTCTTGGCGCTGGTGACGATCAGCGGCGGAGGAATCTGCGCCCGGTCGGGCGCGGGAATCGCATCTTTCTTCGTGTAGTAGCTGCCGTCGGTCAAAGGCGCGTAAATCTCGCGCAGCACCGCGGCGCAGCGTTCGTTGTCGGCTCCCACCACGATGCGGTCGGGATAGAGAAAGTCGGTGACCGCGGTGCCTTCCCGCAGAAATTCCGGGTTGGAGGCGATATCAAAAGAATCGGGCGGGGCCGCGTTGCGCAAGATAATCTTGCGCACCCAGTCGCTGGTGTAAACCGGGACCGTACTCTTCTCCACGATCACCTTGTAGCCGTTGATGGCTCCGGAAACGCTGCGGGCCACCGATTCCACGTAGGAGAGGTCGGCTTCGCCCTGCTCGGTCGGCGGCGTGCCCACGGCAATAAAAATCGCCTGGCTGGCGCGCACCGCCTCCGGCAAATCGTCGGAAAATTTGAGGTTATGTCCGCGGTGACGCTTCAGCAGCTCGGGCAGGAACTTTTCGTGGATGGGGACTTCGCCCGCGTTGAGCGCAGCCAGTTTGGCCTGGTCATTGTCCACCAGGATTACCTGGTGCCCGAGGTCGGCGAAACACGCCCCCGCCACCAATCCCACATAGCCCGAACCCACGATTGCAACTTGCATTAAGAATGCTCCGGCAGCAAAGCGAGGTAGTCCCGCTCCGAAAATTAGCAGACTGATTACTTTAGCATCTCCGCCCGGTGGGACGAAGTGACGGTGGTCACCAGTGTTGGTTCAGTTTGAACCTCCTTTGAAGCCTCCTGCCATGGTTGCGTCATCCAGAGTTTTGCCAAGAGCCACGTTGTCATCCTGAGCGGAGTACCGCATTCGCATGACGAATACGCTATGCAGTCGAAGGACCCCTTTAGGCTTTACGGATGCCCGCGGACATCGTGAGGGGAAGTGTCCTGTACGCATCACCCACTCAAGCATTGTTAAGCTCATAGGGGTCCTTCGACTCCGCAGCTGCTTCGCTGCGCGAAGCAGCCACTCCGCTCAGGATGACAACGCGTTCTCTTCGTAAAGCTCGGGATCACACGAATCGAGTCTAGCCATCGCCGCTGAAACTCTTTCCCTTGCGCTCCGACCCTAGTGCAATGACAGTCATCAAGATCGCGATGTTAGCGATTTCAAATGCGGCCAGCGCCCACGGATAACCAAGCGGTTTGCGCAGTGCGTAGACAACGTTGTTGACCGGGGCGGCGATAAGAATTCCCAACTGGTAGGCGAATCCCGGCATCAGCCCACGAACCGCATCGGGAGAAAGTTCATTCAGATGCGCCGGAATAATGCCCCAGGCGCCCTGGACTCCTGCCTGCATCACAAAAGCCCCGACCGCCAGCGTCATCAGCGATCCGCCGAAGGTCCAGGCGGGAATCATCGCCAGGCACAACAGCAGGGCCAGAATCATGCTGCGGCGGCGGCCAAAACTCTCCGAGAGATGGCCGAACAGGATGGCTCCGAGCACCGCTCCCACGTTGAACATGATCACCAGGTAGGCCACAACTTTCGAGTCGAATCCGCGGGCTGTCTTGAGGAAGTCGGGATAGAGGTCCTGCGTGCCGTGGGAGAGGAACATCATGAGCGTCATCAGCAGGACAAGATAAAGAAAAATCCTCCAATGACCTGCGGCGGTGCGCACGATCGCCTTCGAGTCGGGGCCCGGCGCTTGTTGCCAGGCCTCCGACTCGCGCACCCCGAAGCGGATGTACAACGCCAGCAGGGCCGGCGCACCGCCGACCCAGAACATGGCGCGCCAGCCCCAGGCCGGCAGAACAAATCGCGCGGCCACGGCCGCCAGCAGGTAGCCAATGGAATATCCGCTCTGCACGATGCCGGACAAAATGCCGCGCCACTTAGGCGGCGCGCTCTCCATGGCGAGCGAAGCTCCGACGCCCCACTCGCCGCCCATCCCGATTCCGTAGATGGTGCGCAGAATCAGAAACACGGTGTAGCTCGGAGCAAATCCGCACAGCAGTTCGACGACCGAAAAGAAGACCACGTTGGCCATGAGGGGCTTGCGGCGGCCGTAACGGTCGGCCAGCAATCCAAATACGACGGCGCCCACCGGACGCATGGCCAGGGTCGCGGTCATGGTCCACACGATGGCGCTTTTGGCGACGTGGAAGTGGACGCGCCAGCGTGTCTACCAGGAAGACCACGACGAAAAAATCGAAGGCGTCCAGGGTCCAGCCCAAAAAGCTGGCGGCGACCGCATGCCGGGCGCCGGAGCGCGAAGGTGTCGACGGAGAGGCCGGGGTTGAATTCGAAAGTGTCAGCCTTTTTTCCTCGGTTGCGGCAGCATATCTCGCCGGGGAAGTGTACACCGCAGGGTGTGGTAACCATCAAAAGGCGGGCGGGGAGGCCCCTGACGCCCATGGTCCTTCCGTGCGGAAGGATTTTATTTATCGACCCGGCGAAGTAAGTACAATTTAGAGATAAAGGAATACTGAGGCGATGTTTGCGATTTTCTGCCTCAGTAAAGTTTTTGTTTTGAGTTGATTACCGCGGTTCATTTGTGTTGACAAGACGTTTATTTCAGGCGAAACTCCGCTCAATCACCCTCTCGGCAGCCATCCCGCGCCGCCAGTCACTGGCATGGCTTGAACCATGTTAAAGCCTGACTCAACGCGCTATCCGTCAATTGTCCAAACCCGCAGCATTGGTCCGGAATGGATTGAGCCGGAAGTTCTCGCGGCGCTGACCTGTACGGGAGGCGAGTGATGCAGAGGGCTTTCACAGCCAGGCAGATTTGCCCACCGACCTTGCCCTGGATCTGCGACTGCGTGAGATTCTGCAACAGGCTCGCCTGGCCACCGCCGCGAGCGGAGCCGTGATCGCGCTGGCGCGCGGCGACAAGATGGTGTGCCGCGCCACTTTGGGCGACAAGGCTCCCAGCGCCGGGGTTTGCCTGAACACTCGATCCGGGCTTTCGGGCGCCTGCGTGCAGACCCGCGAGATGCAACTCTGCGACGATACTCTGGCCGATCCTCGCGTCAATGGGGTCGCGTGCCGCGATCTCGGAATTCGATCCATCGTGGTTCTGCCGGTGCTGGATGGCGGAGAGTTGTGGGGCGTGCTCGAGCTTTTCTCTTCCGTTCCCCGCGCCTTCAGTGAATCCGACTTGCAGGCTCTGCAATCGCTCAGTCGCAAGATCTCGTCCACGCGTGCGTGAAGCGATCGAGGGCGGATCCACGACTCTGGGCCTGGAAGCATTTTCCCAGCCGCCGGCAAATGATCCCGGCGCCGCGAACCGGCCGAGCCCGAAGCTTCTGGATCGAGTCGGCGCTGGAGCCGGCTACAGTCGCTCGCCGGGACTACCGAACCGGCGCTCTGACGGCGGCAGTTCTGGCGCTGGCTGTGTTTCTGGGCTGGATGGTGGGCCGCGTGGGCTGGACCATGGCCGTCAATCGGGCGCCGATCCAGATTCCCATGACGCCGGAAGAGGCGCAGGCTACAACGCCGGCGACGCCAGATCTCAACCGGCTCCGCCCGCGCCAGGAGGAACCGGCGGCTACTCCGATAACCGCTGTTCCCAAACCTGCCCCGCCGGTCGCAGCCAAGCCGATTCGAAGCCGAAGACGCCGACCTCCACGCCGCTCGAACTCAACGGTGGCCTGGTGGTGTACGAACATGGCAAGGTAGTTTTTCGGATGGGGCCATCAGAAAAGGAAGTCTCCTCCGAAGGCTGCATCCGGTGTCGTGGCATCGACAGCGATTCAAAAAGCGGCGACACGGGAAGACGACGGCTCGCGCCGGCGCCTGCTCCCTCGGCAAATAGTTATCTGTTGGAGCGGGTCGAGCCGCAGTATCCGGAGGCGGCCAGACAACAGCACATTCAGGGTCCGGTGGTGCTCAACGTTCTGGTGGGGCCGACGGCTTGGTTCGGGAAGCCAGCGTGATCAGCGGCGATCCGCTGCTGGCCAAGGCTGCGACCGATGCGGTGCGGCAGTGGCGCTTCAATCCTCACCAACTCAACGGCAAAGCAGTTGAGTTCGAGACCCGGATCACGGTGAACTTCGCGCTGCCGGAATAAGAACCGTCGTTGGTCGTTGGCCCTTGGTCGTTGGCTCATCGATCCCGAGCAGCTTCGGCGGGGAATGGGTTCGGTGCGGGCGCCGAACGGCCAACGGCCAACGACCAACGACCGCGGTTCTACTATCCGTACGCCAGTTCCTTCGCTCTCTGCGCCGCTTTCACTACTGCCTTGATCAAGCGTGACGCGCAGCTTGCCTTCTTCCAGTTCCATGATGCCGTCGATGGTGCAGCCCGCCGGCGTGGTGACCGCATCTTTCAGAAGCGCGGGATGGTCTCCGGTTTCGAGCACGACGGTTGCGGCTCCCAGAGTGGTTTGCGCCGCGAGCAGTGTGGCGACATCGCGCGGCAAGCCTACCTTCACGCCCGCCTCCGCCAGCGATTCCAGAATGATGTAGATGTAAGCCGGGCCGCTGGCGGAGAGGCCGGTGACCGCGTCCATGTGCTTTTCGTCCACCACCACGGTTTTTCCCACCACGTTGAACAGGGCACACGCGGCTTCGCACGTGCTGCGCGTCTGGCAAACTTGCCTTTGCACAAGGCGGTCATGCCGCATCCGAGGGCGCAGGGCGTGTTGGGCATGGCCCGCACCACGGCCACCTCGCTGCCCAACGCCTTTTCGATGTGGCTGGTGGGCACCGAAGCCGCCACCGAAATGATGAGCTGCTTGCTGGAAACGTTGGGACGGATCTGCTCCATCACTTCCTGCACCACTTGCGGCTTCACGCACACAAAGATGATGTCGGCATTGCGGACCGCCGCCAGATTGTCGGTGCCGACCGAGACTCCCAGCTTCTCCGCCAGGGCACGCGCTCGTTCTTCATGCTGGACGGTGGCAAAGGTCGACTTGGGAGAAAGCAGGCCTTTCTCCAGCAGCGCCTTGAGCAGAATTCCGCCCATTTTGCCTGCGCCCAGCACCGCCACTCGTTTTCCAGAAAAATCGAAACTCATCGCGCTGTGTCCTCCGTGGGTTCTGTGGTCATCGTCGGCAATTGTACAGTTTCAGGAGCGAGAGCACTGTCATCCTGAGCGGAGTGGCTGCTTCGCGTAGCGAAGCAGCCACGGAGTCGAAGGACCCCTACGAGCTTCACGAAATCATGTTGACGGATGGAGCGTAGAGGACATTTCCTTGCGAAGATCGGGAGCACACCCGCGAAGCTTATAGGGGTCCTTCGACTGCGTAGCGTATTCGCTGCGCGAATACGCTACTCCGCTCAGGATGACAGATTTCAGGACGCCTGCCATCCCTTTGCGCGCCATCTCCACGATATGCCGTCCAATGGGCAGGGAAGCTGTGGCTGCGGGCGAGGGGACGTTCCACACGTGCAACATCTTGTCCGCCGAGCACAAATTGAAAATCGTCCACCAGCGATCCATCGGGACGCACGGCCTGGGCGCGGACTCCGGAACCGTCGGCCATCAGATCGGAGCTGACAATCTCCGGCACCAGTTGCTGCAGCGCTTTCACGAACGCTCCCTTGCTCAGGGACCGGTAGTATTCGGCGGCGCCGTCCCGCCAGTACTTTCCCGCCATGTGCCAGAAGCCGGGATACGTGAGCGTGCCGGCCAGGTCTCTCAGGTTGAAGTCGGTGCGCTTGTAGCCTTCGCGTTTGAGGGCCAGCACGGCATTCGGTCCGGCGTCTACACCGCCCTGGATGCGGCGCGTGAAGTGCACTCCGAGAAAAGGGAATTTGGGATCGGGCACGGGATAGATAAGCGTGCGCACCAGGTGCGTTCTCTCCGGAACCAGGAAGTAATATTCTCCGCGAAAGGGCACGATCCTGACCTGCGGTTTCTGGCCTGCCATCTGGCTGACTCGGTCGCTGTGCAGTCCGGCACAATTGATCACGTATTTGGCGGCGAAGGTTCCGCGAGTGGTCTCGACCATCATCTCAGAGCCGCGGGGTAGCACTCGCTGTACCTCGGTTCCGGTGCTAATCGTTCCGCCCTGCGCGGTGATGATCTCCGCATATTTCCGGCTGACCGCGGCGTAATCGGCGATGCCAGTGCTCGGCACCCACACGCCCAGCACGCTGGCGCAGTGCGGCTCAATCTCGCGCACTTCTTCCGGCTGCAGCAGTCGCAGTCCGGCAAGGCCGTTGGCTTGGCCACGCTCGAGCAAGACTTTCAGGCGCGGGATTTCGTCGTCGCGCGTGGCCACGATGACCTTGCCGCAGACTTCGTAGGGTAAGTCGTGCTCGCGGCAGAATTCCACCATCGCGGCCGCGCCTTCGACACAGAACTTCGCCTTCAAAGAACCGGGCTTGTAGTAAATGCCGGAGTGAATGACGCCGCTGTTGTGTCCGCTCTGGTGCCGGGCAACAGCGTCTTCCTTCTCGACCAGGAGGAGTTTCAGGTGTGGCAGCACGCGCGTGGCGTGCATCGCGGTCGATAGACCTACGATACCTCCGCCGATGATTACGATGTCGAACGTTTGATCCGGCATAGCGACACAGCAAAATCTGCGCCACATTCTTTATACATGGCCGAATCGAATCGAGTGAAGTTACGCCGGTTATTCAGTGCGTTATCAGTAGTTTATTTCACTGTCAGTACAGCTTCCGCGGTGCGCGTGACTGAGCCGACGGTTCCGGTGACAGTGATGGTGTAGTTCCCGGACGTAGTTCCGGGATGACCCGCGCCGGCGCCTGCTGCCGCTGCTCCCGCCAATAGCTGCCTCCGCTACACGCCGCCAGTAACCCGAGCAGCGCACTGAGGATCGCTACCTGTACACCCTGCTTCTGCCGTTGGGCGCGAGATTTCTTCACTCCACCCAATGCCAGCACCACGCCAGTCAGCGTCAAACCCAGGTCATACCAGAGCAGGTGCGGTGTTCCGCCGAGGTTGGCGCTGGGACTGGCCGCGGTGGTCACGATTTTCAACACCACGTTGGTGTCTCCTTGTCCCGAAGCCACCTGGCTTGGCGTGAATGTGCAGGTGCTCAACGGCGGCATTCCGACAGCCGCGCACGACAAATTCACGTTGCCGGGGAACACGCTGCCATTTCCCAGGGGCACGACGTCGAGGTTATAGCTGGCGGTCTGGCCCGCTGAGATAGTCTGGCTGGCCGAATTGTTGTTGATGACGAAATTGAAGCCGACAATCAGTTCCACCGGGGTTGACTGGTGGATGTGAGCGGCGTCGGTTCCGGTGGCGTCGATGGTGAAGTTGAAATGGTTCTCCGTATCGTTGCTGGCCGTCACGGTGAACGCTGCACCTGCCGGAGTCGGGGTCAGGGTCGCCGGAGAAAGCCTGCAGGTCAGAGGCACGGCTCCTGAACAACGCAGGTTTACCGCGCTGTTATAGCCGCCCGAAGCGGTCAATGTGCCGTTGAACACGGCGGTCTCATTCGGATTTACGGTCAGCGACGGATTGCTGACGGCGAGAGCGAAGTTGGGAGTTGCCGGTGCTCCCCGCGATCACGGTCAGCGACAGGTTCTGGGTTCGAGTCGGACCGCCCGCGACCGAGCCGTTGATGGAAATTTGCGACGTCCCGGCGGGCGTACTTGCTCCGGTGCTTATCGTCAGCGTCACGGTGGCAGGGCTGCCGGAAATCGGAGACGCCGAACTAGAGGGTTGGAAATTGCAGACCGCCCCGGCGGGCAAACCACTGCAGGAAAGCGCTACCGCCTGATTGAACGCCCCGCTCGCGGTCACCTGAAATGCGACCGGCCCGGAAACGCTGGACTGATTTACAGTCAGGCTAGCGGGCGCAGGAGCAGTCAGATTGAAATCCACCACGTGCAGCGTCAGAGCGAAATCGCGAGTGGTCCGGTTCGTGTCGGTTCCGACGCCGTGGACGTTGAACAGATAATCACCGACCGGACCGGAGGCATTCACTGTGAAGGTGGCGCCGGAAACAGTTGGAATCTTCGCGGCCGGCGTCACCGTGCAGGAAGGCGGCGCCGGCAGAGCCGGGGCGCGCGCGGATGCAAGTCAGATTCACCTGGCTGTTGAAGTTATCCAGGGCCAGCAGGGAGACGCTGAAGGCGGCGTTCTGTCCGGCGAATGCGGTCAACACATTGTCCGGCGAGGTAAATTGAAAATCCGGACCTTCGGCCAGGGTAAATTCCCAGATGCCGCGGCCGTAGGTGGAGGCGCGGAGCTTTTTGGTCCCGCCAAAATTGAACATGCGCAATGCCGTAACCGCGACGTTCGGCAAAAATCCTGGTGCGCCGCCGGGCGGCGGGTCCAACTTCATTCCAGCCGGGATTGCCAGTGTTGCTGGCGAAAACCCCAACATCGGTGGCCACGTAGACGGTGCTGCCATCCACCAGCACCGCATTGGCGGGCGCATCTGGCAAGTCTTCGGTGAAGTCTGTCCAGGAGACGCCGGCATCGGTCGTCTTCCACACATGAGAGACGTGGAAGCCCATGATGGTCATGTAGGCGGTCTTGCCGGTGGTGTCGGATTTGTCGATGGCGATCCCTGAGACCGGAAACCCGAACGGATTCGTCCCGCCGGTGCGATCAATCCACGCCGCCGGACCGCCACTGACGTTGGTCGCTACCCAGATATGGCCTCCGGTAGGAACGAGAGGGCCGAGACCATCCGTTCCTGCGTACATCACGTTGGAAAATCCGCCAGTGCTCTTGAGACCGCCGGCGGCCAGGGCCCGCACCAGGTTTACCTCTCTGCCCGTGCAGCTTTCCGTGCCGCCGGTCTCGAAGTTGTCGGTGAGGACAGAGAATCCGGTGCCGTCCGTGGCGCCACGCCACACCCGGCACGTGCCGACCAGCAGTTCTCCGGAATTTTGCGGATCCAGAATGAAAGGCGTGAAGAGTCCGCCCGAATCGCCGCCCACGGTGGCATTCGAAACTACGAGCCCGCTACTGAAATCCTGCGAGCGGCAGTCCACTCCGAAGGCGCAGCGCTGGATGCTGACGTCGGTGTTGGCCATAAACCACTCGGTGGGATTGTCTGGATTGATTTCGTTGTAGCCGCCATCGCCCGCGTTCACGTTCGCCCAACTGGTATTGCTTTGCGAGCTGCTGGTCGCGGGTGAACCGTTGTCTTGCGCGCCCGCCAAGAATCGTATTCGGGTCGGTGGGATGCTGCGAAAACGAAACCATCTGGGTGATCGAGCCCAGGTTCTCGTTTAGGCTGTCGAACTGGTTGCTGCCGCCGCAGGTGCCGGTGATCAGTCCGGTGTAGCCGTCGAGGGCGCGGTAGATTCCGCCATCGTTGGCAAAGTACATCAGGGACTTGATGTTGTTGTTGATCTGCAGAAAGGCCAGCGCATGCTGGTTGGGATGAACATGAGCAATCGATCCCAAACTGGGCGGGCATCCAAAAGCGTGTGTGAGATTGAGGAAGGTGTCTGGCCGCTGCCATTGCACGCCAGGGGATGCGGTGGTAATTCTGCATTTGTACAAGTTCACCGCACCCGCATACAGGTCGGTCACTTCTCCGTCAGGGACGGCGGCCAGCTCGAGATTGAAGGCCCCCTGTTCGGTTCCGCAGCCGCCGAGCGCGTCGCCGCAATTGGTGATGCCGTCGTCGTCGAGTTGGGTCCAGGTGCCGCCTCCGTTTTTGGTCTGCCAGATCTTCCGGTCGAAGTTGTTTCCGTCCACGAACCAGAAATACATCTCATTGCGGCCGGGCACGACGGCAAATTCTCCGCGATACAACAGACAGCTTGAGGTCGACGGGGTCGCGGGACATGTCACCGGACTCAGACCGTCCGGCTGGTTGTTCAGGCGATTCCAGTTCGCTCCGTCGCTCGAGGAATAAATTCCGTGCCACTGGATGGCCGCGAAAAACTGTCTGGAGATTGCGTTGTACACCACCGAAGTCGCCGAACTGGGGGCAATGACAAAACCCGCATCTTTCACGGTCGCGTAGTTCCACGACAGCCCGCCATCGTTTGAGAAGTAGAGCCCGCGATTCGCGATCACCGGATCCTCGAGGCCCTCGACCACTCCCTGGGTCGCGCCCGCGGCGGCTGCCACGACCACGCTCGGGTTCACCGTGCTGAACGCAATCTGGCTGAAGCCCAGTCCGGCAAACGATCGATTGCCGGTGCTGTCCTGCGAAATCAAGGACCAGGTATTGCCGGCATTGTCGTGCGCAGAATGCCCAATCCGTAGTAGGAATCGCTGGAACTGTTCGTCTCCCCAGTGCCCACCAGGATCACGCTCTTGGAGGCGTCCGGACTCGACAGTTGCGGCTGGATGGCGATGGCCCCGACGGCGAGGGTAGGCTGGTCGTCGGTGACAGGAGTCCAAGTAACACTTGAAGGATTGGCGCTTGCAGGCCCGGCATTGGTGGACTTCCACACTCCACCGTAGGCCCCGCCGATGTACACAGTGTTGCCGGTGCCGTCAGCCGGATCAACGGCGACGGCAGTGGCGCGGCCCGCGACGAAGCCATAGTCCTGTACGCCAAGTCCGCCAGGATCGGAAGCCAGCGGCGCAGGCCCCAGCGGTGTCCAGATGGTGCCAGGGGCGAGGTGCGGAAAGGCGCTGATTCCAGCCAGCCGCGCCGTGGCGGCGTGCGATGTCCGCAACTGCATCTTCTGCCGATGCGCGCGGTAGCGAAGCGCGGCCGCGGCTTGTCCCGGAAGGACGCGCCCATGGCTGAACCACTGCTCTCGCTGACGCAGCTGGCTAGTGGTCGCGCGCGTTTCTGGACCCTGTGCGCACACGACTTCCGCAAAGACTGTCAGGCACAGGATTAAAGGAAGACAAGCCGAAAACTTCATACAAACACACGACTACCACGTTGTCCGTGAGGCTTTCAGTGACGGGGAACGGAGAGTCGGAGTTTCTTTTCTCCAGGTGGTTCTAAATGGGAATGTGCGGCTGAGTGGCACGCAGTCGTGGATTACACGAAAGTTGACTTGACGGAAAGCAAACGTCGGACTTCAGATCCTGGACGTCGGGCTCCAGGGCTGGACTTCGCCATAGTCTGTACATGAATGTGCTACGGACGGGCGGAAGTAACCTAGCTCAGTGGTTTCAGACCCGGTTAAACTTCCTCATGCGCCGAAGCGTAACGGTTTCGATCTCGATTTCAGTGGTGATGGGAATCTTTTCACTCGTATTCGGCGGCGCATTGGGATTTCTGTTGTCCAGGTTTTTGGTCGAGGGACTTCACCTCGTTGATGGGCCTCCGGCTGGTGTCCTGCTCGTTCTGACTTGTGGATCAATGGCTCTTGGAAGTGGTGCTTTGGGATTTGTTTCGTGCTTTCGCTGGCTCCGCAAACATCGGGTGCGGGGTGAACAAAGATCGTGACAGAGTGGTTGGAAAATGCTCGCAAACGCCCGTGGTGGCACTGGCTTCTTGCGGCCACGGGGTTCGTTGCGGCATTCTCGGGTATTTATGGCAGGTTGCGGAGACGCAGGTATTTGCCGCTTGCCATCACGAGCGCCACTCTGGCCATCAATCTCATCGGATTCTTTGTGCCCACTGGTGGATACGCAATGCTGCCCTTTTACGCCTCTGTTGTCACAGGCGTCAGCCTCACCATCGGCTTCCTCGGGCGAGAACGCCGAAACCCGATTGTAGAGCCGTCGGGGCCGAGGACCGAGGTCTGACGTTCGCCGTCCGCTATTCGTATCTCAGCGCGTCAATCGGATCAAGCCGCGCCGCCTTGCGCGCCGGATAGAAGCCGAAGAAAATGCCGACCGCCATGGAGAACAGCACGGCGGCGAAAATTGCAGTGGGAGAAACCAGCACGGGCCATCCCAGGGTTTGTGTGATCACGTAAGAGGCGCCCATGCCGGACAAAATTCCGATGGCGCCGCCGACCACGCTGAGCACAACGGCTTCGATCAGGAATTGCTGCTGGACATCCTGCTCGGTGGCGCCGATCGCCATGCGGATACCGATCTCGCGGGTGCGCTCGGTGACCGATACCAGCATGATATTCATGATGCCGATGCCGCCGACGAGCAGCGAAATGCTGGCGATCGATCCCAGCAATATGGTGAACAGGCGCGCATTCTGGTCGGCCAGGTCAGCCATGTCCGCCAGATTGCGGACGAAGAAGTCGTCATCCTGTCCGCTGCGAATGCGGTGGCGGTCGCGCAACAAGGCGGTGATCTGCTGCTGCGCGGTGTAGCTGGCGTCCTTCGATTGGGCGGAGACCATGATCCAGCGCAGCCAGTCCTGCCCCGTGATCTTCTTTTGCAGGGTCGTGATGGGTACCAGAATGACGTCGTCCTGGTCCTGGCCCATGGCCGCCGAAGTGCCTTTTGGCGTCAGCAGCCCAACGACTTTGAATGACAGATTGTTGATGCGCACCGTCTGGCCGACGGGATCGGTCGCTCCAAACAGGTTCTTGCGCACGGTCTCGCCGATGACGGCTACGTTGGCGGCGGTGCTGACGTCGTCCTGCGTGAACGATGTGCCCTCGGCAAACGGCCAGCTTCGGATATCGAAATACTGCGGCTCGGTGCCGTTGATGTTGGTCGCCCAGTTGTCATTTCCGAAGACGACCTGAGCGGAAGCCTGGCTGCCCGGCGCGGCGGCCGAGACCGACGGGCACTCCCGCAGGATGGCCACCATGTCATCGTAGACGAGTGTTTTGGTGGCGCCCCAACCCATGCGCATTCCACCCTTGTTCACCGTCCCGGACTGGACGAACAACATGTTGGATCCCATGGCGGCGATCTGCTGCTGGGCCTGTAGTTGCGCGCCCTGTCCCACGCTGACCATGGCAATCACCGCGCCCACTCCGATGATGATGCCCAGCATGGTGAGAATCGAGCGCAGCTTGTTGCGGGCCAGGGCCCGCATGGCGATGCGAATGATGGCCAGTAAATCCATAGTGCCTTCCCGATCGTCTTGCTACGCTATCTTGGGGTCAAACAGGTCGAGCGGCGTATTTGCCCCGATCTTGCCCAGCTTCACCAGGCGCGCGACGATCGAACCAATGCTTCGGTTGTGCGTCTTGGCGATCTGGTGAAAATCAATTCCCCGGCGCAGCTCCTCGCAAACCTGCTGATCTTCTGCCCGCGACCACGATTTGCCGGCGTTGGCGGGCGGCGTCTTCCTTGAACGCTCGCGTTGCTGCAAGTACTCCAACGCGCCAACCGCACGGTGAAACGCTCGTACAACCGGTGCGTTCTGGTACACCGCGTCGGGCATGAGCGCTTCGCCGGTTCCGGGATTCACTCCATCCGCTAATGCCCGCATAATTCGCAACGCTTCCTGAATTTCCATGACGGACCCTCCCGCCGCAAAGCGTACACGGTCGGTCCGGCCCGGGCTGTGATGCCTGAACCAACAGAATGTTCAGTTCCGATGTGGGCCGCATCAATCCTCCAGTTCCGGCATATTCTTCAAGACCTCGGCTGCGACCGGCCGATTCTTTACCGGCTCATCGCGCCGGATGGTGCCGTCACGAAAATTAATGCCGCGCTTGGCAAATTCTGCGATGTCGGGCTCGTGAGTGACCATGACGACCGTCAGCCCATCGTCATTCAGCTTTTGAAAAACTTCCAGGATCTCGACGGAAGTCCGGCTGTCCAGATTGCCTGTGGGCTCATCAGCCAGGAGGATCGAGGGATGATTAACCAGTCCGCGCGCGATGGCAACCCGCTGCTGCTGGCCTCCGGAGAGCTGGGAAGGGAAGTGATCCATGCGATCTCCCAATCCGACCAGTTGAAGGGCTTCACGAGCCCGCTTCCGTCCTTCTTCTTTGCTGACCTGCGCATAGAGCGTCGGCAGTTCGACATTTTCCAGGGCCGTGGTGCGCGAAAGCAGGTTGAATCCCTGAAAGACGAAACCAATCTTGCGGTTCCGAATGGTCGCCAACTCTTTCTTCGTCAGGTCGGAGACCGCGATGCCCTCCAGCAGATAGCGGCCGGTGGTGGGCTTGTCCAGGCATCCGAGGATGTTCATGAACGTGGATTTGCCGCTGCCGCTGGCGCCCATGATGGCCACGAATTCGCCACGCTCGATACGGAGATTAACGCCGCGCAACGCGTGTACCTTGGTTTCGCCCAGATCGTAGTACTTGTGGACGTCGTCAATCTGAATGAGGCCGCGCTCTCCAGCTTCGGCGGGCGTCTTCATTGCGGATTGTGGAATGGTGGCCATTGCAAACCCTATCTCCCTCTTGGAGTCGCTCCGCCCAGGCCCGGCGCCCGGGTGGCCGCTGAACTTGCCAGCCACGCCGCCGGTGATCAATTCGTCTCCTTCGTTCAGTTGACCATTCAGCACCTGCGCGACTTCGGTGACGGTATGGTCGGTGATGCCGGTGCGAATCCTCACCGGCTCCAGTGTTTTGTCGGGACGCAATTTCCACACGACCGCCACGTCAACCCGCGGAGTATGCTGCTGCCCGCTGTCTGCGCCGCCACCCTGGCTACCTTGCCCGTGCGAGCGCTGCTGTTTGACGTCGGCCCCGGTGCCTCCCGATGCCTGACCGCTGGCGGACTGAGTTCCCGCGGCCTGGGCCCGAGATCAATCCATATTGTTTGTAGATCGCACGCAGTTGGTCGGCGGTCATGTCCGGCTTGTAGCGCAGCGCCCCATTGGGGACGCGCAATGTATTTTGCGCGTTTGCCACCGGAATCGTGATGTAGGCCGTCATTCCTGGAAATAGTTTCAGGTCCGGATTATCAAAGTCAATGATCGTGTTGTAGGTCACAACGTTCTGCACCGTGGTCGCGTTCAAACGCACCTGCGATACCCGGCCGGTAAACGTGTCTTTGGGAAACGCATCCACTTTGAAGCTGACGATCTGCCCGGTGTGGATCACGCCGACGTCGGACTCGTCGGTGCTGGCATAGACCTGCATCTTGGTGAGGTCCTGCGCGATGGTGAACAGTGTAGGCGCCTGCAGTGAGGCCGCCACCGTCTGGCCGACGTCCACGCTGCGGGCGATCACCGTGCCGTCTATGGGCGCATGAATAGTCGTGTAATCGAGATTGGTCTGCGCGACCGTGACGGCCGCTTGCTTCTGCTGCACTTGTGCAACCGCCTGGGTAATAGTCGCCTTGGCTGCGGACACTGCCGCGTCGTCTGAATCGGCGGTAGCTTTCGCCAGGTCGAGTTGCTGCTGGCTCATCACGCCTTCTTTCGCGAGGCCGGCCGTTCGCTCGTAATCGGCCCGCGCTTGCAGCGCGCTGGCCTGTGCTTTTTCCAGATTGGCCTGGGATGCCACGACATTGGCTTTGGCATTCGCCAGGTCAGCCTTGGCCTGCAGCAGCGAACCCTGGAACAGCGAAGGATCAATCTGCGCCACCACCTGTCCCTTTTTTACGCGCGAATTGAAATCAGCGTTGAGACGCGAAATGGTGCCTGAAACCTGCGAACCGACCTGTACCGTGGTTACGGCATTGATGGTGCCGGTGGCTTCTACCACCTGGCTGATGTTCCCGCGGTCCGCTTTGGCCGTGAAATACTTCGGTTGGTCGTTGCCCTTGAATCGAAAGGCGGCGAAGACAGCAAGGGCGACAACCACCAGACTTGCTATCAGCCAATGACGTTTCAGTAGGTTCACGACATCCTCACTTTAAGGATCCGCAGCGTCTTGCTTGTATTCTGAGTTGCAGGCCCCAGTTATATAAACCCCGAACGAGAGCCGGGGTTGCGGATAGAATCTCTAGCTTCCTGTTGTAGACCGCAAGCCCCACCCATCATGGATGGTACATCTTGCGTAACAGATGTGTCGGAAGGGGCGAGATTTTACAAGAGTTTACTAAGATGAATGCAACCTGAAGATGAAAGTATTCTTAGCCTAGGCAACCAAATTCGTAGGCTGTAGTTGCGCGCATCTCGCGGCACGGATGAAAGGTAAAAGGAAACGCTGATGGATTGGCAGGCATTCTGGCTCACGATCCGGCTGTCCGCGCTGGTCGCCGCGATACTGCTGGTGATCGGACTTCCGGTGGCGTGCTGGATCACGTACTCTCGCTGGCGCTGGAAGTTTCTCGCAGAAGCAGTGTTTGCGCTTGCCCATTGTGCTGCCTCCGACCGTGCTGGGTTTCTATGTGCTGGTCGCGCTCGGGCCGCACAGCCCGTTGGGGCGCGGATGGGAAGCGCTCACCGGTCACACTCTGGCGTTTACTTTCGAAGGCCTGGTGATCGGATCGATCCTGTACAGCTTTCCCGTTTGCGGTGCAGCCCTTCGCGGCTTCGTTCGCGGCCGTGGATTCCCGGCTGGTGGCAGCTTCGCAGACGCTGGGAGCGTCCCGGCTTCGAACTTTCTTTCGAGTAATCTTGCCTTTGTCGGTCTCCGGCGTCGTGACCGGGGTGGCTCTCAGCTTCGCCCACACCATGGGTGAGTTTGGTGTGGTGCTGATGGTCGGTGGCAACATTCCCGGAGTAACGCGAACGGTTTCGATCGATATCTACGACAAGGTGCAGGCCGTCGATTACTCCGGCGCCAATGCCACGGCTCAGGTCTTGCTGGCGATCTCGTTTGTCACGCTTTCGGTGGTGTACGGCGTGAACCGCCGAGTTTGGGTGTGGAAGTAATGAACGAGAACTCAATGCCGGGCCTGCCATCGCGTTGCCCAAGAGTTGCGACCGCAGAGAACGGCACTGTGTCGCTGCAGGTGCGCAAGCACTCCGGAGAAGGGCTTCGAGCTAGAGGTTGAGGCCTCGCTGCCGCCCGGAATCACGATTCTGTTTGGTCCTTCGGGGGCAGGGAAGACCACCTTGCTGGATTGCGTAGCCGGACTGGTCCAGCCGGATGCCGGTCGAATCGCCACCGGCGGGCAAGTCATGTTCGACAGCGCGCTCCGAATCAACCTTCCTCCGCAGCTTCGCAGAGTCGGTTACGTGTTTCAGGACCTGGCGCTGTTCCCCCACCTGACAGTCCAGGGTAATGTCGAGTATGGTCTCTCCCGGCTTGGCGATGAACAGCGCAGGCAGTGCAGCGCTGCCATTCTGGAATCGTTTCGCATCGCCCATCTGCGCGAGCGCAGGCCCGGGCAGATTTCCGGCGGAGAACGTCAGAGAGTCGCGCTGGCGCGTGCCCTGGTGATCGACCCGACGATCCTCTTGCTGGACGAACCGCTCGCGGCGCTGGACGCCGTAACCAAATCTAAGATTGTCGACGACCTGCGAGCGTGGAACCATGAGCATGATGTTCCGATCGTCTACGTCACCCACAGCCGGGAAGAGGTCTTCGCGCTGGGTGAGCGGGTGATCGTGCTGGAGAACGGCCGGGTGATTGCGCATGGAACACCGCATGAGGTGATGAGCGCGCCGCGTCTGGAGACGGTGGCGCAACTCGCCGGCTTCGAAAATATTTTCGACGTCACAGTCGTTGCCGCGCATGAAGATCGCGGCACCATGGTGTGCCAGTTGTCCGGGACGAAAGTTGAGATTGAAACGCCGCTGGTGCGGGCGGATGTGGGATCAGGGCTGCGCGTTGGAATTCGCGCCGGAGATATTCTGCTGGCTTCGCTTCCGCCGGTTGGGTTGAGCGCCCGCAACATTATTCCCGGCCGGGTGGTTTCGCTGGCGCAGCGTGATGTGATCGTGGTGGCGAAGGTGAATTGCGGAGTGGAAATGGAAGTCCATCTCACGCTGGCGGCGCGCGATTCTCTCCAACTGCAGCCGGGACGCGAAGTCTGGCTGGTGGTGAAAACCCACTCCTGCCACCTGATGGGAATTTCGTAGCGCCGGCGTCCGCCGGCTGTCCGGAGGGCGTCTCGACCTCCGCTGTCCGAAGCTTCGCAAACCCGGGCGGGCTAAGCCTGCCCTGGGCTAGCGGGATGCCGGCGCTACAAAAGCAAAAGCCTCGCCGCTGGGGACGAGGCTTCTGCAAAATCTCAAGCCTTATACGCTGAATGACGATCCGCAGCCGCAGGTGCTCTTCACGTTCGGATTCTCGAACTTGAAGCCCGCGCCTTCGAGCGTCTCGACGTAGTCCACGATGCAGCCGTTCAGGTACATCACGGAAGTGGCATCCACGTAGACCTTCAGGCCGTCCATGTCGAATACTTTGTCCATCATGCCGGCGCCGTTTTCGAACTGCATGGAATAGGAGAAACCCGAGCAGCCCCCACCCACCACGCCTACGCGCAGGCCGGTCGGGACAGGGTTCTGTTGCGCCATGGTCTCTTTGACCTTGGCAATGGCGCTGGCGGTCAGGCTGATAGGCGCCTTCTTCGTCGTCTCTGCGGGCTTCACTTCAGGGGTGGTTGTCGTGGCCATGGGTATCTCCTTGAAAGGACTCGTTTATTATTATAGCAAAGCTCGGAGCTAGCGCAGCCTGTAAAGTCGGCTACCAGCAGGTCTCCAGGCTGGTTCCCGATAATCGGTTGCTAACCCATTAGATGACCTCACGTGCCTTGACGGTGCACCCCAAAAACATCCACCGGCCCTTGCCAACAGGTCTATAATCCCGCGTTGGGGCCCTTGTCCGAAAGCTGGGTTGTGGGGGCCACAACCACAATTTATCTGCAACAGCCTTCGGGACCGGCTCGACATCAGTACCGAGGTGGTCTATGACTCCGGGATTGTTATGGTTGCTGATCGTGTGGGGCGCGCTCACCGTCGTTCTGATCATCCTTCTCATCTACCGCAGCACCCTGACCATGCAGGAGGACGATCAACTCTTCCTTGATGACTCTGCCTCGGCCATGGCCAAGGACCAGATGGAACTCATGGCCAAGGTGAACAAGATCACTCCTGTGGTGAAAATGCTGGGCGCAGTTTCAGGAGCCATGATCCTGGTGATCGCAGGTTGGGCGGTTTACCTGGGCTTGAACTCGGTCCAACCCTAAACGCCCTCAAGGAACTGTCATCCTTGGCGGAGTCGAAGGACCCCTATTATCTGATGTGCAGCCTGAGCAGGGAAGATGTTTGTAGCAAAAGGTGGGGGGCTTATAGGGGTCCTTCGACTGCGTGGATGCTTCGCATTGCGAAGCATCCACTCCGCTCAGGATGACAGTTCTTTGAATGCGTGGCGGACGATGGAAGGATGAGCAAGGCCGACAGCGGGCGAATCAGGTTCTCAGAGTTTAGAGAAAAAGCGGCTCTTATCAAGTCAGTTTTGGAGAATCCGCGGCAATCCATCGACGGTCACGATGCGGTTCTGTGCGAAGTTGGCCAGTACTAAGCTCACACCTCTCGCGCGGCTTAGCACCACACGTCGGGCATCGGACATAGAGTACGTTTTTTCGCCTGAGTTTATTTTTCATCACAAAACTCCCGGTACAACAAGGTGGTTAACCAGGCGCTTTCGTGACAACGGACATGGGCCGACTTTGCAGGAAACCGCTGATAAGCCCATTATTTATTTGCAAACCGCCGTTGTAACTGACGAAGCCCTTCCTCTTGAACTCGGTCATAAATTTGCTAACTCTAGCGCGGGTAGTCCCAACCATCTCCGCCAAGGTGGCTTGGCTTACCTTCAGTGGGTGCTCCGGCTTTGACTCTTTGATTATTTGCCCGAACAGCAGCAGAACCCGAGCCAGGCGTTTCTCGCTGAAATTGAAAAATTGATCCACCAAGTCTTCCTCGACTCGGATGACACGGGAAATAAGGTATGCCATAAACAGCGCTGCAAACCGTGGGTCTCGCTGGATCGTGCGAATCGTAATCTCCTTCTCAAGGCGCATGATGTTGGACGGCCCGATTGATCTCGCCGTGTACATCCGCAGCGATTGCCCTCCCAGACAGCCTTCGCCAAAAAAGCTGCCCCGCAGCAGGACGCCGATTATGGCTTTCTTGCGACGCGTGGCTGCGGCCGTGAGCTTTACCGTGCCGCTCTGGACGTAGAACACCGCGTCGGCTGTGTCCCCTTGCGAAAAAATGATCTCGTTGTCTCGGTAGCCCCGAACAGTCATCCGAGTGCTGAATTTTTTGCGAAAATCCGCGGGACTGAAACCGAGAGTTTTTTTCGCCATCTGTCTCGTGGGCACGATCAATTCGAGTGAGGGAGTGCCGTTCCCCTGTAGAGAAAGAGGCTAAATCATACGGCTCAGAAATCTGGCTTGGCTGGTCAATTTAGGTCATACACAATTGCACACGGTACCTAAGTGGTTAATTTCGGCGGAGGAGTTAGCAGATGCGACGGACTTAGGATTCTGGCTTTGATTCGCGAGTAGAAGCCCATGCTTCCGGCAAGGGCTAAGCCGGTTTCCTGGTCATATTCCTGCAGATAGTGGGGCTGGTGCCGGGAACAGGATTTGAACCTGCACGCCTCTTGGGTATTGGATCCTAAGTCAGGGCGGCAGATTTTCCAACCGCAGTGAAATCCAGTGTTTGCAGGGGCATGCCTCTTCTCTGCCTCGTCGAACTATTCCTTCTTATCAATCAGAACATGCTGTTCCAATACGCCTGCTGGCCAAAATAGCGGTCATCCGGCAACTGCTTTAGCAGAGCGCGGCGAACCTCGAGCGGATTCAATGCGCCACTCTGCGTCGAGTAGGTGATCTTGCCATCCAGGCCAATGACCGCAGTGTAAGGGACCGCGCCCTTCCAATCTGATCCGCCGAAAGCCGCAACCGCCTCGGCCGCATCATTGCTGTTGAAAAGCAGATTGCGATTGAAGGCATGCTGCTTCTGCAGGAAACCAAGCACCAGCTTTTGCTCGTCGGGGCTATTGATGCTTATCGTCACGAACTGTACCTGGCGTTCGTCGTACATGCGGACCATCTTCTCGATTTCTGGAAACTCCTCCAGGCGAGGAACGCACCAGTTGGCCCAGAAATTGATGAAGAGGACTTTGTCGCTACCGCGATTCTGAACCAGAGCTTTGAGCTGTTCGGCAGTCACCAGATCGAGAGTCACGAGTTTCGCGTTATTTTTTTCGTTCTCCACCTGAACGCTGGGACGTTTGAAGGCCCATTTCGTGGAGCAACCCATGGCCGGCGTATCTTTCACCGCAACTTCCTGACCGGCAAGAAGAGCGTTCAGCGCATCTCTGGCTTCGTGTTTGGCGGCCAGCTGTTCGCGCGGATTGCTGTCGATTCGTCCTTCATAG
>CAWFMU010000009.1:0-82463 GCA_963816865.1 Terriglobia bacterium
ACTAACAGGAAAAGGACATACTAGTTACCCCGCCCGCAGAGATAATGCGGGGTTGTGGTTGATGCACAGAAGCAGGACGGGAAAGCTCTCTGACAGCTGTTGTAAACACGTTATCGGCTCCGCCATCTCTGACAGCTCTCACCCCAGTTGCTATAATCGCTAGGAAACGGTGGGAGTAGCTCAATTGGTAGAGCACCGGACTGTGGCTCCGGACGTTGCGGGTTCAATCCCCGTCTCCCACCCCAAACGCTTCAATCCCTAGCTCCTCGGAAAATCCGACCCTCGGTCAGGAGGTTTAGCTTTCATCTATGGAAAGCACTCTTGATACAGTCTCAGTACCAGCAGTCCAGATCAGCGATTCTTTTAGCCAATCGGGGCGAGCGTAAGAACCTGCATGCTCGATCGCACCATATCGCACTATCGTATTGTCGCCAAGATCGGCGCCGGCGGCATGGGCGTGGTGTATCGCGCCCATGACGAACAACTGGAGCGCGACGTTGCGCTGAAAGTGTTGAATCGGGGCACGCTCGCCAACGAATCCGCACGCCAGCGCTTTCGCCGCGAGGCACTGGCTCTCGGCAAATTGAACCATCCCAATATTGAGACGGTCTACGAGTTTGGCAGCGAAGACGGAATCGACTTCCTGGTGATGGAACTGATCACCGGCGTCGCGCTCGCACTACAAACTCGCGGGCGGGGCGCTGCCCGAGAAAGAAGTCCTCCGCCTGGGCGCACAACTGGCCGACGGCCTCGAAGCAGCGCATGCGCAGGGGATCATCCATCGCGACCTGAAGCCGGGCAACCTGCACATCACGAAAGACGATCGCCTGAAGATCCTGGATTTCGGCCTGGCGCAGTGGATTCCAACAGGCGACCAGGACAACCTGGCCATCACCGTAAGCAAGGCGCACGAGATCATGGGCACTCTGCCCTACATGGCTCCGGAGCAACTGCGCGGGCAGCGCGCCGACCGGCGTACCGACATCTATTCCGCGGGTGCGGTGCTTTATGAAATGGCCACCGGCAAGCGGCCACATCTTCAGACCTCGGGGCCGCAACTGATCTCCGCGATTCTGGAGCGCCCGCTGACGGCGCCCAGCTTGCACAACCCGCAGATCACGCCGGCTCTCGACAGCATCATCGTCAAGGCCCTCGATAAAGATCCCAATCGCCGCTATCAATCGGCGCGCGAACTGCAGATTGATCTGGAGCGGTTGAGTAGCGGCCTGACCCCGGTCGTGCAGCGCCACCATCGACGGAAGGGACTAATCGCGGCAACGGCGGCGGCTGTGGTGATCTCCGCTCTAATGCTGCTGGCGCTCGATGTGGGTGGCATTCGCACCCGGCTGTTCCATCCGGCGAAGCAAGGGCAAACGGCAGGGGCGACCGGCGGTTCAGCCATGGTCGCTTCGCCGATCAAGGCGCGGCGTTCCGTGGCCGTGTTGGGCTTCAAAAACCTGTCCGGCAAGCCAGACGAAGCCTGGATCTCGACAGCGCTGGCGGAGATGTTGAGCACCGAACTGGCTGCGGGAGAACAAGTGCGTACCATTCCCGGGGAAAACGTTGCGCGCATGAAGGTTGACCTGGCGCTGACCGACGCGGACAGCTTCGGCAAGGATTCGCTGGCGAAGATCCGCAATCATCTGGGCACCGATCTCGTGGTCGTAGGTTCCTACCTGGCGATGGGCAAGGCCGGCAGGCAGCAAGATCCGGCTCGATTTTCGCCTGCAGGACGCGGTGGCCGGCGAGACCATCGCTTCCGTGTCGGAGACCGGCACGGAGAACGAACTCCTCGACCTGGTTTCGCGCAGCGGAACCGAGATCCGCCGCAAACTCGGCATCGGACAGGTATCAGATTCCGATACTTCCGGCGTGCGCGCTTCCCTTCCCAGCAATGGAGAAGCAGCCCGGTTCTACTCCGAGGGACTGGCCCAGTTGCAGGTGCTGAACGCACTCGCCGCGCGCGATCTGCTGCAAACGGCGGCGCAGGCCGATCCTAAACACGCCCCGACACACGCCGCCCTCGCCGAAGCGTGGTCCGCTCTTGGCTATGACAGCCGGGCGGCAGCTGAGGCCAAGCGCGCGCTCGAGCTCTCGCAGAATCTTTCGCGCGAGGAACGGCTGTTCGTCGAAGGGCGGTATCACGAGTTTTCTCACGAGTGGCCCAAGGCAATTGAGATCTATCGCACGCTAACCGGATTCTTTCCCGACAACCTCGAGTATGGATTGCGACTGGCCGCAAGCCAGGCCGCGGGCGGTTCGGGAAAGGATGCGCTGGCCACGATCGAGGGACTGCGCAACCTGCCCGCTCCGGCGAAAGACGATGCACGCATAGATCTCGCCGAAGCCAACGCAGCCGCGGCCATCGGCGACTTCAAACGATCGGAAGTGGCCGCAGCGCAGGCCGTCATGAAAGGACGCGCCCAGGGAACCCAACTGGTGGTCGCACTGGCCCGCTCCAGGCAGGGGTGGGCGATGGAGCGTCTGGGACAGTCGAGCGATGCCGCAGCCGCTCTCGCCGAAGCCCAGAGACTCTTCACGGCGGCGGGTGACCGCATGGGGGCGGCAACCGCCCTGCAATCGACCGGGCATCTGCTCTATGACCAGGGAAATTTCACGGAAGCCCGCAAGGCCTACGAGGATGCGCTTGCCGTATTTCGCACCCTGGGCAATCAGGCCCGGGTCGCGGCTTCGCTCAACAATATCGGCAACATTTATTACGACCACGGAGATCTGGAGCAGGCGCGTCAATATTACGAGCAAAGCATTGCAGCGTATCGCGAGATTGACGATAAGTCCGGACTGGCTGGCGGCCTGGGAAATCTTGCCAACGTGCTCGACAGCATGGGCAATCTCCCGGAAGCACTGAAAATGCAGCAGGCCGGGCTGGCGGCATTCCGCGAGATCGGGGATCAGCGTGGCACCGCTTCGACGTTATCCAATCTCGGAAACCTGCTGGTCGAAATGGGGGATCTCGCGGCCGGCGCAGGAGAAATACACAGAAGCGCTGGAGATGGACAATCAGATCGGATACAAACGCGGCTCGGCATTCGCTCTTTCCGGTCTCGCCGACGTGCTGACCCAGCGTGGAGATCTCGCCCAGGCACGGCAGAGGGCGCAAGACGCGGCTAATATTCGCCGCGATCTTGGAGCGCAGCTCAACACCGCCTTGAGCCAGACCCAGCTCGCCACTATCGCCCTGGAGGAGGGCCACGAGGCGGAATCGGAAGGCCTGATCCGCGCCGCGGCTACTGAGTTTGAAAAAGAGAAACTCCTGGACAATCAGGTAGCGGCCCAGGCGCTACTGACTTTGATCATGCTGAAACAGGGCAGGCTTGCGCGATGCGCAGAAGACTGCGGAACAGGCAACAGTTCTCTCCCGGCAAAGCGGGAATCGGCTGGCACGTTTTGACGCGGAGTTGGCCAACGGAAGGGCTCTCGCCGCGTCGGGCAAGAGCGCGGAAGCTGTGCCACGACTCGAAGCCGTGGCTGACCGAGGCCAAGAAATATGGCTATCTCATCTACGAATACCAGGCCCGACTCGCGCTCGGCGAAGCGGAGATGAAGTCGGGAAAGACTACTGCCGGACGAGCCCGGCTCGCCGCACTCGACAAGGACGCAACCAGAACCGGCTTCCTTCTTGTTGCGCGCAAGGCGGAGAAGGCGGCGCTTTGACAGTGGCCCACCGAACCGTTTGCAATCGCCAAGCTGCAAGCAGGTAGGTCTGTTCCTGCCGGGCCCGATCATTGTTAGACTACGTTGCGACTTTTCTGCACTTAGATCGCTTTCAGGAGTTCCATGACGAACCCCAAATTCTCTCTGTTGGCGGAGTTGACTGCCGAGTTCCTTGGAACCTTTGTGTTGATCATGTTGGGGACGGGCGTGGTCGCCATGGTCGTATTGTTTCCGACCACGACGCCGGGCGAGGTAATTCATGGCGGCTTCACCAACATCACCCTGGGATGGGGACTGGGAGTGACCATGGGAATTTACGTTGCCGGGAAAATTTCAGGAGCGCACCTGAATCCGGCGGTGACCCTGACACTGGCGATTTTCCGGGGATTTCCCTGGAAGAAGGTTCTGCCCTATTCGATCGCGCAAGTCGCCGGCGCATTCGTCGCAGCGGCGCTGGTGTACAGAAACTATCTGCCAGCCTTTCACCAGGTGGACCCGCATCTGGAAAAGACGGCGGGCGTCTTCACCACCTTCCCCGCGTTTCCCAACTTGCCGCAAGCCGGATTCCTGGACCAGGTAATCGGCACGGCGTTGTTGCTGCTGCTCATCTTTGCCATCACTGATGAATTCAACATGCCGCCGGGATCCAATATGGCGCCAATGATGGTTGGGCTGGTGGTGGTGGCAATCGGCATGAGCTTCGGCGCGATGCATGGATACGCCATCAATCCGGCGCGCGACTTCGGTCCACGGCTGTTCACGGTGCTGGCGGGTTTTCGCAACAACGGCATCACGGACGGGAATCGAGTGTGGTGGGTGCCGGTGCTGGCGCCGCTGGTCGGCGGAGTGTTGGGCGCCGGAGTCTACGACTTTGGCATTCGCCGGTTCCTGCGGCGTTCTTCGTAGTCCGCTGTGTCCACTTCCCGACCGAGGGTGCCCCATCCTCGCGCGTTCTCTGCGCAAGGGTGGGAGGCAAGGACGTGGGTAGCGGATTAGTATCCGTCTGTAGAAACCAAAACCTTTCGTCGCACCCCGGTTCTGACTGTTTGCCTCCCACCCTTCGCAAAGAACGCGAAGAATGGGGCACCCTCGGCATAGGAAGACAAACCTTTCTAGTGCGTCGCTGCGTTACACTGTTCGACTCAAGAGCGACCGCAGCCTATGGCGATCCTGCCGGGTAGACGACTTGGGCCCCATGAGATTCTCGCCTCCATTGGGGCGGGCGGAATGGGCGAAGTGTACCGCGCGCGGGATACGCGGCTCGATCGTATTGTCGCGATCAAGATTTTGCCGGATCATTTAGCGGACCGCGCCGACCTGCGGGAGCGCTTCGAGCGCGAAGCTCGCACCATCGCCAGCCTCAATCATCCTCATATCTGCACCATCTATGACGTTGGCCATCAGGACGGCATCGACTATCTGGTGATGGAGTATCTGGAAGGCGAAACGCTGGCACAGCGGTTGCTCAAAGGACGGCTGGCCGCGGAGCAGGTCCTCCAATACGCAATTCAGATTGCTGACGCGCTGGACAAAGCTCACCGCAAGGGCATCACCCACCGCGATTTGAAACCCGGCAACATCATGCTGACGAAGAGCGGGGCCAAGCTGCTCGACTTTGGTTTGGCAAAGCTAACGCAACCAGCCGCCCTTTCGGATGCCACTCTTTCGGGGCTGCCGACAAATTCGATCACCGGCGAAGGATCCATCATCGGGACGTTGCAGTACATGGCGCCCGAACAACTGGAAGGCGGCGAAGTCGACGCGCGCACCGACATCTTCGCGTTTGGCGCGGTGGTGTATGAAATGGCCACAGGAAAGAAAGCGTTCGAGGGCAAGAGCCAGGCCAGCCTGATCGCAAAGATATTGGAGACCAACCCGCCGCCAATGTCCTCGCTTCAGCCCATGACGCCCCCGGCGCTGGACCGCATCGTCACGTCGTGTCTCGCGAAAGATCCGGACGAGCGATGGCAAAGCGCTGCCGACTTGGCACGCGAGTTGAAATGGATGGCTGGTTCAGGAGCACAGGGGGCAAGCAGCATCAGTCAATCGCCGGATCAGAAGGTGGTCGGGTTCCAGAGTCGCACCCTTACTTATCTGGGCTGGTCCGCCGCTGCAGCCCTCCTGATTGCGACTGTCGGCCTTCTCTTCAGGCAACACACCGGCGAGGCGCCTTCAGCCTTTTCGGTCGTGCGGACGTCAATCGTGTTGCCGGCCGGGCAACGGCTAACCTCTGACGCCACCGATTATCCGATGGCCGTGTCGGGCGACGGCAGGCGGATTGCCTACGTGGCGGAAGACGAATCTGGAACTCAACTTTACGTCCGCGAGTTGAGTGCGCTTGAACCGAAGGCAATTGCCGGCACCTCTGGAGCGAGGCATCCATTCTTCTCACCCGACGGCCAGTGGGTCGCGTTCTTCGCGGATGGAGCGTTGCAGCGGGTGTCCGTGGCAGGCGGGGCTCCACTTCGGATTTGCAACATTTCAGCATTGAGTGTTGGCGGAAGCTGGGGCGCCGGCGACGTCATTGTGTTCGGGTCACGTGGCGCCGGTCTCTATAAGGTCAGTGCGGCTGGAGGCGTGCCGCAGCCGTTGGCGGGATCGGATTTCGGAACTTGGCCAGAGATCCTTCCGGATAATAAAACAGTATTGTTCACTACCGGTTTCGCCATCGCAACCATTCCGCTCAACGGTGGTAAAGCGCACATTTTGGCGCGAACCACCGACTCTTCCTCGGAGGCGCCGGCAGTTCTTGGGGTCGGATATATCCTCCAGGCTCGATTTGTTTCGTCCGGTTACCTGGTCTACGGCCAGTCTCCCGGCGTGGTGCGTGCGGTGCCGTTTGACCTCGAATCCTTGAGTCTGAAGGGTTCGCCGGTTTCGATCATTGATAGCGTCGAACGCGCCAGCGATGGCGGGGCGATCTACTTCGCATTCTCCGACACCGGCTTGCTGCTCTACGTGCCGACGGGACAACACCACCAGATGGTCTGGGTTGACCGAAATGGCGCCGAGACGCCGGTCAGCACCAATCGGGCACCGTTTCGCGTTCCTCGCCTCTCGCCCAATGGAAAGTCGATCGCGGTCGCAGTGAGCGACGAAACCCGCCGGTCTGATATTTGGATCTACGACGCGGAAGGGGGCGCAAAACGCCGCTTGACTGCTGAAGCCCACAATCTCGCACCACTCTGGACGATTGACGGAGCCCGCCTTACGTTCAGTTCAAACGGCAGCGTTGTAGAAATGCAAGCAACCGGCAGCGGAAGCAAGGAAATTCTGCTACCTCAAGTGAGCAATGGATATCCCTGTTCGTGGTCTCCAGATGGCAAGGAACTGTTATTTCAGGAAGCGGAACCGGCCGGATACAGCCTCTGGCGTTTCAGCCGTAACTCCGGAAACGCATCGCCCACGTTACTGATTCGCCCGACTGCCGGAGAATGCGGACTGCTTTCACCCAACGGTAAGTGGGTGGCCTACGCTTCAAGCGAGTCCGGACGCGCGGAGATTTACGTTGACAGCTACCCTGGTCTCGCAGAAAAGATTGCTATCTCGACCAATGGCGGAAATTGCGCACGGTGGTCGCGTGATGGTCGCGAGCTGTTCTATCGTCAAGGCGACGCGCTGATGGCCGTTCCTGTAGACGCAAGCACCAGTTTCCGGCCGGGAAAGCCGCGCCGTTTGTTCGCTGGTCCGTACCGGGGTGAGAGCCAGGAACCGGCATTCGACGTCTCACCCGACGGGAAGCGATTCTTAATGATCAAGAGTGATGAAGCAGCAACTTTACGGCAGATCAACGCCGTCCAGAACTGGTTAGAAGAGTTAAGAGAAAAGGTTCCGCCAACTCAGAGGTGAGGGTCAGAAATAAGCGTGTGGGGGTGCCCCATCCTATTTCGCGTTTTTGGCGAAAATAGGGTGGGAGACACGGACGAGGGAGGCAGATCAGTATTGTCCGTAGAAAACCAAGACCTTTCGTTGCACCTGGTTCTGATTATCTGCCTCCCACCCTACGCACAAACCGCGAAGGATGGGGCACCCTCAGTCAGGCAATGTCCACGCGGAATTTACTTCAGGCCTTCCACCAGGTAGAGGTCGCCCAGGGTGCGGTGGAAGCCGTAGACGTAGGTCTTTCCATCTGGCGTCGTCTGAATCGGTCCGATCGTGGAGACGCCGGTGGTGTCAACCGGGACTATCTGCTTGGTGACCGTTTTCTTTCCCGAGGCAAGATCCAACTGGTAAACCTTGGCCGGTACTTCACCGGTGCGATAGAGATAAATGGAACGGCCGTCCTTGTTCCAGATGATGGGAATGTCTCCCGGTTCCAGGCCGTTCACTACGCGCGGATCTCCACCCGCGGTGGGATAGAAGTAGCCCTTCTCGTCGGGACCGGTCCCTACCACCAACTGGCCGTCCGGCGAGACTGCAAACGCGGTGGCATCTACGCCTTCGGGGGAGATCGCCTTCGGTGTTCCTCCGGCAAGATCCTGGGTATAGAGGCGTACGCCTTTTCCGGGTTCGTTGCCGGAGAATGCGAAGCGCTTCCCATCCGGAAACCAGCGTGCCCATTGATGGTTGATCGAGTCGTTGGTGAGCGGCTTGGTTTCTCCGGCCCCGGTGGGCAGCAGCCGGAGTTGCTCGGGAGAGCCCGGACTTTGAACGATGACCCACTTCTGGTCGGGAGAGAGCGCGTCGGCGACCCCTTCGCCCAGTCGAATCGCGGGCGAACCGTCCGTGTTGCGAATGTAAACGGCGTAGGTTAGCTCTTTTGAATTCCCGTACTGCACTCCTCCACCGACTCCCTCCTCGTCAAACAGGACGATCTTGCCGTCAGCGGAAAGATCCGCCGGATAGGAGTAGTCGAGCCAGGAAAGATCCCGCTCTTTGGTCTCGCCCTCCTGCAGGGCCATGACTTCGCGCCGCCGGCCGACGCGGGCCAGCAACACCCGTCCATCGTGCCAGATATCGAACACCACCAGCGTGCCGGGTATCCGCGCCACCAGCCGCTCTTTTCCCGCAAGGCTCACAGCAGAGAGATAGTGGTCCACGCCCAGTTCGCTGGCTGTGAACCAGACTTCTTCGCCATTCGGCGACCAGGCAAGGCCGCCGGTGCCGTACCAGTCGCGGGTCAGCTTTGTTTTCTTGCCGGACAGATCAACCACCGCAACCGATCCGCCGTCGTCTCCCTGGTTGGAATGATCTATAAACGCGACAGCGTCGCCCTTCGGAGAAACTCGCGGGTAACTGATCCAGCCGCCGCTGGTTTCGTAGAGCACCTTTCCGACGGGATATTCGAGGCGCTCGCGGCCGCTTACATTGCGAACCACGGCAAGGCTGGTTCCGTCCGGAGACCAGTCCGCCGACTCGACGTCCTCGAGAATCGGACGGGGTGCGCCACCCGCCAAGGGCGCGCGCGCCAGGGTGCCCACATTCACCCAGGTCCCGATCGGATGGCTGCCCAGGGAGAGCGCCATCTCACCCGTGGATGAAACTCCCATAAGCTCGGCGCGGCCCAGTCCCAGAGAACGCGATTCGACCGTGCCCTGCCGCGCAGCGAATGTTTCCACCGGGTTGCCTTGCCAGGAGGCACTGTACAGGATGGTCTGCCCGTCGGGTGCGAAGCGGGCCGAACGAATTTCGCCGCGGCGGAAGGTGATCTCGTGATAGAGCGGCGCGCTGGCTTCCGACGATCCCCAGAGACGCTTGCCGAGTAGTAGCCCGGCGGCAAGAGCGACTAACAGGCCGAGGCCGACGAGTGCGGACCAAAGACCGCGGCTACGTTCCGCCTGGGCCGGAATTTCCCTTGCACTGCTGGCCCTTCCGGCACCCGTCACGGCCGTCGCAGTCGCACCGCTGATGGCATCTCGCGTAATCCCAGCGCGCGAAGAATCGGTGTCACGCTTCAGGCGCTTCAGGTCGGCGCGGAGTTCCGCCGCGCTCTGGCAGCGCAATTCGCGGTCTTTTTCCAAAGCCTTGGTCAGGATGACTTCCAGTTGCGGCGGCAATCCAGGATTCAACTGGACCGGGGACAGAGGTACTTTGTTCAGGATCGCCTCAAAGATGACCGCGGAGGTCGTCCCCGAAAACGGCTGCCTGCCCGTCGCCATCTCGTACAGCATCACACCAAAAGAAAACAGATCGGTGCGATGGTCGAGCGCCTCGCCGCGCGCCTGCTCGGGCGACATATAGGAAATCGTCCCCATCGCGGTTCCCGGCGTGGTGAGCTGGTCCACGCTGATGGAAGTGCGGGTCGCTCCTGCCGTGCCCTCAACCACTCGATTGCTCTGCGGAGTAAGTTTCGCCAGGCCAAAATCGAGGATTTTGGTTTGTCCGCGCTGGGTCACAAAAACATTCGCCGGCTTGATGTCGCGGTGCACAATACCGCTGGAGTGAGCGGCATCGAGCGCGTCGGCAATCTGGATTCCCATGTCCAGCAATTGTTCCAGCTTCAGCGGCCGCCCCTCAATCTTGTGTCTGAGAGTCGTGCCGTCCAGATACTCCATGGCGATGAAGGCCTGCCCCTCCTGCTCGCCGATGTCGTAAATGGTGCAGATGTTAGGGTGGTTCAGGGCAGAAGCTGCCTGGGCCTCGCGCTGGAAACGGGCCAGGGACTGGGGGTCTCGGGAGACCTCATCCGGAAGGAACTTGAGGGCGACAAAGCGGTGCAGCCGGGTGTCTTCGGCTTTGTAGACCACGCCCATGCCGCCGCCACCGACCTGCTCAATAATGCGGTAGTGCGAGATGGTCCGGCCAATCACAGGCGCATGATGTTACTTGTTGTGAAAGCGGCAAGTCAACGAAAGCAAGGATTTGGTAGTGGGTCAATCTGATTTCCACAGGCTAGCGGAAGTGAAGGAAAACGACTGCGTAGATGATGGCGGGCAGTTTGAGTTTCACATCCTGTCATCCTGAGGAAGCGGAGCCCTTCGCGGAGCGAACGGCTCTCGACGAAGGACCTGTGTATTGCGGGACGATAGCAGCGGCAAAACCCCGCCCCATCGGGTGATACGCTGTCACGTTCGATTTAAGCCGACACGGCAGGTGAGGGCGGCGCGGAATGCACGGGTCCTTCGCTTGCTTTCATCCCGCTTCGCGGGACGAAAGACTGCACTCAGGATGACAGTATGGAACAGGATGACAGTCTGGAAACGGCTTGCTAGCGAAAGACTCACTTTATACGTCTATCTTCGTACGTCTATCTGTGCGGGAGGAATGTGCGGTATGAAATCTACGGTTGCACTTCTGGTTCTGTCCTTGTCGTTTCACGCCTACGCGCAAAACCCAAAACCAGTGACGCTGCGGAGCGTTCTGCTGGAACAGTTGCGCACCACTCACAGCGAAAAAGACTGGTTCGTTCCGATCGACGTAGCCGTGGAGGGGCTTACGGCAGAGCAGGCGAGTTGGAAGGACGGAAGTGGAAACCACTCCGTCGGCCAGCTGACCAATCATCTCCTGTTCTGGAACAGGCAGGAACTGGCCAAGTTCAAGGGTGAACCCAAAGAGAAGTTCAGCGGCAACAACGACGAAACCTTCAACAACTTTGACGCCAAGAAATGGAGCGATACAGTCAAGCAGCTCGACCAGGTGATGATCGAATTGGAAAAGCTCGTCGAAACGCGCGGATGACAAGCAACTGCAGGCTTGGGCCTCTGAAATCGCGCACATCGGAACCCACAACGCGTATCACGTGGGACAAATGATTTTTGTTCGCAAGCTGCAAGGCTCGTGGAATCCAGAAAAGGGCGTGAAGTAAAGAAGCTCGAGTCGAGTCAGCGCCGCTTTGCGCCTGCGCGGTTGACTTGAACGTAGCGGAAGCATTGGACGCTGTGGTCGTTCACCATGCCGACAGCCTGCATGAAGGCGTAGCAGATCGTTGATCCCACAAAGTTGAAGCTGCGCTTCTTGAGATCTTTGCTCATGGCGTCAGACTCCGGAGTGCTGGCTGGAACTCGCTGCCCCTGGCGCCACGCGTTCAACCGAGGTTTACCGCCCACAAACTGCCAGATGTAGTTGTCGAAAGAGCCAAACTCTTTCTGGACATCAAGAAAGGCCTTCGCATTGCTGACCGCGGACGCGATCTTGAGTCGGTTACGAATGATGCCGGGATTGCGCAGCAAGCTCGCCAGCTTGCGGCGATCGTAGCGGGCGATGCGTTGCGGGTCGAAGCTGTCGAAGGCGGCGCGGTAGTTTTCGCGTTTCTGCAGGACCGTGTCCCAGCTCAGCCCGGCCTGGGCGCCCTCGAGAATGAGGAACTCGAAGAGAACCTGGTCGTCGTGGTGAGGAACACCCCACTCCTCGTCGTGATAACGGATAGACAGCGGGTTGCCGGGCCAGCTGCAGCGGATCAGGTTTGAGGTTTTGGGTTTCATGGCGGTGGCAACTGTAGTTTACGAGATTCCTTATGTTGGTGTGGCACGACCACAGACCCCACAGACCAGAAACCACCCAACCGCACAATCAAAAGAAGTTGCAGGAATGACTAAGCGCGTGCTCCTTTTGTAACTTGGCTTGGCCGCCGCACTCCCCTACAGTCAAGACCGTACTCGTGCTAGCTGCGGCTTTCGGCCCGATACGTGCATCTAATTGAGAGACGAGGCCTTTAGCGCGGATTGGCGTGAACTTTTTGGGTCGAACGGGCATGAACTACACGAAGTGGCACCGGTGGCTGGTCGTAATTGCGGTCGGGCTTGCCACGGCCGGGTTACCCGCCCGGGCGCAGTCGCAATATGTGGCAGCCACCAGCGCGGCTCTGCCCGAAGCTTCTCCTTCCACCGGAACGGACTCATCGGACCCAATCCTCACCATCAAGGCGCGAGTCAACGAAGTTAATGTGCTGTTCATTGCCACCGACCGTCATGGCAAATTCGTCCGCAATTTGAACCAGGGCGATTTCAGCATCCTGGACGATCACAAGCCGCCTCAAGCCATCATCAACTTCCGCCGCGAAACCGATCTTCCCCTGGAACTGGGGCTGCTGGTAGACACCAGCGGATCGGTACACGGCCGCTTTGATTTCGAGCAGGAAGCCGCGGTCAGTTTCCTGCAGCACACCCTGCGGGCAAATTTCGATAAGGCTTTTGTCATGGGCTTTGGCACTCATAGCCTGGTCACCCAGGAGTTCACCGACAATGTTCGCCTGCTGGAAACCGGAGTGCGAAGTTTGCGCAACGGCGGTGGCACTGCGATGTACGACGCCATCTATAAGGCCTGCCGCGAAAAGTTAAGTAAGGACCGCGGCGACCGTCCGGTGCGACGAGCCATCGTTGTCATCAGCGACGGCGAGGATAATCAGAGCGAGGTCAGCAAGGCGCTGGCGATCGAGACCGCGCAGCGTGCCGAAGTGATCATCTATGCGATTTCGACCGACGACAGCGGGCTGATCCTGCGGGGCGACAAGGCGCTGCAACAGCTTGCCGACGCCACTGGCGGACGCGCCTTCTTTCCCTTCAAGATGAAAGACATCAAGAATTCGTTTGCGGCCATTGAAGATGAATTGCGGAGTCAGTACGTGGTTTCCTACAAGCCAGCCGACTTCGATGCCGATGGCCGCTACCGTTCGATTGAAATTACCGCGCTGAAGAAAGACCTCCAGGTGCGGGCTCGCAAGGGCTACTACGCGCCGCGGCAGTAGCTTAAGCCTGCCTCTAACCTATCCGTATACCCGCGGCAGCTATTTGAACCAGTCCATCATGTGCATGTCCAGATCAACCAGGCGACGGCTGAGCAGGAAGTCGTCCCTATTGGCGTTGGCGAAGGCGACAGCGCCGACGCCTTTTTCTCGATCGAAGAAGACCGCTGTGATATAGCCTCGGTCTTCGCCGTCATGACCCCAGACCAGGTGGTCGTCCAAATTTCTCTGGGCGAACAGAACCAATCCCTGCTGGTAACCATAGATGCTCCAGTAGCCCGAATGCGTTAACAGCAAATCCACACTGGCGGGCTCCAGAATCTTGACGCCGTCGAGCGACCCGCGGTTCAGGAGCATCATCACCAGGCGAGAAAACTGGATGGCGCTGCTGTAAACGGCTCCCGAAGGTGGGTCTGGGAACCCCATCTGCTCTTCCATGACGGACCGCCCGGCGGGAAGGTGCGCGAAGGCCACGCGATTGGGCGCGAATACGTAGTGACCGTCAGCCGCCAATGTGCGCCCATATCCAACCGCCACCTTGCTGACCGGCAGGTCCCGCAGTGAGAAAAAAGTCTCCTTCATACCCAAAGGCGTTATGACGGCTTGGGTGAGGTACGTAGTGAACGGCTGGTGAACGAGGCGCGCAAGGGCGTAGCCGACGAGGTCGATCGCGTTATTGCTGTAGATGCGTTCCGAGCCGGGTTTGCCGGCCAAATAAGAGTCGGCGCGATTGTAAGCTCCACCGGATTTGAAGGTGCCTTCGACATATTCGTCGAGAGTGATCTGGCTATCCGCTCCGTAAACGTAGAGCGATTCCTGAACGTCGGGGTCGTCGTTGATGCTGGAGGTATGCGTGAGCAGCATCCGCCAGGTTATCGGCACGTCGGGCCACTTCGGGTTGCGGACGACGAACGGGACGTAACCGTTGATATCGTCGTCGAGCGATAACCGACCCTTCTCGACCTGCTGCATGACCGCTACCGCGGTCAGGATCTTTGCGATCGAACAGGTAAAGAGTATTGAGTCGTCCTGCATGGGCCTTGGAGGTCCAGGCTGAGCAAGCACGGCCTGACCGTAACTCTTCTGCCAGAGGACGCGGCTGTTACTCACCACAACCGTTTGAAGTCCCGGGATCCCTGCGCTCTTCATCATCTGCTGCACGAAAGTGTCCCTTTCGGCATCGTTGAGAAGAGGGGAGAGCGACTGTGCTCGAGCCTCGCCAAACGTGACCAGCACACACGTCAAGGCCAACGCTGCGCAAAGAAGCCAACTTGAGCCTTCGCGCCTACATCTCCATGCATCCCCGGCTTGCATCGTCACGTCGACTCCCTCTGTGGGATCAGCACGGCCATCGCTCCCGTCGAGCGCTGCTATTTGGCTTCCTGTCCCGCGCTTCCGTCCATCGGAGGCATGGTCAGCACCGTTTCATGGTCGCAAACGAAGAAGGCGATCAGCTTCGCAGGTTCTTTGTCGCTGGCATTGGCGGATACTTCGTGGACTCCGTTCGGCGGCTCGTAGAAGCTTTCCCCCGCCTTGAATACGGACTTCGGGGCCGCCCTTTCACCCGGAAGCGAATCGCACCCTGGGCCACGTAACCGATCACGGTGCAGGGATGGCTGTGCGGCTTGTCTGCCTCGCCCGGCGCATAGTTTACTTCGACGACGGTGGCGCGCAGGTGTTTGCCATCCAGTTGAGGCAGCGCGTGTGAGAAAGCGTCGGGATGATTCGCCCCAGCGCCGGATTGCGCGGCGGAAAAGCGCACGCCCAGCCCAACGACGACGGCAATAGCGGATAACGAGAGCGGCAGCAGAAATCGCAAACTCTGCTTTTGGCTGATTTTAAACATGGTTGTCTCCTATGACGCCGGACAACGATAAATCGCCCGCGATGGATCCGCAAATCTTGAAGACGACATAGGCACAACTAACTCCTTGCCCTTGCCGCTTGAGTCGAGGTCCGAGATCCCCGCCGACGCCCAATTACGATGCTACAATTCCGTTTAGGCCGCAATCAGCATCGAACTTAATGTGAGCCGCGAAACAGGTACTGTGGTTTTCCTCAAATCAGCCCGGTCCGCTCGAACCCGGTTGGTCCTGGCCTCAATACTATTTACTTTCTTAATGTTGAACACGGCTTCAGTAGGCCAGCAGCCCACAGGCCAGCAGTCTGGATCCCCGCAGTCAACTCAGCAACCTTCAGTTCAGCAATCAGTACCGCGCAAGCGCGCAACCAAGGCAGTAAAGAAGACTACACCCGAACCTCCGCCACCCCCGGCTCCGCCTCCGCCGCCTCCAACCCTGGCGCAGATGCCGGCGCTGCCGCCGCAAGTCCGCTACAGCCGTGGGCAGTTGACGATCGTGGCTGAGAACTCTACTTTGTCTGACATTCTCCGGGCGGTGCGAACGCAGACCGGGGCCGCCATAGAGGTCCCGCCGAACGCGACCGAGCGGGTTGTGGCTCACCTCGGACCGGGGCCGGCCCGCGATGTCCTCGCCGCTCTCTTGAATGGAACCCACTTCAACTACGTGATGCTGGGTTCGCCAGCGCATCCTGACAGCGTGGAACGGCTCATATTGACTTCAAAGTCTGGCGGAGTTCCCGACGGTGCATCGCCCGTGCCGGCGGCCCAGAACAACAATGGGTTGCCGGTGGATGAACAGGGAGTGCAAGGCGTGGACATCTCCGAACAGCCGGTAGATGACCCGGCTGACAATTCCGCCAACACTACCGGAGAAGCTCCACAGCCGCAGCCGAACGCCCAGCAGGTAAAGACCCCGGAGGAGTTGTTGCGTGAGCTCCAGATGCAACAACAGCAACAACAGCAGCAGCAACAGCAGCCTCCGCAGGGTGGGCCGCCCCCCCAGGGCGGGCCGAACTAGGATCGGACTTCGGAGGGAGGGCGGTCCGCCAATGTCCCTAGCAAACGATGTAAGAGGCGAGATAAAGGCGGCCAAGAAATTGCGCCTGCCGTGGTGGGGCGTGTTGTGTGTGTTTATTGGTTCCTTCATATGCGCTCGGCTATTCGATAATTTTGGAAGACTCGGTCTTGTGTTGCCAACCCTGAATAGCATTGGAGTACTTGGCTTCATGCTCGTTTTGAAGCGAAAGCTATGGCGGCACGCGTGGTTTTGGGGGACCATGGCGGGCATTGCGGCGTTTCATATTCCGTTGATCTTATTTGTTCCCTGGACGACCAGAGTGGGTTCCCGCACCGGCGATTGCTGGCATCGATTCGCTTGATTTTTGCCTGATCCTCTGGATCCTTGCTGTTGTCGCGAAGTTCATGGAAGAACCAAAGGGCGCTGAAAGATAGGCATCCGCGAGGCATGATCCAGCGGCACTCCGTCCCTACCGGGCGGCTTGCTTGTGTCTGCGGCCTCCAGCCCGGGAACTGTGACCGTGTTCCTGAGGGCCCAGGACTCGGGCGTCAGACTTCAGACTCTTGGACTACGAGTCCCAGAACCATTCGGTGTCGGTGTTATACGCATGAGACGGGCGGGACGCCCGTCGTCCGTCATCAACACATGAGGACGAATTTTAGGTCTGAAGGTACTTCGAATCTGAAGGCCGAGGGCTGACGTCCGAAGTCTGAGGTCCGGGTCTTCAGTCGCCGCTGGCTTGGCTCTGGCTGGGTACGAGCACGGCAGACGTGGCGCGGGGGCGCCGGCGCGAGCTATAGGCGAAGGCGTACAGAATGCCGGTTACCACGGCGTAGGCCGTGAGGATCCCCACGAGTACTACCGTGATGGCTGTGAACGACATGACGAAAGCAACGATTAACCCGCCCAAGTTCGGCCTACTTTCCTGTCAGGTCCCGGCTTAGATGCTCCGGACCCGTTTGGCGCAATCCATGACTTTACCCGCGTTGACGCTTGCCGCTGTTAGCTACTAAGATACGTGAGTAGAGCCGCGCAAACCCACTTTCCATCATTTCTGTGGGGCCGTCCATATTACGGAAGGCCAGTTTTACTTTCGCCAATTTCATGCCTATTACCAAGATTTCGGTGCGCGGGGCGAGGCAGCATAACCTCAAGAATATAAACGTCGAAATCCCCCGTAATACCCTCACCGTGATTACCGGGCTCAGCGGGTCGGGGAAGTCGTCCCTGGCCTTTGACACGATCTATGCCGAGGGCCAGCGGCGCTACGTGGAGACGCTGTCGGCCTATGCACGCCAGTTTCTGGACCAGATGGAGCGTCCGGACGTGGATGCCATTGACGGTCTGAGCCCCTCGATCTCGATTGAGCAGAAGACCACCAGCCGGAGTCCGCGGTCCACGGTTGGGACGATCACCGAGATCTACGATTATCTTCGCCTTTTATTTGCTTCGATCGGCATTCCTCACTGCCCCAGCTGCGGGCGGGCCATTGCGCGGCAGTCGGCGGAGCAGATTGTGGCGCGGGTGATGAGCCTGACTCCGGAAGATCGCGTCATGGTTCTCGCTCCCATCGTGCGGGGGCGCAAAGGCGAGTTCAAGAAAGAGATGGAGAAGCTGGTGCAGCACGGCTTCACCCGGGCTCGCATTGACGGCGAGCTGGTCAATCTCGAAGACGACATCCCGCTGGACAAGCGACGAAACCACACCATCGAAGTTGTGATTGACCGGCTGCTGGTGAAACCGGGAATAGAGCATCGCCTGGAATTGTCGGTGGGGCTCGCCATGAAGCTGGCGGGCGGGCTGGTGCAGGTCGCAGTAGTGGGCGGCGACGAGCAGCTTTATTCGGCGAAGCTGGCTTGTCCGGATTGCGGCATCAGCGTGCCGCAACTGGAGCCGCGGTCGTTTTCGTTCAACAGCGCCTACGGCGCCTGCCCGGAGTGCCACGGCTTGGGCAGCCGCTATGAATTCGATCCGGCGCGGGTGATCACCGACTGGTCGAAGCCCTTGCTCGATGGCGGACTGGGACCGGGATCAGCGTCGCAGAACCTGATTCATCAGTTGCAGATCACAGCGGCGGCGCACGGATTCGACCTGGCAACGCCGTTCGAAAAGTTTCCCGAGAAGATCCAGAACCTGCTGCTGTACGGCGAGGCTGGTAAGAACGGGAGCGAAACCGGCAAGAACCGGAAGACCGGCTTCCGCGGAATTCTTGGATATCTGAAGCATGCCGTGGACGAGTCCACATCCGACACCTATCGGGATTTTCTGCTGGACTATATGTCGGCCACGAAGTGTCCCGCATGCCAGGGCAAGCGTTTGCGGCCGGAGAGCCTGGCAGTGAAAGTGAACGGCATGTCCATCGCCGATTTCACCGCGCTGCCCGTATCGCGGGCGCTGGAGACGGCGCGCAAGATCAAACTCAACGGGCGCGAAGCGATTATTGCCGGGCGCATCGTGCACGAGATTGTCGAGCGCCTGCAATTTCTGGATGCGGTGGGGCTGGGCTACATCTCGCTGGAACGCTCGGCGGCTACGCTCTCCGGCGGCGAAGGACAACGCATCCGGCTGGCGACGCAGATCGGATCCAAATTGCGCGGCGTGCTCTACGTGCTGGACGAGCCTTCTATCGGACTGCATCATCGCGACAACGGCCGGCTGCTGAAGGCGCTCGAGGAACTGCGCGATCTGGGCAACACCGTGCTGGTGGTGGAACACGATGAAGAAACCATCCGGCGGGCGGATTACGTGATTGACCTTGGTCCCGGTGCGGGCCGCCATGGCGGCGCACTAGTAGCGCACGGAACGCCACAGGAGATCGAGCGTGTGCCGGAGTCGCTGACCGGGGCGTACATCTCGGGACGGACACAGATCGAAATGCGGCCGGACCGGCGAACGCCGAACGGGGCGGCAATTACGTTGCTGGGCGCGCGGGAAAATAATCTAAAGAATCTTGATGTTGCGTTTCCGCTGGGTGTGATGACGGTGGTGACCGGGGTTTCGGGCTCGGGCAAGTCCACGCTGGTGAATGACATTCTCTACCGCGCCCTGGCTCAGAAGCTTTACCGCTCGCGGGAAGAACCCGGCACATATAAAGCGATTTCCGGCACGGAGAATATTGACAAAGTCATTCGAATTGACCAGTCGCCGATCGGGCGCACGCCGCGCTCGAATCCGGCAACTTATACAGGGGTGTTTGCCCAGATCCGCGACCTGTACGCGATGCTGCCGGAATCGCGCGAGCGAGGTTACAAGCCGGGACGGTTCTCTTTTAACGTTTCGGGAGGACGCTGCGAGGCTTGCCAGGGCGAAGGACAGCGGCGCATCGAAATGAATTTTCTGCCGGATGTGTACGTGCTGTGCGAAGTCTGCGGCGGCCATCGCTACAACCACGAGACCCTGGCGGTGAAATACAAGGGACAATCCATCGCCGATCTTCTCGAGATGCCGGTTTCGGACGCGCTGCCCATTCTGGAGAATATTCCGCAGGTCAGGCAGAAGCTGCAGACGCTCGTCGACGTCGGCTTGGGCTACATTCATTTGGGACAATCGGCGGTGACGCTGTCCGGCGGAGAGGCCCAGCGTATCAAACTAGCGCGCGAACTGAGCAAGCGGCAGACCGGAAAGACCATGTATCTGCTCGATGAGCCCACGACCGGCCTGCACTTTGATGATGTCAAGAAGTTGCTCGAAGTGCTGCACCGCCTGACCGACCTGGGAAATACAGTTATGATCATCGAACACAATCTGGATGTGATCCGCAACGCTGACTGGATTATTGATCTTGGTCCGGAGGGCGGAGAAGAAGGCGGACGCATTGTTGCCCAGGGCACGCCCGAGCAGGTGGCGCGCAATAAGAAGTCGTACACCGGGCAGGCGCTGGCAGGATATTTTGCCAACGGACTGCGGGAGAAGACCTCGATCGCTTAGTGGTCAATGTAGGCGCGAGCGTCTCGCTCGTGCAGCAGCGCCACGAACACTGCCGCACGAGCGGGGCGCTCGCGCCTACATTGACTGACATTAGGTACAGAAAACCAAATTGTCTTCATCTGATCACGTTGTCCCGGAGATGCAGATCGAGCCACCGGTGGAACCGGCGGTCTCGCCGCCGGCGGTTGTTATCAATCCCGGCGCCGAAAATCCGCCCTGGAGCGGGCTTGATCTCCTGATCGTCGGGCTGGTTTTGGTAGCCGCACTGTTCCTGTTCACCTCGATCGCTTTCGTCATCGTCTTGCATAGCCCGCTCTCGCACGGCATGTCCGCCGCTCAGTTGGGGAAGAATCCCGGGCCGCTGGTGATTGTGCCCAGCATGACGCTGGCTTACGTGGCCATGCTGGTAGCCATGTACGGGCTGGTGACTCGTCACCAGCAACGCTCTTTCTGGCAGACGGTGGGATGGCATTGGCCGGGAAACCTTGGCTGGCTGGGGTTTCTATCGGCAGGCGCTTTTCTGGCGGTGGCCCTGGGGGAACTTTCGCGGCTGTTGCCCATTCCGAAATCCTTGCCCATGGACCAGTTCTTCCAGAACCGGCAGGGCGCGTATCTGATGATGATTTTCGGAGTGGCCGTCGCGCCGCTGGCCGAGGAGATGCTTTTCCGCGGATTTCTGTACCCGGTGCTGGACCGCTGGCTGCAAACGCTTTTCATGACGCCGCGTCAGGTTCGTCGCGGTTGCATCTGGATACTGATCATGACGGGCTGGGGATACATCGAACATCGGCTTCCGCTGGCGTGGTCAGTCCTGCTGGCGGTTGTAGTTTTTCTTATGGTCGGGGCGCTGGTGATAATGCGAAGTATGAAGGCGGGAGAGAGACCGTCTGGCCTGATGTTGCTGCCGGCCTCCGCGACCGTGGCCTGGGGACTCGCGGCGGGAGCGATTTCGAATCATGCCTTCGGAATCGCTACGACAGCGCTTTTAGTTCTGGGTGGCCTGCTCGGAGCGCTTAGTATAGCGCCGGCTCCGGAGGCATCCGCTGCCGGCAGGTGGGGAAGGATACTGGCGGTGCTGGCGACGAGTCTGGCTTTTGCCATGGTGCACGGCGAACAACTGGGACAAGCCTGGGGACCACTGCTGGTCCTGTTCGTAGTGGGCCTGGTCCTTACCATTACGCGAGTGGTGACCCGGTCGGTGACGCCCGGACTTCTGATTCACATGGGCTACAACCTGATGCTTTTCAGCGTGCTCTATATCGGGACGGATCATTTCCGCCATCTGGAGCGCATGACGCAGTAGCATGCAGTGAGCGTGATATCGTAGATTTTCATGGCTTCTCCTCGTCAGGAATTACTGCGTTTGCTGGCTGCCAAGTCATTTCGGCTGGGACAGTTCAAGCTCTCGTCCGGAGGGACCAGCGACTATTACATCGATTGCCGCACCACCACGCTCTCGGCCAAGGGTGCGCGCTTGACCGGACAGGTGGTCCTCGATGAGATTCGCCACCGCCTGTGGAAGGCCAAAGCAATTGGCGGCCTGACCATGGGTGCCGATCCTATCGTAGTGGCGGTTTCTGTGGCCAGCGGCGAGGTGGACGGATTCCTGGTGCGCAAGGCCGAGAAGCAGCACGGCACCGGACGGCGCATTGAAGGCTTTCAGGAAAAAGGCGCGCGCGTGGTCATTGTGGATGACGTTTGCACCACCGGATCCTCGACGGTGCAGGCGATTGAAGCGGCGCGCGAATTCGGTTTTGAGGTCGTAGGCGTGCTGTGCCTGGTGGAACGCGAGGAAGCCGGAGGGCGTCCCAATGTGGAGAAAGCGGCCGCACCGGCCCCGTTTGTTTCGCTGTTCACCGCCAGCGATGTCCGGCAGAGAGCATCTGCTGCAAAACGACGAGACGTCTCCGGGAATGCCGGCGGCAGGTTCCGGCTGCGAGATTTGCGGAAAGCCGGCAGTGGTGCACAACCCGCGAATTCGCTGCGAAGCGCATAAGAACTGAAAACAGTCGTCAGTCGTCGGTCTTCAGTCGTCAGCCAGACAGACGACTAGTTTGTTGACGACTGACGACCGAAGACTGACGACTGCCCTATGATTCAAACTCTCGAATGGACCGATTCCGGCGTGCGCTTCATTGATCAGACGAAGCTGCCGACCGAAGAGACTTACGTGACCTGCAAGACCTACACCCAGGTCGCCGACGTCATCCGCAACATGGTGGTGCGGGGCGCGCCGGCCATCGGCGTGGCTGCGGCCATGGGCATCGCGCTCGGGGTGAAGACTTCCAAAGCTGAAAATGGCGGCGATCTGAAACAGGAGTTCGATCAGATCTGCGATGTGATGGGAAAGACCCGGCCGACGGCGGTAAATCTTTTCTGGGCGATCCGGCGCATGCGGGACAAGTTTGAGATGCTGCGGGTGCGGCCGCTGGCGCAGATCAAGCAGTCGCTGATCGAAGAAGCCCAGCGCATGCATGCCGAGGACATCGCCGCCAACCAGGCCATGGGCAGGCACGGCGCGACCTTGATGCCGGCGAGCGGCGGCGTGCTTACCCATTGCAATGCCGGCGCCCTCGCCACCTGCGGATACGGCACGGCGCTGGGAGTGATTCGCGCCGCCGTCGAGCAGGGAAAGAAAATCCACGTCTTTGCCGATGAGACGCGTCCTTTCCTGCAAGGTTCGCGATTGACGGCGTGGGAGCTGATGAAAGACGGCATTCCCACCACCGTGATTTCCGACAACATGGCGGGCGCCATGATGAAGCAGGAGAAGATCAACGCCATCGTGGTGGGCGCCGACCGCATTGCCGCCAATGGCGATGTGGCCAACAAGATTGGAACTTATTCGGTGGCGGTGCTGGCGAAGGAACACGGCATCCCGTTTTATGTGGCCGCACCGTTGTCGACCGTGGATTTCGAAACGGCCGATGGAAGCGGGATTCCCATCGAGCAGCGCGACGGGAAAGAAGTCACGCACATCGCCGGCCGGCAGATGGTGCCCGATGGCGTAGAGGTGGAGAATCCGGCGTTCGATGTCACGCCGGCGAAGTATGTTACGGCGATCGTGACCGAGCGCGGGATTGCGCGGGCGCCGTACGGGGAGTCGTTGAGGAGGCTGGCGCCGGAAACCGTGCCTGCGGGATCATAGGTTCTATCCAGAACCTGAGGTTCGAGACGGAGAAATCTGGCTCGAAGATAAAGCCCAGTAGTCAGTTTCGAGTTGTCAGTTCTCAGTTTCTTGGGCTTGCAAGCGCCGTGGAACTTTTCGGGTACTCTCTTCGTAAATCAAGCATGATCGCTTTTCTTCTGTGGTGCATTCTTTTTGTAGTGTGCTGGCCCCTGGCGCTATTGGCGCTGGTGCTCTATCCGTTTGTGTGGGTAGTGCTGCTGCCGTTTCGTCTGGTCGGGATTGCGGTCCACGGCGCCCTCGCGCTGGTTTGGGCCGTGGTCATGCTTCCGGCGCGGCTGCTGAGTGCGCCGTTTCGGATCTAGGATCCAGCTACAAGCTGCCCTTCACTCCTTGCCCGACTCCTGCATTCCCGCTTTCACGGCTTTCAAGTCCAGATTGCGGATCAGCCGCAGCAGGGAATTGGGGTGCATCCCCAGCGCCTTTGCGGCTTCTATGTAGTTGCCGTTGGCCTGTTGCAGGGCTTGCAGGATGAGTTGCTTCTTGGTTTCTTTGATGTTGCCGTGGTATTTGTCGGTCGACGTCGTGGTGGTGGAACCGGCCTCGAGGACGGCCTCGGGCAAGTCGTCGGGAAGAATGGAATCTGTCGAGCCCAGGACCAGCGCCCGTTCCAGGGCATTCTCCAGTTCGCGAACGTTGCCTGGCCAGTCGTAGTGCATCAGACAGCCCAGCGCTTCGGATGAGAGCGGCTTGGCTCGCATTCCGCACTTCCGGCTGGCCTTGGCTGCGAAGTGGTCGGCCAGTACGGATATGTCCTCGCGGCGCTCGCGCAATGCAGGCACGTTGAGCGTGACCACGTTCAGGCGGTAGTACAGGTCGTTGCGGAATGTGCCCGCCTTGACCGCATCGGGCAGGCTTCGGTTGGTGGCGGCAATCAGGCGGATGTTCAGTTTGATCGGCTTGGTGCCGCCCAGGCGTTCGAATTCGCGTTCCTGCAGGACGCGCAGCAGCTTGGCCTGCAAACCGGACGCGAGTTCGCCGATCTCGTCCAGAAACAGCGTCCCGCCTTCGGCCACTTCCACTTTGCCTTTCTTCTGCGCGGCGGCGCCGGTGAAGGCGCCCTTTTCGTGGCCGAACAGTTCGCTCTCCAACAGGGTTTCGGCGATGGCGGCGCAGTTGATGGCGACGAAGGGCTGGTCCGCGCGGGAGCTGTTGCGATGCAGGGCGCGGGCCACCAGCTCTTTTCCCGTCCCGCTCTCGCCCTGGATGAGGACGGTGGAGTCGGTGGGCGCAACGCGGCGAATGAAATCGAATACTTTGCGCATGGCGGGACTTCCGCCGACCATGTTGTGTTCGAGCTCGATTTCAGCGCGCAGCTCCTGGTTTTCCTGCCGCAACTTTTCCCAGTGGCGGACGTTGTCAAAGGCCAGGCTGGCGATGCCGGCAACCGCGGTCATGACCTGCAAGTGGTCTTCGTCGAACTGCACGGTCGGGCTGGTCGTGTCCAGATAGATGGCGCCCAGGACCCGGTCCGCAACCAGCAGCGGAACACAAAGCAGGGACCTTACTTTCAATTCATACAAAGTCTTGACCTGGCGGAGAGCTTCATTCCCCATGACGTCGCTCACCACCAGGCCGACGCGTTCTTCCAGGGCACGCTGTACCACGGTGCGGCTGACCCGAACCGGATGGCCGGGCCCGCGCACCCGGTCCCAGGCGGCGGTCGAAGTGAACTCTTCCGGATGATCGCAGAGCAGAACAGCGCCGCGCTCGGCCGGGACCACGTCGAAGATGAAACCCAGGAGCTGCCATTGCAGCGAGTCCTGGTCGCGAATGCCACCGATCCCGGTCGCGACCTTGAGCAGCGAGTTCAGGTCACGGGCGCGGCGCTCCGAGGCAGGCAAGCTGGCGCCTATCTTCTCCGGTTGCAGGTAGAGCGAGTCTTCGGCGCGAAGCAGAAGCGGCGAGCCATCAAAAGCGGCGGTGTCCTGAAATTCAACCGGATTTCTTACGGGGTGCTCTCCGTCCTCGTCCACCAGGAAGAGGAGAACCGAATCGCCGATATAGATCTGGTCTCCGTGCCGCATCTGCTGTTGCTCGACTGGGACACCGTTGACCAGGGTTCCGTTGCGGCTCCCCAGATCGCGGATGGAGACCTGTTCGTCGCTCGCCACCACCAGACAGTGCCGGCGCGACAGAGCGGGATCGGGCGCCCAGAGCTGGTTCGATGAGTCGCGTCCGATGGACACTTCGCCGGCGGGCAGCGAGAAGGCAGTGCCTTTCAAAGGACCGCCGATACCGACCAGCCTGGGATTCGACTCCTGCCATACTCCGCTGTTTAGCACATATCGGCCTGCCATGTACATGCGAGACCTGTTCTTGCATGTGCGGGACCGGGTCTTCGACCCGGTCAGCCCAGCTGACGAACTTTTCGAACTGACGATGAGCTGCGGCCCTTCGGACCGCCCGACCGGGTCAGAGACCCGTCCCACAGTCCAAATCCAGGAACGATTCACCGCCAACTAACCCAACGGCTGGGTCCTTTCTAACACTTGGGTTAGCGGAGCGGGTCTTGAAGCCTGAACCCGATTCCCCCTCGGCGCAGATCATCGCAGCGAAAACATCAAGCCCATCAATCAGTTCGGAACGCCCGGCGATCGGAGTCTGCGCCGTCACAAACTCTGGCACGCCAACTGCAATCAACCGTAGCGCCAACGGCTTTCAAAGCGATTGCGAAGAGTCGGAGACGTGACACGAGGAGGTTTTATGAAAAACCAAATGTTTGCTCTTATCGGACTGGGCCTGCTGCTGGCCACTGCATCTGCCTACGCCCAGACCGGCGTGGTGAAGGCGAATGTTCCGTTCAACTTCATCGTAAGTAAAGCCCAGCTTCCGGCCGGGGAATACAGGATCCAGCCTCTCGGTGTGACCGGAAGCGCGATGACGATCCAGAGCCCGGACGGCAAGGTCACCAAGGCGTTTCTGCCGAATGCCTGCTCATCGCCGCAGGCGCAAAAGACAACCAAGCTGATTTTCCACCGCTATGGCTCCCAGTACTTCCTGGCCGAGATCTGGAAGTCGGGAAACGACCGGGGCCAGGAACTGCCCGGAGCGGGCGCGAAACCGAAGTTGCCCGGGATCATCCGGCTGAGAGTGTTGTCGTAGTCGCGACGCTGCGTTAGAGGCGCCCTTCGGGGGAAGGCGCACTTCTTGCGTAGCGAAGCATTAAGGGGGCACATCCGGTGCCCCTTTTTTATTTTTCGCTGGGTTCCAAGATACACGAGAACATGGGCTTACCGGCAACCGGGATGCAACTGGCGAGCCCGGGCCGTGCCTGCTAACATCGCACCAGATGGCCCGTCCCAAGCCCAAGAAGAAGCGTCAAAGCGGCAGCCGAGCAAGCCTGCCCGGAAAAATGCCGCGGTCCGATCGTCGGGCGAACTCGTCATCATCACCGGCATGAGCGGATCGGGCAAGGCGTCGGTGCTCAAGGCCTTTGAGGATCTGGGCTACTACTGCGTGGACAACCTGCCGGTCGAGTTGATTCCGCGCTTCGCGGAGTTGGTCGGGCAGTCCTCCGAGATCAAGCGCACCGCCCTGGTCGTGGACGTTCGGGAAGGCACGCAACTGGAGGGACTTCCGGCGATCGTGAACTCGGTCAAGCGGATGCTGCCGACCAAGGTGCTTTTCCTCGAGGCCGCGGAATCCATCCTGCTGCGCCGTTTCAGCGAGACTCGCCGGCCGCATCCGCTGGGCACGCACACGCCGGTAAAGTCGTCGCTGGCCGCCGAGCGCCGCCACTTACAGTACATACGCGCCATGGCGGACCTGGTGATCGATACTTCCAGGTTCAATGTCCACGAACTTCGCGCCTATATCACGGAGCGTTTTCACAAGCGGGAGTCGGACAAGAACATCCTGGTTTCGTGCGTGAGTTTCGGATTCAAGCATGGCGTGCCCGACGACGCCGACCTGCTGTTCGACGTTCGCTTCCTGCCCAATCCGCACTTCGTGCCCGAGTTTCGTCCGCTGACCGGGCTGGATCCGAAGGTCGCGAAATACATCCGATCATTCCCGCAGAGCCGGGAATTTATCCAGCGAATTTCCGAGTTGCTGGTTTACCTGCTGCCGCACTACATCCGCGAAGGCAAGAGCTATCTGACGATCTCCTTCGGTTGCACCGGCGGGCAGCACCGCTCGGTCATGATCGCGGAAGATGTCGGCAAACGCCTGCGCAAGGCGGGATACCGGGTGAAGGTGGTGCATCGGGATAGTCCGAAGTAGACAGTCGTCAGTCGTCGGCCTGTCAGTCGACATCGTCGTCAGAATGCCAAATGGCTGGCTGACGACTGACGACCGACGACTGACGACTGCAGTAGAATAAGACCTTGCGACGATATGCCGATTCCATCAGGCGCGGGCCGTGACGGGCTGCGCACCGAGAGCCCCCAATGCGGCAACTGACCCGCCTTCTGCGGTATGTGGCTCCGTATTGGTGGCAGTTGCTGTCTTCGGTGTTGCTGATGGCGGCGGTCGGATTGCTGGACGCCTTCCGGGTGTTGCTGATCAGGCCCATTTTTGACCGCGTGCTGAATCCCGGTTCTCCTTCGCGCGAGATGCAGCTGTTCACGCGTTCCTGTCACCGGGCACATCGTCTACCTGCAGCAGTTTGTTCCCTCCCATTTTCACAATCCCTGGACGGTGGTGGCGTTCGCGCTGGTGGCGTCGACCATTCTGAAGGGAATTTTCGATTATGCCGGCACTTACCTGGTGAACTATGCCGGGTTCGGCATGATCACCGATCTGCGCAACGAGCTTGTACAACTCCATCCTGCGACGCTCGGCGGCGTTCTACCAGAGGCACACGACCGGCACGCTGATTTCGACCATCGTGAACGACATCGAGCGCGTGCAGTTCGCCATGTCGAGCGTGCTGGCGGAGTTCCTGCAGCAGTTCTTTACCTTGATCTTCACCGCGTTCGTGGTGGTGCTGCTGGGCGGAAAGCTGGCCTGGGTGCTGTTGCTGTTTGTGCCTTTCATCATTTATTCGGCGGGAAAGATCGGACGCCGGGTGCGGCACACCACGCGCCGCGGCCAGGACAAGCTGGCCGACATCCAGAACATTCTGCACGAGACCATCACCGGCAACCGCATCGTGAAGGCATTCAGCATGGAGTCCTGGGAGATTGCGCGCTTCGCCAAAGCCGCGCAGCGCCTGTTCCGCGCCAATCTGCGCTCGGTGGCGGCGGCGGCGATCAGTTCTCCCCTGATGGATATTTTCGGGGCCATCGCCATCGCCCTGCTTCTGCTGCTGGGCCGCGAGCAGATGAAGCACCAGGTGTTTACCGCCGGGAACCTTTCTGGCATTCATCGTCGCCGTGTTCAAGCTCTACGATCCGGTGCGGAAGTTTGCTCTCTTCAACAACAATTTCCAGCAGGCGCTGGGCGCGTCTTCCGAAATTTTCAAGTTCATGGACACGGAGGACGACGTAAGGGAAAAGCCGGGCGCCAAGCCCATACCGCCGTTTTCCAAGAGCATTCGACTGGAAGGTGTGTGCTTCTCCTACGAGACGGACGGCGACGAGTCGCGGGAGATTCTGTGCGACATCAATCTCGAAGTGCGCGCCGGAGAAGTCGTGGCCGTAGTAGGATCGAGCGGCGCGGGCAAGAGCACGCTGGTGCACCTGATTCCGCGCTTTTTTGATGTGACCGCCGGACGCCTGCTCATCGATGGCCGCGACGTGCGCGATACCACGCTGGCGTCGCTGCGTTCGCAAATCGGCGTGGTCACGCAGGAGACGGTGCTTTTCAACGACACCTTGCGCAACAACATTGCCTACGGGCAGCCCTCCATTTCGCAAAAGCAGGTGGAGGCCGCCGCCCGCGCCGCTTTGGCGCATGACTTTATTATGGAACTGCCGAACGGCTACGACACCATGATTGGCGAGCGCGGGGTGCGGCTCTCCGGCGGCGAGCGGCAGCGCATCGCCATTGCCCGCGCCTTGCTGAAGAATGCGCCGATCCTGATTCTGGACGAGGCCACTTCGGCGCTGGACAGCGAGTCGGAGGCGCTGGTGCAGTCGGCGCTGCAGAATCTGATGAGCGGGCGGACCGTGTTTGTGATCGCGCACCGGCTTTCGACGGTCCGCCGCGCCGACCGGATTGTGGTGCTGGAGAACGGGACCATCGCGGACATCGGAGCGCACGAAGAGCTCATGCAGAAACCCGGGACCTACCGGCGGTTGTATGATCTTCAGTTCGCGGAAGGGGAGCAGCCCAAGGTGAATGCGGTGCGGTAGTTGACAGCGCCGAGGGCGAGACGCCCTCGCGACAGCGGGCTGAGCTTGCCCTGAGCGCAGTCGAAGGGCCGGCGCTACGAAACACTAATGCCTATTCGTTCCATGACCGGGTTCGCGCAGGTGAAGGGTCAGGTTGCCGATCCGCGAAACAGTGTGCCGGGCAAGAGTCCGATGGGTTTCACTTTGTCTTTGAAGGCGGTGAACCATCGCTTTCTCGATGTGCACTTCCGCATGCCGTCGGACAGCGATTCGCTGGAAATGAAATTGCGCCGCCTGCTCAAAGAAAAACTGGCCCGCGGCCACGTGGAGTTGACCCTCAATCTGGAGCGCGGCGGGAACGAGAGTTTCGCGCTCAACCGCCAGATTGCTGGCGGCTACATTCAGGCATTTCGGGCGGCGGCGGCGGAGTTCGGGCTGGCGGCCGAGCCGGATTTGAACGCAGTTCTGCGCCTGCCCGGCGCCCTGGATGCGGCGGCTCTTCCTGCCGATGGCGCGCTCGAGGCGTCCGTCCTGGCCAAGGTGGAAGAGCTTCTCAATCATCTCAACCAGATGCGCGAAGAAGAAGGACGCGGCATTGAACGCGAGTTGCGGCAGCGCATGGCCGCAGGTGCAGAAGGCCGGCGACGGCGTGGAGAAACATCGCCAGGCGGTGCAACAGATCTATGTCGACAAGTTGAAGACGCGCATGCAGGAATTGATTGGAAGCCAGGTGGATCCGGAACGCCTGCTGCAGGAGGCGGCGCTGCTGGTCGATCGCAGCGATATCCAGGAGGAACTGGTCCGCCTGGATACCCACGTGAAGCACTTCCTGGGATTGCTCGAGCAGGGCGGCGAAGTGGGCAAGAAGCTGGACTTTCTGCTGCAGGAGATGAATCGCGAGGCCAACACGCTGCTCTCGAAGACCTCCGGCCTGGCCGGCGATGCGCTGAAAATCACCGAGATGGGACTGGCGATCAAGACCGAAATCGAGAAGGCCCGCGAACAGGTGCAGAACATCGAATGAGCGGTGTGTACATCATTTCGGCGCCGTCCGGTTCGGGCAAATCCACGCTGGTGAATCGGGTGCGCCTGATCGTGCCCGGCCTGAAGTTTTCCATTTCCTACACCACGCGGGCGCCCCGGACGGGCGAGCAGAACGGCCGGGAATATTATTTCGTCTCGCGGACGGAGTTTGAGGAAATGATCCGCAAGGATGAGTTCCTCGAGTACGCCGACGTGTTCGGCAACTACTACGGCACGGCGCGCCGCTTTCTGCGCGAGGCCGAAGAAGAGGGAAAAGACCTGCTGCTGGACATCGATGTTCAGGGCGCGGCGCAGATCAAGCGCAAAATTCCCGGGGCGGTAAGCATCTTCATTCTGCCTCCCAACCGGCAGGAACTGGAGAAGCGGCTGCGCACCCGCAGTCTGGATGCGGAGCCGGTGATCCAGCGCCGGTTGGTCACGGCCTCTCGTGAGATTGAGAATTATGACAAATACGACTATATTTTGGTTAACGACCGCCTGGAAGAATCTATCGACGCGCTGAAGTCGATCCTGCTCGCGGAGCGACTGACGCGATCAGGAGCCCAAGAACAGGAACAACGATCCGCTGACGACACCGACCTGATGGCCAAGGCAGAGCGCTGCCGCCTGAAGAATGTGCGGGAGCGGCTGCAGCCGATTCTGGCTTCGTTCGAAAAGGCAGCGGCGCCGGGTGGACGTTAGCGGCAGGGGAGAACACGATGAAGTTGATGGATGGGTTTGACAGCAACTATCGGTACATCCTGGTGGCCGCGCGGCGTGCGCGGCAATTGCAGGGTGGTGCGCCTCCGGTCATCGAAACGCCTTCCCGCAAACCTTGCCGGATTGCGCAGGATGAGATCAAGGCGGGCAAGGTGAAGTGGGTGATCCCCGAAATGCCGCGCTCCGCGGCCGAGGTCGCCAGCGAAATGCTGGAGAAGGCGCTGGCGAAAGACGTCTAAATTGCAGATTGCAGATTTTTGATTTCAGATTTGTCGACCGCGACGCCAATGGCTGCGGGTCCAATCTGAAATCTTCAATCTGGAATCTGCAATCGCTGTGAGTTACTCCATGAAAGTTGCGCTCGGAGTCAGCGGCGGCATCGCAGCCTATAAGGCGGCGGAAGTTGTCCGCCTGCTGCAGGACCGCGGCATCCGGGTGCAAGTGATCATGACCCAGGGGGCGCAGCAATTTGTTCGCCCGCTTGACCTTTGCCGCGCTCTCCGGCGAAAAAGTCATCACCGACATGTTTGCCGCGGGCGGCGACGAAAATGCCCAGCCCAACATCGACTCCGCCATCGAGCATATCGCGGTGGCGCAATCGATTGATGCGCTGCTGGTCGTGCCTGCCACCGCCGACCTTCTCGCCAAGTTCGCGCAAGGCATCGCCAACGATTTTCTGACCACACTTTATCTGGCAACGACCGCCCCGGTGGTGGTCGCACCTGCCATGAACGTCAACATGTGGAACCATCCCGCGACCCAGGCGAATCTGGAGTTGCTGCGCCAGCGCGGCGTGCGGATCGTCGAGCCGGGCGACGGCTATCTGGCCTGCGGTATGACCGGCCCGGGCCGGCTCGCCGAGAACGACTTGATTGTCGCGGCCGTGATGGAAGCCCTGGGGGCTTCGCAGGAACTGGCCGGCGAAACCGTTCTGATCACGGCCGGTCCCACGCGAGAGAAAATCGATCCGGTGCGCTATCTCACCAACCGCTCCAGCGGCCGCATGGGATACGCGCTGGCCGAAGCTGCCTTGCGGCGCGGAGCGCGCGTGCTGCTGGTGAGCGGGCCCACAGCCCTGACGCCGGCGGGCGGCGCCGAAGTCACGCGAGTCGAATCCGCCGAGCAGATGCGCCAGGCGGTGCTGAAACTGCTGCCCGAAGCGACCATCGTGATCAAGACTGCGGCGGTCGCCGACTATCGCCCCAAGAGCGCGGCCGAGCAGAAGATCAAGCGCAAGGGCGCGATGTCGCTGGAACTGGAGCCGACGACTGACATTCTTGCCGAGCTGGCGCGCAGCAAGAGCTCACAAATCATCATCGGCTTCGCCGCGGAAACCGAGAATGTGCTGGAAAACGCGCGCAAGAAGCTGCTGTCGAAATCGCTCGATGCCATCGTGGTGAATGATGTGTCGCGCGAAGGCGTGGGCTTCGATTCCGACCGCAACGCAGTCACCATCATCACCCACAGCGAGGTGATCGAAGTGCCCGAGACCACAAAGTGGGAAGTAGCCCAGCGCGTGCTCGACCAGGCAGTTCGCCTGCGCAAAGTGCCACAGGCCAAGTAGCAGCACGATCAGAGATTTCAGATTGTCGATTTTAGATTTAAGATTGAACACCAGCCCCTCGGCATGAGGACGTTCAATCTGAGATCATCAATCTGAAATCTGCAATCGCTTTGAAATTCCCATGCCCACAACCCTGGACCCACAACTCAAACGCGCCCTGGCCGACCGCATCCGCTACTACAATGAGCTCGGCATCTATGATTTCTACCGGCGCGAAACCACCGTCCAAATCCAGCCAGAAGAGCGAGAACCATTGCCCAGAGCCAAAGCCGCCGTAGCTCCCGTCGTTACCGACAAAGAAGAGCTGTTCGAAATCTCCACCAAGCCCGAGTCGGCATTTGCCGATCCCGCCCAGGCACTGCGCGCCATTCGCGAAGACATCGGCGATTGCACCCGCTGCCGCCTGGCCAAGCAGGGACGCAAGCAGATCGTTTTCGGCGTGGGCAATCCGCGGGCGGAGTTGATGTTCATCGGCGAAGCGCCGGGCGCCGACGAAGACCAGCAGGGCGAGCCCTTCGTGGGCCGCTCCGGACAGTTGCTCAACAACATGATCAAGGCCATGGGCCTGCGGCGCGAGGATGTCTACATCGCGAACATCATCAAGTGCCGGCCACCCGGCAACCGCACTCCGGAGCGTGACGAGTGCGAAACCTGCTCGCCCTTTCTGATGCGGCAGATCGCCACCATCAAGCCCAAGGCGCTGGTGGCTCTGGGCGCGGTGGCGGCCAAGACGCTGCTGGCGATCAATGCGCCGATGTCGGAGCTGCGGGGCAAGTGGTACGACTTTCGCGGCACCAAGCTGGCCGTGACTTACCATCCTGCGTTTCTGTTGCGCGATCCCCGGCAGAAGAAAGAAGCCTGGAAAGATTTGCAGATGGTGATGAAAGACCTGGGGCTGGTGGCTCCGCCCAAGAGTCCCGAATAACAAAGACCCCGGAGTAAACTGCCGGCGATTCCTCACTGCCGCACGAGCGAGGGCGCTCGCGCCTCCATTGACCATGCCCGAATTCTGCGACGTCGCTCTGCCGGTGCCGCTCGACATCGTCTTCACCTACGCTGTTCCCGAAGGGATGCAGCCGGTCGTCGGCGGGCGTGTGCTTGTGCCATTCCGCCAGCAGCGCATGTCGGGGATCGTCACCGCGCTGCACGATGACAAGCCGAAAGTTAAAACCAAGAACGTCATCAGCGTGCTTGATGCCACGCCGGTGCTCGATGAGCAACTGATCCGCCTGGGCCAGTGGATTGCCGACTACTATCTCGCTCCCATCGGCGAAGTTTTCCGGACCATGCTGCCGCTGGGCGCGGAATTCAAGCGGACGATCGGCTACCGCATCACGGAAGAGGGGCACCTGGCGCTGCATCTGGCCGGGATGTCGGGATCATCCGCGCGCTCGCAGAAAACTCCCGAAGATCAATTGATTGAGTTTCGCGTGCTCGACTACCTCGCGGAGCGTGAGATGACGCGGGAGGAGAGCTTTGCGGGCCGCGACCCGGGCGTCCAAAGCGCTGCTCGCTGGAATGGTGCGGAAGAAGTGGATCGTGCGGGAAGATTTGTCTGAAGCGCGCGAGGCGGCTCGCACGGTCAAGTTCGCTGTCCTGAAGAATGTCGAAGGCAAGCTCAACTCCAATCAGCAGACTCTCATCGACACTCTGGCCGCTGCCGGAGGCAAGGCGCCGGTCGATGCCTGCAGTCGTTGGAGGTCCCGCGCACCACGCTGAACACATTGGTGAAGCGCGGGCTGGTGGAAATTGTCGAAGAGCCGGCCGAGTTCACGGTCTCCGTGCTGAAAGCCCGTCCCAGCCTGTTTGACTCGCAGTTCAGCGCGGCGCAACAGGCGGCGCTCAAGTCCATTCAGCAAAGCGTGAACGCGCGCAAGTTTGCCGGCATGTTGCTGCACGGCGTCACCGGATCGGGCAAGACCGCCATCTATCTTTCGGCGATGCGGGCGGTGCTCGAGGCCGGGCGCTCGGCCATTTTGCTGGTTCCCGAGATCGGGTTAACTCCGGCGGTGGCTGCCGATCTGCATCAACTCTTCGGAGATGAAGTTGCCATTCTGCATTCGGCGCTGTCCGACAAGGAACGCGCCGAGCAGTGGCATCGCATCAAGCGCGGAGACGCGCGCATGGTGGTGGGCACGCGTTCGGCGGTGTTCGCTCCGGTCACCGATCTGGCGCTGGTGATCGTGGACGAGGAGCAGGATCCTTCGTACAAGCAGGAGGAGATGCCGCGCTATCACGCCCGCGATGTGGCGGTGATGCGGGCCAAGATGGCGAATGCGGCGGTGGTGCTGGGATCGGCCACGCCGTCGCTGGAGTCTTACTTCAACGCCAAGAAAGGGAAATACAAGTTGCTCGAATTGCCCGACCGGGTGGAGCAGCGTCCGCTGCCGGAAGTCGAGATCATCGACATGCGGCAGGAATTTCAGGAGACCGGCAGCGAGCAGGTCATCTCGCGCAAGCTGGCGGAAGAAATCAAAGAACGGCTGGAGCGCAAAGAGCAAGTGATGGTGCTGCTGAACCGGCGGGGATATTCGCCGGTGGTGCTGTGCCGCGCCTGCGGCAAGACGCTGGAGTGCAAGAACTGCGCTATCGCGATGACGCATCACAAGCGCTCTCGCCGCATGGAATGCCACTATTGCGGGTACACGGCGCCGGTGCCCAAGGCTTGCATCCATTGCGGCAGCGAGTATGTCTATTTCCTCGGCACCGGCTCGGAGAAGCTGGAAGAGTTGCTGCACGGAATGTTTCCGCAGGCGCGCATCGGACGGCTGGATCGCGATACGGTGCGCGGCCGCGAAGACTTCGAACGCGCGCTCAACGCCCTCGACGAAGGCGAACTCGATCTGCTGGTGGGCACGCAGATGATCGCCAAGGGTCACGACATTCACGGGGTCACGCTGGTGGGCGTGGTCGGCGCCGACATGGCGCTCGGGTTTCCGGATTTTCGCGCGGCCGAGCGCACCTTCCAGTTGCTGACCCAGGTGGAGGGACGAGCGGGGCGCGGGAAGACTCCGGGCAAAGTTGTGCTGCAAACTTATTTTCCCGATCACTACGCAGTGCAGTATGCGGCGCAGCACGACTTTGCCGGCTTCTATGAAAAAGAGCTGCGCTTTCGCAGCTGGATGCACTATCCGCCGTACAGCGCATTGGCCAACGTTCTGGTGCGGAGCGACAAACTGGATGAGGCGCTGCGCTGGTCGGGGATTCTGGGAAAGTGGTTTGAGAAAACGCGGCACGAAGGGATTCGCGTGCTGGGTCCGGCGGCCGCGCCGATCTTGCGCTTGAAGCGTGACTATCGTTATCACTTCGTGGTGAAATCGGCCAGCCGCGAGAAGCTGAACACCTTGCTCAGGACGATGCTGGCATATGCCGCGCAGCAGAAGATTCCGCGGTCGCAGGTGATTGTGGATGTGGATGCGGTGTGGTTGATGTAACGTGGCGCCGCCGTTCCGGCGGCTGTCCGACGGGCGCTACTTTGATAGGCCTTTCTGCCGCAGAAACTCTCTTACCACTTCCTTCACGTCGCGATGCTGGCCGTCTACGGCGTAGTTGAGTTGGCGCATGTCCTCGTCTGAAATTTTCCCTGCGAGTTCATGCAGCGCCTGGGCCACGCCGGGATGATGCGCCAGCATTTCCTGCCGCATGATGGGAACAGCCTCGTACGGCGGAAAGTAGTGGCGGTCGTCTTCGAGGACGAACAGGTCCAGCACCGGGATCAGGCCATCGGTCATGTTTCCGGCAGCGAGGTCGATTTGTTTGTTGGTGAGCGCGCGGGCGAGCAGGCCCAGGTCCATGACGCTGGGAGTTTCGGCGAAACGAAGTCCGTAGGTTGCCGCCAGTCCCTTGTAACCGTCGGGACGTCCCGTGAATTCGTAGCCGAAGCCGGCGCGCCATTTCGGAGTGTAGGCGGCGGCTTGCGAGATGGTTTTCAGGCCGAGACGGCGGGCGTCTTCGCCGCGGATTTCGATGGCGAAGGTGTTATTGAATCCGAAAGGCTGGCCGAGTTCGAGATTGAACCGTCTGGCGTATTCGGTCTTGACCCGGTTGTAGACCTCGGCGGGATTGCTGGACGGTTGCTCTTTCAGAATTGCGGTCAGGGCGGTGCCGGTGTATTCGGGATAGATATCGATGCGGCCGCCGAGAATCGCCTGCTGGCAAATGTAGGTGCCCGCCAGGTAGAAACGGCGCTCGACCGGCAGGTGAGTCTTGTTCTCGATCTGCTGCGCCATGATTTCGCCGAGGACGAGTTGCTCGGTGAAATTCTTGGAACCGACTACGATGACGTCGGCGCGTGGCGGTCCGCAAGCGGTGAGAGAGTAGCGACGAACGCGAGGATGAGGATGGCGCGAGCATGCGCAAGTTTGGTGCGGGCTGATTCGTTTTCATGAATCGAATCTATGGTGCGGGCTGAATGCATGGGTCCTTCGTGGCCTTTCGGCCACTCAGGATGACAACTCACTTTATACTGCTTTACAACTTAGCGGGGCTTAGGCGCTTTTCCAGCCATCCCAGGCTCGTGTCCGCAAGTATTGCGAGAGCCGCAGCGGGAATTGCGCCCGCCAGGATGACCTGGTTGTTGACCATGGCCAAGCCACGAAAAATAAATTCGCCCAGGCCGCCCGCGCCGATCGCGGCGGCGATGGTGGCGAGGCCAATCGAGAGCACGGTGGCCACGCGGACGCCCGCGATGATCACACTCAGCGCCAGGGGGAGTTCGACCTGCCAAAGTAACTGGCGGTCGGTCATGCCCATGCCGCGTCCCGCTTCGACCACGGCGGGATCGACGCCCTTGATGCCGGTGTAGGTGTTACGAATGAGGGGCAGGAGTGCGTACAGCATCAGTGCGAGTATGGCGATGCGGTCGGCGCGGGCGCCGATCCAGGGCGCGGGCAGGAGAAATCCGAATAGCGCCAGGCTGGGAACGGTTTGGATAATGTTCGCGCCGCCGAGCACGGGTTTGCTCAAGACTGGCCAGCGCGTAATCGCGACGCCGAGCGGAATTCCGATGAGGACTGCCAGGGTGATGGAGGCCCCGACCAACCAAAGATGCTCGGTGGTGAGGTCCAGAACTTCCATGCGATTCTGCGAGATGAATTGAAGGACATTCATGATTGGCCTCGTGCTCTGAGGAGATATGCTTCGCATCTCCGAGGGCAAGATGCCCTCGGGACAGCCGGCGGGATGCCGGCGCTACTTTTCGGATTCATCGCTCCCTCCCTCTTTTGGATGAGATTTCGGTTTTGAAGGCGTCAACGTAGTCGGCGACCATCGGGTTGGTGGAGCGCACAAATTCGTCGGGCGACAGCGTGACTACGAGTTGGCCTGATTCCATGAGCGCGATGCGGGTACCGAGGAGGAGGGCTTCGCGCAGATCGTGGGTGACGAACACCACCGTCTTGCCCAGGCGTTGCTGCAAGGCGAGGAATTCACGCTGCAGTTCGGCGCGAGTGATGGGATCGAGTGCGCCGAAAGGTTCGTCCATGAGAAGAAATGTCGGGTCGGCGGCCAGGGCGCGGGCTACTCCGACTCTCTGCCGCTGTCCGCCGGATAGTTCGCGTGGGTAGCGCGACGCGAGTTGCGGTTCAAGGCCCACCAGACCCAGCAGTTCGGTGACACGGTGCTGAATGCGATCGGCAGACCATCCTTCGATCTGCGGGACGATTCCGATGTTGCGGGCGACGGTGAAATGCGGGAAGAGGCCGACTTCCTGAATGACGTAGCCGATCATGCGGCGGAGGCGAATTACGTCCCATTCCTCGAGCGAACGGCCGTCTACGAAGATGGCGCCCGCGCTTTGCGTGTGCAGACGATTGATCAGTTTTAGAGTCGTTGTCTTGCCTGAGCCGCTGCGGCCGAGCAGCACCAGGGTTTCGCCACGCTGGATTTCGAGGTTGAGATCGCGAAGCAGGGTGGTTCCGTTATCCAGGCGGTAACCGACATTGCGGAATTCGATGGCTGGGCCTGGGTTGGGAGAATCGGTCATGTTCTGCGTCTCGCCACCAATTTGGAAATTGCCTGCCCTGAGCGTAGTCGAAGGGACGGCGCTACCGAAATACTTCGCTACGACACTTCGTACGCTTTTTCTGGCAGGCCCGTGATGCGAATGCCGGAGTGGCCTTTGTGGCGAATGTTGAGGCCGATCAGGAGCGCCGTGATCTGCTCCAGGATGCGCGCGTTTTCCAGTTTGCCGCCGTCAATCGCGCGGACGCCGGGAATTTTCGCCGCCAGCGCTCGCACTGTCTTTGAAGCTTCGGCGTCATCGCTGCAGACGATGACGTCGCAGTCCACGGCGTCATCGCCGTTCAGAATGTCTGCCGAGGTATTGTGAAAGGCGGCGACTACTGAAACTCCCGCAGGCACGAGTTCGGCGGCTTGTTGCGCTGCGGAGCCTTCCCAGATGCCGAGAGTGCGGGTCGCGCGTCCACCAACGCTGGCCGCGAGGGGCACGGTGGTGTCAACCACGATGCTGCCGGGACGGATTACGGGCCTGATTTGCTTGAGCAAGGCGCAGTGGCCTTCAAACGGTATGGTAAGCACCAGCAGATCGGCGGCGGCACAGGCCGCGCTGTTTTCTTCGCCTGAAATTTTTACTGTGTCGCTAACGGCTGCCTGGATTTTCGCCGCTGCTTCGCGAGCACGGCCTGCGTCCCGCGATCCGATGATTACATTCTCACCGGCTCGGGCCCAGCGCAGCGCAAGGCCAAAGCCCTCCGGGCCCGTACCTCCCAGGACAGCGATGGTGCGCGGCATTATGGTTCCAGCCTCACTGGGCTAACTCCATCAGGCGAACTCCGGCTCGAGCGCTTCTTCGATTGCGATGTGGTCAGGTTGCAGTTTGAGATTGATCCGCGTGTAGAGAGTGTTGCGCTCGGCGGGGATGCGTCCGATCTCGAGAATCAGCGACTGGAATTCTTCGCCGCTGGTGTACTGTCCCGCCGTAGCTCCGGCTTCACGCGAAATGTTCTCTTCCATCAGCGTGCCGCCGTAATCATTGGCGCCGGCATGCAGGCAGAGTTGTGACAGGCGCCGGTTCAGCTTTACCCAGGACACCTGAATATTGTTGATCGCGCCCGCCAGCATGACCCGCGCCAGAGCGTGAATCTTGAGATGCTCGGCAAGAGTGGGGCCGGGCCGGGCGATTCCCTGATGAAACAGCAAAGTGTTTTGATGGACAAATCCCAGCGGGACAAACTCGGTGAAACCGCCAGTCTGCATTTGGATGTCACGCAGAAGCTCAAGCTGGTTGACCCAGTGCGTCGTGGTTTCGACATGCCCGTACATCAGCGTGATCGTGCTGTGTATGCCGCATTGGTGCGCGCGTGCGGATCACCTGCTTCCATTGTTCGGTAGAAAGCTTGTTGCGCGAAAGCACGAAGCGCACGTCATCGTCGAGAATTTCCGCGGCCGTGCCCGGGAAGAGTGTCGAGGCCGTTGTCGCGCAGCATCTTCAGATAATCAGGCAGCGGCATGCCGGTGAGCTCGACGCCGTACACGATCTCCATCGGGGAGAAGGCGTGAATATGCATCTCGGGCACGGCAGCTTTGATCGATCGCAATATGTCGCGATAGTAGAAAGGAGGCAGTCCGTGCGGCAGGCCGCCCTGGATGCAAACTTCAGTGGCGCCGATGGCCCGGGCTTCGACGGCTTTCTGCGCCATGGTCTCGAGGCTGTGAAAGTAGCTGTCCTCCTCGCGCGGGCCCCGGCTGAAAGCGCAAAACTTGCATCCGACAAAGCAGACGTTGGTGAAATTGATATTGCGATTCACCACATACGTCACGATATTGCCGGCGAGCTCGCGGCGCAGCATGTCAGCCGCGACCAGCAAGCCGAGAAGATCATCGCCTTCGGCATTTGCCAGGAGCAGACATTGCTCGCGAGAGAGAGCGCTGCCATCCAGCGACGCCAGCACCTGGTCGAGCGCGTTGCACGATTCCGACGACATGCGCTCGGCGATCTCCGGCCATTCGAGGGCAGGAAAATTTTCCAGTTCGGAATCGGATAGGACTCGAGTCACGGCTCCTCCTCGGGAAAACGGTTCAGCGAAACAGATCGTTGGCGGCCGGGCGAATCAGATCACCAGAGTTGCCGCGGCCGGGACGATAGGCGAATCCTCGAATGATACACGCCGGCGTACGAGCTAGCTTGCCGCAGACCAGGCCGGCCGCGCAAGCCAGCTGGTCGGCGTCTGCCTCGACACTAGCTTGCAGCTCGTATCCATGCGAGTCAGGCTGGCCGCGATAGTCGTGGAGAGCCTGCATTCCAGCCACTCCAATGGCGACTTCGGTCAGGCCTTCGCGCCAAGGTCGGCCAAAAGTATCTGTGATGATCACGGGGATGGAAAGGTGCAGAGCTTTTTTCAGATCACGATGGATCTTGGCGGCGGAGCGGTCGGGATCGTCGGGCAGCAGGAGAGCGTGGCCGCCTCCGTCTACGTTCGAGACGTCCACCGCGCTGTTGGCGCAGATCAGGCCGTGGCGAGTTTCGGTGATCAGGACGCCACGCTTGCGCCGCACGATGCGGCGGCTTTCGCGGATGGCGAGCTCGATCACACGAGCATCGAGTTGATAGCGCTGGCCCAGCGGCGGGAAGGGGCGGAGGGTTTGATCTTGTTTAGATCTACCAATTGGCCTTCGGCCTTCGAGACGATTTTGTGTTTGATGACCAGGATGTCGCCCGATTGTATTTTGTTGCGCTTTAGAACATCGAGCAGCAGACCGGGGATGGAATCGCCAGAGTGAACCTCGGCTTCTATGGGGAGCGGGATGATGCGGAGTTCGCGGGCGGGCGGAGGTGAAGGCGGCTTTCGCCCCTTTGGGGCTTTGCGCTCGCGCCGACCCCACCCACGGCTTGCGCCGTGGGCTACATTCTTTTGCCCCTTCGGGGCTTTTTGCTTCAGGACTTGCTGCTTACTCATTTGCGGCTACGGGGAGATCGGCCAGTTGCCATTGCCGGATCAGGTGCTGGGTATGGCTTTCACCAGGCGCGGCCGCCAGGGCGCGCAGATCGGCGGGAGTGTCTACATCGAGTGCGATGCCGGGCAGGGAAAGCACCACACACGGTTTCCCCGTGGCCCGGGCAGCGGCGTGGTGAGGTTCGAAACTGTCGTTGCCGAAGCGGGCGGGAAATAATCCTGCCGGGCGCCGCCAGATCGCATTTGTGCCGCGTCCATCAGCGGCGCGCACCAGCACCGAGCCTTCGGCTGGCGCGGATTGCAGAATCTTTTCCAGCTCCCAAGCTCTGGATCAAGGGAATGTCGCCTGGAATCACCAGGGTGCTCTCCACGCCCCGGGCCTCGCAGAATCGGGTTGCCATTTCGATGGCATCGGTCTCGCTTCGGTTGACGTTGTCGCGAATCACGGAAAAGTGAAATTGATCCGCGAGTTGAATCGCAAAAGGATCGCTGGTCACGATGCCAACTTCGGGGCAGTCTGTCCACGTGCCCAGGGTCTCGAGCACATCGAAGAGCATGGCTTGCGCGAGTTCGGTGCGGGCGGGCTGATCGAAAAGGGCCGCAAGGCGTTGCTTAGCACCCGAGAGATTCTTGACCGGAACTAAGATCATGGCAAATCCGAGCCCGCACGGGCCGCGTTTTCCGCAGGCGTCTCTTCCGCAGACATCAACGCAAGGACTTGGCGGGCCAGTTCCACCTTATCGTCGGCTGTGCTCATGATCGTGTTGGCGCAGTAGACTCGCAGTCCGGACTGTTTCAGGGCTTCGGCTGCTTTGGCGTCGCGGTTGTCCACTACCAGTATGTCCAGAAATTCGCTATAGGCCTGGGCCACGCCTGCGATGGAAACCGGAAAACCCTGAGCCGCCATTAAAATACCGGCTGGTCCAGAGACAGCGGTGTTACCGATAATCGGACTCACCGCCGCAACCGGAGCGCGGGTTTGCTTGAGCGCGTCTAAGACGCCGGGAACAGCCAGGATCGGGCCGATGCTGGTGACCGGATTACTGGGCGCAAGCAGCACCACCGTCGCCGACATGATGGCTTCGATCACGCCCGGCGCGGGTTCGGCATTCTCGATGCCCGCGAAGCGGACCGAATTGACCGGGTCCTGATACCAGCGCTGCACAAAATATTCCTCGAAGCTGAGCTCGCCGATTGGCGTGTCCACCCGGGTTTCCACGCGGGCATTGCTCATGGGAAGAATTTTGGCTTCGACACCCATCTTGGTCGCGATTTCAGCCGAAATCTCGGACAGGGTCTTGCCTTGCTTCAGGAGTTTCGTGCGCAGCAGGTGGACGGCAAGATCGCGGTCGCCGGTGTGAAACCAGATCGGCTCGCCCAGGTCGCCCATGGCTTGCAGGCAAAAGAATGTATCGCCCTTTACGCCCCAGCCACGTTCCTTGCTCAGCAATCCGGCCAGCACGTAGGTGATGGAATCGAGGTCGGGCGAAACGTACAATCCCCACCACTCCAGATCGTCGCCCGTATTGACGATGATGGTCAGGTCTTTCGACGGGACAACCTGGCGCAGTCCGTCCACAAACTTCGCGCCGCCCGTCCCTCCGGTGAGTACGACAATCATGCGGCCTTGGCCCTCCCGGCGTAGCCTTCGCGATCGGCCGCCGCCTGAACTTTTTCCGCGAGCAGGCCGGGGCGCGAGGTTATCGCCGTCAGGAACTCAGGATAAACCGGCAGGCGCTGGCGCAAAATATATCCTCTTGATTCGGTGCGCGCCTGGAGCTGGTCCAGGTGCGGCCAGGGTTTTTCCGGATTGATGAAGTCCGGGGTCAGGGGCGAGACCCCGCCCCAATCGTTGATGCCGGCATCCAGGAGTTCGTCGTAATAAGGAGCGGAAAGATTCGGCGGCGCCTGCAGGTTAACCTCGGGCATGAGCAGGCGCGCCACCGCGACCGTTCGCAACATCTCGCCGCGCGTTGGTTCCGGCCAGTCGCGCATCGCAATCTCCGGCTTGACCCGAAAATTCTGCACGATCACTTCCTGAACATGGCCGTAGCGCTGGTGGAGTTCGCGGATCGCGAGCAGCGTGTCCACCCGGTCTTCCAAAGATTCGCCGATTCCAATCAACAGGCCCGTAGTAAACGGCACGGACTGTTTGCCTGCTTCTTCGATCGTGCGCAAACGTTTGGCTGGAACTTTGTCTGGCGCGTTGTCGTGTGCGGCGCCGGACGCAAGCAGCGCCGTGTTCGTAGTCTCGAGCATCAGACCCATGCTGGGCGAAACCGCCGCCAGGCGAGTGATCCACTCCGCGCTTAGCAGCCCCGGATTAGGATGCGGCAGTAGCGTGGTCTCGCGCAGAACCCGTTCGCACATCGCCTCGAGATAGTGCAGCGTTGATTTGTATCCCAGGTGGCGCAGGGTTTCCCGCATTTCGGGGAATGCCAGCTCTGGCTTGTCGCCCAGGCTGAAGAGGGCTTCGGTGCAGCCCATCTTTTGTCCCGCGGTTGCCACTTCCAGGACCTGGTCCGGGGTCATGGTGTGCGCCCCGGGCTCGCCTGGGTTGCGGCGGAAGGTGCAGTAGCCGCAATAATCGCGGCACAGATTCGTCAGCGGGATGAAGACCTTGCGGGAATAAGTCACCACGCCGGGCTTGAAACGCTGCTTGAGTTCAAGGGCGGCGGCGAGGAGAGCTGGGAGTTCATCGTCCGGGCAACGCAGGAGCTGGCAGGCTCCCTCGCGCGAAAGCGGAAGCCCATCCCGCAGTTCGCCGAGATAAGCCGTGAGCGAATTTTCCTGCACTTGCATGTCGTCTCGGTCTGAGTCCTGTCAGAGACCGGCACCAGCAGATGAACATCAGAATGATACATGAGAGTGATTGGGAGCGTGTTGTCCGTTGATTTGGGTGGAGCAGCGCTTTAGCGCATTGATGGCGGTGTTGCGATGGGCTTCAGCCGCTGAAGTCACCTCAGGGGCTGAAGTCCGACATGCGACGCCACCTGTATGCAGGCCTGAAGGCCTGCTCCACCCGGTGACTTCCAGTCGAATTGTTCAACCCTCGGGGTTTGGTGGTAAAACTCTTAAGGGCCGGGCGGGCAACCGCCGGGTTTTGTCCCAAACTATACGAAACGGTAGGTCTCCAGCCTTCCAAATGGCCGTCACTCAGGAAGAATTTCGCAGCGCGCTCGGCAGTTTTGCGACTGGAGTGACGGTAATTACGGTGGACTACGAAGGCGCAGTAAACGGCATGACCGCCAACGCTTTCAGCTCGGTTTCGCTTGATCCGCCGCTGGTATTGGTTTGCGTGGACCATCGCGCCCGCACCCACGCTCACCTGCATGCCAGGAAGCGGTTTGGAGTGAATGTGCTGGCCGAGAACCAGCGCGTCATTTCGGAGTACTACGCGCGCCCCGCCCAGGACCATCGCCACGCCGAGCGGGAGGCGGGCGCGCACTTCGATCGCACCGCCCACGGCACTCCGGTGCTCAACGGCGCTCTGGCATACCTCGAGTGCCGGCTACACAGCGCGCAGGATGCCGGCGATCACACGATTTTTATTGCGGAGGTCGAGGAAGTCGTGGTGCGCGGCGGCAATCCGTTGCTCTATCACCGCGGGGAATATCGGACCATCGGTGGCTCCGAGACCTAGCTGGTTCTGTGTGGCGCGGGCGCCCTCGCCCACGTCGGCCGGCGGCGGGCGGGACGCCGGCGTTACAACGGAGAGATCTCCTGTGCGGCGAGGACAGCGAGCTTGCTGCCGTAGGCTTCCTCCCAGGAAATTATGCGGTTGCGCAGAATTCCAATACCTTCGATTTCACACTCCATTACATCACCAACCTTGAGATACCCAGCTTTGGCATCGCCGCCGGAAACTGCGCCGGTGGAAACTACATCGCCCGCGCTGTAGCCCATCGGGGAATAGCGCGAAAGAATTTCAGGGATATTCACCGACATCTTGCCGGGGAAAGAATTTTGCCGGGGCTCGCCGTTCACCCGCAGTTCCATGGCTAGCTTCTGCGGATCAGGAATCTCGTCAGCCGTCACAATCCACGGCCCCAGCGGACAGAACGTATCAATTCCTTTGCACAAGCCCGATACTCCTGACTTCATCTCGCGGCGCTGAATGTCACGCGCCGTAATGTCGTTGAAAATGAGGTAACCGCCGATGTAGTCGGCAGCCTCTTCCGGCAGCGAAGTGCTTGCCGCTCTTTTTCAAGACCAGCGCGAGCGCGATTTCGCAATCCAGTTCCTGCGTAAGGTGTTCGGGATAGATCACCGGCTCTTCATGGCCGATGATGGCGTCTACGTTCTGGAAGCCTGCGGCGTGAAAAAATTTCCTGGGCATGATCGGCGCTTTTAGAGTGATCTCATCCGTCGCGTAAAAGATGGGCTCCCCGTTCGGTCCGGAAAGACTGTCACTTCCCAGCGCGTGGTCCAAAGCTTTGCGGGCAGCCTCCAGACTGGTGTCGCCGCCGGAGAAGAGTTCTCGCATGTTGGGCGGGACCAGCGCGTCGGCCAGGCGGTAGAAGGCGCCCTCGTTCTCCACATCACGCAGGTACAAGGCACAGGCCGAGTTCAGGTCAACGATCTTCAGATGCGCTCGTCCGTCGGGAGCAAGGGCGCCTACGCGGGACCGTCGAACGCTGTCTTCAAACGTAATGAGTCGCATAACGGGGCAACGCGGAGCGGGCACAGGAAGTATAAACCGCATCGCGACGGGCCGGTCGTGGGGGCGAGGCGCGGGGCGCGGCAGTCAAAAGTTTTAAGGGTGGAGCAGGCCTTCAGGCCTGCATTAGGGCTGCGGTCGTGCCCGGGGCTTTTAGCGCCCTGAGGTACCTCAGCGGCTGAAGCCGAAGTCAGAGAATGCCTTCTATGCAGCGCTGAAGCGCTGCTCCACCCAAAATCAAGATCCACCATCAAAAACAAAATCCACCGGCGAGCCTGAGACATGCGGGTACGCTAAGATGGATCGCTTCTGAAGTGCCAAGACTTTTCCGGATGGAGGCTCAATGGCGAACCGAAGGGAATTCATGCGCACGCTCTCCGGGGTGGCGGCGCTCAGCATCACCACTGACGTGAGCCGGTTGGGCCGGATGCGCTTTCTGCGCATGGCAACCGCCATGCCCGACACCAGCCCGCACGACCGCCTGCAACCGGACTGGTACCGGCGCAAGGTCGCCCAGGTCCAGGAGAAGATGAAAGAGCGCAAGCTCAACGCGCTGCTCCTGTTGGACGCGACCAACATCATCTACACCGTGGGATATTTCCATCTTTCGACCGAACGTCCTCTGGCGACGTTAATTCCGGAGTCGGGAGATCCCGGTGATGTTCGTTCCCGGGCTCGAGACTGACCAGGTCAAGACCTGGTGGGTGAAAGATTACGAGGCTTATTTTGATTATCCCGGCCCGGTGAACCGGGTGCGCTGGATCTTCGAGCGGGTGGCCAAACGCGGATTCGACCGGGCAAGCATCGGAGTGGAGGAGCCTAGACCCAGCCGGCTGCATCAAATAAACCTGGGCGCGCCGAAGGCCAAGATTGTGGACGCGGGAGACCTGATTGACGATCTTCGCCTGGTCAAGGACGAGGACGAAATACGCATCATGCGCCGCGCCATGACGTACGCCGATTTCAAAGTGCAGGCGGGCCGCGAATTCGTGCAACGCAACGGCAACGTGAGCGAAGACGAAATCCTGAAAGTGACGGCCGACGCCGTGGCCGACAGGATGTCAAAGGAACTGAACGACGTCGTAGGCGTGGGCATCGATCCTCCTTTCGGCGGATTGGTGCCATTCGGCAAGCGCTCGGCGTTCCCGCACGCGGTCCCCAGCAAGGACCGGCTGAAGACGGGAGACGCCTTGATCTTGAGTTTCGGCGCTCAGGTGGGAGGCTACAACGTCGAGTGCGAGCGCTCGTTCTGCGTGGGCAAGCCGTCTGACTATGCCAAGCGGCTGTTCGACGCCATGCTGGCCGCCCACGATGCCGGTGTCGAAAATATGAAGGAAGGCGCGGTCGCCGAGGAAGTGGACCAGAAAAGTCTCGACCAGATTCGCAAGGCGGGGTTCGAGAAGTTCCTCAGACACCGCACCGGGCACGGCATTGGCCTCGAAGGCCACGAGGCTCCCTGGATTGCCGAGGGCGACAAGACCGTGTTGAAACAGGGTATGACTTTCAGCTGTGAGCCGGGAGTTTACGATCCCGACTTCGGCGGCTTCCGGCACTCGGATACGGTGGTCGTCCGCAAGGATAAGGGCGAGGTGTTGAACAGCTATCCCACACGCCTGGAAGATATGATCATCGAAATTTGAGGATGGCAATCGTTCCAGAGAAATTCGCATCATCAATAACCAATTACGATTCGGAGAATGGTATGGCAGAGAAAATCGAGAAACCGGAAACAGAATGGCAAAAGCAGTTATCGCCAGAGCAGTACTACGTAACGCGCAAGGCCGGGACCGAGCCCGCGTTTACCGGCAAATACTGGAAGACGAAAGATGCGGGCACGTATGCCTGCGTCTGTTGTGGGCAGCCCCTGTTTACCTCAGACACCAAGTTCGATTCCGGCACGGGCTGGCCCAGCTTCTGGAAGCCTGTAGACGAGGCCGCGGTGGTCAACCATACCGACAAGACTTACGGGATGGTACGCACCGAGGCCCGTTGCGCGCGCTGCAACGCCCATCTGGGGCATGTCTTTGAAGACGGCCCTGCTCCGACTGGCCTGCGCTACTGCATGAATTCCGCGGCGCTGGATTTGAAAAAAGAAGACTTGAAGCCGGAAGAGAAGAAGTAGAGAAGTGTGAGTGGGGCGGGCACTCTTGTCCGCCCCACAAAGGTGTGAACTAGGCGCCTGCGACCGCTGCCGCCTTCGGCTGTTCGGTTACGGCGGGCTTGGACTCAGCTTGGGCCTGCTTCTGAGCATGAGACTTGTTGTGTTCGACCGCGCGCACCTGCACGCTGCCCTTCAGAATGGCTCCGTCCTCAACGCTGATGCGCTGGGTGACAACGTCGCCCGTCAGTGCACCCTCGCTGCGGATGTCCAGACGGTCGGAGCATTGAATGTTGCCCTGCACCTTGCCCAGGATCACAACTTCGCGGGCGCTGATGTTGGCGGCGACGCTGCCGTTGCGTCCAATGGTGACCCGGTGTTCGGCAAAATTGACGGTGCCCTCAATGCGCCCATCGATGTAGAGCGATTCGGTGCCGCTGACTTCCCCTTTGATGACCACAGAGCGGCCGATCGTAGCCTGCTCCACGGGCACGCTGACAGTCTTGCTTGGGGTGTACGGGTTCGAGGGTGACTGCGATTTTTGTGAATCTGGTGGCTGCAGCATCGGTTGCGGCGCTCCTTAAAAGTGTTCCGCGCGGCGCGCACTCTGGGCGTTACCGCATGCGGCAAGTCTGCTGGCCGGTTGGCCAAGCTGAATATCGCATGGGAGCGGCAAATAAAGCAGGTTACGGAAGAACGGAAAGCGGGCATGTACCGTCAGTAACTTCCTGAGGAGACATCCTCCGCAAACCAATCGGACGAGGCGTTCGTCGTCGTGCAGGACAAAAAGTGGCACAACCTGAAGCGTTCAGACGGAGCAAATCGCCAGCCAGCTTCCTACGGCTCGTTGAACACCCCGACAGCGATCCTGTCATCCCCGGCAAAATTGGGCTGCAAGCCATTGGTGACGATCGCAAGAGTCTCGTTGGAGACGACAGTGCCGTAGTTTGCGTGAGGGACAATCAGAGTGAACACCTTTCCAGGGTACTCAGCTCTTGGCCGTGCCCCAGGAAACCTGGCTCTTGGCTGTGCCGCAGCCTTGTCATGCCCCATAAATTGCCCATCCACAATTCCTAAATTACCAACCGCCATTCCACTGAAAGTAAAAGAACCGTCCACGGTGTCCGACCCAGCCATACCTAACGATGGCACTCCGTTTGAGTCCACAGGTCCTTGACTGTAAGTGGCAGTGAACATAGGGTCGTTGCCGAATACAAATATGTTGTTCAGCGAGAGTGCCATTCATTGGATCGGTTTTGTGGGCGGTGAAAGTCCCACCAGGATCGTCGCAAAAACTGGATGCAGGGCTTGTATTGGTTGTATAGGATCCACTCATGGTACCGTCCGCATTGACGGTTCCCGTTCCAGTAAACGACAGCCCGTTCTCGTCTACGGTAAATGTGATTGCCTTCCCGACCACCGTCCCATTCATGCTCGAATTCCCTGGATTGCCGTTACAGATGCCGCCGACCCACTCAGCGGTTTGATTCCAGTCATTAGGAGTCGCGGAGAAGAAGGCCACCGTAATCGGCATTGTCTGATTCCCCTGCCATGTGCCGTTCTGTTGAGTGATGACAGTCTCCACCAACTCTTCCTGGCCCGTGGTGAAACATCCGGCACATGGATCCAAGGTGTCCTCGGTGTAATGGGTGGCCTTCACGAACTCCCAAGAACCGCTAATGTCGGCGTTTTGCACGGGTGGTGGAGGCGATGGGGTTTTTGTCATCTGTGGATCCCCACCACATGCTGCAAGTGAACCTGCCAGTACAAGTAAGGCGATGTTACGTCTCATAGTTCCTCGTTTAGAACGACCCGGCGTGGAAATCGCTACACAATGGAACGTCACTCGATCAGCAGGTCACCTCGCCGCTCTCATGGTTCGATTCTCCTGGGCAGTGGCATCGTCTTGACGCTATGCCTGAAGCGCCTGGCCCAGTTCTTCCCACTCCGCCAGCCGGCTCTGCAACTCGGCCTTTCTAACCCCCAGCTGGTGAGTAACCCGCTGAGTCTCTTCGGCGCTGACAAAATTCTGTAAGGCAGATTCATACTCGGCGATGGCATCTTCCAGGCGGTTGATGTCAGACTCGAGTTCGTGGAGACGATCCTCCATCTGCTTGCGTTTGATCGGATTCAGGCGCTTGGATGCGGGGTCCTCGGATTTGGCTGGCTGCCCGTTAGCATTGCCGTTCGCGGGTTGCGAGTGCGCTGGTGTCGAAACCGCTTTTTGCAACTCCGCGGCGCCGCCTTCTTTCCGCCAGCGATAATCTTCGTAGTTGCCGGGATAGACTTCGACCCGGCCATCTCCCACTTCCAAAACGCGCGTGGCCAGTTTATCGATGAAATAACGGTCGTGCGAAACGAAGACCACTGTACCGTTGTAATCTGTAAGCGCCTTCAGCAGGACATCTTTAGCGCGCATGTCGAGATGGTTGGTGGGCTCGTCCAGGAGCAGAAAATTCGCCGGATGCAGCAGCATCCGCAGCAGCGCGTAGCGGTTGCGCTCTCCGCCGGAGAGCACTCCGATGCGCTTGAAAACATCGTCGGCGGAGAACAGGAAGCATCCCAGCAGGCTGCGCAGCTCGGTTTGCGTGGAACGGGGAGAAATCTCGCCGAGATCGTCGAGGATGCGCGCATCCGGATCCAGTTCCTTGTACTGGTCCTGCGCGAAGTAGTCGGGATCAACGTTGTGCCCCAGCCGGTATTCGCCCTGGGTCAGCGGCTCGGTCTGAGCCAGCAGCTTGATGAGCGTGGATTTTCCGGCGCCGTTCACACCGACCAGCGCAATCCGGTCGCCGCGCTCGATCATGAAATTGACCTCGCGAAACACCTCCTTTTCGCCGTAGGATTTCGCCACCCCGACGAACTCAGCCACGATCCGGCCCGCCGGCTTGGGCTGGGGAAAGGAGAAATGGATCGTCTTTTCTTCCTCCGGCAGTTCGATGCGCTCGATCTTCTCCAGTTCCTTGATCCGGCTCTGCACCTGCTTGGCCTTGGTGGCCTGGTAGCGGAAGCGGTTGATGAACACTTCCAGTTGTTCAATACGCTCGCGCTGGTTGCGATACGCGGCTTCGAGCTGCTCCAGGCGCTCTGTCTTGGCGTTCAGGTACTTCGCGTAATTGCCGTGGTAAAGATGAACACGCTTGTTCCAGATCTCGACAATCTTGTTGATGGTCACGTCCAGGAAATAGCGGTCGTGGGAGATCAGGACAAAAGCGTAGGGATAGTTGCCGAGATATTCCTCCAGCCAGTTGCGGGCTTCGAGATCAAGATGGTTGGTGGGTTCGTCCAGCAGCAACAGGTTGGGCTGCTGCAGCAGCAGCTTGACCAGCGCGATGCGCATCTGCCAGCCGCCGGAAAATTCTTCGGTCTGCCGGGTCCAGTCTTCTTTTCGGAAACCCAAGCCCAGAGAGCACAGTGCCGACCTGGGCCTCAATGGCGTATCCGTCGCGAGTGGTAAATTCGTGCTCGACGCGCTGGTAGCGCTCCGCCACCTGCGCGTACTCGGGAGATGAGTGGTCGAGTTCGGACATTTGTCCGGTCAACTCTTCCATTTCCAGTTCCATTTTTCGCAGGTGCGAGAAGACCGACATGCACTCGGCAAATACGGTACGCCCCGAGAGCGCCAGCCCATCCTGCGGCAGGTAACCGGCGCTAATACCCTTGGCCCGGCTGACGGATCCATAGTCGAGGCTTTCCGTACCCGCCAGAATCTTCAGGAGCGTGGATTTGCCGGTCCCATTTGCCCCGACCAGTCCGACCCGGTCGCGAGGCGTGATCATCCAGTCCGCGCCTTCGAAGAGGAGCTTGTGGCCATAACGCTTGCCGGCGCCGGAGAGTTGAAGCATTCATTCAATCGTCTCATGAGAAGGGCGTTTTGAAGAAGGCGCCGCCCATTGGTTTGAGAACCGCCACTACAGTCAGAACTCTGTCATCCTGAGCGGAGTGGCCCGTTCGCGACGCGAAGGGGATACGGAGTCGAAGGACCCCTACTGCGCAACTGAACTATCAGCACTTGGGTTTTGGCAGCGTTCCGAAAGTGTGCCGGGGAGGGCATAGGGGTGCTTCGACTTCGTCTGGCCGGTCGCAAGCGACCGTCCTGACTGCGCTCAGCATGACAGGTGCAGGCAGAGGGACGGCGGCGCTACGCTTTAAGAGGTATCGCCGCGCCGATTTTTTCCATCGCGCGATCGACCACCGTCTGCAGTTCGCGCGCGTACTTCACCTCGCGACCTTTGGCCAGGATCTTTTTGGTCTCCTCAGGGCTGAACCACGTAGGGTTCCGCGAGAGTTCCTGTGGTTCCTCTGCCGCCTCCACCTCCAGCAGAAACGCTTTGATCACATACTCCCGCACTCCTGGAGATTTCCAGAAAACGCCTTTCGAATGGATGTAAAGGCAGAAATGGCGCGACTCAATGCGTGCCGCGGACACCGGCTTCTTCCCAGGCCTCGCGTTCCGCAGCCTGGCCATGGGAAAGGGATGTTTCGGGATCGCCCTTGGGAAAGGTCCACTTGTTGCCGCCATTGGTGTTCACCAGCAGGAACTCGACTGACGGGCCGCGGCGCCGGTAGCAGACAGCCGCTACCTGCAAGGGAAGAGCATGTTGTGAAATCCGGGCCGCTCCCATTTCTGAAGCCTCCGCAGAGCTGTCTTCGTTATGATGCTAATCCGAAGATATTTCAGCAATGTTAAAGTGCAACGAAAAAGGTGCAACCCTGTATTACCAAAGAGTTACGGGCACTTTTCAAGCTGGGGGACAGCGCTTCCGGCGGGTACAGGCTTTTCCAGCAGGCGCATGGTGTCGAGGACGGTTGAAATGACGACTTCATCGCCGACGGCGGTGTTGATCATCATGTGGTAGAGGCAGCGGGTGGGCCAGTCGGCCCCGAAATAGTGTTTTACAAATTCAATGCGGTCGCGATCCACGGTGTCGACCAATTCTTCGGCTTCTTTCTCGTTGTGCCCGATCCGCGCGCAGGCGGCGAAGCTTTTCAGACCGTGGAGCATAGAGGAATACGTGGAAGGCATCCGGAAGCTCGCGCAGGAAATAAGGAGCGCCTCGTCCGACGATGACGCAGTTTCCGGCCGCAGCTATCCGGGTCATCACTTCCCGGCCAATCGCGACAAAGCGGTCCGCGTCGAAAGGCTCGGCAGCCTTCGTGGACATGCTGCGTTCGTAGCTGCCGCGCCAGAAAGTCTTGGCCAGGCGGTGAAAGGTGCTGTCCAGGCGTTCATCGCAATACATCACAGCGGAGCGATCAACCTGAGCTTCGTTGGCGATCTCCTCGGTCAGGGCCTGATCCCAGAGTTTCCAGTCCAACCGGTCGGCAAGCACGCGTGCGATCTCGGCGGCCCCGCTGCCAAATTCCCGTTCGACCGTGATGACTCGAAACAAAGTATGTTCCCTCTAGCCGTGTGGGGCGGGCGCGCTTGCCCTCCGCCTTTGACTCTGATCTTTTCTAATCAGTGTTGCCCGTGACTAAACTCTGAAATCCAAACCAAAATCAACTTCAAAAGCGGCAGACAAGACTGACAGCACCACCCACATAGCTTAGTGGACGGCTATTTCGCCGCCGGTTTTGGGCCGCTTCATCAGAAAGACCAGCGGAACCATAACTAAAATAGCTACTCCCAACAACCAGAAGTTGTCAATGTAAGCCAGCATGCTGGCCTGGCGGAAAACATTAGCCTGCAAAAGGGCGTAGGCCCGATGCATGGCCTCTGAAGCGGAAAATCCCCGGGCCTCGAGCGCGCGCGCCGTGCCCTGAAGCATGGACTGCACTTGCGGACTCCCCGCCGTAAGATGACTCGACATGCGGTTGAGATGATATTGCTGTCTCCGGTCCAACATGGTGGTCACAATCGAAATGCCTACGCTACCGCCAATATTGCGGGCCAGGTTCATCAGTCCCGAGGCGGCATTGTTCTTCTCTCTGGGCAGAAACGCATAAGCCGCAGTGTTGATGGGGACAAAAAGGAAGGCCATGCCCGCGGTCTGGATCATGCGGGCGAACATCACGGTACGGAAATCGACACCCAGGGTGAAATTTGTCATGTGAAACAGGGAGAACGACAGCACCAAGAGTCCACCCATCATCATCTTGCGCGCGTCGTAGCGGGAGAGCATAAAACCCACGAGCGGCATCAGCAGCATCAGGCTGAAACCTCCGGGCAACAATGCCAGGCCGGATTGCTCGGCGGTATAACCAAGCAGCGTCTGCATGAACAGCGGGAGCAGCACCGTGCTGCCCAGCAACGCGAAACCCAGCATGAACATCAACATATTCGAAGCCGCGAAGGTGCGGTTGGTGAATAAGTGCAGGTCGATGACGGGGTCTTCCCGGGTCCACTCCCAGTAGATGAGAAATAAAAGCGAGGCGGCGGCGATCACCGACATGACCACGATGAAGTGCGACTCGAACCAGTCATCACGTTGCCCCTTGTCGAGGACAACCTGCAAGGTGCCCAAACCCAAAGCCACCAATCCCAGGCCAATGTAATCGATCCTGGTTTCCGAAAGCTTCTTGCGCTTCATGTGCGGCGGGTCCTGGATGAGCCGCGAAGTCAGCATGAGGGAAAGAATTCCGACCGGAATATTCAACAGGAAGATCCAGCGCCAGGTGAAATTGTCAGTAATCCAGCCGCCGAGCGTTGGACCAATGGCCGGCGCCAGCACGACCGCCAGGCCATACACGGCAAAGGCCATGCCGCGCTTGGCGGGGGGAAAGGTGTCGGCCAGAATGGCCTGCTCGCTGGGTTGCAAGCCGCCTCCGCCCGCGCCTTGCAGGATGCGAAAGAAAATCAGCATCCCCAGATTCGGCGCCAGTCCACACAGCAACGAGCTAACGGTGAAGATGGCGACGCAGCTCATGTAGAAGCGCTTGCGTCCGATAATGGAAGAGATCCACCCGCTCAGGGGAAGTACGATGGCGTTTGAAACCAGGTAGGACGTCAGCACCCATGTGCTCTCGTCGGTTCCGGCAGAGAGGCTGCCGGCGATGTGCGGCAGAGAAACGTTGGCGATGCTGGTGTCCAGCACCTCCATGAAGGTGGCCAGGGTGACGGCCATCGCGATGATCCAGGGATTGATGGCCGGACGCGGCAGGGCTCCGCCGTCCAAAGTCATCGCTGCCGAACTCATCGCACGTTACTCATTTGACCTGCTCATCTGACCTTATTTATCTGACTTACTCACCTGACCCAGACCTTCGGCTCGACCGACATTCCCGGGCGCAGAATATGTTCTTTGGTTTCTCCCGGATCAAAGGTGATTTTCACCGGAATGCGTTGCACGACTTTCACGTAGTTGCCGGTCGCGTTTTCCGGGGGAAGCATGCTGAACAGCGCTCCGCTGGCTCCGGCGATGCTTTCCACGTGTCCGTTGTATTTCTTTCCGTAAGCGTCGACCGAGATGGTGGCGCGTTGACCGGGTCGCATGTAGCGAAGCTGGCTTTCCTTGAAGTTGGCTGTGACCCAGATGTCGTCGAGGTTGATGATCTTCATCAGTTCCTGGCCGATCTGGACATTCTGGCCGACTTCGACGGTGCGGTTGCTCACGATGCCGCTGACGGGAGCGACCAGTCGCGTGTATCCCAGATCCAGAGTGGCTTGCTCGAGTTCAGCTTTCTTTTGCTGGGCCTGGGCCTGCGCAGCCTGGGCGCGAGAGCGCATCGCCGACATCTGTTGCGGCGCGGTCTGGGCAGAGCGCAGGTTGGCTTCCGCCTGCTCCCGTTTGGATTGCGCCTGCGAGACCATCTGCTCGGCGGCAGCGACGTTGGCCCGGGCAGCGGCCACTCCTGCGGCGCTCGACCTGGCCGCGGCGACCGCCTGGTCATACTGCTGGTGCGAAATTTCCTGCTTGTCCACCAACTGTTTGTAGCGCCCGACGTCGTTTTGCGCCTTGATGTCATTGGCGATGGCCTGCTCCAGCTGCGGCTCGCGACGCCTCCAGTTGCTGGCGCGACATGGAGACTCCGGCGCGTCCGCTCTCTACTTCGGCCTGCGAGGAGGACAACTGGCTGCCGGTGTTCACCGAGGTGATCGGAACATTCACTTGCATGGAGTCGGCCGTGGCCTGAGCATCCTGGTAGGCGGCCCTGGCCTTGGCCACCGCCACCTGGTAGTCCTTGGGATCGATCTCGACCAGCGGAGTGCCCGCTTCCACAAACTGATTGTCGTTGACCAGAAGTTTGATGACGTGTCCGGACACACGGGCGCTGATCGCGTTCAGGTGCGCGTCAATCTGCGCGTCGTCGGTGGACTCGTAACTGCCCAGGTAGCGCCAGAGAAAGAAGCCGGCCACCAGCAACACAATCCCGCCCACGATCAGGGCCAGGCGAAAACGGGGATTGCGGGAGGCTTGCTTCCAGCGGAGATCTTTGTCCGAAGCCGGCAAGGGAGGATGTTCTCGAGTTTCAACTTCAGGTGTGTCGGGCACGGTCGTCGTCGTGGTTTGTTCCATATTACTTACTCTTCAAATATTGCCTTACGCCCTGTTCGGCGTATCCCATGGCGCGGACCAGTTCGATCTTGGCCAGATTGTGAGCGTACAGGCTGGAAATATAACTCTCATGGGCCGCCGCCACCGTCTGTTGCGCCTGCACTACTTCCAGGTTGTCGGTGACGCCGGCGGAAAATCGGTCGCGGGCCTGCGTCAGGGTCTGCTCCGCCAGATCGACGGAACTGCGCGCGACTTGTACCTGCTGGTCGGCAGCCTCGATGTCCAGCAGAGCGGTGCGGACCTCGTATTCAATCTGGCCGCGCAGATTGTCCAGCTGGGCGCGGGCCTGGCGCAACGTGGCCTCGGATTGCAGCACGTCGGCGTGGACTTTGCCGCCCTGAAAAATCGGAATGTTCAGCCGGCCGGCGACGCTGAAGGTTCCGTGCGAGTTCCCGAAGTTGACTCCCAGATCGCCGTAGTCGGCGGTCGCATCGATGGTGGGAAAGTATTCCGCGGTAGCGCCTTTGCGATAGTACTCGGCGGCCCGGACCTGTTGCGCCGCCGCCAGGTAGTCCGAGCGGGAAGCATACGCGCGTTGCAGGCTTGCTTCAATTCCGAGCGGTGGCCATGGCATCGTACGGCGCTTTTCGAAGTCAGGGCGATTTCCTGGCCGACGGGCAATCCGATGGCGCGCACCAGCGCCAGCTTCTGCTTGGCATAGTCGTTGCGCGCGACGATCAGCTGTTGCTGCCGGTTCTGGAATTCCACCTGGGAGCGCAAGCGTGTCGATGGCCGGGCTGAGGCCCGCATTCTGCTGGTCGGTGGCCTTGCCATAGAGCGCCTGCGCGGTTTGCAGTTGCGCTTCGGCAGTCTCCACCCGCGCTGCCCCGCTTAGCGCCTGAAGATAGGCATTGCCGGTCGCCAGCACCACCAGGTCGCGGGCGTCTTTGTAGCTGAATTGCGCGGCTCGCTCATCTTCTCTGGCTCCGCGCTCGCGGTTCAGCGCTTTAAGGTTCAGGATCGGACTGGCTGAGGTACACCCGGGCATCGGTGAATCCGAAAGGACCGACCACGGTCGGAAATCCGGGAAATCGAAGACCTTGCGCCGCCAGATTGTCCTGCACCACGTTTTCGCTCACCCTCGCCGTAACGTTGGGGAGGAGTTCGCTCAGCTCTTTCCATTTCTGTCCGCGGGCGGCGATGGTGTTGTAACTCTGCAGCAGACACGCCGAGGTTGTTCTTCAGGCGCGAGGTCAATCGCATCCTGAAAGGTGAGCGAGACCGCCTCGGGCTTGACAGTCCCCTGGGCAACGCTGCCGCTGTAGGGGCTCTGATTCGAAGGCGAGGTAATTTGTATGCTGGCGGGCCGGGGTCGAATCCGAGCCGGAGCTCGAATAGCCGCTGCTGCTTTGCGCCAGCGCTCGGCCTGACCCAATCGCGAACAAGCAGAGGGCTACGCCAGCCAGGAAGGTAACCTTCTTTTGCGGTGACTCCCTTTCAGGGCTGAGTTCTTTCATATGGAAAGAAGGGCTGAACATAACCAATGCAATAAGTTAACTTGATTCCCGGTGCCGCATTATAGATGCAAACGATTGCTGGCGGGTGGCTGAGACCGCCCTCACATCCTAAGCTCGAGGCCCTGCCGAGCCCCTTAACAGGCGAACTCCGCTTTACAAAACTTTTCGCTTTCTCCCGCCAGACCTGTTGCATCTAAAGCATATATCGTCGCGGAGGTTCTCTTGAGAAAGCTCAGTTTATTAGCGCTGCTGGTTTTACCTTTCATCATTCAGGGCACGCTTCATGCGCAGCAGTTCGACGTGGCCTTTGGAGTAGGCACGCTCACGGCGCCTCCGGCGTCCAGCGCTACCGGAGACCATCAGCAGGTTTCACTCACCGGCGGAGCCTACCCGGTGTTCAGCGCGGACATTCTTTTGAAGCAGCGGTTCGGCGTGAGCGGAGAACTGGCCTGGAGAGGCAGTCGGAATCTCTATGCCGGGTTCCAGCCCTACCGTCCGCTTTTCTACGATTTCAACGGAATCTACGCCCCGAAGCTGGGCAAGAGCGCGGCCGCCGAGCTTTCAGCAGGCATCGGATGGGAAAGCCTGCGCTTTTACCAGGGATTCACCAGCTGTGGCGCAATCAGCTGCACTGACTTTGTCAGCAGCAACCACTTCATGGGCCACTTCGGCGCCGGCCTGCGCTACTACTTCCATGGGCACTTCTTCGTACGCCCGGAAGCCGACCTCTATCTGATCAACAACAATCAGGAATTCAGTTCTCCCCGTGCCACAAGATTCGGCGTCTCTCTGGGATACTCGTTCACGCCCGGATTCTGACGAGGATTTGGTTGGTATCACCCAACCGGGGGTGCCCCATCCTTCGCGCAGTTTGCGAAGGGTGGGAGGCAGACAGCCAGAACCAGTATCGGCGAGAGGGTTGGTCTTATCAGAACCCAAGCCTTCGCTGCCCACGTCCTTGCTTCCCACCCTTGCGCAAAGAGCGCGCAAGGATGGGGCACCCTCGGTACCCACGGTGTCCCACTCCAACATCCGCGGTTTCCACTACAACATCCACAGTGTTCACGTCTCGATTAGAATGATGCAAATCTCTCGACAGGATGATCGTCATGTCACAGCTCACACCTGATCAGGCCAAATTCGTTCTAGCCATGGCACTACCCACGCTCAAGAGTGAACACCAGACCACCAAGCGAGTGATCGAGGCCATTCCTCTGAACAAGGGCGACTACCGCCCTGATGCAGTCTCGAAGAGCGCACTGGAGCTGGCATGGCACATCGTGGCTGCGGAGAAGCGCTTCCTGAGCGGTATACCTGCAGGCGCGTTTGATTTCAGTCCGATTCACCGGCCGGACTCGATCACAAACTCCGCCGGCATTGCCGCCTGGTTTGACGAAACCTTCGCGGCGAATCTACAAACGCTCGAAGCGATCGGCGGTGAGCCGTTGGCGAAGATGGTTGACTTTCGTGGCTTGTTCCAGCTTCCTGCCGTCGGCTTCATACAGCTTGCGCTGAACCACTCGATCCACCATCGGGGACAGCTCTCCATGTACCTCCGTCCCATGGGAGCCAAGGTGCCAGCGATCTACGGCGAGAGCTACGACACCACGCAAGCCCGCCTGGCAAAAGAAGGCAAAGCCAGTTAAACCCGTGTGATTTTGATCTCGCCGTGATCTCCCAACCGGGAGTGCCCCATCCTTTGCGTTCTTTGCGCAAGGGTGGGAGACACAGAATCAAAACCCAACGCGACGAAGGGTCTTGGTTTTCTACGTGGAGCTAGGTTCTTAGTTCACTGCTCGCGTTCCTGCCTCCCACCCTTCGCAAAAACCGCGAAGGATGGGGCACCCTCTTTTGGGATGGCGTCGACGCCGCTTCAGGCCGGGGACTGGCGCAACTTCATGTCAAAGACCAATTCGCATGACTTAGTCACGTATATAATTGATTATGTCACATATGCGTCGGGTGCCTATACGTCTCGAACAACAGATCCAGGCCGTCCGCGCCTTCAACCGCTTTTACACACGCCAGATTGGCGTGCTGCGCGACGGCTTGCTCAAGAGCCCTTTCTCGCTCACCGAACTGCGGGTTCTCTACGAAATTGCGCACCGCGACCAGCCCACCGCTACTGAACTCTGCCAACAACTCGGATTGGACCCCGGCTACCTCAGCCGCATCCTGCGCGGATTTGAAAAGCGTGGCCTGGTCCGCAAATCGGCGTCCCAGGTGGATGGCCGTCAAAGTCTGCTGGAACTGACCGCACGCGGCAAGGAAACATTCGCTGCCCTGGACGCTCGCCAGAGTGAAGAGGTCGCGGCTATGCTGTGTCAGCTTCCAGTCTCTGAGCAGGCCCGACTGGTGCAGGCTATGCGTGTCATCGAAACCGTGCTCGGCAACCGCCCTGAATCCAAGACGCCGTATATTTTGCGCACCCATCAACCCGGCGATATGGGATGGGTGGTCCACCGCCACGGCGTTCTGTACGCGCAGGAGTATGGATACGACGAAACTTTCGAGGCCCTGGTGGCGGAGATCGCGGCCAGATTTATTCAGCACTTTGATCCGAAACGTGAGCGTTGCTGGCTTGCAGAAAAAGACGGCGAGATCGTGGGCTCGGTGTTCCTGGTCAAGAAATCGAAGACGGTGGCCAAACTTCGGCTCCTGCTCGTCGAACCGTCAGCCCGCGGATTAGGGATCGGTAAGCGCCTGGTCAGTGAATGTCTGCGCTTCGCGCGGCAAGTGGGCTACAAGAAAATGGTCCTGTGGACGCAAAGCGAACTGCCGGCGGCGCGGCATCTATACCAGGAAGCGGGCTTCCGCCTGGTGCAGCAAAAGAAGCATCAGAGCTGGGGGCGCGATGATCTGGTAGCGCAAGTCTGGGAACTGAACCTCTGATCCGGTTGGAATTCCGACCGTCCTCCGGAAAACAGTTGTCAATTTCATATTGACTCGCGCCCGCTCTAATAGGAAAATCCCTCTCGCTTTCCCTGCCGCGCAGATGCTTTTCGTTTCTTGCAGCCCTGGGCCGAACCCAAACAGAAAGCTGAATTGTTTTCGTGCCCAGGCAGCCCCACGTCTGTTCAAGGAGCGACGGCAATGTCCAAGCAACGGTCTCTAGGCCGGTTCGTAGTCGAGAAGCCCTTTTCGTACGAGAGTTTTCCGCTCGCGCCTGCCGAGGGAGAGCTAAAAGAATCCGCAAAAAAGATGCGGGACACGATGGCTGCCCAGCCGCCCGGCGCTACTAAAAAACGCGCGGTCTGGATCGTCCACGGGATGGGCCAGCAGGTGCCTTACGAAACTCTGGAACAACTGGCAGAAGGATTGATCCGCGAGGCGGAACACTCCAGCCCTGGAGTTCAGATCAAACCCTTGTTTCGTGAAGTGCGAGTGGGCGAGACCGTGCTGCAGCGGGTCGAACTGACCTTTCCCCGAGCCGGCGCTGATCCTCAGGAAGTCCACCTGTACGAATGTTATTGGGCTCCCATGACGGAGGGCGCGGTGCAATTGCGAGACGTGGTCAGGTTTCTCTGGGATGGCGGCGGGCGCGGCCTGATCAATTTCTTCACCGGGTTCGCCCGCGCCTTGTTCGGCAATATGGTCGAGTTTTCCTTGACCTGGCGTACACCGGTTTACCTGTTGGTCACGCTCGCAGTCCTGGCCTCGCTGACTGCGATCAATGCCATCATCGTCGGGACGGGCGCGTCTCTCGCCGGAATTAGCGGCAGCCACAAATTGGTCCCTTCCGCGCTGGTTCCATTTCTGACAGCGGTGGCGAGCATCGTCTGTGCCGTAACCATCAGCTTCGGAGCAACCCTTTTTCTTGCCGAAATGAGCCGGCCCACGCGCGACGTCCCTCCGCCATACGGACGGAGAGTCAGAGACCTTAGCTGGATCGCCTTCGGAGTCACGGTGGCGACAATACTGGCCGGCGCCGCCATCATGGCATTCATGGTGTGGCGGCCGCACCTGGCCGATCAGGTCATTCCGCAGACGCTGCCCGTGATCCACTTCGACAACGTCGTCGTGCTCTGGGTGATCTTGATCATGATCCTGGCGCGCGGAGTGCGCTGGCGCAATGTGTCTCATCAGAGGAGCGGCCCGAGCGAGAAGCTGACAGCTACCGAAAGAGAGAAGAACGAAAAGAGCTTCACTCTCCGTGCACTGTTCTATGTTGCATTCCTGATCCACGTCATCGCGGTTTTCGGGATCGCGTGGCTGTTGAGCCGAGGACACAACGCGCCACAACTTCCTTCGGCCCTGGCCTGGCTATGGGACTTGCCCAGCCACGTTCTGCACGGCCTGCTGGGCGCTTACTGGGGAGAGCGCGTCGCGGGGTATCTGCATCGCACCCTGATCTCTTCATTCTGGATATGGCCCTTCCTGTTCCTGATCAGCGCGGTGGTGCGACAGTTGCTGGTGCAGTTTGTGGGAGACGTGACGGCCTACATTGCGTCCGACAAAATTGACCGGTTCGAGGCGATCCGGAAAAAGATCAAAGATGCGGCCAAGGAATCCGCAGGCGCGGTGTATCTGGCAAAAGCCACCGACAGCAATAACTTCGAATACGAAAAAATAGCCATCGTCGGACATTCGCTCGGGTCCTGTATCGCCTATGACACGCTCAACCGCCTGATTGCCGACGATGCGTTAGGCTCAAACATGACCAGGATCGTCCGCCGCACGGGTTTGTTTCTCACCTTTGGCAGCCCGCTCGACAAGATCGCTTTCTTCTTCAGCGTAATGGGCAGGAGCACGAAGCACATTCGCGAACAGCTCGCAGCCGTGGTCCAACCGCTGATACAGGACTATAAAAACCGTCCCTACCCCTGGGTCAACGTGTATTCGCGAAACGATATTATCTGCGGCCACCTCGACTTCTATGACCTGCCCGACACCCTTATTCCTCCCATGGCTAAACCCGTTACAAACGTGACCGACGAAGAGGCCTTGATTCCTCTGGTCGCACATGTCGAATACTGGAATAACCGCACAGTGTGGAATCAGCTATTGGCGGAAATCATCGGTTGAAATGCCGGCACACGCTAGTTCCGGAACAAATTTCTGGCGATGAAGAACACGTTCGCCGGCCGTTCCGCCAGGCGGCGCATGAAGTAGGGATACCACTCGGTGCCGAATGGAATGTAGACGCGCATGCGCCATCCTTCGCGCACCAGCCGCCGCTGCAGGTCGCGGCGGATGCCGTACAGCATCTGAAACTCAAAGGCGTCGCGCGGGATATTCTCCTGCGCGGCAAATATTTTGGCCTGATTGATGATCTTCTCGTCGTGCGTCGCCAGTCCGTGATAGACGCCGCTCTTCATCAGAATTTTCATCAGGTGGACATAGTTCGCATCCACTTCGGATTTCTTCTGAAAGGCAATCTCTTCCGACTCCTTGTAAGCCCCTTTGCACAAGCGGACACGAATGCGCTCGGCCCAGAAGATCTTCAATGTCTTTTTCCGCGCGCCGCATATACGACTGAATCACCGCGCCCACAGCGCCCGCGTGCCCCGGCATGCGGTGCAGTTCGTGAACGAAATCGAGCGTGCGTTGGGTGTAAGGCGAACCTTCCATATCCACCCGAACGAAATTCGGAGGCTTCATGGCCGCGGCTTTCGCCACCAGGCCGGTGACCAGATCGCGGGCGAGCTTCTCGTCCACGTCGAGACCCATGTGGGTCAGCTTCAGGCTGACGTTTGCGTTGAGCTGGCGCTTCGAGATTTCGTCCAGCATCTGATGATAGAGCTGGGCGCTGGCGCGGGCCTCGTCAGCGTTGGTGACATTCTCGCCGAGGTTGTCGACCGAGACGCTCAGGCCCTTCTGATTGACGGTTTGCGTGACGCGCAGCGCATCGTCCACCTGAGTGCCGGCCACAAAACGGCTGGACAGGCGTTGACCGATGGCGGACCGTTCAGCCATCCCGCGCAGTGAACGGTTCTCCGAAAGGGAAATGAAAAGCGCCCTCAGCATGTTTCTTCCCGGCCGGCGTCGAGATGACGGGCGCTCTGCACGTGCATGAAGATCACAGAAATTTGTATCACATTCGAAAAAATTGGGGCAGGCTGCACGGCGCTAAGTCGCGGCTACATCACTGCGGATCGAACTTGACTTCAATGAGTTCGCGGGTCTCGTGTGCGGAAGGCTCCCATTTCCACCGGTAAATCGCCTCTTGCGCCGCCCTTACCAGCACAGGATGCCCGCCTTTCACGTCGACGGTTTTGACCACGCCGTTGGGCTTGACCAGCGCCTCGGCCTTCACGCTTCCTCGTAGGTTCATGGTACGGGCCATCTCTGGATACCGAGGCATGACCCGGCTCACAATCTTGCGAGCGCCGTCGGCCTGCTCCTGTTGCGTCAGCGCAGGTGGAGCATAAACGGAGAAGTCCGAACAGCACGAGAAGGGCAGCTGAGACAAAGCGATTCATGCGTCATCTGCAGCCTAGATCGCTTCCGGGTTTGGCAAAAGATGACCTAAGTAACTGAGGCGGACGTCGGACCTCAGACGTCGGACTTGAGCCCCTTGGATGTTGATGTAGATATTGAGCGAAGCGCGGTTGAAGTGACGTACCTGGCGTAACCCGACGAAGCCGACGGCTGAAGGCAGAGGTCCGAGGTCTGACGCCCGAGGTCTGAAGTCCGACGTCACTCCAGAAACACCTCGTCCACGTAGCACCAGCGCCAGTCTTCGCCCGGCTCGAAAGATTGCACTGATGGGATGTTTGGTCTGGTGGAAGTGTTTGGTGGCGTGCTTGTTTTTCGAAGAGTCGCAGCAGCCGATGTGACCACAGCTCAGGCACTCCCGCAGATGGACCCAGGTGTCGCCCATCTCCAGGCATTCCTTGCAGCCGTGGCCGCTCGGTTTCACTTGTCGGATTTCTCCCAGGTGGGAGCAGATTTCGGCCGGACTCGGCATTCAGGTTCCTCCGGGAAAATGTCGGCTTACTCGCCCTCATCTTCCAAAAACTTCTCCGCTTCGAGCGCGGCCATGCAGCCTGTACCGGCGGCGGTGATCGCCTGACGATAGCGGCGGTCCTGCACGTCACCGCAGGCATAGACGCCTGGCACCCGGGTGAAAACGTTCCTCTCGGTCACCAGGTATCCATCCTGATCAGTTTCTAGTTGGCCTTCGAACATCCGTGCATTCGGTATGTGACCGATGCCCAGAAACATGGCGCTGGTGGGGAAATCCCAGACCCTGTCGGTCTTCGAATCGCGCAGTTTGAGCGCTGTGACTTCCTGCTTGGCAGGATCCAGCACATCTTCGACGATGGTGTTGGTAAGAAATTCGATTTTCTTGTTCTGCTGGGCGCGGTCGAGCATGATCTTCGAAGCCCGAAACTGATCGCGGCGATGAATCAGCGTTACCTTGGTGGCGAAGCGGGTAAGGAAGTTCGCTTCCTCCATGGCCGAATCGCCGCCGCCGATGACCGCGATTTCCTTTCCGGAAAAGAAGAAGCCGTCGCAGGTGGCGCAAGAGGAAACGCCGTGACCGATCAGCGCTTTTTCGCCAGGCAATCCCAACCAGCGTGCCGAGGCGCCGCTGGCGATGATCAGCGTGCGGGCGTGAATCGTCTCCTTGCCAAAATTCACCGCGAAAGGCCGCTTGCTCAGATCCACGCTGGACCACATGCCCCAGTTGATACTGCGCCCCAAAGCGTCCCGCCTGCTTGCGCATGTTCTCAATCAGTTCGGGTCCCTGGATGCCCTCGGGAAACCCGGGGAAATTCTCCACCAGCGTGGTGAGCGAGAGCTGGCCTCCGGGCTCATGGCCTTCAATCACGAGAGGCTTGAGGTTGGCGCGAGCCGTGTAGAGCGCCGCAGTGTGGCCGGAGCAACCGGACCCGATGATGACAACGTTGCGAATGTTCTCCATATTGATGTGCAACCGAGCACGTGCAGCTTTAGATTGCTGAATTCCGATTTGGATGCAAGTAGGCCCGGCTGCCCGAAGGGCGTTCCGCCCTCCGCCGCTGCTCTATTTCTTCTTCGAGACAGGCTTCTTCGCGGAAGACGACCGCTCTGCCTTCTTCTCCGCCGCCCCGGCAACTCGCTCCAGTTCATCCGGCACAGTGCTTCGAGCGCCCAGCAGACCCCGATAGTTTGAAAGTATCGCCGACGCGCTCTGAAACAGCGGCTCGTACGCGCTCTGATCCGGCACCGGACCGGCCTCCGATCCAGAGCACCGTGCCAGCACCACGGACGACTTGCCGAAACGCTCCAGCTTGATGCGGCTGGCCGGCGTGCTGCTGGTCAGCATGGTGGCCGGCGAGGTCACGGCCGAGGCGCTGTCTTCGATCGAAACCTGCATCAGATCTTTGGGATCGCGGACCCGGAAGACCAGCGTCTCCACCATGTTCTTGGGATCGACGCTGAATGAGTACTGCACCGTCGAAAATAGCGCCTGCACCGAAAACTCACGCCGGATGCGCACCCAGTTGGAGGTCCCCGGGTCCGAAGACATCTGTCCTCCCGATCCAGGCTGCAGAAATCCCGGCCCTACTTCGAGGCCGGTCCTTCCCCGATCGATCTCGAAGTCCACGCCGAACAGAGGCTGTTTGGGAACCCGGGCCAGCGCAGACGCGATCTCCTGCTGCTCCCCGGCCGAAGGCGAGCACACGTTCAGGACATTTACTTTGACCTGCGGCTGCGACGATTGTTGCGCCATCGCCGGCGAACCCAGGCCGAGACACATCACCGCTATTAGGATGGTTCGGAGCACCAAGGGATTTTAGCAGGACGGGCTCGGACTTCGGGCATCAGGGTCGGACCTCGGGCGATAGAATTCCCGCCCTGCCCCGAACCACGTGGGGACAGCTTCCCTCGGCTGTCCGGCGGAGCCACGCTCCGCCAGGTTTGGCTTTGGGCAAAAGCGGTCGAGCTTCGCTCGACTGGACAGCCGAGGGCGGCTGTCCCCACGTGGTTCTGGATAATTTCTCTTCGCCAGATCTTGGGAGGCATCAAGAGAGTACATCCAATCCGCTGCCCGTTCGGCCTATCATCACGAGAGATAGACCCCGGGAGGTATTTCACATGGCAGCGAGTCAGGTCGTTCTCTATTTCGATAAGCAGGAAGACGCGCTGCTGTTCACCCTGGCCGCCAGTTCAATGATTTCAGATGACGGTCCGGCACGCGCCGATGAGGCGCTGGTGAAAGTTGCCGCCGAAATCCGCAAGGCCAACCGGATCACCACCGAGGGTGTTCTGGAACCATCCAACTAGCCTTCGGCAGTCACTCAGCAGCAAATCGTTTTGAAACTTCAGATCAGTCTGCCCCCACGGATAGTGGAAGCATCGGGGTCGGGACGCCCGTCCTGCCATTCGCTCCTGATCCATTGCAGCGCACGCGAGTCTGCGTCGGAAAAGCGACCCTGATGGCTTCTTTTTCTTCATCCGAAGTTTTTGCTGTAACAATTTCCTCCAGGTCATTCTCCCTTCAAATATCAAGTCAGAAAATTTGCTTGGGATGGACGATGTCGAACCGGGGTTGGAGGTGCATCTGTGGATCGGGATCTCAAAGCAGCAAAGAAGCCGTATAGCGCTCCATCCTTTCAAGTCCTGGACGCCGGCGCCGCCAAGGCAGAACTTGAGGCCACCGGATCATCGAATGATGCGAACGCCCGGCAGATGCTGTCGGTGCTGAACCGACCGCGTGACGCAAAGCCATCTCCGCCGCCTTCCACTCCGGAAACCGCATTGCCGTAAGACCGATTGTTCCCGTCGTACACCAGGCAAATCCGCCCGACTCAAACGGGTCGCTACGTCAGTCGCGGTCAAGTCGGGCGTAGGCCTGCTCCGCCAGCACCAGGCCGCCCAGCACTCCAGCCTGACCTCCGAGCTGCGGCGGAACCACATACTGGTCAATGTCACGCATCACCTCGGTTGCCTGGACATATCCGTTGAGCAGTTCCACCAGGTCTCGCCGGATTCGACCAAAGAGATGCGACTGGCGCAACACCCCTCCGCCCAGCAGAATGCGCTGTGGTGATAAGGTCAGCACCCAATTCGCCAGTCCATGTGCCAGATAGTGCGCTTCCAATGCCCAGGCAGGATGGTCGGGCGGAAGGTCCTGCGCGGCCTTGCCCCAGCGCGCCTGCATGGCCGGACCCGAGGCCAATCCTTCCAGGCAATCGCCGTGGTAAGGACAGCCGCCGGGATACGGATCCTTTACCAGGTCGTGCGGGACCCGAATGTGACCCATCTCAGGATGGACCAGCCCATGAAGAACGCGGCCGTTGATGATCGCGCCTCCGCCGATGCCGGTGCCGATGGTGAGATAAAGAAAGTCGGTAAGATTTTGCGCGGCGCCCCAGCGTGCCTCGCCTAGTGCGGCGGCGTCCACGTCGGTGTCAAAACCAACCGGCACCCCGAGAGCATCCCGCACTGTGCCCGCCAGATTAAAGTTCTGCCATCCTGACTTGGGCGTCGAGGTAACGTAGCCGAAGGTAAGCGAAGTGCTGTGCAGATCGATCGGCCCAAACGAGCCAATCCCGACCGCCTTCAATTCGCCTTTTGATTCATCGCGCAGGAATTCAATCGCGATCGCAAGCGTGGCCGCGGGTGAGGTCGTGGGAAACTGCATCGTCTTCAAATCGGCCGGCCCGGTCCCGACCCCACAAACGAATTTTGTGCCACCCGCTTCGATCGAACCGAACATAAGTTGGACTAAGTCTCAAGGGAGTCTGCCACAGAACCTCGTCAGGACAAAATAGATGCCAGAAAAGACTCTCGAACCATGTGCGGGCCCTTCCGGGACTTTTCAGGCTCCCTGAACTTCAGATAAGCTTGAAAGAATGTCATTCAAAAACCTGTTGCCAGTGTGTTCCCTGTTACTGCTGGCGTTTCTGTTGCCCAGCTGCGGCGGTGGCGGTAGCACGACCCCGACGCCTACACCCACACCCACCCCATTCACTATTACCCTGACCACCCTGGTCAGCGGTCTCAGTGCTCCCCTCGGTCTGGAGAGGCCGCCGGGGGACAATCGCCTTTTCGTAACACAACAAGGCGGGACCATCCGCATCATCGAGAATGGCGCCCTCCGGCCGGGAAATTTTCTGGACATCCAGAGCCTGGTGAACAACGATGGACAGGAACAAGGCCTGTTGGGCCTCACTTTCCATCCCAACTACAGCACGAATCATAAGTTCTATGTGAACTACACGCGCGACTCCCCCAGCCGGCAGACCGTCATTGCCGAATTCCAGACTTCCGCCTCCGACCCCAATCAAGCCGACCCCAACAGCGAGCGCATCCTGCTGACTGTAAACCAGCCTTTTACCAACCATAAAGGCGGCCAGTTGGCTTTTGGTCCCGATGGGTTTCTCTACATCGGGCTCGGCGACGGCGGCAATTCGGGTACGCCTGATCCCCTCAACAACGCACAAAACCTGTTCTCGTTGCTGGGGAAGATACTTCGCATCGGCGTGGATCCTCCTTTTACCGGTAGCCTGCAGTACGCGATTCCCGCGGACAATCCATTCGCGGGCGGAAGCGGATCGCCCGAGATTTTTGCCTATGGTCTGCGCAACCCGTGGCGTTTCTCAGTGGAGCAAGGCAGCAGCCGAATCTTCGTCGCTGACGTTGGGCAGGCAAGCTTTGAAGAAGTTGACATACTCCAAAAAGGCGGGAACTACGGCTGGAGAGTGATGGAAGGCGATCACTGCTTCAACCCATCCTCGGGCTGCGATACCAGCAACAAAATCCTGCCCATCAACGAGTACGACCACTCGATTGGCATCGCCGTCATCGGCGGATATGTCTACAAGGGCACCGCCATCCCCAGCCTGGCGAACAAGTACATCTTCGGCGATCTCACCGGCAGGATCTTCACTCTGACGGAAGCGCCGACTAACACCTTCACTCGCGCCGACCTTCTGAGCACGAATCGCACGATCTCGTCTCTAGGCCAGGACGCCGCCGGAGAAGTGTACGTAGTTGACTACGGCGCCGGCATCATCCTCAAACTGGTCGCCCAGTAAGGGAACCATATCGAAACAATGGGTACCCCATCCTTCGCGTTTCTGGCGAAGGGTGGGAGCCCTCGGCACAGACTACTTGGGGCCAGCCGCCCTGTCCGGGGCGAGCAAAGCTCGCCGCTGGGTTGCCAAGCTAAAGCCGCGGAGCTGCGCTCCGCTGGACAGCCGAGGGCGGCTGTCCCCACGTGTCCGGTACTGATTCCTAGAACCCGGCGCGCCCTTCCCGAATGCGGCGAGAAAAATCGGGATCATCCCCCGCCGCCCTCGCAGCGGCATTGATGTGCGCCTGTTCTTTGAATTGCGCGAATTGAAGATTTCCCGTGGCCAGGTCTCCGCGCTGGTAAAGCATCTGGTCGGCCCGCCCGTTCAGCAGAACGCGCCAGTCCCACTGCGGCTCTCCCGCGAGCGCGGCGATGTTCGTGGTGCAGTTGTTGGTCAGCGCGTTGTACCACTCCGGCCGGTTGCGTATCCGGTTTATCTTTTTCAGATAATTCAGGAAAGTGGCCCGTGCATGTTCGGGGGTGGCGAGTGTATGAAAGAGATAGGTCTCTTCGCCCTTACGGAAATTGGTGCGCAGACGCACCACGTCACGCTCGTCGCTTACCGTGTAAATCAGTTCGTAGTAGCGGAAAAAACCACGGACGGCGGAGTACACCTCGCCGACTTCCTTCCTGGTCTCGATGGACATCGCGATGTAGTCATGGTCGCCAAACTGGAAGCTGACGATGGGATGCGCGATCCACGGCGAACCCCAGTAGGTGAAGAAAATATCCATGCCTCGTATCTGCGAAAGGTCAAACGACCGAGTCTCCCAATGCGGTGTGTAGTCGCCTTCGGTGCGGTAGTCGCAGTTGCGGATGTTGTGAATGGTGACGTGATCGCCGTCTATTTCCGCCCATGCGGTCTGCGCCACGTCGGGCTGCCAGGCCCGGTCATTCGACGGCTTCAGGGTAAGCCACCAGGCCAATACGAAGACAAATGCCGCCATGCAGATTGCGATCCCTCTGCCGCGTCCCCGGAAGGCGAGCAGCGTCCCCACCATGGCGATGCCATAGCCGGACGAGGCAACATTTCGTAGAGACGAGCCGGACAGCAAGTCGAAATACAAGGCCGCCATCGCCCAGCCGGAAAGCAATAAGACCAGGAGCAGAGCGAGTCCGCGTCCCACGACACCCGCGACGCGCCGCCACCAGGGTGGGTTCATCCACCGGTCCAGTTTTATGCGTAGATTCCGCGTTGCCGAAGCGTATAGGCGACACGGTCAATGGCCAGCATGTAGGCTGCGATGCGGTTGCTGACGTTGTGGGTCTCGGCGTACTTGATTACTTCCGCAAAGGCAGTCCGCATGGTGTGCTGCAGGTAATCGTTGACCACGGCTTCGGTCCAGAAATATCCCTGACGGTCCTGCACCCATTCGAAGTAGGAAACGGTGACCCCGCCCGAGTTGGCGAGGATATCAGGAATGACAAACACACCCTTGTCCACCAGAATTTCGTCGGCCTCGGCCGTCGTGGGACCATTCGCTCCCTCGCAGAGCACCTTGGCCTTCACCCGATCAGCATTACGGGTGGTGATCTGGTTCTCGAGTGCCGCTGGAATTAGAATGTCGCAGTCAGTGACGAGCAATTCGGCCGAGTTGGTTTCTTCGCAGCCGGAAAAACCGCTTAGCGTGCGGTTGTGCTGGTAGTGCAGCGAGAGCGCTTCGATGTCGATGCCGTTCTTGTTATACAGCCCACTCTTGCTGGTGGATACGCCAACGATCTTGTAACCCCGGCGGCGCATCAGACGGGCAGCGTTCGAGCCCACGTTGCCGAAGCCTTGGATCACGACCCGGGTCTGGTCCGGACTCATGCCGAGTTTTTTGGCCGCCTCGTCACAAACGATCATCAGGCCGCGTCCGGTAGCTTCGATGCGTCCGTGCGACCCTCCCAGCTCCAGCGGCTTGCCGGTCACCACCGCGTTAACGGTATGGCGCACATGCATGGAATACGTATCCATGATCCAAGCCATGATCTGACCGTCGGTGTTGATGTCCGGACCAGGAACATCTTTCTCCGGCCCCAACAGCTCCATCAACTCCGCCGTGTAACGGCGGGTGAGCCGTTCGAGTTCGCGCTTGGACATCTTATCCGGATCGCAAATCACTCCACCGGCGGCGCCGCCGAACGGGATGTCTACCACGGCACATTTCCAGGTCATCCAACTGGCCAGAGCGCGGGTCTCGTCCAGGGTGACGTTGGGGGTGTAACGGATCCCACCCTTCGCCGGGCCGCGATCAATCGAGTGTTGCACCCGGAACCCGGTAAATACCTCGAGGCGGCCGTCGTCCAGCTGTACCGGTATATGCACGATTACTTCGCGGCTCGGCTCGCGCAGTATTCTCCATAAGCCCTCGTTCAGGTTAAGCTTCTGCGCAGCCACGTCGGACCGGGCAACCTGCGCTTCCCACGGATTGACTTCTTCCAGATATGCAGTTGGCATTCAGATGTCTGGGGCCGGAGCTTGTCGTTGGCGAGTCGGCCCGCGGCAAAGTTTATCTCAAATCCCGGATTCGGCGCAGCTTCCCGAGAATTTGGGAGTACGGATTGGGATTACGGAAAAGAGGGGTGACCGGAGAGCCCGGCCTGAGGAAGCCGCGGAGCGGCGCAAGCTCGAAGCCCGGGGTGTAAGCCCCGGGTTCCGTGAGGAATGGAGAGATCTTGAAAAAGGGGCGAAAGAACCGTTGAGCCTTAGCCCTTCGCCCTCGACGCGATTTTCCGCGCCTTGACCCGAATAAAGGCATAGGGCAGTGCCGGCACGAATCGAATCGGTGGCATCGGCGTAGAGCTTTGCGCTTGTCCGATCGCCTTCGCTGGTAAGCCTGGGCCAGGCGAGTAGAGATTGCACGGGTCACCATTGGCCTGCCAGTTCGAAATCGCGGCGTCGAATCTTCTGGGCCAGGCGATTCGGCCCGCCATCATGGCCAGCTTGATCGGAGCTGGATTCCCCTATAGCGAAACAAGCATAAGGGCGCGCTATCACCGGTGGCTGAAGCGAACGCCAGAAGGCAAGAAACTCCGCACGCTTTGGCAGAAATGGATTGCCGACCAGGCGCGCAAGTACGAATGGGATATTGATGTTGATGACGCAGCGAACCCGACCATCCACGGGCTGCGTGGCACGGGCATCCTGTTGCGATATTCGGTCGGATATGAGGTCGATCAGATTGCAAACGACATCGGAATGTCACGCCGAATGGTCGAACGCTATATGCGCTTCAAGGACCAAATGGAGGTCGCCGTCAGAGGTAGCGCACGACCAAGGCTAATGGAGATAAAGGGCTAGACCGTGAACGGATCGGCCTCTATACGTCCGAGACTTCACCTGCTATTGCAAAACACGTGGCAGGATTTGCAAAACGAGGCAGAATAGTACTTTATCTTCAAAGCGTTAAGTGGGGAATAGTTCAACGGTAGAACATCGGACTCTGACTTCGAGAATTTAGGTTCGAATCCTAGTTCCCCAGCCAGTTGATTCCGTTCGCCTTTTTCTCCTTTCGCTGTTGGACTCGCGAGACCGTTTTGTCGTTCATTTTGTAGATTCTGTTCCGGTTTTCGCCTTGGCGAGCTGCTGCGCATATCCCATTTCGAGCTTCCGTATCGCGCTCTCGGCGAGCGCCTGATCGCGGTGCAAATAGTGCGCGTCGAGGATCGAGCGCACGTCGCGCAAGCTGTGCCCGGTGATGGTCGCGATCTCTGCCTCGGTGCAGCCGACCAAGGCGAGCCGGGTGACGGCCGTGCCACGCAGATCGTTGAAAGTTACACCCTCGATACCGGCCTTAGCTGACGCCTTGCCCCATGATGCGCGGAAGCCATCTTGCGTCCACGGCCGCCCCTCGGAATTGAGTAGCATGATCGGGCTTTGCTTGGTCTTTGCCGCTTCGTCCAACGCGGCCTTGAGCGGCGCGCCTATGGGCACCTTCACATGCACCACGCGACGCGTGCCACGGCGCTCGCTCTTTGATTGCCGCAGCCGAATGTGCGTGCCGTTGTCGTAGGCGGACCATGTTAGGCGCAGGAGATCGCCCTGCCGCTGTCCGGTCCAGAGCGCGAGCAGCAACGGGAGATGCAGGTGCGACGGAGCGTGCTTGAGGAACGCCGCCTCATCCTCGATCGTCCAAACGGAATCAACGCGCGTGCCGTTATAGAGGCGGCCGCCCTTCTCGCAGGGATTGATCGTGATCTTTCCTCGATTCTTCGCCCAGGATAGAACGCGCGCCAACACCGTCCATGCATAATCGGCCTGCCTGACCGACCTGAGCGCGAGTTTGTCGCGCCAATCCATGAACTCGCCGCGCGTTTCGCGTGCGGCGAGCGCCTTGATCGGGAACTCGGCAAACTCCTTTTCAATGAACTTGATCTGGCGGATGTAGTCGATGCGGGTGCGCTCGCGCAGCGTGCGAAAATCCCCGCTTTGCTGGAAACTGTCGAGCAGTGATTGAAGCCTGCCCTCGGGCGACGGCACCCGCTGTGCCACCGCCTCATTATAGCTGGCGATAAAATCCGGTGAGCCCGGTTCGCCGCGCAAGCGCGGGCCACCACGCCACGCGTACCAATAAATTTTGTTCGAGCCGTCCGCCAGCTTGGCGTAAGTCGAATGAATACCTTTCAGATCAATCCGCATTTTTCTTCTTTCTCCAGCGCTCCAATTCACCGTCGGGAGTCAACACGATGTCAGCGCTCGACCCGGCGGTCTCGCCAACTATGATGATAATCTTTCCATCCTTTGTGATCTCAGCTCGCGCTACCGTAACTCCCGCATTGCGCGCAGCCTTGATTGCACGCGTCAGGTCGGTTTGACGAAATGTACTCGGGCTACGTGACATGTAAGCAGCTCGCAGAACTCGACGCCATCCTCCCAGCTACTGCATTGCCATTTCACGGGTCGTTGACTGATCCTTCAGTCTCTGTGCCACCTTGAAAAGGGCTCCTTGTTCACGCTCCATCGCTTGGCGACGCCGAAATTTTTGCCGGTCGCGCCTGAGACGGGCGACCCGATGCTCGCGCTCCTGTTCGAATTCGGTAATGATCTGCGAGTATCGCTCGTGCTCCGGCGGGAAAAAAAATGGCGGCTCAAGATCAATTCCGACCGCACGCGCATTGATGCGGAGGCGCGCCAGAAGGTAAGTGATGTCGATCTTAATCACGGAATGCGCGCCCTGCAGATCCGAAAATATTTGCTCGTCGCTGCCATGCGTAATCCGAATCTCATCAGGCTTCCGTTTAATCAAGTCACCGCCAAACGCGCCCATGGCAACGAAGTAGTTGCGGCTCGGATCTGCATCGGCTTCGCCGACGGCCGCGACCCACTGGTTAAAGAACCCGAGCACGATCCAGGTCGCCCTGTTCCGGCCGAATGTGGGAGCGAGCACGGTCGCCATTGCCATCCCGACCAGATCCAGATCGAGATAGCGACCCGGCGTCGCGGGAATGGGGGTCCCGAACGCCAGCGCAACATGGCCGTCGCGCTGGAGCGCATCGAACGTAGGACTGGACATCCCCAGGATCGCTAGAAACTGGTCTCGTGTGAGTGATCGCATCGCGCGCATCTCTTATGCTCTAATCATAGACCTATCTATGACCGAATCAAGCCCCAATTTCAGTCGATAGTCATGACCGCCGTACCCCGGCGCCGCCAAGTCTCCCCGTGACAGCCATAGGTTCCAAAGCATGGCGAGCTTCGACTCGCTTTCGCCCTCTCACGGCGAAAACAGGGGTTCGAGTTCCCTAGGGAGCGCCAGTTAAATCAAAGGCTTATGCGTCTTCTTCGATGCGCGCCCATTCGACCCCCATACGTAGGGGCCCTCTTTTGTCGGCATAGCTTCGATCTCGTGCGGCTCGCCAACAATCCCGAGCGCAGGTTTGAGCAATCCAAACACTGCTTCCCCTTGACCGCCTGCTGACGGGCGGATCGAAGTCGGAACCGTCCGACCGTGGCGCGAATTGGTCCTTTGTGGCAGAGAACGACCAACTCGATCGCGTCTGGCAGATCATCGAGCAGCAGGGCGTGTGCATGCTCACAACGCGCTTTGAGGGCGGCTTGCGGGCGCGGCCGCTAGAGGCGCGGCCCGACAAGGGCGAGGGCCTCATCTGGTTCGTGACTGACGTCCGCAGCGGCAAGGAGCATGAGATCGAGGCTGAGCACGACGTCTGCTTGGTTTTCACCGATCCGGACGAGAAGGCATATCTCTCAATCACCGCCCGCGCCGAAGTGTTCCACGATCCCGCCAAGGCAGCGGAGCTATGGAAATCGACCGACAATGTGTGGTGGAGCGGACCACACGACCGGAACGTCCGTGTGCTGCGCGTCACGCCGTTGACAGCGGAGTTGTGGGACGGCCCTGCCAGTGAGGCAATCGTCGCCTACGAGTTCGCCAAAGCGCGAACTCACCGGTGCTGAACCGAATTTGGGAGAGAATCGCAAGGTGACCGTCAACCTACGATGATGCCGAACAAGGCCGCGCCAGTCGCGACCGCGTAAGCTCAGCCAACCATCATTGGCTCTTCGTCCCATTGGATATTTCCAGGCCCGGCCGATGCCAGCCGCCCTGACGAGGGCCGCCCATGCGCCAGAGCGGATGGCCGGCGTGGGGAGGGCAGCCCCTCAACGCTCAACGCGCGCCAACGGCCTCCGCAGCCCCGACAATGCGGGAAGGGGCCACCCGGTCTGAACGCCATAGCCGCGCTCGATGGCTCAATTCGCGCGGCGGCGGTCGCAAGGAAGTTGCGCGCGAGCCGCTCGTCGGCTGCGGTTCGCCGGTGGTGCCAAATTATCGACCCAGCCGCTCGGCGTTGTTCTCGCGCGCCGTCGGATAGCCGAACAGACCCATCAGTCCAGAGCCTTCTGTTTCAAACCGTCTGTTTTTGACGCTGTGCAGCGCCCGCAGTTTTCACCGCCTTGGCCCCATGCGGGAACAAGACGACCTTGACACAGCCATCTTCCTTGGCGCGGAACGTCTTATAAAGATCCGGACCATCGCCAAGATCCGCGGTGCGATGGCTGATAATGACTGTTGGATCGACCTTTCCGTCCTCAATGAGCTTCATCAGCTTATCCATGTACTTCTGCACATGCGTCTGACCGGTCTTCATAGATAGTCCCTTGTTCATGAAGGCGCCCATCGCCGTTGGCACGGCTGATCCGATGTAGACGCCCGGCACTGAGACAACACCGCCGGGCCGGCAGGTCAAGATCGCGTCGTTCAGGGCATAGGGGCGGTCCGACGCAGTAACCGTCGACTGAACCGCCGAGGTCGCCCTTTGCATCGTGGTTTCCGTTCCCATGCTTTCCATGCCGACTGCTTCAATGACCGCATCAGGCCCCTCGCCTTTGGTGAGGGCCAGGATCTGTTCGTGCACACTACCGTCCTTATAATCGATGACTTCCGCGCCAAGCTTGCGCGCAAGGTCCATCCTCTCCTTCACTGTGTCAACGGCGATGACGCGCTCAGCGCCCAGGACGAACCCCGACATGATTGAGAACAGGCCGACCGGCCCGCATCCCAAAACAGCGATCGTCTGGCCCTTCTTGATGTCACAGTTCTCGGCAGCCATGTAGCCGGTCGGAAAGATGTCGGACAAAAACAGCACCTGCTCATCGGAGTAGCCGTCTGGCACGATGAACGCGCCAAAGTCCGCGAAAGGGATTCGAACGTATTCTGCTTGTCCGCCTGCGTAGCCGCCGGTCAGGTGCGAATAGCCGAGCGCTCCAGCCACGCCATAGCCGAGCGCTTTCGCTTGTTCTTTCCATTGCGGTTCGACCGCTCGCAGCAGGAGTAGAGCTCCATTCTGCACATGCGGCATTCGCCGCAGGCCAGGCAGAACGGGATGACGACCCGGTCGCCGACTTTCAGCCGCTTGTTGTCCCGGCCGACCTCGACGACCTCCCCCATGCATTCGTGGCCGAGGACGTCGCCGGACTTCATTTCCGGAACAAATCCGCCCATCAGGTGGAGGTCGGAGCCGCAGATCGCGCAGGCCGTCACCTTCAGGATGGCGTCACGTCCATCTTCGATCCTCGGGTCGGGAACTTCGTCACACCGGATGTCACCGCGACCGTGATACACCAAAGCTTTCATGACACACTCCGGAAGTTATCGTTAGGCCTGCTGCGCCAATCCGCCTGCGGCATCTATTTGCCAGAAACGGCTCGCGATTCCGCAGCGGCACAAGCATTTGCGGCCGTGCGCTTTGCTCGCGCCGCATTGCGCGTGAACGATAGACGCGAAACTTGGTCTAATGTTCGGGCTTCGCCCACGGCGGAACGATGCCGGCGCGAATCTGCTCGGCGATCTTCGCTTCGGTCCTTTGCAGGTAATGTGACCGTATCCAGAAGCGCTCGTTTTGTCGGGCAGCATGTCGTAGATAATGCCATCGTTGTGGTCAGGCGTTACGCCGGCTGGCACGTGATCAAATCCCAAGGCGTGGCGGACGCGCCATGCAATATTATGATCCGCGCAGGATGTATCGCCGCTCAGACCCAAACCACCGACAATCTCATCATTGCCGTATAGCGCGAGCCCGCCGCCAAACACGATCACGCCACCGAGATGCTTGCCCAGCATTGGATCGGCGGGAAGCCCAAACTGGGAGGGGTCACCGCTATAAAGCACGTCCGCCGCAACAGGGTTGCTCGCCTGTGCACCATACAGCGTACCACCGGGCTGCGCGCTGGCGTATAGATTGGCCGTGGATAGCGCAAAGCCTTTGAGGCTGAATGCGTTGGCCGTGTTCGCTTTCTCCGCAGCGATGGCTCGACTTCCGGGCCATTGGTCGTCGGCCTTGCTGCCGCTAAAGGTCACGGCACGCACAGTGCCGTCCCTCGCCACAAGAGCCGCCCATTCGTTGTTCTCCAGCCCGCCATTGGCTGGCCCGCCGCTCGGCTTCACGCTCGCGCGCAACGCTTGCGTCAGCTGGTCATATGTAGCCGGGCAAGTTGCCGCAAGCGCCTCCTGCGCCGACGCTGCTCCGAATAGGAATACCGAGAGCGGCCGACGCTGGCAATGTTGAAGCACGCATTGTGTAACCTCCATTCAAGCGCGGCCGACCCGTGCCGTTCGGCCATGCCGACTGTGTTCCCGCGGCGTAAAAGCGTGGGATGGGTTTGTTCGGCACTGACGGGGATGAGCCCAAGGCCCACCAAAATGATTCAAAACCGGGACACTTTGAGGTAGGGGACCGACAAGACCACGAACCTTGGCCCACATCAACGACCAGCCGGTAACCGTCGCGGCCAACGCCCAGCGACGGACGTGCCGCCGTCCACGAGAGCGCGCAACCCACCTGAGCGATTCGGCGATTTGCGTTGTGGGTCTGGCGCTCTGTCTCGACATTTCAGCGCAGCGTGTAGAGGTAGGCGACGATGTCGCGGGCCTGTTCGTTGTTAATGCCCATCGCTGGCATGGCGTTGCCAGGGACGATCGCCTGAGGGTTTTCAATCCACGCCGCGAGATTGTCGGGGGAGTTGCGCAGAAGACCTGCGATGTAGACGCGTCGTGCCATTTTGTTCAGCGGCGGGCCGACCAGTCCGTCCGCCCCGCTTATGGCCGGGGACGATGTGACATCCGCCGCAGCCGTATTGTGCGTTAGCCGCGCTCCGCGACCGGCGTCGCCCCCACCTGCGACGTGCACGGCGGTGTCCTCCGCCATCTCGTCATCGCAGCCGCCGAGTAGCACGCAGCCGGCCGCAAACAGCCAAATCCCTCGAAAACCCGGCTGCCCAGAGAACTTTGCCTGTTGCTCATCATCCGCATACCGGCGCGATCCACAAGCCGACCAGATCGAACAGCACTGCAACCAGAAAACCAAAACCGACAAGCAGGCCCCATAACGCCAGAAATCGCGTGGGACCTTCGCCCGTTTCGATCAATGCCCCATGCGCGACCGCCTCGTCCCGAGCGCGTCGCCAATAATGAAAGCAAATGAGTATAGCAATGATTGCGACGGCTATGGTTGCAGCGTCGATGCCGAGTAGCGTCGGCCAGGCCCAGGCGGGTAAGATGTTCCGACGGCTCTCGCCCGGGAAGCAGAAGTGGCTGTCGATCCCGTAGTTGACGACAAGCCGTAACGCCCACGAGCAAGGGACCGCGAACAGACCCGCCGCCAATGACGCCAGGCTCGCCCGATCGCGGTTCTGTGCGGCAAGCCGGAGATCGGTCATGGTGCCCCCGCATGCCAAATTAGCCCGAGGCGGGGCGTCAGATAGAACATGAAGAACACGGTGACCCAAACGGCATCAACGAAGTGCCAGTAGATGGCGGCAATACTCACCGGCGCGCTGCGAGCCGGCCCGAAATAGCCGCGAAACGACCAGACCGCGACGGCTATCAACAGGAGAAGTCCGACCACCACGTGCGCCATATGAAAGCCGGTGACAATGAAGAACAGCGATCCATAGGAGCTGGAACTCAAGGAGTATGTCTGGTTTTCCCATTCGACCCCTGAATGGCTACGAAGGCGGCTCCCATAATAAATCCGACTGCAAGACCAGCCGTTTGTTGCAAGCGAGCGCCGCGTTTGGTCGCGCGCTCGGCCCACCAGACCACAAAACTGCTGGCGAGAAGCAGAATAGTATTGGGCAGTGAAAGCCGCACGCTCGGCGGTCCGTCGGGCGGCCACCGCCCAGCATGAGGCTGGACGGCATAGTAGTAGTAGCTGAACTCAAGATAGACAAAGAGCGCGGCTTCCGTGACGATCAATCCAATCATCCCCCAGTAGCCATTGGCCAACGCACCGATGCTGCCGGTGGGAAGGGGGCGCTCCTCGAGGGTGATGTCGGTCATGGATGCACGTCCGCGGTTTGCGCAAGGCGATCACGTGGCCATAGCCAGACGAGAAAGTCAAAAAAGCGACGACAAGCGCCGCAATGCCTGCAAGCCACCACACATGTAGCAACGCGGCGACAAACACGACCGTAACCGCGATGGCACAGCCCAGCGGCAGGATGAAATCCTCGGGCATTTTCAAGATTACTTCCGGTTCGGCATCCACCGAAGAACTCGCTGACCTGCTGCCGGTGATTGAGGACGAGGCCCCGGTCGAGAGACGAAAGCTGCGAACCCATTTGCAAGCGCGCTTCCCAAAGGGGCCAGCGGCTTGCAATCACTGGGATCACGACGAAATTGTAAGGCGGCGGAGGCGACGGCATCGCCCATTCGAGGCTGTCGGCGTCCCAATACGGTCGGGCAATCCGGCCACGCCGCAGGCTGATCGCGACGTACGCCAGCAGGTTGGGCGAACAGATAGGAGCCGATGGTGGTTATCAGATTGAGTAGAGTCCAGCCCATTCCAGCCGGATAGGTGTAGATGCGGCGCGGCATGCAAGAAGAAGTCCAGAAATATGCATCGGAAAGAATCCGGCATTGAAGCCGATGAACATCAGCCAGAAATTCCAGACACCGAGGCGTTCATCGAGTAACCGGCCGGTCATCTTCGGAAACCAATGGTAGATGCCCGCGACGACCGCGAAGAGATTCCAGCCAATCAACACGTAGTGGATATGGGCGACCACAAAATAGGTGTCGGTCAGTTGCCAGTCGACGGGGACCGCGCCGGTCATGAAGCCGGAGACGCCGCCGATGACGAAAACAACAATGAACCCTGCGCAAAAGAGGAACGATGTATTGAGAACCGGACGCCCAGTCCAAATGGTCGCGATCCAGGCAAAAAAGGAGAAACCGCGCTGGGGAGTGACGATCCAAGATCGACCACCGCGCCGAAGAACGATAGCGCGAGGGTCGACAAGCCCAGTCGCGAACATATGGTGCAGCCAGACGCCAAAGCCGAGCACCATGGTCAGCACGGTCGCCAGTGCCACGGCGGTGTAGCCGACTAGGGGGCGGCGGCAATTTACCGGGAGCATTTGCGAGATCATGCTGATGGCGGGCAAAACGATCGCGTAGACCCAAGGGTGGCCCCATATCCAGAACAGGTGCTGCCACAGAAGCGGCTGGCTGCCGCCGGCAGAGTGAAAAATGTGCGAGCCGAACTGCCGGTCCATCCACAGAAAGAAGAAGGCGAG
>CAWFMU010000010.1:0-210792 GCA_963816865.1 Terriglobia bacterium
GGACCGACTGGTCGCGCCCTTGCCGGCGGGCGGAGCCGTGCTTTGCATCTCCGAGCGCTGGCGGGCTGTGCTGCCCTCGGTGCAGCGTGGTTTTTCACCGGAGTTCCTGGAACGGCTGGAAAAAAGTGGAGCCGGAGAATACGTCTGCGAGCTGGCCTACCGGCGTGGCGGATTCGTGACCTTCCGCGGCGTGCCTGAAATGCCCGAGCCCTTGCCGGCCTTTCCCGGCGGCCGGTTCTCTGCAATTCCGCGAGGTGATGACGGAAGAGCGCATTTACAACGTCACGGCGGTGAGCCTGCAGACCCGCGAGCACAATTTCGGAGTCATCCTGTTTCCCGCACGCCGCGCGGCGGATGTTCGGTTCCTCGAACCTGCGTCTGCTGATCGGGCTGGCGCTGCAGATTGGCTTGACCCTGGAAAATTATGCGGTCATGCACGATGCGCAGCGCCGCACCAAGGAATTCGCGCTGCTCACCCAGATCGGACAGGCGATCAGCTCGCGGCTGGATCAGGATGAAATTATGCGCACGGTGCAAAAGGAACTGGGCCAGATTTTCGACACCACCGACTTCTACATTGCGTTTCAGGAAGGCGATGAGGTCCGCTTCGAACTGGAAGTGGAGAAGGGCGAGGTTTTGCCCAAGCGCGCGCGCAAACTGGCCAATGGCCTGAGCGAGTTCATCGTCCGCAGCGGGCAGCCGCTGCTGATCCGCTCGGAACTGGAGAAAACGCGGGAGCGGTTGGGCGTCACCTATGTACCGCCGCGCCCCGCCAAGTGTTTTTGTGGTGCGCCCATCCTGCTGGGAGGCCGCCCGGCCGGAGTCATGGCGGCGATGAACACGGAGCGCGAGTACGCCTTCGAGCAACGCGACCTGGAAGTGATGCAGACTGCGGCGGGACAGGTTTCGGTCGCAGTCGAGAATGCCCGCCTCTTCGCCGAGGAGCAGCGGCGCTCGCGCCAGCTGGCTTTTCCTGAACAGTATTTCGAAGACTGCGATCTCCAGCGAAGATTCCGAACAGATGATGGCGGACATCGTCGGCCACATCCAGAAGAATTTCAGCTTCGACCACATCGGTATCGGCCTGCTCGACTACAGCACCAAGGAAATTGAAATCAAGGCCGAGGCCGGCATCACGGCCCAGGCGCTGGGACAACGCATCCCGTTGGGCCAGGGAATTCTCGGCCGGGTGGCGCGGACCGGCGAAGCTGCGCTGGTCCAGACCACGAGCGAGGCGCAACTGCAGGGCGTCCTGCCCGGAGCGCGCTCCGTGCTTTGCATCCCGATTGCGTACGGCGAAAACTTTCTCGGCGTTCTCAACGTGGAAAGCCACAAAGAGGATGCCTTCAAGCCTGCCGACCGGCTGATCATGAACACCCTGGCCGACCTGCTGGCCACCGCGCTGCACAACGCCTTTGTGTTTCAGAAACTGCAGCAGCAGTCCATCACCGACGGGCTCACGCTCATCAAGACGCGGCGGTTTTTCTTCGAAGCGCTCAGTTCGGAACTCAAACGCGCGTCCCGCTCCGGCCGTCCCATCTCGGTGGTGCTGATGGACCTGGACAAATTCAAGAATGTGAACGACACCAAGGGGCACCTGGAAGGCGATCTGGTGCTGACCCGGGTCGGACGCCTGCTGGAACAGAAGTGCCGGCAGTCGAACGTGGTGGCGCGTTACGGCGGCGATGAGTTCATCATTCTCATGCCGGAGACTGGCGTCGAGCAGGCGCAAACCCTGGCGGAACGCTTGCGCGTCTGGATTTCGCAAGACCCCATGCTGGCCGAACACCACATCACCGGCAGCTTTGGTGTGGCCAGTTTCCCGGTGCACGGCTTTTCCATGGAAGAGATTGTGCGCGTGGCCGACGCGGGTATGTACATCTCCAAGCGCGCGGGCGGCGACCAGGTGTCAGATCGCTAAGGAGTTGTCCGGAGGCGAAAATGCGGCGGTGCGCCGACAGCTGATCTCCGGATACATCGAAGGCTTTCTGCAACGCGAGCACACCGGCCCCGAGCATGTGGAAGAACTGATCTCTACACTGAAGAAGATGTGCGGCGACGAAGCCCACACCGACCAGATTCTGCGCGAAGCCATTGAGACTCTGACCAACGCCGCGGAATCGCGCGAACTGAACAGCGCCGGGCACGGCGAGATGGTGGCCCGCTACAGCGAAATCATCGCGCGCTCGCTCGGCATGCCGCCCGAGGAGATTGCCGACCTGGCCTTTGCCGCCCGGGTACATGATGTGGGCAAGCTCTTTGTCCCGGAGCGCATTCTGAACAAGCCCGGCCCGTCTGACCGAAGGCGAGTTCTACGTGTTGAAGATGCACGCCGAGGTGGGAGGGGAAATCCTGGCCACGCTGCCGGAAGGCAGGAAATTGCGCGAAGCGGTGGAACATCACCACGAATCGTTCGATGGCGGAGGCTATCCCGATGGTTTGCGGGGGGAGAAGATTCCGCTGTGGGCGCGCATTGTGGCCATCACCGACGCGTACGTCAACATGACCAGCGAACGCTCGTTTGCGGCCGCCAAAACCAGCGAACAGGCGCTGGCCGAACTGGAAAAGCTGAGCGGCACGCGTTACGACGGCATGCTGGTGCGCATTCTGATTCGCGAACTCAAGGCGGAGAGAACGACCAGTTGGGGAAGTTGAGAGCGGAGTTCACGATCAGCCGCAGAGCGGCGCAAGAATGTAGCCCGGGGCGTAAGCCACGGGTAGCATCACGAAATTGAATTAGCCCTGTAAGGGCGGAAGAACGGCAGTGGCACAAGCCTCATCGTCCGGTCACCGCGGATAGCATCCCGACGTTCTATCCCAAAAACACTCTTTCGCCCCTTCGGGGCTCCGCCATATCCTGATGTTCGACCCGGGGCTTACGCCCCGGGCTCCATTCTTTGCGCCGCTTCGCGGCTCACCACCACTCGACAAAGGTCCCACTTGCCAATTCCCGGCTGAAACTGGAAACTATCTCTGCATGTCTATCCCTCTTTCTCTCACTGGCAAGGTTGCCCTCATCACCGGCGGTTCGCGCGGTATTGGCGCGGCTGCGGTTCGCATGTTTGTGCACGCGGGGGCGCGCGTTCTGTTCAACTACGAAAAGGCCAAGGCTCCGTCCGAGGCACTGGTTAAAGAGCTGGGACAGGAGAATTGCGCGGCCATGGCCTGCAATCTCTCCGGCACCGGTACGGCACAGGAACTGGTGGCGGCGGCCGTGAAGCGTTTCGGCCGGCTGGACATCCTGGTGGCCAATCACGGCGTCTGGCCTCCCGAGGACGCGCCCATCGACAAAATGTCGGACGCGCAATGGCGCAGCACCATGGCCATCAACCTCGACAGCGTCTTTGCTCTCATCAAGCATTCCGTAGCGCAAATGAAGAAGCAGAAAAAGTCCGGCACAGCAGCCGGCCATATCGTGCTCGTCAGTTCGACCGCGGGCCAACGCGGAGAGGCTTTTCATTGCGACTATGCCGCGACCAAGGGGGCCCTGATCAGCATGGTCAAAGGGCTTTCGACGGAGCTGGCGCGAGACGCAATCTACGTCAACACCGTCGCCCCGGGCTGGGTGGATACCGATATGTCGGCGCCGGCCCTGAATGATCCTAAGACCAGCGCCCGCATCTTTTCGGGGATTCCGCTGGGGAGGGCAGGCACGCCGCAAGAAATCGCCGGGCCGATCCTGTTTTTATGCTCCGAGTATGCCGGCTTTATCACGGGTGAGGTTTTTAATGTGAACGGCGGGGCCGTTCTGGTCGGCTAGGCGTAATGTGGGCGCGAGCGCCCCGCTCGTGCTGCGGTGCCACGAACGCTCCCGCACGAGCCGGACAGTCGCGCCCACATTATTCGTTTTCCTGCATCTAACTTTTTGAACGATGAAGCTCTTTCTGTCAATTCTCATCCTGGCCGCCATGGCCGTGGCGCAAAGCGACAGTGCGCCGCCCTCGCAGTCCATTCCGGTAGACCAGGAAAATGCCAAGAAGGCTCGGGCCGTGCTGAACCAGACGATCCAGGCCCTGGGCGGATCGGCCTATCTCAATATTCAGGACATCACCCAGGAAGGCCGCACTTACAGCTTTTATCACGGCCGGCCGAACAGCCTGGGTATCCTGTTCTGGCGCTTCTACAAATTTCCCGACAAAGATCGCATCGAACTCACCAAGCAGCGAGACGTCATCTACGTGTACGCAGGCGACAAGGGAACTGAGATCACTTACAAAGGCCCGCGCCCGGAAGATCCGAAAGATCTCACTGAATATTTGCGGCGACGACACTTTTCACTCGATTGGGTGCTCAGAAAGTGGCTGTCGGAGCCGGGCGTCGCGTTCTTCTACGAAGGGCAGACCGTAGCCGAAGAAAAGCCGGTGGAACAGGTTACGGTCATGAACTCACATAACGAGGGCGTGACTCTGTATGTGGGTATCGACGACCACCTGCCGGTAAAGAAGACCTATTCCTGGCGGGACGCCACCGATAAGCAACGCAACATAGAAGATGAGGTCTACGACAATTACCGCGAAGTGCAAGGGGTCATGACTCCGCACACGATCACGCGCTTCTACAACGGCGATATGTCTGGCCAGCGCTTTCTGACTGCGGTCAGCTACAACCAGGGCATCAGCGATTCCCAGTTCGACCCCACGACGGCAGCGGGACAAAAGAAGCCCTGAACTGTCAAATTCCTGTAAACAGCGAATAACCTAGGAAGTAACACCTTGGTTCCGGCCCTTAACGCCCACCTTTGCTAAGTATATTTTAATCATACAGATAGACGGAGCGTGGTCCTTGCGCGCCGCTTCCTGCGATCACGACTGTGGCTAATTAGCCACAGTCTAACCCGCGCCGGGCAGGGTAAATTCATCATCCAACAACACATAGCCGACCTCGTTTGATACACGAACAGACAATACGTACGCCAGTGGCCTGCAGCGGGATGGGACTGCACAGTGGTGCGCCCGTTAACTTGCGGATACTGCCAGCGCCTCCCGGATCGGGCGTCATTTTTCGCCGCACCGATCTCGACGGCTTTGAACTGGAGGCTGTCAGCCGAAATGTGGCGCGAGTCAGCTACGCCACGAGCTTGATGAAAAAGGGCGTGCTGATCTCGACCACCGAACATCTTCTCTCCGCCCTGATTGGGTGCGGAATCGATAATGCCATCGTCGAACTGGACAACCTGGAGCTGCCTATTCTCGACGGCAGCGCCTTGCCCTTTGTGGAAGCCATCCTCAAAGCCGGCATTCGAAAGCAGCGAAGGCCTCGCACCTATCTGCGTATCTGCCGCGAACTCGAAGTGCGGGAAGGCGACAAATTTATCGCGGTCTATCCAGCCGACACCTATTCCGTGTCATATGCCATCAACTTCCCCCATCCCCTGATCGGAAAAGAAACGTTCCGGGTAGACCTTTCGGATGGAAATTACCGGACGCAGATCGCGGCCGCCCGGACCTTTGGATTTCTGCATGAAGCCGACGCCATGCGGCAGCAGGGCCTGATTCGCGGCGCCTCTCAGGAAAACGCCATTGTGCTTACGCGCGATGGGCTGATGAACCCGCCGCTGCGCTTTCCGGATGAGTTTGTGCGGCACAAGGTATTAGACCTGATCGGCGACCTGGCGCTTCTGGGCAAGCAGATTCTCGGCAACGTAGTCGCCGACCGCGCCGGTCACGCCATGCACACTGCGCTGGTCTCCCGCATCCTGCGCGACCGGACCCTCTGGGAAGAGACCACGGTGGAAGAGGAAGAAGAGGCAATCGTCCCGCTGGTGCACGCAGCAGTCCAGCCGGTAGTGTAAACGACCACGTGGGGACAGCCGCCCTCGGCTGTCCGGGCGAGCAGAGCTCGCCGGTACTGGCGACTCCGAACCAGCAACTCCCAACTGGCAACTCGACTTGTGGAGCTCCGCTCCACCCGGACAGCCGAGGGCGGCTGTCCCCACGTGGCTGTTGCCAGCGGCGGCGTTTTAGTTGTAGCGGTAGCTAGTCGGCGGGATGGGGCGTCGGGTCGTTGGGGTCCCAGTACGAGCCTTCTTCGAGGAGCTTCTCCAGCTCGGCCCGGGCGTGCGCCGTCAGTTGGGCGGCATAACTTTTCGCCGACTGTTGATGTTCAGGGGTCAACTCCGCGACCCGCACTGCCAGCAGCGGCGCGTCCCTCTCCAGCATGCGCACCAGACGTTGGGCGCGATCAATTCTTACGTGAATCGACAGCATAAGACCTCGGTTAAGATTTCCTCTCCAGCGTGATGGGCGAGAGGAAAATGCGCAAGTCTCAAACTGGATTCGCTCGGAAATCGCTGGAGGATGGAAGGTTAGGCACGAAAGAAACTAGCGCGAAGCCGGCTCCATCTTTTCGCATTGCTCGTTCAGCCAGGCGTCCAGTTGCGCGCGCGAGTCCTTGGGCACATCAATAAAGCGCAGACCGGCGCGGCCGGATTCGTCCATCCAGGCAATCTGCACTTTGGGTTCGAGCGGATTGGCGGCCCCGGGCAGCTTGAAAGACGCGGTGGAGACAGCGCCCTTGGGCAGAGCGCCGCGGAAGAAAACCGCCATGCCACCTTCACTGATATTGGTCAGCATCACCTTAAGCTTTTGGCCTTCGCCAAACGAAATCGTGGCTGACATCTCCACCGGATGGCGGAAATAGCGCCGGCGCTCATGAATCATGAAATTGATGGCTGCGCTGAGACAGCGTTTGGCATTCAGCGCCGAAATCGGTTTCTGCAGGACAAAATTGGCCCCCATCTGGAATGCCTGCTGCGTGGTCGTGCTGCCGTTGAGGATGGCAAAGGTGATGGAGTTCTTGTTGCTCTCGCTCTTGCGCAAGCCTCCGAACACAGTCAGCGCCCCCTTCAGGTCATCACAATCTACAATGATGGCGTCGAACTTCTCGGTGCGCAGGATTTCCTGGCCGGAGCTGACGCCGCGGCAGACCTCGACGTCGATGGAAAGCTTCTCCAGGGCTGGTTTGAGGATACGAATGACATCGGGGTCCCGGCTGAGGAGCAGCGATTCCAGCGGCATAGAACCTTGATGGTAGGCTTCAGGTTCGAGGGCGCGAAAGTGACGAAAGTCCTTGGGACACGCAACTCGCTCGCTAGTGTCTCCGGGTGCCCGAAACAGGAAAAAGGACGCCCGTTCGCCCATGCATAAGCGGGTCTATCTTTCGTTGGGCTCAAACCTTGGGGATCGTGCCGCCCATCTGAACGCGGCCATCAAGTGTATGGACACCTTAGGTGAGGTGATGGCGGTCTCGTCGTTCTACGAAACTGAACCGGTAGAACTGACCGCCCAGCCGTGGTTTCTGAATTGCGCCGTCGAACTGGACACCGAAAAGATGCCCAAACAATTGCTGGCGGCGATTCTCGACATTGAAAAAGAAATGGGACGGCAGCGTATTCAAAAAAAGGGCCCGCGCACCCTCGATATCGACATACTCCTGTTTGGGAATTCGATCATCAAGGCCAAGGGACTGACCATTCCGCACCCCGCCATGCACGAGCGCCGTTTCGTGCTTGAGCCCCTCGCAGAAATTGCGCCAGATGTGCGGCACCCGGTGTTCAAACGGACGGTACGTGAATTGAGAGACGGGTTGCCGCCAGGACAAGCGGTGAAGCGGACCTCAGGCGTCGGACCTCGGGCGTCGGACCTCAGACCTCGAAAGTCACATCAAGAATAGAAAAGCTTCACGCTAGTTATGAAGGTCTGAGGTCGGACGTCTGAGGTCCGAAGTCCGAGGTCGAACTTACGGTGTAATGAGGCGGCTGCCAGCCTCTTCCGGGGCGGCGATCCCGGAGGGTTTTTCCGGAAACTGGGCCAGGATGAAGTCAACGAAGGCGCGGGATTTTGGCCTTCCCGAAGTGCGGCCGTGGGCCATGCGCACCAGGAAGACCAGTGCGCGCAGCACTTCCGAGTCGCGCAGTTGCACATATCCCACGTGCTTCTGTTCGGCCTCGCGATATTCCTTCACCATATTTTGCAGCTCGGCCACGACCGCCTGCTGAGCCGGGCTGGCGATGGGATTCTCATAAACCAGTCCTGAGTTGACCAACGTCTCCCAGGTTTTTGTAAGCGCAGTGAGGGCCGCGATCAGGTCGGTATCGTTCAAACTGCGATCGGCGCGAACGCTCTTGGACAAAGCGAAGGTCAAGCCCATGAGGAGATGTTCGTGCTGGTAGAGAAACTGGTCTTCGACATCCACCTGCACGAAGAGATCGGCGGGGTTCAGGTCCCGCATGCTGCGCGGCTTCTCATGCTCGCGCGCCTGCTGCAGATAGACACAGTCGCTGGGGCAGTCGAGCGTTACCTCGCGCTGCTCGCCACAGCATTGCGGACAGATGCGTCCATGGATGGCCGGGCAGAATCGTTTCTCCTTACGTTTTTCGCAAATCGCACAGCTCACGAGTTGGGTCTCCGACAACCATTATGACATCAGCAATGTAGGCGCGAGCGCCCTCGCTCGTCGAGCAGCGGCAATGGTTCGTGGTGCAACTGAGGATCTGAGGAGTGGGAGCACGAGCGAGGCGCTCGCACCTATATCGACTGAATGGGCCGTTTTGGGACGCCAACACCCACGGGAATGCGATTTTTGCTGTCTTTTCAGAGTCCTCTATCAAGAAATCCGCATAAAATGCGGCTGAAACGTCGCTTTTCCACAGAACGCTGGTATAAGATAGCCGCACATCGCAGGAAAATTTCAGCGAATTCAAGAGGAGGCTTCATGGCTTCAGGTTTGACCAAGACACAACTCGTCCGCCATCTGGCGGAGAAGCTCGAGACCAACAACAAGACCGCAGCAGCGTTTCTCGAACAGCTTACCGACGTCGCCGTAAAAGAGACCAAGAAGAACGGCATCTTCGTGATTCCCGGACTTGGCCGCCTGGTGAAGGCGCATCGCAAGGCCCGCCTGGGACGTAATCCTCAGACTGGTGAACCCATTCAGATCAAGGCCAAGACGGTCGTGAAATTCCGCGTCGCCAAAGCAGCCAAAGACGCCATCGCCCCCAAGAAGTAAGTTCTCTTTTCTGTTCTGTGTGAAAGGCCGGCTGAGAAGCCGGCCTTTGGTGTTTTTGCAGAAAACTCTTCACTGCGGGTGCCCTACTCTCTCGCGTATTTTGCGAGAGGGTGGGTGAACCGGATCAACGATTGAGGTTTGTGTCAGGTGTTAAATAAATCCCCAGCAGGAAACGACGGTGGAATCCCACCCTTCAAAAGCGAAGGGTGGGCCACCCGGGTTCCTACTTTCCGTATTCGTTCTTCACCACTTCTCCGCCCTTCATTACGAATTTAACCCGCTCGAGCGTGGTCACATCTTGCAGCGGATCGCCGTCTACCGCGATGATGTCCGCCCACTTGCCCGGTTCGACGGCGCCGATCTTGTCTGACCAGCCCAGCAGGTCGGCGGCGTTGATGGTTGCCGACTGAATGGATTGCAGCGGACTCAGTCCAAGTTTCACCATCACGGCAAACTCGTGTGCGTTCAGTCCGTGGGGATAGACCGCGGCGTCAGTGCCGAACGCAACCTTCACTCCGCTGGCGAAGGCGTGGGCGACGTTCTTGCGGGCTGCCGGCATCACTTCGCGGCCTTTTGCAACCATTTCCGGCGGAACGTGCAGGCGCTCCGCGTTGTCCAGGAACCAGTCGGCCAGATACAGAGTCGGCACCAGGTAGGTGCCGTTCTTCTTCATCTCGGCGATGGCGGCATCGTCAATATAGGAGCCGTGCTCGATGGAATCCACGCCAGCCTGGGAGGCCCAGAGGATGCCCTGAGCGCCGTGCGCATGGGCTGCGACTTTGCGTCCCAGGCGATGCGCGTCGGCCACGATGGCCTTCATCTCCTCCAGCGTGTACTGCGAAGCCTGGGGATTATCGCCGTGCGAGAGCACGCCTCCGGTGGCGCAAATCTTGATCAAGTCGGCGCCGTACTTGATGACTTCGCGGACCTTGTGCTGCACGCCCTCTACTCCGTCGGCCACGCCTTCCGCGGTGACGTGGTATTCGATGGGCAGCAGGTTTTCGTCGCAGTGCCCTCCTGTGATACCGAGGGGAGGCCCGCTCACCAGCATATGCGGGCCGGGGACATCGCCGGCGTTGATGGCATCGCGCAGCGCGACGTCGCTATAGCCCTCGGCGCCGACGTTGCGCACGGTGGTGAAACCGGCTTCGAGTGTCCGGCGCGCATTGCGCGCGCCAATCAGAGTTGACCGCGGAATTGAGATACCCAGTCCTTCGTAGCCCACATCTTGCGGGTCGCCGGTCATGTGGGTGTGGGCGTCGGTCAGGCCCGGTAGAACGGTGGCGTTGCCCAGATCAACCAGGCGATCTTCCGGCGAGCGAGTGGCCTGCGCGAAGGGACCTACGTTGACGATTTTGCCTCCATCGATCACGATCGCCTGGTCGGTGAGAGTCTTGCCAGTGCGGACATCGAGCAGTTTGCCGGCGTGAAGAATGACTCTGGTCGTGGCCTTGGGTTGTTGCGCGGGGGCAACAACGGCTAAGAAAAATAATGAGAGTGCGATTGCGGGAAAAATCTTTCTGGCGGCGTTCTTCATTCGTTCCTCGTTGATTTTTTGGTTTCTTCCGCTCCTTCGGAGCTTGATCGGCGTTTCGCTACCTACCCCGGGCTCGCGCCCGGGGCTCTATTCTTGGGCCGCTTCGCGGCTGTGGCCCGGGCCACACTCGATCATCACGGTCTTTTTTGGGTAGATTGGCGGCGTCCGTCGAGACCCCACTCCTGGCCGGCATCGGCCACGAAGAAGATTATGAACAGAAAAAGCAGGGGCAGGTGGTCGAGCTCGGCGCCGAAGTAGTGCCACACCGAGACTCCCTGTCCCGGCTCCCACCAGGTGGCGAGAGTGAGGCTCAGCATGTGCAATGCGCCCAGCACCGATGCCGGTCGTACCCAGATCCCCAGAAGCAGGCATAGTCCGATAAACAGTTCGACTACTCCCACCAGATATCCGAAAAATACCGCGTGCGGCAACACCAGGTTGGCCAGGACCGGCTGGTAGAAACTCACCGCGCCATTCTCGATGAAGCCCTGAAGATACTGCTGGAATCCGCCATGAGCGAACTCCGGGCCGAAAATCTTGTACTGGCCGAACAGCAGAAAGAAGGCAGCCGTGGCCATGCGAATGACAGCTATGGTCTTGGGAAGGGCGCCAGAAATTTTGCGCATCAGTTTCTGTATTTTACCCGGACGGCGGAGTCACGCGGGGATTCACGCAGCAACCTCTGCCGGGAATCTGGACGGTGTCTTGGCTGCGACAACCTATGCGTCTAGCCACCCGGTCCGTCATTGGTGACGTACTGCTCGAGCGAATCCAGTTCGTGGCTGAGATCGTCGATGCGCTGCTCCAGCAGGTTGCGGATAGAAAGCATGCCCAGCAGTTTACCGGAGTTGTCTACAACGGGCAGATGGCGGAAATGACGTTCCAGCATGATGGCCAGCGCCTCGCCCGGCCGGGTGGATATCGTCGCCAGCTCCACCGGAGTGGTCATGAGTTCCCGCACCGGCGTCACCTCGGGATCGCGGCCCGTCAGAGACAGCTTGCGCAAGACGTCGCGCTCGGAAAAGATGCCGGCCACCCGGCCTTCGCGGTCGACCACTCCCACAGCTCCCACGTGGCGGTCGAGCATCAGGCGGATAGCGTCGGCCGCGCTGACTTCGACTTGCACCGAAGCTACATCGGCGTCGCAAAGTTCCAGGACGCTCATATAGAGACTCCTTGGCCGGATCGGGAATCGACGATCACGGAGAATTCCGCATTATGACCTGCGCGCCACGAGTGTCAAGAAGATTCATCAGATGGCAATGTCCAGACCTCTTTGCGTCTTTTGCGCTCCCTTTGCGTTCTTTGCGGTAAAGACTTTGACGTTGCCCGAGGCACCCAAATCTTAACCGCAAAGTGCGCAAAGGGAGCGCAAAGGACGCAGAGAAATTCCCCTTTATTTAGCTTCGTTCTTGAACACCCCACCGTCTTTCATCACGAACGTCACAGCTCCCAGCACATTAATGTCGCGCAGCGGATCGCCATTTACGGCCACTATGTCGGCGTAGGCACCCGGCGCCACCACGCCGATCTGGCCGCTCATGTCGAGCATGTCGGCTGGGCGCGAGGTCGCGCTCTTGATGATCTCCATGGGCGTCATGCCGAACTCGGCCATGCGGGGGAACTCCTGTGCGATCGGTTCGGTCCATGGAATACCGCCGATGTCGGTGCCGAAAACGATTTTCACTCCCGCCTTCAGCGCCTTCTGGAACGAGACTCCATGCTCCGAGGCGCGTTTACGATCGCGCTGACCGGCGGGCGTATCAGCCGGCGCCCAGTCGTGGTAGTAAGGAGCGAGCGTGGCGCAATACCACGTGCCTTGCTTCACCATCTGCGCGATTTGCGCGTCAGTGATTTCGAGGCCGTGCTCGAGCGAGTCGCATCCCCCGTCCAGGGCACGCTGCAAACCGATTCCGTTGTAGGCGTGGCAAGCAACTTTCTTGCCCCAGCCGTGGGCTTCGTCCACGATCGCCTTAAGTTCTTCCACAGTGAGGGTAGGTTGCGAAACCAGTTCGCCATTCTTTCCCACCCACGAACGATGCGTCATGTACACCTTGATCCAGTCGGCACCGTGGTCAAGCTGTTCGCGCGTCGCCTTGCGCGCCTCGACCGGACCATCAATGATCTGCGCCCCCTTGGGCATCACGAGTTCTGGCGCGTAGCCTTCGAGGTTGTAGCCACCGGTCGTGGAGATGGCGCGGGTCACAACGAACAGCCGCGGACCGGGGATGTAACCTCCTTCGATCGCCTCCTTGATCCCAACGTCGCCGTAGCCCGCGCCTTCCGTCTCGAGATCACGCAGCGTGGTGAAACCCTGTTCCAGCGCGCGCCGGGCCGCAACCGTGGCCCGCGCCGCCCGAAAGGCCAGCGGATATTTCAGGATGTTGGCGTCGTAGCCGCCCTGCGCCGGGTCTTCTCCCTGCAAGAAGATATGGGTGTGGGAATCGATGAGGCCGGGCAAAACTGTAGCGTGCGAGAGGTCGATGGTGGTGGCGCCGGCAGGAATTTTCGCGGCGGCTGCCTCCGAGACGCTTTCAATGCGGTTACCGCGGATCACGATTACCTGATCGCGGCGAGGCTGGTCGGACTTGCCATCGATGAGCACGCCGGCGCGAATGACGGTGATGGCCGGCGCGGTCTGGGAATGAAGGGATGAAACGAGTGACAACGCAAAGATCAGGCTGAATAGAGAACGCATGTCCACCTCTTTCCTTCGGGTGGGCATGATACATCTTGAGGGTGCCCCGTCCAAGCTGCGCTTGGGCGGGGCACGCTCAATTGTCCGAGGCTTTCAGCCAGCGATGACCGCGTCGGCTTCGATTTCCACCAGCATCTCCGGCGATATCAGGGCACTCACCTGCACCATCGACGTTGCCGGGCGGATCTGGCTGAAATACTCGCCATGTGCCTTGCCGATTTTTTCCCACTCGGCAATGTTGATCACATACATCCTGGTACGTACTACATCTTTCATCGTCGCGCCCGCCTTGACCAAGGCCGACTCGATGTTTTTCAAGGTCTGGATGGTTTGCGCGCGGGCATCGCCCACGCCGACGATCTTGCCGTCCGGGCCCGTGGCCGTGGTCCCGGAAACATGCACGTAACAGCCAACCTTGACTGCACGGGAGTAACCGACAATGGGTTCCCACTGGACTCCGCTGGAAATGTTGGTGCGTTCCATTTTGCCTCCGTAAATCATTGTAGCTTGGTGTGAACCACTGGAATTAGCAGCCAACGACGCCTTCTGCCAGCAGTCATCTACAGCGAATCAGGCATGAAACCTTTCGATCGTGGCGGGGTTCTAAGTAAATAGGAAAATTCGATTTGGCAGACTTACAAAAGTCACTTGCCTTAGCCAGCCAGCTGAGGTTAAGTAGGACGAACGAAGTGCTGTGACAAACCCCGCGTCACTCGGGGTTTTTAAGGTGGAGGTGAGATCCAGAATGATTCCGGAATCGCATCCCTTGCAGCAGTTGTTCATCGAGCTCGTGGGCCGGCACTATGCTGAGGAGATCGGACTGCGCGATCCTCAGATCGTGAACTACGTTGCCCATTTAATGGCCGAGTTCTGCGATGTCGAGGAATTGTTCCGGATCCGCAATGCCCAAGACCAGCCCCTGACCGATGTCGGCGAGATGCTGGTGGAATCGAACCCGGTGTTTGGGCCCGCGCCTTCTTTTGACCGCGAGCGCCAGGTGCGCAAACACATCGGCGACTACACTCTCTTCTTTACCGGCATGTTTCCCGAAAGCATCAACCATTTTCGCTTGCGCCGCAACCGGATGGAGAACTTTGTTGACTGGATCAAGGCGGGCAAGGAAAGCTACTACATCGTCTCCAAGTTCGAGCACTTCGAATACGCCAAGGTGGCGCCGCTTTTCGCCAACCTCTCGCAGAATTTCGAACAGTGCGTGTACGGGCTCAACCTGGTGAAGAACGATCTGCAGGAAATGCAGCACCCGCTGGTGCAGCGCGCCACTGATCTGCTGATGTAAGCCCATTGTCACCCGAGCCCAGCTCGCGCCCGTGACGACCGTTCTGCTGCGGCGACGTGAGTGGACGCTTGTGTGTCAACTCACGCGCTATACTCCGCCTATGTCTTTGGCTCCTCGCGCGCCTGGTAGCCTGGCGCTCAGACCTATTCTTCTCGCCATTCTGGTTGCGACGATCATCGTGCACGGGTGGATGTTTTTCAGGCTTCGGCGAGAGATCGCGACTGGCTATCCGGACTTCACAATTTTTTATACTGCGGGAAAAGTTGTTCACGAAGGTCGTGGCCGGCAACTTTATGACCTGGAAACGCAATTCGCATTGCAGCGCAGTTTCGCACCCGAGGTAAAGCACCGCGAGAATGCTCTCCCCTTTAATCATCCTCCGTTCGAGGCTTTACTGTTCGCGCCACTGGCGGGCCTGCCATATGTTACGGCGTATCTGGTTTGGGCGCTGTTTAACATCACTCTCATTGTGGGCTTCTGGATTCTGCTTCGCCCGCGCCTGTCCAGGCTGCACGCGTTGCTGCCGGCTCTGCCGCTGTTGGCAATGTTCTCTTTTTTCCCCGTAGTCATGACACTGTTGCAGGGCCAGGACTCAATCCTGCTGCTTTTTCTCTATGGCCTGGCCTTCTCGGCCCTGGCGACGGGACGCGCTTTTCTCGCGGGAGTGTGTCTTGCTCTGGCGCTTTTCAAATTTCAACTGGTTCTGCCTTTTGTGGTGGTGCTGTTGGTCCGGCGGCAATGGAAAGTGGTTGCGGGGTTCAGTTTCGCTGCTCTCGTGTTGCTGATAGTCTCGGCGGCGGTGGTCGGATGGAACGGAGTGATGGCCTATCCTGGGTTTGTACTCCGTCTGAACCAGAGCGCTGCTCAAGCCGGGATTGATCCCCGAGGGATGCCAAACCTACGCGGCCTGGTTGCTGGATCACTGCACCTGGCGGGCCTGCCAGCAAGTCTTCTCATCATCACGCTTTCTATTGCGCTCGTGACGCTGGTGCTGCGCTGGTGGCATGTCCAATCAGGGCAGAATTTCGACCTTGGTTTCTCGCTCTGCCTGGCTGTCACGACGATAATCAGCTATCACCTGCTGGTGCACGACCTAAGCGTGCTGATGCTTCCCATACTGCTGACCGCGGAACTACTGGTCGCGGGTCAAATCGTTGGGGCGGCGCGCCGCATGCTGGTAGCGTCTCTCGCCGCTCTGTTCTTGACGCCGCTTTACGTGGTCCTTCAGTTTTGGTTGGGCGAGCTGAATCTGATGGTGTTTGTTGTCGCTATGTTTGCGGCAGGCACTGCAATCGCGCTGACCTCAAAAAGCGAATCACCTTCTATCGGAAATCCATCGGCAGAAAGCGCGATATAGATCTTTGGTAGCGGCTCAATGCTAATTACGCTTTTTCGTGGTGGGTCATCCTGAGCTTGCGAAGAGCCTGCCCTGAGCGTAGTCGAAGGGATGTGGCGTGTTTCGGATATGCGCCGCACGGCGGTAGTGATGGTGCGCGCAAGATCCTTCAGGACTGAAGTCCTTCAGGATGTCGCCGGTTTAGCGAGTTGTCCGAACTTAGCCACCACCAGATTGTTGTCCAACTCGAGCCTTGCTCCCGGCGAGCAGCGCAATGCGCATCCGAAGCAGGAGATAATACGCGGGTGTTCGGATATTGCCGGCGAAAGCTGAAGATCCTGCTGCGAAGGCACACGCTGACGGCGGTCCTGGTCGGCGTGCTTGCGTTGGCGATTCGAGCCAGTCTCTTGCCCGTTCTGCCGATACCCAAGCCGCATTTTCAAGATGAGTTCAGCTATTTGCTGGCAGCCGATACTTTTGCCTCCGGCCGTCTGACCAACCCTCCCCACCCCATGTGGGTGCACTTCGAAAGTGAACACATCCTTCAGCAACCCAGTTACATGTCCATGTATCCGCCTGCGCAAGGTCTCGCCTTGGCTGCTGGTCAGGTCATTGGCGGCAACCCCTGGATCGGAGTCTGGCTGAGTGTGGGTGCGATGTGCGCGGCGGTTACGTGGATGCTGCAGGCATGGTTTCCTGCGGGATGGGCTTTGTTTGGAGGGCTGCTGTGCGTTATGGGACAGGGCATCGCCGGCTATTGGATGAATTCGTATTGGGGTGGTGCGGTGGCTGCGACCGCGGGGGCCCTGGCCTTAGGCGCCTATGCGCGCATCCTTCGATCGCAAAGAACGCGTGACGCTGTGATTCTGGGATTCGCTCTGGCAGTCCTGGCCAATAGCCGGCCTTTCGAAGGATTGCTATTCAGCCTGCCGATGGGATTTTCACTCGCGCTCTGGTTGTGGAGGCATCGCAGCCGATCTTGCGTGGCGCGGATTGTTTTGCCCCTGGGGCTGGTTCTTGGCCTGGCTGCGGTTGCGACTGGCTACTACAACTGGCGCCTGACAGGCGATGCTTTGGAGATGCCGCACCTGCTGAATCGCAGGACCTATGCCATGGCGCCGCTATTCCTCGGCCAGCAACCGCGTCCGGAGCCGCCGTACCGAAACGTCGAGATGCGGAAGTTTTATGCGGACTGGGAATTGTCGAGGTATCTGAAAACTCGCACCGTCCGAGGATTGGCGCGGGAGGAATGGGCCAAGCTGGTAACGCTGTGGTGGTTCTTTCTTGGCCCTGTACTGCCGGTTTCGCTGCTGGCTTTGCCTCGCGTGGTTCGCGATCGCCGCATGAGGTTCCTCCTCATCACCGCGACCGTTACCCTCGCTGGGATCGCTGTCGAGGCCTGGCATCAGCCTCATTACTTTGCTCCCCTGACCTGCGTCATTTATGCCATTGTGATTCAAGGACTGCGCCATCTTCGGCAGTGGCGGCGAAACGGCACTGAGCTGGGACGAGGGCTCGTCCCGATGGTTGGCATCGCGTGTCTTGCCGTGTGTCTCTTTAACGTCCGCGCCGAATATCTTGCGGCGCCGCTGAATCCCGCTACCTATCCCTGGCATTGGCAACGCGCGGAGATCCTGGAACGCCTCGAGCGGGCAGGCGGCCAGCATGTGGTGGTGGTTCGCTACAGTTCCGGTGATAATCCCATTCACGAATGGGTCTACAACCGGGCTGACATTGATGCGGCCAGGGTCGTCTGGGCGCAAGACATGGGGGATCGAAATCAGGAATTGATCGGGTACTTCAGCGGGCGGCGAGCGTGGTTGCTCGAACCCGGTGAACCAGGAAGGGCGAAACTGTCAGCTTATCGCGAAAGCAATCAGCCGTAGGGCGGTGGCTCACCATTTCATCATCGTTGCGAGATCAGCGCGTAGCAGCCTTGGTGGCGATTTGCGCGAAGTGCTCGACGATGGGCCGCGAATCTCCCGCCACCCGCGCCAGTTCAATATCGCTGACGACCTTTCGCGCCTCGCAGCGAGATGCACACTACTTCCGGCGAGGCGATTCGCCGTACGCAGGCCGGCGCCACTGACACTCCAAGCCCGGCTCCGACCAGCCGCAGAATAGTCAGCCAGTTAGAGGCCTCCTGCACGATCTGCGGTCGAAACCCATGCTGCTCGAACAGCGTCAGCGGCTTCTCAAAGGCGCGCCCGCCCGCACTTCGCGGATAGTAGACGAATGGGTCATCGCGCAATACTCCGGGCGAGATGGTCTTTTGTCCTGCACATGCATGGGTCATTGGGAGCACGGCAACATACGGCTCGGAGAAGAGGGTGGTCACTTTAAACGTCTCTGCGGCGTCGCCGTCCCGCAATATACCGGCATCGAGGGTTCCGTTCTCCAGGCCCTCAGCGACTCGCGCCGTAAAAGATTCATGCAGATGTAAATGAACCCGGGGGAAGGCCTCGCGATAGGCTTTGAAGATTCCCGGCAGGGTCGTCAGCATAGCGGATCCGACAAAGCCAACGTGCAAAGATCCAACTTCACCTTGGCCAATGCTCCGGGTCTCGTCCACATCGCGTTGCACATTCCGCAGTGTCCGGCGCGCCCTTTCCAGGAAAGCCACTCCGGCGTTGGTCAACTTCACAGAACGTGAAGTACGAACAAACAACGGATATCCAAGAATGTTCTCCAGGTTACGAATCTGCTGGGAGAGCGGTGGCTGCGACAAATGCAGCCGTTTCGCTGCGCGGCCGAAATGTAACTCCTCAGCCACCGCGACAAAGTAGCGAAGGTGGCGGAGTTCCAAATGTTGATTCATACTCTAATCATCATAATCAAGTTGAACAAGATATTGGACGTCATAAAGAGAAACAGTGACAATATTCTTTAGAGGTGGCCCCCATGTCCAGCGATGCCGCAGGGTCCATGGCCAACGTAGAGCCGATTCCCACACCACCGGCAATTGATATTCGCCCGCTTCTTCCGGGTGACGATGCCACTGCGTTTCGTTCCCTGAATGAAGAATGGATTACCCGCCATTTCACGCTTGAGGCCAAAGACGTGGAGACTCTTGGCGACCCTACAAACTCGATTCTCCGCAAAGGCGGTTGCATCTTTATGGTTTACGCAGACGCCGAAGCTGTTGGCTGTGTGGCACTGATTTCCGTCGGCGGCGGAGTTTACGAACTTTCAAAGATGGCGATTTCTCCGCATCTGCGCGGTCATGGGCTGGGCCGCCGCCTGCTCCAACATGCCATTGCTCATGCCAGGCGAATTGGCGCGAGATCCTTGTTTCTGGGCAGCAGCACCAGATTGCCCGATGCGATTCACCTCTACGAATCGGTGGGCTTCCGCCACGTGCCGCCCGAGACCCTGCCACCAATGCCCTACACTCGCGCGAACGTGTTTATGGAGATGGTGCTGTAAGGCGCCGCCATCGGCCATCTGACTTGCGAGTCGAAACAATTAATCCCAATCGGAAGTGATCGGTTTGTCGTTTGGGGCGTCCGAGTCTACGTAATTTGGCGATCGCGCCAGGCTTCGGGATTGACGAGGTTCGGAGGGCGCTCTCCGCGCAGGGCTGCCAGCAGATTGTCCGAGGCCAGCATCGCCATTCGGAGACGGGTTACCGCGGTTGCACTTCCGACATGAGGCATGAGGGTTACGTTGTCCATGGCCAGCAACGCGGGATGCACTCGGGGTTCGTTCTCAAAGACATCGAGTCCAGCGCCCGCCAAGCGGCCCGCCTGAAGAGCCTGAACCAAAGCCTCTTCATCAACGATCGGTCCCCGCGCGGCGTTGATCATGAAAGCACTGGGTTTCATCAAGGCCAGCTCCGGCGCACCTATGGCGTGCCGGGTCTCGGGAGACAACGGAACATGCAGGCTCAAAAAATCGGATTGCCGCAGCAGAGTTTCACGGTCCACAAATTCAGCCGCGAACTCATTTTCGACGTTGGCAGAGGCGCGATGCCGCGAGTGATACAGAATGCGCATGGAGAAACCACGCGCCCGACGCGCAGTCGCCTGGGCGATCCGACCGAAGCCGTAAAGCCCCAGCGTCTTGCCATACATCTCTGCGCCCCATAGACAATTCCATTGCCACTGCTTCCAATGCCCGCCGCGAACGTAGCGATCGCCTTCCGCGACTCTGCGGCCCGCCGCCAAAAGCAGAGCGAAGGCAAGATCAGCCGTCGCCTCTGTAAGTACGTCAGAAGTGTTGGTGACGAGAATGTGGCGGTGGTTGCACGCCTCCACGTCAATGTTGTCGTAACCGACGGCGATGTTCGAGACGACGCGCAATCTCGGGGCTGCTTCAATGATCTCCTTGCTGATGCGCACTCCGGCGGGCATTACGCCCTCGACGTCACGCATAGCCGATGCCAGCAGCGCAGGTGGCATTGGCTCATCGACAGGGTGTACCTGGACATCGCAATGCTGGGAAACCTTGTCGATTACCGACTGCTGGATGGGTCGGGTTATCAGAACCTTCGGCCGCTCGGAGTCACGGGACGACTTTCGATCCATCAAAGCCTCTAGTCAAAGATTTTTCCCGCCAGGAAACCGCCGTCCACGACCAGGCCGCTTCCGAAAACGAATTTCGCTTCATCGGACGCGAGATAGAGCGCGGCGTAGGCAACATCCTGAGGAGTGCCAAGGGTCGCTGAAAGCTGGCGCTTCTTGAGATTTTCAAGCGCCTTCTCGGGATCGTCAGCGTAATGTTTCTTCAGATAGTCTTCGACAAACGGAGTATAGATGGTGCCGGGAACCAGCGAGTTCACGCGTATGCCGGAGCGGCAGTAGTCGGCCTGCATGGCCCGAGTCAGCGAGTAGACCGCTCCTTTGGACGTGGTGTAGGCGGCGCGTTGCGCCAATCCCAGCACTGCCGCCCCCGAAGCCATATTGATGATGCAGCCCGACTTTTGTTTGAGCATGATGGGCACAACGTATTTGCTGGCGAGATAAATGCCTTTGATATTGATCGCCATCACCCGGTCCCATTCCTCTTCGGAAGTTTCGTGCAGCGCGCCTACACACGAAACCCCGGCATTGTTGAAAAGGATGTCGATGCGCCCGAACTTTTCCAGTACGGTCCGGCTCATGGCTTCCATGTCGGCAGCGCTGGTGACGTCGCCGCTGAAAAAGAAACTCGACGCTCCAATCTCGCCCGCTACTTTCTTTCCACCCTCCTGGTCTCGATCGACAACCGCGACTCGTGCGCCTTCCGCGGCAAAGATCCTGGCCGAAGCTTCCCCGATGCCGGATCCCGCGCCGGTTATGATCGCTGTCTTACCCTGCAACCGCATGCCTTGCTCCTGTGGAAGTTTGTCAGTTATTAAAATTCAGCCGCGAGTTCGATCACCTACGTAGGCCCAAAAGTCTAACTGATCCTATCAGTCTGCTCCAACTTGCGGGTTTGTGACCTCGGGTGGAGCAGCGCTTCAGAGCTGCATCTGGCTGCCCGGTGACTGACCGCACATCGCTCCCACCCATCGCCTGAGACTGCCGCCCGCCACCAGCCGGCTGGACATCTGTCACAAGTATTCGCTAGCTTCTAGCACAGCGGCATGCTTTTCTCCGACCCGGCCGTCATGCTGAGCTTGCCAAGCATCTGGCTGAAGTGGATCTGCTGCTGATCGACAGTGGTGCAACTGCACGCTGGGTCTTCGGGACTGTTTGAAAATTCGAGCCACTAGACTGTCAGCAAAGGCAGGAGTCAAAGGTTGAGCGTTGTTACCACGGACACGAAGAGCGCACCCACACTGTGGCGGCCCCTGCGCGCGCCCGCGTTCCGAAATCTGCTGATTGCCGACGTCGTTTCCGACATGGGCACGTTCATGCAGAGTGTGGGCGCGGCCTGGCTCATGATCTCGCTGCACGCGGGACCTCTCTATGTCGCCCTGACGCAGACTGCAAGCGCCCTGCCATTTTTTGTTTTCGCCCTGCCGGCAGGATCCATCGGCGACATTGTGGATCGCCGCAAGCTGATCCTGTTCACAGAAATTTGGATGGCCAGCGTCGCGATTGTCCTTACCGCCACGACCATCGGCGGAATCATGACTCCGTTGTTGCTGCTGATCCTTACCTTTGCTCTCTCCGCCGGCGACGCGTTCGAGAGTCCAAGCTGGCGCGCGGTTTTGCCCGAACTGGTTCCGAAGGAGGATCTCGCGTCGGCCTCGGCGCTCAACGGCATTGAATTCAACTTCGCCCGGGCCTTCGGACCGGCGCTGGCCGGCCTTGTCATCGCCGCCGCAGGGGTAGGCACCGCATTTGCCATCAATGCAGCATCGTTCCTCGGCGTCATCGTGGTCATCGCCCGCTGGAAGCGCCACCCGCGTAAACGATCGACGCCGCCGGAGACCCTGGGCGGCGCGACTGCCGCGGCCATCCGCTATGTGCGCTACTCGCCGGCGGTCCGCACCGTCCTGCTGCGGTCTGGCGTGGGCATGTTCTTTGCCAGCGCGCTACTCGCGCTGCTGCCCTCCGTGGCTCACCGCGTTAATCAAAGTCCATTGGGTTATGGATTGCTGCTCGGTTGCTTCGGCCTGGGAGCCGTGCTGGGTGCGCTGGCCATGCAAAAAGCTCGGGCCCGCTGGTCTGCCGAGAAGGTGGTGTCGAGCGGAGTCTTCGTTTTCGGACTCGGCACCATCGCTGCAGGAATGTTCCAGGGTTTGCCGGCACTCGGCGCCAGTATGCTCATCGCCGGCGCTGCGTGGATCGTTTTCATCTCACTCTTCAATGTAATCATTCTGAATCTTGCTCCCGACTGGGTGCGGGCTCGCGTCCTTGCCGTGTCGATGCTGGTATTTCAGGGAGCCTTGGCCGGAGGCAGCGCCGCGTGGGGTGCGCTGGCGGGGAAAACTGGAATTCACGCGGCGCTGATGTGGGCCGGCGCCGGAACCATCGCCACCACGGTCTTGGGATTATTCTTCAAACTGCCCGATGCCACCGCTGACCTTACGCCCTGGGCCCATTGGCGGACGCCCAATATGCTGGACCAGAATTCCACTATCGCCGATTCCGGTCCGATTCTGGTCACGGTCGAGTACGACGTCGAGCCGCAACGGGAAGCCGAGTTCCTGCAAGCCATGCACGGTTACGAGCGCATCCGGCGTCGTGACGGCGCCTATCAGTGGGGTATCTTCCGGGACCTCGAAAGCCCTTCCCACTACGTGGAAGAGTTTCTCGTGGATTCCTGGGCCGAACACCTGCGCCAGCACGAACGCCTCACCCGCGCCGACAGCGCGGTGACAGATCGAGTCCAAGGCCTGCTTCGTGGGACACCGATAGTGCGGCACCTGGCGTATCCAAAGTGATTGTGTAGAGCGGCGGGGGCGCCCGCTCCACATATTCAAAACTGCCATAAGTTAAATGTAATAAAGAGAGATAGCTGGCCGGTGATCATTTCCTGAATCTATTCGTTATAACGATCATCTGTATGACAGGAGGATTTAAATATGACCACCACAACCGCACCTGAAGTGACCGCTGCCACAACCTGGAACATCGATCCTGTCCATTCCCATGCCGAGTTTAAAGTCCGGCACATGATGATCTCGAACGTAAAAGGCGAATTCAAAGGCGTTACTGGCACGTTGAAGCTTGATAGCGCGGACCACTCAAAGTCGAGCGTTGAGGTCTCGCTCGATGCTGCGACAATCAACACCGGCGACGTGCAGCGCGACGCGCACCTGAAGAGTCCAGATTTCTTCGACGTGGAGAAATTCCCCACTCTGAGTTTCAAATCGAATCGCGTCTCTAAGAAGGATGGAGTGCTGACGGTTGCGGGCGACCTTACCATCCACGGCGTGACTCGCAACGTTGTATTTGAAGTCGAAGGGCCCAGCGCTCCAGCGAAGGATCCTTGGGGCAACACGCGCATCGGACTCGAGGCCACGACCCGCATCAACCGGAAGGATTTCGGTCTGACCTGGAACGCAGGACTCGAAACCGGCGGAATCCTGGTGGGCGACGATGTGAATATCACCCTGGATATTCAGTTCATCAAAAGCTAAGCATTGGCGAAGCGGACTATTTCGAGCTTTTGTCCACTCGGACATTGAGCGAAAAGCCGTCAACGCGGTTACGTCCGGCTTTCTTGGCCCGGTAGAGGGCCGCGTCGGCACTTTGCAGCACCGACTCGATGGTTGAATCCGAATCTACGCTGGTGGCGGTTACGCCCATGCTTACGGTTACGGAGACTGATCCCGCGGGCGTCACAATGGGTCCGCGGGCGACCAGGCGGCGAATTTCGTCGGCGCGGCGGGCGGTCGTCTGCAGGTCGCAGCCCGGCAGCACCAGGATGAACTCTTCGCCGCCGTAGCGCCCGGCGACGTCGTACAGCCTGAGATCGGATTTCAGACGCCGGGCCACTTCCGCGAGCACGGCGTCTCCCGCGGGATGGCCCAGGGTGTCGTTGATCTGCTTGAAGCCGTCCACGTCGGCCATGATGACACCCGCCGGCCGGCGTTCCCGCTGCGTCCGCACCAGTTCACGCTCGAGCGAAGCCAGGATTTCCGCACGGCTCAGCAAATTGGTCAGAAAATCGTGAGTGGCGGAAAACCTGAGGCATTGCTGCAGATCAAGAATCCGTTTGCCCACCAGGATGCGGGCTCGCAACTCGCAAGGATCCACTGGCTTGGCCAGATAATCGTCCGCGCCTGCCTCCATGGCGGTGAGGAGGTTTTGCTTCCGGTCCTTGGCCGTCAGCATGACCGTGTAGATGTAGTTTCCGCTCGATCCCAGAGCGCGTATGCGGCGGCACAATTCGATGCCATCAATTCCAGGCATTACCCAGTCCAGCAACGCAAAGGTTGGTGCATCAGGCGCCTGCAGAATTTCCCACGCGGCAAGTCCGTTTTCCGCCACGACATACTCGAAGCCAGACTCATCCAGACAGTCGCTGACGCGCCGCCGGTCCAGTTTCGAATCGTCAACCAGCAGTATTTTCACGGTGGGTACGCTCTTCCTGCCTGATTCTGAGCAGATACATCGGCACCCGCAAGATATCGGCTGGAAACGGATGGTCGTGTACTTCCGCGGCAGGGGTGGGAATGCAGGGACTTATCGGTCAGAAGGGTAAATCTTCTAAGGGTGGAGCACGTTCTGGGCTTTGGAGTGTGCCTGAGAACTAGGAATTTTGCCGACGCGGTGGAACAAACTTGCCGGTCTTAGCCGCGAAGCGGCGCAAGATTAAAGCCCACAGCTTAAGCCGTGGGTAAGGAGCGGGAAACGATCAAGCCCCGAAGGGGCGGAAGAATAGTTTTCACGCACATACTTAGCCCCTGAGGTACCTCAGCGGCTGAAGCCGCAGCATAATACCGTCTTCTCATGCAGCGCTGAAGCGCTGCTCCACCCAAAATCCAGATCCGCCAAGATCAAGCTGCCTAATCGCCAGCAGTCTGGGTTTCGGCCATCGCCTGGCGTCCGGCGTCCGGCGGCGTCACTAGCCGGCCGGTGCGCTGCATGGTGGAGCAGTCATAGGAATAGACTGCGCCGCAGAGGAGGCAGGCCTGGTAGGCGGTGCCGTGGATGCCGGCGTGCGGCCAGGTGAATTCGTGCCGGCAGCACATTTCGATCAGGCGTTGCAGGAGAGAATTTGTCATGGCTGCTTAGGATTCCTTCGCTGTAAATGATGCTGTACTCAAGCTAACCCGAGAAGCCCTCCCAGCGGGCGTGTTTGTTGGCCATCGCCGACGCGAATACGGACAGTGTCCGGTCTAACTACTCGGTTACCGAGGGATGCGTAACGTAACTGCCCCCTTGGAAGCGCAGGCAGGAACCACTGGAATCCCTTTGCAGGCGCGGGTTGCGTTACCGTAGAGGTGCAGAAATTTGAGCCCGTCGGAGCGTCGAGCGCAGCGAGCTCTTCAAAGCAAAACAGGAAAGCGCGCCAGGAAAGCCGGACACCATGAAAGAGGGCCACCATGCATAGTGCGAATGTTCCCGAGACAATTCGGCGCAGCTCGCGAGTGCCGATTACCCTTCCCATCGCCGTCACCAGCCTGGAGCCGAGCGCTCCCTTTTCAGAAATCTGTGAGACCCTGGTGGTCAGCGCGCATGGCTGTGCCATATTTTCCCCCACCCGGCTGGAAGCCGGCATCCCGGTGCAGTTTCGGCGCAAGGGAGGCGGTGCGACCAAGGCTCACGTTGTTGATTGCAGGCCGATGGGCGCGGGTCAAAATGGCTGGCAAGTAGCCGCGAAGCTGGACCAGCCGGAAAATTTCTGGGGACTGGAAGTCTGCCCGGAAGATTGGGGACGCCTGATGGAGATTCATTCTGACGATCCGCAGCCCACACGGAAGCTTGCGGGGAAGCAAGAGCCAGCCCGGCGCGCCCGGTCTGAAGATCGTATCTGACAAGAACCAGCCTCAACTCACCGAGCGCGATCTGCGCGCCATCGTGGCCGAGTTCGTTCAGCCCTTGCATGCGGAAGTCGTGGCGCTCAGGGAAAAGACGGCCCAGGGAGACGGGAAGCGCAGCCGCTTCGATATATCGCTGTCGCATATTCCACCCGAGGTCGAAGAGAAATTGTGGGTACGCCTGCGCGAAGATCTGGGGACACAAGTCCTGAAGCAGACCCAGGAACAATCGGCGCAGGTTCTGGGATCGGCCAAGAGCTTGATCGAACAGAAAATCGGCCAGGCGCTTGAGGGATTCCGGCAGCACGCCGCGGAGCAACTGCAAACCGTCGAACAGAATGCGCGCGGCTTGTCCGAAGAGATCGCTGAAGCGGTAGGGCAGCACTTCAACTCCGGAGCAGAAAAGTTTCAGCAACAGGTGGCGGACGCGGCCGTTCGTGCCGAGCAGCAAAGCGAAGAACATTTCCGCACCCTGCAGCAACGCCTGGGCAAAGAGCACGATGTCTACCGGCGGGAGATGGAGAAGCTTCAGTCCACCGTGGCCGCCGAAGTCTCCCGGCTACAAGCGCAAGCGACATCTCTCAGCAGCCGAATCGCGCAATTGGATGACACCGCAACCCGGCTGGAATCTGGAATGGAAACCCGCTTGTCGCAAATGGCCAGCGATCAGATATCCGCCGCGCGCGTGCAACTCGAAGGCGCGGTGGATGTGGTGCTGAAAGAGTTGGGTACACGCAACGCCAAGGAGCTCGACCGGCAACTGGATGAGGCCCGCGGAAAATTGAAGATCGTCCAGAAGGGAATCGAGACTTCGGTGAGCGACCTGGTTAAAACCGAGGTCGCGGCCAGCCTGCTGTCCTTCGGCCAGACCATGGAAGAGCTGGCGCAGGATTCCGTGGGAAGGTGGCGGAGCGCTCTGAGCAAGGATTTAACTTCAGTGGCCAAGATTCTGGGCGGTGGATTTCAGCGCGAGACCGCGTCGGGTCGTGGCAACGAGCAGGATTCTTCCGGGGAATAGTTCTTGTGATCCTGAGCGCCGCATTGCGTTTCGCTCACGAAACGCAATGCGGAGTCGAAGGACCCCTGCTGTCCAAACCAGACCCAGCCCTCTCCGTCCCAGCGGTACCTGAAACCGCCAGGTTTATTTCTTGAAAAGCGCGTCGAGCGCCGCCTGTGCGATGGCTTCGTCAATCTCGGACTTAGCTCCGCTGGCCGCAATTCCGCCCAGAGTCTGGCCGTCCACCTGAATGGGTAGTCCGCCCTGGTTGGGGAAAAAGTCGGGAAAAGCGAGCACCTCGGTATCGCCCTTCTTCATGGCGTCGGCGCCACTCTTTGAAGGCGCCCGGTAGAACGCGGCGTGCCGGGCTTTTCTCTGCGCGAATTGAATCGTGTTGAGCGACGCGGCATCTGCCTTCTGGAGAAAGAGCAGGTTGCCGCTTTCGTCTACGATGCAGATCGTGACTTCGACATTTTGTTTCTTGGCTTCCACTTCGGCGGCGGCGACCATGGTCTTGATCGCAGCCAAATTCAGATACTTCCGGGTGGGAAGATCGACGGACGACGGGGCCGCGACCGAAGACGCTGTCGCAACCAGGCTCAGCATCACAACCAGTAGTTTGAACATGCGCTGGATGCTACCACAGGGAGTGTCATCCCGAGCGGAGCAGGGAATTCGCAAAGCAAATCCCCTGCGCAGTCGAGGGACCTGCGTCCAGCATGCGTCCCCGAACATGTGACGCCCACCAAAGACGTATCCGCCGCATGAATTGAAAGGACAGGAACACAAGGTCCCTCGACTTCGCTCGGGATGACAGTTCCGCAAGTGGTTGAATGCGCGGGAATCCTCTTTTTTTATAGTTTCCAGAAGAGAATCCGAAGGGGAAGGAGCGCCGAACCCGTTAATTGGAACCAGAAACTGGAAACCAGAAACTGCCCTACGAACTTTTGCGGTTGAACCGGCAGAGTGTCTGCGTGGCGCGGATCTTGCCGCAGGCCAGGGCCATGGTCTCGAATGCCCGTTCATAGCGGAATTCAGGTTTGAGATACGGTTTTTTCGCGGCCCGGCGTCCATCGCCCGCAGCCTTTTCCTCGGTCGTATTTTTTTCACTCATGCGGTCGTCGCCCTTCATCAGGCAAACCGGGGATGTTCGCGGTCGTCCGCGATATGTCCTGCTACATTTATGAGATAGCCTAACACCAATCCGAGCCGGGATTGTTGCCAATTGTGATAACTTCCCCAGCTCAATCTGCAGGCCGGATTGCCCTGAATTGACTGACTGGCGTCGTTTTCATTTGGCGTGGACCACCTGGCATGAGAAGCGGTTCTGGCACCAATCGCTCGCGGCAAATAGGGTTGGCGCGGGCTATGTCGAAGCTCGGCTATTGCTCTCGTTCCGCGGCATTCGATCTGATCCAGGCTGGACGGGTGCGGGTGAATGGAGCAGTCTGTCGCGATCCCGAAGCGCGTGTCCACGCGGAGAACGATTGCATAGAAGTGGACGGGCAGCCAATCGATGCCGCCGTCAAGGTTTACCTTGTGCTCAACAAGCCGCGCGGTGTGGTCACGACCGCTTCGGACGAAAAGGGCCGCCAAACCGTGTACTCGTTTCTGAATGCCGCGCTGCCGTGGGTCGCGCCTGTCGGGCGTCTGGACAAAGCGAGCGAGGGTCTCCTCCTCCTGACCAATGATTCCGAATGGGCGGCACAGGTGACGTCGCCAGCATCGCATCTCGACAAGACGTACCACGTGCAGATTAACCGGGTCGCCGATGCCGCGTTGCTCAAATCGCTCGGCCAAGGAGCCAGGACCGAGGACGGCGACTTACTGCGCGTCGTCAGCGTTCGCGTTCTGCGCGGTGGTAAGAAAAACACATGGCTTGAAATCGTTCTGGACGAAGGCCGGAACCGTCACATCCGGCGCATGCTGGCTTCGTTGGGTGTTGCGGTGCTGCGGTTGGTGCGGGTTTCGATTGGCCCGTTGCCACTCGGCCAACTTTCCAAAGGGAGCGTTCGCCCCCTGACTTCCGAAGAGAAGCAAGCGTTCGACCACGCCCTGCAGGGCCGCTAGTCAATTTCCGGAAGCGATCAAACCGTGACAATCACCGCGCTGCACCGGTTTTTCCCCACGCGGCGGTAGCTATGGCGGACGGCCGAGTCGAAATAGATCGCATCTCCCTCCTCGAGGGCGTGAAGGTCAGAGCCGATCATCAGTTCCAGCTTGCCGCTGATCATGTAAAGCAATTCCACCCCGGGATGCTGGTGGGGACGGACTTTGTCCGCCGCCACGGGCTCAAATTCCGCATAGAACGCGTTTAACTTTCGCTCACTGGCTTTGAAATCCAGGCTTTCGAAGTTGTAGGCGATCACGCTCGATCCCGAATTTTCCGGAAACTTGAGCCGCTCCTGCTTGCGGACGATCGAAACCACGTGACGCTTACGTTCATCGGCAAAGAAAAAATCCAGGCCGACTCCGAATACCATCGCGATCCGAAGTAGCGTCGGTAGGGTGGGAAACAACTTCCCGCGCTCCAGTTTCGACAACATGGCGGGAGACAGCCCGGTGTGTTGGCCCAGTTCCACCAGGCCCATGCTTTTCTTGAGCCTCAGGGTGCGGAGCTTCTCGCCGACAGCATATGGTTTAAGACCTTCCACGATGGTCTTGTTGATCAAAACCAGCCCCGCTTTCTTCCTGAGAAACAAATCGGCTGCTTTTTGACTGCGAGGCAAACCATTTCTCTGGGTCTTAGGATTGTCATACCAGGATAATAATTGTGCATTACAGTTAATACATCGCAAACGCAAATCAGCGCAAGCGCAAAGTTAGAAGAAAAGAGTTAGTGAAATCCAACAAAGATCTGGAGGACGAAATGAGAACAATAGACGTCGTAGCAGCGGTACTGCTGGTGGTGGGGGGAGTGAACTGGGGACTGGTGGGCATTGCCCACTTCGACCTGGTCGCAACCATCTTCGGCATGCGATTCGGCGAAACTTCAATGCTGAGTTCGGTGGTCTACAGTCTGGTCGGATTGGCGGCCCTGTATCAGGCGGTTTCGTTCAAGGCCATTCAACGCCGCTGGGGACATGAGTCGGTGATGGCTCGCTAAGAACGGGACCGGTAATTTGTAAAGAGCACACATATCAGGCAACGGGAAGACGCCATCCGGTATCTTCCCGTTTGCACAATTTGCGCTTCCATCATGGATTCAATCGATACGCTCAGTCAGGATCAGCGGATCACAGTGCGGACACCAGGTGCGCCCGCCGCGGAAGAGAACTGCGTCGTGTACTGGATGCAGCGCGCCCAGCGCGCCCACGACAATCCCGCTCTGGACGTGGCTATTCAGGTCGGCAACGAACTGAAGAAGCCAGTTGTAGTTTTTTTTGCACCCGTTCCGTTCTATCCTCGCGCGAATCTCAGGCACTATCGCTTCCTGGTCGAGGGGATTCCCGACCTCGCTGAGGGATTGGCGGCTCGCGGTGTCGGATTGGTTCTGCGTACCTATCCCGATCACAGTCTGCTGAAATTCTGCCAGCAAGTCCGCCCGGCGATTGTGATCGGCGATGAAAATCCCATGCGGGAACCGGAGCGTTGGCGGGCCAAAGTCGCGAACCAGTTGCGCTTGCCTTTCTGGACGGTGGATGCGGATGTCATCGTACCCAGCAAACTATTGTTGAAGGAGCAATTCGCGGCGCGCACTATCCGGCCGCGCCTGCATGCTCTCCTGCCGCAATTTCTGGTGCCGCAAACGATTTTGAAAGCTCACGTACGCTGGATTTCTCCACCGCGACTGCAGTTCGCTTTCGCCTCATGAAGACTTGATTGCCAATTGGACGCTGGACGCTTCAGTCCGCCCCGCTCCCGGCTGGCATGGAGGAAGCAAGCAGGCGTCGCGCGTCCTCCGGGAGTTCGTGGACCGTCGCCTTGCCGACTATCCCGAGGCTCGCAATCGCCCCGAGGAACATGGCACCAGCCAGCTTTCCCCTTATCTCCACTTCGGGCACATCGGTCCGCTCACGATTGCGCGCGCCGTGCAACTCAGCGACGCGCCTGCCCGGGCCAAGGAAGCATTTCTCGAACAGGTGATTGTGCGGCGTGAGCTGGCCATCAATTTCGTGCGCTTCAATCCAGACTATGACTCCATGGAATGTCTGGAGCCCTGGGCGAGGCGCTCCTTGTCCGAGCATGCGGGCGATCGGCGATCCGTCGTTTACAGCGAGGAACAGCTGGAACAAGGCCTGACCCACGATCCGCTGTGGAATGCTGCCCAGAAGCAGATGGTACTGACGGGCTGGATGCACAACTATTTGCGCATGTACTGGGCGAAGAAGATTCTGGAGTGGAGTCCTTCGGTGGGCTCCGCCTACCAGCGGGCGGTTCGAGTTGAACGATCGCTACGAACTCGACGGACGCGATCCCAACGGATATGCCGGAATCGCGTGGGCCATTGTCGGAAAGCACGACCGGGCCTGGTCGAAACGTCCGGTGTACGGAAAAATCCGCTACATGTCGCTGGCCAGCACCGGGCGAAAGTTCAATTCGAAGCGATATATCGAACAGATCGCGCAGCTGGAGGCACGGCATGTCTAGAGATCCGTGGCTTACTTTTGCGCTCTTCGCCGGTATCTGCTTTTCGGTTGCGGCCGTCGGCTCGGTTTGGACATCAAGGTCGGTCCGCACCTGGTACTTGCGCTTGCAAAAACCTTCCTTCAATCCGCCGAGCTGGGTGTTCGGCCCAGTGTGGTCGGTGCTTTACCTCGGCATGGCCGCGAGCGCCTGGCTGGTGTGGCGAAATGCGGGGTGGAGCACACCGAGAACTGCTTTCATTCTCTTTTTTATCCAGCTGGGATTCAATCTGGCTTGGTCCGGACTGTTCTTCGGCCTCCACCGCCCTGCGCTGGCGTTCGTTGACATACTCGCTCTGCTGGCGACGATCGTGGCTACGGCTATTGTGTTTCGTTCATTCTCGGAACTTGCGTTCTGGCTCATGGTTCCGTACGCGATGTGGGTCTGTTTCGCCAGCCTGCTCAATTTTGAAATCTGGCGATTGAATTCGGGGCAATCATGAAAATCCTGATCACGGGTGCGACGGGATACGTGGGCGGCCAATTACTGCCGAAACTTGCGCAAAGCGGGCACGACGTCACTTGCATGGTGCGCGACGCTTCACGATTCAACCCCAATTTACGCGGTGCTCAGGTTGTCGAGGCCGATGTTCTCCACCCTGGCACTCTGCCTCCGGCGCTGCAGGGAATTGAAGTCGCGTACTACCTGATTCATTCGATGGGTGGCGGTCCAGAAGGCTTTGCAGAGCGCGACCGGCGCGCCGCGCGCAATTTTGCCGTGGCGGCAAAACAGGCGGGGGTACAACGAATCATTTATCTGGGCGGACTGACCTCGCAGAACTCTCCAGTCTCGCTTCATCTCAAAAGCCGCCAGGAGACCGGCGCCGTGCTGCGAGAATTTGGGCCGCCCGTGACCGAGTTTCGCGCAGGAATTATCGTGGGGAACGGAAGCCTCTCGTTTGAGATCATTCGCTGCCTCACCGAGCGCCTGCCGGTGATGATTTGTCCCCGATGGGTGATGACGCGAATCCAGCCCATCGCCATCAGCGATGTGCTCGACTATCTGGTTGCGGCCCTCGACGTACCAGAGTCTGCAGGCGAAATCGTCGAAATCGGCGGCGCCAGCATCGAGACCTATCGCAGCATGATGCTCACCTACGCGCGCATCCGGGGCTTAAAGAGATGGCTGATACGCGTGCCTGTGCTGACTCCGCGCCTGTCTTCGTATTGGCTCAATCTGGTGACGCCGTTTCCTGCCTCGATCACCCGCCCGTTGATTGAAGGATTAAGAACTGAGGTGGTCTGCGGCAGCGACAGTGCAGCAAAACTCTTTCCCGGAATTATCCCGATGCGTTACGGGACTGCGGTGGAAGAGGCTGTCTCTGGAACAAGCCCCGACAGATCCATCCACGAAATGATTGCCCGCGACAGGCCGCACGTTGCCCTCCGGCGTCAGGGCTACATCTGCGATCTTCGGCAACTCCGCGTGAATGCGCCGGCGGTGCAGGTGTTCAGTGTGCTGCAGGGCCTCGGCGGAAAGCAGGGCTGGCCTTACGCCAACGCCTTGTGGCAAGTGCGCGGATGGATTGACCGCTGGATAGGTGGCATAGGAATGTCCCGAGGCCGCACCGGTGGAGCGACGCTGCAGGCTGGCGACGGCGTGGATTTCTGGCGCGTGGAAGAGATCGTCCCCGGCGAAAGAATTTCGTTCCGCGCCGAGATGAGATTGCCAGGGCGGGCCTGGCTGCAATTCTCTGTCCTCGCCGAGTCCCGAGACCGTACGCTTCTCAGCTGCTACGCCTGGTTCGAACCTCGGGGTTTGGCCGGTGAGCTGTATTGGTCGGTGCTGTATCCCATCCACGTGCTGATCTTCCGCGGCATGGTAAAAGCAATAGCGCGCCAGTCCGAAGACAAATTCCGCTTACAGGCGGCTGCTTTCCAGGGCAGTTAAGAAACGGGAGGGTTGCGGTCGAAGAGTGTATCTAGGAACTGGCTTGCATGAACGCACACTTGCTCAGGGCCTTGGCAGCCACTTCGAGCTGCTGAAGATCGTCGAGAGTGAAGTCGGGTCCGGCCGATACCAGGTCGAAGCCCTTGTGGCAGACCTGGATCACGCCCAGCACCTTGTCCCCTTTGTCGAGGACCGGCGCGGACATCAACTTATGAATCGTCGCGGGGCGAAGCTCCACGTCGCCGTCTTCACCCTTTTCCCCGCCCGGCTTGATGCTCTCAAAGATGCTGGCGTGTTTCACGCGGGTGAAGTTGTTGAACAGCTCGATCTTCTTGGTGACTGCAGTGTGCGCCGCCACCGCGGTTGAACTCGAAATTGGAATCGATCCCGCCGTGCTGAGTTCGAAGGGACAGAGAAACTTCAGTAAGCCATTCTCCAGCCGCAGCAGGGCAACTTCGTTGGGCCGCACCCCAAAAACCTTGGAAAGCTCGACACAGCACTGATCGGGAGTGCCCGCCTGCGCCAGTTGACGTTCCAACGTGCCGCGATCACGCGCCGGAGCTGCTGCCGCCCCTGACGCACTCTTCCCCGAAGCTTGGTTGTCTGACGGCATCACGCCCCAAATGCGGTGAACATCCTTCCCGCCACACTATGCTGACGCGATAGTGAGTCTGCTATCAAGTTACGGAGGTACTTTGCCGATGAATCCAGAAACTCCTTTTCTGCGCCAGCCATCGGATCTTCGTGCGCGTCACGTGAGCTGGCCGTCACGAGGTCAGGGGAAAATGTTTCTCGCGCCAGCCTCGAATGCCGCCGTCCATCGAGAGCACGTTGGTGTAGCCCATTTTCTGCAGATTGTCGGCTGCCAGAGCCGAGCGATATCCGCCGCCGCAGTAGAGCACGAGGGGCGTGTTCAGCTCCGGCACGCGATCTTCGATATCGCGTTCGATGATGCCCTTGCCCAGGTGAATGGCGCCCGGCAAATGGTCCTTGGCGTACTCGCTTTCCTCGCGGACATCCACCAGAACAAATTTGTCACCGCGGTCGAGTCTGGATTTAATGTCGTCAATGCTCACTTCCCGAATGCGCTTTTTGGCATCTTCGACGATTTTCAGAAAACGAGCTGAATGCTGGGGTGCCATAGGACTCCGTGCAACCAGAGTTTGCCAAGCGATATTTTAACGAAAAATTGCAGGCTCTTGAGGACGCGAATTAGAAAGACAGGAATCAGGCAAGCGGGGTGGGACAAAAGCGTGCAGAACTATCGGCCAGTCGCAGCCCAGTGCTAATTGCCAGTTGCTGAACTTCGACTACTCTCCGGAACCCGCGGCCGCTCCGGAAGCTTGTTCTTCTTCGTACGTGCCAGCGTGGGGAGAAAACAAGAATTTTTCCAAGTCGGCTTTGAGTTTCAAACGGTCATCTTCGCCGAGATCGGCGAATTCAAAGGGCTGCAGACAGCCCTGAGTGGCCCACATGGGAAAAAGCATGGCGACCTTGCTGCGTATGGTGCTGCCGCCCACGTGAAACATCACTTCTGCCTTGATGCCTTCATCCAGCGGAGCTTCGAGGTGGAGCAATCCGCCGGTGAAAGAAAGCTGGTGCAGGCGGGCCCTTATCTGTCGTCCGCTTTCCAGCCGGACCATAGCCAGAATGGTTCCCGCCAATTTGACCCGTGGGGCGCGCCGCGTCGTCATTTGTCTGTTTGGAATGAGGCATACGTCATTCACTACTATGACATTGGCAGCCCGGCGGTGGCAGATTACGAAAGAGAACGGCCTTTCTGCGGAAGGCAGACATTCGTTCTTATGTTCGCTTTGGCCTAAAAACGGCCTCCAGCGCGCCGCTTCGCTCCGAAACGAGGGTTTGGGGTAAGCATCGGGCGATTACCGGGGTTACTTTACCTCGGGCCTCCGCCACCGTAAGCTGCGGGCTTATGGCGTTCAATGCCCTGCTGATGTGCCGCGAGGAGAAGCACCTGCGAGTCCTGGGGAAGGCACTGGATGACGTGGGCATGGAACAGGAAGTCTGCCTGTCGGCGCCCGAGGCGCTGGATCTGACAGTGCAGAGGCACTATTCGGCGCTGGTTATCGACTTCGATTTACCCGGTGCGGCCACGGTGGCCCGAATGGCGCGCCTGGCGCCCTCGCGGCGCCGTCCGGTGATCTTCGGGATGATCGGGGCAATGACTGAAATCGCTGAGACCTTTCAGGCCGGGGCCAATTTCATCTTCTATAAGCCGCTCGGAGTCGAGCAGATGGTTCGTTGTTTGCGCGCGGGCCGTGGCTTCATGCGTCCTGACCGCAGGAATTCGCCACGGCAGAGCTTGGAATCGCTGGTCTATCTCCAGTTCGGCATCGCCTCGCTTCCGGCGATGGTGCTCGATTTGAACCAGAACGGCATGGCGCTGCAAGCTCCCGAACCCTTGCCACCGGTGCAGCAGGTCCCGCTGCGCTTCGTTTTGCCCGGCACCAGCAACATGGTGGAGGGCATGGGCGAGGTCATCTGGGCCGACGATGGCGGACGCGCCGGCATGCTCTTCTCCCGCCTGACGCCGGCTTCGCGAAAATATCTGAAACAGTGGTTCGGGAAACGAGACGCCAAAAAGAAAGCTGCGTCACGCCCCGTCGTACGCGCCGCGAAAGCTCGCCGCGCCGCCGCAGGTTCCCACTAACCTACTCTGTATTCCTAGCCCCTCTATTTTGTCATTCCGTAGCCCCTACTTTGTCATCCCGAGCGAAGTCGAGGGACCTTGCGTTTGCTGGCGGTGAATCTGACGCTGTGGTTCGTCGACCGGCTGTTTTGCCGCCGCGAGCAAACACAAGGTCTTTCGACTGCGCGAAGGGACTCGCAAGCGAGTCCGTTCCCTCCGCTCAAGATGACAGTGGGTGGATGGCGTTGGCGTTAGGTCCTGCAACCGCATGCTAGACTCGATCTCTCCTCATTGAGATCCCATGCCCGACCTAACTTTCCTTTCTGCTGTATCCATGGCTGAGCAAATCCGGCAGAAGAAACTGTCACCGGTTGAACTGGTCGAAGCGCATCTCACCCGGATCCAGGAATTGAATCCCACGCTGAATGCCTTTGTGCACATCGATGCCGAAGGCGCGCGGCGGCAAGCCCGTGCGGCGGAAGCGGCCGCTCGCGAGGGAAGAACGCTCGGCGTGTTGCACGGCGTCCCGATCAGCATCAAGAGCTCGATTGACAGTCGCGGGCCTGCGCTGGGAAGCCGGAACGAAGCTGCGCGCCGGAATCGTCGGTGAGCGAGACGCCCCGCTGGTGGCCCGTCTGCGCCAGGCCGGCGCCATCATTCTCGGCGTCACCAATGCGCCGGAACTGCTCATGGCATGGGAGACCGACAATCTTCTTTATGGACGCACCAACAATCCCTGGGACCTCACGCGCACGCCCGGCGGATCGAGCGGCGGCGAAGCGGCGGCGATTGCAGCGGGCATGTCCGCCGGCGGAGTCGGCAGCGATGGCGGCGGTTCGATTCGCGTGCCCGCCCACTTCAGCGGAATCTGCGGTCTGAAACCCACTCCCGGCCGCATTCCCGCGACCGGACACTTTCCGGAATCAGTCGGGCCCTTCGCTTTGCTCGGCGTGGTCGGACCGATGGCCCGCAATATGGATGACCTGAAAGTTCTGTTTGAGGTCATGCAGGGTCCGGACGATGGCGATCCCTCGGCCGCGCCGGTGCCGCTACATTGGCCCACCGACGATGATCTGAAGCGCGTTCGCATCGGTTATTTCGAAGATGACGGCCGCACGCCGGTCACTCCGGAAACGCGCGCGGCAGTGCGAACCGCTGCCGAAGCCCTGCAGCGTGCAGGCTTTCAGGTAGAGCCCTTCCGCCCAGAAGGACTCGAACTCGCCCGCCAGTTATGGTGGAAGCTGTTTGGCATCGCCGGCGGAATGATGCTCGGTCCGATGACCAAGGGCCGCGAAGCTGACCTGAGTCCGATGCTCAAAGAGTTCTCCGCGGGGAGTGGCGGCCCAGCCGTCGCATACCGGCGAATCCTTGCTCGATACCTGGATCCAGCGCGACGAAGTGCGCATAAAGATTTTTGCCCAGATGCGGGACTATCCCGTCCTGCTTTGTCCGGTGGCTTCGATTCCAGCATTTCGGCATGGCGAGCGCAGCTGGCAGGTAGAAGGAAAGACCGTGAAGTATCTCGATGCCTGGAGCTATACCGAATGGTTCAATCTGCTGGGCACTCCCGCCGTCGCAGTGCCGGTGGGGAAATCACCAGAGGGCCTGCCCATCGGCGTGCAGATCGTGGCGCGCCCCTGGCAGGAGGAACTGGTCATTTCGGTGGCGGCGGCCTTGGAAGACGAGTGCGGTTGCTTGCCGCATCCCAATATCTAGCGGAATCACGTAGCCCCAGGTCCTCACTGCGGAGGCAGCGTAGCTCGCCAGGCGGAAAGCCGAGCTTCGCTCGGCTGGGCAGGCGGGCACCTGCCCTCGCATTCGTTTTGTGGTTTACTTATTTCTGGCATGACTAAGCGAAGTCTCCTGCTCTGCGCCTGCGTTGCCCTGGCCGCAGCCACAATTATTGCGGCCGCTCCCCAAGATTCGCACTCCAAATCGGACCCGTCCACCGAAGCCGCACGCCTCAACAATCTGGGCGCGGCCTACATGAACCAGCAGCTTTTCGAAAAGGGCCTCAAGGCCTTTCAGGAAGCCTCCGCCCTCGATCCCAAGCTGCAGATCGCGTCGTTAAACCAGGGAATCGCTCTGCTGAATCTGGCCCGCATCGAGCCCGCCAAAGGGCTTCTCGAAGCCGCCGGTAAAAATGCGCCCAACGATCCGCACGCGTGGTTCAGCCTGGGCCTGCTGTACAAAAATTCCGACAATCCGCAAGGGTCGGTCGACGCTTTTCGCCGCGTCACCGAAATCGATCCCAACGACGCCGACAGCTGGTACTTTCTGGGCGCCGCCTCGGCGCAGCTCAAGCAATATCCGCAGGCGATCGACGCCTTCCAGCATGCACTCAAGATGAATCCGCTGCACGCTTCGGCCGAATTCGGTATCGCGCGCGCCTACCAGCAGTCCGGCGATGCCGCCCAGGCTCGCGAACACCTGGTGCGCTTCCAGCACATCACGCAGAGCAAGCTGGGCTCGCCCATCGGTCTGGCTTACGGCGATCAGGGAAGAGTATTCGCTGGTGGAAGAGGCGGTGGCAGCCGCGGAGAAAGCGTTGCCGCCGATTCCGGTGCGCTTTGTTCCGGTGACCGAGAGCGCGGGGCTGGCTGTCGAAGCCGTCATCCGGATCAGCCACTGACTTGGCATCTTTCCTCGGGCCGGGCGCATGTTTCCTCGACTATGACGGCGACGGCAAGCCTGACATTTTTCTGCCCGACAACGGTCCGCAGGGCGGCATGGCGCTTTATCACAACGTGGGCAATGGCAAGTTTGAAGACGTAACGAAGAAAGCCGGACTGGATCCTTCCATTCACGCGATCGGATGCACCGCAGGCGACTACGACAACGACGGCGCGACCGATCTCGCCGTCAGCATGACAGGACCGTGTGCTTCTGCTTGCACAACGAAAAGAACGGCACGTTCAAGGACGTCACTGACGCAGCGGGCATCAAGCGAGTCCCGATCTGTCAATACTGGGGCTTACACGTTCATCGATTACGACCACGATGGCGATCTGGATCTCTATGTAACTCGCTACAGACGATGCCGGGCGTACTGATCCGCGACTCCGGGATGCGTTCAATGCAGGCGTGATCTTCGACAGGGTCAAGCGTATGTGGCGCAACAACGGCAACGGCACTTTCACCGACGTCACCGATTCGGTCGGCCTTCGGGATCGGCGCCGGGCGTGAGCGCGCTGTGGCACCGACTACAACAATGACCGGGCCGTCGACATTGTCGTGACAGGTTGGGCAAGGACGCCCACGTGTCTTCGGAAATCCGCGCGAAGGTAAGTTCCCAGTGCTTGCATGTTTGGCCGGGAGCTCTCTCAGCGCCGACCGCCGGAATTGCGGTCTTGGACTTCAACCACGATGGCTGGATGGACCTCGCCTTCACGCACTGGGGTTCTCCAGGCAATAACGCTTTGGCGCAACCATCAGGGAAAGAGCTTTGAGCAAGTCGAGCTCCCCAAAACGAATTGGACTCGCGCCTGGGGAGTCGCCGCATTCGACTACGACAACGACGGCTGGATCGACCTGGTCGCCGTCGGCGAAACTGCCGACGGCAAAGGCGAGGTCCGCCTCTTCCGCAATCTCGGGCCTGACGGATTCAAAGACGTCACCGCCGACGTCGGTCTCGACAAGATTCAACTCAAAGATCCACGCGCCATCATTACTGGCTGACTACGACGGCGACGGCGCCACCGATCTGCTCATCACGCAGAGTCACGGGCCCGGCGGTGCTGCTGCGCAACGAAGGTGGCAACAAAAACAACTGGCTGCGGCTTTCGTTCAAAGGCCTGGCTGACAACAAGAGCGCGATCGGCACGAAAGTCGAAGTCTTCGCCGGAGCGAATCGCCAGAAATTCGAAATTGCAGGATCGTCCGGCTACCTGGGACAGAACTCAACCGACTTCATCGTCGGCCTCGGCCAAGCCAAAGAAGCCGACGTGGTGCGCATGCTGTGGCCCTCCGGCGTGATCCAGGACGAAATCCAGATCGCCGGAATGAAAGACCACAGCTTTATCGAGATGGACCGCCGCGGCAGTTCCTGTCCCACACTTTTCGCCTGGGACGGCACGCATTACAAATTAGTGGGAGACATGCTGGGCGCGGGCGTGGTCGGCCACTGGATTGGGCCCGGCCAGCGTGACATTCCGCGGCCGACGGAATATATCAAGGTCGCCCGCAACTCCATTCGCGAGAAAGACGGCAAACTCAGTTTCCGCTTCATGGAGCCGCTGGAAGAAGCGGTGTATCTCGACCAGGTGAAGTTGCTGGCCGTGGACCATCCCGGCGCGGTTGATGTATTCCCCAACGAATATTTCGCGAGCAACCCACCGTATCCGCCGTTCAAAGTTGTCTACAGCCGCGGCGCGGTGCCACCGGCGGCAGCGCGCGACGAGCATGGTCACGATGTTTTGCCAGACTTGCTGGCGCATCGTTACTTCGGCGACTTCGACGTCCTGCCGTTCCAGGGCTTCACCAAGACGCACACTCTCGAGCTTGATCTCGGCGAAGCCTATCGCAGCGGCCCGCTTTGGCTGATGATGCACGGCGAGATCGAGTACTTCAGCGCTACCAGTATGTATGCCGCGTACCAGTCCGGGATCGAACCGGTCGCGCCTTACGTGGAGGCGCAGGATGCCAGCGGCAAATGGATTCGGGTAGTCGATGACATGGGTTTTCCCGCCGGTGGCCCGCGCACCATGACCGCCGACCTCACGGACAAGCTGCCGCAGGGCACGCAGCATATCCGCATCACCACCAACCTGCAGATTTATTGGGACAGCATTCTGATCAATCGGACGGAACAGAACGGCAATGCACGCCTGACGCCGGTGCCGCTGGCTCGCGCCGATCTTCGTTACCGTGGCTTCCCGCTGAAGGTTGAGAATCAGCCGCCCGGCAACGTGCTGTATGTCTACGAGAAAACCAGTCCGACCGGACCGTATGCGAGACCAGCGGGCACATACACTCGCTACGGCGACGTGCGTCCTCTGCTCGCGGGATTTGACGACCGGCTGGCCGTCTTCGGATCAGGAGATGAAGTGGTTCTCGATTTCGATCCGGCGAAGCTGCCGGCGTTGCCCAAGGGTTGGGTGCGAGATTACTTCTTCGTAGCCAACGGCTACGAAAAAGATATGGACTTCTACGCCGCCGAAGCTAACACCGTCCATCCCTTGCCCTTCCGCACCATGGGCACATATCCGTATCCCCGAAGCCGATCGTTCCCGCTCGATGATGCGCACGTCGAATATTTCCTGGACTACAACACGCGCCATCTCTCCGGAAACGAGCCCAAGGGATACCGCTTCGACTATCCCCATTGACCCGGCGGCTCGTGGACAGGAAGGGCACGCAGCATGGATGACCTGCGAAAACCGATTCTGCCCGGCAAAGGCGCGTCGGACTACGAACGCTACCTGCGCACCGATGAACTATTGTCGCTGCAGAAAAGTCCGGAAGAATTCCTGCACCCCGACGAGATGACCTTCCAGGTCATTCACCAGGCCTCAGAACTGGTGCTGAAAGGCGTCAGCCTGGGAGCTCGAACGGGCTCGCGCCCTGATCGCCGACGGAGACTTCTTCAACTCCGCCCAGCTTCTGCGCCGCGGCAATCACATGCTGGAGTACCCGATCTCCATGCTGCACGAGCTGGAGACCATCACGCCCTACGACTACCACCTGATTCGCGCCGGCCTGGGACACGGCAGCGGCCTCGACTCCCCAGGCTTCCTGGGACTGCTGCACATCGGCCCGCGTCTGGGCGAGGCCTTCCAGTCCCAGTTGACCAGGCTCAACCTGACCGTGGACGACCTCTATCGCCGCCACGCCGAATTCTTCGGCCTGCACGACGTAGCCGAGCGCCTGCTCGATTTCGATGAACGCGTTCACCTGTTCCGCTTTCACCATCTCAAACTGGCCCAGCGGATCATAGGCGGAGGCGTGGTCGGTACCATGGGCACCCCGGTAGAAGTCCTGCACCAGCGCATGGAGCATCTCTTTTACAAAGACCTCTGGGATGTCCGCAACCGCATCACCGCTGAATCCATGAAAGTGTAGGCGCGAGCGCCCCGCTCGTGCGTCCTGTACCTGTCATCCTGAGCGGAGTGGCTGCTTCGCTTCGCGAAGCAGCCGCGCAGTCGAAGGACCCCTATAAGCGCCCAATATTTTAAGATCGTGCGTTCGCGCAAGAGGACCGCACTGGTAGAAAGGTAGGGGTCCTTCGACTCCGCGGAAAGTTCGCGAAGCGAACTTTCCCCTCCGCTCAGGATGACAGGGTTGGAGATACCATCAGACCAGCAGCAGCGCGATTGCTGCAATCTCGCCACCTGTTTATAATCAAACACGCCGAGCGGGAGTAGCTCAGTGGTAGAGCGCGACCTTGCCAAGGTCGATGTCGCGGGTTCGACCCCCGTCTCCCGCTCCAGAGTTTTGATTGAGAAGCCCCGCGCTGGCGAGGGCTTTTTCAATGTTCAGGGGCGCGGTACCCAAGTGGTAAGGGAGAGGTCTGCAAAACCTTTATACGTCGGTTCGATTCCGACCCGCGCCTCCAGTTTTGTCCTGCCTGATTTGGCCCCCTTGAATTCCGGGTGTGAACCGAAACCAGTTAAGATTGCGCAAGAGTTTGCGCACTGAAAGCGTCTGCACAGTTTGTAAATCGCCTTGATTTTCGAACTCTCGTGTGCTAGAGTGATGCTCCCTCCCCCGTTACGATTTCCTCATTTTCCCAGAGCCTGGACCAGGCGATACGTGTGTGTCCAGGCTGATGTGAGGACCCAAGGAGCAGGTTGCAATGAGTCGAAAACGGGTTTGGTTGGCAGTTGGCGGATTGCTGGTGGCGGGATTTACGCTGAGCGCTGTCGCGGGGTTTCGTCTTCCCAACTTGATGCCATTCCACGATCCCAGCGGCATTTTCCGGACGCTTGCGCTGGGGCCGGTTGATCTCGGGAATCCATTTTTTAAGAAGCTGGGAACCAACGACCGGAGTTGTGCCACGTGTCATGATGCCAGCGAGGGCTGGAGCATCACTCCGCCGCAACTTCAGCAGCGCTTCGATACCAGCCAGGGTCTGGATGCCGTGTTTCGTCCGGTGGACGGCGCGAACTGTCCCAGCGCCGACGTGTCTTCGCTGAAAGCCCGCTTCATCAATTACAGCCTGCTGCTGAACAAGGGACTCATCCGCATGTCATTGCCGGTGCCGGCCCACGCCGACTTCAGCATCGTCTCCATCAATGATCCTTACAGCTGTCCGGAAACTACCACCACCCGTCCCGCGCTTTACCGGCGTCCGCTGCCTTCCACCAACCTGCGTTTTCTCAACGGGATTATGTGGGACGGCCGCGAGCCTGACCTGAAGAGCCAGGCCAACGACGCCACGCTGGTGCATGCTCAGCCCAAGCATCCACCGACGAATTCGGACTTGCGGCAGATTGTTGACCTCGAGACATCGCTGTTCACCGCGCAGACAGAAGATAATCTGGCCGGGCGGCTGTGGGAGCGCGGCGGGCGCGGCGGTCCGATCTTCCTGGCATTGCAGCCCTTCCGTCCCGGGATCAACTCCGGCTCGAAGTTCAATCCCAACGTCTTCTCTCTCTTTTCCAAGTGGAGCAACGCGAGCGGCCCGAACGCCGCGGCGCGGCAGTCCATTGCGCGCGGAGAGATGCTGTTCAACAATCGCCCGATGAATATTTCCGTCGTACCCGGGTTCAACGACGTTCGGGGCCAGGACCTGATCACGGGCACCTGTACCAGTTGCCACAACACACCGAACGTGGGCAGCGATTCCTCGTTCGCCATGATGAACATTGGAACCGTTTCTCCCAGCGATGACCTGCCCTCCTATACGCTGCAGTGCAACGATGGTTCGGGAGTGACGGTCAGCGATCCGGGACGCGCCTTGATCACCGGCAAATGCGCCGATATCGGCAAGTTCAAAGTTCCGGGCATGCGTGATTTGGCGGCGCGAGCGCCGTACTTCCACAATGGCTCGGCTGCGACCTTGCTGGACGTGGTCAACTTCTACGATCAGCGTTTCAACATGGGGCTGACGGACCAGGAGAAAGCTGACCTGGTGGCGTTCATGAGTACGCTGTAATTTTATGAAGGACGGGCGTCCACGCCCGTCGTGCAATGGCCTGTGCTGGACGGGCGGGATGCCCGTCCTCCATGCAACGTTGTCGTTTTATTTCCTCCTCGGTATAGTGTTGGCCATCGGCGCGACCTGCGCCTCCAGTTCTCACTATGAAAAACTCACTCTCGTATCTGGCCATTCTGCTGGCGCTGGTAATTACCGGCCGCGCGCAGCAGACGACCACCACGCAGCATGCCGCGCACGCCCCAGCCAAACCCGCGCCGTCACCGGACGCAATCTGGGCCAATCTCATGGCGGGCAACCAGCGCTTCGTTGCCGGCAAACCTCAGACCCGCGCTTTGCTCGCGCTTCGTCAGAAACTGGCTTCAGGACAGGAGCCCCATACCATCGTGTTAGCTTGCTCCGACAGCCGGGTTTCCCCCGAGTTGGTGTTCGACCAGAGTCTCGGCGATCTTTTCGTAGTACGCTCGGCGGGAAACATTGCCGATCCCGTGGGTCTCGGGAGTATCGAGTACGCCGTCCACCACCTTCACAGCACACTGCTGGTTGTTCTCGGACATCAGAAGTGCGGCGCAGTGGCCGCCGCCTGTTCGGGCGACAAGATGCCCAGCCGCAACCTGGAAGCGATCGTGGACAAGATCAATCCCGCCGTCACCCAGGCCAAGACTTACGCCAAGGGCGATGACCTGCTCGAATCCGCAATAAAAGAGAATGTGCACCAGAGCACCAAAGACGTGCTCGCCAACAGCGAGATCCTGCGCGACGCGGTGAAAGCTGGCAAGCTTACGGTCATCGAGGCCGAATATCAGTTCGATAGTGGCGCCGTGGTCCGCCTAGACTCACCGGCAAAGGGTCAGAACTAGCAAGCCAATCCTGGAAAAAGCGGCGCTCAAAAAATCAGGGGCTGACGGAAGTCAGCCCCCACTCTTCCCCTGACTAAATCTCTTCCTAGTCCTCATCCGAAGGCATGGGCTCTCCCACAATGTTGTAGTAGACATTTTTCGGCTTCTTCGGCTTGGCTGGCTCGGCCTTGGGCGCGGGCGGCGCGGGTTTTGCCGCCACCGGTTGCGGGGTGGCCGGCACGACTGGAGCAATTACCGCAGGTTTTGGCTCCGGCGCGGCCACAATGGCGCAACCGGCTCTGCGGAGGCAGCCGGGACAAGAATGGACGGAATCACCGGGTACATTCTTACATCCTGCGCTTGGGCGGACACTGGCGATTCGACCGGAGCGATTCCAAATTGCGGCGGAGCCGTCTCGGTCAGTACCGGTGATGGCGGTGCTTGAGAAATCACTCGTATCGGGTCCGGGAGGCGAGGTGCTCTTCACCGTTTTAACTCTTCGTGCGGCCGGCCGCTGCAGGAAATAATTGATGACCGCCGCTACCAGTCCCGCAATACAAAACTCGAACACGGAAACGAACAGCTCCGGATAGTTATAGGGCCGCTGGGTGAACGAGGTCGGCAATCCCGAAGACTGGCCCATGACATCTCCCAGCCAGGGCACGAACACGTGGTTCATGAACGAGACGATCAGGCCCCAGATGGCCTCGCCGAGAAGTACCGCAATGATGAGCCGTCCAATCCACCGGCGCGTGTCTCCGCCGTCGGAGGTGAAGGGTTTTGCTGGTTGGTCCATAGTTCTGCCGCCTTGTGGAGATTGTTACACACCCTCGAATGACGGGAAAGGCGGTCGAAATTTGGAAATTGATCTGCCCGGGGAAAATTTTGCCAAGACCTTCGTCCCCAAGGCCTGCGTCATCCTGAGGGACTTCAGTCCCGAAGGATCTCGCGCGCACAGGCACTACAGCCGGGGCCAACGTTCAAAATTGCTTCGCGCTAGATCCTTCGCAAGCTCAGCATGACGCCCGTGGATCTTGCAGGCCCAAAATTAGAAGATCCGGCAGAAAAAAGGGCTGACCGAGGTCAGCCCTGTCTTGCTTCAGCCCAATTTGCGATCTTACTCTTGAGCGGTGACCAGCGGCATGTGCACCAGATGCTCGCTCAGGAACCACGCCTGCAACTCGTTGAGCCGCAGCGCGTCGCTGACGGCCAGGTCGTTGGTTCCGTCGTCGCCCAGCTTGTCCGCGCGTTCTGCCAGTTCGCGGCACTCGCCGATGATGATCTTGTGGGCGTCGAGCAGGCGCGAGAGTTGCACCGGCACTTCCTCCCGTCCGCGCGGAGGCCGCTCAATCCGCGTGGTCTCGGCGATGTCGGCTGCCATGGCGAGACTCACGCCTCCGAGCAGTTGTATGCGCTCGGCGATGGTGTCAACCAATTCCGACTGCTCGCCGTAATGTTTGTCGAACAGAAGATGAAGCTGGTAAAAGGTGGGGCCTGCGACTTGCCAATGCGATTTCTTGTAGAGATCGCGCAGGGTCATGGTGTCGGCGAGAAGCTGGTTGAGATGCTCGGTCATTTCCAGGCGGACTGGCTCTTCCAGTTCCAGCGGCAGGGCATGACTTACGGTGCCGTACTTTTGAATTTCAGGTGCTCGTTGGTTGAAGTGGGGCTGGGCGGTAATGCCACCGTTGTGGCCGGCGGTTTTCTTCGACATCGAGATTCTCCTCTTTAAGATTTCCTGGTACGTCTTTTAGATGGTCTGATAGACGGAACGGGTCTAGGTTGCTGGTAAGATTTATCCAACAGAGAGCGAAGCGAATCCTTATTATAGTCCTTGCCAAATCGGTACGACCGCTCAAAATATCCCCTTCGATTTTGCCGTGGGATTCCTGGTCCAGCAAAATTCTGCGCAATTGTCTATCATGGAGGGTTAAGCGTTTATTGATGGAGAAAACCAGACGTGGCTGAGACGCAGACCAACGGTGTGGAAGTTCTTGAGACTCGAGAGTGGCTGGATTCGCTGGACTATGTGCTGTCCCAGGGTGGCCCGGAGCGGGCCGGACGTTTGCTGCAGCAACTCTCGCTGCACGCCCGGCGCGCCGCCGGCGTAAACCTTCCTTTCACCGCAACCACCCCCTACCAGAACACGATCGCCTCCCGGCAGCAGCCGCCCTTTCCCGGCAGCCAGGAGATGGAGCGCCGCATCAAGAGCCTGGTGCGCTGGAACGCCCTGGCCATGGTGGTGCGGGCCAACAAAATTGAAGGCGGCATTGGCGGACACATTTCCACCTTTGCCTCCGCCGCCACGCTGTATGAAGTCGCGTTCAATCATTTTCTGCAGGCGCAAACCGAGTCCGGAGATCGCGACCTGGTTTACTTCCAGGGCCACGCCGCGCCCGGCATGTACGCCCGCGCTTATCTCGAAGGCCGCATTCCAAAAGAGAAGCTGCAGAATTTTCGCCGCGAACTGAAAGCAGGTGGCGGCCTTTCTTCTTATCCCCACCCCTGGCTGATGCCCGACTTCTGGGAGTTTCCCACGGTTTCCATGGGACTCGGCCCGATCCAGGCCATCTACCAGGCGCGTTTCATCCGCTACCTGGAAAATCGCGGTCTGAAGAAAGCCACTGGCGGCCGAGTCTGGGCCTTCATGGGCGATGGCGAGATGGATGAACCAGAATCTCTCGGTTCGATCACCCTGGCTTCGCGTGAGCGGCTCGACAACCTGATCTTTGTGGTGAACTGCAACCTGCAGCGCCTGGACGGACCGGTACGCGGCAACGGAAAGATCATTCAGGAATTGGAAGCGATCTTCCGCGGCGCCGGCTGGAACGTCATCAAGGTCATTTGGGGAACCGACTGGGACAACCTCATCATCAATGATCGCGATGGAATCCTGGTCAAGCGCATGGGCGAGATCACGGATGGCCAGTACCAGAAATATTTTGTTGAGAGCGGCGCTTACTTTCGCCACAACCTGTTTGGCAGCGATCCGCGCTTGCTGAAGATGGTGGAGCATCTTTCCGACGAACAGCTCTCCCGCATGCGTTTGGGCGGGCACGATCCCATCAAAGTGCATGCCGCATTCAAGGCGGCCATCGAGAACAAGGGAGCGCCCACCGTGGTTCTGGCCAAGACCATCAAAGGCTATGGACTGGGCGAGGCTGGTGAAGGCAAGAACATTACGCACCAGCAGAAAAAGTTGAATGAAGACGAGCTGCGCATGTTCCGTTCGCGCTTCGGCATTCCGATCGCGGATGAGGAACTGCAGGATGCGCCGTTCCATCGTCCCGCGGATGACAGTCCGGAAATCCGCTACATGCAGGAGCGCCGCAAGCAGCTGGGCGGCTACCTGCCGGAGCGCAAGGTGCGCTCGAAGCCCATTGCTCCAGTTTCAGGGTCTCACTTCGAAGAGTTTCACAAAGGTACCGACGGCCGCGAAGTCTCGACCACCATGGTATTCGTGCGGCTGCTGGGAAAATTGTTGCGCGATCCTGAGATCGGCAAGCTGATCGTGCCCATCATTCCGGACGAAGCCCGCACCTTCGGCATGGAAGCACTCTTCCGCCAGGTGGGAATTTATTCCAGCGTGGGCCAGCTCTACGAGCCGGTGGACATGGACACGCTTCTTTATTACAAGGAAGCGAAAGACGGGCAGATTCTCGAGGAAGGCATCACCGAAGCCGGTTCGATCTGCTCCTTTATCGCCGCCGGAACTGCCTACGCCAATCACGGGATCAACACGATCCCGTTTTTTATTTACTACTCGATGTTCGGTTTCCAGCGCATCGGAGATCTCATCTGGGCCGCCGCCGATATGCGGACCCGCGGCTTCCTGATTGGGGGCACCGCCGGCCGCACCACTCTTGCCGGCGAGGGGTTGCAGCATCAGGACGGCCACAGCCACCTGCTTGCGCTGCCGGTTCCCAACTTGCTCGCGTATGATCCGGCATTCGCGTACGAAATTGGAGTCATCATTCAGGACGGCATCAAGCGCATGTATGTGGATCAGGAATCCATCTTTTATTACCTGACTGTCACCAACGAGCCGTTGCCGATGCCGGCCATGCCGGAAGGCAAGGATGTTGTAGAGGGCATCCTGAAGGGTCTCTACCGCTTCCGTGAGGCAACCAAAAAAGACAGCAAACTGCGTGCCCAACTCTTCGGCAGCGGCACAATCATGTACGAAGTGCTGAAGGCGCAGCAGATTCTGGAAGAAAAGTATGGCGTTGCTGCGGATGTCTGGAGCGTGACCAGCTACAAGCAGCTTTATCGCGACGGCAACGATTGCGATCGCTGGAACATGCTGCACCCCGGCGAGAAACCGCACGTGCCGTTTGTCACGCAGGCGCTCAAAGATGCACCCGGAGTGCTGGTGGCGGCATCGGATTACATGAAAGTGCTGCCGGAATCCATTGCCCAGTGGCTGCCTCGACCGCTGGTGGCTTTGGGGACGGATGGTTTCGGCCGCAGCGAAAGCCGGGCGTCGCTGCGCGATTTCTTCGAAGTGGATGCGAAGCATATTGTGCTGGCCACGCTGACGGCCTTGTTGCGCGACAAGCAGATCAAGCTTGAAGTGCTGCAGAAGGCCGTAAAAGATTTGGGAATCAATCCGGAAAAAGCGAATCCAGCGAATACTTAATGCGTAGCGCCGGCGATTTCGCCGGCTGTCACGAGGGCATCTTGCCCTCGGCAGTGAGGCGGGGCGTAATCACACAGTCGCCGGGACGGCGGCGCCAGGAAGTGCCAGGAGTGAATACTCAGTGACAGAATTCAAGCTTCCGGAACTCGGCGAAAACATTGACCAGGGTGATCTGGTCCGGCTGATGGTCTCGCTTGGTGCGAGCGTCACCGAAGGCCAGCCCGTCATGGAACTCGAAACCGACAAGGCAGTCGTCGAAGTTCCGTCTTCGGTGAGCGGCACGGTCAATGAAATCCGCGTGAAGGAAGGCCAGAAAGTGAAAGTCGGCCAGGTGATCTTCACCGTCGAAAATGGTGCGGGCGCCAAAGTAAAGGCAGTCGAGTCCAAAGCACCTGCGGCAAAAGCGCCAGTGGAAACACCAGCCCCGGTTTCAAAGCTTGCTGCCCAGACTGAAGTCCCGCCGGCAGTTCCTCCTCCCTCGCCGGCCCCTCGCGCCAGCGGCGCAACCGAATTCAAGCTGCCGGAACTCGGAGAGAACATCGATCAGGGGGATCTGGTCAGGCTGATGATTTCCCCGGGCTCCAAGGTTTCCGAAGGCCAGCCCGTCATGGAACTGGAAACCGATAAGGCTGTGGTAGAGGTGCCGTCTTCGGTGAGCGGCACAGTGAAAGAGATCAAGGTCAAGGAAGGCCAGAAAGTTAAAGTCGGCCAGGTGATCTTCACTCTCGAGGGCGGCGCGTCGGCGCAGCCGGAGAAAGCAAAGCATGCTCCGGTTGAGCATATTTCCGAGCAGCATGAAGCGCGCCTGTCAGTGCAAGCGGCCATTCAGGCCGAGGGAAAAACTCCAGCGCAGGTTTTCCTGCCGGATCAGCCTCAGCCCGCCGCGCCCAACGCCTTCGCGATGCCGGAGCAACTGGGAAAAGTGGCGGGAACCGAGCATCGTGCGCCTGCGCCCGCGGCGCCTCACGTTCGTCGCCTGGCGCGAGAGGTTGGGGTAGACATCCACGAAGTGAAAGGGAAAGGGCCGGGCGGGCGCATCAGCGAAGATGATGTGAAAGCGCACGCGAAGGCGTTGCTGACGTCTGTCGCCGCGGCTCAATCGGCTCAGGGACGTCACTTTGCGCAACCCGAGCTGCCCGATTTCACCAAGTTTGGGAAAGTCGAACGCGTCTCCATGCGCGGCGTGCGGCGCAAGACGGCGCAGCATCTGTGGGAGGCGTGGACCACCATTCCGCACGTTACGCAGCAGGACAAAGCCGATATTACCGAACTTGAACAATTGCGCGCCCGTTTCGCGCCCAAGGCGCAGGAGGCCGGCGGCAAGATGACGGTGACGGCCATTGCGCTGAAAGTCTGTGCCTCGGCGCTGAAAGTTTTTCCTCAGTTCAATGCCAGCATTGACATGGCGAAGGAAGAAATTATTTACAAGCAGTACGTGAATATTGGCGTTGCGGTGGACACCGATCGCGGCCTGCTGGTCCCGGTGCTGCACGATGTGGACAAGAAAAACATCGTCGAACTGGCTGCCGAACTGACCCAGCTTTCAAAGAAGGCCCGCGACAAGAAGCTCACTCCCGCAGAAATGGAGGGCGGGACTTTCACGATCACAAATCTTGGTGGCGTCGGCGGGACGGGATTTTCGCCCATCGTGAATTATCCCGAAGTTGCGATTCTCGGGCTGTCGCGCGCCAGCATGGAGCCGGTCTGGATGAATGGCAAATTCGAGCCCCGCCAGGTGCTGCCGCTTTCGCTCTCCTACGACCACCGGTTGATTGACGGCGCCGATGCGGCACGATTCCTGCGCTGGATTGCGGAAGCGTTTGAACAGCCTTTCCTGCTGTCGGTGCAGGGGTAGACTCTGAAAAAGCTTAAACCACAGAGGACACTGAGGACACCGGGGAGATTCCCTTGCAGTCCCTCTGTGTCCTCTGTGGTGAATGTCTTTCTGACTCGATGACTGAAACTTCAAATTTGCACATCGCGGTAGTGGGCGGCGGGCCGGGTGGCTATGCCGCTGCATTTCTTGCCGCTGATCTCGGAATGAAAGTCACGCTCATTGATCCCGAAGCGAATCCCGGTGGAGTCTGTCTGTATCGCGGCTGTATTCCTTCGAAAGCTTTGCTGCACGTGGCCAAACTCATTGACGAATCGCGGCACGCCAAGAATTGGGGAATCGAATACGCCGATCCCAAAATTGATCTGGCCCGCCTGCGCTCGTGGAAAGAGGGCGTGGTCAAGAAGTTAACCGGCGGCCTGGGGTTGCTTTCGAAGCAGCGCAAGGTCGAATACATTCAAGGGAACGCGGCCTTTGAAAATTCAAACACCCTGCGAGTTTCGAAGGCCGGCGGCGGTGAAGAGAGTCTGACCTTCGATCGCATCATCCTCGCGACCGGTTCCCGCCCGGCGATTATTCCCAGTCTCAAACTTGATACGCCGCGCGTCATGGACTCCACCTCCGCGCTGGACTTGAGCGAGGTGCCAGGAACGCTGCTGGTTGTGGGTGGCGGCTACATCGGACTGGAGTTGGGAACGGTATACGCCGCACTGGGCTCGAAGGTTTCCGTGGTCGAGATGCTCTCGGGACTGCTGCCAGGCGCTGATCGAGACTTGGTGCTTCCTCTGCACAAGCGTCTTGAAAAAAGTTTTGCTTCCATTCTCTTGAACACGACGGTTGCTGCGGTGAAGCAAGAACCCAACGGCATTCGGGTGACTTTCGAGGGCCCGGAAGTCAAGGAGCGCGAGCAAGTCTTCGACAAAGTTCTGGTGTCGGTCGGGCGCAAGCCGAATTCCGAGATAGCCGGCCTGGACAAGACGCAGGTTCAACTCGGCGAGCGCGGATTCATTCAGGTGAATAAGCAGCTACAAACCAGCGACCCCGCGATTTACGCCATCGGCGACGTGGTTGGCGAACCCATGCTTGCCCACAAGGCTTCGCACGAGGGACGCACCGCGGTCGAAGCCATCGCCGGGCATAAGGTAGCCTTCGAGCCCGCCGCTATTCCTGCCGTGGTATTTACCGATCCCGAGATTGCCTGGTGCGGCCTCACTGAAACCCAGGCACAGAAGGACAACCGCGAAATCAAAGTTGCGAAATTTCCCTGGGCCGCGTCCGGGCGGGCCATGACGGTTGACCGCACGGAAGGCATGACCAAGCTGGTCCTCGATCCGCAGACTGAGCGCGTGCTGGGCGTTGGCATCGTGGGCGCCGGCGCGGGAGAACTCATCGCGGAGGGCGTGCTGGCGGTGGAAATGGCCGCTCTTGCCAAGGACATCGCCATGACGATTCATCCGCATCCCACGCTTTCTGAGACCGTGATGCAAGCCGCTGAAGTCTTCTTTGGCACCAGCACCGACCTGTACCGGCCGAAAAAGCAGGTTTGACGCGAGCCGTGGGCTGGCGCCGCGCGACGCGCCTACATTACAATTCTGAAGGAATCATGTTCTCGTCACTGAAACACGCGCGCTGGCTGCTGCTCTGCCTGGCCATCGCCACGCCGGCCGTCGCTTATCAGTTGCTCCCCGGGCAACCGACCAAGACCGGCAAACACCAGCAGCGGCTACCGCCGATCCACTCGGCCGCGATACTCCGAGCGGCACGTTGTATGGATTTCTTCAGGCTGCGCAGTCGGGAAATTATTCCACCGCCGCCCAATATCTGCAGATGTCAGCCGCCCGGCGGCAGACGCAGGGAGAAGATGTCGCCACCAAGCTGAAAGTCGTGATTGACCGCTGTTTCACCGGCGACTTGCGACGCATCAGCAATCAGCCCGACGGGACGCCGCAGGAAGGCATGCCGCTCGACAGGCAGCGTGTCGGCAGCCTGACCGCCGGAGACGTCGAGGCCGATCTCGTGCTCGTCCGCGTCTCCGATGCCGGCAGCGGACGCATCTGGCTCATCTCCGCCGACACACTGGCCCGGCTCGCTGATCTCTACGACCAGGCCGCCGTGCATCAGGTGGAAACTCATCTTCCGCATGCTCTGGTGAGCCACGAATTTCTGGGCATGCCGTTGTGGCAATGGCTGGCGATCCTGATCGCGGTTCCCGTCGCTGCGGGCCTGGGATGGCTGGCGGTTCAGTTCCTCCGGCTGCCCTGGTATCTCTGGGCACGCTATCGCAAGCATGAGGTCGCCGCGGCCTGGAATTCGTTCGTGCGGCCGCTGTGGCTGGTGCTCGGAGTCCTCGCCCACGGCGTCCTGGTGTCCTACCTGCGCATTCCCGTTCTGCAAAGGCACCACTACCAGCAGGTGGCCGGGGTGGTGGCGGTCATCGGTTTCAACTGGCTGCTGTGGCGGATCCTGCGGGAAGTTCTGAGGAGCGTGCGGCAGCGCGCTGTGCTCTCCGGACGCATGGGCACGGAATCGCTCATGATTCTGGGCGAGCGGATGCTCAAGGTCGCGATCGTCGTGCTGGCGATTTTCACCGTGATGGGCACGCTCGGCTTCAACCTGAGCGCGCCGCTCGCCGGACTCGGCATCGGCGGTATCGCCATCGCGTTCGCCGCGCAAAAGACGCTGGAGAATCTCTTCGGTGGCGTTTCGATTCTCGGCGATGAAGTCATCCGCATCGGAGACACCTGCCGCTTCGGCGACCGGGTGGGAACGGTCTCGGACATCAGCCTGCGCTCCACCCGGATCAGAACTCCTGAACGGACCGAGCTTTCCATTCCCAATGGCTCTCTGGCCACCATGAACGTGGAGAACCTGAGCCGCCGCGACAAGATATTGTTCAACACCAAGATCGGGCTGCGCTACGAGACGTCGCCCGACCAGATGCGCTACGTGCTGGTGCAGGTCCGTCGTCTGCTGTACGAACATCCCAAGGTGGAGACCGACGGCGCCCGCAGCCGCTTCGTATCTTTCGACATGAGCGCGCTCACCATGGAAATCTTTTGTTACATTCTTACCCGCGACGACAAAGAATTCCTGGCAATCCGCGAAGACCTTCTGCTCCGCATCATGGACATTGTGGATGCAGCCGGCAGCGGCTTCGCCTTCCCGTCGCAGACCGTCTACCTGGGCCGCGATAGCGGAATCGACAAGCAGAAAGCGGAAGCGGCCGCGCGGGAGGTGCAGAAGTGGCGTGACGAACACCAATTGCCCTTCCCCGACTTCACGCCCGACGATATTTCGGAGATCAGCAATTCGCTGCCCTATCCCCAGCCGGGTTCGGCGGTCGGAAGAAAGCAAGAGACGCCTTGAGCGCGTGGCGTCCTAATTTTGTTGTTGGGTTTCTTTGCGTTCTTCGCGTTTTTTCTTCGCGTCCTTTGCGGTAAAAGCTTTTAACCGCAAAGGACGCAAAGAAAATCCGCAAAGAACGCGAAGACTTACGAGGTGGATACATTTCATGCGACCAGCAATTTACCTGGCTCTGCTTAGTGCTGCGGTTGCGAGCTTCGTACCGCAAGTCCACTCCTGGGAGGTTCCCATGCAGAGTTCGACTGCGAGCCCGGCACCCGCCGCGGAAGTCACTCCTTCGTGGGTGAAGGATTCCGTTGCAAAACTGGAAAGGGAACTGGTCGCGAAGTATGGGGACTCGCAGCGTGCGCGGGTGCAGCGCGGCTTGCAACAGGTCGCTGAGTTCTGGCGCGCCGACGATGGCGACGCTGCGACCTTCGAGGATTTTGTTCGCACCAACTTCGCCGGAGACCAGGCCACGCTGGATACGATGTTCAACCGCCTGGAGAGTCTGCTGGAACAACTGGGCGGCCACATGCATGAGATCAACCGGGAGTTCCGCCAGCAGTCAGATCTCGACGTCGGCCCGGTGCTTCCATTCGACGAAATTATTGGCGGCTACGATCCTTCCGCCCACGTTCTCGACGATTTCTTTCAGAACAAACTCGCCTTCGTGGTGCTGCTCAATTTTCCTCTCACCACGCTCGACCAGCGTCTGAAGGACGGTCCGTCATGGACGCGCCGGCAGTGGGCCGAAGCGCGCCTGGCGGAAGGCTTCTCCAAAAGAATTCCAGCAGATGTCAACCTGGGCATCGCGCAGGCGGAAGCGCAAGCCGGCCAGTACATCGCGGAATACAACATCTGGATGTACCACCTGGTCGATGCCCAGGGCCAGCGCCTGTTCCCGCCGAAGATGCGCTTGCTCAGTCACTGGAACCTGCGCGACGAAATCAAGGCGGACTACGCCGACTCGTCCAGCGGCCTGGCGAAGCAGCGCATGATCCAGCAGGTGATGGAGCGCATCGTCACCCAAACCATTCCCGCGGTGGTCGTCAACAATCCGGCGTTCGATTGGAATCCGTTCACCAACGATGTGACCACGGCTGCAGCAAAAGATTCGGATGATGCGACCGCGCCGGCGGCGAAGCCGAGCAACGCACGCGAACCCGACACTCGTTACGCGACGCTGCAAAAAACATTTCTCGCGTCGAAAAAGGCCGATCCGTACTCTCCGACCGCGCCCACACTGATCGCTCGCCGCTTTGACGAAGATCGCGAAATTCCGGAAGCCCGCGTCCGGGCCATGCTCGAACAGGTATTGACGTCGCCGCTGGTGCCTCAAGTAGCGAAGCTGATCGAAGCGCGGCTGAAGCGTCCGCTCGAGCCGTTTGATGTCTGGTACAGCGGCTTCCGGCCGGGCAGCCAATACACCGAGGCACAACTGGATGAGATGGTTGCGAAGAAATATCCGACTGCGCAGGCCTATCAGCAGGACATTCCGAACCTGCTGATGAAACTCGGATTCTCTCCCGACCGCGCGCAGTATGTCGCCAACAATATCGTGGTGGATCCGGCGCGCGGCTCCGGCCACGCCATGGGAGCGGAAATGCGCGCGGAGAAAGCGCACCTGCGGACTCGCGTGGAAAAGGGCGGCATGAATTACAAAGGCTATAACATCGCCGTCCACGAAATGGGACACAACGTCGAGCAGACCTTTTCTCTCAACGACATTGACCACACTCTGCTGAAAGGCGTACCCAATACGGCCTTCACCGAGGCCCTGGCCTTCGTGTTTCAGGGTCACGATCTCGAACTGCTCGGCCTGCCCGCGCCCGACGCCCGCAGCCAGGCAGAAAAGACGCTGAACGATTTCTGGGGCACTTACGAAATCGCCGGAGTCGCGCTGGTGGATATGGCGGTCTGGCACTGGATGTACGACCATCCCCAGGCCACTCCGAAAGAACTCAACGATGCCACGGTGCAGATTTCAAAAGACATCTGGAACCAGTACTACGCTCCGGTCTTTCACAAGAAAGATGTCGTGCTGCTCGGGAATTTATTCGCACATGATTGACTCGTTCCTCTACCTGCCCGACTATCCCATCGGACATATGATCGCGTTTCAGATCGAAGAGCAGATGAAGAAGGCAGGCTCCATCGGGCCCGAGTTTGAACGCATGGCAAAGATGGGCGACGTCACGCCGGATCTCTGGATGGTGCATGCGACCGGCCGCCCGGTCGGACCGGAGGCTTTGCTGGAAGCGACTCAGGCCGCTTTGACGGCGGTCGGAAGCCATTGAGCGCTATCGGTTTGCGGCGGCAACGCAACCGCCTGACGGACCGGTGGTCGTCGGATCGGGCTCCCGGCAGAACACAAGGTCCCTCGACTTCGCTCGGGATGACAGTGCGGAGGAGGGCACGATGGTCTAGAGACTTTAGAACAGACGTGAGTGTCCGATAGCCTGCGAATAGTGCCATCTTTCCTCTGACAGACCGGCTCTGAACGACCAAAAATCCCCAAGTAGCAGGAATACCGCCATTTCGAAGAACCAGGTTGCCGCCAATCGCAACGCTTCCGCATTGCCTGCTCGTCCCTCTCTCAAAATTGGCGGCGAAATTGGCACACACAATGCCCACCATGTGCCTTCCAATTACCACAGTAACTTGCCGCTCCCGAATGCCCTACCTACCATTAAACGCTATGAGTTACCAAGCGCTCTTATTCTGCCCGGATGAAAAAACGGCCCGTGTGGTGAGCCAGGTATTAAGTGAACTCGAGTTCACGGTCGAGCCCTGCCACGAGCCCTTTTGCCGCAGTCAAAAAATTGATGGTCCAGCACTTCGATGCTCTCGTGGTGGACTGCGACAACGAGCAGAACGCAGCCCTGTTGTTCAAGAGCGCACGCAACTCAGGTTCGAACCAGGCGTCACTGGCCGTAGCCGTGGTCGAAGGACAGGCCGGCGTGGCCAAGGCTTTTCGCCTCGGCGCCAATCTGGTCCTGACCAAACCCATTCATGTCGAGCAGTCGAAGGGCACGCTGCGTGTTGCCCGCGGCCTGTTGCGCAAGGGACAGGCCGCCAAGGCGGCCGCAGCGGCTCCGGGAGCGGCTGCTCCCACGATGTTCGCGCAACCGTCTGTACCCGCGCCTTTTCCGCCGCCACAGAAGAGTGCGGCGCCTCCATCGCTCAGCGCTTCGGCTTTTGAGCTCGATGCCGAACCCATGCCGCTGCCCGATGCGGTCGACGCCGCGTTGCTCGAGTACATGCCGGACTCTCCGGTTTCCAGCGCCGAGAATTCGACGCCGGCTGCGGCAGAATCCGATCCTTCGAAACAGTATCCCTGGCAGCCGCGCAAGCCTCTGGCTGAGCCGATGGCGTCGGCCCTGCGCCGGGCCGCGGAAGCCGCGGGAAAATCCGAGTTTGACGCTGCCGCTCCGCGTCCCACGGCTGCTTCGCAGTCGGCCACGCCACAAGCCACTTCTCCGCAAGCGATTATTTCGCAAAGCACGATTTCGCAAGGCGGAATGGCTTCAGCGGGATTTGCCCAAACCAGAAGGGCGCGGCCGCTGCGCCGGCCCGGGCCAAGGAAATTCCGGCTCCCGATGCCAAGAAGTTGGGTCTGGAACCGACCGCGAGTGCAATCGCAGCGCCGTCCACAGAAGAGACACAGGTTAAGAGGATCGAAGATCCGTCGGCGAGCGACGGATGGGATTCGAACTCGGCGTCCAGCGCCCACCGAAGCACCGGCTTTCACTTCGCTCGATGATGGCTCAGCAGGCTTCCGACGCGGGCGGCAGCAAGAAGACCCTGCTGATCGCGGTGGTGGTGCTCGGACTCGCGGCCGCCGGTTATTTCGGCTGGACCAAGATGCAGTCTGCGCATCCCCAGCCAGCAGCGCCGCAATCGGCAGCTCCGGCCGGCCCGGAGACGTCCGTCCTGCCTCCGCAGCCCACCGCTTCGGCCCCAGAGACGCAACCCGCGACGGGCGATGTAGTGGCGCCGCAGACGGAACCAGGTTTGAGTGGCACAACCGTCGTTCCTTCTACGTCCAAGCCTTCAGCTGCGGTGGTCGCGGAGGGTCCGGGGGCGAAGACACCAGCACCGGCCAAGACTGACGCCCTCGACAGATGAAGTTACTGTCGGCAAAGCGCCCGCGACCGAGAAGACAGAAGCCGCGCCAGTCCTGATGGTTCAGAATGGCTCCTCCACGCAGCCGAAGCCCGAGCCGGAGGCGCAGGAATCGGAGCAGGCGCCCGCGGCAACCAGCATCGCGACCGGCACCAGCACCAGCGCGCTCTCCGGCATCGTGAATACCAATGCGATCAATGCCCAGAAAGCGCCCCAGCAGACGCTGAGAATTTCGCAGGGCGTTTCGCAAGGACTGATTGTCAAGAGGGTCCAGCCTGTCTATCCTCCGCAAGCCCGGCAGATGCATCTGGAAGGCAAGGTCGAACTGCAGGCGAACATCTCCAAGTCGGGCAGCATCTCCAGCGTCAAGCAACTGAGTGGTGACCCGGTTTTGGGACGCGCAGCCATGGACGCGGTGCGGCAGTGGAAATACAAACCGTACTTCCTGAATGGCGAGCCGGTCGAAGTCGAAACCCAGATCACGGTGAACTTCAAACTTCCGTAGAGTACGGTACAAGCGAAAAGAGTCTGACGGCGCAAGGTTGCACCACTTGCGCCGTTTTCTTGTCATCCTGAGCGGAGGGGCCGCTTCGCGAAAGCGAAGCAGCGTGGTCGAAGGACCCCTCGGCTTTTCGGTTGCGGCGTGCTTAGGATTGATGCGCGCCCGAATCGAAATTTCCCACAATTTCCAGCGCGTGACAGCGATAGGGGTCCTTCGACTCCGCATGATCGCTCGCGACCGAGCGATCATGCTCCGCTCAGGATGACATCCCATAGCCTCTAAACTCACGAGTTATAATCAAGAGATGCCCACTCGCCGAAATTGCTTTCTGTGAGGGGGCGAGAACGGATTTTATGGACTTCAAACTAGTCAGCGACTACAAACCGCGCGGCGACCAGGCCACCGCCATCGAGGCGCTGATCCGGGGTGTGTTCGATCGCGAGCAGCACCAGGTCCTGCTGGGCGTGACCGGATCCGGCAAGACCTACACCATGGCCAAGGTGATCGAGCAGGCCAACCGGCCCTCGCTTGTGATGGCCCACAACAAGACCCTGGCGGCCCAGCTCTATCACGAATTCAAAAACTTCTTCCCGCACAACGCGGTCGAATACTTCGTCTCCTACTACGACTACTACCAGCCGGAGGCCTATGTTCCCGCCGCCGATCTTTACATTGAGAAAGAAGCCACCATCAATGATGAACTGGACAAGCTGCGGCTTTCGGCTACGCGGTCGCTGTTTGAGCGGCGCGATTGCCTGATCGTGGCTTCGGTGAGCTGCATTTACGGCCTGGGCTCGCCCGAGGCTTATTACGGCATGATGCTGTTTCTGGAAAAGGGGCAGAAGATCAAGCGCGAGGACATCACCCGCAAGCTGGTCGAAATTCTCTACGAGCGCACCGATGGCGATTTTCGGCGCGGCACTTTTCGCGTGCGCGGCGATGTGATCGAAATTTTCCCCACCTATGACGACATGGCTTATCGCGTCGAGTTGTGGGGAGATGAAGTCGAGTCGCTCTCGCAGATTGATCCGCTGTTCGGCACGGTGAAGCAGAAATATGTGCGCTTGCCGATTTATCCCAAGACGCATTACGTGATGAAGCCGGAGACGCGCTCCAAGGCGGTGCATTCGATCCGGGAAGAACTGAAGTGGTGGGAAGCGGAACTGGAGAAGCAGGGCCGCGTGGTCGAGGCGCAGCGGGTGCATCAGCGCACCATGTATGACCTGGAGATGATCAAGTCCATGGGCTACTGCCATGGCATTGAGAACTACTCGCGCCATTTTACCGGACGGCTGCCGGGCGAGCCGCCGCCGACTCTGCTCGATTACTTTCCGCGCGACTACCTGATGTTCATCGACGAGTCGCATCAGACCGTGCCGCAGTTGCACGGCATGTATCACGGCGACCGCTCGCGCAAGGAGACGCTGGTCGAGTACGGCTTCCGCCTGCCTTCGGCGCTGGACAATCGTCCGCTGACGTTCGAAGAATTCGAGCATCGCATGAACCAGATCGATCTATGTCTCGGCGACGCCGGGGCCGTATGAGCTGACCAAATCGGCGGGCGTGGTGATCGAGCAGATCATCCGGCCCACCGGGCCTGGTCGATCCTCCGGTCGAAATTCGCCCGGTCAAAGGACAGATTGACGACCTGCTGCACGAGATTCGCGAGCGCGTGGCGCGCGGCGAGCGCGTGCTGGTGACCACGCTCACCAAGCGCATGTCCGAAGACCTGGCCGAGTACTACAGCGAAGTCGGCGTGAAGTGCCGCTACATGCATTCCGAGATCGAGACCCTGGAGCGGGTGAAGATCCTGCGCGATCTGCGCAAGGGCGAGTTCGATGTGCTGATCGGCATCAACCTGCTGCGCGAAGGACTCGACCTGCCGGAAGTTTCGCTGGTGGCGATTCTCGACGCCGACAAAGAAGGCTTCCTGCGCTCGGCGGGATCGCTGATCCAGACCATCGGCCGCTGCGCCCGCAACCTGAACGGCCGGGCGATTCTCTATGCCGACCGCATGACCGACTCGATGAAGAAAGCCATGGGCGAAACCGACCGCCGGCGCGCCATCCAGGAAGCCTACAACGAGGCCAACGGTATCACGCCGGAGTCGATCGTCCGGCCGCTGGATATGTCGCTGGCCCGCATCATCGAAGCCGACTACACCGACCTCACCGGCGGCGAAGCCGAAGGCATCCCCGAATTCAAGTCGCAGGAAGAGCTGGATGTCTACATCGGCAAACTGGAAAGCGACATGCGCGAAGCCGCCAAGCGATTTGAGTTCGAGAAGGCGGCGAAGCTGCGGGATACGATCAAGGAATTGAGGACGAAGGAGTTTTTGTTCGCGTGAGTCCTAGCCAGTGCAACAATTCCAAGATGAAATCGCCGATCTCAGTCCCGTGCTCCTGTGGCAAACAGATAAGACTGCAGATCGTCGGGAGCCAGCTACCGGAATACGCCTATTGTCCTCACTGTCGCGCATCGATATACCTAATTGCACCGATAGGCAATATTGTGACAGCGCTCATTATGGAGCGCGCGAAGCAGGAACTCGCAAATGAAGACACGACGATCGCCATACTCTTGAGTGCGATGGCTGTTGAAGGAGAGATGGCTTACCTGTTCTTCAAGTGGAAGGAAATTGATTCCGGAAAGCTTCCGGTCGGTCACACCCAAGATGAACAGGATGAATGGGAAAGAGCCTGGGCGGATATGCGTTCGATTGGGAAGCGCTTAGATGAGCTATCGCGGTTTTTGACAAGTGCCGACTTCGACAAATTTGCACTACAGAACAAAGCGACGTTATCGCCTGCTCTCGATGGGTTTGATCCCGCTGATTCGTTAAAGAAGTTCTTTCAGGAACAGCTCTTCGAAAGACGCAATCAGATTGTTCACTATAGCCGGATCGATTTCGAGAACGCACAGGGAGAAGGATGCTTTTCTTTGGCATTGGCACTAATCAGTCTTCTGCACGCAATGGACAGGGAACGTGCCAAGGAATGGATGATGCTCATAAAAAAGCTAACGAGACAACCGGGGATAATTACTAGCTTGAGATGTGCTTAGTTGGGCGACTTCATGAAGCAAATCAAGAAGAGCAAGCGGCCGGTCGTGCTCGCCGTCAACGGCAAGGCGGAGCGGTGGTGCAGGATGCCGAGGCCTACCAGCGCTTGCTGGATGTAGCCGCCAGCGCTGATGCGAAGGAAGGCATACGGCAGGGAATGGAAGACGCAGGAAAAGGAAGAATCCGTCCGGTGAAGGAGTTCTTCGAAGAATTCGAAGCCAAGTATGGCCAACCTCGTTAGGATATGGGCCTGCCGAGCTTCGCTCGGCCCGGACGGGTCAGAGACCCGTCCCCACACGGCCGTTGCCGAACCGAAAGCGGACCGTCATCCTTTCAAGTAGTTCCCCGGAGACAAAATAGCGATTCCCTGCCACGGATGAAGTGCCAGCAGAGCGGCGTCCCCAGTCAGGATCAGCTCGGCCTTGCCATTCAGTGCGACTTCGAGAAACTTGTCGTCTCTGGGGTCGCGACACGCGTTGACTGGATAAACGATTGGTACGAACTCGGCAAGACGTCCGAGGAGGCGTAAGAAATGCTGGCGGTCTTCGAGAGTGATGTAGCGGTCGAATTTCGGGCGCGCCAGGACATCGGCCAGTTCGTTCATCGTAGCTTCGGAAACCAGCAGGATGCTCGTTGTCCACGGCCTTGCGAACGGCCTGTCCGGGAACCGAGGTGGGTAGAAGAAGACGGCTGACCAGCGCATTGGTGTCGACGACAATACGCCTACGTGTGCGCATTTAATCCTGCAGCAGGGTTTTAAGGGTTGCCTTGTTCAGGCCGCGAGCTCGGGCCTGGTCTGCGACGCGATCGCAGAAGCGCTGAAATTCGCCGGCGTTCAAGTCACGAATCCGCTCGTACTCCTCGGCCGACATGATTACCGCGACGTCGCGGTTCTGACGGCGAATTACTACCGGCTCACGTTGGGCAGCGTCCAACAAAGCTGCCAGACGCTGCTTGGCCTCGGTAGCAGAGACGCTTCGCATTTGTCTATATTAGATAAATTGTCTATTTTAGTCAATTTAGATGAAATTTAAGCGGGCAAACACAAGGTCTTTCGACTTCGCGCGGGGACTCTCAAGCGAGTCCCTTCGCTTCGCTCAAGATGACAGGGTTGGGAAGGGTTGGTAGCGCCGGCGCTACTTTGCCTCTTTTCAGGAGTTCGCGGCGGCGACTCGAACCCGGGTGCGGGCTTCGTTTTCGGCTTGCTGTTCTACCGCGTTGAATTCTTTTTCGATGGACGAGAAGCGCTGCAGGATTTCGTGCATGCGCACCGCCATGTTGCGGATGGTTTCAATCTGCGAGCGTGATGCCACCGAAAGCGATCCCGGTTCCAGCAGGAGCAACTCGGAGTTACCCAGGACCGACGTGAGCGCGTTGTTCAGGGTGTGCCGCACATCCAGCATGTAGCGACCCAGCGCGGCTTGCCGTTCCAGCGATTTGACGGACTGCTCGGCGCGATGAGCACGTGCCAGCGTCTGTCCGTGGCGCAGGACTTCCGCGCAGATCAGCACCAGCGCATCCAGCCATCCTTCCTGCTGTTGCAGGACATTGACGCGCGGCTGCATCTGGCGTGCCTTCTGCGCGGGTTGCTTTTCGTCCCCGACGAACAGTACGGGGTTGCCGGCGGGATCAAGGGCTTTGAAGACAGCGGGAAGAACGTCGGGGCGCACCGCGCCCACGATGGCCATGTCGAAACCGTCGGCATCGAGATCGCGGCAGATGTCGCCGCTCATCAGGGTAAATGCGGGAGCGTTCCGTTCGACTTGCCAACGGTCCATCACGACGCGGGAGAAGTCAGCGTCGTCTGAAATTATCAGTACCGTCGACTGATCCAAGTCTGCTCTCCGTTCCCGATCCTGCGAGGCGACGACCTAAGCGCGTGTGGTCGCGCCGGGGCGATCCTGTTTCTAAACTTTGTCGTCGTCTCCCGGTGCCTGGTCGGTAGCAGACGAATCCTGGTCCCAGTCGGGAGCGGCGGTGACTTCGAACTCTGCCCCGTCGGAGTCGGAAGTGGCAAAGCCGGCAAAACTGGAAGTTGAAGACTGGGCGCCCGCTGCGGCCGCCTTGGCTTGCGAACCGGCGGTTCAGGCGCCGGCTTGGAAGCCTTCTCTGCCTTCTTGCTGGTGCGGGACAGGGCCGCGTCCACCACATTGCGCAGATCCACCAGCATGCGCAACGGGCTGCCGGACGAGTACTCGGCGTGGAACATCACCTTCCAGGACTGGCAGATCATGCGCAGCCGGGCGACGGGTTCGTCGGCCGAAAATTGGGCGGAGCGGCAATCCAGAGTGTCGACGCCGCGAGCTTCGAGTTCGCGCAATCCATCGAGAATGGTGTTCAGGTCCTGGTGCATCAGCCGGAAGAAGACCCGCCGCATCAGGAAGCTGAAGCGGGTGAATGCCACCATGGCGATGGGTTCGAAATAGTTCTCGCCCGCCGAAATCTTGAGCTTCCTGCCTTTTTCCAGGATGCCGCTGGTCAGCAGTTCGTTCAGACTGCGGCATCCGTTGGCCGACTGAATGAAATCGTCGATGGGTTCGAGCCACGAAGGCACGTTCAGGTCAACGTTTCCCAGAACCGGTTCCAGCGTCTGGGCCACGTAACTGAGGTCCACGTCTGCGTCTTCCAGACGCGATGGAGCGCAGTGCGAGAAGAACTGGACCAGCAGGAAATCGATCTTGTCGCGGTCCGAGTCCACCCGGGTCGCGCGGTTGAGATGGTGCTGCAGCAGGGTTTGCAGGGCTTCTTCGCTGGTCAGGCTGGTGGTCTGCAGGAACTGGCGCAGTTGATGGACCTGAATCTTCTGGTCCATTTCGAGCAGCCACTGGCGGGCCTGCTCCACCGACTCCTGCGGCGGATCTTCCAGACCGGATTCCAGGTCGGGGCAAGAAGAGGGCAGCTCGATGACAAACTCGCGTCCCAAAGCGCTGTACAGAGGATGGAGCAGGCGCGCTTCGCGCCACTCCGCGGCCAGGTCCTGCGTTTTCGGTTTCAGAGTCATGGTTTCACGATCCAGTTGGAAACTTCCTGGGTAAAGCGGGCAGCGACCGCGGTGCGTCCGCTGGTGTATTGCAGCGCCACCACGGAGGCTTCGGCGTCCAGCGTGCCGTCCGAATTTTGCAGTTGCAGCCGGTCGGCGAACTCCAGCGGAAGGGTGGAAGAGAACAGCACTTCACGGGGCGTACCGAATTCAATCACCGTGCTTTCGGTACAGACGTTTCCTTCTCCCAGCACTCGAGTCAGGCGCACCGGAATACGTACCGGACTTGCTTCCGGAAAGAACTTCGCCAGCTTGGCGGTGCAGCTTTCCTGCCGGACGCGCGCTCGGCCCGTGGCCTGTGTGGACACTGCGAATACCTCGGTTTTCCAGGGTCGACGCGGCCTGGGTCCCCAGGCCTGCCGGTTAGCATGGCAAGGGCACCCGGACCGCATCGGCAGTTAGGAATGCACTCTCGCAACCAAAGTGGCTGGTGCGGAGGAATTTACGTAAGTTACTGATAAATGGGAGCTATGTGTTATCGGATGGGACGGCGAAGAGGCTCTGGCTAGCGCATTTGTCTCAGAGTGAAACACTGTCTCATTGGCAACGGGTGGGACATCTGAGATCAGCATTCCAACATTGTCATCTTGAGCGGAGGGAAGGAACTCGCTTGCGAGTCCCTTTCTGGAGTCGAAAGACCTTGTGTTGGCCTTGGCGGCAGGGTGGTCGTTGGCTGCCTTGCCGCCGCAGGGAAACACAAGGTCCCCTCGACTTCGCTCGGGATGACAGTGTGGGGTAGGTAGGGCCGGCCAGGGCCGGCGCTACTTTACTGCAGTGCTTGCATCGGCGCCGCCACTTCCCGGCCTCCGATGTTGTAGCGCTTCAGCTTGCGATAGAGAGTGGCCCGGCTGATGCCCAGCATCTTGCCGGCGAGCGCTTTGTCACCCTTCACTTGTTCGAAGACGCGCTCGATGGTGGCGCGCTCGATGTCCTCGAGGTCGGTCGTAGTGAGGCCGGATGACGGAGCATCCATTCCCTGATCAACCGGAACCCCGGAGGTGATGGCTGGTGGCAGATCGTTGAAATCGATCGTCCGGCGGTCGCCCAGGGCCACGGCGCGCTCGATGCAATTCTCCAGTTCGCGCACATTTCCCGGCCAGTCGTATTGCAGCAGTGACTTCATGGCGGCGGTGGTGATCTGAATCGATCCGCCGCGAGCGTAGCGCTCCAGGAACCAGTGCGCCAGCATGGGAATGTCGGAGCGGCGCTCGCGCAGCGAGGGCAGGTGTACGGTCACCACGTTGAGGCGGAAGTAGAGGTCCTTGCGAAAGGTGCCGTTGCGATATTCGGCTTCAAGGTCGCGATTGGTGGCGGCAATGACGCGCACGTCCACCTTGAATTTCTGATTGCTGCCCACCGGACGAACTTCTTTTTCCTGCAGAACACGCAGCAGTTTGGCCTGCATTTCCGGCGGCAGTTCGCCGATTTCGTCCAGAAAAATGGTTCCGCCGTTGGCCGATTGAAACAGCCCCGTCCGGGCTTTGACCGCGCCGGTAAAGGCGCCTCGTTCGTAGCCGAACAGTTCGCTTTCGATCAGCGTAGGAACCAGCGATCCGCAGTCCACCGCGACGAACGGACGCTTGGCGAACGAACCGCGGAAGTGGATGGCGCGCGCCACCAGTTCCTTGCCGGTGCCGCTTTCTCCGGTGATCAGGACCGGCGTGTGCGTGTCCTTCAGGCGGGAGATCATGCGCAGCACGTCCTGGATTTTGGCCGACGCGCCTACGATGCCGTGCAGCTCGGTTTCGGTGTCCACGCGTTCGCGCAGGAATTCGTTCTCTTCCACCAGGCGGACTTTTTCCGCCATGCGGCGCAGAAACAGGCGCAGTTCTTCCAGCGGAGAGAACGGTTTGCTGATGTAGTCGTAGGCGCCCAGCTTCATGGCCTGCACCGCGGTTTCGACCGATCCGTGACCGGTCATGACCGCGACTTCGGTGCGGGGCAGGAGCTTCTTTACCTTTTCCAGAAATGTCAGGCCGGACATGTTGGGCATCACCATGTCGGTCAGGATGATGTGCGCCGGTTGTTCTTCGAGCAGGGCCAGCGCCGACTCTCCGCCGTCGGCTTCCATGCAGATGAACCCCAGGGCTTCGCCCACGGTCATGCACAGCTGGCGGATGCTCTGCTCGTCGTCAACGATCAGGAGGCGGATTCGCAGGTCTTCGTTCACAGACCTTCCCCATGGTTTTTTCGACTACCGAAATGAATTGTTGCACGCGGAACGGTTTCTCGACGCACGGAGCGCCGGTCTCGCGCAGCGTGGCCACGGTTTCTTCGTTGGCAATGTCGCCGGTGATGAAGACGATCCGGGCCGCCAGTTCGGGGCGGTATTGCGCGACCCAGGCGTGGACATCGGCTCCGTTCACGCCCCCGGGGTGCGCATGTCGGAGACGACACCCAGAAACTCTCCCGACTCCAGCAGCCGCAGACCATCGGCGCCGGACTCGCTGCACACCACGGAGTAGCCGTTGCGCTCGAGCGCGGCTCGGACATAGGCCATGACGGCGGGCTCATCCTCGATGAGCAACACCGGTAAAATTGCGGGTTTGGTGACAGGCTGTGTGGTCATCGTTGTATGACTCCGGCAGCGGCCCCGACTGAGGCCGTCTCTGGGGTGGCGGGCAGGCGTACGACGAAGGTCGCACCCGGCCCGCCGCTGTTGTTTTGGCAAAGAATCTCGCCGCCATGCTCGTGCACAATGCCGTAGCAGATGCTCAAGCCCAGGCCGGTCCCTTTGCCCACTTCCTTGGTGGTGAAGAACGGATCGAAGATGCGATCGGGGTGTGAAATTCCAGGCCCGTTGTCGCGAAACGAAATCTCAACCGAGTTGCCTTTGTGCGTGGTCGTGATCTCAATCTTTGCCGCGCGGCCGGTTTCACCGACCGCGTCGTAGGCGTTGTTCAGGATATTCAGGAACACCTGCTGCAACTGGTGCGAGTCTCCGATCACGCTGGGCAACTCCTGGTCGAGGTGCTCGAGGACTTCCACACCGTGGCTCTGGAAGTCGTAAGAGCGCAGTTGCACCGTCCGCCGCAGAATGGGGTTCAGCTGCAGGGCCTTTCTTTGCGGCGGCATCTGGCGGGCAAAGCTGAGCAGGTTCTGGACGATCTGCTTGGTGCGCTGTGCCTCCTGAAGAATGACGCGCATGTCTTTGCGGGCGCTCTCCGGCAGTTCGGGATTTTCCATCAACAGGTCGGCAAACCCGAGGATGGCGGTAAGCGGATTATTGACTTCGTGGGCGACGCCGGAAACCAGTTGGCCGACCGCGGCCATTTTTTCGGCGTGCATCAGTTTCGATTGCAGGCTGGCGGCGTCGGTGACGTCGGTCATGACCACGACCAGGCTGATGACATGCGACTGCTCGTCGCGCATGGGACTCAGGTTGACGGAAAAGTGGCCGATTCTGCCGTCCCCGCGCAGGATCTGCAGTTCGAGGTTGTCTACCTGGCGTCCGGCCAGTGTCGCGCTCAGTGCTTCGGTCAGGATGGTGCGCCGGGCCGGCGCCACCAGGTCTTCGAGCGGCCGTCCCAGCAATTGCTTTTGTTCGTAGCCCATGTCCTGCCAGCGCCGGTTGGCATAACTGATCAGTCCGGCCGTGTCGGCCACCAGGATCAGGCTCTGGGTGTTGTTCAGAATCTTTCCGGAGAAGTCCCGCTCCCGCTGCAACTCCGCCTGGAAGTTTTTCAGCCCGCTGATATCGAGCATCAGGCCGCGGAACTGCATCACGCGTCCCTGGGCGTCGCGCACCGCGAAGGCATTGATGAGAACGTAGACTGCCGATCCGTCGCGACGGCGGAGCGTCTCCTCGTGGTTGCGCACCACGCCGTGCTCCTCCATCTCCCGGGCAAGTTCCTGGTGGCCCTCGGATGAGAAGTAAATCTGGGTGCGAACGTCAACCTGAAGCAAATCTTCCCGGCTGGCATAACCGAGCATGCGAACCAGCGCGTCGTTGACCTCGATGAAGCGGCCATCGGGGGTGGAGAAGAACAGCCCTTCCTGAATGTTGTCGAACAATTCCCGGTAACGCTGCTCCACTTCGAGGCGATCGCTGATGTCCTTCAGCACATGGATGGTCTGCATGCCCTCGCTGCTGGCGCCGTGCACGCGCGAAGTGGAAACCAGGTAGGTGCGTTCCAGCACCGGGATGCACATATTCGTCATCGCCGTCAGTGGTGCTGCGGCAGAATGGGCAAGAGCGCGGCGGCGGAGCATTGCCCATCGCCAGCAGGGCAGACATGTTGACGCCGATAAGCGACTGAGGCTGCACTCCGATGAAGTCGGCCAGCGAACGGTTCACGCGCAAGACGTTGCCGGCTTCGTCGTGGGCCACAATGAAATCGCTGATGGCGTCGAAGATCTCGACCCAGTGCCGGTTGGCCTGGTCCATGCGGGTAAACAGGCGGGCATTTTCCAGCGCCACCGCGGCGTGCCCTGCGATGGCCTGCAGGATCTGGTTGTCTTCGTCCACCCGCTGTTCGCGGTCTCCGAGGAACAGAACGCCGACCAATTCTCCCGACGCGCCCAGCAGTCGCACCAGGGTGCCGTGGCTTTCACCCAACTCGGAGGCCAGCGCGGCACCGAACAACTCCGTCGCCGTGGAGGAGACAATCGTGCCCTCGTGTCGCGCCAGGGCCTCTTCGATGGCATGGCTGAAGCGTCGCAGCAGTGAGCGTTCCTGAATCTCACGGTCGCCGGCGCCGCGTAGGACCAGGGTTTCCATGCCGCTCTCTTGCTTGACCACCAGCGCCGCCTGATGTGCCCCCAGGATGTTCGCCGCGCGCCCGACAAAGCTCCGGGCAAAGTCGGGAAGCCTCAGGTGGCCGTTGAGTTCGAGTGCCAATCCCATCAGCGACTCGGCCCGCCGGCGATGTTGTTCGGATTGATGGAGATTGCGAGTCACCTCCAGCGCGACCGCAACTTGCGCTGCCAGGGCCCGGGCACGGCGAATCTCCTCCTGCGAAATGCCGGCCTGATCGATCCGGTCCAGCACGCCGAACATTCCCAGGACTTCGCCCTCGGTATCGAGCAGGGGGACGGTCAACAATTGCTGTACGTCGAACAGTGGTCAGGATTTCCAGGTTCGCTCCGGGGACTTTGCTGGGCTCGTCCGACCAGAAAACCTCTTTCTTGAGCAGGGCCCGGCTGGCGGGTCCGGGAGGAAGCAGGAAATCCACTGGCTTTTTCTGGCCGTTTTCCGCTGCCCAGCGCACGTGGAAGGAGCCGTTTTCGAGCAGCCCGATGAAGCCGCGTCCGAATCCGAGGAAATCTGCGGCACGCAGCGCAAACTGTTGCAGGAACTCGTCCAACTGGCCGATGGAGCTAAGTTCGGCCGAGATATCCAGGAGTTGGTGGAGTTCGTAAGCCCGGGCCCGGGCCGTGCTGTAGAGCTCCGCGTTGGCGATGGCCACCGCTGCAAATCCGGTGACCACCGAAATCAGCGATTTTTCCTCCGCGCTGAAAATGCCCTCCTGCCGCGGATAGATCAGGACTGCGCCCTGGGTAAGGGAGGTGCGAAAGGGAGCGGCAATCAACATGCCGGGCGGAACCAGTTCGCCCAAAGCGTGGGTCGCGGGATCAATCGCCACGCTGATGGGCTCACCTGCCGCCACCGCACGGCTGGCCAGATCCGCGGCAAACTGCAGTCCCCGGCGATCGTGCCGGGCCCGCACCGAAGCGGCCAGCTGCGAGGATTCGGCGGCGACCGCGCGCAAGCTGAATCCGGTCCCTTCCCGCAGCATCATGCAGACCAGGCGGGTGCGCAACAGCACGCGGAGCCGGTCAGCCACGGCTTCGACAACGGCCGTCGACTGCGGTGCGGAATGGATGGCCTGCGCCACCTCAGCCAGGATCTTGGTGCGCCGATGTTCCTCGCGCGAAACCTGGGTCAGACGACTGGCCTCGAGCAGACTGCCCAGCTGTCCGGCCAGAATGGTGGCCTTGGCCGCCAGGTCAGGGTTGAAAAAGTCGGGGTCCGAACAGTGCAGAAAGACCGCAGCCCCGATCGCATCGTGGCTGACTACGAGGGGGGCGGCCATGATCGAGCGGGCGTGGTACTCGGCGGCCATGAGATAGCGGGCTGGATCCAGCTGATTTTCGTAGACGGTCTTCTGCTGCCGGATGGCTTCGACCGCAATGGCAACCGAACTTTGGCTGGCGTTCACCCGCGTCCCCGGAAAGCGGTCCGCCATCACACCGTCGGCCTCCGCTCCCAGCAACTCGTCGGCGGAAACCCGTTGCCAGAAATAGGCGCCATCCACTTGAAAGAATTCGCGCGTCGCCCGGCAAAACAGGCGGATCAACTCCTGAGCCGGGGTGCCTTGCGCGGCGGCATCCGAGAATTTGAGCAGAAGGCGCTGAAAGGCGACGTCCGAGCGGGGATTGCTCCGCTGCACCGCCGCGTCCTCAGCCGAGATGGTCAAGGGCTCACCGCCCACCCACTGTCAATCCACAAGTAGTTGATATATAGCAAATTAGACTGCATTCTCAATTTGAGTCAAGGGAATAAGCGGGTCGGGTGCCGAGATGGTGACAACTGAAACGAAGCGTTCCCGGCGCGTCTCATACTGAGATGACGAGGTGGTAATGAGACGATTCTTATCCTCGCCGGAGCACCTCCTGCAAGCGGTGCAATCCCGCTAACAAACGCAATATAAATGACTTAGGTATCAAGGTTACCAGTGGTGACCAATCTCAACGGGCTGGCATCGGCATTGCACTTGAGCCATGGGGAATTTCCCTTACCCCAGGAGAACCTGTGCGCTTGAGCGACGAAGAAGCAGCGGGTAACCAGCATGGTTCTGGCACTTTGTCTGACCACGGGCGGGCTTGCGCTGTTTTCCGCGTCGCAGGCATGGGCCCAGGAGCAGGCGAAGGGGGATGAACTGTCGCGCAAGGCCAAGATCAAGGTTGCGCCGGTCTACCCCGACGTCGCGCGCCGAATGAGCATTGTCGGCACGGTGCGGCTGGCCGTCGTCGTGGCGCCGAACGGAACTGTCAAGAGTTCGAAGCCGGTCGGCGGGCACCCGCTTTTGGTGAGCGCCGCCATGGACGCCATGAAGCAATGGAAATTCGAGCCTGCGGCGACGGAGAGCAGCGGAATCGTGGAATTCAAGTTTCAGCCTCAAAACTAGTCCGAAACCGGAGCGGTTCGCCCCGCGTCAACCGGCGCGGCAGCAGAGAGCGGAGGAAATAGCATGACGATCGGCAGAAAACTTTATGTGAGCTTCGGAGCGGTGCTCGCCATGGTCGTGGTGCTGTTCGCCGTAAACCTGGCCGCCGTATATCGCGAGCACAGCGCCAAGGCCGCCGCCTCCCAGGCCCTGCAACTGGCGGACGCCACCGACAAGATCCGATTTCAGATGATGCAGAACCGCCTCTATCTGACCAACTACCTGCTGAGCGGAGACAGCCGCGAAGCCGACCATGTCAATGACGGCGTCCGCCTGCTGGGTGACCGGATGCAGAGCGCCACGACTCTGGCCACATCCGAGCAGCAGCGCACGGCGTTGGCGAAGGTGCAGCAGACGGAACAGAACTGGGCCCGGGACTTCGCCGAACCGCTGATGCAAAAGCGGAAAGAGGTAGACCAGGGAAACTCCACCGTCGCTGAACTGCAGATCTTCTATCTGCAGAAAGATGCCGGTTCATGGGTGAAGAGTTCGACCGAATATCTTGACCTGGCGGACCAGGAAAGCAAGCGCGTGCTGGAAGAGCGGCGCCAGAGTGATGACTCCGCGAGCAACTGGACCATCGGAATCGCGCTGCTGGGCACGCTGGCGGCGCTGGTTCTCGGCACTGTCATTGCCCTCCGCACCGCCAAGTCCATCACCGAACCGCTGGGCGATCTGATGAAGGTCACCAAGCAGATCGGCACGGCCGGTGACCTGGATCACGAAATCGACATCAAGCGCGAGGACGAGATCGGTGAACTGGGCCGAACCTTCAACAGCATGGTGGGCTACCTGAGGGAGATGGCATCGGTCTCCGAGGCCATCGCCGGCGGCAATCTTTCGGTTGAGGTCAAGCCCCGCTCCAAGGATGACACGCTGGGCAATGCTTTCGTGCGCATGGTGGATGGCCTGAGAAACCTGGTGCGCAACGTACGCGACGCCGCTTCCCAGGTGGCCAGCGCTTCCAGCCAGGTGGCGGGCGCTTCCGACGATTCGGCCAAAGTCAGCCTGCAAACCGCTTCCGCCATCGACGAAGTGACCAGCACCATGCACGAGATGAGCGTCAACGTGCAGAACATGGTGAAGAACACCCAGACCCAGGCCTCGAGCGTCAGCGAGACTTCGGCTTCCATCGACCAGATGGTGGCCTCGATTCAGCGCGTGGCGGATACCGCCAAGGTTCTGCTCGACATCTCGAACCGCTCGCGCGAAGAAGTGCACAGCGGCATCAACACCATGGAGAAAGCCACCGACGGGCTGAACAAGATCAACATCACCATCCGTTCTTCCGGCGAAATCATCGATGTGCTGGGACAGCGGGCGGATGACATCGGCAAGATCATCGAGGTCATTGACGACCTGGCGGAGCAGACCAACCTGCTGGCGCTGAACGCCGCCATCGAAGCGGCACGCGCCGGCGAGCATGGCCTGGGATTCGCCGTGGTCGCCGACGAAGTCCGCAAGCTGGCGGAAAAATCGGCGCAGTCCACCAAGGAAATTTCCGAACTGATCCAGAGCATCCAGAAGGAAGCGCGCAAAGCGGTCGAGAACATGGACCGCAGCACCGGCATCGTGAACGACGGTCTCGGCCTGGGCCAGGAGCTCAACGCCGCCCTGCGCAAGATTTCCAACGTGGTGACCGAGGTCTACAAGTTCGCCCAGGAAATCGGCGCTGCCACCAACGAGCAGTCGCACGGTTCTTCGCAGATCGCACGCGCCACGACTCGGCTGAACGAGATCACGCACGAGATCAACTCCGCGGTCGAGGAGCAGGCTTCCGGCGCACAGGCCGTGGTCAAAGCCATGGAGCGCATGCGCGAACTGGTGCAGCAGACGACTTCCGGTTCGACCGAACTGGCGGCCTCGGCGGAGCAGATGTCGAAGATGTCCCGCGAGTTGCTGGATGCCATGCACCGCTTTGCGCTCGAGCAAACGGAACGTGTTCCCGCGCGCTACGAGGAACAACGGCGGCGCCACGCCAAGCGCGCCGCTGCCGGCGCCCGGGCCTAGTGTCAACCATGAACCCTGAATTGCAGATTGTCGGATTCCAGGTGGGACGCGAGACCTACGGCGTTCCCATCACTTCACTGCACGAGATCGTGCGCGTGCCGGAGATCACGGCCGTGCCGGATGCTCCTGACTACATGGAAGGCGTGATCAATCTTCGCGGCAAGATTGTTTCGGTCATTGATCTGCGCAAGCGCTTTGGCGAACCCAAGACGGCGCTGAACCGCCGCAACCGCATTCTGGTGGTGGAACACGGCGGACGTCTTTGCGGATTGATTGTCGATTCCGCTTCGGAGGTCATCAAGATTCCGGCGGCTGAGATCGAGCCTTCTCCGGCGACGTTGCAGGAGGGCGGACTCAACTGCGTGACCGGACTGGGCAAGTACACGGCCGCCTGATCGTGTTGCTGGACATGGCCAAGCTGCTGGAGAGCGGCGCCCGAAAAGAACCAGCGGAGCCGGCAAACGGTGGCGCACGCAGCGCCGCCGCCGCCAAGTAGCGATCCTTCGACGAAGGGACTAGGACAAACCGGAACTCATGGGCACATCCAGCATACCTGCGCAGTTTACCGAGGCTGAACTGAAGCTTCTGCAGGTGCTCGTCTATCAGGAGTGCGGCATGCACTTCGACGAGCGGCGCACCCATTTCCTGCAGGACCGGCTGCAGCGGCGTCTGAAGGAATGCCATCTCGATTCGTTCTACAGCTACTACCGCCTGCTGATCAGCAAAGAAGGCAAGGACGAGCTGGCCCGGCTGCTGGAAAATCTGACGGTCAACGAGACCAGCTTCTTCCGCAACAAGGCTCAGTTGGATTTGTTTCACAAGCACATTCTCGACGACCTGATTCGCCGCAAGCAGGCGCAGCGGGACTACTCGTTGCGCATCTGGAGCGCGGGCTGCTCCACCGGCCAGGAGCCCTACACCCTGGCCATGCTGATCGCCGACAGCCTGGCCTACTACTACCTGCGCAATCCGCAGCCGGCGGCCATGCCTTCGCCCAAGCCGCTGATTCCTCCGCCCTGGAAGGTCGAGATCATCGCCAGCGACATCAGCTACTCCGTGCTGCGGGCGGCCCAGGAAGGCATTTACTCCGAGACCCAAATGGCGAGCGTGGACTACAGCTACCGCTTGCGCTACTTCGACAAAACCGGCGACCGCTACGCCATCAAGAAGGCGCTGAAGGAAGTGGTCCACTTCGACTTCCACAATCTGAAAACCGAATACCTGCCGCAGCGCAATGACGTGATCTTCTGCCGCAACGTCATGATGTATTTCGACGAACCGGAACAGAAGCGATTGCTGGAAAAGTTTGCGCGCTGCCTCAATCTGCAGGGCTACTTGTTCGTCGGCCACGCGGAGAGCCTGCTGGCCCTGACCGACAAGTTCGCCATGGTCCATCGCAACAGCGGGACTGCCTACCAGAAGGTCGAGGTGACGGCATGACCCAGTTCTCCGATGAGCGCGGCGCGGAAATGCGGGAACTCTTCTTCGAGACCGCGCAGGAACTGCTGCAGTCGCTGAACGAAGAGGCGCTGAAGCTGGAACGAAACCCAGCCGATGCGGAACTGGTGCGCAGCATCCGTCGCATCGTCCACACCCTCAAGGGCGACGCCGCGGCTTGCGGCTTTCGCGAACTGAGCAACGCGGCTCACGAACTGGAAGACGCTCTGGCCCTGGAATCCGCATCCTCTTCACGGCAGCCTGGCGGAGGTCGCCTTCACCGCCGCTGACACCTTCGGCGCCATGCTGACGGCCTACCGCCGCAAAGGGAAGCTGCCCTCGTCCGCGCCTTTGGCCAAGATGATTCGTGAACTGGCGCAGCCCGCCAAAGGAAAGCGCGGCTCCAAAAAGACGAAAGCGGTCAAAGCCGTCGCTCCCGCCGCCTGGACCGAGTACGAGAAGCTGGCGATCCAGAATGCCGTGTCCCGGGGCAAGACACGTTTACCACATCACGACCGGGATCGATCCGCACTGCGCCATGCCGATCGCGGCCCGGCAACTGGTCCTGAATGGGCTGGCATCGTCTGCTGAAGTTTTGGGAGCACGCCCCGAGGCCGGCTCGCCGGCCAGCACCCAGCGCCTGGAGTTGCTGGTGGCCAGCGAAAAATCGGCTGACCAGTTGACCACGTTGTGCCGTATTCCCACCGTGATCTCGAGCGTCGTGGTGGAAGTCGTACAGGCCGCGGAGCCGAAGGCCAAGGCAGCTTCGCCGGCGCCATCGCAGAACGCAGTTCTGCCGGAATCCACCGAAGAGCTGGCAACAACCGGCAAGCCCAATCATCCGGTACTCGCGGAAAATATTCTGCGCGTGGACGCCGAGCGCATTGACAACGTGCTCAACCTGGTTGGCGAATTAATTATCGGCAGGTCCATGCTGCAGCAGGCATTCACCGAATTGGCCCGTCACGTTCCCAAGGAAGCCTTGCGCGGCCGCTTCAGCGATGCCATGGCTTTTCAGTCTCGCGTGCTCAGTGACCTGCAGCATTCGGTCATGAAAATCCGCATGGTGCCGGTCGAGCAGTTGTTCCGGCGCTTTCCCCGCATGGTGCGCGACGTGGCCAAGCAGTGCGGCAAGGAAGTCGCACTGGTGATGAAGGGCCAGGAAACCGATCTGGACAAGAGTCTTCTCGATGTCATCGCCGAACCGATGACCCACCTGGTCCGCAATGCCGTCAGTCATGGCATCGAGAGCGCCGAAGAGCGGGTGCGAAACGGAAAGCCGGCGCGCGGAACCATCCATCTCACTTCGTATCACCACGGCAATCAGGTTATCGTGGAAATCACCGACGACGGCGCCGGCATTGACGCCAAGAAGGTCAAAGCCAAGGCCGTGGAGAAGGGCCTTCTCACCTCGGAAGAGGCGGACAGGTTGGGAGAAGCTGAAATTCTTGCACTGGTGTTCCGGCCCGGGTTCAGCACGGCGGTCGAGATCACCGAGATCTCTGGCCGCGGCGTCGGCCTGGATGTGGTGCAGACCGTGATGCACCGCCTGAAAGGCTCGGTCGAAATTGAGACCCGCGTGGGGCAGAGCACGACCTTCCGCCTGAAGTTGCCACTCACGCTCGCCATCATCAAGGCGCTGCTGTTCCGGGTCGAGCAGCGGCTGTATGCCGTTCCCTTGAACGCGGTGGCGGAAATTGCGCGCGCCCGGGAATCGGACGTGCACCAGGTGCAGAACTACGAAGTCTTGCAGTTGCGTGATCGTGTTCTGCCACTGGTCCGCCTGGGGAATGCCCCTGATTCCGGCGAGAAGGCCGGTTCGGGAAAGATCTTTGTGCTGGTGATTGCCATCGGCGAACGCAAGCTCGGGATGATCGTGGACCGCCTCGAAGGAGAAGAAGAACTCGTGATTAAGGCGCTCGACGATCAGACGGTAGCGACCGACCTGATCAGCGGAGCTTCCATCCTGGGCGACGGCCGGGTGGTGCTCATCGTCAATCTTCCCGCCATTGTGGATCGTCACAGCAAGGTTCGCGCCGAAGAGGGAGACGGCATCGTCTCTGGAATTCTGCTTTCGCACGCCGATCGCAAGGTCCTGCGCGAAGCCGCGGCGGGGGGGCACTCATGAGCCCGGTGCGCGTACTGGTGGTGGACGATTCCGCACTGATGCGGAAGTTGATTCCACAGATTCTTCAGACCGACAGTTCCATCGAGGTTGTCGGCACCGCGATGGACGGAAATTTCGGACTGAGAAAAATCGAAGATCTGAAGCCTCAGGTCGTGACCCTCGATCTGGAGATGCCGGGGATGGGCGGCATTGACATGCTCAAGGAAATCATGCGCCGCCACCGCCTGCCCGTCATTGTGGTGAGTTCCCACAGCACGCAGGGAGCTTCCATAACTCTGCAGGCCTTGTCATTGGGGGCGTTTGATTTTGTAGCCAAGCCGAATGATGTTTCCGCCCGCATGCCACAGATCGCGGCGGAATTGATCGGAAAGATTAAGGCAGCGGCGCAAAGCCGCGGCGTAACTATCAGGCCGGTGGGTGTAACCCCGCGTCCCGAGAAGAAAGCCCCGCTCGACGCCAAGAAAACTCCGACCAAGGTGATCGCCATCGGCGTCTCCACCGGGGGACCGCAGGCCTTGCAGTATCTGTTTTCGCAATTGCCGGCGGATTTTCCCGGCTCCATCGTGGTGGTGCAGCACATGCCGGAAGGCTTCACCGAAATGTTTGCCCGGCGTCTGGATGACATTTGCGCGGTCGGCGTCAAAGAAGCGCAGTCGGGAGACGTCCTGCTGGCCGGTCGAGTACTGATCTGCCCGGGCAGCCGGCACATGAAAGTGAAACGCCTGCCGCTCGGAGACGTCGTAGTTCTCAGCGATGAACCGCGCGTCAACGGTCACCGCCCCTCGGCCGACGTGTTGTTTAAGAGCCTGGCCGACGAATACGGATCTAAAGGTGTGGCGGTCCTGATGACTGGAATGGGAGACGATGGCGCATCGGGGATGGGCGCAGTCAAGGCCGTGGGCGGAATGACGATCGCACAGAGCGAGGATTCTTGCGTGGTTTACGGCATGCCCAAAGCAGCCATTGATCGCGGCTTCGCAGTGCGAGTGGTCGGGCTGGATGTTCTGGCCAACACTCTGCAGGCCCAGGCTATGGCAGAACGCAAAAGCGTGTTTGGGAATGAGCCCGGCGAAGGCGGCAAAGCCGCAGGCGCCGGACGTGAGTAGTTTTTAGCAAAGGTGAGTTTCGATTTCTACAGATAAAGCAGGAGGATGTTATGGAGCAGTTTGCATCAATCAAACGAAGCAAGGACGGTCAGCCGATCCGCTACCTGGTGGTGGACGACTCCGTCTTCGCCCGCAAGAACCTGGCGCGCATCGTCGAGACTTTTGGCGGCCAGGTGGCTGGCGAAGCCGGCGACGGCATGACCGCCATCACCGAATACGACCGCACCAATCCCGACATCGTGCTCATGGACATCACCATGCCGCAGATGGAAGGCATTGAGGCGGCGGAAAAGATCGTGGCCCAGCATCCTGAGGCCCGCATCGTCATGGTGTCTTCCGTGGGCTATCAGGAAAACATCGTGGCCGCGCTGCAGCGCGGAGCTCGCCACTTTGTGCAGAAGCCGGTCAAGCCGGAAGTTCTGTATGAAGTGATCAAGTACGTGCTCGGCGAGGATGGCGCGGTAGCCAGTGCAGCAGGCGCGGGAGCCTGATCTATGAAGATGGAGCTGATCCAGCCGTTCATCAACGCGGCGGACGCCGTCCTGGCCCAGGGCCTGCAGTCTCCCATGTCCATCGGGAACCTGAGCATGGAGCAGGAGGCTTACCGGCGCAAAGGCGTGGCCGCGCTGGTTGCGATCACGGGCGACATCGAGGGCCGAATTGTGTTCGACCTCGATCCCGAGACCGCGCTGCGTGTCGCCAGCTATTTCGCCGGCGCCGAACTACCCGAGTCCGATGACCTGATACGGGAAACGGTTTGTGAATTGGCCAACCAGGTGACCGGAAATGCTGTCACTACGTTGAACGACCAGGGTTTCCACTTCCGCGTGCATCCCCCGGTCCTGCATACCTCCGAACACGGTCCCACCACCACCGAAGACACCGAAGCGCTGGTCATCTGCTGCGAGACAGCCCGAGGAAATGTCTTCATGAATATCGCCCTGCGCTACAACGAGAATACGCAGACGGCGGCAGCTGCGAAGTAAGTCGGACGTCGGTCGTCAGACCTTGGACTTCGGACGTCAGCCTTCGGCTAGGCCAAGCGTTTTCCAGTTCCCGAAACGCGATGAAACCAAAAACACGAGACACTCTCATCTACTTGGCAGTCGGTCTGAGCATCGCAGCGTTTTTGGTGGCAGATTTTTTTTACGCGGACAGTCACGCACGAAAAATGTGGCTGCCCTCGCGATTCTCTTTCCGTCTGGCATGCACCGCGGTTCTGCTGGGCTATTTCGTTGTCAGAGAAACACGCAGAGTAAAAGCTGCGGCTGTTCAAGTGGTCGGGTGTGTACTATTTGCGATCCTTGTGCATCTGGCGATCGGGTACGGTTTCCGCCAAGTTCTCGAACAGTTCTCAGGTTTAAGTTTCTCGGCTTGTGTCGCGCTAGAAATGGTTCTCCTTGTGCAGTTATCCGTGGGAATGATTCGATATCTAAAGTCCTAGCGAGATTGGGAGCCACGTTCCCCCGCAGGACAGGCAGGCCGAAACGAGTTTTCTTTTTTGGCCTCAGCTCCGATTTCAGGGCCGCGGGACAAAGGGCATAAGTCTAAAACTAAGTCTTGCCGAGGTCTGAGATCCGAAGTCTGACGCCCGCCTTACGGTCCTGCCAGAACGAAAACGGGATTTTGCGGCAAGGCATTGCCGCCGTTGGGCGGGGTGACGGTGCTCAGCGGGGCGGGCATGTCGAGCACCGGGGTGTCATCGGAAGTGCGAAGAATGGTTGTGCTTCCCGCGTCGCACTTTCCAATAACTACTTTTGTACTGTCGGCCGAAGCGGCCGCGGAAAAACGGAAGCGTACACCGCCCAGAGCACCGCCAGGCGCGCCCAGGCCGCTGACGTCGCAACCAGTCGGGTTGGCCGTCGAGACCTCGACCACCACCGTTCCTGTTCCGCTCTGACTCGCCGCCGTCACTCCGGTGGCATTGACCACCGTGAACGTTCCGGCATTTACCGCTGCCAGAGCGAATGTTCCGTTGTTTCCCGCATCGGCCATCCCCGCGACCACCATTTCCATTCCTGGCCGGAGAGCGGGACCGGAACCCGGGTTGTAGGTGTAGTTGGTGGTGGATCCGGTTTGCGTGGCCGCCGTAATGCTAACCGTGGGTTCGAGCGGAATCGTGTTCCGAACGCTGCCGTCGCTGGCGTTGATCACGGTAGTGACGGCGCTGATGCAAGCCAGGGTATCCAGGGGATCTGGAGTGCAAGGTGGAGTCTTGGTGAAACTCACCGCATAAGCGCGACTGCCATCCGGCAGAACAGCCACGGTGGCCGGGCCCGAGGCAACTGGAGTCGCAAACAGTACCGTCGGAGGATCGGATGAAACACTGAGAGCGGTCACGGTGCTGGCGGTCGGATTGTTGACGTAGAGGCGATTGAGCTTGCCGTCATACGCCATGTAATTAGCGCCAGGGCCCACGGGTACCGAGCTCAGCAAGGTGTCGGTCGTGGTATCAATCGTGGAAATCGTGCCGCTGCCGCTGTTGAGGACGTAAATTCTCCCACTGTCGGAGCGTGCCACCGCCCAGACTGGAGCGGCCCCGGTGGCGATGGCTGGGCCAGTGGTCCGGTCCACCAGCGTGATTGGGGTCACGCTGCCGTCGCCCTGGTTGACTGCGTAGAGCTTCTTCTGGTCCGGAGTCTCCGCGAGAGCGACCGGATGCGTACCGACCGTAATCAGCGGATTCAGCACTACGTTGCTTGAAGTCGAGATCGCTGCAACCGTTCCCGCCGTGAAGTTTGCGACGTAAACCGTGCCCGCTTCCGTGGTATGGACAAATACCGGGTTCGAACCCACTGGAAGAGATGTAGTGGTCACGACCGTGGCCGTCGATCCGGGTGTCGGGGAATAGGAAGATACCGAGTCTTCGCGGGTGTTCACGGCGTACACTCGAGCGCCGTTCGGGGTCAGCGTGGCATGGCCAGGCCCCAACCCGAGTTGGGCGACGCCGATATTGGTGTCACCGGAAATATCCACCCGGCTGCTGGCACCCGGGTCGTTCGCGCCGTTGACGCTGAACACCAGAACGAAGTGAACCGCTTGGGGATCAGGCGGTGGCGGGACGATAGGAATGGCTACGGGACGGTATTGATCTCCGCAACTGGCGCAAATTAGGCCAAGAATCAAAACGCCCAGTACGCGGGCCACACGCCAAAATTTCATCCCCACCCCAGCAGAACCGTCCATGAAAGAGTTTCCATTTTAATGGTTGGTAGGAATATGCGCCAGCAGAGGCAGCTTTTAGCTTGGCTTTGGCCTTTAGCCTCTTGGCCTTTGGCCTTTGGCCTTTGGCCTTTGGCCTTTGGCCTTTGGCCTTTGGCCTTTCCAGTCTGATGCCCGTTGGGGGATGAAAGGCTGCTCTCCCACAATTGAACAGGAATATTTCCGCCAGATCGGCAGGTAAGGAACTTCAAGGTGACGCTACCTAAAAGCCAAAAGCTAAGAGCTAAGAGCCAAAAGCTGCTTCTAGGCTTTTCCTCTGGATCGCTTGCCCTCTGCTTCGCGTGCGGGCGCTGCCGGCTTCTTCTTTCCTTCCATCTCGGCCAGGCTTTGTTTGAGGGCAGCCATCAGGTCCACAACCGGGGCCAGTTTTTTCGGCTTCTCTACTTCGGTGATTTTGCCGCCTTCCAGTTTGGTCTCGATGAGCTTTTTCACATTCTCCTGGAAGGTGTCGTGGTATTTTTCCGGGTCCCATTCGGCGGCCAGAGCTTCGATCAACTGGTGCGCGACTTTGACTTCCGCGGCTTTCAGGTCAACGTCGGGTGCGCCGAAGCCTTCCACCTGGCGAACCTCTTCCGCGTAGTACATGGTGTGAAGCATGAGTCCGCCGGCGTGCGGACGCAGAAACACGGTGTACTCGCGGTTGTGCATGGTCAGCTTGGCGATGGCGACGTACTCGCTTTCTTCGAGCGCCTTGGTCAACAGTCCGTATGGCCTGCGGCCCGCCTCTTCCGGCAGCATGTAGTAGGACGATTCGAAAAACACCGGATCGACCTCGCTCGATTTCACGAACTCGAGGATCTCCATGGTCTTCGCGGTCTGCGGCTCGATCTTTTTGATCTCTTCGGGTTCGATCACCACGTACTCGTCCTTGCGGAACTCGTAGCCCTTTACGATTTCACTGCGATCGACCACGCGATTGTCCGCGGGACAATAATATTGCTGCTTGACCCGCTGCAGGTCGTCGCGATGCAACATATTGAAGGAGATGCCGCTGCTGCGCGCGCCGGAGAAAAGACGCACCGGCATGGAGATCAAGCCGAAGGTAAGATATCCCGACCAAACGGAGGCTGCCATAAGTTCACCTCAAACCGGAAAAGGCCCAAGCGTAGTGCAGTTTAGACTACCCAGAAGGCTTTGATGCACTTCGTAAGCGCTGGTAATCCGAAAACCAAGCCCTATCTGTAGCACGGCGAGGAGCGCTACGCTATATCTTGTGGGTGCCCCGGCTCGAGATATGGACTGGCACCATTTATGGTGACGGATGTGTCTGACCTGCCCCAACTTGGCGACGCGACTACCCTTCCGGGACAGTGGGCCGTCGGGGTTTTCCTCACCCTGGCTTTTACGTTTCTCGCCCGCTGGATGCGCGGAGTCACGAACTCGGGCGCGCTGCTCGGAGCGGTCAGCTGTTTGGTGCTTTTCATGTGCGGCGGCCCGGGGGCTTTTGCCGCGCTGATTACGGTCTTTGTCCTGGCCTGGATCACGACCCGGCTCGGCTATCAGAGAAAACAGAAATTAGGGACCGCCGAGCGGCGAGAAGGGCGGAAGGCGTCCCAGGTGCTGGCCAATCTTGGTGTCGCTACGGTTTGCGCTGCGCTTTCCGTCCTTATTCCTCACAACCGGGCGCTCTTCCTGCTTGCCATGACGGCGGCGCTCTCGGAGGCCGCGGCTGACACGGTGTCCAGCGAACTGGGCCAGGCCTTCGGCGAGAAGGCTCGTCTCATTACCACCTGGCGTTCCGTTCCGCCGGGAACCGATGGAGCGGTCAGCCTGGTCGGAACCGTGGCCGGAGTCGTCGCAGCCGGGATTGTCAGTTCCGTATGTGTTCCTGGCGGCCTGCTGCCGCAACAGTGGCTGGCAATCTCGGCGGGTGCCGCCGTCCTGGGCATGGTCGCGGACAGTTTTCTGGGCGCCTGGCTGGAGAGACGTCGCCTGGTTAATAACGACTCGGTAAACTTCCTAAGCACCTTGATAGCGGCCCTGGCCGCGTTCTGGCTGGCCTGAGTTACCCCTTTATTCCGCCATTTACCCCGGTAGGTCATGTACTTATGGACCTTGCTGGAGGTGACCGTCCGCGCGAAAATTCTAAAAGAGCATCTTCGCGCGAGGGTGCTCGCATCTCACTGCTTAAGTTGGGTTTCCAGAGGTTCTCGACGAGGCCTGAAAAGCAACGAAAGACGTTTAGAAGTAATGAAGATCCATACGTTTGTCATCGGTTCTGTGCTGGCCCTGGCACTGTTTCTTGTTCGCCCAACAGCGGCCAGGGACGACCCAGCCGGGCAGCTTTCGCGAGGTTGTGGACCTCACTCATTCGTTGCCGGCGCAGCGGTTTCGAAAAGCCGCAGAAGGCCGGGCTATCGGCTCGAGACTGTAGCTTTGACCGAAACGATGCCGTTGTCCCAAACCTCGGGTTCTCACGTCTCAGAAACCCAGGCCTCGGAACAGTTTGCTACTCGCATTGATGCTCCCGCCCGTTTGAGCCGTGGCATGTGGACGGTCGATCAGATTCCAGCCGGCCGGTTGATCGGGCCGCTGGTGGTGCTCGATGTCAGCGCCAGCGCCAAGGGCAATCCTGACTACGAGATTTCCGTGCAGGACATCGCGCTCTGGGAGCAGGCCAACGGACAGATTCCGCTGGGAGCGGTCGTAATGGCGCGCACGGGATGGGGTTCGCGCTGGAACTCTGTCAGAAACTACCGCAACGCCGACGCCAAAGGCAGCCTGCACTTCCCGGGATACTCCCGGGACGCTGCCCGCTTCCTGGCCGAAGGACGCAACGCGCTCGGGCTGGGCATCGACACCGCTAATCTCGATCGCGGTTCGGCCAGAAAATCTGCCGTCGACCAATATGCGGCGGAGCACGGTCTCTATCTTCTGACCAACGTGGCCAATCTCGACCGCATGCCCGCCAACGGCGCCGTTGCGATGGTGGCTCCTGCGAAAGTGGCCGGCGGATCCACTGCTCCGGTGCGCATTCTGGCGCTGGTGCACTAGGAATCCAGTTTCCAGTGTCTGGTTTCTTGTTTCCAGTTTTTCAACGCAGACCACACTTCCAAACAGCATCTGTCTTTAAATCTTTCCCGGGCGTCGTTCTCTCGTTGCTTTTTTCAAGCTCTTTCGCGTTTCCTGTTCATAAGTTGTGTGGCGCGGGCGCCCTCGCCCGCGTTCAGCTTGAGGAGGCACAGATGAGCGATCCGCGTTATCCCATCGGCAAATTTGTTTATGACGGTCCGCCGGACGAGCATCAGCGTCAGAAATTGATCAACGATATCGAGCAGACTCCGGCCGCTTTACGGGCCGCGGTGCAAGGACTCTCGCCGCAGCAGATCGAAACTCCCTACCGCGACGGCGGATGGACGGTGCGGCAAGTCACCCACCATGTGCCGGAGAGCCACATGAACGCCTACATCCGCTTCAAGCTGGCGCTGACCGAAGATGCGCCAACCATCAAGCCGTACATGGAAGATCGCTGGGCGAAGCTGGCGGATGTGCAGTCCACTCCGCTGGAGGTTTCGCTGTCGCTGCTCGATTCGCTGCACGATCGCTGGGTGCGCCTGTTGCGTCTCGCTCGAACCGCAGGACTGGAAGCGCGTCTTCAATCATCCGGAGCTTGGGACCATGCCGCTGGAAAAGAACCTGGCGTTGTATTCGTGGCACGGACGGCATCACGTGGCCCACATCACGGAGTTGAGGAAGAAGATGGGCTGGTTGTCATCCTGAGCGGAGAAACTGCTTCGCGCAGCGAAGCAGTGGCGGAGTCGAAGGACCCCTATGAGCTTGGCGGTCGTGAGAGAGCGACGGGTGTTCGAAGATTGAAGCTGAAATTCCAAGATTTTCAGCGCACGGTAGCGCTATAGGGGTCCTTCGACTTCGCGGAAAGTTCGCGAGCGAACTTTCTGCTCCGCTCAGGATGACAGGCTCCGTCGGGAGACGTTCCGCTCAGATGACAGGTGCTCGGCGGCTTCGCGCAGGACTGACAGGCTCCGCTCAGGATGACAGCTACGCGGGAATGTTCAGCTTCCACACAAGATAGCTGGCGGCTTCGCGCAGCACCGCCATCGCTCGCTGCCATGCCGATCGCGGGCGAGAGTCCGGACGCGGCGCCACGTACACCTGCACTCCTTCGTGCTCCAGCAATTTGCGGATGCGGAATACATGGTAGGCGTCGCTGACCGCCACGCAGCTGTGCATCCGGTTGGCGCGTCATGATTACGGCGACGCGTTCCGCGGAGGATGCGGTGTCGGAGCCCTGGGTCTCGGCGATCAGTTTGGATTCGGGAATGCCGCGATGCATCAGGTAGTCGTGGCCCACTCCGCCTTCGCTGAAGGTGGGGTCGGCGCCTGATCCTCCGGTGGTGATGACTACGGGCGCGGCGCCGCGTTGGAACAGATCGTAGGCGTGATCGAGGCGGGCGCGGAAGACAGGCGACGGGCGTCCGGCATATTCAGCCGCGCCGAAGACGACGATCGCGTCGGCGGGATGAACTTCCTGCAAGCCGGCTTCGTGCACGATGCGGACGCTGGTGATCCCGAGAAAGGCCGCGACCGCCGCCGCAGCCAGCGCCACCACCCACAAGGGCCAGGGGTTCGGCCGCCGCTCTTGTTCACTGCTGGGTTCATCCTTGCGCGAAAAACTCGGAAATCTCCTGGGCCGGAATGGCGCCTTCCCGCATGATGCGCCAGCGCGCCTCTTCGTCGGTGAGATCAATGATGGTCGAGGCCACTTCGCGGGGCGAGGTGCCGCCATCGACGATGATCGCGATGCGGTCCTGAAGCTGGTCGCGGACCGCCAGCGCGGTGGTGCACTCGGATTCGCCGCTCAGGTTGGCGGAGGTGGCGGTAATCGGAATCTGCGCCGCCTGCACGACCGCCAGCGGAATCGGAGCCTTGGGCACCCGCAGCGCGACGTTGCCGGTGTTGGCCGTCACTTTCAGGGGAAGACGCGAAGAGGCTTTCACGATGATGGTGAGCGGTCCGGGCCAGAAGCGGCGCGCCAAAGCGTAGAACTCTTCCGGCAGAGGCTGCGCCAGTTGTTCGGCCTGGTCCACGTCGGCGATCAGCAGGGACAGCGGCTTGTGCCGGGAACGCGACTTGATGTCATACACGCGGTCCACCGCGCGCAGGTTAAAAGGATCGGCCGCCAGCCCGTAAAAAGTGTCGGTGGGCATGCCCAGGACTTCGCCGGCGCGGATCTGGTCCGCCGCATAGCGAATGAGTGAAGCTTCCGGGTTGTCGCAATTAATCTTGACAATTTCTACACGCACTCCAGGTTGTCCCTTCCCACCCCAAGTGTTGAAATCGCGAAAGCTAACATAACATGGGAAAGCGCAGAAAGCCGAGAGGAACAGGTATGATTCTCGGCGAACTGGCACGAACATGAAGGAAACCACAGCCACTGGCGGCCACAAGGCGAATGCCCGCTTGCGCCGCGTTGAGGGACGGCACAACGCCCTGGTGAAAGAACTGCGCCAGGCATTTTCCCGCGGCGAGCTGACCTCCGACGGCTATTGCGCCATCGAAGGCTTCCGCATCCTGGAAGAAGCCATTCGCAGCGGCCTGCGATTTCGGGCGGTCTTCTTCAGCGAGTCGGCGGCGGCGCGAGCGGAAAAGCTGCTCTCCCAACTCGGCGCCCAGGTCGAGACGCTGTTGTTGCCGGACAAGCTGTTTGCCGGCGCCGTTCCCAGCGATGCGCCGCAGGGCGTGGCAGCGTTGGCGCGCTGGAAGGAATTCTCGCTCGATGACGTGCTGGCAAAATCTAAAGCCGGACCGTTGCTGGCCATTGCCGGAGTGCAGGACCCGGGAAATCTGGGGACAATCCTGCGCTCAGCGGAGGCTTTCGGCGCCGGCGGAGTGCTGCTGGGAGAGGGCACGGTCAGCCCGTTCAATCCCAAAGTCGTGCGGGCCTCGGCAGGTTCGGTATTCCGGCTGCCGATGGCGCGAGGCGAAACTGTCTGACGCTCTCGGCCTGATGAAAGAAGCATGGCCTGCGGATGGTGGCGACCGCATCGCACAAAGGTACGCCGCTCGATCAGGCAAAATTGTCGGGGCCGCTGGCGATCTTTATCGGCAGCGAAGGCGCCGGATTGTCCCGCGATCTCATCAAAGAAATGGATGAAGTGGTGGCCATTCCGCAGGCGCCGCAGGTGGAGTCGCTGAATGTCGGGGTGGCGACGAGTATCGTGTTGTATGAAGTGATGAGGCAACGGAAGTAAAGCCATAACCACGGAGGCACCGAGACACGGAGAAAACCAAGGCTTTTAGAAATCCCTGGTGTTCCTCCGTGCCTCTGTGTCTCCGTGGTGAATTGATTCGCATGAATCTGTTCCAAACCATCCCGAGCGGCGATAACCCTGGCGACCGCACTCGCCCGCTCGCCGACCGCATGCGTCCGCGCACGCTGGACGAATTTGTCGGCCAGGAGCACCTGGTCGGGCCCGGCAAGCCGCTGCGCACCCAGATTGAGCGCGACGACATCGGCTCTCTGATTTTCTGGGGACCGCCCGGCACCGGCAAGACTACGCTGGCGCAAATCATCGCGCGCCTCACCAAGGCCGAGTTCGTCGAGTTTTCCGCCGTGCTCACCGGCATCAAGGAAATCAAGCAGGTCATGGCCGACGCCGAGCGGGCCAAGCAATACGGCACGCGGACGATTGTCTTCATTGACGAGATCCATCGCTTCAACAAAGCCCAGCAGGATGCGTTTCTTCCCCATGTGGAGAAGGGCAACATCCGCCTGATTGGCGCGACTACGGAGAATCCTTCGTTCGAAATCATTTCTGCCTTGCTCTCCCGCAGCCGGGTGTACGTACTCAAGCCGCTCACCGAGGAACAGATTGTCGAGCTGCTGAAGCGCGCGCTGACCGACGAAGAACGCGGCCTGGGCGCGATGAAGCTGCGGGCTTCTGACGACGTCCTGAAAAAGATCGCAGCCTATTCCAGCGGCGACGCACGCAGCGCCTACAACGTGCTGGAAGTTGCCGCCTCGCTGGCCCGGGGGCGTGATGCAAAAGAAGTCGGCGCGGAGATTTCCGACGAACTGGTCCAGGACGCGCTGCAGAAGCGGGTGTTGCGTTACGACAAAGCCGGAGAAGAGCACTACAACCTCATTTCCGCGCTGCACAAATCGGTGCGCAACAGCGATCCCGACGCCGCGCTCTACTGGCTGGGCCGCATGCTCGAAGCCGGAGAAGATCCGCTTTACATCGCACGCCGCGTGGTGCGAATGGCGGTGGAAGACATCGGCCTGGCCGATCCCAACGCGCTCTCGCAATGCATGGCCGCACGCGATGCCGTGGATTTTCTCGGCATGCCGGAAGGGAACCTGGCACTGGCGCAGGCCGTGGTCTATTTGTCGGTGGCGCCCAAATCGAATGCGCTCTACACCGCCTACAGCGAGATTCAGGGCGACGTGGAACGCACCGCTGCCGAACCCGTCCCCCTGCATCTGCGCAACGCGCCCACGGGACTGATGAAGGGCCTGGGATACGGCCAGGGCTACCAGTACGCCCACGATCTCGAAGACAAAGTGGCTGACATGCAGTGTCTGCCCGACAATCTGACCGACCGCGTCTACTACCGGCCCACCAGCGAAGGGGTGGAAAAGCGCATCCGGGAGCGGCTGGAAGAGATCAAACGGCGGCGGTCCCAGAAGGGCGCTTCCCGGCCCCCGAAAACAGAATCCGGCACCTAGACCGGGGCATCTACTGCTATGTAAGCTTCTTTCCTTTTTTCACATCAGTCTTTAAGGAGGCTGGATCCATCATGGCCACAAGCCCAAAACCTCTTGTTCCGGACCCAGCCGCCGTCCGCCCCGTGCAACTCGATCAGGTCGAACATCTGCTCAAATTGCAGAAATGGGCGCAGAAGATTACGTCCATTCTCGATCTCGATGAGCTGATCACCAAAATTGTGGACGACGTGGCCGCGGCATTCTGCTGCGTGGAAGCCACCATCTATCTGCACGACGAAGAGCGCGGCGAGTTGGAGATGGCCGGCGTCCATGGCTGCACGCTTCACGACAAGGGATCGCGGCTGAAAGTGGGCAAGGAAGGCATGGTGGGTTACGTCGCGTCCACCGGGCAGATGCGCTATGCGCCCGATGTGCGGCAGGATCCCTATTACATCGCCTGCGAGGAAGCCGCGCTCTCCGAAGTGGCCATTCCTCTGCTGGTGGACGGCCGGCTGGTGGGTGTGTTCGCGGCTTCACATCACGAACTGGATGCCTTCACCCGCGAGCATCTGCGATGGTTGCAGGCACTGTGCGAACACGTCGCGGTCGCGGTACACAATGCGCGCCGCTTTCAGCATGAACGGCACCAGCGGCAGAAGATGAGCGAGGAGGCCAGCGAGGCGCGCGCCATCCAGCAGGCGCTGCTGCCCAAGAGTTCTCCCTACATTCCGGGCTTCGCGGTTTCCGGTCTGTCGATTCCGGCGGGCGCGGTGGGCGGAGACTGGTACGACTTCATTTCGTTCGACGATGGATGCTGGGGACTGGTGCTGGCCGATGTTTCCGGAAAGGGAACGGCGGCCGCGCTGCTGATGTCCGCCACTCGCGGCATGCTGCGCTCGCTGGCGCAGACCTGCAGCGGTCCGGGAGAAGTGCTGACTCGCCTGAATCGCTTGCTGGTGGAGGATTTTCCCTCCGGCAAATTTGTGACCATGCTGTTGGCGGTGCTCAATCCATCGACCCGGGAGTTGACTTTTTCCAGCGCCGGACATCTGCGGCCGCTGCTGGTTGATGAACAGGGCGCGCGCTTTCTGGACAGCGAACGCGGAATGCCGCTGGGCCTCGGTACCGGGGAATTTTCCGAGAGCCGGGTGCAGCTCTCCCCAGGCTCGCGACTGGTTTTCTACAGCGACGGAATTACGGAAGCCACCGACGGCTCTGACGAAGAGTACGGCGCGAACCGGATGCGCGACCATGTGCTGCAACCGGGAGCTTGCGCGGACAGCATCCTGGCGGATGTTCGGGCCTTCGCGAACGGCGAAGGCTTGCATGACGACGCGACGGTTATTTTCGTAAGGGCGTAAGACCGCTAACCACGGAGGACACGAGTACACGGAGGAAATCCCTAAGCAGGATTCCTCTGTGTACTCAGTGTCCTTTGTGGTTTATGCCTTACTTATCCGAAGCGGGCGCGGTGTTCTTTCAGAATGCAGCGGTCCATGACGACGAAGATGCCTGCCTGGCGGGCTTTCTGCGCCGCCTTCTCGTGAACGACTCCTTCCTGCATCCAGATCACGGGTACCTTCAGCCGGATTGCCTGGTCGACAACCTCTTCCACAAATTCGGGCCGGCGGAAGATATTGACGATGTCGATTTTTTCCGGCACTTCGAGCAAGGACGGGTACGCTTTCTCGCCCAGAGAGCCGCGGATCTTCGGATTGACCGGAATGATGCGATAGCCGTGCGTCTGCATGTAGGCCGACACGCCGTGACTGGGGCGCAGCGGGCTGTTGGAAAGTCCCACGACCGCGATGGTCCGGGAGCGCTTGAGCAAGTCCGTGATGGGATCAGACTCGGGCAAGGAAGCCATGCAGGGGATTGTAGTGCGCCGGTCGCCGGGAAAGCCAGCACAGACCACGGGCAGGTCAGCGCTTGGTGTTGCTCTCCATCTTTTGCTTGAACATCTTGGTGGCCAGCTTGCGGACGGTGTCCGAAATCTCTTTGTTGCCGGAAAGATTGCGAAGATCGCCGACCAGCAGGTTCTTCATGAGCGCGAGTGAAAGATCCAGCGGGGTGCGCGGGTTGAACACCAGGTTGCGTATGACCGCGTAATTCTTGGCGAAGCGCCGCTTCATGGGAATGCCGCGAAGCACGGCTTCGAGCACATTCTTCTGCGTGGCAAATCTTTCCACTTCGCCGTCGCTGATCTTGGGCGATTCCAGGACCGCCAGGGCGACGATCTTGGTGCCGTCGCGGATGAGCAGCGAGCGCTCTTCCTTCGAGCCTTTCATGGCCAGCTGAATGCGGCCTTTGATGTCCAGCTTGGCGATTTTCTGCAAGGCGCTGCCCCGTTCCTCCTTGGGGGACAATTGGGTCTTCTTGGACGGCGCTTTCTTGGCGGCCGCTCCCGCCCCGCTGCCGCTGGATGCGGTGGCGGTGGCCGCCGGCGCCGCCAGGGGTTCGTCGGCGCCTGAGAATTCTTCGTGAATGCCGCCGATCGGCTGATAGCCATGGTCAGCCTCGGCTGGCGATCTCATTCGCGTGCTCAGACATGTAGGCCAGTACGCCCTCATCGAGCACGTCTTCACCTTCACGGACCTCGTCCGTGGGCACGGCCTGAAAAACTTCCTCCGGGCTGGCCGCTACTTCCTCCGGCGCCGGAGGTCTGCTCGGGCGCTTCGACCTCGGGAGCAATGACGGGGGCCGGAGGCTCAATCTTGTTCCGAATGCTCTCCGACTGAATTCCACTCAGATTGGGATTCGAGAGCAGCGCCTTCAGGATGGCGACAGACCGATTGACCCGGTCGCTCTTCAACATCACGTCGACCACATCGCGTCCCGCGCCCGGCGCCATTTCAAGTAACGATTCTTCCGATACCGACGGGTTCGCCAGCAACGCCGGCAGCAGCGCCGGCCGCAGGTTTTTCGGAGAAATCAGATAGTCCAGAACTTCTTTGGGTGTCGTTCGGATCACTGGCCGCGGCCCGCGATGCTGCTTCGTCCCATCCGGCGAGCGTGAGTTGGGCCTGCTCGCTGAAGACCTTGTTGTGGACGGCCAGATAGACCAGGATTTCGATCATCTCCCGGGGAGGAACCGAGAGCGACCCCTTGGCGGCAGACTGCATCAGGTTCGACGGCACCGCCGACGCGCGGATTAGATCGATCATGCGGGCCATAATGCCGAGCTCCTCCTATTGCAAGTCTATGCCTTATTCGCGTTCTGCTTTTCGCCGCGCCGCATGCGCAAGTAGGCGCGGATAAAGGGATCAATGTCGCCATCGAGCACCCGATCCACGTCGCCGACTTCCATCTTGGTGCGGTGGTCTTTGATCATGCGATAGGGCTGCAACACGTACGAACGGATCTGCGAGCCGAAGTCGATGTCGAGCTTGGAGTCTTCAATCTTGCGCGTGACTTCGCGCTGCTTCTCCAGCTCGAATTCATAGAGCTTGGATTTCAGCATGCTCATGGCCCGTTCCCGGTTCTTGTGCTGCGAACGCTCGTTCTGGCAACTGGCCACCAGGCCGGTGGGAATGTGGGTGATGCGCACGGCGGAGTCGGTGGTGTTCACGTGCTGTCCGCCTTTGCCGCTGGAACGGTAGGTATCGACGCGCAACTCTTCCGGCTTGATCACGATTTCAATGCTGTCGTCGATTTCAGGCGAGACGTAAACGCTGGCAAACGAAGTATGCCGGCGCTTGGCCTGATCGAAGGGCGAAATGCGCACCAGGCGGTGGACGCCGATCTCGCTGGTCAGCAGACCGAAGGCGTACTCGCCATTCACGGCGAAGGTCGCGGATTTAAGTCCGGCTTCTTCACCCGGCTGATAGTCGTAGAGAACGGTCTGGAAGCCGCGCCGTTCCGCCCAGCGAAGATACATACGCAGCAGCATGTCGGCCCAGTCCTGCGATTCGGTTCCGCCCGCCCCGGGATGGATGGTCACGATCGCGTTGCGGCCATCGTTCTCGCCGGAGAGCAGGCTCTCGGTTTCCAGGCGATCGACCAGATTGCGCAGCGCGTCAATCTCGCGCCGCAGGTCGGCTTCGACGTTTTCGCCTTCGCGGCCCAGATCGAAGTAGGCGGATATGTCGTCGCCGCGCCGCACCAGGTCAGCCTCGGTCGCCAGCACATTTTCCAGGCGCTTTTTCTGCCGCATGACCTGCTGAGACTTTTGTGGATTCGACCAAAGACCTGGGTCGGCCGCCTGCTTCTCGATTTCGGCTAGCTGTTCACGAAGTTTGCCGGCGTCAAAGGTACTCCCGAAGATCACGGACTTGGTCCTTCAGGCCGGCGTATTCGTGTTCAAGCTCTTCATTCATGGTTAGATTCTGTCCTGGCGCGGAACCGGAAATTGAGCAGCAGCCCCGCTACAGAAATTATCGCACACAGGTAAGCGAACCAGTCACCGTGACGGGTGTAGAACGTGGTTACGTTGGTGAGGGCGTAGGGGGCATCGAGGGCGGCCCGGACCTTGCGGGGGATGCTGGAGACGACTCTCCCGTAAGGATCGATCGCCGCGGTGACTCCGGTGTTGGTGTCGCGCAGCAGCCAGCGGTCATTTTCGACGGCGCGCATGCGGGCCTGCTTCAGGTGCTGGGCGTAGGCTCCGCTGTCGCCGTACCAGCCGTCGTTCGAGATGTTCACAAAAACTTCGGCGCCATTGGCGGCGAGTTGGCGGATTTCATCGGGGAAGATGGATTCGTAGCAGATGAAGACGCCGAGCTTGCTGCCCGCCTGCAGCGGCGCCCGCGAAGTGCCGGGCGAGAAATCACCGACCTCCTTGGTCAGGCCGCCGGCAAAACCGAACACCCGCTTGAACGGCACATACTCGCCGAAGGGGACCAGGTGCATCTTGTCGTACCGCTCCCCCCACTCGCCGGCCGGGCTGACCAGGCTTCCGGAGTTGTAGAGTTCGGTGGCGTGCTCCGGTGTCTCGCCCGCATTGCGAATGCCCAGGCTTCCTACCAGCATCCAGGTTTGGGCCTGGCGAGCGATGTTGCTGACGGTTTCGCGGAACACAGGATCGGTGGTGTAGAACGGCGCCGGCGACTCCGGCCAGACAATCAGATCTGGATGCACCGACGAAAGCGGCGGTTGATCTTTGCCCGTAGGATCCAGGCCAGTAGCATTCGAGCCTGGCCCACTCAGGCTGATTCGGCTCAAATCCCGCAGCGTGCCCTCGAAATATTCCTTGGTCCAGTCGCCTCCCTGCAGGACCGGGATGTTCTGCTGCACCAGGCGAGCGGTGTGGTCCGTGGGCAGAACTGGCGGACTGATCAGTCTTCCGGCTTGCAGCACAACGATAGCGGCGGCGGTCGCCAGCAGAAGCGGTTTGCGTTTGCTGCGCTGGCCTCTCTCCGTGCGAATCACGAAAGCGGCGGCCAGCGCCGTGTTGACCACCATGATTTCGAAAGACAGGCCGTACACGCCGGTGACCGTGGCAATGTGGGAGAGCGGAATGTTGTCCACCTGGGTGATGCCCAGCAGGTTCCAGGGAAATCCGGTGATGCGGGTGCGGGCCAGTTCCACCGCGACCCACACGAACGGAGCCAGAAGAAGCGCCCGGCGGCTGAAGGGATTGCTGCCGTCGCCATCGCCCGGACTCGCCAGCAGGCTGATCAGCAAGCCAAAGACGCCGTGATAGATAGCAAGGTAGAGGCAGAAAAGAAACAGCAGCCCAGCGGCGGCGAGCGTGCCCACGCCCCCGTACTGACGCATGGTGTTGTAGATCCAGTAGCAGGTGCCGGCGTACCAGAGGATGCCGCAGGCATAAGCCAGAAGAAAAGCCTGACCCGGCTTTGCCGGAAGCAGCTTGACTCCTGCCAGGAGCTGCAAAGTGTCGGGTTCGCGGGCCCGCAATAGCGCAATCAGCAGCGGAGCGACAGCCACCCAGCCCAGAAAATACAAGTTGGGCAAAGGAAAGATGACAATCTGCAAGCCGGCCGAAAGGAGGACCAGCAGCCACGCGCTTTTATGGATCCGCAACACTCTGCCAGCATAGCAAACGTCGGACGTCTGACCTCAGACTTCAGACCCCCGACCGTAGCAAAGCGAACTGCACTGCGGTCGTCAGGCTTATAGTTCTGTGGGGCCGAGGTCTGAAGTCCGAGGTCAGAGGTCTGGTTCCAGATTGGGCGCATTCAATTTTTCGATCCATGCCACACTCATCCCATGGGCTAAGATGTGGGGCGCTTTATCAGGGCCTCTCCTCAAGGATAGAATTCTTCTGCTACAGTTCATAAGCATCGTTTATGAGTCGCCGCCGGATGGCGACGTTTGCGGTTCGCAGGCCAGCTAGCCCGCCTCGCAATGGCATCTCCTCCACAACCCGCAGACTCAACCAGTAGCCGCGTTCGCATCGTGGTCGCGACGTCGGTGATGCTGACGTTCATTTCGTACTGGCGAGCCGCTGCCATTGTGTTGAACGACCTTGGGTCGTCGGCCTTCTATGCCGCGGGTATCGCCGAGCAGGCCATCGGGAAATCGGCCCCCTGGTTCATCCTGGCCGTCATGCTGTTCTCGTTCGCGGTGCGCGCGGTGTACGTGGAGAGTTGCTCCATGTTCGTCCGCGGTGGCGTTTACCGCGTCGTCAAGGAAGCGCTGGGCGGGACCCTGGCCAAGATCAGCGTGTCGGCCCTGATGTTCGATTACATCCTGACCGGCCCGATTTCAGGGGTTTCGGCCGGACAATACATCGCTGGACTGATCAATGACACCTTTGCCACAGCCGATGCCCATGGCTGGGTTCCGCGAGCCCTGCACAACATGTTTCACGGGACGCCGCACGTTGACGTCAACTGGACTTCGGTCATCTTTGCCCTGATCGTGACCGTCTACTTCTGGTGGCAGAACACCAAGGGGATCCAGGAATCCAGCGAGAAGGCGTTGCGGGTAATGCAGATCACCACGGTGATGGTGGTCATCCTGCTGGGCTGGTCCGCGCTGACCCTGGTGAAGCAGGGATACCAGTCGGTACCGCTGCCCACCGCCGACAGTCTGAAGTTCAGCGAAGAAGCCCTGGGCTTTTTGAAGCACACCGATCTGGCGCACGGGCTGGCTTCGAAGTTCGCCATTCTCGGCATCCTGATCGCCTTCGGACACTCCGTGCTGGCCATGAGCGGCGAGGAATCGCTGGCCCAGGTCAATCGCGAACTGGCGCATCCCAAGCTGAAGAACCTGAAGCGGGCGGCCATCATCATCGCGGTTTACAGTTTTGTTTTTACCGGACTCACGGCGCTGCTGTTCGTGATGATTATTCCGGATTCGGTGCGAGTCCCGGTTTACAAGGACAACCTGATCGCCGGGCTGGCCATGTATCAGTACGGGCCGCTTCTGCTTGCGGCTGGCTTTCCGTGCGTTCGTGGTGGTGGTGGGTTTCCTGATCCTTTCGGGCGCGGTCAATACCGCCATCATCGGTTCCAACGGCGTCCTCAACCGCATTTCGGAAGATGGCGTTCTCACCGACTGGTTCCGGCAGCCGCATCCGCGCTTCGGCACCACCTACCGGATCGTGAACCTGGTGGTGATCCTCCAGATATTCACCATTCTGGTGAGCCACGGCAACGTCTATCTGCTGGGCGAGGCGTATGCGTTTGGCGTGATCTGGAGTTTCACCTTCAACAGCCTGGCCATGCTGGTGCTGCGCATCAAGTACAAGGGCGAACGGGGCTGGAAGGTTCCGCCGAACATCACCATCGCCGGCCACGAGTTGCCGGTGGGACTGTTCTCGGTCTTCCTGGTGCTGTTCTGTACCGCCATCCTGAATCTGTTTACCAAGTCGATTGCCACGGTTGCGGGACTCGGTTTTGCCGGCGCGTTCTTCCTGATCTTCACCGTTTCCGAGCGGGTGAACCGGAGCAAACACGCCCTGGCCGAGCAGCACATGAAGGAACACTTCCAGCTGCTGCAAAGCGACACGGTGGAGCGCACCGGGCTGGGGATCCGCGCCGGGAACGTGATGGTGACGGTCCGCGACTACAACACGCTCAATCATCTGAAGTGGGCGCTGGAGCGCATCGACACCAAGGAGCAGGACATCGTTGTCATGTCCGCGCGGGTGAGCCAGTTCGGCTCCGCGGCTTACGATCTTTCGACCGAGCAGATCTTCAGCGACTACGAGCAGCAGCTGTTTACGCGCGCGGTGTCGGTGGCTGAAGGTTTTGGCAAGCACGTATCGCTGCTGGTGGTGCCGGCCCGCGACCCCTGGTCGGCGATTGTGCAGACTGCCAACAATCTGGAAGCTTCCGCCGTGGTCTCAGGTATCTCGAGCAAGATGAGCGCGCAGGAACAGGCGTTCTATCTGGGCCACGCCTGGGAGGCGATGCCCGAGCCCAAGCGGCAGTTTATTTTCCAGGTCGTTTACCCGGACCTCAAAGTTGATACCTTCCACATCGGTCCGCACACGCCGTCGTTGAAAACCGAAGACGTCCATCTGGTCCACCGGCTGTGGCTGAACATCACGCGCGAGCCGGGCCTGGAGACGCTGCATCACCACGACATTCTGACCGAGGCCCTTACCCGTTTTGCCCGCGAGTACGCCGGCCACGACCGGCAGGACATTCTGCGAGAGCTGCGCAAACAGTCTGGCGTGACAGTGACGTCGCGAGCCTTGGGCAACGACGGCGACGGACTTACCAAGGCCGTCGTACTTCCTCCCGAAACGCCGCAGCCGGAGAAAAAAGACAGCGACGACGGTCCACCCTCTCCGCCGGTAGTCGGACCATAAAAAATGGATGTGCGGCCTTGCCCGTCAGGCAATGGCCTGGGCGCGACGGGCAATGACGCCCGTCCCACTTGGCCACGTTTTGGTCTCCGGAACGTCAGTACCTCTGCCGGGTGCCCCACCCTTCGATTTTTGAAGGGTGGAACTTCGCCAAAGCTTCACGCCGAGATCGCTTCTCTTGTCACTACGATGTCCCTAACGCATAAGAGTGGCGATCTCCATCACCCACCCTTTTCGCAAACTACGCGAAAAGGATGGGGCACCCGCACCTTGGTACCTTGCCCACCGCACAACGCTCTTCTATGATCGAACGCAGGGTTCGTCATGCCCGATAAGAAGCCTTCCAAGCCGCCAGTCGCGGAAAACCCGATTGCCGATGTGTTTGAGGGGCGACATCCATCCCCAGGCGAAAAAGAGTGGGCGGAAAAAACACTTCTGCCGACTCTGGAAAAGGCTCCCGAAAAAGCCATCGGCGCAAACACCGGAATCAATCGCGACGAGCACGGCCACGCCCGTTTCACCACAATTTCCGGCACTCCGGTTCGCCGCCTCTACACCCAAGCCGATCTGCCCGAGGACTGGAGCGCGGAAAAATATCTGGGCTATCCCGGGCAGCCGCCCTTCACCCGCGGTATTCACGCCAGCGGATACCGCGGCAAGCTTTTCACCATGCGGCAATTCTCCGGCTTCGCCTCGCCGGAAGAAACCAACCAGCGTTACAAATATCTGCTCGAAAGCGGCGGCAGCGGGCTGTCGGTCGCGTTCGATCTCCCCACGCTGATGGGGTACGACTCCGATCATCCGGCGAGCGAAGGTGAAGTCGGCAAGTGCGGCGTCGCCATCGATTCGCTCGAGGACATGGAGATTCTGTTCGGCGGCATCGATCTCGAAAAAACATCGGTCTCGATGACCATCAACTCGCCCGCATCGGTGCTGTGGGCGATGTACCTGGTGGTGGCTGAAAAGCAGGGCGCGGACTGGAAGAAGATTTCCGGGACGCTGCAGAACGACATCCTGAAGGAATACATCGCGCAGAAGGAATACATTTATCCGCCGGCGCCTTCGATGCGGCTGGTGGTGGACACCTTCGAGTTCGGCTCGAGGTTCACGCCCAAGTTCAACACCATTTCGATCAGCGGATACCACATCCGCGAGGCCGGTTCGACCGCTCTGCAGGAACTGGCGTTCACCCTGTATGACGGCGTCGAATATGTGGAGTGGGCGCAACGACGCGGCCTCGATGTGGACGACTTCGGCCCGCGCCTCAGCTTTTTCTTCAACGCCCACAACGACTTCTTCGAGGAGATCGCAAAGTATCGCGCGGCCCGCAAGATCTGGTATCAGGTAATGAAGGACCGTTTCAAAGCGAAGAACCAGCGCAGCTGGCTGTTGCGCTTTCACACCCAGACCGCAGGAGTGTCGCTGCCGGCGCAGCAACCCATGAACAACATCGCTCGCGTGGCCTTGCAGGCCATGGCAGCGGTGCTGGGCGGAACGCAATCGCTGCACACCGATTCCTACGACGAAGCTCTCGCCTTGCCCACGGAAGAAGCGGCGCGCATCGCGCTGCGCACCCAGCAGATCATCGCTTACGAGTCAGGAGTGACGCAGACGGTCGATCCTCTGGGCGGGTCATATTTTCTTGAGACCTTGACACTCGAAATGGAAAAAGGCGCCTTCGACTATTTCGGCAAGCTGGACGCCATGGGCGGAATGGTCAAAGCCATCGAGCGCGGATATCCGCAGAAAGAAGTTGCCGAGGCCTCGTACCAATACCAGCGCGCCGCCGAAGCCAAAGAAAAGGTCATCGTGGGCGCGAACGAATTTGTGATCGAGGAAGAACCGCCGCACACTCTCTATATCGACGAAAGCGTGGCGCGGCAGCAATCGGCCAAGCTGAAGGCTCTGCGCGCGCGGCGCTCGAATGAGGAAGTCGCAGCGACGCCTCGATGCTCTGAAGAAAGCCGCAGCCCAGGAACCGCGATCGTCCGCAAACGGAGATATCTCTCCGGCGAATACCATGCCGTACATCGTGGACGCGGTGCGAGCCTATGCCACGGTCGGCGAAATCTGCGAAGCCCTGCGCGAAGTATTCGGAACCTACACCGAAGTGAGCATCACGTAGTCTGTCTTCTGTGGGGCGGGCGCCCTTGCCCGCCTGCTTACACCTTGTCATAACTTCCAATCAACAAAATGTTTGAGATCACAAATTGTGACCTCAACAGGACCCTATGAATCTTGAGGTCGCAATTTGCGACCTCAAACCACGCGGTATACTCTCCCTGGTCTCATGCCCAAACGCCCGTCCCAGCTCGCCATACCGGTAGAATCGCGAATCCTGATCCTTCGCCACCAGAGGGTCATCCTCGATAGCGACCTCGCCGAACTCTACGGCGTCACCGTCAAGCAGCTGAACCAGCAGATAAAACGCAACCGGGACCGGTTCCCAACGGATTTCATGTTCCAGCTTACGGCCAAAGAGGATCAAATCTTGAGGTCACAAATTGTGACCTCAAGTAAGAAACACGGTGGCCGCCGCTATCCACCCTATGCCTTCACCGAACATGGCGCGATCATGGCGGCAACCGTGCTCAATTCAAGACGAGCAGTCGAGATGAGCGTGTTCGTGGTGCGTGCATTCGTCCGTATGCGCGAGATGCTGGCCAAGAACCGCCAACTGGCCGCCAAGATAAACGAGCTGGATCGCCGCCTCGAAACCCACGACACTGCGATTCAGGACATTATCGAAGCCATCAAGGAACTCATGGTTCCGGAAGGACCGTCGAAGCGCAAGATTGGTTTTCAGTTGCCAGCCGGGAAGACTTGAAGCTCTCGCGGGCGAGTCGCCCGCGACCACACAAGCATAGACAACTACTTGCGGCGCTGCCGGTACAGAGTTCCGTCTACCTGCTTTGCCATGGCTTCGACATCCAGCGGGACTTCCAGAAACTTTGCAACGCTCTCCGCAGTCTCTTTGGGTTCGCGCAACACGGCGTGATATTGCACCCGGCTTACCTTCACGTGGGGTTTGCCGTTGAGCCAGCCGTAGACGTCCGACAGGTGATCCTGAAACGCCCGCGCCACCACGGAATTGTCTTCGCCCGGATCAAAAGTTCCTCGCCGGCGCAGCATCTCGTCCTGTGACGCCATCACTTCCGGCAACGGACGTTGCATAAAGATGACACGATACTCATGCTGTGCCGGGAGCGAGAGCAGAAGCTGCGAGATCACCTTCACCGCCTTGCCTTCGGCTTCCGCAATGCAGCCCGGATTCTTGGGCAATTGCTTGATGCGTTCCCACTCCAGATAGCCGCGCGGGTTGTCGACGTCAGCCCGGCGTTCGCCGTCCGAGAGGATAGGCATGCCGCCCGCAGCCAGCATCTGCATCATGAGCGAAGTGCCGGAGCGGGGCAGTCCGGAAACAATAGTGATCATATTTCAATAGTAAACGCTGGAAGGCTCGTGTGGACGCGGGCGAACTCGCCCGCGTGCCGGGCGCTACCGCAAGCGCGACCGTGCTAGACTGACCAACTTGTCGACCACTCGAAGACGATTTCTGGAGCAATGCGCGACCACCGCAGCCGGAGCGTGCCTGGGCCCAGCGTTTGCCCACGCCAGTTCCTCCCCCGGTCTGCATTTCCCTACGCAACCACGCGAACGCATTGCCATCGCCTCCTATCCCTTCCGGGCATTCATCGCCGGAGCGGACAGCAAAGCTGCGAAGCCCATGGACCTGAAAGACTTCGCCGCCCACGTCGTCGAGAAGTTCCAGATCAACAAGATCGAACCCTGGACCGGGACATTTTCCTTCGACAGACCCGAAATATCTGGAGCAGTTCCGTATGGCGGCTGAAAAAGCGCGGTCGTCGGTGGTGAATATCGCGGTGGATGGCGAGCACAGCCCCTACGCGCTGGATCGTGCCGAACGTGAGCAAGCCATCGCCTTCAGCAAGAAGTGGGTGGACAACGCTGTCGCCATCGGTTCGCCGAGCATTCGCACCAATCTTCCTGCCGCAAAAGACTCCAAGCCAGACCTGGATCGCACCGCCGAAAGCCTGACGCGAGTGGTCGAGTACGCCTCGGCCAGAAATGTCGTCGTCTCGCTCGAGAATGACAATCCGGTCAGCGAAGACCCGTTCTTTCTGGTCTCTCTGGTGGAGAAGGTGAACAGCCCGTGGCTGCACACCTTGCCCGACTTCGGCAACACACTGGCCGCGAAAGATCCCGACTACGCTTACCGCGGAATCGACGCCATGTTCAGCAAGGCCTACTGCATCTCGCACGTGAAGTCTTCCGAAATCAACGGCCAGGGCGTCACGGTGCATGTGGATATGGCGAAGACTTTCGGTGTTATGAAACAGCACGGCTACAAAGGTTATTGCTCGATGGAGTGGGACGATGCCGGCGATCCATATCAGGGGACGGCGGAGTTGATCCGGCAAACCGTGCAGTATCTTTCCTGAGATTTTCGAAAATGACCTCTGCTATCCTCTTTGCCCTGATCCGAGTCAAATGATGGGCATGCGCAAAGCGATTAATCATCTGAAGAAATCCGATCCCATACTCGCCGCCATTATCGAGCGGGTCGGCGCCTGCCGCATGGAGTTTGGACCGCCGGAATTTCATAGTCTGGCGGAGGCGATCGTCTATCAGCAGCTGAATGGCAAAGCGGCAGTCACTATTTTCAAACGTTTCGCCGCTCTGGCCGGAGAACCGGTTACGCCGGAAGGCATTCTCAAGCTGACTGACGCCCAGTTGCGCTCCGTTGGATTGTCCAAACAGAAATCGTCCTACCTCAAAGACATGGCCGGACGCGCGTCCCGCGGCGAACTCGACTTCACGCGCCTGCCCGAAATGACCGATGACGAGGTCATCAAGCACCTGACCCAGGTCAAAGGCGTGGGCGTGTGGACCGCACATATGTTTCTGATGTTCACCCTGCGGCGTCCCAATGTGCTGCCCACCGGGGATTACGGCATCCAGATGGCGATCAAGAAACATTACAAGAAGCGCAAGATGCCCAAGCCCGAAGTGATGGCGAAGATCGCAAAGCCGTGGGAGCCGTATCGTTCGGTGGCCTGCTGGTATCTGTGGCGAAGTCTGGATATCAAGACCATGTAGCGGCCGGCTCGCCCTTGAGAACTGAGATCTGAAATCTGAGATCTGAATCTATCTGCAATCTAAAGTCGGGAATCCCCTGTAACTGTGCACCTCCGCGCCCTCATGTGGTTAAATGGAGGTCGATGGCCGACCTGAAGATCCGCGTGCTGGTGGCAAAGCCCGGCCTCGACGGGCACGATCGCGGAGCCAAAGTGATCGCCCGCGCTTTGCGCGACGCCGGCATGGAGGTCATCTACACCGGCCTGCGCCAGACGCCGGAGATGATCGTGAACGCGGCGTTGCAGGAAGACGTTCACGTCATCGGACTCTCGATTCTTTCCGGCGCGCACAATGCCATCGTTCCCCGCGTGATGGACCTGCTCAAGCAGAACAAGATGGACGATGTGCTGGTGGTGGTCGGCGGCATCATCCCCAACCAGGACGTGGAAAATCTTAAAAAAATCGGTGTGGCTGCCATTTTCCAGCCGGGCACATCCATGGACGACATCGTTCAGTTCATTCGCGCCAACGTCAAGCCCCGCGGCGTGCCCACGGCCACGTGATGGCCGAGATCAGCAGCTCCCGCCTGAAAGATATTCTTCAGCGAACGGTCGGGCCCACACCCTGGTACTGGAAAACTTTTCCCGCCTTCAGTTCGGTTTCCGGCCAGCGCTTCACCTGGACTCATCACGGCAGCGAGGGACCGCTGGGCTATGTGGTCACTCTGGCGCTTGCAGCAGGAACCGGACAAGCCTCGCCTCGCGCTGAATACATATTGCCGCCCGTTTTTCGTGCCGCCCGCCCACCTCGGAATCTGGTGTCCTGAGGGACGCAGCATTCGCATCACCTGTTTCGATCCCGATCAACTCAAAGCCTTCGACCTGATCGAAATTGCGGGCTGGTTCAAGCCGTCGAGCGAGCGTATCTATTCGGCCGCGGCGCCCCTTGCCGAGTTTGAAGTCTCCGCTTGGCCTTGGCGCGGGCATGAACAAGATTGAAGTGCCGTCAGAATTGCAGACGGTGGACGAACTGATCAGTTCCCACCAGCTATCCCGCCAAGAGCCCGGACGATCCGGCTTTCGCGCTCTACGTCGTCTATCCGAACGCCGGGCTGGTCGAGGTCCTGCCGCAGAAATGGTTCACCGCCAGCCAATACCAGGTCGGGAAGCAATGGATTACACGCGCCGCACGCGATCCCGAGTCGCATCGCATTTTTGGCGAGTGTTTTGGAAGCGGCAGTTTCTTGCTGGAGGAAGATGGATGCCGGCTGGAGCGATGGTTGGAGAAGAGCGCTTGAATCTGAAATCGTGAGTCTTCAATCTGGAAGTTATTCACCAGCGCGCGTGAGCGACAAACAGCGGTTTGCGCCGTCCCGCTCGACTGTTATACCGTAACCTCTTTCAGACTCCACTCATGAACGAACGCATTGATCCCGGAACGCCTTCGAGTTCTACCGTTCTCGAGTCGCACATCGATCCCACTTCGGCGCGCTTTGAAGCCAACATGCGCTTCCTGGCCGACCTGGTTTCGCAGGTGCGCAATGAAGAGGAGAAAATCCGCGAAGGCGGCGGGCCCAAGGCGATCGAGAGCCAGCACAACAAGGGACGCCTGACGGCGCGCGAGCGCATCAATCTGCTGGTCGATCCCGGAACGTTTTTCGAATTGGGCGCCTATGCGGCCCACGGCATGTATGAGGAGTGGGGTGGCGCTCCGGCTGCTGGCGTGATCACCGGACTGGCGCGCATTCAAACCCGGCTGGTGATGATCATTGCCAACGATGCGACGGTGAAAGCGGGCGCGTTCTTCCCCATGACCGCGAAGAAAGTGATTCGCGCCCAGAACATCTGCGATCGAAAACCGGGTGCCGACGGTTTATCTGGTGGATTCGGCGGGAGTCTTTCTGCCGCTGCAGGAAGACGTCTTTCCCGACACCGACGATTTCGGCCGCGTCTTCCGCAACAACGCCGTGATGTCGGCCATGGGAATTTCGCAGATCGCGGCCATCATGGGCATGTGCGTGGCGGGCGGCGGCTACCTGCCGGTGATGTGCGATCACGTGCTCATGACCGACGGCAGCGGACTTTTTCTCGCCGGGCCGGCACTGGTGCAGGCCGCGATCGGCCAGAAAATTTCCGCCGACGAACTGGGCGGCGCCGCGATGCATTCGGCCATCAGCGGCACGGTGGATTTTCGCGAGCCCAACGACGAAGCCTGCCTGACGCGCATTCGCGCCATCATCGAGAAATGGGGATACCGCCGGCAGTCTCCGTGGGACCGCCGCAAGCCGCAGCCGCCTGCGCTGGCCTCGGAGGAAATTTACGGCATCTACGATTCTTCGCCGGCGCGTCCGTATGACACCAAAGAAATCCTGGCTCGCATCGTGGATGGCAGCCGCTTCGACGAATACAAGGCCGAGTACGGCAAGACCATCATCTGCGGTTACGCGCGCATCGGTGGATTTGCGGTGGGGATTGTGGCCAATCAGAAGCTGCACGCGCAGCAGACCGACCACGAAGGCCACAAGCGGCTTGAGTTCGGCGGCGTGATCTACACCGAGTCGGCGGAAAAGGCGGCCCGCTTCATCATGGACTGCAATCAGAACCTGGTCCCGCTGGTCTTCTTTCACGACGTAAACGGATTCATGGTGGGACGCGACGCGGAGTGGAGCGGCATCATCAAGGCCGGGGCGAAGCTGGTGAATGCGGTGTCCAACTCGGTTGTCCCCAAGATTACGGTGATCGTCGGAGGCTCGTTCGGCGCCGGACACTATGCCATGTGCGGCAAGGCCTATGATCCGCGCTTCGTGTTTGCCTGGCCGACCGCGCGCTACGCGGTCATGAGCGGCGATTCCGCGGCCGGCACGCTGGTCGAAATCAAGATCAAGCAACTCGAACGCAGCGGGAAGAAGTTGAGCGAGGAAGAGCGCAAAGAATTGTTCGAGTCCGCGAAGAAAACCTACGACGAACAGACCGACCCGCGTTACGGCGCGGCCCGGTTGTGGATCGACAAGATCATCGATCCGGTCGAGACACGCGATGCGATCACGCAGGCGCTCGAAGCCGCCGCGCTGAACCCGGATGTGCCCGAGTTCAAAGTCGGAGTGCTGCAAACATGATTTCTCACCACGGAGACACGGAGCCACGGAGAAAACTTATTCATGAAGATCTAACCGACCGGGTGATCGGCGCGGCAATCGAAGTGCATAGGGAGATAGGGCCTGGTCTGATGGAGTCAGCCTACGAAGAATGCCTCTGCCATGAGTTGCATCTTCGAGGACTGGTGTTTGCACGGCAGATACCTCTGCCAGTCCGATACAAGGGAGTTAGCCTCGATTGCGGATACCGTCTGGATCTTGTTATCGAGGACTCTTTAGTTCTGGAACTCAAGTGTGTCGAACACATCTTGCCCGTCCATGAAGCCCAACTTCTGACTTATCTGAAAATGACTGGCAAGCGAGTTGGGCTCATTCTCAATTTCAATGTAGCGGTCCTGGCACGAGGTGGAATTGTCAGAAAAGTTCTTTGATCTCTGTGCCTCTGTGTCTCCGTGGTGAATATGTCTGATCCCGTAAAACTCGTTGAGTGTCCGCGCGATGCCTGGCAGGGGCTGAAAGGACAGATTCCGGCTTACATCAAGACCGACTATCTGAAGGCCCTGATCAGCGCCGGGTTCAAGCACATCGATGCGGTTTCGTTCGTCTCGCCGAAGGCGGTTCCGCAGATGGCCGATTCGGAAGAAGTGTTGAAAGAACTCGATCCGCCCGATGATGTTGAAATTATCGGGATCGTGGTCAACGAAAAAGGCGCGGAGCGGGCGATTGCCACCGAGGCGGTTCGTACTCTTGGTTTCCCCTACTCGGTTTCGCCGACGTTTCTGCAGAACAACCAGCGCCAGACGCTGGAAGACGCGATTGACGAACTGGAGAAAGTCACGAACAAGGGTGAACCGGCCGGACTCGACACCGTGGTTTACATTTCGATGGCGTTTGGCAATCCTTACGGCGATCCCTGGAATATCGGCGAAGTGGTCGACGCGGTGGACCTTCTCGAATCCCTCGGGGTTCGCACCATCTCTCTGGCCGACACGGTGGGACTGGCCGGGCCGGCGCAGATTCGCGAACTGTTTTCGGCGGTGAATTCAAAGTTCGACTATCTGGAGATTGGGGTGCACCTGCACAGCCGCCCCGAGCAGGCGGCGGAGAAGGTTCTGGCCGCGTATGATGCGGGTTGCCGCCGCTTTGATTCCGCGCTGGGCGGACTGGGCGGATGCCCCTTCGCGCAGGATGCATTGGTGGGAAATATTGCGACCGAGAAAGTTGTGGAAGCGCTGCAACAAAAGGGAGCGGAATTGCCGGCGCTGAAATCGCTGGATGTCCTGCTGCGGATTACGGCCGAGTTGGGAGCCCGCTACACCGAGTCTGCCGCTGCCGATTGAGTTGCGACAACATGGAATATAAGACAATTCAGCTTGCGTTCGATTCCGGCGTCGCCACCATTACGCTCAACCGTCCGGAGAAGCGCAATGCCATCAGTCGCGCGCTGGTGGACGAATTGCTCGCCGCTTTCGACGAGATCGAGCAATCGCCCGCTCAGGTTGTCATACTGACCGGCGCAGGCAAAGCTTTTTGCGCGGGCATGGACCTCGATGAGTTGAAAGCCCTGCTGGGGAAAACGCACGATGAGAATGTGCAGGACTCATCGCGCATGGCCCGCATCTTTCGCCGCATTTACGATTTTCCCCTGCCCACGATTGCCGCGGTGAACGGCGCGGCCATCGCGGGCGGCACCGGATTCGCCACCATGTGCGATTTCACGCTGGCGGTGCCGGAAGCCAAGTTTGGCTACACCGAAGTTCGCATCGGATTCGTGCCGGCCATCGTTTCCTCGATGCTGGTCTGGCAGGTGGGACACAAAATCGCGCGCGACCTGCTGCTGACCGGACGGTTGATTGACGCGGCTGAAGCTCATGCTTTTGGCCTGGTCAACGAAGTGGTCGAACCGGCGACGTCTGATGGCCCGGGCGCGCGAACTGGCGGCGCAGCTCATGGAGAACAGCCCATCGTCGGTGCGGGCGACCAAGCGCCTGATCAACGGATTCATCGCCGGACAGCTTGACCATCAGATTGCCGAAGCGGTCGAGGACAACGCGCGCATCCGCACCACGGCCGACTTTCGCGAAGGCATCACGTCGTTTCTGGAAAAGCGCAAACCGCGCTGGAGTACCAAGTGAACGCGCGGAACGCAATAACGTTGGCGTAGTCTCGGAAAGCCGGGTGCGGGTGCGCTACGCCGAGACCGATCAGATGGGAGTGGTCTACCACGCCAATCATTTCATCTGGTTCGAAATCGGACGCGTCGACCTGATGCGGCAGCTCGGGTTTAACTATCGCGACCTGGAGCGGGACCACGGATGCTTCATCCCGGTGGTGGATGCGCGCTGCCGCTACAAGGCGCCGGCGCGTTATGACGACGAGATCATTGTCCGGACTCATCTGCGAAATGTGCGTGAGTCCATGATTCATTTTGGCTACGAGTTGCTGCGAGCCGACGACAACGAGGTTCTGGCGGAAGGCGAGACCATGCACATGATTCTCGATTCGAAGATGAAGCCCGCGCCGCTGCCGGAAAATTATCTGAAAGCATTCCGCAGTGCGATAGGGAAGTAGGATTTTGAAACTGCGAACGAAACCAGAAACTGGAAACTGATTTGAAAGCTCTACACATCAGCGGCAAGGACCTCACTCTCGAGGCGGTCCGGGAAGTCGCGGTCGATCGCCGCCCCGTCCTGCTCGATCCCGACGCCCGCGAAGCGGTTGATCGCGCCCGCGCGGTGGTGGATGCGCTGGTCGCGGAAAATCGTGTGTCTTACGCCATCACCACGGGCGTGGGCAAACTGGCCGACGTCCGCATTGCCGGCGATCAGATTCGCGAACTGCAACTCAATCTGGTGCGCTCCCATGCCGGGGGAATCGGCGAGCCGCTCTCCGCCGCTGAAACTCGCGCCATGATGCTGCTGCGCGCGAATTCACTTTCCAAAGGACATTCCGGCGTGCGCGGCGCCGTCATCGACACGATCTGCGAGATGCTGAATCGCGGCGTCACCCCGATGGTGCCGTCGCAAGGCAGCGTCGGAGCCAGCGGCGACCTCGCTCCGCTGGCGCACCTGGCGCTGGCGCTGATCGGCGAAGGCGAGTGCCTGGACGAGAAAGGCCAGCGCATTCCCGCCGCCGACGCCATGCGGCGCGCCCAGATCAAGCCGCTGGTGCTTGAGGCCAAGGAAGCCGTTTCCCTGATCAACGGCACGCAGGCGATGCTGGCAGTCGGAATCCTGGCGCTGCTGGCGGCCGAGATTCTGGCCGATACGGCGGACGTGATCGGCGCGCTCTCGCTCGACGCCTTGCGCGGCACGGACGTGGCCTTCGACGAACGCATCCATCAGGCGCGTCCGCACCCGGGTCAGCTCCGGACGGCGGCGAATTTGCGCAAGATGCTCGAAGGCAGCTCGCTGCGCGAGTCGCATCTCGACTGCGACCGCGTGCAGGACGCCTACTCTCTGCGCTGCATGCCGCAAGTCCACGGCGCGGTGCGCGACACGCTCACTCACTGTCGCGAAGTGTTGGAGATCGAAGTCAACTCGGCGGTAGACAATCCGCTGGTGTTCTTGAAGAGCGCCACCAGCCACGTGGGGACGGCGCTCGCCGTCCGGGCGGAGCGCAGCTCCGCCAGCCTGGATGCCGACGTCATCTCCGGCGGAAATTTTCACGGCCAGCCGCTGGCTTTCGCTCTGGATTTCCTCGGCATCGCCCTGAGCGCGCTGGCGGGCATCTCGGAGCGCAGGCTGGAGCGCCTGGTAAATCCGGCCCTGAGCGAAGGTCTGCCGCCATTTCTGGCCGCCGGGCGCGGGCCTGAATTCCGGATTCATGATGGCGCAGGTCGCCGCCGCGTCGCTGGTCAGCGAGAACAAAGTGCTGGCGCATCCTGCCTCGGTGGATTCGATTACGACTTCCGGCAACAAGGAAGACTACGTTTCCATGGGAATGACGGCGGCCCTGAAGCTGAAGCGCATTGTGGAAAATTCGCGCAACGCGATGGCGATTGAAGCCATGGCCGCGGCCCAGGCGCTGGATTTTCTGGCTCCGCTCAAGACTTCGAAGCGCGGACAGGCGGCGCATGCGGCAATTCGTTCGGTGTGCGCCGACCATGGACAAAGACCGGGTGATGTATCAGGATTTCGCCCGGATCGCGGATTTGATTGCCAGCGGGAAGGTGGCAGAGGCGCTGCGGTAGTCATCACCGGCCGTGTGGGGCCGGGTCTTCGACCCGGCCGGGCCGAGCGCAGCTCGGCAGGATTTTAGCAGGTGATCTAAAGTCTGGAGTGCTGCCAGGCTGCACTAGTACCGGCCAAACCTAGCCGAGCTTTGCTCGGCCTTGGACGGGTCAGAGACCCGTCCCTACACAGTCCGTGGTTATGCCGACTTTGCGGCGCTGCCGTCCAGCCCCAGCTTGTCTGCGATTCCCTTCAGGGCTTCTACGCAGAACGCGATGTGCTCTTCCAGATCCACTCCCAGATCCGCGGCGCCGTTTATGACGTCCTCACGCTTTACGCCGCGGGCGAAGGCTTTGTCTTTCATCTTTCTCCGGACTGACTTCGCGTCCACTTCCGCCAGCGACTTTCCCGGCTTGACCAGCGCGCATGCGGTGATGAATCCCGCCAGTTCGTCGCAGGCGAAGAGAGCCTTTTCCATCTGAGAGTCCCGGGTCACGCCGGAATATTCGGCGTGCGACATGATGGCGCGGCGGATTTCGTCCGAATAGCCGCGCTCTTTCAATATTTCGTTGCCCTTGTAGGGATGATCGTCGAGGCTGGGATACTTCTCGTAATCGAAGTCGTGCAGCAGGCCGACCACGCCCCACAACTCTTCGTCGGCGGGCAGAATATTTACGCGCATAAGCGCGCATGCAGGCCTCGACCGCCAGTCCGTGCTTGCGCAAACTTTCCGACTGGGTGAACTCAGTTAGTAAACCCCACGCCTGCTCTCGATCGTTCATGGTTTCTTACCTGTTTTCTCCGGTTTTTCTCCAGCTGGTTTTGCTTTTATCACGACGCGTTTTGTGTTTGACCCCGGAATGTTCTTGACATCCACAGGTGTTGTACCTCAGATTACGCTGCAGGTTGGAATGAAGAAATTTTTCACGATTATTTCTTCGTTCCGGAGAAGCCCCCGCTCTGGCCCTCCCACACCTAGATGGCCACTACCCTTGCACCTGTAGATTCAAGGGAAGTAGTTCGTTGCGATCACTGCCTGCTGGTCCAGTTCCGTACCACCAACGATCTTTGCCGCCGCTGCCACGCCTCGTTAGACGAGGAAGAGCCGGAAGTCGTCATGGCCCCGCCACCGCCGCAGATGATGCCGGCGAATGGCAATGGCCGTGGACATCTGAACCTGGCGACTTCGATCCGTTCGCTCCGCTTGCGAAGCGGACTCAGCCAACGCCAACTGGCGGCGCGCATGTCGGTCCCACGGACCTACGTGTCGAAGATCGAAAACGAAAAGGCTACCCCGACCCTTTCCTCACTGGAACGGCTGGCCCGAGCGCTCGAAGTCACCGTGCCCGATCTGCTTTCCGGCGGCGAACGCAACCGCCAGGAAGAAATCGGTGAACTGATGAAAGATCAGTTTATCGCGGAACTGATGCCGTTCGTGTCGCAGCTGAACGGGATGCAGTTATCGAGTGTACTGGCGCAGGTTCGTGATCTGACCCTGCGTCCGCGCCGCAGCGCCTAGTAGTAAATGTGGGCGCGAGCGCCCCGCTCGTGCGGCAGCGTCCGTGACGCTTCCGCACGAGCGAGGACGCTCGCGCCCACATTGAAAACGATTTTTATCCGGGCAACCACCAACTAAACCGGGGCCGCAAGGCCCCGGCTTTTTCTTGCAGCTACTTCTTCCCGCAGGTACGATTCCTTGTACTCCAGATAATTCCTGGCGTAGCGCATGATCGTTTCCTGATCTTTCTCATCCAGCTTGCGGCGAAACTTTCCCGGAGATCCCATCCACAGCGATCCCGGCTCGACGATCGTCTTCTCCGGAATCAGCGTGCCGGCCGCGATGATCGAGCCCGCGCCAATGCGCGCGCCATTCAGGATGATCGATCCCATGCCGATCAGGCAGCGGTCTTCAATGGTGCAGCCGTGCAGCGTCACGGTGTGGCCGACCGTCACGTATTCGCCGAGGAAGACACCGTACTGCTCTTTCATGCCATGCAGCACGCTGCCATCCTGCACGTTCGAATATGCGCCTACCCGAATGGAGTGAACGTCGCCGCGCAAGACGGCATTCATCCAGATGCTGGCGTGCTCGCCGAGAATCACGTCGCCGATGATCTGCGCCGAATCGTCCACGTAGCAGGATTGCGGAATCGTGGGGGTTGTTCCTTTGTAAGAACGAATCATATTGGGCTGGGAAGAAATTGAACATAACACGGGCGCGGCTTGGGACGTAAGAGACCACGTACGCGGCTTTCGGGTTCCTTTGCGTCCTTTGCGGATTCCTTTGCGAACTTTGCGGTTAAGACTTTGACTTCTCCAGCTGGCTGTAAAGATCAAAACCTTTAACCGCAAAGTTCGCAAAGGAATCCGCAAAGGACGCAAAGGAAACCGAGTGGAACTACGCGCCGGCGGTGAGACTGCGGCGTTCCAGCAACACCACATCACGCCACCGCCCGTTCATGCACCCCAGCCGCGAACGAGTGCCGACGATCCGGAAGCCCGCGTTGGTGTGGAGCTTGATGCTGGCCGCGTTTTCCGGGAAGATGCCGGCTTGCAGAGTCCAGATGCCGGCGGCTTCAGACTCGACAATCAGTCTCGCCATCAGGCTTGCCCCAACGCCGCGACCTCGCGCCGCCTCCGCCACGTAGATACTGACTTCCGCCACGCCGCGATACACCGGCCGGCTGGATACCGGGCTGAGCGCGGCCCATCCGACGATTTCCTGCTCCGACCGCGCGACCATCCTGCAGGTCTGCAGATGGGCAGCGTCCCATTCTTTCCAGTCAGGAGCGGTCTGCTGGAATGTGGCGTTTCCGGTCGCGATGCCCTGCAGGTAGATGGATCGCACCGCGTCCCAGTGATGGTCGCCGAGCGGTACGATGCTTATGGGAGGGGGCATTGGCCCAATTTTAGAGAAATTCCTGGCGGGATCGAAGTCAAAGGCGGCGGGCGAGGGCGCCCGCCCCACATTTTGACGTCTAGTTTTCCGTGGGCACTGGAACCTTGGGCACCTTAGGCACGGCGGGCACTTTGGGCACTTTGGGCATCGCCGGCACTTCCGCTACCGTCGATCCCTTGCGGAGTTCGATACCGCCGTGTTCGTTGTTGATGACCAGGTGCGGACCGCCTTCGCCGACGGTGCCGCTGGCGGTTGCCTGGTCGTCGCCGTTCTCGATCTTCAGCGCGCCGAAGTCGGATTCGATTTCGCCACCGCGAGAGTGGGCATCCAGCTGAAAGCTGGCCTTGTCGGGAATGTAAATCTGGACATCGCTGTTGCGGTTGCTCAACTGCATGTTGCCCAGCTTGCTCATGTGAATTTCGACCGCTCCGTTTTCATTCTCCAGCCGCACGTTTCCATCCACTCCGTTCAGCCGGACATCCTTCGAACGCGTGAGCAGGCGGAAGGGGCCGACCAGGTCACTGGCCCGCAGGTCGCCCGAATCCATGTCGAGGTCGCCGTTCAGGCGGGAAAACTCCATGTCGGTGCGGGCGGATTTGAAGCCGACCACGCCGGCGATTTTCCCCAGCTTGATGGAGTCGAACTCGCCGTTCAGTTGGGCCGCGCCCTTTACGTCGGCCACAGAAATGTCGTCGGCTCGTCCCTGGACTGAAACATCTCCCGAAATATTCGAAACCCGCGCCGAGCCGCCGTTCAGATTGATACTTACCTTGCCGGTGATGTCGGAGGCTGCGACATCGCCGTGCTGACTGGCAATTTCAACGTCTCCGTCGCGGCCCAGCACGCTGACATCGCCGCGCCGGCTCGAGATCACGACCGACGCTTTCCGGGGAACGCTGACATCCAGATCGGTTGTGACCGTGCGGTCGCCGGCGCCCTGCGTGTTGGCGTTCAAAGTGATGACGTTGCCGCTGGCAGTGATTTGCGGTTTGGTGCCGGGATTGAATTTGTCGGCTTCCTGCTGGTTGTCCGCGTTGATCCGCTTGTGCGCGGTTACATGAATCTGGTTGTCGTCCGAGGCCGTGAGGTTCACCGCGCCTCGCTCATTCGTGATGCGCAAGCTGCTGCCCGCGGGAAAGTCCTGCTGAAGTTGGTCGTCGTAACTGTAGTTGTGTCCGAACAGGGCCAGATCGTCGTCGCCCAGATTGATGTGGTCGCGAATCTCATCCCAATTGAAACGGGAAGCCTGGGTCGCCGACATCCCAAAAATGATCAGGAAAACCAGCAGCACGACTCCGCCGCCGCCAATTCCCTGGGGGCGCGTGCCTTCTCTTTGGGCTTGCTGATACTCGACCAGCTTGATCACGCCCCAGAGAATGATCAGCGCGGGCCAGTAGGTTCCGAACCAATGCAGAAGCGGCTGCGGATGCAGCACCCGCATGGTGGTCAGCAGCAGCACGACTCCCAGCAGGATCAGCACTACCGGACCGGCTACGGAACGCCGCTGTCTGGGCGGTTGAATGCGGTTGAAACGGTGGCGGTGCCTGTACCGGGCTAGCCATTTTTCACCTCCGGCTTCTACTTCCGAATATGGCGGCGGCACTTCGCCGCTGGCATAGGGAGGTGTTCCGCCGGTATGGATGACGGCGGTCCCGCAAGCGGGCCGGGGCCGGCCGTGCTCTGGAAAATCTTGACCAGTCCAATCACCACCAGCAGCAGAGGCAGGGTGCGGCCGAACCGGATTACGCCCATGCTGTCGAGCAGGAACTGAAATCCCAGCGTCAGCAGAACAGCAGGTCCCATCAATCCGCGCTTGCAACTGCGCATGCGATCAAATCCTGGCGGAACTTCGCCGACCAGGCCCAACCGGCGGACCAGCAGCCAAGCGCCGATGCCGATAAGGACCAGCGGCCATATGCGGTGAGCGCTGAAATCCCAGATGTCGAGCGTGTGCAGCAGAAAAATTACGCCCAGGCCGATGAGAACCAGCGCTCCCACCGGCACTTTGCTCGCGTCCACCCGCTCGCCGGCGCTAAAAGTTGTTCCCAATCCAAACGGATCGGGAGGCGCCTGCCCCAGTTGCAGGGCCGGGCGCTGCGCACGGAATCGATGATCTGGTAGAAGTAGAAGCCTGCGATGCCCAGTCCGCAGATCGTGGCCACGGCCGCGCCACTGCTGTTACTCGCTCCCAGGACAAGCAGGGTGAAGATCACCAGGTGCGCCAGACCTTTGGCATATTGTCCGGTGTAGACCGCGCCGACACCGAAGGGGAAGAAGCCGGCCAGAACGCCGGCCAGAGCAGGATTCGGGCCGCGCCCGCCACGGCGGCGACCCCGGGAGCTGCCGGCACGAATCCGGCGACCGGCGGCGCAACGTTCGGCTGCACGCCTTCCAGTCGCGCTGCCAGGCAGCTCTCGCAATAAATCACTCCGTGCACCGCACGGGTGCAGTTGGCACACAGCGGTTTTCCGCAGGTGCGGCAGAATGCCACCTTCTCAACATCGGGATGGTTGGCACAGTTCATGAAATCCTCCTGTAAGTGGTCACGGTTTCTACAGGCGGATCATTCGGGATGGAGGCCAGCACGGGCTGGTTCTCTCCCTGGCTGTAGTTGCGTTCCTGTCTGAGTTCAGGTTGTCCACTGGTGTTGTTGTCCTTCTTTTCCTTCTTGTTGTTTTGCTCCTTGGGGCTCGGTTGCGGCGGGGCGGTGACTCGTTTGAATTCCCGCACCCGCGACTCGATTTCGTACACGAAGCGAATATTCTCGTAATACTTGACTGCCCGGCCGGTGGTCTCGTAGTAGGCGCGCTTGATCGCACTGGGCCGCATGTCCACACGGCGTACGTCGCTCACTTTGACGCCCGCCAGGCTGAGCGAAATGGATAGAGAGAAGAACGCCATTCCGAATGACATGGCGAAGCGGGGCTGGCGGCTCATCGACATTACCGGACCGAACACCGGCCGCAGCCAGCCGGCGATGGCATCGGCCCATGGAGCTCTTGCCTTGTCCCGGACGACTACGTGCTTGCTCTCGTATCCGGTCGTGGCCACCAGGATGTTGTGAACCAGGTTGGCCGGCGGTTCGACCTCAGCCAGCGACTTCAGCCAGCGACGTCCCCCATCGGCTTCCGCGAACAGCGGGCCGCACACGGCGCAGACCCGGGCATGGGCATGGAACTTTCCAGCCTGGACCCGGCCAGCGTTCCGTCGAGGGCGTCAATCAGCAGCGCGTCGAACTCTGCGCACTGCATGCCGTTTTTGGTTTCGCCTGACATCACATCACCTGCCTATATGTACGTTGTAGCAGCCGTGCAAGTTCCGCACGCCCGCGATTTATCCTGGATTTCACCGTGCCCTCCGGAACCTTTAGTACCGTGGCAATGTCTTTGTAATCCATATCCTGCAGGTCGCGCAGGATGACCGCTTCGCGCAGTTCGGGGGAGAGCTTCTGCAGGGCGTTGTGGACCAGTTCCCGGGTCTCGCGGCTCTGCACACTCATGTCTGCGGTCGGCGCCTTGTCTTCGATCTTCTCGCTGAGCGGCATGGCGTCTTCGTGTTCCGATGGCGTCGTGTCCAGCGATTCGGTCACCCGGTCCTGCTTGCTTTTGCGGAAATGGTCCACCAGCAGGTTGCGGGTGATGGTCGTGACCCAGGTCATGAACGCTCCTCGCTCGACATCGTAGGTATTGAGGGTGCGGAACATCTTGATGAAGACTTCCTGGGTGAGGTCCTGGGCATCGTCGCCCGATCCGGCAAAGCGGTAGCAGATGTTGTAAATGCGCCGATTGTAGCGCTGCACGATCTCCTCCCAGGCCACTACGTCGCCGGCTACGCAGCGACGGACCAGCATGGCTACGACCTGGGCGTCTTCCAACCCGCACTCCCTGGAACTCCTGGTCAGTTACCGCTTTAACACCACAATAGAGATACGTCTTTGTGGCCCCAAAAGTTCGGTCCATCTATAAGGCAAGGCATTGTAGCAGGGCAGGCAAGCGCGAGGAGAATAGAAGGCGAACAACTGAGAACCGGGAACTAAAGACTAAAAACTGGGTTTGCTAAAGACCGGCAGTGGTAAGAACTTTGACCGGCCGCCCCTTCCAGGCGAAGAACCGTCGCACAGCGAGCGACAGTCCGGTAAACACCAGCAACGAAGCTCCGGCAGATGCAATTACGGCGATTGTCTGCCCCAGCCGACCTCCCGCCTCGCCGGTATGAGTGAAGCGGGCCCAGGCACGCAGCTGCCGTCCGCGGTTGTAGCTGGAGAAGGCCTCCAAGCGGACGATTTCTCCGGTGGCACGGTCCAGAGTGAGCTGCGATCGCAAATCCGGCCGCCCGCCATTTCCGCGGTCAATGGAGAAGGTGAGCGTGTTCGCCGGCGGATTAGGCAGGCGCAGGCTGATGGTGGTGAAGTCCGGGACTTGCTGCCCGGCTCGTGCAAACAGCTTCTCCAGTCCGTCGAAGCGAGAATTTTCAGAGCGGTGCTTACCGTGTTCGGTGCGCTGGCCGGAATTCTGGCTGCGCTCCGGAACGAACTGACCTGCCGGTGGTGGTGGTAGCGCGTTCCCCGTCATCCGGTAGAGCAGATTGTTCGCCCATGCATACGACATGATTACGCCCGTGATCACGATCAGGAATAACGGCACGACGCACCAGAACCCGAGAACGTTGTGCCAGTTCCAGTCGCGCGCGCGAACCCACGCTCCGCCCCGGAACAGCGTGATCTTTTTCAGGTTGTCTTTATTCCATTGCTTCGGCCACCACAGGAAAGGTCCGGTCGTCACCAGGATGAGGAAGATCAGGTTGCACGCTCCCGTAACCGCGCGTCCCGAAGACCGGCCCTCGCCGCCGACTCCCAGCCAGCGATGTACGTCCTCGACGGTGGAGAAAAATTTCCGCAGCCTGGCTGACCCTTCGCCCAGAATTTTCCCGGTGTAGGGATTAACGAACACAGTGCGTTCCGGCCAAAGTCGAACGCCACCGGAGCGGCCGAGTCCGCCCGCACCGTAATGTTTGAAGGCGGCCGTCCCTGGGCCTCCTGCGTCGAGGCCAGCAGGTCCTCCATCGGCAGGCGCAGCGCTCCCGCTGCGGGTTGCGCCTGGAAGCCGCGGTCCGCCCAGTTGATGATCTGGCGGCGGTAGGCGAGCAGGATTCCCGTCACCGACATGACGAGGATGACCAGCCCGGCCACGCAGCCGGCAGTCAGATGGATCCAGAAAAGAAATCGGCGGGGCGTCATAGGGAAGCTGTCGAGATCAAATTTCCGCCCAGCGCCGCAGCAGGTTGTGGTAGACGCCGGTCAGTTGCACCACCGCGGAATCGTCGGGCTTCGACGGGATTCAGCCGCTGGATGGCAGTGTCGAGATCGAACAGCAATGTGCGCTGGCCATCGTCGCGCACCATGCTCTGGATCCAGAAAAATGACGACAGCCGCGACCCGCGCGTCACCGGCGTCACGTGGTGCAGGCTGGTCGAGGGATACAGGATCATGTGACCGGCGGGAAGCTTCACGTGATGCAGGCCGTAGGTGTCCTCGACGATCAGTTCGCCGCCGTCGTACTCGTCGGGCTGGGAGAAAAATAAGGTCGCCGAAAGATCGGTGCGAATCCGGTGTCCGGTCGCGCTGACCTGCCGAATCGCATTGTCCACGTGGGTGCCGAAGGATTGCCCGCCCTGGTAACGGTTGAACAGCGGAGGAAAGACTCGCGCCGGCAACGCCGCGGAAACGAACAGTGGATTTTGCCCCAGCGCGGTGAGAATGGTCTCACCCAGTTGGCGGGCGGCCGGATGGTTCTCCGGAAGCTGCATGTTGTCCTTGGTGCGCGCGGACTGGTGGCCGGCCGTGACCCGGCCGTCCACCCATTCCGCTGCGTCCAGGATTCGCCGCGCCTCCGTCACCTGCTCGGCGGTCAATACCTCGGGGATTGGCAATAACAATTGGTCTTGTGTCCTTCCCAACTAGAATTTGAAATTGATGCCCAGTAACGCCGAACGCGCTGCTCCGGGCACGATATGCGCGGGATGGATCTGGTCGTAGTAGTACTTGTCGGCCAGGTTGTACACGTTGCACCGGATGTCTACGTGCTCGCTCACCTGATATTTCGCCATCGCGTTAAAGACCCAGTAACCCGGGACCTGTTTCACCAGGCCGGTGACCGGATCAAGCGGCGTGGTGGAGCTGGCGGTGCGGCTGTCCACAAAATCCGCGCCACCGCCCACGCTGAAGCGCCACGGCAACTGGAAATTGTTCCAGGTGCTGAAGGTGTTGCGGGGAACGTTGGCCAGTTGAGCGCCGACCGAGAGCGGGAAGACCGCGAGCGCGTGACCACTCCGTCCAGATAGGCGTAGCTGGCCAGGATTTCCCAGCGGCTGGTGAGGTATCCGTTGGCCTGGATCTGAACCCCGCTGACCCGCTGGCTGCCGGAGAGAACCACCGTGGTCGCATTCACAGTTTCCCGGGCGTTGGTCTTGTCGGTGCGGAAAGCGGCCGCCCGCAGCGACAGTTTTCTCGCGAACAGATCCCACTTGGTGCCCACTTCGAAGGTCCGGCTTTCTTCCGGCGGCGCGTCCTGCGTGGCCACGGTGAGCGCCAGGGTCTCGGCGGAAGGATTGAAAGATGTGCCGTAGTCGAAGTAGATGCTCGCGCCCGCCACCGGCTTGAACACCAGCGCGCCGCGCCAGCTCGGCATGACGTCCACCCGCTTGAAGGGTGAAGTTGGGGTCACGGGCAAGGACTGGTCAACGGTGGCATCGAACCGGTCCACGCGAACTCCGGCGGTGAGGTCGAGCTTGGGCAGCAGGTTAACGGTGTCAATGGCGTACGCGCCCACGCTGATCGCAGTCGCGTGGGTATCGGTAATGCCACTCTGTGGCACGATGCCGGCAAACGGCTGACTGGTGTCGGGATGCAGCAGGTTGGTCTTTGGAACCGTGGCGAGATTGAAACGCTGACGGAACGGGGATGAAGTTTCGCGACCGCCCTCAACTCCAGTCACCACGGTGTGACGCAGAGAGCCGGTGCGGAACTTCATGATCACATCGGCCTGGTCCTGCAGAAAAGTCTCGGTGCTGTTCACTGCAATCTGGTTGCGAATCACGCCGATCTGTCCCAGCGGAGTCGCGAGCGGATCGGTGTCCAGCGTGGTCGCATCAATCTGTGCTTCGGTGATGCGAACGTCGCGCGTGTAATGCGCGTAACGCGCCTGGTTGCGGAAGGTGATCTGGCTGTTGACGTCGTGCTCGAACTTGACCGTCCCGAGGTCGACATTGGTCTTCAGATAATTGCCGTGTTGAAAGCCGTAATAATTGCGGCGTTCCACCGGGGCCGGGCCGTTGAAGAGCCAGGGGATGCCGTAGTCCGGTGTGTCGTCCGATCCCTCGCGCAGGTAACTGAGGGTGAGGCGAGTCGGCGTACCCAGTCCGAAGGCCAGCGAGGGAGCGACGCCGTAGCGGCGGTTCTCGGCGATATCGCGGCCGGCAAATTTCGAGTCGTGGCCCATCAGGTTCAGGCGAAAAGCAGTTCCGCTTCCCAGGGAGGGCAGCGGGCGATCGAGATCGGCAGTGATCCGCTTGGTCTGGTCGGTGCCGAATTCCACGGTCCCGGCGAAGAGCGCGGTCGGACTGAGGAGCTTTGGTCTCCTGGTTGACGATGCCGCCGGTAGATCCCCGGCCGAAGGTGACCGACGATGGGCCTTGCAGAACCGCGACCTCCTGCACATTGAACGGGTCGCGATAGTAGCTGCCGAAGTCGCGCATGCCGTCGAGGAAGATATCGTTGCGGGCGGTGAAGCCTCGGACGGTGAGGTTGTCGCCCTGTGCGCCGCCTTCGCCCGCGGCGATGCTGATGCCGGCCACGTTGCGCAAGGTATCGCGCAGTGTGGTCGCTCCCTGGTCCTGGATGATGTGCTGGGGAACGATATCGATGGACTGCGGCGTGTCGATCAGCGGCTGCGTGAACTTCGGCAGCGAAACCTCTACGCTGGTATCGGTGACGTCAACCGAAGTCGCCATGCCCTGAATTTCGAGCAGCACCTGGTCGGGCCCGGTCAGATGAAAACCAATGCCGGTGCCGGTCAGCAGCTTCTGCAGCGCCGCCTGGGGCGTGTAGAGGCCCGCGACACCGGGCGACCAGATGGCGCGCATCGAGTCTCGCGGCACGGTCACGTGGAACAGAGATGTCTTTTCGAAGACTGGGCAGGACCGCGTCCAGGGTTCCGGGTGGAATATCGAAGTGGCGGACGGTCAATCCCAGGGTTTGGCCCGGTGCGTTGACTGCGGGGGCAGGCCGGTCCTGCTGGGCGTAAACCTTGAACACGGCGTCGCTGCCGAAGGTGGCGTAGGCGGCCACGGTGCCGACCGCCATCCAATATTTGGCGCCGCGCCGGCGGTTGGACGCCTTCTTCTTCCTGATCTTGATCCTGGTCTGGCTCATTTCCGCTCCCCCAAGCATTTGGTCTGACGCTAGTCGCGTCAGTTCGACTATTCTTCGTGGCGCCCTGGCCCAGATGCAACCCAGTTGCAACTATTCAGGCAGCTATTTCCAGTTGCAAACCAGTTGCATCTACGCTGATTAGTCTTAATGGTGCACTGTGGTGTTTGCCGCTGTCAAGGAAGGGCGATAGATTTTGTTGCAATCCTGGTGCAACTAGATGACACACGACTGCGCGACAACGGTAAGAGCCGCGAAACGAATGAGATACCGGAGCGGCCACGTACCACGTAGCGGCGGACGCCTCGTCGGCCCGGCCGGGCGCAGCTCGGCGGTGGTAACGGCTTGGGGTAAGACCAGACGAAGTGCGCTCGTCCACCCGGACGAGGGCGTCCGGGCCTGCTTGGACAGCGTTGGCTGCCGGTGGCCCTACTCGCTGGTGAAGTAGTCCACGGTGACCGGATTCTCGAACAGGGAATAGTCGCGGGTCACGACCGTGATTCCGCTCTCGGTCACAAAGTAGCGCTGGCGATCGGCCTCGGTGTCGTACCCGATCGTGGTGCCTTCCGGAATGTGCACGTCGCGATCGATGATGGCTTTGCGAATGCGGCAATGCCGTCCCACGTTCACATGGGAGAAAAGAATGCTGCTCTCCACTTCGCTGTAGGAATTCACGCGCACGTCCGGCGACACCACGCTGCCCTTCACCATGCTGCCGGAAACAATGCAGCCCGCCGAAACAATGGAATCGACCGCGGTCCCGGTGCGTCCGGCTTCGGCGAACACGAACTTCGCCGGCGGATACTGACGCTGGTGAGTGCGGATCGGCCAGTCCGAGTCGTACAGATTGAACACCGGCGACACCGCCACGATGTCCATGTTGGCTTCGTAATAGGCTTCGAGCGTTCCCACATCGCGCCAGTACAAGGCTTCTTTCTTGTTTTCGTCGACGAAGTCGTAGGTGTAGACCCGGTATTCGTCCGCCATCTTGGGCAGGATGTCTTTGCCGAAATCGTGGCTGGACGCAGGGTCTTCGGCATCTTTCAAGAGCACGGGGATGAGCACATCGGTATTGAACAGATAAATGCCCATCGAGGCGCAAACCTTGTCGGGATTCGACGGCGAGCGCAGCTTGGTATTCTTCGGCTTCTCCTCGAAACCCAGCACCCGGTGATCGCGGTCCACATCCACCACGCCGAAGCGCGAGACTTCGCCGGGATCAATCTGGATGGTCGCCAGGGTTACGTCCGCGCCCGAGTCGTTGTGCCGCTCCAGCATCAGGCCGTAATTCATCTTGTAGATGTGATCGCCGGAGAGGATCAGCACGTGCTTGGGCTGCTCCGAGCCGATCGAATAGATGTTCTGATACACCGCGTCGGCCGTGCCCTGGTACCACTGTTCGCTGACCCGCTTCATCGGCGGCAGCACTTCGATGAACTCGCCCATCTCGCTGCCCATGATGTTCCAGCCTTCGCGGACGTGCCGGTTCAGCGACAGCGCCTTGTACTGGGTGAGGATGTAAACCCGGCGCAGGTCGGAGTTGACGCAGTTGGAAAGGGTGACGTCGATGATGCGGTAGATGCCGCCGAAGGTGACGGCAGGCTTGGCGCGGTCGCGAGTGAGCGGATAGAGCCGCTCGCCCGCGCCTCCAGCTAGCAAGACTCCCAGCGTGTCTTTCATAGCGCTTCCGCCTCGATGGGGCTGCTTGGCCCGGGGAAGGTCTGCAGTCCTTTGATGCCGGGCTGCAGAACGCGACAGTGTACCAGAACAGTCCCGCACTTGCCCCGGCCCGCGAGTTCGGGGACAATCCACCGGTCGGCTCATCTGCGTATTACTTCAGGGCAGGGAACCTCATGAATGCGCAACCCTCATCGCGTCTTCGTCACCGGCGGCACGGGATACGTCGGCCGTCCCCTGATCACCCAGTTGCTGGAGCGCGGACACGAGGTCCGGGCGCTGGTCAGGCCGGGCTCGGAGCGGAAGCTTCCGGCGGGCTGCCAGGCAATTCCTGGCGACGCTCTGGATGGCAAGTCCTACGCCTCAAAGATCGCTCCGGCCGATACGTTCGTACAACTGGTAGGAGTCTCGCATCCCAGTCCGGCGAAGGCGGCGGAGTTCCGCAACATCGATCTGGCCTCCGGCCGCAGCGCGGTCGAGGCGGCAAAAGGCGCCGGCGTGCAGCATTTTGTTTACGTCAGCGTGGCCCACCCCGCGCCGGTGATGAAGGCCTACATCGAAGTCAGGTCGCAATGCGAAGACATGATCCGCCAAAGCGGAATGAACGCCACAATTCTGCGTCCCTGGTATGTCCTGGGGCCGGGACACCGATGGCCGTACTTCTTGATTCCGATGTACAAGCTGATGGAGTTGTTGCCGTCAACCCGCGAAGGCGCCACACGCCTGGGACTGGTTACTCTGGAACAGATGGTTCGAGCGCTGGTCGAGGCGGTCGAAACCCCAGCTAACGGAGTTCGAATCGTCGAGGTTCCGCAAATCCGCTGCGCTTCTCTGTCATCCTGAGCGGAGCAGGACGCTTCGCTCGCGAAACGTCCGCGCAGTCGAAGGACCCCTATAAGCTGATCAGTCCGTGGAAGAGTAGGGGTCCCTCGACTTGCTCTCACCGCGCCAGCGCGGCTCGAGACAGCGCTCGGGATGACAGGTGAGCTTGGCGTTTGCAACTGGAAGCTTCCTCTCGCGAGTGACACATTTTGTCGTTCGAGAATCACCTCAGACCAAAGTAACGGCATGAATTACGAAAGCGCATGCACATGGGACATCTGTTCGCTGTCAGTGGTGAATGAGATGGTGAGTTTGCGGTTATCTCGAAGAAGCCGGGGCCCATGGGAAGAGAAGATTACCTCGACGAAATCCACGTCCGCATCCTGCGCGTGACTGAAGACCTGCGCTCGATTCAACGACAACTCAACTGTGCCGCCATGGAAGCGCCCAGCGATCCGGAGCTCATGGAAGCCCTCAGCCAGTTGCCCGAGATGGACGCGCTGCAGATGCTGAAGTCGTCCCTCGACCAGATGCGCCACTTCCTCTGGTTCTACATGCAGGTGATGACCAACGAATCCGAGTCCGGCGAGAGACTGCGGCAGAGCATTCGCCAGAAAGTTTCCGCCGATGCCGTGCTCAGCCCGGAAGCGTCCTTTGTGGAGAAATTCAAGAACGCGTCGGACACCGCGCTGCTGCGCTATCTCTCCGACAGCAAACATCGGAAACCGAACTAGAGCGGACGTCGGACGTCAGACCTCGGACCTCAGAGTTCCCGCCAAACCCCGCGACTTGGCGCTCCGTTGCAAAAACGAAGATTGGCGCTGCTCACTCGTTCCCATCAGAATCGAAACACAATACCGGTTGAGTAGCGGAAGCTGTTCTGGCGATTACCGAAGCTGCTGGAAAGTCCGGTGGTCAACGCGTCGATGCGAGTTGAACTGCGTGCGGATGTAATCCACCTGCACCGCGCGGATTGCGAGATGTCGAGTCAGCCCGATATCAATACCGCCGCCGAAGGCCATGGCGAAGGCATTGGCGCTGGTGAGGCCCGTGGAAATGCCGCCGATGATCGGAACGCTCACCCCTGCACCCAGACTGGAATGCGCTTCGCCGAACAATGCGTGCGCGAAGATTGCGCTTCTACCGAATTGGCCGGTTACAGTCGGGCCAAACAAATAGTTGTTCAAGTGCTGATAGGTGCCCGCTGAAGCACCGAGAAACGAAAAAGAGAACGGGCTAAGGCTGGAGCCGCTTACATCGGCGGTGACGCCGAGGTAGCGGTTGAAATTGAACGTGCCTTGTCCTTCCCATCCGTTAAAACCGTTGCTGCCGTTGCGCAGATAGGAATATCCGCCGAACACTACTGCTCGTGTTGCGTTCTCGCTGCCGGCCGGCATGGCTCCCCCGATTTGGGCGACGAGCGATAACGGCGCACATAAAACGACTGACATCAAGACTCCGATTTTCTGCATTGTTCTCTCCTCGACGAAAAAACACCACAACACCTGTGATGCGCGGAGGAAGAGAGAAAAAATCTGAATGCGCCAATTTATTGTCGAGAAAAGTTTGCAGATTAAGCGAACCTTAAAGAAGGCGGATTGAAGGTGTGCATCCGACAGAAAAAGCCGGCGTTACTTGATGCATTCAGGTTGCATTCAGCTTTTCGCGACAGCCGACCACTTCGCGGCTGGTCCACGTCGAACCCTGGACTTCGGATAAAGAATTAATCTGGTTCCACGATTATTGCCAACTCCCGGCCGACCGGGGTAATATCTCTTAAACGATTCGTTAAGTGACTATATGAATTTGGTGCTATGCATGCAGGCGCTGGGCAACAAACGACGGCTGCAGATACTGGAATGGTTGAAAGATCCCGAGCGGCATTTTCCTCCCCAGGTTGATGGTGACCTGGTGAAAGACGGCGTCTGCGGCCTGTTGATCTCCCGCAAGTTAAAGGTGAGCCAGCCGGCGGTAACCGATCATCTCAAAATCCTCCTGCAGACCGGATTTGTTACCAGCAAACGGATCAAGAAGTGGACATTTTACAAACGCGACGAGAAGGCAATCCGGGAGATCAAGCAGGCAGTGGCCCGGCAAGTCTGATTGGTTACGACGAGAAGAGCGAGAGACCATGACCAACCCAGCAGAATATCGCTATGACACGCGGTTGAACATCCTGCACAAACCCCTCGAACTGATCGACGAGAAGGCGCTTGCGGATGCGGCCCCGCCTCCGTGGTACAACCAGACACTCTGCCAGGTAAACGCGTCGGTCGTGCGCATCGGTGTGGTTGAGGGCGAGTATCACTGGCACAAACATGATCATGACGACGAGTTTTTCTATGTCGTCGAGGGCAAGCTGCTGATCGATCTCGAAGGCAGAACTGTGGCGCTCGCACCGAGGCAGGGGTTCGTTGTCCCCAAAGGCGTGATCCATCGGACTCGTGCGCCACAGCGTACGGTGATGCTCATGTTCGAGAACGCTGGAATTATTCCGACGGGAGACAAGTAGCCCGTCTAAGGACACGAAAACCGAAGCCGGTATTTTGAGGTGAATCGATGACAACCTGCATCGTCCGAAAAATCGCTGCCCGCGATGAGCAGCGCTGGCGCGAGTTGTGGGACGGATATACCCGCTTTTACGAACGGGAACCCTCCGAAGCCATCAGCCGCCGCACCTGGGCGCATATTCTCGATCCGGCGTCTCCGGTTTTCGCGATTGTTGCTGAGCGGGCAAATGGAGAAGTGGTGGGAATCGCCAACTACATTGTTCACGAAAATACATCGGCGCTTACTCCGGCGTGCTACCTGCAGGACCTGTTTGTCCAGCCCGATGAACGCGCAGCAGGTGTCGGAAAACTCCTGATCGATTGGCTTGTGGAGGAGATGAAAGTCGAAGGTTGGTCGCGCCTCTACTGGAATACGAAAGAAAACAATTATCGTGCTCGTGGCCTCTATGACAAATACACACCGCATAGCGGCTTCCTGCGATATGTGATCCTGGGCCGGTCGTAGGTATTAAATGCTCTCACGCCAGTGGCCCCGACGACTCTACTCCAGCGTCACCGACTTCACCAGATTGCGCGGACGATCCACGTCCAGGCCTTTTTTTACCGTCATGTAGTACGCGAACAACTGCAGCGGCACAATTTCTAGAAGCGGCAGCAGAAGTTCGGGCGCATTGTGGAACAAAGATGGTGTGGTCGGCCAGGCGGGGCAGCTCTTGATCGCCTTCTGATGCAATCGCGATGACCCGCGCCGACTGCTGCTTGAATCCCCGGATGTTGGCCAGATTCTTCTCGTAGCGAAGCACCGATTCAGAATCCTCGCGGTCGCAGGTCGCGATGATCACCACCGGCAAATTCTCGTCAATCATCGCATTCGGGCCATGTTTGGTTTCGCCCGTGGGATAGCCTTCCGCGTGGATGTAGGACACTTCTTTGAGTTTGAGCGCGCCGTCCATGGCGACGGGATAGTGAATGGCGCGGCCCATGAAAAGAAAGTCCTGCACTTTGTAATATTTGTCCGCCAGTTGCTCGCAGGCCGCGGGCGCGGACTTCAGCAGCGCTTCCATCTTGCCCGGCAGATCCAGCAATTCGCGGATGTACTGGCGCCGCTGCTCCTTGGCAAACTTGCCGCGCACCTGCCCCAGGTAAAGCGCAAACAGGTAGAGCACAGCCATCTGCGCGGTGAAAGCCTTGGTGGACGCGATGCTGATCTCCGGCCCGGCGTGGGTGTAGAGCACGCCATCGGCCTCGCGCGCGATGGTCGAATCAACCACGTTCGAGATGGCAATGGTGCGCGAGCCCTTGGCTTTGGCTTCGCGCTGCGCGGCAGTCGTGTCGGCGGTTTCACCGGACTGCGTGATGACGATAGTGAGTTCGCCGGGGCCGATCAGCGGATTGCGATACTCGAACTCGCTGGCATAGTCCACATCCACGGGAATGTTGACCAGGTCCTGAATCATGTACTGCCCGGCCATGCCCGCATGTCGACTGGTGCCCGAGGCCACGATGTTGATGCGACGCAGAGCGCGCAGCTCCTCCGTGCTGATGCGGACATCATCGAGGCGCACCACCGCTTCCTCGAGCGATACGCGGGGCACGATGGTATCTCGCAAGCCCTGCGGCTGCTCGAAAATTTCCTTCAGCATGTAATGGGGGAATCCCCCTTTGTCAGCCATTCAATTCTCCTGAGCAGTCGGTCAGCGTAGCGCCGCCGTACGGTTTCGTCGTCGAGACTCCGCGGCTGCCGCGCCGACCATGCGCATATGTTTCTCACTTCACCGGTCGGGCTCAGCACCACCAGGTCGGCAGGCGCACCTGCCTCGAGCACGCCACCCTGTTTCACTCCTGCCACTCGCGCCGGATTCAACGTGGCCAGGCGCACCGCCTGTTGCAAGTCCCATCGAGCAAATTGCACGACGTTGCGGACGGCGCGGTCCATGGTCAGGACGCTGCCCGCCAATTTTCCTCCAGCCGTGCACCTGCCATCTTTCACTTCCACCTCGAGCGATCCCAGGCGATAGCGTCCGTCGGGCATGCCGGTGGCGGCGGTGGCGTCGGTGATCAAGACGGCGGCGTCCGGCCCCTTGGCTTTCAGGAATAATTCCACGATCACGGGATCGAGATGAATGCCGTCCGCGATGATGTCGGCGGAGAGGCGCGCATCGGTCAGCACTTCGCCCAGAATTCCCGGATCGCGATGATCGAGCGGCCGCATGGCGTTAAACGTGTGAGTCGCATGGCGGGCGCCGGCTGCGAAACCGGCGCGCGCCGCATTCAGGTCGGCGTCGGAGTGGCCCAGGCTCACACAAACTCCGCGCGCGGACGCCTCCGCGATGACCTCGACAGCTCCGGGCAATTCAGGCGCAATCGTCAACACGCGAATGTGCCCCCGCGCCGCCTGCCAGAAGCGATCAAAGGCGGCCACGGACGGAGTCAACAGATCTTCCGGAGGATGAACCCCGCGCCGCTTGTGGCTGATGAATGGACCTTCAAGATGAATTCCCAGCGGCCGCGCCCGCAACTCGCTCGTTGACGATTTTTCCGCGGCTTCGATCGCGTCCGCCAGCCGCGCCAGGGCGGAAAGTGTCGCATCCATCGGCGCGGTCACGGTGGTGGGAAAATAGCTGCTGACGCCGTGCGCCGCCAGAAGCCGCTCGACCGGCGGCAGCGCATCGGCTCCGGCTTCCATTACATCGTGCCCGCCGCCGCCGTGAATGTGGATGTCAATAAAACCGGGCGCCAGTATGCCGTCGCCAAAATCCACGGCGCGGCAGTTGCCGGGAACTTCGCGCCGCGCCCGCGAGGTCACTTCCGCAATGACGCCGTCTTCCACCAGCAGCAACGGCTGCTCGATGCGGTCCAGAGGCGTGAACAAGGTTGGCAGTAATCGCAATCATGGCGTTTCAATGCTATATAGCAAAGCAATATTCTATAGGAAATTATGGAGTTACTCAGGGAGAGGCTTTCCATCAAGTTAGCGTCAGGGCGAGGTACCGGGCGGTTCACCGCGCGACGAGACGGGCCCGCCGCCGGATGCTATACTTTCTAACGGAATCCCGCACTCGAGGCCTGAAACGTCTTTGGCCCACGCGGTTCCAATCGTCAATCGAATCGACCTAGTCGGGGCGTGGCTCAGCCTGGTAGAGCACCTGGTTCGGGACCAGGGGGTCGGAGGTTCAAATCCTCTCGCCCCGACCAATACATTTCAAATCGCGCACACAAGACGTCCCCTTCCTTGCGATGTTTTTGCGCGGATGCCGGGGATTATTGTTTTAGACTCTACGGTGCCTCGCCCGAAAGACAAAGGAGACCGGATATGAGAACCGCAGTCATCCCCGTATTTCTTGGCCTTTCCGCCCTCATGCTTGCGGGATGCGGAACGCCGGCAAAAAACACAAGCCTAAATAGCAACGTCGACAATAGCAAGACGACCGCGGCGGCGCCGACTGGTGACGCCCTGCTCGCACTCGACAAGCAGGCTAATGAAGCCTATATCAAGAGTGATTCGAAGTTTTTCGAGCGAATGCTTAGCGACAAGTTCGTTATGCGCGAAGGCGGCCAGCAAATGGACAAGGCGGCGGTTATCAGGATGATCGCCGGCAATAAGTGCGATGTCAAAGACTGGAAGCTTGAAGACCCGCAGATGGGCAAGATCGATGCGGACACCTACGTGCTTAGCTATAAAGGAACGTTTGACGGAAGCTGCACCGCCCCGGACGGGAAGTCGATGAAGGTCCCAAGCCCGATCCGTGCTGCGACTGTTTGGGCTCGAACCGGCGACACGTGGCGGGCGGCGTTCCACGGCGAAAATCTGATTTTCGATCCTAAGAACCCGCCGCCCGCAAAGGCGGGGGGCAACAAGGAGAAGCCGACGAAGGACAAAGCCCCGACAAAGCCAGCCGCCGACCCAAGCACCGCCGCTATGATGGCGATTGAAAAGAGCGTCTGGGAAGCCTGGAAAGCAAAGGACGCCGCGAAGCTCGAAGACCTGACGGCAAAGGACCTTTCGTTCCAAAACATATTCGGCACATATTTTGCCAACAAGGCGGACACGATAAAAGACTGGACCTCGGCAGAATGCGACATCAAAAGCGTCAGCGTAACCGACGGTGTAGGCACATTGCTCTCGCCGACCGTTGGCATCCTCAGCCGTAAGGGAACCGCCGAGGGAACGTGCGACGGTCAAAAGATCACGTCGGTGCCGGTGTATGGCACGTCGGTTTTTGTAAAAGATGGCGACTCGTGGAAACTGGCGTTCAGCCTGAATCGCCTTGATTAGATAACGCAAGAGGGAGCGGAGCGACCGTACCCGTCAGCGGTACCGTGGCAGAGCTGGTCCGTCATCTCTGGGCTGAGGATCCTAGCTCCTCATCCCGTATACATGCCTTGATTTCAGGCCGCGTGCTGCAGAAAAGTTCGAAAATCGTCCTCTCGCCCCGACCAACACGCAATTACTGGTTTGCCCGTCATCCGGGCGCAACGGTGAGAGACGCGCCTACCGGAAATTATCGACCAGCATGAGGACGCTGCCAGATTCGTCAGACTGCGGGTAAAGAATTGTCCGGCCGTCGGGGGAAACTGCGATGTGGGTATTCACGGGACGCTGAATGGTCAGGACTTTTCTGATCTGGCCGCTAGCGAATTCGTAGAAGCAGATGTCACTGTGTCCCATTTTGTCGGGAGGTCTGAAGAAGTAAATCCCCTCTTTCCCCACAGCCCATTGGCCTTCGCTATGCACGGAATCGAGAACTTTCGCTTCTTGATTTCCATCCACCGAGGCTCTCCAGACGCTCACGGCGTCCGGCCACCCCTTCATGTAATAGAGAAATTTGCCGTCTGATGACTCTTGCGGGATGTCGCCGGAATTCCGCGTGATCTGAACCGCCTCCCCACCGCTGGAAGGCATCTTCCAGATCTCCTCCCGGCCGCTGCGGGTTGAGCTGAAGTAAATCCACTTTCCATCATGCGACCAATCAGGCCACTTGTCTTCCGCGGGATCTGTCGTCATGCGCCGGGGAACACCCCCGTTCACGCTGACGACATAGATGTCCTCTTTCATTCCTTTCTGTGCAACCGTAAGAGCGACTGTTCTGGCCGTCCGGAGACCAACTCGGGCCGTAGATCGCCGCTCCGCCAAACGAAGTTAACTGCCGGGTCCCGGATCCGTCGCTGTCGCAGATCCAGATTTCCTCCGTTCCCGATCGCTCTGACATAAAGGCGATCCGCCGTCCGTCCGGCGAATAAGCTGGGTATTGTTCAATCTGCGTGGAGGAAATGAAACGGATGGGCTGGCTTGGCTCTTTTCCGGGCCCTTTCAAGTCGACGCGCCAGATATTCAGGTCATACTGAAACACTTCAAAGGCCAGGCGATTTCCGAGCCGCGAAATCGTCGGCTGGGCGGCGGCGACTCCAAGATCGAGCCTCCTCGGAACCGCGCCCTTGGATACCGCAAGTCGCCAGAGCCCGAAGCTGGTTCCGGTCCCGGAGGTAAATACGAACTCACGGCCATTGGGCAACCATGCCGCGCCAAAGTTTGTCATACCGGGCGACTCGAATCTGTTCCTCTTTGCCCAGCGGCTTGTAGTCCTTCTCCAAGATGCAACATCCACAGACTCAAATTGGAGAAATCGGGTGAAACCCGCGAGAAGATCAAGGTCCGGCCGTCTGGAGAGACTGCCGGCGTCACATCGCCGACTTCGCTACTTGGCGGGTTGGTCAACTCGATCTGCTCTCCTGTTTCTGTCGAGAATAAATGCAAGGCCCAGACCCGCTCGCCGCTTTTCGGCGTTGGGCAAACAATCCACTTCGAATCCGGAGTCCAGGACAAGTACGGGCCGTAGAGCAAAGCCTGCCGCATTGATCCCTTGATCTCGCTCAGAATTCGCTCCGGTCCTCCTCGCTGGGGTACGATCACGATATCGGTCTGGTCGTGTGACAACTCCCGCAAGAAAGCGATGAAGCCTCCATCCGGCGACCAGGCAGGGCTGTAGTTCATGGCCGGATCGCTGGTCAAGCGGAAAGGCGGCTCCACGCCGATTTGTTTGACGTAGATATCGGACTTGTTCTGCTTTTCCCCGTCCCAGGCAAACGCGACTTGCGTACCATCCGGCGAAAGCGACGCGTCCTCCTCATTGCCTGCGTAACTGGTCAGCGGAACTGCCACCAACGGCGCCTCTGGCGCTGCCATTCTTCGATCGAACCAGCCACACTCCAAGCCGCCGCAATAGCCAGTGCCGCAGCTACGCTGAGGGCCCAGGCGAGCCGACGACGAGGCTTGGTCTTGGCGACAGCAGCGGTTCCCAGCACTCCGGAATCGGACTCCTCTTTCAGTTCCTCCAGCGCGATCTTGATGTCGTCCATGTGCTGGGAGCGCTGATTGACCTCCTTCCGCAGACAACGGGAGATCAGCCGCTCAACTTCTCTGGGAAGGCCATCCACCAGTTGACTTGCCGGCCGCGGATTGTCTTTCAGAATGGCCGCCAGCGTCGAGGCTTTGGTGTCGCCGTGGAACGCTTGTCTCTCCCGTCACCATCTCGTACAACACCGATCCGAAACTGAAGATGTCCGAACGGGCATCGACCTTCTTGCCCTCCGCTTGCTCGGGAGACATGTACGCAACGGTGCCGACGATCTTGCCCTCTTCTGTCGTGGGCCGCATGGTGCGCGTGGCCTCGTCGTCGCCAGCGGGAGCGGCTTCGGTCAGCTTCGCCAGGCCGAAGTCGAGAACTTTCACCAGCCCATCCTCGTTCACCATGATGTTTCCGGGCTTGAGATCTCGATGGACGATGCCGGCGGCGTGCGCCCGAGCGAGCGCATCGGCAATCTGGACGGCGTACTTCAGAGCATCATTCAGCCGCATTCCGTGCCGGGGAATCAGCCGGTCGAGCGCTTTGCCGGAGACCAACTCCATCGAAATAAAGTCAATGCCCTCGGCCTGGCCGATGTCGTAAATGGTGATGATGTTGGGGTGGTTCAGCGACGAAGCCGACTTCGCTTCCTGCACGAAGCGCTGCTTTCGTTCGGGGTCGGCGACTTTCTCCGCGGGCAGGACTTTGATGGCCACCTGACGACCGAGGCTGCTCTGGATGGCACGGTATACCTCACCCATCCCTCCAGACCCTAAAGGCGACTGGATTTCATAGGGCCCGAGTTTCGAACCAGAGATCAGGGCCATGGTGCGCGCAATTATAGCTTGCGCGGCATAATGCAGCGGATCTGACGAATCCCGGCGGATTGCGGCAAGCTGGAAGTTAAGACTTGGCCCCGGGGTTGGAAAATCGTCTGCCCAGGGCCGACCAACACTTTCAGCCTGGTTTTCAACATATGGAAGAAGATTTTCGGCGCGCATCAACCTTCGATGCGCACTCTTCACGCGGATTGCTCCGAATTATGACCTGGCAAAGAACTTAACGCTCGATCTGAGCTCTTTTGACCAGACTCGGCCATCTCTCAATGACAAAGTTGTCGGAATCATTAATCATCAACACATAGTCTGATACGAATCTCCACCGGGCAACAATCTCAGTTAGGGAAAATGAGGAGGCGTGTTGAATCGAGCTCTCAAAGTAATACCTGCCCTTTGTGTTTTGTTTTCAGGTGCGATCCTCACCAGTGCGGCTCAGGACCTGCCCAACTCCAAAGATCCGGCGGGCATGAAGCGTTACCAGGGAAGTGAAATCATTGGTTACCGCGCCCCCATGTTCGATGAGTATTTATTGCCGCTTGGTCCTCCTACAAATTTCAGTCCTCCGGTCTATGAAAAGAGTAAGCCGGTCGAAGGACAAGTAAGTTATTACACCTACCTGGCTCCAACCGGGCGCACTCCGGCAGAACTGTTTCGCAACTACAAGCAGGAATTTCAGCGCCTGGGGATCGAGATTCAGTATCAGAAGGATGCCGGACAACCGGGTGATTTTGGCAGCACTTTTGACAAGGTTGACAATGACTGCGATCTCGGCCAAATCCTCAGTTATGACGGCGCCGATGAACGCCTGATGGTGGGCCAGACTCGGGATGCCAAGCCCAGCTACTACCTGGTTTTCGTGACCGCGTACAACGATGGAGTCATTCCCGAGCGCCTGCAGGGCAGGGTTGAAAAGGGCCGGGCGATGGCACAACTCATCGTCATTTCTCCGGACGTGCTGGAAAAGAAAATGGCATTCCTGAACGCGGATGACATGAAACAGTCAATTCACGATTCAGGCGGAGTTGCGGTCTACGGTTTGTACTTCGATACCGACAAGGATGCGATCAAATCCGAATCGCAGCCGGCGCTGGCTGAAATCGCGAAGCTCTTGAAAGGCGATCCTGCGCTTCGCCTGCACGTTGTCGGGCACACGGATAACCAGGGAAAGCCGGACTACAACCTCGGTCTGAGCCACCGGCGCGCGGCCAGCGTAGTAGCGGAGCTTACCGGCAAGTACGGCGTTGGGGCAAACCGTCTCGATGCCTTCGGCTGCGGGGTTTATTCCCCGATCGCATCCAATGAAGCAGAAATTGGGAGGGCGAAGAATCGCCGGGTCGAATTGGTGCAGTGGTAAATGATTCGTCGAACCACTGAAGCCACAAGAGCGCGGGTGTCACCTGGAGAAATCAAAGCGTAAGGATGCGGAATCCAACCTCGGCGCGATCGAGTAGCTCGACTGTGCGTCGTAGTCATACGAAGCATCGGGATTGTTGTAAGGAACCGGATTGTTGTACGACCGGTCCGGGTAATCCGGATAGTAGTACGACGACGGCGAATACCAATACGGGTTGTACCACCACGGATCCCAGCCTAACGCCCAGCCAGGTCCCCAATAGCCGCCCCAATACGGCCATCCCAGGCCAAAGCCCCAGCCACCCCAACCGAAGCCGCTTCCGAAGAAGAAGCTGCTCCTGCCGTAACCCGGCCAAAAGCCTCTGCCCCCGCCGTAGCCAAATCGATTGAACCCTCGGTACGCCAAATCCTCGAGAGCCGCCAAAAGAATTGAAGCGCGCGCCGCCAAAATTAGATCCGAAGCGCGCGTTCGAAAACGATCCAAACGTGGAGCGGCCGAAACGCGATCCCGCGAAAGACGAATTGCCGAAATTGGATCCGCCGAAGCGCGAGCTGCCGCCGCGCCACGAAGCGCTTGCCCCGGAGCTCGTTCTGGACGGGCCAAAGCTACGCCAACCGCTCCCGACTCCTCCACTGTTGCGAGCCGAGAAGCCGGAGCTGGCAAAGTTGTTGCGCCCACCAGCGAAGCTTGCAGAACGGCCGCCATTGCCAAACGAATGCCACTGACCGTCATTCATCGCCGAGCGATTCATTCCGGAGCGATTGTTTGAAGAACGAAAACTCGACGAACGATTTCCAAACGAAGCCGAATTGCGGCTGGATTGGAAGCCGCGGTTTCCGGCGCTCATGCCGCGCGACGAATTGAATCCGCCGTACGAACCTCTGCCCGCTCCGTAACGACCGGCTGCCGATCTTCCACTGAAGCCCCCGTTAAACCCTCCGCCTCGGTACGAGCTTCCCGCTCCGAAAGACCGCGAGCCGCCTCCGCGATATGCACTCCCACTGTTGCGACTGAATCCGCCACCACTGCTGCCGTGGAAACTTCCTCCGCCGCCGCCGTGGAAACTGCCTCCGCCACCGCCGCCGTGAAAGCCGCCGCCACCGCCGTGGAGCCACCGCCACCGCCGCCGCCGTGGCCGCCGTGCTGCGCGAACGCTGGATTTGGCGCGACCGCCAGAGTTATGAAAGCAGCAAACGTGATGAGGGATTTCGAAACACCAAATTTATTCATGACCTGTCCTCCCGTTCGACCTGGCAGCAGTCCTCCGTTACGGAGTCCACGCTCTGAAGAATGCAGTTGGAGTGCCAATTGCTAGAGGAAAGGCAGCAATTTATTAGTCCACTGTTCTCAACAGTTATGAGTAGAGATATGAGGGATAGGCAAATCATTGCAGCGTGCCAATGGCCAAATTCCACCAGGGGTGGTGGTTTTCGGCCAGGGGGCGTGGTGATTGCGGGCATCTCGCATCACAGCGGAGTTGCTGTGGTGGGCAACTTTTGAGGGTGCTTGCGGGTTCAATACAGGTAAAGGAAGTTGTGCCGATCCGGGAGGAAGAGCTTGAAAACGTTCCATTTTTTTCAGAGACAAAATTGTTTAACCCTGACCAGGGTCTCGAGCGCGGCCCTGGTGCTGGTTTGTGCAGCAGTGCTGTCGGTCAGCGCTCAGACCGTCTTTAGCCCTTATCAGGATGAAAGTGACGGTGTCAAAGTGGGAGGAAAGTGGGTTGTGTTCCACTCCGAAGACAAGATGACCGCAGCCAGGAAAGTTCGCTTCGAGCTTCTGGCGGACAACTACCTCAGCGAGGATCCGGACTACAAACCGCGCATCGAGCTCACTTGCACCAACGGCAAGTACACCTACAGCGATTTCAATCCCGGCATTCGCCTGGGGCCGCCCAACCGTCCCGGCTTTTGGGGGCAACCACAGATGGAAGTGCTGGTGCGCGTTAACGACGCCCACAGCCGTCATGGCTGGAACTGGATTCGCGGCCGTTTCCTCTCCATGGACAAAGGCACGACTCGCGAACTGATCGGAGCCCGCATCTTCAAGGTGGAAATTCGCGGCCGCAATGGGTCCGAGATCGCGGAATTTTCGCCCGCGGGTCTTGATCTCGGCAGGGTGAGACAGGCCTGCGATTTAACTCCAAAAAAGCCCAGCTCGGGCGACTAACTTGTGGGGCTGGACACTCTCGTCTGCCGCTGTTGAATTTGTTTCGAAAACTGTCGGGGAAGAACTCAGGCGCCGATGACAGTCCGCCAGTCAGAACTCATTTGGAAGTGACGTCGGGCGGGGGCGGAAGATTGCGATGTTTTAGCCACTCCAGGCTGACACTCTGGGCGCCCTTGTTCTTGGGCAGAGTGTCCAGGTCGGGCATGAAGATTTGCAGTCCGGCTTCAGGAGTCATGCGGGTGTAGCCGTTCACCAACTGATTTTGATAGTTGTTGAGATCGAGATCAAACCAGGCGTCATCCGAGAGATCCACCATGATCAGATCCACGTGGTGCATGGTGAGCTTGCCGAAATCAATCGTCCCGTCATTCAGCCGCAGAAAGTTTCTCCACTGTTCGACGCGGCTCACCGCGTCTTCTGCATTTCCGTAAACCTCTTCGATGTCCGGACTGACGACGCGGACCTTGGTCAGCTGTCCGTGAATATGGGGCGGCGGAAGAAGTTTCAGGGTATCGAAAAAGATTTCGTTGCCGGAAACTTCGATGCCCGGGATGCCCTTAGGCTGGATCAGGTCCGAAAGCTTGATGTTGAATCCACCCAGCAGTCCCTTGAACGGAATTTTCAGCACGTTGAGCTTTGTAATGTGCAGTTGAATCCGGTTGTCGGATGTCGCGGTCACGCTGCCCAGCAATTCCACGGGCAGCGAAATGAGCTTGTGCAGGGTCCCCTTGAGCCTGATCTGGTCGCCATCGGCCAGCAGCGTAATGTTTCTCAGCGGCGAGTTGGCCACGCCTCCGGCATTGAGGAAGTTGCCGATATCTCCGATATTGGCGCGGACCACGCCGGTTTTGATTTCCAGAAAAAAGGATTCGGGATCGTCGAATGTGGGATTGACATCGCGGCGAGTGCGCACCATGTTCCCGCGCAGCCAGCGAACGTAAATGCGAAAGTCCGGTCCTTTTCGCAGCATCACGTTATGCGCGTACACGGCAGTGGGCGCGGATTCTGGGGTGGCCGGGGCCGTAAGCGCGGGGGCCGTCGTACCCGCGGAAGCTGCCGAGGGCGCGGGAGCGCTGGCCGGAGTCGATGATCTCAGATGCCACAACACCCACATCAGTAGAAGGGTGGGGACGGCTATGAGAACGATGAGGCGAACACGCATACACATCCATTCTATGGGAACGGTAGATTCGGCGGTCTCGCTGGTGACGAGAACCAATGAGATGAGTATTCGAGGCCAGAGGTTGATCCGGACGGGGCTAGAAGTGGCGGGGGTGCCCCAATCGTTCGCGTTTTTTGCGAAGGGTGGGAGGCACGAAACGTAGAGTCCGGCGTGTCTGGCTTCCAACGGACTCTACCCGGGCTCCTCTCCGCGCCCCAAATCCCTGTAACCCTCGTCTGCTTCCACGCCGTAAGCGTATATAGAAGGGGACGAGATGCCAGTTCTGGAACAGCCACCGGACGTGCTGCGGCAGTTCTGTCACGGCGACCTCGACGCCTTCGAGGCGTTGTTCCGTTCTCATCAGGGTGAGGTTTACGGCTGGATTGTTCGCATCGTCCGCGATCCCTCAGTGGCCGAAGACCTGACCGTTGAAACCTTCTGGCGTATCCATCGCGCTCACGCCCGCTTCGATCCAACGCGCAGCTTCGGGGCATGGGCCCGGCGAATCGCCACCAACGCCGCGCTCGATCATCTGAAGACCGTGCGCCGGGAAACCGAGCTTCCTGACGATTTGGCGTCGCGGTCGTTGCCGGACCCCGGCATATCGAAGGAACTTCGCCGGAAAATGGCGCGTGCGTTCCACCGCCTTCCGCCGCAACTCCGGCTCGCTGCCACGCTGGCGCTAATCGAAGAACGGCCCTACCAGGAAATCGCGGATGCACTGGGCGTCTCGACCGGGGCAGTGAAGGTACGTGTCTTTCGAGCTCGCCGTTTTCTGAGAAAAGAACTGAAGCGACAAGGAATCGAACCATGAATGAACACGATCAGAAACGAATTGACCAATTGCTCAAGACGACTTTGCCACCGATGGAGGCTGGTGGAGAAACGCGGCGCGACCTCTGGCCGGTGATGCTGAAGCGCCTCGAAGCACGTCCGGCAGCGGTTCCATGGTTTGATTGGGCCCTGCTGGCGGCTGCGGCCGCCTGCCTGGCAATTTTCCCCGGAGCGATTCCGGTTCTGCTCTATCACTTGTAGTTGGAGGACAAACAATGAACACTCACCCTTATCTTCGCGCCTACATGGCCGGCATCGTCGCGCCCAGCCTGGGTCTGCTGGTCGCGCTCACTGTCTTCATCGTGACCCGGCTGGTGCTCCACGTCCCCATTCCCATTGAGCGCGTCATCATTTTCCCCATGGCGCTGGTGCCCAATGCGTTCGGTCTCTGGAACATCTTCTACCTGTGGACGCGGCCGCATCATCACCTGCCCATCGGTTTCCACGGGGCGCTGCTGCCGGTGATCATGGCAACGCTGGGCGCAGTCGCCGCCGTCTATGGCGGATTCCTGACCGTGGATGGCGCATGGCGTCACCTGGTTCCAGGCCATCAGCCTTCCATACTCTCTCATCGCCCCATGGTTCCTCGCCGGCGTTGCCGTCTATTACCTGGTCTGGAAGTATGTAGTGGGATTTCTCAACCAATTTCTAGGAATCGCATGAATCGCACTGTGGCGCCGCATCTGCACCCTCGGGTTTCACCTCCTGTTCCCAGGTTGCTGGACCGGCGTGGCATACTAGGCGAGCTGGAATCCCGACTTTCGGAAATCCTCATGCTGAAACGCATTCTTGTTGTGTTGTCTCTGCTCTTGAGCAGTGTCCTCTTTGCGCAGACCGCGAGTCCGGCGGGACAGCCTGCGCCGTTGCAGCCTCTCATCATCCTGATTGGCCCGCCGCTCAGCGGGAAGACTACGCTGGTCGACTCGATCACGCGGACCTACGACGTTCCGAACATTTCGGTCGAGGACCTGATCAAAGATCACGCCGCCGAACTCGAGCACCTGCGCGGCCAAGGTATGTCGATGGCCGAGATGCGCTACGACCCGGCCATGAGCCGCTACCTGCGTGATCGCCTGAAGACCGCCGACCTCAGTCATGGCCTTGCGCTCGACGGCTATCCTGCCACGCTCGTGCAGGCCGAAGATCTATCCAAGATGGTTCCCGACCTGCACCTCACTCCGATCGCATTCCAATTGCAGCTACCCGATGACATCATCCGTGAGCGCTCCCGGAAGACCGGGCGACAGAGCGACAGCTCGCAGATTCTGGAGCAGCGTATCAAGGACTATCATCGCGAGATGGACGCGATTTCCTTTTACTTCCCCAAGGCCAACATCGTGGCCGTGGATGCCAACAAGCCCGAGCCGGAACTGTGGAAGGCGATCCAGGCTGCACTGGATGGCGCGGGGATCAAGCCAGTCGCGAAGTAGGATTGCGGGACGCCGGCGCTACTTTGTTAGCTCGTCAGCTTTGGTCATGGGCGCATGAGCGGGCTCGCTCCAGCAGCAACTCGCGCTCGCGGACGTTGCGCGTGAGCCCTGCCGCGCGTTCGAATTCCACGCGGGCTTCGTCCAGCCGTCCGAGCTTTTTCAGGAGGTCGGCGCGCACGCTGGGCAACAGGTGATAGTTCTTGAGCGCAGGTTCGGTCCTCAACGCATCAGCCAAGTCCAGGCCTGCCGCCGGACCCGATGCCATTCCGACCGCTACCGCCCGGTTCAACTCTACGACCGGTGACGGCGCGACTTGGGCAAGCTCGGCGTAAAGCTCCACGATGCGCGCCCAGTTCGTCTCCTCCGGAGTACGCGCCCGCGCGTGACAAGCAGCAATCTCACCCTGCAGTACGTACGGGCCGTGCGCGTCGCCCAGCTTCGCGGCCCGCAGCGTCTCCGCGCGATCGAGCGCGGCAAGACCGCGGCGAATAAGAAGTTGGTCCCAATGCGCGCGGTTTTGATCGAACAACAGCACCAGCTCTCCCGTGGGGCCTACGCGCGCCTTGGCGCGCGATGCCTGGATCTCCATGAGCGCGACCAGGCCGTGCACTTCGGGCTCACGCGGCGCGAGTTCGGCCAGCACTGCGCCCCAGGCGCAGCGCCTCCTCGCAGAGCGCCGGCCGCAGCCAATCGTCACCAGCGGTGGCCGCGTAACCCTCGTTGAAGATCAGGTAGATGACGGCCAGCACCGACGAGAGCCGGGCGTCCAGCTCGGCCCCGCGCGGGACCACGAAAGGAACGCGCGCCTCGGAGAGCGTGCGCTTGGCGCGGACGATGCGCTGGGCCACCGTCGGCTCCGGAACGAGGTAGGCACGCGCGATCTCGTCGGTCGTCAGACCTCCGAGCAGGCGCAGCGTGAGCGCAATCCGCGCCTCAGTCGAGAGCACGGGATGACAGGAGATGAACACCAGGCGCAGCAGGTCGTCGCCCACGTCATCGTCGAGGGCTGTCTCGATGTCGTTCATTTGGACCTTGCCCGTACCCATCTGCGCGGGCATCCATTTCGCGACCGAGTTCTTCGTGCTTGCGCTCGAGCCGCGCATTGCGGCGGAAGTAGTCGATGGCGCGATGCTTGGCGGCGGCCATCAGCCAGGCCCCAGGGTTGTCCGGAACGCCCGACTCCGGCCACTGTTCGAGGGCAGCGACGAGTGCGTCCTGTGCCAGGTCCTCGGCCACGCCCACATCGCGTACGATCCGCGTAAGACCGGCGATGAGCCGCGGCGACTCGATCCTCCAGACTGCATCAATCGCGCGATGGATGTCGGTGGCAGGCACTGCCATCGATCACATCATCTTTAATCCATCAGCGCAAGCCGGCGGGTGAGTGCCCCACCTTCGTCTCTCCGTTCTTTGGAGAGGCAGGGTGGGGCTTTTGACTTTTCCGTCTGAGTAGTGATCTCCATCACCCCCCTGTCGTTCCAAAGGACGGAACGACAGGGTGGGGCACGCCGCTCTAAGCCTTGGGAGCGCAGTCGGCGAAGTCTTCCGGCCCGAACATCTGGCGGACTTCGGTCTCGCCCTCCCATCCCGGCCAGTGTTTTCTGTGCAGTTCCATGAAGTCCACGGCCGACTTCACCGCATCTTCCTTCGACTTCAATTCAAACTGGGCATAGCCACCAATCACTTCCTTGGCTTCGGTGAAAGGTCCGTCGGTCACGGTTACCTGCCCACCCGAAACCCGGACCCGGGCGCCAAGGGCAGTGGGTCCGAGCCCGCCATTACCCAGCATCGTGCCGGATTTGGACGCCTCTTCGGCAGCTTTCGCAATGGCATCCATCAACTGCTTGGGCGGAGGGCCCTGCTTCTCGGCGTGCTTGACGATCATCATGAATCGCATTTTTAGTTCTCCTTATGAGTGTTGGTTGGGACCCGAGTTCCGGACCTTCTCGACCGGTTGGATCTGGTCTCTATCTACGCGTCGAACGAAGGGCAGCGAAATCGACATCCGGTATCGTGATGCTGAAAATATTTATTTTGGAAGTGCTTGTCAGTTGCCGGCAACTCGTTAACTTTATCTGCCAATGCGTCCCGCAACAAGATGGTCCCCACGATGACGAGAAGCAGAGGCCAGAATGACGCCAACATCTGAAACAGGCCGCCGAAGAAATTCTGCTGATCGAGAGCGTAAGCCTGCGCACCTCGTGAGGCCACCAGAGCGACCGAGGACATTACCCCCAGTGCATCCCCCGTGGGCAGACCAAGTGCGAGCTTTAGCCGGGCCAAATCGCCAGCCACGTTCCCCGACAGAATATGAAGCCCCAGCCCGACGAGGGCTCCTCCCGCGATTGATTTGATGTTCTGTGAGGTGTTGTGCTGTCTCGTCATGTCCGCCTCCTGCTCTTTCCCTGGCTCACTGGTATGTCGAACGAGAGGCAGCGAAATCGACCAAACGCAAATCTTTCTGCATCTTAATAAGTGTATATACATCTATCTAACCAATGGAACATCTTCGCACGCCGAAACTGCCATGCCTGTGCGCCAACTTCCGCCGGGCGTCTCGCGCTCTCACCCAACTTTATGAGACCGCATTGCGCCCTGTGGGTCTGCGGGCCACTCAGTTCACCATCCTGCAGGCGCTTGCGCTGGCCGGAGAAGTGACGCAGAGCCAGCTCGGCGAAATCCTCGTGATCGACAGTACGACACTGAGTCGAACTCTTCGAATCATGGAGAGAGAGGGCTGGATCGCAGAACGTCGCGGCAAAGACCGGCGGGAACGCTGGCTGCGTTTGGCCAAAGGCGGGGAAGCTCAGTTCAGCCGTGCTTTGCCAGCCTGGGAAAAAGTCCAGGCGCGCTTGCGTCGTCAGGTGGGAGAGCCCGTCTGGAAAAACCTTTTGGAAAGCACGCACCAGGTCACGGACCTGGTAACTACACACGGAGACTCGCTATGAAAAAACTTACTATGAAGAGCTATGGAAAACTTACTGCCGGGCTGCTTGCCGCCTGGTTCGCCTTTGCCTTGATCGCGTCGGCCTTGCTCTGGTTCAAGAATGACGCGAATCGTCTCGGTATCGCAATTGCAGTGGCCGCCGTGACGCCGGTCATGGTATTCGCCGCATGGTTTGCCGCGTCGGAGAAATTCCGGCAGTTCGCGCTATCGTTGGACCCGCAAATTCTGACATTGGCGCAAACCTGGAGAATTGTAGGATTTATTTTCGTTCTGTTAGAGGCTCGCGGAGTTCTGCCGGCCGTTTTTGCTTGGCCCGCGGGATTTGGTGACATGACAATCGGGGCGACGGCTACGTTCGCGGCGTGGAAGCTGGCCAGTCATGTACGTCGCAACCGATTTATCCTCTGGCAGCTGCTTGGAATCACGGACCTGGTAACAGCGGTGGGCTTGGGCACGACGGCCCGCCTGCTCAGTCCGCACGGGGCTTCGATGGCCGCCATGACGGTGTTGCCGTTAAGCCTGATTCCGACGTTCCTGGTGCCGCTGTTCCTGATCTTCCATCTGATTTGTATTGCCCAGGCTCGGACGTGGAAAGCCGCATCGGACAATACGGTCTCGAGCGTCAAAGCCGTCCAGTATTCTGCAATCTGAGGGCACGCGAGGCGCAGAAAGGAACGGGGCCGGGAAGGAGGTCAGTCGAGGAAACGAATCGTCTCCTTAAGGAAGAAGAAAACCACCGTGAGCGCGATTCGCCAACCGGCGAGCTTCAATCTCGACAGCTGGACTCCAATCCAAGGCTCTTTCTTTTCGATCACGGCATTTACCTTTAGGGCAGAGTGCGGCGGTCCGTCCGAGGTCAACTGTTTTCCCTTTTAAACCTTGCCGCTGCTCATGTCTGTCCGCTACCGCTCCGACCTCCGCCGGGGTGCCCGTCCACGTCTCTTCATCTTAAGAGAGACAGGGCGGGCTCTCGTAGTTGGAGATGAAATCAACCTTCGTCGTACCTCCACCCACCGCGAATATGTCATGATCCAAGCGGGTCGAATAAGAACCATGGGGTGAAGAAAATGAAAGTCGGATTGATCGGGCTGGGGAACATGGGATCGGGCATGGCGGCGAACCTGCTCAAGGCCGGGCATGAGCTCACGGTTTACAACCGCACGCCCAGCAAAGCGCAAGCACTGGTCGCGCAGGGAGCACGTCTCGCCGCCCAGGTGGCGGACGCATGCCGGGGCGACGCATTAATCACAATGCTGGCGGATGACAATGCGGTCGAAAGCGTCGTCTTCGGCGATGCCGGCGTGATCAGCAAGTTGCGTAAGGGCGCGATCCACATTTCCGCGAGCACGATCAGCGTGGCACTCTCGGAGAAGATGGCAGCGACGCACGCGATGAATGGCCAGCGTTTTGTTTCAGCCCCGGTATTCGGCCGCCCCGATGCGGCGGCTGCGGGCAGGCTCTTCGTCGTGGTCACGGGTGCGCCCGACGCAGTTGACGACTGCATGCCTCTACTCAATGCTGTCGGACAAAAAACTTTTCGCTTCGGCGACAATCCTTCCGACGCGAATCTGGTCAAGCTCAGCGGCAATTTCTTGATTTCGTCAGTGATCGAGGCTCTGGGCGAGGCCATGGCTCTCGTGGGCAAGGCGGGTTTGGATCAGCATCAGTATGTTGACTTCCTGACCTCGACACTTTTCAACGCGCCGGTGTACAAGACCTACGGTGGACTGATCGCCGACAAGAAATTCGAGCCCGCCGGTTTCGCGGCTCCCCTGGGATTCAAAGACAATCGCCTGGTCCTCGCCGCTGCCGAAACCCTGCGTGTGCCTCTGCCGCTGGCCAGCCTGATCTACAACCGGTTTCTCACATTGCTGGCACACGGCGGCGAGTCGCTCGACTGGTCAGCCTTCTCCCAGTTGGCGGCAGAAGATGCCGGATACGGGCGAGAATGCCTGAGGGTGCTCCGTCCTGGTCTCTCCGCTTTTTTGAGAGAAAGGACGGGCATTTTCGTGGGGAATGAAATCGATTTGTCGTGACGGTCCCACTCACCCACCCTGTCATTCCAAAGAACGGAACGACAGGGCGGGGCACCCTATTTTCTGGCGGCGGTTTGCTTGCGGAGGCGTTCTTCTTGCTCTCTGAGTTCGGGTGTCAGTTCGGCGCCGAAGTCATCCGCCTCGAACACCTGGCGAATCTCGATCTCGGTGCCGCCGTCGAAGGGACTGCGCTTGAGCCATTCGATGGCTTCGTCCATCGACCTTACCTGCCACAGCCAGAAACCGGCGATCAGTTCCTTGCTTTCGGTGAACGGCCCATCAATGATGGTGTGCTTCCCGCCAGAGAACCGGACGCGCTTGCCTTTCGAGGTCGGATGCAGCCCCTCGCCTGCCAGCATCACACCGGCTTTCACCAGTTCTTCGTTGAACTTTCCCATCGCGGTCAGAAGTCCCCGGCTGGGCATCACGCCGGCTTCGCTGTTCTTGTCGGCCTTGACGATCACCATGAATCGCATTGTCTTGTCTCCTCGATATGATTTTATGATTTGGAGCCGCATTCCCCGGCTCTACTTAGACGTCGAATGAGAGGCTGACGAGATCGACAGTTGCGACACGTTTTTCCGACAATATTTGGTTAAGTCGCGTCAGGCGCAGGCGGCCTTACGGGATTATTGCCGAGGCCGGCTCCGAAGGCGGGCTTTCATGACCGGCTGCATCGACGGCCTTGACAAAGTAGCGGTAGGAGGCTCCGTTGCGGACGTCGCGATCAACGTAACTGGGAGTGGGCACGCCTGAAGCGATCGCCTTGAAAGTTCCGTCGAGCTGGCTGCGATAAATGTTGTAGCCGGTCACCGTCACGCCGGGCTTGGGAGCCGGCGGGGTCCACTTCAGGAGAACGCTATGCGGCCTGCCGCTCGGCCGCTACCCGGAAGAGCACCACGCCGACGATCCCGAAAAAAAGGATCACCAGAATCGCAACCGGCAGGCGTAGTGCTCTTCTCAAGTGTGGTTATTTTTCCGGCTGATTCACCAGCGAACCGGCTTCGGTGATGCTTCCTTTTACCAGGTCGGTCTGAAGTTTGACCTTCTGGTGAGCACGCAGTTCGACTACCGTCTCAAACGGCAAGTAGCCGGGTAGCGCCACGCGGACGCTGTGCCGGCCGGGGGTGAGCAGCATCGCCTTGCCCGCTCCGTCGAACTCGTCCACGTGCCCGGCGAATTGATTGTCCACGAAGACCGCGGCCCGGCTAGGCGTGGCCGAGATTTTCAATTCTCCGGTCGCCTCGCGGGTATTCGGGTGCTCGTCTCTGACCAGCGAGACATTGACCAGGCTGGCTTTCCCGGGCTCAAGGATGACCTGCTCGGCGTAGTCCTTGTACCAGGCCTGGCGCACCAGCACATCGTGCTTGCCCGGCAGCAGCACGATCTTCTTGTCGCCGGTCAGTTCCTTTACGAAGCCCACGTATTGTCCGTCCACCCATACGCCGGCAGTTTTCTCCGCCTTGTTGTGGCCCACGAACTTCAATTCAGATTGGACCCGATCCTCGGCCTGCACCATACCAACCAGAGCCATGACCACCAGAATTGCCGGTAAACTTCTACGACTAAACATCTCCACCTCCAAAAGTACAGACTATGAACCAGTATAAGGATCATTCTATTCCCGGCTTGAGACTAGTAGCCAGAGGGATTCCCCGAGGAATGGTTTTGATTCTTTCCGACTAGTCAAGGTTTCGGGGTCTTGTGGATGACGCCTGTCCTCTATACATTCCGCAATCACGCGAAGGACCGACGACTGAAGACCGACGACTGACCTCACCGATTCAAATACTGTCGCAGGCAGCGCACACAGGGCACATATCCTTCCCGAATTGCTTCGGCGGCAGCCACCAGCCGAACTTCACCTTCGCCCTCGTGCTCACTGCTTGTGGAGATACTTGCATCCCGGGACATGAAAGGTCTTGCCGTCGGACGCAATCTCCACCATCATCTCCGGCGGAACGCCGGTGCCCGGTTCGGAGTGATAGGAACGCAATGCTGCCGGCGGGGAGGAATCGAATCTGGCCAGCGCGAAGCTTCCCGAAACCAGCGCCAGTGCGGCCACTGCGATCAGCCATCCGTATGCGGTTCCCCGGGGACCGGGCATGGATTCGGCCAGCTTTCTTTGCCAGCGGGCGCTGAAACCGGCGGGCAATTCTACCAGGCGATCGTCGGCGTACAAGTGGACGATGTTCTTCGTCCCGTCCAGAATCGCGGTGCAGTGCTTGCATTCGCGAAAATGTGCTTCCATCGCGGCCTTCAATTCGGGGCTGACCTCGCCGTCGAGGTAGTTTGAGATTTCCTGCCAGACCTGTTCGCAACTGACTACCATGGCTTGCTCCCTTTCCCGAACGGCGCACGGCTGAACCAGCCATCCGCCAACTGGGGCGCCAGAATGTCCCGCAGCATCAGCCTGGCCCGCAGCAAACGTGTCTTGACGCTGGCGATCGAGATGTTCAAAGCCTCGGCGGTTTCTTCGATGCTGATCTGCTCCATGTCGCGCAGGATAAATACTTCCCGATACTTCTGCGCCAGGCTGGCCAGGGCCTTGGCCAGCAAGGCGCGGATTTCGCTTCTCTCCAGGGCCTCGGACGGAATTTCCCGCCAGTCGGCAAAGTCGCGCGGAGTGTAGGCGCCTTCTTCTTCCTGGTCCTGCGATCCGGCTATCGGCTCGAAGAGTTCGGCGTGCTGTTTGCGCCGGCGCATGCGGGCTTCGTTCACCGTGATCTGGATCAGCCAGGTGCTGAATTTCGACTCGCCGCGAAACTGCCGCAGGTTGGCAAAGGCCTTCAGGATGGCTTCCTGCGCCACATCCTGCGCATCCGCGTCATTGCGCAGCAGGGCCAGCGCGGTGGCATAGACCCGGCGTTCGTAGGGCTTCACCAACTTGGCGAAAGAGAGAAGACTCTCCCTTGCAGATGCGGGCGATGAGCGATGGCTTCGCTGTCATCGGCGGCATCGGCGGGTCTCTCGGCAATCGTCATTCGTCGCAGCATCTGGATTCTTGCCAGCGTATCTGCAATCGACTTGGTACAACGATGGCGTCATCCTGAGGGACTTCAGTCCCGAAGGATCTGGCGCGCATCTGCAACATCGCCGGCGGAGTGTTCGATCCGCTCCACGCCGGATCCTTCGCAAGCTCAGGATGACGCCATCCGTTGAGCGGTGCAAGGCTCAGCGCTCGATATATTCGGGATTCTTCTTCCATCCCGTGAGCATGGAGGCGAAATTATTCCAGCCGTGCAGGACGACCATGATGAGGTGTCCCAGAAGAAAGAACAGAATCGCCCACATCACCGCAAAGTGCCAGATGCGGGCCCAGTGAAAGCCGCCCATCATCCAGGCCAGCCAGGAAAACTGCACCGGCTTCCACACCGCTAGTCCGGTCAGAACCGACAGAACACCCAGTCCCACGACTGAGGTGTACGCCAGTTTCTGCAGCGGGTTGTAAACCTCGCGGACCACCGGTTTAGGTCCGAAGAAAAAATAGTAATGCACCATGGGCCACACCCCGCGAATATCTCGCGGAGTGAACAGCACCTGGCGATAGTTCCGGCTGAACATTTGATAGCCAAGGTAGAAAAGGCCGGTCGCGATATAGATCCACATGAAGGTGAGGTGCCACTGCAGGCCGCCGCCCAGCCATCCTCCCAGGGCGAGCGACTGGGGCCAGTGCAACAAATCCTTCTGCGGGATCTTCGCGCCGAAGCTGGGAAAGGCGCGAAATATCTGGAAGCCGCTGGCCACCATGACGAGCAGCGAGACCGCATTCAGCCAATGCGAGAACCGCACCGCCCAGGGATGTTCATAGGCAGCCCGCTCCACTTCTCCGGTCTTGGCTGACTCGATTTCGATTACTGCTTCACGCATACGCGTTTTCCCGGCGGAACCCTAGAGTCCATAGAACGACGAATAGCCCTGGTCTTCCCAGTATCCGACTCGGGTCAGGACATTGGTGACGCTGAGGCTGGTCAAATATTTGGCCTGCTTGTAGCCAACCTTGGTCGGAATCTGCAAACGCAGCGGAGCGCCATGCTCGCGGGTCAGCGGCTGGTCGTACATCTCGTAACACAGCAGGGTTTGCGGGTGCAGGGCGGTCGCCATATCCAGCGATTCGTAATAGTCGTCCGCGCATTCGACATAGACGAAGCGGGCCGTGGTGTCGGCGCCAATCATTTGCAGGAAATCCGAAAGCCGTGCTCCGCCGAAGCGGCCGATGACATCCCATCCTTCCACGCAGACGTGCCGCGTGTTCTGCCGCACTCGGGGCAGAGCCTGAAATTGCGCCAGCCTGTATTCTCCCGGCTTCTGCACCGCTCCGGCTACACGTCAGAGTCCACTTTTCCAGATCAACTCCGGGGTCTGCCACGTCGTAACCGTTGATCGGAAACTTCTCAAACGGAACGACTTCGGAGTCGGGGAAGGTGGTAGCCAGATGTCCGGAGCGAAACAGCCGCGCGGAAGCCCAATCGCTGAAGCCCAATCCGGCTTTGAGCAGAGGTTCCTGCAACGGCGGAATGGCGAATGCGCCAACGGCCAACACCGGCGCCAGCTTCAGCAATTCGCGGCGCGTGACTTTCTTGAACTTGCGAGAATCGATTCGCGTTTCCATTTCTCGTTAGCGCCAGCGTCCCGCCGGCTGGCCGGAGGGCGTCCCGCCCTCGACAGGCGAGACACCAGTGTACCTCCATCTCATGAGATTCCCGGGTCCCGGAAAAGTTACGGCAGGTCTCTGCCGCTATCCCTTTACCGTTTCCCCGACAAACCGGGCAAACTCCTTCACATCCTGCTCAGTCGTATCGAACGAACACATCCAGCGCACCACCGATTGCTGCTCGTTCCACACATAAAAGAAGTACCGCTTTTGCAGTTTGGCAATCGCAGCACGCGGGATCTTGGCGAAGACTCCGTTGGCTTCCACCTTGTAAACGATCTTCACCTGTGGAATCTTGCGGAGCTCCTTTTGCAGCAGACGCGCCATCCGGTTGGCATGCTGCGCACTCTTCAACCAGAGATCGCCGGTAAACAGGGCATCGAATTGCGCGGAGATAAAGCGCATCTTGGATGCCAGCTGCATACCCTGCTTGCGCAGATACAGAAAATCATGTCCCAGCTTCTTGTCGAAGAAAGACCACGGCTTCGGCTCCCAGGGCGCCGTTCTTGGTCCCTCCAAACGAGAGGACGTCCACTCCCAGGTCGCGCGTGGCTTGCCGCAGGGTCTGCCCCAGGCTGGCGGCGGCGTTTGCGATGCGGGCCCCGTCCATGTGCAGGAACATGCCACGCTGGTGAGCAAAGCGGGCCAGGGCTTTTATTTCGTCAGGCTGGTAGACGGTGCCCACTTCAGTGGCCTGCGTGATGGAGATCGACGCGAGGCTGCACGTGGTGCGGGTCATCAATGCCATGGTAGGCGTGACTGACGGCTTCGACCGTGAGCTTGCCGTTGGTTACGGGAACGGGAAGGAGTTTGCAGCCGGTAAATTTCTCCGGAGCGCCGCATTCGTCGGTGTAGATGTGCGCGGCCTCGCCGCAGATCACTGCGTGATAGGTGTTGGTCAGCGCTTTCAGGCTCAGGCAATTGGCCGCGGTGCCATTAAAAACGAAGAAGACTTCAATGTCCGGGCCGAAACGCTGCTTGAACTTCTGCACCACGGAGGCGGTGTAGGGATCATCTCCATAGCCCACCGCATGGCCCCGGTTGGCTTCGCCGACGGCTTTCAGAACTTCGGGGTGAACTCCGGCATTGTTGTCGCTGGCAAAACTGCGGGCAGGTTTCATGATCCGAAACAATGTAGCAGACGTCGGACGTCAGACCTCGGACTTCGGACCTCGGACTGCTTCAGACTTCAGACGCCCGGACTTCGGACCCTTCGAATCCTCCGCAATCAGTACGTGGTAGGTGCTCCACAAGATCACGGCATGAACAGGGGATCATACGTCTGACGCTAAGGTCGGAGGTCTGAGTTCTAAGGTCCGAAGTCCGAAGTCCGAGGTCCGAGGTCCGAAGTCTGAGGTCCGACGTCCGACGTCCACATGGCACGATGGTGGTATTACTCCCTGAGTACGACCGTGATCTTGGCGAGGTGGGTGTCCGCTACTATGGTGACGACATGACACTCGTACTCATGATGGTGGTTCTGGCGTTCGGCCTGCTCTACGTGGCGGTCGTAGCCGAAGAACGGCAGATGCAGGAAGCCACCAAACCCCGCAAGCGCTAAACGTTAACTTCAGCGCTCCATTCTGGGACGTTGTCCGGATTTAGCCCTCATTCGTCTATCCTTCCGAAAAGTTTCGAGTCCAACTTGACAGCCTGACATCTGTATACGTCTAGCTATGACTGTATAGTTCTACCTGCAGCCCGGGCTTTCGTTTTACCGGGACGGCACGCCCGGTGACACGATTTCGTGGGAGTACCGCAAAAATGGATTTGCTGACACTAGAGGCATTCGCAATCGGCCCGATTTTCGCGGCGGCGGGCAGGGCTGGCGGCAATTTCGGCCTTGGCGGGGTTAAGCCTTGCCTGTGGCGGAGGCTCTGCCCGCGGGGCGCAGCCCCAGGGTCCTTCCGGCATACCGGTAAAGGTCGAAACCGCAAAGCTGATTTCGGTCAACGACACCACGGAATACGTTGCCACCCTGAAGTCTCGCGACACGGCCGTGATCATGCCCCAGGTAGAAGGCGTGATCACCAACATTTTTGTGCACTCCGGCAGTCGCGTCTCCGCCGGAACGCCACTGATGCAGATTGATCCCGCCAAACAGCAGGCCACCCTGAAAACGCAGGAAGACACGGTCAAGGCCAAGCAGGCCGAACTGATCTGGGACCAGCAGGAATTCGACCGCAACAGCGGCCTGTACGAGGCGAAAGTGGTCAGCAAGCAGGCGCTGGACCAGTCCAAGACGGCGCTGGAACAGGCCAAAGCCCAGTTGCAGGCCCTGCAGGCGCAGGTCCGCCAGGAATCCGTGCAACTGCACTACTACCGCGTGACCGCTCCCAGCGCCGGAATCGTGGGAGACATTCCGGTGCGGGTCGGCGACCGGGTAACCACCACCACGCCCCTCACTACCGTGGATAAGCCCGGAAGTCTCGAAGCCTACGTTTACGTGCCGATCGAGCGCTCCTCCCAGCTCAAGCCGAACCTGCCGGTACAGATCCTCGACCAGTCGGGCACGGTGATCGCGGAGAGCCGCATCAACTTCATCTCGCCCCAGGTGGATTCGACGACCCAGACCGTGCTGGTCAAGGCCCCGATCGCGAACAGCAATGACAAGCTGCGCAACGCGCAATTCATCCACGCCCGCATCGTATGGGGTTCGCAGGACCGCACGGTGGTGCCGGTGCTCGCGGTTTCCCGCCTGGGCGGACAGTACTTCGCGTTCGTGGCCGAGCAGCAGGATGGAAAGACGGTGGCCCATCAGAAACTGTTGAAGGTCGGAGACATGACCGGCAACAACTACGTGGTGCTGGACGGAATCAAGCCCGGGGACAAGATCGTCGTTTCGGGCACCCAGTTCCTGGTGGATGGCGCTCCCGTGCTGATTTAGAAACGGACGCTCGGACGTCAGACCTCGGACTTCGGACCTCAGACTTCAGGACTGGCCATCCGAATTCGAGCCGGATTTAACGGCTCAGGTACACTACATCTCTTTTATCTGTTGCGGGTTGCTTCAACAGGCTTTGCTGAAGTCCGAGGTCCGACGCCCGAGGTCCGCTCTTGTTCGTTGATTTCTTCATAAAACGTCCGGTCTTCGCCACGGTTTGTGCGCTGCTGATTATCCTCGCGGGCTCGGCCGTCATTCCCACCTTGCCGATTGCGCAATTTCCCACCCTGGCGCCGCCGCAGGTTTCCGTGACCAGCGTTTACGTCGGGGCCAGCGCCCAGACCGTGGAAACCGCGGTGACCGTGCCGCTCGAGCAGCAGATCAACGGCGCGGAAGGCATGAAGTACGTCACCTCGACCAGCAGCAGCAACGGGGTGAGCACGATCACCGCGACCTTTGACCTCAACCGCGATCCCGATCTGGCCGCGGTCGACATTCAGAATCGTGTGAACACGGCCCAGGGACGGTTGCCCAATGCGGTCAAGGCCACCGGCATCACCATCGTCAAGGCCTCCAGCAATTTTGTGCTGGGCGCCGCCATCTTCTCGCCTGAGGGGCGCTACACGCCGCTCTTCATGAGCAACTACCTGGACGTCTATGTAAAAGACTCGCTCAAGCGCGTGCCCGGGGTTGCGGACGTCATCGTCTTCGGCGAACGCAAATATTCCATGCGGCTCTGGCTGGATCCGGTGCGCATGGCCAGCCGCGGGCTGACCGCGTCTGATGCGGTCAGCGCGCTGCAGGAGCAGAACGTCGACGTCGCCGCCGGACAGGTGGGGCAGCCGCCCATCAAAGCCGGGCAGGAATTTCAGATCAGCGTGCGCGCCATCGGGCGGCTCAGCGAAGCGTCGCAGTTCGAAAACATCATTCTGAAGACGAACGCCGACGGAACATTGGTTCGCCTGAAAGATGTCGGCCGGGCCGAACTCGGCGCCGAGGATTACAGCTCGGACCTGATGTTCAACGGACACGAGGCCGTGGGCCTCGGCGTCACCCAGCTCTCGAGCGCGAACGCTCTCGAAGTGGACCGCCTGGTCATGGCCGAACTGGACCGCCTGTCAAACGCATTTCCCTCCCGGCATGAAGTATCAGAATGCATTTGATACGACCGAAGCCGTCAGCGAATCGATCCGTGACGTGCTGACCACGCTCATCGAGGCCATCGTTCTCGTCATCCTGGTCATCTTTATCTTTCTGCAGGACTGGCGCAGCACGGTCATCCCGGCGGTGACCATTCCGGTTTCACTGATCGGAACTTTCGCCTTCGTCAAGCTTTTGGGATTCTCGGTCAATACCCTCACCCTGTTCGGCATCACGCTGGCCACCGGACTGGTGGTGGACGACGCCATCGTCGTCATCGAAAACATCGAACGCCACGTTCAGGAGGGTGAGAGCGACACTCACAAAGCGGCCTCGGTCGCCATGGCGGAAGTAGCCGGAGCCGTCATCGCCACCTCGCTGGTGCTGGTCGCGGTGTTTGTGCCGGTGGCATTTTTCCCCGGCACCACCGGCATTCTGTTTCGCCAGTTCGCGCTGACCATCGCATTCTCGATTTCGATTTCCGCCTTCAACGCGCTCACGCTTACGCCCGCGCTGTCCGCCATCCTGCTGGGCCGCGAGCACGGAGAGAAGAACTGGTTCTTCAAGCGAGTGGACAGAGTCATTAACGGCGTCACCGAGGGATACCGGCGTATCCTGCGCCTGTTTCCTGCGCATCAAGTTCATCGCGGCGGTACTGTTTCTGGGCGCGCTCGGCTTGACTTACCTCGTCTTCCAGCGCGTCCCCAAGGGTTTCGTGCCCAGCGAAGATCAGGGATACTTCATCATCGCGGTGCAAGCGCCTTCGGGGGCGTCGCTCGAATATACGAAGCGCATCGGCCAACAGGTTCAGGGGATTCTTCAGGACATTCCGGAAGTGGAAGGAATTTTCGCGATCTCGGGTTTCAGTTTCAGCGGCAGCGCCTCGAACCAGGCCCTGATCTTCGTGCCGCTGAAGCCGTACTCGCAGCGCAGAGGAGACGAGCACGCCGCCGACGCCATCGTGAACCGGATTCGCGGCCGCCTGTTCGGCATTTCCGGCGCGCTGGTTCTTCCATTCCTGCCGCCGGCCGTGCAGGGATTAGGCCAGTTCGGCGGCTTCGCCTACGAATTGCAGGACCAGGGCAGCCACAGTCTGGAAGAGCTGGCGAACATAACCCAGCAACTGATCCGTCAAGGCAGCGCCCGCAAAGACCTGACCGGCCTCTACAGCACCTACACCGCCAACGATCCGCAATTCGTGGTGACCATTGACCGCGAAAAAGCCAAGAGCCTGCACATCCCGCTGCAGCAGATTACCGACACGCTGAGCATCTACATGGGTTCGGCGTACGTCAACGATTTCGACTTCAACAATCGCTCTTACCGGGTTTATATTCAGGCCGACCAGCAGTTCCGCGCCCAATCGAAAGACATCACGCAGTTCTACGTGCGTTCCGACAGCGGAGCGATGATTCCGCTCGAAAACCTGGTCACGATCAAGCAGACCACCGCGCCCCAGGTGATCAGCCACTACAACCTGTTCCGGTCGGCTGAAATTGACGGCTCCGCCGCTCCCGGCTTCAGCTCCGGCCAGGCTCTGGACGCCATGGCTGAGTTGAGCCAGAAAGTCCTGCCGCAAGGTTTCACCTTCCAGTGGACCGGCTTGTCGCTCGAAGAACTAAGTTCAGGCAGCACCACGCTGATCCTGTTCGGACTGGGCACGCTGGTGGTCTACCTGACGCTTTCCGCGCAGTATGAAAGTTTCGTTCTGCCCTTCATTGTGCTGCTGGCCGTGCCCATGGCGCTTTTGGGAGCGTTGACGGCGCAGTCTCTGCGCGGCCTGGAAAACGACGTCTACTGCCAGATCGGGCTGGTGATGCTGGTGGGACTCTCCAGCAAGAACGCCATCCTGATCGTCGAATTTGCCGAGCAGTTGCGGCATGGGGGAATGCCGCTGTTCGAGGCCGCGGTGGAAGCGGCAAGAATCCGGTTGCGTCCGATTCTGATGACCTCGCTGGCTTTTGTTCTGGGCGTGGTGCCACTGGTGGTGGCATCCGGCGCCGGCGAACATGGCCGACACTCGGTCGGCACCACGGTGTTCGGCGGGATGATTGTTTCCACCATCCTGAACCTGTTCTTCATTCCGGTGCTTTACCTGATCATTGAAGGCTGGCGCGAACGCGGAAAATCAGCGGACACGGCGCCCGCAGCCGCAGCGGAATAGTTCGTAGTGATGTGCATGAAAAACCCCAACGAATTGTCATTCCGAAGCGCGGCATTATCGCGCGAGGAATCTGCTGCTTTGCTGGTGGCAACAAAACAGATTCCTCGCCGATAAACCCGGCTTCGGAATGACAAGGAGTGCACTGTTCTTACGTAAACTGCACCATTACGAGTTAAGTTGAGCTGGCAAAAATCCTGGGAAACGAAAATGATAGGCTTTGCGGATGCGCCGTGAAGTGCTGATTCTGCACGAGCCCGAGATTCGCGCTCGGCTCGATCCGCGCGCCTGTATCGCCGCGATGGAACAGGCTTTTGCGGCGTACTCCACCGGCAAGGCGCAACTGCCCGGAGTCATCCATCTCGATATTCCAGAAAACGGTCTTGCGCAAAAGCGTGGCGAGATTCACGTCAAAGCCGGGTACATGAACGGAGGGCCTTACTACGCGGTCAAAATCGTTTCCGGATTTCCAGGCAATTCACGACTCGGACTGCCCGCGAACGACGGCATGATCGTCGTGTTCGACGCCAACACCGGGGCCCCCGCCGCTTTTCTCCTCGACAACGGATTTATCACCGACCTCCGCACCGGAGCCGCAGGTGCGGTCGCCGCGAAACATCTGGCACGCAAGAAAATTACCGCAGTCGCCGTGATCGGTACCGGCGCGCAGGCGCGATATCAGGTGGAAATGCTGGCCCTCGAGAGAAACTTCAGCGAAGTTCGTATTTGGGGACGCGATCCTCAGAAGGCGCAGGCATGCGCCGACGAACTGGCAAAAAGCCGCAGGCATTCCAGCATGCAATTTTGCGGTGACGGAATCCGTGCAGCAGGCGGTACAGGATGCCGACATCGTCATTACCGTCACCGCCAGCCGCGAACCTCTGGTGCGCGCCGCATGGTTGAAGCCCGGAGCCACGGTGATCGCAGTGGGTTCCGATGGCCCCGACAAACAGGAACTCAATGTGGATGTGCTGGCCCGCGCCGACAAGATTGTGGCCGACAGCATTGCGCAATGCCTGCGCCTGGGCGAAATCCACCACGCGGTGGAACGCGGAGCAATTACGAAAGAAAAAATCTACGCAGAATTGGGCGAAATCACCGCAGGCCTGAAGCCGGGACGGACCTCGGAAGACGAGATTATCGTCTGCGACCTGACCGGCGTCGGCGTTCAGGATGTAGCGGCGGCATCCCTGGTCCTGGAACGGGTTTCGTAGCGCCGGCGTCACGCCGGCTGTCCTGAGGGCGTGCCGCCCTCAGAATAAAAGAAGACAAGACACTAAGCGGCCCCACGCCGCGCGACTTCGCCTCGCACCGCCTTCGACCGCCCGGTCTTCTTTTTCAGCAACTCCTGCAACGTAAGATCCACCCGAGCCAGACCGCGCAAAGTGTAGTCAACATCGTATCCGTAGCCCACGCGAATGTAGCGCCCCAACCCGAAGTGGTCGCCCGGCGTAATCAGCACGGACTGTTCCTTGCGCAGCCGGTCAAACAGCGCAGCGGAAGAAATCGGCAGCTTGTAACGAAAGAAAGTAATAGCGCCCGCAACCGGCGGGATGTAGCTGAATATGTCATCGTGCGAATGGATCCAGGATTCCAGCCGTGGCAGATTGCGGCGGACAATCGCGCGCGTGCGCTCGAGCACCTGCTCGCGCCGGACCGGTTCCATCACGATCCGCGCCAAGCGGTCAGACAAGATGGTCGGAGTCAGCGTGGTGTAGTCGTGGTAGGAGCAAAGTTTGGCGATAGTCTTCGGCGGCGCGACGATCCATCCCAGGCGCAGCCCGGGCAGTCCAAAGGCCTTGGAGAGGCCGGAGGTGATCAGCAACTTGTCGTAGCTTCCCCAGAAGGTCGGCGTCAGCGGCCCGCTCACTTCCGCGCCGCGATAGATTTCATCTACCAGCAGCCAGGCGCGCACTTTACGCGCCACCCGCACAATTTCGTCCATCTCCTGCTGGTTCAGGACCGCGCCGGTGGGATTATTGGGATTCGTCACCACGATCAGGCGCGTCTTCTTGCTCACCGCCCGATGGAGACTCGTCAATGTCCAGCGCCCAGCGCGGCTTGCCGTTCTCGCTGCTCTCGACCAGATAGAAGCCGTTCGTCTTGGCGGCGTAGTAGCGGGAGAGCCCCCAGGTCTGCAGATAATTCGGCAGCATCACGGCGGCGTGATCGCCCTTTTCCAGCAGACCCCAGAGCGCAGTGAAGTTGGCTTCGGAACCGCCGTTCGTGACCAGCACGTGATCGCTGGTCGTGCCGTACCAGGCGGCGATGTGTTCGCGAAGTTCCTCCGATCCGTCCGACTCGGGATACTTCAGGCCGAGTGAGAGAAACTCGGCTGGATCCCTCGAACCCTGCAACACTTCCTCAACCCGAGCGGAAGCACGCCACTTTCTGACAGATTGAAGTCGACTTCGTTCTCGTACAGGCACTGGGTTCGTTCCATACGGAACAGATCAATGCGCATGGTCCCCTCCGCTCGGCAACGCGAGGTGCCAAATCTAGCAGAGAAAGCCGGGAAGAAGGAAGAGGGATAGCGACTTGGGGACAAAGTGGCAAGCGATTTCTCGGTCCTTGCGGATTTTCTTTGCGAACTTTGCGGTTAAAGGTTTTGCCGTCTTAAGTCAACCTCTTAACCGCAAAGAACGCAAAGAAACCCGCAAAGGACGCAAAGAACCCCTACAGGGCGCTACTGAACTCTTTGCTGGGCCGCGCCGAGGACCTGCCTCTGGCCGGGCTGCTGGATGAAGGCAATGATCCGCAGATTAGCTGGATCGGTGCGGGAGTCGAGTTTGAGGTGAACATCCTGGGAGAAACTCTTACCCGCCTCGATGCTGCCAATTTTGGTCAGACTCTGTACCACGCCCACGTGGGTCAGGCGGCGGCCGCCATTTTCGCCGCGCAACACCTGCGACTCGGCATGATTCAGCGCCGCCACCAGATAAACATCCGCCTTGCGAATTTTCGAGTTTTCGGGCAGCGCATCCGTGTCGATGTGTGCCTGGAGCGTTTTCGAAGCGTCGAGCGCGACCCCGGAAATCTTGATCGCAACCTTCGGCGCCGAGAGAGCTTTCTGAACCGCCTGGCTGGCCAGCCGCGATTCGCTGCCCACAAACTCGGTGGTGCCATCGACGACCATTTGCGGGGTGTAGACGCTGCTCAGTCCGAAACGGTCAGAGTAGGCGTTTTGGCGCTCGCTGAAAAAGCGGGAAGAGTAAGGATCGGTCCATCCAATGTGATTCCAGTAATCCACATGTTCGCTGAGCACGATCAGCTGGGCTCCGCCTACGGGCTGTGTACGTTCGAGCTGCTGCAGCACCTCGTCAGCCGGAGGACAACTGGAGCAACCCTCAGAAGTAAACAGCTCGACCAGGACCGGCGACAGGACCGTTGCCGCGCGGCACATCGGACGCGAATATGAACAATGAAACAGCAAGCCAACCAGTAAGAGAGCTGACAGCTTGATCATTCCAAACACCACCCAGCGTTGCGAGAAGTATCGCACGCCCGTAATGGATGTGCGAGGAGACAGGCAAAAGTTACAGTGATCCCCACCTGGTTCTTGCCTCTCCAAGCTGTCGTCTATAATCAGCAATATTCTCCTCATCATGCGCGTGATCTTCTCTCTGGGCCTGTTGCTTCCGCTGTGCGCAGTGGCCCAGACGTCCGCCCCGAAATCTCCTACCAGTCGCCTGTCCCTCAATTCAAAGATGTAGCCAAGGAAGCCGGCCTGACCGTTTCTCACATCTCCACTCCGGAAAAGAAGTACATCGTCGAGTCCATGAGCGGCGGCGCCGGTCTGATCGACTGCGATAACGACGGCAAGCTCGACATCATCACGGTGAACGGATCCACGATTGATCGCTACCGCCAGGGCGGCGATCCGATGATCACGCTCTACCATCAGGACGCGAATTTCAAATTCACCGACATCACCAGCGCGGCAGGTCTGACGCGCAAAGGCTGGGGCATGGGCGTCGCCGTCGCCGACTTCGACAACGATGGCCTGCCTGACATTTACGTCACCGGCTTCGGCGGGAACGCGCTTTACCGCAACCTGGGCAATTGCAAGTTTGAAGACGTCACCGAAAAAGCCGGTGTGGCCGCCGGCGGCTTCAGCACCGGCGCGGCCTGGGCTGACTACGATCGCGACGGGTTCGTCGATCTCTACGTTTCGCGCTATGTGCACTTCGATATGGACCATCTGCCGACCTTCGGCAGCGACGAGAAGAATTGCCGCTTCAAGGGAATCCTGGTCCAGTGCGGCCCCTGGGGCATGATCGGCGAATCGGACCTGCTCTTCCACAATCGCGGCGACGGCACCTTCGAGGAAGTTTCAAAGAAGGCCGGCATGGAAGATGTAAATCGCTACTACGGGCTGGGAGTGATCTGGGGCGACTACGACAACGACGGATGGCCCGACCTGTACGTGGCGAACGACGCCGGCCCAAATTACCTCTACCACAACAAACACGACGGAACCTTTGAAGAAGTCGGCATGCTTTCGGGCGTCGCGCTCGGCGGCGATGGCCAGGCCCAGGGCTCGATGGGCGTGGACTGGGGCGACTATCTGCACGAAGGCCGGCTGTCCATGTTCGTAACCAACTTCCACGAACAGCCCGACACCCTGTACCGCAATCAGGGGAAAGACGGTTTTTCCGACGTAAGCTGGCCGGCGAAAATCGCGCAACCCACGTTTCTCAAGGTGGGCTGGGGCACCGCCTTCTTCGATATGGACAACGACGGCTGGCTGGATATTTTTATCGCCAACGGCCACGTGTATCCGCAAGTGGATTCGATTCCCGGCGGGCTGGCCTATCGCGAACCCATGCAGCTTTTCCGCAATCATCGCGACGGCACCTTCCAGGATGTCTCCAGCTCGCTGGCCGACATTCCGCCGGAAAGCCGGCGGGGAGCGGCTTTCGGCGACATTAACAATGACGGCAATGTCGACGTCGTGCTGGTGAACGTGGGAGCGCCACCCACCCTGCTGCTGAACCAGGGCGGAAACAGCAATCATCGCGTGCTGTTCAAACTGGCGGGTACGAAGAGCAACCGGTCAGCCATCGGAGCTCGGGTGACGGTGAAGGCAGGGAAGTTGGTGCAGTTCAGCGAGGTCCGCGCTGGAGGCAGCTACATTTCACAAAACGATCCGCGCCTGCACTTTGGCCTGGGAACCGAAACCAGAATGAACGAAGTGGAGATCAGGTGGCCGAGCGGCAAAGTGGAAGTGCTGCGCGATGTGCCCGGCGGATTTTATTTATACGATCGTCGAAGGCCAGGGGATTGCGGATAAGACTCGATTGCCGCCGCCGTAGTGTGTTCATTCCGGTTCCAGCATTTTCCCCAGTGTCGGTTTGTGCTTGCCGATTTTTTTCTCCCTGCGATCCGGCACCACGCGTCCGGCGGGAGGCGTGCCGATCTGCGCTCGGGCCATGGCCTTCACCTGATCGACCGCGCTGAACTTCTTCGGCTTGCGCTTCTTCTTCGCCATCAAGCACATCTTGCCATAGCTTGTATGCGGCAAAGCTGCAATAATTAAGTTGGAAGGCGAATCGTAAACCATCGCCGGAGACCAGCCAGACCATGGAAGAGCGAGATTTCTTCGACGAGCGGACGGAAAAGAAGATGGCAACCCTGAACTGCCCGCACTGCCATCAGCCCGCGGAATACGAAGTGACCTGGATTGTCCGCACCAAGAAACGGCAGTTGCCCGGACGCGGCGACGAACGCGATCGCGCCCGCTTCGCCAAAGCCCGCTCCTACATGCTGCGCAAAGACGATCTCATGGGCTGCAAGAACATGCGCTGCCGCAAGCGCTTCGAAATCTCCGGCGTGCAGTCTGTGGTGTTCACGGAATAGTTCACATTCCTTCTCTCCCGCCGCTCATTTATACTGACCAGTTTGCTTGACCTCAGAGACGCTGCTCTGCAACGTCTCTGCTAGAGATGGGAGTTCTGCGTGAAAATTCTGGTCTGCATGAAACAGGTGCCGCAGAAGGATGCGCCACTCAAGCTGAACGAGTCCGGCACCTGGATCCGCGAAGACGTGTCGTACGAGGTCAACGAGCCCGACGCCTTCGCCCTCGAAGAGGCGCTGCGCCAAAAAGAAAAGCACAGCGGAGAAGTCGTGGTCATCACGGCCGGTCCCGCGCGCGCCCAGCAGGTGTTGCGCGAAGCCCTGGCCAAGGGTGCGGACCGCGCCATCCATCTTGAGGACAACGCCTTCGTCGGCCTGGACGCATCGAACACCGCCCGCGCTTTCGCCGCCGCCATCAAAGATGAAAAATTCGATCTCATCTTCACCGGGCTGCAGTCCGACGATTACGGCTACGCCCAAACCGGCGTGGTGCTGGCCGAACTGCTGGGCTGGCCGCACGCCACCATCATCATGCAGATCGAAAAGACGGACGCCGGCATCCGCGTCAAGCGCGAACTCGAAGCCGGCTATTTTCAGTTCGTGGATATGCCTCTGCCGGCGGTGCTCACCATCCAGTCCGGCATCAACAAGCTGCGCTACGCCACGCTGATCGGCATCAAGCAGGCGAAAAACAAACCGCTGCGCAAAGTGACGCTGGCCGAAGTGCAGTCGGCGATCGGCGCCAACATGCAGAAAATCGAACGCCTCTACATTCCCCAGAAAACCAAAAACACAGAATTTCTGGAAGGCCCGCCGGCCGAAGTGGCGAAGAAGCTGGTAGAGAAATTACGAAACGAAGTACGCGTCCTGTAACTGAGAACCGAGAACTGAAATCCGGAAACTGGGTTTCCGATAAAGTACTTGAACACTCGAGACGTAAATCATGGCCGACTCCATCCTGGTAATCGTCGAACAACGTGAAGGAAAGCTAAACCGCGTCTCCTGGGAGACCCTCACCGCCGGCCAGGCCCTGGCCGCCGAAACCGGATGGACTCTCGAGGCCGCCGTCGCCGGAAGCGGAGTCACAAACCTCGCCAACGAAATCGCGGGCAAGAAGGTCGCGAAGGTCTACGCCATCGAGTCTCCGAAACTCGAGCCCTACACGCCCGACGCTTTCGCCGCCGCGCTGAAGCAATTCATCGCATCAAAACAACCCAAGCTGGTGCTGATGCCGCACACTTACCAGGTGCGCGATTTTGTGCCCAAGCTGGCGACTGCGATGGAGCGCACCGCCATCAGCGACTGCATCGGATACAAGAAAGATGGCGACAAACTGCTCTTCACTCGCCAGATGTTCCAGGGCAAGCTGGCCGCCGACGTCAGCTTTACCTGCGATGCCCCGTGGTTCGTGACTTTCCAGAACGGAGCCTTTCGCGCCGACAAAGTTGAGGCCGGCGCCGCCGCCGCGCCCGTCGAAACCGTCAACGTCGAAATCGCCGACGGCGTCATCCGCAACAAACCGCAGGAAGTCTTCAAGGAAGCCAAGCAGGCGGTGGACCTGACGCAGGCCGAAATCATCGTGTCGGTCGGTCGCGGAATCAAGGAACAGAAAAACATCGAACTGGCCAAGCAGCTGGCCGAAGCCCTCGGTGGCGAACTGGCGGCATCGCGCCCCATCTGCGACTCGGGATGGCTCCCCATGGACCGCCAGATCGGATCGTCGGGACAAACGGTTGCGCCCAAGCTGTATCTCGCTCTGGGCATCAGCGGCGCCATTCAGCACATCGTCGGCATGAAGGGCGCGCGCACCATCATCGCGATCAACAAAGATTCAGAAGCGCCGATTTTCGAGATCGCCGATTATGCCGTGGTGGGGAATCTGTTCGATATCGTGCCGCCGTTGATTGAAGAAGTGAAGAAGGCCAAAGCCGGAGGGTAAGGTTTCAGGTCCACAACACCGAGATTTTTGAAACGTGAAACCTTGAAACGTTGAAACCTGAATGCTAATTTTCCGCAAGCCGCTCCCTAACATCGAACGTCCCCAGATGCCCGCCGATGTCGTCATCGTCGGCGGCGGCCCGGCGGGCATGGCCTGCGCTCTGCGTCTCTCGCAGCTCATCGATCAGCACAACGCGAACAATCCCGACTCGCAACTCAGCAAAGAAAATATTTACGTGCTCGAGAAGGCCCGCGAGATCGGCCAGCACTGCCTCTCCGGCGCCCTGCTCGATCCCCGCTCCATGCGCGAACTGCTTCCTGGTTTCGAGAAAGAAGCTCCGCTCGATTCCGAAGTCACCAAAGAGGCGGTTTACTTTCTCACTCAGAAAGGCAAATTCAAGTTTCCCATCACGCCGCCTCCTCTGCGCGATCACGGCAACTACGTCATCTCGCTGAACCGGTTTGTGAAGTGGCTGGGCGGCAAGGTGGAAGAAACCGGCATCACGATTTTCACCGGGTTCGCCGGTTCGGAGTTACTGCTCGATGGCGATCGCGTCACCGGCGTCCGCACCGACGACAAGGGCGTGGACAAGCAGAATCAGCCGAAATCAAATTTCGAACCGGGCTATGACCTGCAAGCCAAGGTGGTCATTCTCGCCGAGGGAACTCGCGGCTCGCTCACCAAGCAGCTCATCGCGCGCTTTGCTCTCGATCGCGACCGCAACCCGCAAACCTACGGACAGGGCATCAAGGAACTGTGGGAAGTTCCGTCCGGCCGCATCGCTCCCGGCGAAGTGATCTACACCATGGGCTGGCCGCTGACCACGAAGGAATACGGCGGCGCCTGGATTTACGGCGGCAAAGACAACGTGGTTTCGCTGGGCTTCGTCGTGGGACTCGACTATCCCGACCCGCGTCTCGATCCGCAGCGCGTGTTGCAGGAGTTCAAAAAGCATCCGCTTGTCGCCCGGCTTCTCGATGGCGGCAAGATGATCCGCTACGGCGCCAAGAGTCTGCCCTACGGCGGCTGGTGGTCGATTCCGCCGGTTGCCGGCAACGGCTGGATGATCCTCGGCGACTCCGCCGGCTTCCTGAATTCGCAGCGTCTGAAAGGAATTCATCTCGCCATCAAGAGCGGCATGCTGGCCGCCGAGACCGCGTTTGAAGCTCTGAAGAAAGACGATTTCTCCGCTGCCACCCTAAGCGATTTTCAGCGGCGAGTGGAATCGAGCTGGATCAAGGACGAACTCTGGAAGGTCCGCAACTTTCATCAGGGCTTCGAGCATGGATTCTGGCGCGGCATGATCAACGCCGGCCTGCAGCAGTTCACCGGCGGCCGCGGCCTGCGCGACCGCTATCCCTCGACCGCGGGATACCAGCACCTGAAGAAGCTCGCCGAACTGCCCGCGGACGGCGGCGACGAAGCCCATCTCCTCGGTCCCGCGAAAGGCGATGGCAAGCTGACCTTCGACAAGCTCACCGACCTCTATCACTCCGGCACCAAGCACGAAGAAGACCAACCCGCGCACCTGGTCATTCACGACACCGACGTCTGCAACACCCGCTGCATAAAAGAATTCGGCAACCCGTGCCAGAATTTCTGCCCGGCGAATGTTTACGAAATGGTCGACGATGGCGCTCAGCCCAACGGCAAACGCATCAGCCTGAACCCGTCGAATTGCGTGCACTGCAAGACCTGCGACATCGCCGACCCCTACCAGATCATCACCTGGGTCCCGCCCGAGGGTGGCGGCGGCCCAAATTACGACGGCATGTAAGCGGCAAGGTCCATGTGGGGACAGCCGCCCTCGGCGGTCCGGTCGAGCGCAGCTCGACAGCAGTTAAACGGCTTGAACCTTGCAACGTCACCTCGCCCAATTCTGCAACTTCAGCCCGCGTACCCGCCGAAACTCCTTTTCATTGTTTGTGACCAGCGTCAGTCCCGCCGCTATTGCGTGAGCGGCGATCCAGAGGTCATTGTTCCCAATCATTTCGCCCTTCGCAGCCAATTCCGCGCGGATCGCCCCATAAGCTTCAGCCGCGGATTCCGGCAATGGAAGCGCCGGCAACCAGTGGACCAGTTCGTGCAGCCTCTCCAGAGCGGCCTCGCGCTGCAAACTCTTGGCCGCGCCGAAGATCAGTTCCCCGTAAGTGATGACCGAAAGCGCAGCTTCGCCGGGACGGAGCCGGCGGAACCGCCGCAGGACTGGTTCGGGCCGTTCCTGCCGGATGTAAATACAAATGTTCGTATCCAACAGAAAGCGCGGTTCCACCTAAAGCCCCTTGCGCTTCTGCGGGCGATCGTTCCCGCGTTCAATTTCAAGATCATCCGGCAACCCGGCCAGCAGGTCGAAGGCCCGGGCCATGGTTCCGTCCTTTTCCCGGAGCACGATTTCCTTGCCCCGGCGGAAAATCTCCACTTCCTTGCTCTTCAATCGGAACTGTTTCGGAAGCCTTACCGCCTGGCTGTTTCCCGATCGGAATACACGCGCCGTGCTCATCGTCAACCTCCGAATGTATATACGTTAAGTATACACATTCCACAGCTCTGCTCAAAAGCCCCCGGAACCGCACAGGCCCGCCAGTCCCATTGCAGATTCTTGCAACTGCGTTATTCTTGTCCCCGAGGGAAACATGCACCTCAGATCATGTCGCCTGATTGCGCTCCTGTCCACCTTGCTGCTGGCCGCCCTGGCACAGGCCCAGCAGCAGCCCGCCATTGCAACCCAGCAGCAGCTCACCATTCCCACCACCGGCTTCGCCGGCCTCGACCAGTATCGGGCCCGGCGCATCGCCGTCTTTACCGACGACTTCGGCCAACTCGCCCGCTATCGGGACGCCAATGCCGCCCTCAAGCCACCCGCGCCCGACGAGAACCGCGTCGTCTTCTTCGGCGATTCCATCACCGACATTTGGAAGCTTGAAGAATATTTTCCCGGCAAGCCTTACCTCAACCGCGGCATTGGCGGGCAGACCACGCCGCAGATGCTGGTCCGGTTCCGTCAGGACGTAATTGATCTGCATCCCAAGGTGGTGGTGATTCTGGCCGGCACCAACGACATCGCTGGAAACACCGGGCCCATGCGTCTCGAAGACATCGAGGCCGACTATGTCTCGATCGCGGAACTGGCGCGGGCGAATCACATTGCGGTTGTCTTTTCTTCTATCCTTGCCCGTGCACAACTACACTCCGAAGTCGCAGGATTTCTTCGCGCAACGCTCTCCGGAGAAAATCCTGGCGCTGAACCACTGGCTGCAGGACTACTGCGCCGCCAACGGCCTGGTCTATCTCGACTATTTCTCCCCCATGGTGGATGACAAAGGCATGCTCAAGCGTGATCTGGCGGATGACGGCCTGCATCCCAACCCCGCCGGCTACAAGATCATGGCACCGCTGGCGGATGCGGCGATTGGCAAGGCCCTGGCCGGCAAGCCTTAATTTGATCTCATCGCTTCGCCGGGCGCATCTATAATGTGAGTTGAGTTTCCGACCGCCCCAGCCTTTGGGCATACCCGGCTGCGGCGGCGAGGGACGGTTCTCTTAGCGTCCTTTGCGGGATTCTTTGCGATCTTTGCGACTAAGGCTTTACCGCAAAGGTCGCCAAGGACTCCGCAAAGGACGCAAAGAAAGCCGACCCCGAGGGTGCAGGTGGAAACGCCGGCGCCTCCCGGCTTTGCGAAGAAGCCATTGGAAAGGAAACAGCTGCCGGGATTTTCCCGCCTGTCTGTATCCACGAAGCTTGGCAATTAGCAATTGGCAATTGGCATCCAGACATCAAAGCCATTGCTGATTATCTGCTTATGCTGATTGCCAATTGCAATTGCTAAAAGCCGTGCCTCTCACCGACAAATTCGGCCGCGCCATCACCGATCTGCGGATCTCGGTCACCGACCGCTGCAACTACAAATGTGTCTACTGCCGCACCGGGAACGAAGGCGCGCTCTACGGCGATCTGCCCTTCGCCGACTATCTGCGTATGGCACGCGTGCTGGTCGGACTCGGAATCCAGAAAGTCCGCATCACCGGCGGCGAGCCGCTGCTGCGCCGGGGCGTGGTGGACTTCGTCCGCGAGTTGGCCAAACTGCACACCACGGAGGGGGATGATCTCGATATCGCGCTGACCACCAATGGCCATCTCCTGGCCGACATGGCCAAGCCGCTCAAGGATGCCGGCTTGCGCCGCGTTACCGTGAGCATGGACGCCGTCGATCCCGACCGCTTCGCCCGCATTACGCGCGTGCCCGACGGATACGACAACGTGCTGGCCGGCATCCGTGCCTCCCGCCGCGCCGGTTTGTGGCCGGTGAAAGTGAATTGCGTGCTGATGCGCGGCTTCAACGAAGACCAGATCATTCCGTTCGGCATGTTCGCCCGCGAGGAAGGCGTGGTCGTCCGCTTCATCGAATTCATGCCGCTGGAAGAAGATCGCGTATGGTCGCCGAACACGGTGGTCCCGCTCGAAGAAATCGTGCGCCGCATGGGCGAATACCGCCCGCTGGTGGAAATTCCGCACGCCCGGAGCGAGACCGCCCGCCGCTATCGCTTCGACGACGGCATCGGAGAAATCGGCATCATCGCGCCGGTGTCGCATCCTTTTTGCGGACACTGCAGCCGCATTCGCATCACCTCCGACGGCAAGATTCGCACCTGCTTGTTCTCCGTCTGGGACCATGATCTGCACGGCCAGATGCTCCGCGGCGCGTCGGACGACGAACTGGCGGAATTCATCCGCGGTGTGATCCAGAAAAAAGAAGCACGCCACCACATCGGCGAGCCAGATTTCGTGCCCGCTTCGCGAACCATGGTCCACATCGGCGGCTAAAGGGTTTTCGTGGAGGACGGAGCCTCCTCCTTTTTTGGCAGCGCCGGCTTCCGGCCGGCCCGATTGGCGGGCAGCGCCGGCGCTACTAACTCCGGCCAGAACCCGGTACCATCGTGATTGTGAGGCGACTCGCAATCCCGCTCGCCATGGTCGCGATAAGCATGGTTGTCGGCCAGGATGCGAGCCTGGCGCAGCAACCTGCACCAGCAGAATCCGCCTACCTGGGTTTTGACCGCAACGACTATCCCGGTGACGAGAATCTGAAAGAGCTACGCCAGACATTTTCCTACGCTGGCTTCTGGCTCAACCGTCCTCCCGGCGAAAAGATCAACACCTGGGCAGGCAAGCGGCAAGCCGTGCAATCAGCCGGTTTCGGATTTCTCATACTCTTCAACGGAAGGCTTTACGCCGAGCTAAAGACGGTTTCGAGTGCCGCCAGGCTGGGCAAGTCTGATGCTCAGACAGCCGTCGCCTCCGCGCGCCGCGAAGGTTTTCCCGCGGGAGCGATCATCTTCCTCGACCAGGAAGAAGGCGGCCGCATGCTGTCCGAGCAGAAGGCTTACATCTACGCCTGGGTAGATGAGGTCGCCGCGGCCGGTTTCCGCGCCGGCATTTATTGCTCCGGCATCGCGGCCAAAGAAGAGCGAGGCGTGTCCATCGTCACCGCCGAAGATATCCGTCAAAACGCAGCCGGCAGGAAGATCGCGTATTGGATCGCGAACGATGCCTGCCCGCCGTCACCAGGATGCGCTTTCCCCAAGCCGGTTCCCAGCCCCGCCGAAAGCGGCATCGCCTTCGCCGACGGATGGCAGTTCGCTCAATCTCCCAAGCGGCGAGACGTTGCCGCCGGGTGCCCCGCGAACTACAACCGCGACGGGAGTTGCTATCCGCCCGGAATCGATCTTGCCCGGCACTTGCATGTGGACCTGAACACGGCGCCCAGCGCCGATCCGTCGCGGGGAAGAATCCGCTAACGATTCTCTCGAGAGGCAACATCTATATAAACGCAATACTCTAAGGATGAATTAGAATAGCCATACACTCCTATGGCCGACCGCAGTTTTACCCTCGAAGAAGCCCAAAGCCTTTTGCCCGTTCTGGAGTCGCTCCTGCGCACTGCCATTGACGGCAAGAAACTGATTGAAACCGTCGACACCGAACTCCAGGACCTCGCTCATCGCGTCTTCCTCAGCGGCGGATTGCTGGTCAACATCATTCAAGTGGCGCGGCGCAAGGCGGAGCGCGAAAAAACTATCCAGCGCGTAAAAGACACGCTCGCCGAGATTGACGCCACCGGCGTCCAGGTAAAAGACCTCGATATCGGACTGCTCGACTTCCCCTGCCATGTCGAAGGCCGCACTGTGCTGCTCTGCTGGAAACTGGGTGAGAAGGGAATTACGCACTGGCACGACACGGACGAAGGCTTCGCCGGCCGCAAACCCATTGACGAGAAAGATCGCGAAGGCGAAAAGAACGAACTAGTCGTCAGTCGTCGGGGTTCAGTCGTCAGCAAAACCTTCCACCGGCGGCTAATTGTTTAGCTGATGACTGAAGACTGACGACCGACGACTGCCCTCAAGGCTTTCCCCCCTCATTCCACTGCGGCGTAAACGATGAATTCACCAGCCATCTGACCGGGCCGAGCAGCGATCCGATGGCGGCGTCCATGTGCTGAAAATTGATGTGAGCCACGTCGTCGCTGGGCTGGTGGTAGTCGCTGTGCATTCCGTAGCTCGAAACCGTCTGGGCGACCACGCCTTTTTTCGCCAGGACGTAATTGTCGGAGCGCGCGAAAAAATTCTGCGCGGGATGTGGATCTCCGATCAGCTTGGCTCCGCGATTGGCCAGCATGGGTCCCAGATTCGAACGCTCCCATCCGGTGAGCCACACCGTGTCGGCGCTGACCGCCGGATCGGCGCGTCCCAGCATTTCGAATTCGAGGTTGACCGCGATCTGCTTCAGCGGCACCGGGGGATGCTGCAGAAAATAAGTTGATCCCTGCCCGCCCGTTTCCTCGCTGCCGAACAGGGCGAAGATCACGGTGCGTCTGGGTTTCGGCCCGCTTCCCAGGACGCGCGCCAGTTCCAGCACCGCGGTCGTGCCTGAAGCGTCGTCATCGGCGCCGTTGTAGATGTCATCTCCGTTCACCGGCTGGCCGATTCCCAGGTGATCGAGATGGGCCGAGAGCAGCACCGCGGTTTGTTGCAAAAGCGGATCGCTGCCGCGCAGGATGCCGACCGCATTCCACGTGTATTTCTTGTCGCTGGTCGAGGGGCCATCGAACATGAGCGTCGTATTCTCGGGAAGCGCTTTGAGAATGGCCGCCGCCTCAGGACTGGCTTCCAGCAGGTTGAAATCGCTTCCCAGTCCGGATGCGTCTTCACCTTCGATCCTCACTGGCAACGTGGGCAGCTCCTTGGCGCGCTGCTGGAATTGCGCGGCGCGTTCCGCGCTGGCTGCGATGATCGCCGCCACCGCTCCCTTGTCGCCCAGCGACGAGGCCTTGGCCCGCTGCCGCTTGCGGTCGTTTCCCAGAATCAGAACGATGGCCCCGGCCGGCTGCGGGTCGTCTTCGTCGGCGTTAATCACGTGCAGTGGGCCTGAGAATTGAGTTTGCGCGAGATAAAGGACAGCGAACTCCTTGCCGCAGGTCCAGGAAGTTTTTTCTCCGCCGGCGCCGGGTTGGGCAAATGTCAGTTGCGGCGGGCCGGTGAATTTTGGTTGCTGCAGCGTCGCCCGCTGGAGATATCCACCGTTGTCGCCGGCAGGGGCGATGCCGTACGCTCTCAGTTGCGCAGCCACATAGGTCGCGGCCACCAGTTCGTCCGCCGTGCCGCTCCCGCGTCCGCGCAACGCGTCAGAAGCCAGAAATTCCATGTGGGCCCGGATGCAGGCAGCGCACACGCTCGGAGCCGGAGCCGCGGTGCGAGCCAAGCCCGGTTGCGATCTCGCGGGTGCCGGCGCCCCACCGGTCTGCCCGAAAACTCCGGCAGAAAGACATATCGAGAAGACTACGGCGCCAATGAGAGAGAGATACTTCATCACTTCTTTCGATTTTTGACTTCGGGCGGTACCGGTCAATCTAATAGCAGATTAGCAGACCAACCGTCCGCTGGTTGACGTGCCTTGAAGGTCGCAGGATGGGCTCGGTAACAAACATGAACCACAGACCTTAGTGCACACAGAAGTACACTCGTTTCTTCTGGCCAAAACCTTCTCTGCTACAATTCTTTATAGCCACTTCAAGCGGAAAGTCCATGAAGAGTACGTCTGCCGGAACTTTTTTTGCCATGCCCTCTCTCAAGCGGAATCTCCGCATTTTGGCTACGTTCGCGACTCTGTCCCTGCTGGCCCTGGCGGCTGGTTGTCGCGGCTTCTTTGTGAATCCCACGCTGACCTCGATCACGGTAGCGCCTACGTCGGCGTCGATCATCGAGGGGGGTACGCAACAGATTAATGCCACCGGCAATTTCAACGACGGCAGCACCAAGGATCTGACCGGAAGCGCGACCTGGACCACTTCTGCAACGGACATAGCGACCGTCAGCAAAGGCGGTCTGGTCACCGCAGCTTCGACCATATCCACGCCTCCCGGAACGGCAACCATTACGGCCACTTCCGGCACGATTACCGCTAGCTCCACGATTACGGTAAACACCGGACCGCTGACTGCCATCACGATCAGCACCACCACGCCCAACCCGGCCGCGGGACAGACCGTCGTCTTCACTGCGCTGGGAACCTACAGCGGGAGTGCTCAGCAGCAGGACATCACCAACCTGGTGACCTGGAGCAGCAGCAATACGGCAGTGATCGCCACTATCTCGAGCGGAAGCGGCGCGGTGTCTTCTACCGCCACCTCGGGCTCGACTACGAGCGTCACCGCCAGTCTCAACGGCATCAACAGCAACGCTTTGACCATCACTGTGCAATGACCGATATCCGCTGCATCGGGATCTGCACCGGTGGCGGAGATGCGCCCGGCCTCAACGCGGTGATTCGCGCCGCGGTCAAGTGCGCCATCCTGAAGTACAAATGGAAAGTCATCGGCATCCCGGATGGCTTCGACGGCCTGATCTGGCCGGAGAAATCCTACGAGCTCACGCTGAAAGACGTGAGCGGGATTCTGCCCCGCGGCGGAACCATTCTGGGCACGACCAACCGCGGCAATCCTTTCAAATACTGCACCATCGAAAACGGTCAGGAAGTCACTCGCGATATTTCCGAGGAAGTTATCGGCAACTCCCGCAAGCTGGGCATGGATGCCGTCATCAGCATCGGCGGCGAAGGCTCGCAGACCATCGCCCTTGAACTCTTCCAGAGCGGCATGAAGATCGTGGGCGTGCCCAAGACCATTGACAACGATCTTTCCGCCACCGAGGTCACCTTCGGTTTCGATACTGCGCTGGCCACCGCGACCGACGCCGTGGACAAGATCCACACCACCGCTGAATCGCACCACCGCATCATGGTCGTCGAAGTCATGGGACGCGACGCGGGCTGGATCGCACTCGAAGCCGGCATTGCGGGCGGCGCCCACGTCATCCTGATCCCCGAAATCCCCTTCACCATCGAAAGTGTGTGCGCCTTCGTCAAGGAACGCGAGAGCTACGGCAAGCGCTTCACCATCATGGTGGTGGCGGAAGGGGTCAAGCTCCCCCTGGCGTTCAAAGAGAAGCGGCGGGGCGGTTCGGTGGGGAATCTGATTGGCAATGCCATCGCCATCGCCGCTAACAAGGAAGTGCGGGTCAGCGTGCTGGGACACATCCAGCGCGGCGGTTCGCCTACGCCCTTCGACCGCATCCTGGCCACCCGCTTCGGCGTGGCCGCCGTGGACCTGATCGCCGAGGGCGGATTCGGCAAGATGGTGTGCTTGCGCGACGAGCGCATCGAAGCCGTGGATATCGCCGAGGCCATCGGAAGGCTAAAGACTGTGGATCCCAACGGTCAGATGGTCCAGATGGCCAAGGCCATCGGGATTTCCTTCGGAGACTGAGTCCCCGGGGCGTAGTCTGGAGAGGTCTCTCGCTAACTCAAATTTTCTTTGCGGGCTTTTCTTTGCGCTCTTTGCGGTATGCTTTGCGTCCTTTGCGGTAAAAGCTTTTGAACGCGAAGGCCGCAAAGCAAAACCCGCAAGTTCGCAAAGACGGTCACCGTAAAATTTATTCCGTGAAATATCGCCGCCCACTTTTCGCGCTCTGCTTTTTGCTGCTCCTTCTAACCGGCGTGGCTCTGCTGCTCGGCTGCGGACGCGGCAAGGGCGGCCCCAAAGAGATGGCCTACGTGTCGGCTCCGCAGGCATTTCTGCGCGACCAGGTGGCGGCGGTTTACAACAAGGCCGGAAGCGTGAAAAACGGGGAGGCGGTGCAGGTACTCGCGCGCGACCGCCGCTTCGCCCGGGTGCGCACCTCCACCGGGGCCGAAGGATGGCTGGAACAGCGTTATCTGGTGAGCAAGGAGACCTATGACGCCTTCCAGAAACTGGCGGAACAGGTGCGCAATGCGCCCGTCCAGGCGACCGGAATCGCCCACAACCAGACCAATATCCATCTGGAGCCGCAGCGCGATGCCGACCACCTCTACCAGGTGGACCAGGGCGCGAAGCTGTCGGTGCTCAAGCGCGCCAGCAGCGAGAAACCCGTTCCCACAGGACAGGCCCAGGCGTCCGGCGCCGCAAAATCAAGCGCGGGAAAAAAAGGAAAGCCGGCGGAAGCCATGCCTGCTGGGCCCCCGATGGAAGACTGGTGGCTCATCCGCGACGAACCCGGACACGTCGGCTGGGTGCTGGCCCGCATGGTCGACGTGGACATCCCGATCGAGATCGCGCAGTACTCCGAAGGTCAGCGCACGGTGGCCGCATTTGTTCTCGACCAGGTCACCGACGGCGACAACAAGGTGCCGCAGTACCTGGTGCTGTTCAGCGAGAACAAAGATGGCATGCCGTTCGACTACAACCAGATTCGTGTCTTCACCTGGAACGTCAGACGCCATCGCTACGAAACCGCCTACCGCGAGCACGGTCTCAACGGCGTACTGCCGGTGACCGTCTCTCATGAGACCTTCGACAAGGAAGGCGACCTGCCGGTATTCGTGGTGCGCGTAAAGGATGACGCCGGAAATGTGACCGAGCGCAAGTACAAGCTGAACACCCCGATTGTGCGTCGAGTGCTGGCGCCGGGAGAACAGAAGGAGTCGTCAGTCGTCAGTCATCGGTCGTCAGGCAAGGCAAAAAAAAGAAACACTGAGATCCGAGAACTTAAGATCCGAGAACGAAGATCTGACCACTATTCGATAACCAGAATCCTGGGTAACGCGGGTACAGTCGGCCCTTCATCCAAAGCGCGCTGCCACTCTGAAATCGAGTGCAGCAAACCCGCCGACTGGATGCCCGCCAAAGCCTTCCGGATAAAGAGAAAGATTTCGAAACGCGCGTCTCAGCACCGACCGCGCGCCGGCCAGGTTTCCGTTTCCGTGGTGGTGCAGCGCCACTGCCACCTGGATCAGTCCCTGCAGAAACTTCTTCTCCGGCTGGGGGGCGGCCCGCCAGACGTCTTCGAGCGCTTCGTGCGCGTCAAAAAAGGCGGCCCGATTGAACAGCTCAATCCCCTCCCGGCATGGTTCGAAATCCACGCGATATTGTGGCACAACCCGGCCCGGCACGACCCTCAATAAATACTGAATTTCATAGCCTGAGCTGGCAAGCCTATCCGCTTTTCAATATCAAAGCGGGAACCAAAGTTGTAAATATTTGAAAACAATGCCTGTTATATCGAGCTGTTTTGGAATGGCAGTTGCTTTTACTGTCTACAGCGGCAGTGCGTAATCATCCTGTCATGATGTCTTGTTGCTTCGAATTTTAGTTCGTTTCGATACCCAGGAATTTCACAGTTTTGAGGAGAAATCGTATGCATTCTGTTGTCTCCAAGTTGAAGGTTTTCGCGTTCGGGCTGGCCTTGCTTAGTTTGATGGCGTTAGGCTCCGGATTGGCCTTCGGCCAAGCCGTCAGCGGCAACATCGTCGGTACCGTTACGGATTCTTCGGGCGCCGCCGTAGTAAATGCCGACGTGACCGCTACCAATGTCGGGACAGGCGTATCCACCGCCGCCAGGACCAACGGCACCGGCGGGTATCGCTTCGACAACCTCCCGGCTGGCAGCTACAGGATCACGGCGAAGTCGAGCGGTTTCCGCACTACTACCGTTAATGTGGAAGTCCTCCTTAACCAGACGGGCACCGCGAACGTGACACTGTCGCCCGGCGCGTCCACCGAAACCGTGGAAGTCTCCGGCGAGGCGCCGATCATCGATACCAGCACTGCAACAGCTCCAAACCACGTATCAGGAGAAGCAGTTGCTGGACCTCCCGACGACTGGACTTGGGAGTTTCGACCAACGGCGCAGAATCTTGGCGTACTGAACCTGTCCTTGCTGGATGCTGGCGTAGGCAGCAGCGGAGGCTTGGGAGCAGGAACCGGTCCCTCGGTCGGAGGGCAGCGTCCCCGCAACAACAATTTCACCGTAGAAGGTATAGACAACAACGACAAGGGCGTCACCGGCCCACTCATTTACGTGCCGCAGGACGCGGTTGCCAACTTCTCGGTGTTGCAAAACCAGTTCAACTCTGAATTCGGCCACTCCACCGGCGGACAGTTCAGCATCACGGTGTTGAGCGGCACCAACGGCTTCCACGGCCGGGCCTACGAATATTTCCAGAACCGAAACCTCAACGCTATCGATCAGTCTCTGGCCAACCAGGGCATTTTCAAGAACCCCCGGTTACGACAGCAACCGGTTCGGCGGACAGATCGGCGGACCAATCTTCAAGAACAAGCTGTTCTTCTTCGCCAACTTCGAATACAACCCGGTTGGCCAATCGGCCTCGCCCGGATCGCCGTTGTATGCTCCAACCGAAAACGGCTACGCTCAACTTCTGGCTGTTCCCGGAGTCTCCGCTGCTAACATCAATGCCTTGAAGCAGTTCGTGAGCGCGCCCGGTTCTTGCACCGGCCAGGCTGGCATGCCCATCGGTCGTGGTGGGAGGGGCTCCCATTGAAGTCGGAACTTTCCAGCTGGTAGCACCGAACTTTATGAACTACCGTGCTCTGACCACTTCGATGGACTACAACATCAGCAGCAAGGACCAGCTTCGCGGACGGTATCTCTACAACAAGAATGCGTCAGATCGACACCGGTCTGATCGGCGTGACTCTGCCGGCTTTCTACACCACCTTGGCTATTCCGTACCACTTGGTTTCACTGAGCGAATACCATACGTTTTCACCCAGCAGTAACCAACGAAATCCGGGCAGGCTACAATCGCACCGGTTTCAATTTCACCGTCCCGACCCTTACCTTCCTGCCCACTCTGGATGCCTTTCCCAACCTCACATTTGATCGAGTTAGGCGGCGTCAACATCGGGCCGGACCCCAACGCACCGCAGTTCTCAATCCAAAACTTGTACCAGGCCGTGGACAACGTCACCTGGATCAAGGGGAACCACACCTTGAAGTTCGGCGTCGAGGGGCGAAAGTCGATTTCGCCGCAGAAATTCATCCAGCGCTCACGTGGTGACTATGAATACGCAAACTTTAAACGCGTTCGCTTTCGATCAGGTGCCGGACGGCGGTACGAATGAGCGTAGTTTTGGTACGGTTGGATACTCAGGCGACAACTACGGCATCTTCTGGTACGGCAACGACAGCTGGAAGATCCGCCCCAGCCTGACCATCAATCTCGGATTGCGTTACGAGTATCACGAGCACTCCGTTCGGATGGACCCAGCAGAAGCTGAACAGCATTTCTAACGTTCCGGGACTGATCAGCTTCGGTTCCCCGCAAGCTCCCAAGAAAGATTTCATGCCTCGAGTCGGGTTTGCTTATACGCCCGGGAGCAGCGGTAACACTTCCATCCGAGGTGGATTCGGGATGGGCTACGACGTTCTGTATGACAACATCGGCGTTCTGTCTCGTCCGCCGCAGATCGGTTCGACGACCGATTGCCCGACCGATTGCGCGAGTCCATTCCTGGCCAGCGGCGGCATACCGCTGAAGAACATTACTGGAATCAGCGTTCTTGATCAGCAGACCGCGCGCGGCGAATACTGCTTCGTTCCTTCCCAACAATGTGAAGTACCCCAAGGCGCTTTCCTGGAACTTGGGTATCCAGCATGTGTTCAAGACTAACTACACGGCCGAGGTTCGCTATGTCGGGACGCGCGGAGAACAGCTGAACGTCCAGAACCGAATCAACGTGATCGACGTCGTGACCCCGGCTAATCATCTTCCCACCTTCCTGCAGGCGCCGTCGCAAGCCACCCTGGATGCGCTGCCTGTACCGTGAATCCTAGCTGGCTGGATACATGCGTTGATCCTCCGGTACGCTGGATTCTCAATTCAACGCTGGGGGCTTTATCGACCCCGCTACCTGAATATCCCTTGCGACGCTGATCCCACCACGGATTGCAGCTTCGGCAGCGAGATCGTAGGGTTTCTGCCCTACGGTTCTTCTACTTATCACGGGCTCCAGTCGCAATTGAATCGCCGCTTTGACAATGGATTGCAGTTCCAGGCGGCCTATACCTTCAGCCATAACATTGACAACAGCACGGCTGATTTCTTTTCCACCATCGTCTCGCCACGTCGTCCGCAGGACATGCGCGACCTGAATGCGGAACGGAGCAATTCGGTCCTGGATCACCGTCATCGCGTTACGATCTCGGCGATTTACGACTTGCCGTGGAACAAGCACAGCTCGAGCTGGCTGGCGCGCAATCTCCTGGGCAACTACGAGATCGTGCCGGTTTACACTTGGGAGTCCGGCCAGTGGGGCACCGTACAAAGCGGGATCGACTCCAACCTGAATACCGACGGAGCGGCGGATCGCACCATCGTCAACCCGGCCGGCGTGAAGGGCACGGGCAGCGATGTAACGCCACTGACCAACTCGGCTGGGCTAGTCGTGGCTTACCAGGCGACAAACCCGAACGCGCAATACATCACGGCGGGCAACCGGCGCGTTGCCGACCGGCGGCCGCAACACGTTGGCGACGCCACCCATCAATAACTGGGACATCACGGCCGTGAAGCACATCGCGATCACCGAGCGTGTGCGGATCGAGGTCATGGCTGGCTTGCTCAACGCTTTCAATCACCCCCAGTACACAACCGGGAGCGTGAATCAGGCCAACTCGATCAGCGTTACCGGCCAGGGGCAGAGGAACTTCTTCATTCCGACCGCCCCCAACTTCAACAACGCCCGGCTCAGCTTCCCGAGCAACGCTCGCCAGATGCAGCTTGGACTGAAATTTACGTTCTAACTAGGCAGTTGAAACCATAATTGGGGAGAGCTGAAAAGCTCTCCCTCTTTTTTTCAGGGGAACGAAGGAACGGTGACCCTGGCGTAACGATAACGCGGAGAGTAGAAATCAAGAGCTCTACCAAATTTTGTATTCATTTCTCTACAACCGCATAGAATGACCAAAGTACCGGTGTATCCGCAGATTCTCCCAAGACTAATAAACCTCTTAGAAACAGCCACTTCACATAGACAATTGGACTGGTCGACCAATTGCCATCATGGTTCGACAATAAGCTGTTGTAGAGTTGCGTCCTAGGGGCGATTCCCAGCATTTGCACACGTTTTTGGCACTCACCGCGCGCGTTTTCGCCCGCGACGGGACAGGTGAATACAGGAGGAGAAATGCACAGGTTGAGATTTCTTTCGGGCAGCCTCGTTCTTATGCTGGCCGCAACATTCGCGCTGGCGCAGACCGGTTCGATTCAAGGCACAATCACCGACTCGGCTGGCGCCGTGGTGCAAGGCGCGGAAGTCACGGTCAGGAATATGGGTTCCAACGTCGTGCGCACGGCGACCAGCGGCGGCACGGGAGCTTACAGCATTCCTTCTCTTCCTCCTGCCAACTACGAAATCACGGCGAAGAAGGCGAGCTTCAAGGCTTTCCATGTGACCGACCTGCAACTCTCTGTCGCCCAGCTTCTGACCGTGAACGTTCAGTTAGAGCCGGGAGCGGTTGCCGAAGAGGTCGAGGTCCGCGCCGATCAGATTTCCGCGATCGATTTCGAAACTTCGCAGATCAGCAATCTGGTGGATCAACGCTCCATTACGGACCTGCCCTTGATTACACGCAACCCCTACGAGCTGGTATTGCTGTCTCCGGGGACGTCACAGACCAATGCGTTGGGCGGGATCACCGTAAACGGTTCGCGCGAGCGGAACAATAACTTCCTTCTTGATGGCGTCGACAATAACGACACGTCGGTACCTGGAGGACTCGTCACAGCGCTGGGTGCTGATCCGGCCTCTACCCAGGAATTCCGGGTCATTACCAACAACTTCAACGCGGAATACGGCCGCAACACCGGGGCCATCATCGATGTGGTGACCAAGAGTGGAACCAATCAGTTCCATGGCGATGCCTACGAATTCGGCCGCTGGAACGGTTTCGGCGGAGCGCGAGACTGGTTCAACCGTCCGGCCAATGGTCCCCAGGATCCCTATATCCGGCACCAGTTTGGCTTTTCGTTCGGCGGTCCCATTCGCAAGGACAAGACCTTCTTCTTCTTCAACGACGAGATGGACCGCTTCATTACGACCCTGACCAACTCGGCGACCGTGCCCACGGCAGCTTTCAAGACCGGAATCTTCAACTACACCTCGATCGACCCGAACACTCTGGGATCCACCACGGTGCCGGTAGACATAACCGAAACCGGGGCCAACAACTACAGCGCCCTCGGGTACCCCCTGCCGCCAGCGCCGGCCGATCCGACCATGCAGAAGATTTTTGCGTTGTACCCCAAACCGACCTTTGACAACGGCGACGGATTCTCGGGCACCCTCTTGTATCCCAGCTCTTCACGCACGAGCAGCTATACCACGGTGATCAAGCTTGACCACCACTTCACCGAACGTCAGACGTTCAGTGTGCGCTACGGATACGACGGCTTTCATGATCCCGATCCGTTTCACGATGATATTTTGCCCAATCAGGTTGGATCTGCGGCCGAAAAATCCCTCGCCCAGGCTCTTGCGGCCAACCTGGTTTCCAGCTTTACCACTAACTTGCTCAATAGTTTCACCTTTTCCTACAACCGGATTTTTGCCGGTTTCAAGTGCAACGGGTTGAGCGTGCTCGATAGCGTCGCTCCGCTTGACCGGTTCGGAAGAGGCACCGATTACGTCCTGGATCCATTCAGCAGCTTCGGCTGTATCTCGGAGGCGTCGGATAACCAGGCCCGGCGAACTGGCACGGACAGCTACAGTGACAGCATCAGCTGGGTACACGGCTCGCATACCCTGAAGTTCGGCGGCGACTTCCGCAATATCCATGAGGACGGTAACAGCAACTTCACCTCCCGCCGTCGGGCGGACACGACCACTTTTTTCAATACCAATTTGAGTCTGTTGCAAGGTGTGGCCAACACCACGACCGCGCTCGAGGATGCCGTGTCGGCCTTCTACGGTTTTGTGTGGAAAGATCAACAGGGACAGTTCTTTAACAAAGGCGGCGTGCGGCAGCCTACCGACGACAAGAACTTCCGGCAACACGAGTACGACTGGTACGGACAGGACACATGGAAAATACGGCGCAACTTTACTCTTACCTATGGCTTGCGCTACCAGTTGGACGGAGTTCCCTACGAGGAAAACGCTAACTTTTCGAATCTGCTCAGCAATCCGGCCGGCCCTGCGCCATTGGTCATGTCAATCGTGGGACCCGGGACGGGGAAACAGATTTATGCCAGCGACTATTCCAACGTCGAGCCTCGCGTCGGATTCTCATGGGATCCTTGGAACAACGGCAGGACAGCGATCCGCGGCGGGTTCGGAATCTTCCATGATCGTGTCTTCGGCAACCTTTTCGGGAATGCCCGCGCCAATCCGCCCTTCGAGCAGGACTACGTGGTCAACCCGTTTGAGACATTGAACAATTTCTTTGGGGGCGCTCTCAACGGTCAACTTTATGTCTTGCCCAGCCCGCCGGACACGCATCCGTCAGCTACTATCCAGCAGGGAGCACAGCTGGAACCGATCTTGTTCGACCCCCATTTTCGCAACCCCGTCAGCAACAACTGGAATTTTGGCATCCAGCGTGACCTCGTTGGCGGCAACACCCTGGATTTAGCCTATGTAGGATCGAAGGGCACGCACATTTTCCGGCAAGTCGATGGCAACCCCCCCGATCCGAACCTGGTCAAACAGTTGGTCGCTTTCTGCAGCGATCCCACGAACGCCTTCGGTTGCACCCCCGCCACCGTGGGTCATGCGAACCTGTATACCGGGGCTGACGGGAACTTCCCCGTTCTCCCCTTCAACGCGGTCACGCAAAATGCGATCGTTCAACCTTTTTTCCAGCGCTCCATTGGAAATTCCATTTACCACTCTCTGCAGGTAAAGGTCACGCACCGGATGAGCCACGGGCTGCAATTGCAGGGGGCTTATACCTGGGCGCACGGGATTGACGATTCCAACGATCCCCTGGCCCCGAACATCGGTAACCGTGCATTCCCCAGAAATTCGCTGGATTTAGGGGAGGAACGCGGAAATTCCGATAACGACGTTCGGCACATCGGGGTCATCAGTTACATTTGGGAAGCGCCTGTGGGCAAAGGCAAGAGCTATCTCAACAGCGGCTTTGTCGGCAAGGTCTTCGAAGGGATCCAGTTCTCGGGCATCACCAGCGCGCAGACCGGTCATCCGTTCGATGTTTTCAGCACCACCGACATGGAACGTACTGGCTTGAGCGGCCGTGCGGACCTGGTGGGTGATCCGTTTGCTCCGGGTTCGAACACCCAGGCGAGTGCGGGCGGAGCCAAAGTCTGGTTTACCAATCCTGCCGCTTTCTCGAACCGGGCCGATGCCGATGGCGGTCCGCTCTTCGTTGGACCGGGCAGTTCGGGGCGCAACCATTTCTACGGACCGGGTTTTGTAAACTTTGACTTAACTTTCACCAAGAAGATGAACCTGACGGAACGATTTGTCGGAGAGCTGCGAGTGGAGTGTTACAACATCTTCAACCATCCTCACTTCAATAATCCAGGCTCCGATCCCAACGCCAACGGCAACCTGGTGGGACAACCGATCTTCGGGCTGATCACGAATACGGTAGGCCGATCTGACGGAACCACCTCAGCCCGCCAAATGCAGGTAGCATTGAAGCTGAGTTTCTAGACTCAAAAGCGCTAGACTAGCCGCCTGCGGGTTCGCCCGCAGGCTTTTCTTTTTGAAGGTCTCGCGCGGTTACGAACGAGCTGAAAAGTTGCCTTGGGCCGGTACTCCCGCCACCGGGAAAAGGTGCTCACATGAAGTCAGACAAGCGAGTGTTCAAGATACTGACGAAAATCACGGCCGTGTTTTGTCTGCAGTCAGCGCTGCTGTTTGCCGCCGACCCGAAGGCGGAAGACATTGTTACCCGGCATTTGGATTCCATCGGCACGCGCGAGGCACGAGCCGCCTCGAAAACCCGGGTGGTGCAAGGACAGTCAGAGTTCAAGATTCGCGTCGGGGGCGGCGGCAGTACACTGCCCGGCACCAGCGGATTAGTGTCGGACGGCCGGAAATCGGTCCTGTTAATCAAGTTGTCCAACGGCGACTATCGAGGTGAACAGTTCGTTACCGATGGCGACAAGGCCCGTATCGCAGCGACCATGGCTAACCACAGACGATCCTCGTTCGGTGATTTCGTGTACAGCCAGGACCAGATCATCCGCGAAGGCCTCATGGGAGGAACACTGACGACTGCCTGGGCGTTGCTCAACTTGGACACTAACAAGCCCAAGCTCAGCTACAACGGAGAAAAGAAAATCGGCGGCGGGGAGGCGTATGAGATTGGTTACCACTCCAAAAACAAGGACGACCTTGTCATCCACCTATACTTCGATAAAGACACGTATCGCCATGTCGCGACGACCTACTCCCTGACCCTGGCATCCGGTTTGGCTCCGAACCCCGGCGGTTCCGACATCACCCAGAGCGTTAAGCAGAAGGAGACACGCTACACGATTGAAGAGAACTTTAGCGATTTCAAGACCACCGAAGGTCTGACCCTGCCTTCGAAGTACGTCATTCACTTTACCCAGGAGCTTCAGGACGGCACAACCGAAGTCTATGAGTGGGACATCGCGGCGGACGAGGTTTCCAACAATGTGGGCCTCGATCCGAAGAATTTTCAGGTCAAGTAGAATGTTCAACAGGCAGCTCAGTCCCGTTGGCTTGGAGTGACGCCAATTGTCCCGATAGCGACTCACGGTCTCACCGCCCCAGAAGCGTGTAGTGCGAACTCGCGGCCATGAAAAAAATCATGGGTACGGACAGGAAGAAATTCGTGCGCGAGGCCAGAAAGGCCTGCCGCGCCAGGACCGCCGCGTTCGCCGGGGGCGTTCCTGCCAGGGTTCCGCGGATGATCATCTTGTTATTGCGCCAGATGATTCCCCAGACATTGAACAGCATGATGAAGCCCAGCCCGCCGCCGATTCCGATCGAGAGCACGTGGTTGTCGTCCTGTCCCACCGGTGTGTAGTTCACAAACAGCCAGCCCGCGGCGCAAACCAGCACGGCCACAATCGCGCCCAGAACGTATCCGCTCGGCGTTTTTGAGATCACGAAATAGAGAATCATGGACGCTGCTACCCAGATCAGGAGAAACAGTCCGATTGTGCTTCCCGCGCCCACGCCCATGCGGTGCGCATCCGCTGCGACATAGACCTGCGACCAGTACCAGAAGCCCACGAAGACGGTCAGCATCGCGCTCCAGCGGAACAGTTGCAGGGCCGGCATGGTCAGGTACTGGAAAATCTTCGGCTTGCTGGCCGCGTCCACCTGCTTCATGAAGGGCACGTTGACCAGGTTGAAAAAATACAGCAAGCCCACCCAGGTGATGCCTGCCAATAGATGGATCCAGCGCAGGATGAAGGCCAGTGCCTCGGTGCCGGTGTGCGTGGGCATGACGAACAGCGCTATCTCATGGTGCATACATGACTCCGGAGGCTGAATGTAGACGCGCGGCCCGGTTGGGCTGCCGTCGAAGCGGAGAATAGTTGCACTTTGTGGTCGGGATGTCAATCGAACCAGATCGGCAATTGGCAATTGCCTGGTAAAGTCTTGGCCGGCGTGGGCCATGGCTATTTGACCAATGACCAATCGCCACCCTTCACTAGCCAGCTTGAAATGCGGGAAGTAACGCCGTATCGTTACAAACACTATTGGAAGTGGCTTCCTGCTTTACCGCACGGAACTGCCGCGCAGGGTTGGTTGTTCATTCCCGATCGCGCGCGGCTGGCGTCGAGTACAAGTTACCCGGGCAAGGGCGATACCGACCTGACCACACAGAACTTTGCGGTCAGGACCAAGGAGATCGGCGATGGAAAATAAGCCGGCGCAAAACATCCAGGATACCTTCCTCAATACGGCACGCAAGGAGCGAACCAATATCACGATTTACCTGTTGAGCGGGGTCAAACTCACGGGACGTATCCGCTCCTTCGACAAGTATTCGGTCGTGCTCGAAACCAACAACCAGGAACAACTGATCTTCAAGCACGCCATCTCTACGGTGGCAATGGGAAAGATCCTGCACAGCCAGGGGGAGAGGCCGACGATGGTGCCGGCGCCCGCGGCGGCTCCGAATGCGGGCCCGGAGGCAGCGGCGATGCCGCGTCCTTCTGGTACCGAGGGATGATGAAGAGCGTATGGTTTTTCCGGGAGTGGGGCAAAAGGCACTTGGCAATTAGCAATTGGCCAAACCGCTCCCTGCCGGTCTCACTGTAACCGCTGGTTGCTAATTGCTAAGCGCCGACACAGGTGAGCCGATCCATGTTCGTTGCCGAGAGCCCAGCAAATTGAGTAGTCCAAAATCCAGATCTTCCGGGAAGAAGTCTTTCGACAAGAACATGGCCAGTGGGCGCAGCCCGGCGGCCGACGGGAATCGTTCGCCCAAAGAGCGGGCATTCCTGATTGGCCTTGACGTGCGCACGCGCTCTCGAGGGGCTGCATCCGCTCGTCCCCGGAATGGCCCGCTGACCGCCGCGGCGCAGGCTGCCCGTGACACCTCCAGCGGGCCGGCGGCAACGAAAGCGCCGGACATCCCGGAGTTCAGCGCCGAGGAGTCGCTGGACGAGTTGCGCTCTCTGGCGGTCAGCGCGGGCGCGGAAATTGTCGGCGAATTTCTGCAGCACCGCGACCGTCCCGACCCGGCCACGCTGATCGGAAGCGGAAAGCTGGAGGAGATTGCCGGCGCCACCGCTTCGGTCTCCGCCGATCTGCTGCTGTTCGACCACGACCTCACGGCTTCGCAGCAACGCAACATCGAGAAGCTGGTCGACACCCGCGTGATAGACCGCACTCAGCTCATCCTCGACATTTTTGCGAAACATGCGCGAACCCGGGAAGGCCAGCTGCAGGTGGAGTTGGCGCAACTGGAGTACATGCTGCCGCGCCTGGGCGGGCGCGGAATAGAAATGTCGCAACTGGGCGGTGGCATCGGCACCCGCGGCCCTGGCGAAACCCAACTCGAAACCGACCGCAGGAAGATTCACCGGCGCATCCGCCATGTGAAAGAGCAGATAGAAAATGTGCGGCGCGTCCGGGCCCAGCAACGTGCCCGGCGGGAAGCGGTGCCGGTGGCGACGGTCGCGTTGGTCGGCTACACCAATGCAGGGAAGTCCACGTTGTTCAATGCGCTTACTCACGCCGCTGTGCTGCAGTCCCCGCGAATGTTTGCCACGCTCGATCCCACGATTCGTTCCGTGGCCCTGCCTTCGCGGCGAAAGGTGTTGTTGTCGGACACGGTCGGATTTATTCGCAATCTTCCTCACACGCTGGTGACAGCCTTTCGCGCGACGCTGGAAGAGGTGCAACGGGCATCGCTGGTGCTGCAGGTTTCCGATGCCAGCAGCCCGCTCTCGGCGGAGCAGGACGCGCAGGTGGATAAAGTGCTCAAGGAACTGGAAGTCGACGGCAAACCGCGTCTGCGGGTGATGAACAAGATTGACCTGCTGCCTCCGAAGCAGCGCGAGTCATTGTTGGACGATGCCAGCCGAGTGCATGTGTCCGCGGCGAAGGGCACCGGCATGACCACACTGCTGGACCGGATTGACGAGATGCTGTCGGAGGACCCGATCAGCCGTGTACGTCTGCGCGTGCCCCAGAAAGAAGGGAAGCTGCTGGCGCTGCTCGAAGCGCGGTCGCGGATTTATTCGCGCGAGTACAAGGGAGGATCGGTGGAATTGGAAGTGGAAGCGCCGGAGTCTGTGTTAAGGAAGGTAAGGAATTTTGTCGTGCAGGATTAGCTGTACTGATGACGGGCTTCCCGGCTCAAGCGAAGCGCCCACTGCACAGCGGCAACGGCGAACATCAAAAGCAGCGCTACCCAGGCAAAGAATGCAATCAATGAGAGGATGATCGCGCTAGGCTCCAATCTCGGTGGGTTTCCGAAGGCCGCTGCAGCCACAGCGATTCCAGGAATGGTTATCGTCGCGACCGGGATGATCCAGCGCATGGTGTGCTTGCGCCGCTCGCGGAGACGGTCGAGCCATCGCCCGACCAGCCACCACTGGCCCGCGATTCCAAGAAGTAGCAGACTGTCCAGAAGCACGATCCGGGGTTGCACGCGCATCCAGTTCTTAAGCTTTTGCAGTATCGGTCGGAGCAGAGTCGGGTTGCATCCCGAAGCACCGTGCGGTGCGATGACCATCCCGGCAGGAAATTCGACAGTGAAGATGAATCGGTCGGCAGTGGAGGGTCGGTACTCATAACATGGATTCCATGCGATCATCGGACCTGACTGGAAGATCGGCCGAGGAGCGGTCTTCTCGAAGTCTTCTTCGATCTGGATGCGAGGAATGAACCGCCAATACAGGGCTTCTTCGTGATAGATCACGGGCATCGAGATCGCCAAATGAATAAGTGGCAGCAAGAGACTGTAGCGAAGTGCCTTCACATTGGATTAGACACCGACAACCGTTTCGAAAGGGCTGACGACTGAAGACCGACGACTAAAATTAAATGGGCCGGCAACCAAGAAGCGGTGACATTCCTTGGCTATCGGCCCATTCGATCCGGATTGGATCGGAGGTGATACATCCATGCTAGACCCGTTATGCCGGATGTCAAGCAACTTTCCACGATCTCGCGAAATAGTTCGCAGGCTCCAGTTTCAATCTGGAAACCGCCCTCGGCTGCGTTGACACTCAATCCGTAACATGTTACTTTCAATGGTCTTAAGCCTCCTTACGCTCTAGACCTGATCAGCACACAATGAACGAGATATTTGGACAACTAGGCGGATTACTGCTCGGGTCCGTGCCGACTATCATTTTTGTCGATTTTGTTGTTCGGCATTTATACCGCCGTGGTGCACAAGCCGCTGACCAAAGTGCTGGCGGAACGGCACAGCCGGACGGAAGGCGCCATCGAAAAAGCGCGGGCCGATATTGCCCAGGCGGAAGCGCGCACCGCGGACTATGAACAGCGGCTGCGCGAAGCGCGCATGACCATATTCAAGAGTCAGGAAGCACGTCGCCAGCAGGCCCTGCAGGCACGGGCCGCAGCCGTGGCCGAGGCGCGCACCCGGGCGCAAGCCCAGGTGGAGCAGGCGCGGGCGGCGATCGAACAGGACAAGAAGGCCGCACAAACTGGTCTCGAAGCGGAAAGCGGAAAGCTGGCAACTGCGATTATTCGCACCGTCCTCGAACCAGCGGGTCAAAGCCCGGCAGGTGGCGACTGATGCGATCTCCGCTCTCATGCGATGCGTGTGGCCAAGTTGTGTGGCTCGGTGGTTGTGTGGCCGCGGGCGACTCGCCCGCGGTCCTGAGCCGGTGCAGCGCGGGCGAGTCGCCGCGGCCACAGTGCGATCTTAGCTTTGCTGTTTTTATTCTTTGTGCTCAGCCACTACCGCCAAAGCCCAGGCGAATCCTTCTTCCACGAGCCCCGAACACTCTGCCAGCGCTGTGAACGGAGAGCCCGCAAAGGAATCGCACGAGGACGACGAGCAGGCGCAGTTCAAGCATTCGGCGTCGGTGCAGATGGTGGCAAAGCTCACCGGTCTGAGTCTCGATAATGCCTACTGGCTGTGCGTGGTGCTGAATTTCGCGGTCGTTGCCGGCGCGGTTGTCTACTTCTCGAAGAAGAATCTGCCCGGCATGTTCCGCAATCGCACCGCTTCCATCCAGAAGGCGATGCAGGAAGCGCGGCAGGCGAGCGAGGACGCCAACCGGCGCCTGGGTGAAATCGAAACCCGGCTCTCCCGGCTGGATTCGGAAATCGCAGGGATGCGCGCCACCGCGGAGAAAGAAGCGGTCGCGGAAGAAGCACGAATCAAGGCGGCGGCGGAAGAAGACGGACGCAAGATCGTGGAGTCTGCCGAGCAGGAGATCGCGGCGGCGGCCAAATTGGCGCGACGCGAACTGACCAACTACGCGGCGAATTTGGCGGTATCGCTGGCCGCCCGACAGATCAAAGTGGATCCAGCCACGGACCAGGCCCTGGTGCAAGGCTTTGCCCGCGAGCTTTCGCCGAAAACGTAGCGGCGGACAGGACAAAAACTAGACCATGGCTTCCGTGACCAGCACTTACGCGCGCGCCTTCGCCGACGTGGTCTTCGACCAGCATCTGGACCCGGCGAAGACGCTGCTGGAAGCCCAGTCTGTGGCCCAGTTGGCGGACAGCAGCTCGGAATTGCGCGAAGTCTGGGAAGCGCCGTCAATTCCGGCGGAACAGAAGCGTGCGTTGCTGGATGCGATTGTCGCGCGCGCCGGCTTCTCCCGCCCGGTGCGAAACTTTGTCGCGGTGCTGATTGACCACCGGCGAATTAAATTTCTCGATCCGATCGTGAAGGAATTTGAAAAGGAACTCAATCGCCGCATGGGTTTCGTCGAAGCGCAGATTACCAGCGCGCGCGAGTTGGGACAAGCCGAAACGAAGTGCCCTGGAAGCGCAGGTCGCAAAACTGACCGGCCACAAAGTGCGCGCCCGTTATGCGCAGGATGGTTCAATTCTGGGTGGCGCCATCGTGAAAGTCGGCAGCATGATCTACGACGGCTCGGTGAAGGGCCAGTTGGAGAGGATAAGAGAAGCTATTAGCTCTTAGCCTTTAGCTTTTAGCTGGACCGGATTCGAGTCGATTTGAAGCTCGCGAGTTTCAGAAGACTTTTACCGCAAAGATCGCAAAGGAAATCCGCAAAGGACGCAAAGAAAAGCTAAGAGCTAAAAGCTAACGGCTAAGAGCTGACCTTATGGCACAAATCAAAGCAGACGAGATCACGCAGCTGATCCGGCAGCAGATCGAGAATTACGAATCGAAGATTGCCGTGGATGAAGTCGGAACGGTCATCACCCTGGGCGACGGCATTGCCCGCGTGCATGGCCTCGATAAAGTCATGGCCGGAGAATTGCTCGAGTTTCCGCACAACGTCGCCGGCATCGCCATGAACCTGGAAGAAGACCAGGTCGGCGTGGTGCTGCTGGGCGAGTACACGGAAATCAGCGAGGGCGACGAGGTCAAGCGCACCGGCCGCATCATGAGCGTGCCCGTCGGCGAAGCCTTGGTCGGGCGAGTGGTGAACTCGCTGGGGCAGCCGATTGACGACAAGGGCCCGATCGCGACCGACCAGTTCATCGCTCTCGAACGCCTGGCCCCGGGCGTGATCGACCGGCAGCCGGTGCGCGAGCCCATGGCGACCGGACTGAAGGCCATCGACAGTATGATCCCGATCGGCCGCGGACAGCGCGAGTTGATCATCGGCGATCGCCAGACCGGCAAGACTGCGGTCGCGCTCGACACCATCATCAACAGCAAGGGCAATAACCTGATCTGCATCTACAACGCGATCGGGCAGAAGCGGTCTTCGATTGCGCAGGTCGTAAAAATTCTCAGCGATGCCGGCGCCATGGAGTACACCATCGTGGTGGCCGCTTCGGCATCTGAACCGGCTCCGATGCAGTACATCTCGCCTTACGCGGCTTGCGCCATGGGCGAATATTTCCGCGACACCAAGCGCCATGCGCTGGTGATTTACGACGATCTTTCCAAGCACGCGGCATCGTATCGCGAAATTTCGCTGCTGCTGCGGCGTCCGCCGGGACGCGAGGCGTATCCCGGAGACGTTTTTTATCTCCACTCGCGTTTGCTGGAGCGCGCCTCCAAGCTGAGCGACAAGATGGGCGGCGGCTCACTGACCGCGTTGCCGATCATCGAGACCCAGGCGGGCGACGTTTCTGCGTACATCCCGACCAACGTGATTTCGATCACCGACGGCCAGATCTTCCTTGAGACCGATCTGTTCAACAGCGGCGTGCGGCCGGCGGTGAACGTGGGAATTTCCGTAAGCCGCGTCGGCGGCAGCGCGCAGATCAAAGCCATGCGGCAGGTGGCCGGCAGCATGAAGCTGGAACTGGCCCAGTATCGCGAACTGGCGGCGTTCGCGCAGTTCGGCAGCGACCTCGACAAGGCCACGCAGGCCCAGCTCAATCGCGGCCAGCGCCTGGTCGAAGTGCTCAAGCAAAAGCAGTTTTCGCCGCTGCCGTTCTCCAAGCAGATCCTGATTATTTTTGCCGGCACCAACGGATTCTTCGACGACCTCCCGGTAGACCAGGTGCGCGACTTCGAAGCCGAACTCTACAAGTATGTGGACGCGACCAACCCAGGCCTGCTGCGCACGATCATGGAGAAAAAAGTTTTGGACGATGCTCTGAAAGCTGAGATGAGCAAAGTCATCAAGCAGAGCAAAGAAGCGTTCGTAGCGGAGCGACAAGCAGTGGCGAAATAGCGAAGTAGCTGTTAGCTCTTAGCTTTTAGCTCTTAGCTTGAGGCCAACGACCAAGGGCCAATGGCCAACGACGAATAGCTGACGACTGAAGACTGACGACTGATTCATGCCAAACATTCTCGACATCCGGCGGCGCATCCGCAGCGTGACCAACACGCGGCAGATCACCAAGGCCATGAAGATGGTTTCGGCGGCGAAATTGCGCCGGGCGCAGGAGCGCGCCCTGGCGGCGCGTCCCTACGCCCAGATGTTGACCAACGTGCTGAAGTCGCTGGTGTCGCGGGCTGAGATCTACGATCCGGAGACGGGTGAACCCCGGCATCCCCTGCTGGCGCGCCGTCCCGAGAAGAATGTTCTGCTGATCGTGGTCACCGGCGACAAGGGACTGGCGGGTGCTTTCAATACCAATATTCTGAAAGCGGCGGCACGTTTCATTGCGACCAAGGCGGACAAGAATCTCGAGATTGAAACCATCGGCCGCAAGGGACGCGATTTTCTGCGGCGACGCTACCGCGCTGCCGAGCCGAGGAAGGCCGACTCGCAGGACGCGCCGCAAACCACGATCGTGGGCGAGCAGATCGGCGTGTTGAACAAGATCGACTACGCCCTGGCCTCTGAACTGGCGGAACGGGTGATCGAGCGCTACAGCCGGGAAGAAATTGATTCGGTGTATTTGCTGTACAACGAGTTCAAGTCGGTGATCGCGCAGCGCCTCGTGGTGGAACAGATCCTGCCCATCGAGCAGATTGGCGTAGCCGCGGTAAAGCAGGCTGAAGGCATGACGCTGAAAGAAAAAGAGCAAGCTCTCGAGGCTGCGAAAGGTGAAGGTGTGGGCATTCGTCCCGCCGACACGCGCGACATCGATGCGGCCGCGGCCAAATTCGCCACGGCGCCGGTTGACTACATTTACGAACAGTCTCCGGAGGAGCTGTTCCGGTCGCTGCTGCCAAAGTATGTGGCGATCCAGATATTTCGCGGTCTGCAGGAATCGGTGGCCGCAGAGCACGCAGCCCGCATGACCGCCATGGACGCAGCCACCAACAACGCCACGGACATGATCGATTCGCTGACCCTGGCCATGAACCGGGCACGCCAGGCCAAGATTACGAAAGAAATTATTGAGATCGTAAGCGGAGCAGCAGCGCAGTAAAACAGCTTTTAGCTATTAGCTTTTGGCTTTTAGCTAGAGCCAACAGCGCATATTGAGTTATTGCATCGAAAGTTTTCAAGCCAGAGCTAGTAAGCTAGAAGCTAGTAGCTAAGAGCTGAGGTGCTATGCCAGAGAGAATTGGACGCGTAATTCAGATTTCCGGTCCCGCCGTCGACGTGCAGTTTGTCGAGGGCGCCATGCCGCCGATTTACCAGGCGCTCAAAGTCGTCAGCGACGGCTTCACCGTGCCGAATCCGGTCAACGTGATTCTGGAAGTGCAGCAGCACCTGGGCGAAGGCCGGGTGCGCTGCGTTGCCATGGAAGCGACCGAGGGCATGGTGCGCGGCATGAAAGCCATTGACCAGGGCGGGCCGATCTCCGGTGCCCGTGGGCCGCGGCACGCTGGGGCGCGTGATGAACGTGATCGGCCAGCCCGTGGACCAGTTGGGACCGATCGAGCACACCAAGACCATGCCGATCCATCGCCCGGCTCCGTTGTTTGAAGATCAGGCGACCACTGCCGAGATGTTCGAGACCGGCGTCAAGGTTGTGGATCTCATCCAGCCCTTCCTCAAGGGCGGCAAGATCGGATTGTTCGGCGGCGCCGGTGTCGGCAAGACCGTCTTCATTCAGGAACTGATCAACAACGTCGCCAAGCAGCACGGCGGATATTCGGTGTTTGCCGGCGTCGGTGAACGCACGCGCGAAGGCAACGATCTGTGGCTGGAAATGACCGAGTCGGGCGTCATCAAGCCGGGCGATCCGTCAAAATCGAAAGCGGCGCTGATCTACGGACAGATGACCGAGCCGCCCGGCGCGCGTCTGCGGGTTGCGCTGACCGGGCTGACCGTCGCCGAATTTTTCCGCGACGAAGAAGGCGCGGACACGCTGCTCTTCATCGACAACATTTTCCGTTTCACCCAGGCCGGATCGGAAGTTTCCGCGCTGCTCGGCCGCATGCCCAGCGCCGTCGGATACCAGCCGAACCTGGCAACGGAAATGGGCGAGTTGCAGGAACGCATCACCTCAACGAAAAAAGGATCGGTCACTTCGGTGCAGGCCATCTACGTGCCCGCCGACGATCTTACCGATCCCGCGCCGGCAACGACGTTTGCTCACCTCGACGCCACCACGGTGCTCTCGCGTGCATTGACCGAGATCGGAATCTATCCCGCGGTCGATCCGCTGGCATCGACTTCGCGCATTCTCGATCCGCGCATCGTCGGTCAGGACCACTACGACGTGGCGCAGGGCGTGAAAAAGACGCTGCAGACCTACAAAGATCTGCAGGACATCATCGCGATTCTCGGCATCGACGAACTGAGCGAAGACCAGAAGGTCAGCGTGGCGCGCGCCCGAAAGATTCAGCGCTTCCTGTCGCAACCCTTCCACGTGGCCGAACAGTTCACCGGCTCGCCGGGCCGCTACGTCAAGGTCGCCGACACGGTAAAAGGCTTCAAGGAAATCAACGAAGGCAAGTACGACGACATCCCGGAGCAGGCCTTTTACATGAAGGGCACCATTGATGAAGTGCTCGAAGCGGCAGAGAAGTTGAAAGCAGCGTAAGAACAGTCGTCAGTCTTCGGTCGTCAGTCATCAGCACGATCGAAGTTACCGACGGATTTGGTTTGTCTTGCTAACGACTGAAGACCGACGACTGAAGACTGATGCCAGACACTTTCCAACTCGAGATCGTCACCCCGGAAAAGATGGTGGTGAAGGACGTGGCGGAGGAAATCCAGATTCCTGGCAAGAATGGATACCTCGGCATCCTGCCCGGCCATGCTCCGCTCATTACCGAGCTGGCGGTCGGCGAGATCACTTATCGCAAGGGCGGTCAGACATACTATTTGTCGGTCGCCTGGGGTTTTGCCGAAGTGCTTCCCGACAAAGTCACGATCCTGGCCGAGACTGCCGAGCGTCCGCAGGAAATTGATGTGAAGCGCGCCCAGGAGTCGAAGCGGCGGGCCGAGGAAGCTTTGCAGACCGGCAAGACCGAAGCGGACTTCACTCACGCCGAAGACGCGCTCAAACGGGCCGAGACCCGGCTCGAAGTCGCAGAAAAGAAGAACTGACATCGCACGCTTGTCGTCCCGCGTCGCTTGTCATCCTGAACGGCCTTCAGGCCGTGAAGGACCTATGTATTTCGGCGCGTCCCGAACGCTTGTTGCTGAAACTCAGTGTTGCTCCTGCAACTCTCCCACCGGAACAATCTTCGTATCCGTACGAAACTTCTTGTAGTCGCGATAAGTTACATCGGTCTCGACGTTGAAGTTTTTCAGCAGGGCGACCCGCACATCCACTTTGAGCGCAACATGCCGGGGCAGCCAGACTTCGTCGTTGATTCGGGTCTGGTCGATCAGTAGACGCGATCCTTTGTGAATTCGCGCCAGAAACCATCCCACGGAAACGGTGTCGATGCACTCCGCGTCCAGCTTGACCCATTGCGATTCTGCCTGGTCGATCCAGACACGGAAACGGAACTTGGGCAGGATCTTCGCTTCCTTTGAGTGGGGCTGAAAGTCGGGACGGGGCTCGGCGTCAATCACGTAAGTCTCGCGCCCATCGAGGTTTTCTATGCCGATGAGGCGGAAGTTGTAGGCGTCCGCAACCTCACCCACAAACTTGCGGCCGTCTTCGCGGTCTTTCTCTTCCTTTTCCAGCCGCTTCTTGCGCTCCTCTTCGGTTTCGTTCTTGCGCTTGTCGGTCAGTTTCTGGATACGCTCTTCTTCTTTGGCCGCATCTTTTTCCGAGAGCGGCTTGTCGTCCTTGGCGATCAGGCGCTCAACTTGTTCTCCATACAGCACCATGATTTCCTCGGTCTTTGATTCGCTCGACTTCACCTTCCCATCGCCGTCGAGTTTGTGTTCTTCTTCGCGCTGAATGTAGGTGTAGTCACTCTGTTTCTTGTCATTCTCGATGTCCTTGTCCGCCACCTGGCGAATGAGCGCGCGAATCTGGTCCTGGGAGAGTTGAGGGGTTGCCTTCGCGCTCGAGGACGAGTTCTGCATCGTCTGGTTTTGCGCGAGTCCGGGCCACGAGAGGAAGGCAAGAAACAGGAGTAAGGCTGCGTACCGCTTCATAGAGTCGTATACGGGCTTAGAACCACGTGGGTTCTGGTGAGATGTCCGGAAAGCCAACTACTTCGGCTCGGCCGTGAACTGAACGACGATAAACCGCACCGGATCAGAGGTCGCGTTGAGAAATGTGTGCTTCCGTCCCGCCGGAATCCAGACTGCATCGCCCGACGATTTACGCATTCTCTCGTACTCACCGGCCTTCAGGTCGATGTCGGTGACGGGAATCAGAAGCTCCGCACCCGGTTTCTCCGGAGGCGGGAAAGGGATCGCGGGACAGGAGTTGTACATCACTCACCGTGGCCGCTCCCAGCAACAGCGAATTCATGAACTTGGCATGGGGATCAACCGGCGGAGCTATCGAAATGGGACCGTAGTCAAACTTGCCGGAATAGCCCTGATAGCCGTAGTTCGTCACTTTAGGATCGAGAAATTCGACGGTGATGTTGCGATAGTCCGTGGTGCGGTCATTGCGCATGCCCAGCGCGCGCCCGCCGGAGTAGAAGCGGACGTCGCCCGGGCTGAAGTGAAAATTCTGAATGTCAGACTCTCCTTCCGGCCACATCACTACATCGCACTCCAGAAGCGCAATCACCAGGAAGTCGTGATCGTGCCGTGCCATGGTCCGATCCAGCGGGCGAAGCGTTACCGCAAACACGCGGACCTGATCGTTGGCCAGTAACAGCCGGTAATGCGGTGCCGAAGCCATGTCCGGCGCGCTCTGCGCCCAGGCGGTCGTGGCGAAGAGCAGCAGCGTCAGGAATGGGAGCCTCATGCAGGGATTGTATGTCGGAAAGCAGAGCCCGCAAATGTCACAAACGGCATGGTCACCGCAAGCGTAATCGAACCGCCTTTCTACACCACAGGTTGCCTTATGGTTCTGCCCACAATCGCGACTTCCGTAATCTGGGATCTCCCCTGAGAAATCGGCTAGATTTCAGTTCACAGGGGAGTGCTCAATCATGAAATCAGTGGCCGTAGTGACTGTGTCAGTTGCGGTGTTGTTCCTGGGAACATCGGTGCTTGCCGGCGCGCAGAATGGCCGGTCGAAAGACCACGAGGGTGGTAATCCTCACCACCAGGAAGGCGACGTCCGCCAGCACGAAGGCGGACACCCATCGCCATCGTCGCATGGCAATCACCAGCCACATGAGGCCGAGTATCGGCATCAACAAGTTCGTGAATCCCACGAGTCAGTTCAGAGAATCCCTGAGCATCGGCCGTATGGCGGGCAATTCCATGAGGTGAGAAGGTCGGAACCATCGCCTCACTACGTGCGGCAAGACATCTGGCAACGGCAGCGTGCACACGACTGGCAGCGTGAGCATCATCCCTGGCACGAGCGTGGCGGCTACCACGGATACCGTATCCCGGAAGACCGCTTCCGCGCCCACTTTGGCCGTGGACACTGGTTCCGCGTGCACGAAGTCCCGGTCGTGGTGGTCCAAGGGGCACCGCGTTTCCAATTTGGAGGCTTCTGGTTTGATGTAGTGGATCCCTGCCCGGAGACCTGGTCGCCCGTCTGGTACAGGACCGACGAAGTCTATGTCGACTACGTCAATGATGGGTATTACATGTACAACCGACAGCATCCTGGAATCGCTATCGCCGTCAACGTATCGTTGTAGTCCGGAGCCACACTGCGGAGCCTGTTGGGATCTGGGTCAACGCAGTTTCTCCGCCTTGCCCAGTGTCTCTGCCCGAAATAGTCTCTCGTCTATGCGGTGTAAGTGTTTCGCAATGCCCGGACGCAGTAGCTTGGTGTGGGGGATTTCGAGCAGATGGTACACGATGAACCAGATGGGTTTCTGTGTGGTCATCCAGTGAAGATCGTCGAAGCGGGCCAGGTTTACCGGACGGGAAAATGTGCGCAGGGTCCGCTCCCGCCGCAGGTTGAAATAGAGATTGAAATAGCTCATGGCCAGCTCGCGCAGTGAGCGATAGACCGGTTCCCGGAAACGGCAGCCCGTGTAGTTGGATTTCGCGACCGCTCCCCAGTGGCCCTTTACCCGGTAGATAGCGAGGACGTGGTCGGTATCGTGTTCGGCCTCGAGGTCCCAGATCAGCGGGGGAAAGCCGTTCGCCCGCAACGCCGCCGCGGCGAACATCGCGCCTTCGAGACAATGCGAAGTATTTTCACGAAGGACCCTACGCGGCGACCACGCAGTGTCGGCCAGATGGTACGGCATCGCGTCGAGATGACGCTGGATTCCGTTGGGATCTTTAAGGCTGCGCAGCTTGCGCAGTTCGGCGGGCGTGAAGTTCTCTAACGGTTTTTTCATCCTCGATGGCAGTTTAGCTGATGGCGGCACGAAAAGCGTTAACCGCTGAGGACACAGGCTGTAAGGCTTGGCACCGACTAACCGGTCTTTTTCTCAATCGATTCGATATGATCCTAAGTTGTTCAGCGGAGGAAGTTACGTGACAGTACCTAACGAATTGTCGGTGATCGACGGCGCACAGGAACTCCACGACTGGTTTGGTCGTTGGCCTACTTTTCATGATGCGGAAATTATCAGTCTGCATTTGAATCGCACCGGTTCGTCGTCCCTGACCGTTCACACCTGGCAAATGACGAATGATTTGGACGAAAAGGGTTTCTACGTCCTGACCAAGCACGTCTTAGTGGAATTCATTTTGGAGGGCATTGTTGGCCTGGATCTGAAGGGTTTCAATCACCAGAATGTGGTTTACGGTCTGGCTATTGAAAAGACAGGTGAGGGTTTTCAGATAGCTCTAGAACCGTGCTATGGTCTCGCCGGAAGAATTGAGGCAGATAAGCTGGCGATTCGCCTTACGCCAGGAAAATGGCCAGATTAATGAACTCGACCCTCATCGTGCTCTGATTTCTTCTCACGTGAATAACTCCGCCAACTCCGAAGGCTTGTCGAGCAATACGTCCGGCGCGGCATCTCTCAGCGTATGCGGCGCGAAACCATAGGTCACGCCGCAGGTCCATGTTCCGGCATTACGGCCGGTGAGGACGTCAACGCCCGAGTCGCCCACGATCAGTGTTTCATGCGGTCCTGTCGTCATTTCTCGCAGGATTGTCTGCGCTCCCTCGGGATCCGGCTTTTTGGTGGGAAAGCTGTTGCCGCCGTAAACGCAGCGCAAAGAAATTCCCTCAGTCCCAAAGCCTCGACAATGGCCCGCGACGGGTTCACCGGCTTGTTGGAGAGCACGGCCATCTTGCGCGGCTGCCCGTTGTGCGAATTCTGGAGAGTTGCCAGCGCTTCCACAATCCCGTCGTACAAGTGAGTGTGGTCCAGTTTGTGTTCGCGGTAGTACGTAAGGAAATATTCCAGGCCGGACCGCACCAGCTTCTCGTCATTGGCCTCGCTGCCGAGTGCGCGCCCAATCAGCGCCGGCGCTCCGTCCCCGACGTAACTGGCAATCACATCGTCCGGCAGCTCGGGACGCTTCATGTGGCGCAGCGTGGCGTTTACCGAGTGCACCAGGTCCAGGCGAGAGTCAATCAGCGTGCCGTCGAGATCGAAGATCACCAACTGGATGGCGTGAGGGTCGAATGGGCGATTGAATTTGATCATGGAGAACGCTTCCAGAATAAATGATGACGGGCAGCGGCAATTGGCAATTAGCAATTGGCAATTCGCCAAAACACATCTGCCGGAAACGCCAATCCGAAGGGAAGGGTGCCAAGTGCCAATTGCTAATTCCCAAGTGCCGAAAGCCCCCTTCCGATTTACAATGCAAAGGGTTCTTGTACACTCGCATCTAAGGAATCCGGATGGCCACCACAAAGACTGAGCCTAAATCGGCCGCAGTATCCGAACGCGATGTCAAGAAAGCCGGCAAGACCTACGAAGGGCTTTCCCGCGAACAACTCATCGAAGCCTACCGCCACATGTACACCTCCCGGCGGGTGGACGATAAAGAAATCCTGCTTAAACGCCAGCAGAAGATCTTCTTCCAGATTTCCGGCGCAGGACATGAAGCCGTGGGAGTGGCTGCAGCCTTTGCGCTAAAAGCCGGCTACGACTGGTTTTATCCTTATTACCGCGACCGGGCGCTCGGCCTGGCATTGGGTGTGACCGCGTACGACATGCTGTTGCAGGCGGTCGGCTCGGGCGAAGACCCCAGCTCCGGCGGACGACAGATGCCTTCGCACTGGAGTATCCCCGATCTCAATATTGTGACCGGCTCGTCGCCCACCGGAACCCAGATTCTGCAGGCTGTCGGCTGCGCCGAAGTCGGGCGCTACTACGCCGCACATCCTGATTCCGCCCGGAAAGCCACCGGCGACTACCGGGAGTTCAAAGACGTCAAGTTCCATGGCGACGAAATTACCTACGTCTCTCTGGGCGAAGGCACGACCAGTGAAGGTGAGTTTTGGGAGGCCTTGAATACTGCTGCCAACCTGCGCCTCCCCCTGATTTTCGTCGTCGAGGACAACGGATATGCCATCTCGGTGCCGGTCGAAGTGCAAACTGCAGGGGGAAATATTTCCCGCCTGGTCAGCGGCTTCCCTAACTTCCACTTTGAAGAAGTAGATGGAACGGACCCGGTGGCCAGCTACGCCGCCTTCGTGCGCTCAGCGGCGCATTGCCGCGCCGGGCATGGTCCTTCTTTCGTACATGCTCACGTGATCCGGCCCTACTCGCATTCGCTCTCTGACGACGAGCGACTCTACCGGCCGGATGTCGAGCGCCAGCGTGATGCTCAGCGCGATCCCATCACACGAATGCAGATGTTCCTCATACGCGAAGGCATTCTGGACGAGAAGGGCATCAACCGTCTCGAAAAGCAGGTGGACGACGATCTGCAGGTTGCGGTTGACCGCGCGCTGCAGGCGCCTCCGCCGTCGCCCGACAAAGTCCTTCAATACGTGTATTCGCCGAACCTTGATCCCACGTCGTCCGTCTTCGAGACCCAGCCTGCGGCCTCCAAGCCCGAGGCCCCCACCGCGGATGGCAAGAAGCCGGCGCCGAAGACCATGGCCGATCTGATCACTGCCACGTTGCGCGACGAGATGCGCCGCGACGAACGCATCGTGATCTTCGGCGAGGATGTGGCCGACTGCAGCCGCGAAGAATACCTGAAGCAGAAGCTGGTCAAAGGCAAGGGCGGTGTATTCAAGCTCACCGCCGGGCTGCAGATGGAGTTCGGTTCCGACCGCGTATTCAACTCGCCCATCGCGGAGGCCAATATCGTCGGCCGCGCCACGGGCATGGCAACGCGAGGACTGAAGCCGGTGGTTGAAATCCAGTTCTTCGACTATATCTGGCCTGCCATGATGCAACTGCGCAGCGAACTGCCCCTGATCCGCTGGCGCTCCAATGACACTTTTTCCGCGCCCTGCGTCATTCGCGTGGCCATAGGCGGCTACCTTACCGGCGGCGCCATTTATCACTCCCAGTGCGGAGAGAGCGTTTTTACGCATATTCCGGGGTTGCGGGTGGTTTTTCCATCGAACGCTTTGGACGCCGCGGGCCTGTTGCGCACTGCGATCCGTTGCGACGACCCCGTTCTCTTCCTCGAACACAAGCGTCTATATCGCGAAACCTACGGCCGCGCTTCCTACCCCGGTCCGGACTACATGGTGCCGTTCGGCAAAGCCAAAGTGGTGCAGGCGGGAACCGATCTCACGGTCATCACCTACGGAGCGGTCGTTCCCAGGGCCTTACAGGCGGTGCAGAAACTGGAACGCGAGCATGGAGTGAAAGCCGAACTGATCGATCTGCGCAGCCTGAACCCCTTCGACTGGGAGACCATCGCCGCCTCGGTCCAAAAGACCAACCGTGCGCTCGTAGCGTACGAAGACACCCTGAGCTGGGGCTACGGGGCAGAAATCGCCGCTCGAATCGCGGACCAGATGTTCGAGCACCTGGATGCTCCGGTGAGGCGCGTGGCCGCCATGGACGTCTATGTTGCCTACCACCCGGACCTGGAGAATGCCATCCTGCCCCAGACCGCGGACCTGTTCCGGGCCATGAAAGAGCTGTCGGATTACTAGAAACAGCATTTAGCAATTGGCAGTTAGCACTTAGCGAAAGCGTAGCGCCGGCGTCCCGCCCGCTGTCGCGGGGGCGACTCGCCATCGCCATTGATACCCCTTCAAGGCTCTGCCACTGTCCCTCTTCCCAAGTAACTCCTTGTTTGGCCCATTTGGAATGGGTATAGTCCGATGACTTATCCGTGCCGTGCGAAGACATCATTGAGTCATGCTTACCGCCCTCGCCATTTCCAACTATCGATCGCTGCGCGATCTGGTTATCCCTCTGGAAAGACTCAACGTCGTTACCGGCCCGAATGGTAGCGGGAAATCCAGTCTCTATCGTGCGCTCCGGCTTCTTGCTGATACCGCACAAGGCCGAGTAGTCTCATCCATCGCTCGTGAGGGAGGTCTCCAATCAACACTCTGGGCTGGTCCGGAGTCCATCTCGCCCTCTATGCGAAGAGGTGATCACCCGATTCAAGGAACCCGGCGAACGCAGCCTGTGAATCTGCGGTTGGGGTTTGCGGGCGACGAATATGGTTATCTTATCGACTTGGGGCTGCCGACTCCCGCCTCCTCAGCTTTCAGCCTCGATCCTCAGATTAAGCGTGAATGTATCTGGCATGGACCCGTACTTCGTCCGAGCACAATGCTGGTGGATCGTCACGGCCCCCTGGTTCGCATTCTCACCGAAGACGGAAAGTCGGATCTAGTCACGGATCGCCTCTCCGCCTTTGACAGCATGATGACGAATGTTTCCGATCCGAGAAACGCCCCGGAAATGCTGACATTGCGCGAGTCGATTCGAGACTGGCGCTTCTACGATCATTTCAGAACAGATGCGGACGCACCGGTACGCTCACCCCAAGTCGGCACTTGGACGCCGATACTCGGTAACGATGGGGCGGACCTCGGTGCGGCAATCCAGACCATCCGAGAAATCGGGGCTGACGACTTGCTCGACGCGGCGGTCGAGGACGCTTTTCCGGGCAGCCGTCTTTCCGTAGAGAGCATAGGAGGTAGGTTCGCCCTGACGATGGTCCAGCATGGGCTATTGCGACCGCTTGGCACAGCTGAATTGTCGGATGGAACACTGCGTTACCTGCTTTGGATTGCCGCGCTGTTGACGCCAAGGCCGCCCGCGCTAATGGTCCTGAATGAGCCGGAGACGAGTCTGCATCCAGACCTGCTCGCTGCCCTTGCGCGCCTGATCGCCAGAGCAGCCGAGCGAACACAGGTCGTAGTCGTGACCCATGCACACCCTGTCGTTTCAGCACTCGCGGCGCAACTAGGCTGTCATTCCATCATGCTTGAAAAGAGATTCGGTGAAACTGAGATCGCGGGGACCAAGGGCCTCGGAGCTCCAGCCTGGCATTGGCCCTCTCGCTAGAGTCTGGCCTCAGCCAGGCGCTACGAACATCAACCCCATAAGAGCCAGATATTTGCGGGGCTTGCCGCTCTCTACGGCGTTTCCGCCTGTCCAGATACCTGAGTAACGTCTGTAGTACTTTAGTTACGCAATGAGGGTACTGTTCGAACCGACTGTATAAACACCGCATTTAGTTGTATGCATTAATAGCAAAACCACTATTCCTAGTATCCATCTGCAAGTCCCGTCTCGACCATTTCCAGAAAACAGGTATAAAACCCGGTAAAACCCGAAGATACGCCTTGACCTTGGCAGTTTAGGGGTTGATATATGCTCAGCACACCTAAATTCACTCGAACGCAATTTTGTGCGAGGAATTTTCTCCCAACGTTAGCCCGATACCGGGCCTGAATCTGTGGAAGGGGTTTGGAACTATGGCCGACTCGCGTGAAGTCATGAACATTCGCCAGGCGTCGCAATACCTGGGAGTGAGTCCGGACACGCTTTACAAGTATGTAGGCGAGCAAAAGATTCCCGCTTTCAAGCTGGGCAACCGCTGGCGCTTCAAGAAGTCGAGGCTGGACCAGTGGATGGAAGAGAAGTCGAGCCAGATGGAAGCGAAAGGCAACCGGAAGAAACCGAAGGCGGCTGGTAAGGCTGCCGGGCAACCGTAAAAGGCGGGCACATGTTTGGATTGGGATCAAAAACGATTGTGGGTCTGGATGTGGGTTCCTCCAGCATCAAGGCGGTCGAGCTGAGGAAGGGACGCAACGGTATCGAAGTGGCGCACCTGGGCCTGGAACCGCTGGCGCCGGATATCGTCGTGGATTCCATGATCGTGGATTCCGGAACCGTTTCGAGCGCGATTTCGAAGCTGTTCACCGACAACGCGATCAAGGCGAAAGCCGTGGCCACCGCGGTAAGCGGCCACTCGGTGATCGTGAAAAAGATCTCGCTGCCTTCGATGAGCGACCAGGAACTGGCGGAGACCATCCAGAAAGAAGCGGCGCAGCATATTCCCTTCGATCTGGCTGACGTAAACCTCGACTATCAGATCCTCTCCGAAGACGCCGGCAACCCGCAGATGGATGTTCTGCTGGTAGCTGTCAAGAAAGACAAGATTCTCAACTACACCAACGTACTCTCGATGGCGGGCAAGACTCCGGCTATTGTGGACATCGACGCGCTGGCCTTGCAGAACTGCTATGAGTACAACTACGAGCCCGCGCCGGCACAAGTGGTGGCACTGTTAAACCTGGGCGCGAGCGTGATGAACATCAACATCGTGAAGGGCACCACGCCGTTGTTCCCGCGCGACGTCAGCGTGGGCGGCCACCAGTACACGGATTCTCTGCAGAAGGAACTGGACCTGAGCTTCGACGACGCTGAGTCTTTGAAGCTGGGCCACAAGGTGGGCACGGTGAGCGAAGACGCCAAGACGCCCATCCTGCAACAGGTGACTGAGATCATCGTGCTGGAAATTCAGAAGACGTTCGATTTCTTCCGCGCCAGCTCGGCGGGAGAGCATATCGAGAAGATTTATCTGGCGGGCGGTTCCTCCAAGGTTCCCGGCCTCGTGGATGCGTTACGCCAGGAGTTTTCACTGCCGGTGGAGATCTTCAATCCGTTCCAGAAGATCGGCCTGCCGACGGAAGGACCGGGAGTGCAGTTGATCGAGCAGAATGCGGGCCAGATGGCAGTTGCGGTGGGTTTGGCCTTAAGGAGTTTTGAAGACTTATGATCCGAATCAACCTGCTGGGCGCACAAAAGGGAAAGAACAAGCGATCCGCAGCCTCGGCGGCCGCCGTCATGGAAGTGGGTGACGTAGGCTCACCGAAGCTGAAGGTCCTGGTCGTACTGGTTCTGGCTGCCCTGGTCAACGTGGGCTACTGGTACCAGTTGGACAAGCAGCACCGGGACATCGCCGCCAAGATGGAAGTGGCGCTGCGGAAAAACGCCGAATTGGCCGACGTGAAGGCGCGTTACCTGGAGCGCCAGCGTGAAGCCGACAACTACAAGCGGCGGGTTGATGTCATTGACCAGTTGCGAGCGGCCCAGTCCGGCCCGGTCGATCTGCTGAACACAGTTGGACAGACGGTGAACAACACCGAAGCCGTCTGGCTGAACAGCATGAAAGATCAGGGCGCCAGCATCGACATCGATGGCATGGCCCTGAGCACGGATGCGGTGGCCAGTCTGATCTCCAATCTGCAGAAGACTGGGCACTTCAAGAACATCGAAATCAAAGAGACCTTTCAGGACGATACATACAAAGAAATGCAGGCTTTCAACTTCACCTTGACCTGCGAAAAGGCGAAGTCCTAGGAAGGCAGAAAACTATGGCCAACTTTAACGAACTTTCGGGCATTAAACAGTGGGCAGCCGCGCTGGGTGTGGCGGCATTAATCACCGGCGCCCTGTACTTCACCTTGTTCAAGAGCCAACGCGAAGCCAACGCGACGGCCCAGGCTGCGCTGGACACCAAGCTCCGTGAAAATGCGGAACTGGAATCCTACAAGCCCAAGCTGGTGGATATCGAGCGCCAGCTGGCCAGCCTTAAGCAGCAACTGGAGATCGAGCGCAAGATTGTTCCCGACGAGAAAGAAGTGCCGGGCTTCATGAAGATGATGAACGTCGAAGCCGCCAAGGCCGGGATCGAACTGCGCCGCTACACCTCCAAGCCCACCGCGGCAAAGGACTTCTACACCGAGGTACCTTTCGAGATCGAACTCGATGGCCCGTACTACTCGATGCGGAATTTCTTCGAGAACGTGAGCAAGCTGGAACGCATCGTGAACGTCGCGGGTCTGCAGGTGGCAACCACCAAGAGGCCCACGGACGCCAAGGCGAAGCATACATACCAGTACGCGGCGAACGAGAGCGTTGTGGCCACCTGCACCGCGACCACATTCTTCAGTCATGACTTGACGCCTCCAGCGGGAGCGGTTGGAAAACCGGGGCAGCCCGCGGCGGCAAAGCAGGGGACCATATGAAGCTGACGACTGGAATTGTTTTCCTGGCGATGGCGGCGGGAACTGCCCTGGGGCAGAATCCGACGGTCATCAACAACACCAAGGTTACGCTGCAGGCAGCTCAGCCGAGCGGCAGCCCGGCCCAGAAGAGCGGCGCCCCGGCGGCCAAAATTTCGGCGAAAGCCGCGCCTAAAGCCAAGCCGGCGGCGGCCCACCAGAAATCGCAGACCAAACAGCAGATTGCGGTCGAGAACCAGAAGAAGCCCGCGGAAGCGAAATCGGATGCGCCCACACAGGTCAACATGACCAGCCGGCGCGATCCCTTCGTCAGCCCCGTAGTCAACCGCAGCATGATTGGTTCGGGATGCAGCACCGGCAAGCGCTGCCTCGCCATTGACCAGATCAATCTCAAGGGCGTGGTGAAGGCTGACTCGGGAATGATCGCGGTCGTGGTCAACAGCCTGAACAAGGCGTATTTCCTGCGCGAGAACGATCCGGTGTTCAACGGTTTTGTGGTGAAGATCACCGGCGATTCGATCATTTTCAAGGAAACGATCCAGGACCGCCTGGGTAAGTCATTGACCCGGGAAGTGACCAAGAAGATTACGACGTCGGCGGTCTAGGCCGGCGAGGGGATTGGCCGGGTAACCGGCGGAAACAAATCTGGCTACGAAAGATCACGGGGCGAGCCAAGGCGAGTCCAGTGGGGAGAGCGAAATGCGAAAGCAATTTCTGACAGTTTTACTGCCGATGCTGGTAATTTTCATTACCGCCTCGGCGCAGACCCAGAGCGCGGGCACGGACGCTCCGAAGCATGCCGCGCTGCAGAAGGTAAACGTGGTGCGCACCAGCGACGGTTTCAGCGTCGAGATCAGCGCTCGCGGAACCGTGAAGCCGCGGCTGAGCACGCTGGACAGCCCAGCCCGCATCGTCGTCGACCTGCCGAATACGGTAGTGGCGACTTCGCGCGGCCTCATCAGTGTTGACGGCGACGGAGTCAAGGACGTCCGGCTCGGCATGGACGGCCAGGGCTCTTCCCGCGTCGTGGTCGATCTGACCAAGGCGTGCCGTCACGAACTGGTGGCGGGCAGCGACAACACGCTGGTCCTGAAGCTCTACACCAAGTCAGAGGTTGCCCAGGCGGCGCAGCCGGCGGCAGTTAAGGTCCCGGCCGTTCAGCCCGTCGTGGCCAAGACTGCAGTCGCAACTGCTCCCATGGTCGCCGAGCTCGCCGCTCCGACCCTCGTTGCCCCGGCTAAGGAAGCCAAGTTAGTTCAGACTTCCGCTCACGCCACGGACTTCGCGTTCATCGAGCCTTCCTACTCTCCGAAGGCCGCGAGCGACGATACCAAGGCTGACGCGATCGAGCCTCCCGCGCGGGCCATGACGGCCGCCGGAAAGTTTGTCTCCAGACCCGATGGCAACCTGTTGCCTCCGGCCAGCGCCGCCATGCAGTCGAGCGGTGTGCAACCGGCGGTGAACATGGCCGCTGAGCAGAAGGCGCAAGCCTCGCAGTCACCAGCCATCAGCGGGCCGAAGTACACCGGTGAGCCCATCTCGGTCAACCTGAAGGATGTGGACCTGAAAGATTTCTTCCGCCTGATCCACGAAATCAGCGGTCTGAACGTGGTCCTCGATCCCAACGTCAAAGGCACCCTGACCATCGTCCTCGACGATGTGCCGTGGGACCAGGCGCTGGATATCGTTCTGAAGAACAACGATCTGTCACGGCAGCTTGAAGGCAACGTGCTCCGCATCGCGACCGTAGAAACCATGCGCAAGGAAGCCGAATCGCGGCGCGCGCAGGTGGAAGCGGAAGCGCTGGCGGTGGACAAAGTTACCGTCACCCGTTTCCTGAGCTATGCCCACTCCAAGGATGTCGTCCCCACGCTGAAGAATTTCCTGACGCAGCGCGGAGATGTAATCTCGGATGACCGCACCAACGCTCTGATCATCCAGGACATTCCTTCGGTGATGCCGAGCATCGACCGGCTACTCACGCAGCTGGATCGCAAGACCCAGGAAGTTGAAATTGAAGCCCGCGTCGTGGCTGCAACCCGCAGCTTCGCACGCGATATCGGCACCCAGCTTGGTTTCGGTTGGGGCAATGGAAACACCTCGATTGGCGGCGCATCGGCGGTCGGCTCTTCGCCGACGTCAGTCTTCGGCCTCAGCCCGCTCTATCCGATCATCGGAACTTCGGTGCCTTCACCCACCACCGGTCAGCAGATTCCCTTGTTCTCGAACCTGCCGGTCACCAGTCCGAACAGCGGCATTAACTTTCTTAATGCCAGCAACAATGTGCGAATCGACGCCGTCCTTACGATGGCGGAGTCGCGCGGCTTGCTGAAAATACTTTCCCGTCCGCGTGTAGTCACGCAGAACAACATCCAGGCTCTGGTTCGCCAGGGCGTGCGCGTGCCGATCGTTACTCAGGCTCAGTTGGGTGGACCGCCCACGGTGACTTACGTGGATGCGTTCCTGCGGCTGACTGTGGTTCCGCAGATCACGTCGGAAGGCACCATCTTCCTGAACGTGGATGTGGAAAACACGACTCCTGACTTCGGCCGTACGGTGCAGGGCAACCCGACGCTGATCACCCAGCAGGCAACCACTCAGGTCCTCGTGACCGACGGTGGCACGGTGGTTATCGGCGGCGTGATCCAGACCCAGAACTCAGTCAACATCTCGCAGGTACCGTTGCTGGGAAATATCCCGTACCTGGGCAATCTGTTCAAACGGACAAGCGTCAGCACCTCCAACCAGGAGCTGATCTTCTTCATCACGCCCCGCATCATTCAGACATAGCAAGCAGTAAGCAACGAGGTAGCAGTAAAGACAGCCGCCGGATCCTGAAACTCAGGCCCGGCGGTTTTGTT